>CAWKKK010000010.1:0-246065 GCA_963850165.1 uncultured Acidobacteriaceae bacterium | reverse complement strand
ACAATCTCATACGTATATTCCACCTCACCGCGCGCCGGAATCTGCACCGGCGTCGGCATCTTCAACACTAAATCCGGCTGCGGAATATTCCACCCTTCACTCCACTTCCGCGGCGCAGGACGATCGCGCGCGTCCCCTGCCGGCGCTCCGGCCTTCGCCCAGGCGACAATCGTGGCAATCTGCTCCGCACTCAACGACGGATCATTCGCAAAATGTCCATACCGCGGATCGGCGAACCAGGGTGGCATCATCCTCATCGCGACCGCATCCGCCATTTTCTCCGCCCACGGACGCGTCTCTTCGTAAGTCACCAGCGCCATCGGCGCAGCTTCTCCGCTACGGTGGCAACTCTGGCACTTATTCTGGAGGATCGGAACCACATCCTTATAAAAGGTAGGTGCTGAAACCTTGTCGCCGAGCCCCGTACCAACGTCCGGCACGTGCCGCGTAAATCCCACCACAAGAAGAGTAAACACCGTCGCCAAGAGCATCCCGAGTTTAATCACGACCTCAGAAACTCCAAGGTCAAAGCCCAAGCCTGTCGCGCCGAATGCGGCTCATATGTTGCCCGTTCGTCGCAGAAAAACCCATGGTCGCCTTGGGAAAATTCTACATTCACAAAAATCTTCTGCCGCGCGGTCAGAGCCTCGGTCACCGCTCTGCGATGCTCCGGCGTGATGTGCTTGTCCAACCCACCCCAGATCAGCAACGCAGGCGCTTGTAACTTCGCCGCCCGATCCAATAATCCAGGAGCGATTCCTCCTCCATAAAATGAAACCGCCGCCCGCAGCGCAACCACGCTATTGGCAATAAACGAAACCCGCCCGCCCATGCAAAATCCCACACTCGAAATCTCGTTCGCTCTTACCTGCGCATTGGAACGCAGCCACTCATATGCCGCTCGCACGTCCAACTCCGCCGTCTCGGTTGTCACGGCCTGGTAGTGTGGCATGAGCGCGGGAAAGTCTGTGTAGCTGCCCTCAAAGCCCGGCGGGGCGGTGCGATGAAACAACTCCGGAGCAATCGCAACATATCCCTCTGCGGCAAACCGATCACACACATTGCGGATGTGCCCGTTGACCCCAAACGCCTCTTGAAACATCAGCAGCCCCGGATGCGGTCCACCGCTCTCCGGACGCGCCACATAAGCCGCCATTCGTGTTCCGTCCGCGACCGCAAGTTCCGCTTTCTCCTTCACGATTGCCGTCCCGCTCATATTCTTCCTAGTCTCGCACATCGGCCGTTCTCCCGCGTCCCACGTCCCCAACAAAGATGCTAAAGTATTCGGTTCATGTCCGCCCCCAATTCCCTCTTCGTTCGCGCCTGCAAATCCCTACCCGTCGAACGCACTCCTGTCTGGTTCATGCGCCAGGCTGGACGCTACATGCCCGAGTACCGCGCCGTCCGCAAGCAACATTCCCTGCTCGAAATTTGCAAGAAGCCTGCGCTCGCAGCAGAAGTCACCATCACCGCCGCCGAGTTTCTCGGCGTCGACGCCGCCATCATTTTCGCCGACCTCCTGCTTCCGCTCGAAGTCATGGGCCTGCCCTTTCATTTCTCCGCCGGAGAAGGCCCCGTAATCGACAAGCCCGTCCGCTCCCCCGAAGACATATCTAAGCTCCGCACCGATCGCGCTGCCGATTTAGGCTATGTCTCCGAAGCAGTGAGTCAGGTCGCAAAACATTTCGCCGGAAAACTTCCTGTCATCGGCTTCTGCGGAGCACCCTTTACCCTCGCCAGCTACATGATCGAAGGCGGAGGCTCTCGCCACTACCTCCACGCCAAAAAGATGATGTACAACTCTCCCGCTGACTGGGACGAATTGATGCGCAAGCTGGTCGAGGTAACCGCCGAATACTCCGCCGCCCAGGTGCGAGCCGGCGCCGATGTAATCCAGATTTTCGACAGTTGGGTCGGCTCCCTAAGCGTGGAAGACTACCGCCGCTACGTCCTGCCGCACGCGACCAGCCTCGTACGGCACTTGCAAAAGACCGGCGCGCCTATCATTTATTTCGGCACCGACAGCGCCACGCTGCTCCCCGCCATGAATGAAACCGGAGCCGAAGTCATCGGCCTCGACTGGCGCATCCCACTCGACAAAGGCTGGAGCGATCTCGAACATCGCTGCGCCGTGCAGGGCAATCTAGATCCCGCCCTGCTCTTCGCGGATTGGAAAGAATTGAAGTCTCGCGCAGAAAATATTCTTCGCCTAGCCGGCGGACGCCCCGGCCACATCTTCAATTTAGGTCACGGCATCCTGCCCGAAACCCCGGTAGAAAACGTGAAGAACCTGGCCCGCCTGATCCAGGACTATTCCGTGCAAGAATATTCGCCGGCAAATCCGGCCTCCAGCAGCCGAAGCCCGAAAGCCGAAGCCCGAAGCCCGCATCCATGATCCGCATCGCCATCATCGGCGGCGGCGTCTCCGGACTAACCGCCGCCTTCACCCTCGAAGAACACCGCCGGGCAGGCGCAGTCGAATACGTGCTTTATGAATCTTCGCTGGAGCTAGGCGGCGTCCTCCGCACCGAGCATATCCAGAACTGTATCGTCGAAGCCGGCCCCGACTCCTTCATCACCGAAAAGCCCTGGGCCGCCGATCTCTGCCGCACGCTCGGTCTAGGCGATCAGCTAATCGGCTCAAACGATGCCGATCGCAAGACCTACATTCTTGTCGGCGGCCAGCTCATCCCTCTGCCCGACGGCCTGATGTTCATGGTCCCAACCAAAATCCTGCCCACCGGACTTTCGCCGCTTTTTTCCTGGACCACCAAGCTCCGCATGGCCCGGGAACTGTTCCATCCCCCGCGCGCCGCCCCAGCCGACGAAACTGTAGCCTCGCTGGTCGAGCGCCACTACGGAAGGGAAATGGTCGATCGCGTCGCCGACCCGCTCCTCTCCGGCGTCTACGGCGGTGAAGCCGCCAGCCTCAGCGTGCGCGCCGTCCTGCCCCGCTTCGCCGAAATGGAGCGCACTCACGGCAGCCTCGGCCGCGCCATGCTCGCCGCCAGAAAAAAAATGCCGCGCCCTAACCAACCTGCCTCGCCTCTTTTCACTTCTCTCCAGAACGGCATGCATCAGCTCGTCGAAACCCTTGTGCCAAAACTTGACCAAGCCTCTTTGCGAACCAACACCCTCGTTCACTCAATTCAGCCCGATGCCGCAGGCTGGACTGTTCTTTCAGGAACGAAGTCCGATCGCTTCGACGCCCTGATTCTCGCCGTGCCGACTCACGCCGCCGCGCAGCTTCTCTCTCTATGCAGTCCCGAACTCTCCGCCGAACTCTCCGCCATCGGCTACAGCTCGTCCATCACGGTCGGCCTCGGCTACGATCGCGACGTCCGCCAGTCGCTCCCACCCGGCTTCGGATTCCTCGTCCCGCGCAGTGAAGGCAAACGCCTGCTGGCCGCGACCTTCGTCCACAACAAGTTCCCCCACCGCGCTCCCGACGACCGCGCCTTGCTGCGCTGCTTCTTCGCCGGATCGAACGCCGAAAACATCTGGCAGCTCTCCGACGACGCCATCGTCGCGCTAGTCCGCAACGAATTGCAGCAGATCTTAGCGCTCCGCGCCGCACCGCTCTTCGCCCGCGTCTATAAATGGAAGTCCGCCATGGCCCAGTACGGCGTAGGCCACTTAGAACGCCTCGACCGCATCGAACGCCTACGCCAGCAACTACAGGGTCTAGCGCTAGCCGGCAACGGCTACCGCGGCATAGGCATCCCCGACTGCATCCGCTCTGGCCAGAATGCTGGCAAGCAAGTCCTGAACCGGCAAGCGAGCTCAACGAAGCTCTCGTAGAGACGTAGCTTGCTACGTCTTTGCCTCCGCCCCCTCAGTTTTCAGCACCAGAGGCATAGCCGCCACTGGCCTCGGGCTCAGCCACAGCAGCGAAGCCCTCACAGTCCTACGCCGGAACATCCACCTTACTAACCCTCAACTCCCGCCGCACCCGCGCCACCACCAGCCGAATCTCGTCATAAGTAATCTCCGGCGGCAAAGCATCCTTCAAAGGCTTCAGCCCGTTGACCCCAAGCCGAGCGCAAGCCGCTTCGATCACCGCCAATTTGTTGCGATCAATCCACGCGGGATCAAACTCCAGGTCTCCGCGCTCCACAAGATTGGCCACAGCGTTCACCACAGTAGACAACTGCCGTGCCCGGATTTTCGCGATGTCTTCAAAACTATGCCCCGCATGCAGTAGACGCATGGTCTCAAGTGCAGGTGCCGTCATCTTCTCAGGAGCCGTGGAAGCGCGTGCGCCGTTGCGGTAGCGCTCCAGAGCCGCCAGAATTCCCTTCCCATAGACTTCGGCCTTCCGCTCACCAATTCCCGTGATGTCGAGCAGTTCGGCCATCGACGACGGCCGCCGCCCGCAAATTTCCTCCAGGGTTGTATCGTGCAAAACTACAAACGCCGGCACGCCCTGCTCCCTCGCCGTAATCCGCCGCCACTCCCGCAAGTACTCACTCAACTCGATATCCGCGGCATGGAAACATCCCGCCCTGCCGCAACGCGCGATTCCTTCCCGGCATAACTCACGCCCCGAACCGGCGCCGTCATCCACTCCGCCGCGCTCCCGCACACATCGCACGCGTCGCAAGTCTCCCACTTCGGAGCCTCGCCAAAATGCCCGCAAATCTGCCGATGCCGGCAGCGCCGCGACTCCACAAACTCCCGGATAATCCGGTACCGCTCCCAGGCCCGCTCCCGCTCCGCCGCGTCCGTAATCTGATTCGCAAAAAATCCCAGCAGCCCCGCGTCTCTCTTCTGCCACAGCAAAACGCAGTCCGCACTCAAGCCGTCCCGACCCGCCCGTCCCGCCTCCTGGTAATACTGCTCGATCGACTTTGGCAACGACAAATGAATCACCGCCCGCACCGCCGCCTTGTTGATCCCCAACCCAAAAGCGATCGTCCCCACCAGCACCCGCACTTCGTCCGACATCCACCGCTCCTGATTCCGCCTCCGGTCCTCACCCCCCATCTTTCCGTGATATCCCACCGCGGCAATGTCGTGATCGCCAAGAAAATCCACCGTCTCCTCCACCCGATTAATCGTCGGAGAGTAAACAATCACGTTGCTTCCGGAGTAGCTGCGCAAAGCCCGCACCAGCAGTTCCATCTGCTCCAGGTCCTCGCATTCGCGCACCAGGTACCGCAGGTTAGGCCGGTAAAAGCTGGCTATATATTTGTCGGGAGAGCGCAACTGCAGTTGCGCCAGAATGTCGTGCCGCACATGCC
This sequence comes from uncultured Acidobacteriaceae bacterium, assembly GCA_963850165.1. Taxonomy (GTDB): domain Bacteria; phylum Acidobacteriota; class Terriglobia; order Terriglobales; family Acidobacteriaceae; genus Sulfotelmatobacter. The sequence goes on along the minus strand of CAWKKK010000010.1, from coordinate 240,822 downwards.
GCGTCGCGCTGGCTGTAAAAGCAGCAATGGGACGATTCGGAGACTTCGATCTCAACTTGTTCAACTGCCGGTATTCCGGACGGAACTCATGACCCCACTCCGAAATACAATGCGCCTCATCGATCGCAAAAAATGCGATCGGCACCTGCTGCAACCATCCCATCGTATCGCCCCGGGCGATCCGCTCCGGCGAAACATACAGCAGCCGGTAAGCTCCGTCCCGCGCCCGGCTCATCACCTTAGCCTGCTCGCCTTCGCTCAAGGTGCTGTTCAACACCGCCGCCGGAATCCCCATCTGCGCCAGCTGCGTAGCCTGATCCTGCATCAGCGCAATCAGCGGAGAAATCACCACCGCCGTCCCGCCCGACACCACCGCCGGCAATTGATAGCACAAAGACTTGCCCCCGCCCGTCGGCATTACCACGCACGCATCGTGCCCCGCCAGCAGACTCCTCACAATCCGCTCCTGCAGCGGACGAAACGTGCTATACCCCCAATACCGCCGCAACGGCGTAAGCAAATCCGTTTCCGCACTCATGAAAAAGAAGTATAGGCCGAGGCGAACATTAGGAGAAAAGAATTGCAGACACTCCACAGAAAACTTTCCAAAGCGGGAAACCCGGGTCACCCCGTGATCCCCCGTGCCCCCCGTGTTAAAGATTTTTCTTCCCCCACCCCGTACCGAACGTCGCGATAAACCGCAGCAAACACCACCCAAACCACCCCAATCACCAAAAAGCAAAGCAAGCTCCCCTCCGGCCCAACCATCCCTCCCGTAAGCCAGCGCGGCCCATGCAACGAAGACTTCAGCAGATGCCCCGGAAACATCGTCCCACTATCCGGCACGGAATAAAAAAACGTCTCACCCCAATCCCAAGCCGCATGAAACCCCACCGCAAACCACAAGCTCCCGGTCCGCCGCAACGTCAAACAAAAGAAAAAACCAATCGCCGCCGCCGCCAGCAACCCCGTCCACTCCTCGCCTGTATTCCGCAAATGGATCAACCCAAACGCGCACGACAGCACCACCGCCGACGGCCAGAACCCAATCGCCCGAGTCAACGTAAACTGCGAATATCCGCGTAAAAGAAATTCTTCGAAGAACCCGACCAGCAAGAAAAACACCGCCCAGAACAACGCATACTTCACTATGCGCGCGCCGTGTATCGCCAGATGTCCCACGTCAAACACGCGCAGCCCATACAGAGCCGCGAGCAGCAGCGTGATGCTCGCGAATCCCCACACCACCCCCACCCAAAATAATTTCCCGAACGATGACCGTCCCGGCAATCCATACACTCCCCACGGCCGCCTCTCAACTGCCGCCAAAATCAATGCCGGAAGCACCGCCGCCACCAGAACCCCCAACTCCTCCAGCATCATTGACCAAAGCCCGTTCGCCCCCAAGTCCCGAGACCACGCCAATCCGCTAGCCACAAACTGCAGCGGATAAAACATGGCCAAATAAAACGCCAATCCCCACCCCGCCCGAAGTCCGTCCGGATCAAAAAACACCGTCCGCACATAAGACGGCTGCACCCCCGCCTCAAAATCCGGCGCAGGATTCGGCTCCGGCGAAATGTCGTTGCCCTCATCCATCCCAACACTCTCGATCTCGCCCAACCCCAAACCCTTGTCATTCCGAATCGGGCCGAAGGCCCGGTGGGGAACCCGCTGTTCCCTCCCGCACCACTACCCGGTCGCGACAACTGTCCCGACCCTAGAAGTTTCTCGCAAAAACCCCCGCTCATGGTAAAACACTTCGTCCTGCTTTATGCCCCGATTTTTCCCCCGCGAACGCTTCGGACGCCCCCAGTTTCTCGCCGGAACTTTGCTACTCGCCTTCCTCGCGCAAGCCCTCTGGCTAGTACATTCCGAACTGAACGCACCCGAGTTGACTCAAGCCGCCCCAGTCGCAGAGCAAGCCCGCATGACCGCTGGCTGGCGTCAATTTCACGGCGGCAGCATCGCCGGGGCGCCCTATCCCGATCCTCCCAACCAACTTTCCATCGAAATCTCCCACGACGCGACAGGCTTCGACACTCAACACTCCCCACTACTCTCCCTCACAACCGCCGCACCTCTGCTCGTAGTGCCTCAGAAACTTCTCAACTCCGAATATTCACCGTACTGGCGCTGGCTTCCGCGCCTTCCTTTCTTAGCCTGTGGACTCGCACTCGGCGCATCCCTCTGGTACGTAGCCCGCCGCCTCTGCGGCAACACCGGAGGATTCCTCGCCCTTACCCTCTACTGTTTTTCCCCATCCATGATCCAGTCCAGCGCCGTCTGGCACACCGAGCCCGAAATTCTAGCCGCCTGGGGATCCTTCGGCGCAATCTTCACCGCCATCGCCGTAGCCCACACGCTCTACGCCCCCCGCGAAGTAATTCTCTGGAACTGGCGTCGCATCGTCCTGCTGGGAATCTCGCTAGCCATCGCCGTAGGCTCCCTGTTCTCCATGATCGTAGTCGTGCCCGCCGCCCTGGCCTTCCTGCTCTATCTAGCGCCCATCCGCCGCGGCGCAGCCCTAACCATCTGGGCAGCCGCGTGTCTAGTGGCGCTAGCCCTGCTCTTCGCCACTTACTTCTTTCATCTCCACACATTCTTCGCGGCAATGCAACACGCCTCCTTCTGGGGAGCAACCTGGCGCACCTTCACCGTCCCAGCCGTCTACCCCCATGTAGCGCGAGAGATCTTGCGAGCCTGTCCCGCCCTGGCCCTGCTGCTCCCCGTTGTCGTCATAACCTACATCGCCTGGCCGCGCACGCGTTACTTCGGCAACACTGCTCCCGGATTAGTCGCCCTGCTCTTCATCGGACTAGGCATGGCCCACCCGGATCAAGCCGGCGCAGGTTTCTTATTGGCATCGGTCCCGTTCATCCTGATCTTCGTCGCAGGCGTCGCAGCCGATCTCATGGAAACTCCCCAAAGCCAGCTAGTAAAAGCCGCAGTCTGGGCACTAATAGCAGCCGACATCCTCTGGAGTCTCCGAGCTCTGATCCAAATTTCCCAAACATGAAAAGGGTTACCCCGTGTCCTCCAGCCTGCCCTGAGCGCAGCCGAAGGGTGTCCCCTGTGTTAAGGATTTTGCCTTTCCTCCGCGAACAATTCTCTACAATCCCCGCGCATCCCCCCAACCCCAGCCGCGATCTAAACATAAATACAGAGGTGCGCCATGACCCTCCCGTTGGAGTATCATATTTCCGTGAAGCGCCCCGTCCAGCGCTCGTTTCCAGTTTCGCCAGCCGCTATCCTCCTGTTGCCGCTTCTTCTCGTCTCCTTCAGCCACGCTCAACACGAAAGCGCGTCGGCGACTTCCTCCAACTCCGGCCACGCCGCCAGCGCAACCGCTTCCAGCGCCACTTCATATACCCGCGCCAGCTCCGCCCCAGGCGCGTCGTCCAGCAAAACTTCGCATCCCACTAACGGTGCGGGCCACAACAATGGACATCCCCACCACGACACTTCAACCGGCGGCGTTGTCTATTACCCCTACGTCTATGGAGTGCCCCTACCCTACGCCGCCGATGCCAACGATGCCGGCGCCAACGACAACACCGATGACGACGACGCCAACTATCAGGGTGGCCCCACCATCTTCGACCGCCGCGGATCAGGTCCCGACTCCTACGTGCCCCCATCCTACGAAGGCCCAGCCCACGCGCAAGCCGAGCAAGATTCCTCCGACTCACCGCAAATCCCAACCACTCTAGTCTTCAAAGACGGCCATCAACTCGAGATCGAAAACTACGCCGTAGTCGGTCAAACGCTCTACGATCTAACCCCCAGCCATTCCCGCAAAATCGCTCTGGCGGATCTCGATCTCCCCGCCACCCAGAAACAGAACGACGACCGCGGCGTAACCTTCCAGTTGCCGTCCTCGTCCCAGGGAAACTGACCATGCGCCCACTCGCCATTCTCGACGACTCAATGTGGCGCGGGCGCCCTCGCCCGCGAACTGCATCCAGTAAGGAAGCTCTAGCAGGAATATTCCGTCGCCGTCCCTTACTAGCTCTCATCGTCCTTCTCACGGCGCTCACCCCATGCGCAGCAGCCCAGAGAAGCGCGCACGCCGCCCCAGCCCACTCCGCGATCCCGCGCGTCAACTCGCCCACCGGCAATTTTGTTTTAGGACGAAACGCGCACTCACTTGGATCCCGCCGATTTTCTCCCTACACGTCTCTACCATTCCCATTCCTCGGCGACTACTTCAATCCCGATGACATCTACTCCACCGGATATCCCGTAGCCTCGCCGCCGCCAATAATCCTGTTACAAGCCGCCCGCGATTATTCGGACCAACCTGGAATGTTCCAACCTAAGAACGACCGAGAGACAGCAACTGCGACCCAGCCGCTAATGATCGAACTCCAAAACGGCCGCTACGTCCGCGTCGCCAGCACCCCATCAAATGGCGAACCTCGGTCCCTCGATCCCGGCCAAGGTCAAACCAACGACACGAAACCCGCAAGACCAACTCGCCCTAATTCCACGCAGCCCGCCGCGTCAAACTCAATCTCTCAAACGCTAGCTCCACCCCCAGCACTCTTGGTCTTCCGTGATGGACACACCGAAGAAGTCCGCGACTACGCCATAGCCGACGGCATACTCTACGCCCGCGGCGACTATTACACCGACGGATACTGGAACAAAAAGATCGCCATCTCCACCCTGAACATCCCCCAAACTCTAGAAGCCAACACCACCCGCAACGTAAAATTCACCCTGCCAACATCGCCCAACGAAGTAATAACGCGTCCGTAGCCGCAAGCCAAAAGTTCTACCCCGTGAGCCCCTGTGTCCTCTGTGTTTAAGGTTCTAAAACAGTCAACAATTGAGGTAGATATTCCTCCATGTGCAACCCAAATCACAGCCCCGAACGTGCTACAATATCCTTCGACAAACTCCCATTAACCACCTGTAAATGCAACCGCTTAGCCCCAGCTGCGAGAAACTAAAGGCCGAACACCCAACACCCAAGATCTAAACCATGCCAGACGACCAAAATCCCGAACTCCCCCTGACTCCACCACCCGGCGGCGGCGATGGCAGTCCCGGTGCTCTCCACATTCAGCCCGTCAACATTGAAGACGAGATGCGCAAGTCGTATCTCGACTATTCCATGTCGGTCATCATCGGACGCGCTCTCCCCGACGTCCGCGACGGACTCAAGCCCGTCCACCGCCGCATTCTCTACACCATGCAGCAGATGGGCCTCCAGCCCAACAAAGCCACGCGCAAATGCGCCCGCATCGTCGGCGACGTAATGGGCAAGTACCACCCGCACGGAAATCTAGCGGTCTACGACGCCCTAGTCCGCTTAGCGCAAACCTGGAGCATGCGCTACCCATTAATTTTCGGACAAGGAAATTTCGGCTCCGTCGATGGAGATCCTCCCGCAGCCGATCGCTACACCGAAGCCAAACTAGCCGCAGTCTCAACGGCGCTTCTAGAAGACTTAGATAAAGAAACAGTAGACTTCCGTCCCAACTACGATGGCAGCGAAGTAGAACCCGACGTTCTCCCTGCAAGAATTCCAAATCTATTAATCAACGGCTCCGATGGAATCGCCGTAGGCATGGCCACAAAAATTCCGCCGCACAATTTAACCGAAATCGTAGACGCCACCATCACGCTCATCAACAATCCCAACGCCCAGCTAGCCGACATCTTAAAATTCGTTCAAGGCCCCGACTTCCCCACTGCCGGAGTAATCCACGGGCGCGCCGGAGTCTTCGAAGCCTATCGCACCGGCCGCGGCCGCTTCATGATGCGCGCCAAAGCCGCCATCGAAAACATCAACAAAGATCGCCAGGCCATCATCGTCACCGAAATTCCCTATCAGGTAAACAAAGCACGCCTGGTCGAACGCATCGCGCAGTTAGTCAACGACAAAGACATCGAAGACATTTCCGACATCCGCGACGAAAGCGATCGCGACGGCATGCGCATCGTAGTAGAACTAAAACGCGGCGCCGAGCCTCAAATCGTCCTCAACCAACTCTTCAAACACACCTCCATGCAGGAAGGTTTTTCTATGATCCTGCTGGCGGTGGTCAACGGCCAGCCCCGCGAAATGGGGCTGATTCAGGCCATCAAGCACTTCATCAATCACCGCGTAGAAGTAGCCCGCCGCCGCACTGCGTTCCTGCTCCAGAAGGCAAAAGATCGCGAGCACATCCTCGAAGGCTATCTAAACGCGTTAGATCACCTCGACAACGTAATCACCATAATCCGCGCCAGCGCCAACCGCGCCGACGCCCGCGAAAACCTGGTCGCCTACTTCGGCGGCAAGAAAATCGACATCAACACCACCGGCCGCGCTCCCAAACAAAATCCCGAAAAGCCCTTCACCACGCGCCAGGCCGAAGCGATATTAGAGCTGCAACTGCACCGCCTCACCAAGCTCTCCATCGATGAAATTTCCAACGAGCTGAAAGAAGTCCGCGAAAAAATCGAAGACTACGAATCCATCCTCGCCTCCGAAAGCAAACTCAAAAAAGTAATCATCAAGGAATTAGAAGAAGTAAAAGATCTCTACGGAGACGAACGCCGCACCCGCATCGAAGACGAAGCCGCAGAAATCGTCCTCGAAGATTTAATCGCCGACGAGCAGGTAGCCGTTACCTACAGCCACTCCGGCTACATGAAGCGCACCCCCATCTCCACCTACCGCATGCAGCGCCGCGGTGGCACCGGCCGCACCGGCATGAAGACCCGCGACGAAGATTTCGTCGAGCATCTCTTCATCGCCTCCACCCACGCCTACATCCTCATCTTCACCAACAAAGGCCGCGTCTACTGGCTCAAGGTCTACGAAATTCCCGACGTAAGCGCCGCCGGCAAAGGCAAACACATCGGCAATCTGGTCGGCTTGCAACCCGGCGAAACCGTCCGCACCATGTTGCCCGTGCGCAACCTGGAGGAAGAAAACAAATACATCTTCTTCGCCACCCGCAACGGCCTGGTAAAAAAATCCGAGCTCCGCGAATTCATGCACGTCCGCTCCAACGGCATCAACGCCATCAACATCGAAGAAGGAGACGAACTCGTAGCCGCCCGCATCACCAACGGCAACCAGATCGTTTTCATCGCCACCCACGAAGGCATGGCCATCCGCTTCGAGGAAAATCACGTCCGCCCCATGGGCCGCGCCGCCTACGGCGTAAACGGCATCCACCGGGAAGAACGCGACTACGTAGTAGGCATGACAGTAACTCCAAAGCCAGAAGCCGAAGGAACAGAAAAGAACCATGTGGGGACGGGCGACTTGCCCGTCCAGGGAGCGCCAGCGACCGAAGGGGTAGAAGAAATCCCGCCCACCGAAGTAGTAGACCTAACTCAAAAAGGCACTCTGATCCTCTCCGTAACCGAAAACGGATACGGCAAGCGCACCCCCGCAGATGAATACCGCCTGACCAACCGCGCAGGAAAAGGCGTAATCAACGTCAAAACCACAGAGCGCGTAGGCAAAGTAGTGGCCATAGCTCTGGTCGACGAAAATTCCCAGGTAATGCTGATCAGCCAGTACGGCAAAATCATTCGCATGGATTCCAAAACCATCCGCGAATCCGGCCGCAACGCCCAAGGCGTCCGCCTCTTACACATGGAACCCGGCGACCGCGTAGCCGCAGCAGTAGTTTTAGCCCCAGAAGAAGAACCCAACGGCAACGGAGGCACGTTACCAATCCAGTAGTGAGAATGTAGGACGAGTTGCGAGACTAGGCTGGAATTGGCAACTCGTCCGCGAATCAAGAAGATTTTGTCATTCCGAACGAAGACCTTGTCATTCCGAACGAAGTGAGGAACCTGCTGTTCGCCGGCACCACCACTGCTCCAATCACACGCCACTAGGTACTAGCCCCTACTTCACCCCCTGCTTCCGATTAATCTCCCAGGAAAATTCCGTAACAAAATTCAACAACGTCCCCCACCCCACCTGCTCCAAAGCATCCTGTCCACCCTCGGCAAACGCATTGTGCGAACCCGGCTTCCAAGTCGTAGAAATCATCCCTCCCGCAAACGCTCCCCCGTACAAAGCCCACTGCGGATGCAAATGCTCCTCGCCCCGATCATAAGTCACCAGATTCCGGATAAACGCATGCCGCGTCCGCGGCCACAACCCGTGGCACTTGCACTGGTCATACCGGACTTCATATCCGAGCTTCGCATTCCCCAAAGCCGCCAAAGTGTTCGCCGAAATAAACTGCCCCTCCCGCGACGCAAACCGCTCCGCATAGCCCGCCCACCCATCGTCCCACTGGTATGGCGTCCCCCGCACCTGGTCAATCGCCGCCGCAAACATCCGCTTCATGTACGCTTCCGGAGTAGTTAGCGTCTGCCGCAGATAAATCTCCTCGCGCTGCTGGCGAGTTGGCGAAACCAGCGCCCTGTTCCTGCCCATATACTCTCCCGCAATCCACCCCGACTCCCAATCCCGCGCCTTCTTCAACCCAGCCGTAGCCACACCCCTAGTCTTGTCGGCCGCCGCCACCACCGGATTCGCACTCTCTTCTTTCTTTTCCTTACCAGCGTCCGGAGCATCCGGAAGCTCTTTCCCCGCCTGTCCAGAATCTTGAGCAGAGGTCTGCCCAGAACTCTGCGCCGGCTCATTCCCCTGCGCCCAACCAAGCCCGCAAGCCATCAGCACAAACGCAAAGCAAGCCTTACCCCGTGACCCCCGTGGCCTCCGTGTTAAAGCTTTTGACTTTGATTTTGAGGTCACCGAACACTCCCACCCTAATGTTTCTTGGATGCACTGTCTGCAAAAGGAGGAATATTAAATCAAGTGAGGATGATTAATCCGTGTAGGTTCTCCCTACCCGCGCTCAAAGGCATGCTTCTTCTCCAACTCTTCCACCGCAGTCCGCATAGCGCCTTCAAACTTTGAAGCCTGCACCATCAACCTCTCAGTAGCAACCGCGAACTCACCGTCCATCCGCACCAACCCATCCCCAGCCATCCGCGCCGCCACTTGCACTAAGTACTCCGCAGTAGTCTCCAGATACTGCGCCTCTGTAGGATCCCCAATCCAAACCCTCTCTTGACCGCCAACCCGAGTCCCCCAATAAAATTTTCGCTCCAAAAACTCCGCAATCACTTCATCCGTAGCCTTCCCAAACACCCACTTCCCCCGCTTGAAGTCATAATGCCGGCTGGAAAACGCCACCGGCTTCAATTTCCCCGACTTCACAAACTCAATCTGCTTCCGGTCCACTTCCTTGCGTAAAGCATTAATCACCGGAGCCTCCGCATCCGAAGCCTCCAAAGACGCCAGCACCTCCCGCACCGTAGCCGACAAATTTACCGCCACCGGAGCATGCAACCCATCCGAACCCTCCAGCCGGATGTCCCCATGCAACACCCAGAAATCTGCCCCCGAAGTAGACCGGTGAAAAGGCCACTCCAACGCAATCGTCAGCGGCAGCCCACTCAATGTAACCCAAATCTTTTTCAGCTCGCCCGCCTGCGCCATCCTCGAACCCACCTCCCGATAAGAAAATTCCTCTGTCACGCTGAGCGCAATCGAAGCACCCCATACCCGCCGTCGCCACCACAACCCTGCCTGGGAATTTCTATCGGGTAGCGCTGGCCGACGGCTTTACCCCGTGAACCTCCGTGTACCCCGTGGTGAAGGTTTGATCCGGTAGCACCGAAAGCCGAATGCCAACTACTTCTTCCGCCCCCGCCCTCCCATCCGCAACAATTTCCTCACCGTCCCAGTAGGCAGCCGCTTCATCTGATCATGCAACTCGGTCACCGCTTCAAAAAATCCCGCCATTGCCGCCAGCCGCTCCCGAGTAAACTCCGCCCCAGCCTCTTTCGGATCCAGCTCCTCCAAACACCGCCGCAACAACTCCCGCGTAGGATCGATCTCCCTCCGCTTCCTCTGCTCAATCACCAGCCGGAACATCTCCCAAACATCTTTCATCGACTCATAATGCTCCCGCCGGTCGCCCAGCACATGCACCGCCCGCACAATCCCCCAGGTCTCCAATTCCCGGATCGACGTGCTAACATTCGACCGCGCCACGCTCAATGTCTCCGCAATCTCCTCCGCCGGCAATGCCCGCGGCGACAAATACAGCAACGCATGAATCTGCGCCACCGTCCGGTTAATCCCCCACCGCGTCCCCATCTCTCCCCAATGCAAAATGTACTGCTTCTGCACACCCGTCAAAGTAGCCATGTCAGTACTTTCAGTTCAATCAGAATCTACAGAACCAAAAGCCCCCAAGTCAACCCCAATGCGTCTCAAAAACGATTGTCATCCCGAACGAAGTGACGGATCTTGGTTCCGCCGCCGCCCGCTCCGCCCCAGACTTTGCCTTTGGATGGCGCAGCGCATCAGCGCTGCGATAAGACTTCAGTTTCCGAGGTACTACTAGTTACCCGGGACTCGGGATTGCTCTTCCCAGCAGCCCCCTTCTTCTTAGGAACCTTCCGCTCCGCCTCCGCCCGCTTCCGCTCCTGATACCGCCGATCATGAAACGCTTGGTCCGACCCTTGTTTCTTCATCCCCCAAGCTTACACCCGCGCAACGTGTAGAACGGACACTCCTGTCCGTTGCCTCCGACGTTAATTATTGTCATCCCGAAACGAAGTGAGGGATCTTGGTTTCGCCGGCGCCGCTCCGCCCCCGCCTTTTGCCTTTGACGTTGATTTTGACTTTGATTTGACTCTGACTTTCGCGGGAACCCCGCGCCCTACCGCTTGCTGAACGCAATGAAAATCAGATTGAAGGTTTGAACCAGCGTGACCCCAATGGTCACATACACCGCGATCTCCAGCCGCCGCCCCGCTTCCTGTATCCCGCGCAGCAGCTCGGCGATATCGATGGTCGCCTGATGCAAGGTGTCGGCCAGTTGCTCGAAGTGCTGGGTCGACGCCCTCATCTTTTCCGACACTCGAGACATACCCAGCGATGCTTCCGCCATCTGCTGTCCATTGCGCAGGTCCAGCTCCGCCTTGCACGCTGACCACCAAGCACTTCCCGGCGCGCTGTCATACATCCGTTGCCGGATCTCCTCATATGACCGCCCCCGCAACAACTGCACCAGGGCTTCCACTCGGACCGCAGACTTAGTCTCCTCGCTCGACCGAGTCTCCGCTGCTTGCAGATTCTCCATGAATACTGGCATCCACCGCAGCCTACCAGTCAACCCTCCCCGCATTCACATTCCCAAAGTTCACCACCAAATTCGCCATTAGCCCAAACCCGCGCCAGGTAATGACCTTACCCCCTGCCCAACCAGCCACCCCGCGCCCCAGCCTTTAGACACATAAGGAGGCCGCCAAACCGGATATGGGGACAGCCGCCTCATGTGTGGACAGCCACTGCCCTTGCGGGACAGCACTCCTCATGTGGGGACAGCCGCCCTCGGCTAGCTTGCCCTGAGCGAAGCCGAAGGATCGAGCACAGCTCGACTGCCTCGTGCAAAGCGGACTCCACGCCGCCTTGAGCCGCCCAACCCTCGACCCTAAGAACGCCTGGAATTCCGCCAGCTTAGTTCCGCTCACCGCAGCTTCGCGTACTCCGCCTTTGCCTCCTTCAGGACGGGAATATCGCGGTCAGCGTCGTTCCAGAGAACGGGAGATGCCGTGAAAGCGCTGCGGTCTTCGTTCGTACCCTCTTAAGCAGGCTTAGAAATTTTCGAGGAGCCAAAAGTTGTCATCGACAATTCCCTCGAAATAGGCCAGGCGTTTGCCATCCGGGGACGAAAAAGGCACTCCGATCCACGCCGCAGCCCGTTTGAAGAGTATGTGAGTATTTCCATCCAGATCGATGCGCGCGATAAGGAACTCAGTCGAAGGAACGCTGGCGAACAAGGCCTTCCCATCCGCGGCCCAGGAGAAACTGTAGATCCCACCCCTTTGGCAACGAGAGATTCCGCTCAGTGCCATTCTGCAAATCGAGTACTCGGATCTGTTCACGAAGCTGGGTCCGACTCGCAATAGCGATGTGCGAACCGTCTGGGGAAATGCACCACTGCAGGTCGCTAGTTTGTCCCCACGTAGTCCGAATGATTTCCTTACCTTGCCCTTGCACGGGATCCAAGGCATAGAAAACAAGCTGGCCTTGTTCCACACGGCTGATGACGCATGAACTGGAGGGCCGTGAAGGACAGTCGAAGACAATCATCGGGTCGACAGGGGCTTCAAGCACTTGCTCGGGCGATCCGCCGGAAGCGGGAACACGCATCAATCTCTGCGAAGCGGACTGAGACTGGCTCACCGCCCAATAAAGAACCCATGCGGCATCCGGACTAAACGAAGGGTACAACAGATTATCTGGACCGCTGGCAAGAAGTTCAGGTGCATCCGCGTCAATTCGCTGTGTGTAGATCTGAAACCTGCCCGCACGGTTAGACATGAGAAGAACGGTTCCGCTGTCACGTGTCCATCCAGTTGCCGCATTGCTGCTATCGCTCGACGTCAGGCGTTTGAGCGAATCCAGCCGCGTGCCGTTTTCTTTGAGCTCACCGATGTAGGCGTCGTTCCGCTGTCGGTTCTTTCCTCCAAGCAGACGACTGCCATCATGGCTGACGCTCGGGTCGTGCGCGAGTGAATCGGGCCAGTTGGTCATCTGCGCTGGCTTCCCCGAAGGCACTCCCGTCTGCGAGTCTGTCAAGATAGCCCAAAGTTTCGGCTGCTCCCCAAGTACCTTTTCTCCCGACGATGAAAACACCAGGCGCCCATCGGGAAGCCAGACCATACCAGCCCAAATCAATAATCCAGGCTCCGAGACCACGACACTTGGCGCTCCTCCATTAATGGAAAGCGTCTCGATGCTGCCCCCGGAATTCCGATTATCTACCCCTCCTTTTTCGAATTTCTTAAGGTACGCGAGGCGCTGCCCGGAAGGGGACCAGGCCAAAGACTTGTATTCGTCACTTTCCTTGTCCTGGATTTTTCTTGCATTTTCCCCATCGGCTCCCGCCACCCAGATCTCGTGCCCGCGGCCGCTGATGTAGCCGCTGATGAAAGCAATGGTCGATCCGTCTGGAGAAACCTTTGCATGTGAGCTGTGAATACGGAGCTTACGAGGCGCTCCTCCGAAAACGGAAATCGACCAGAGAACATTGCCCTCGGACTCGCTTTGAGACTCGATGATCAACTTCTCCCCATCGGGAAACCATGTGACATCCCAGAGATGAGTTCGCAATTCCTCTGGCAGCGCCATGTCGTGAGATTCCCCAGATTCAATGGCAATTAAGTGCAGGCCCTTATGGTCAACATAAGCGACGCGCTTGCCGTTGGGCGAAATACTGCCACCCAACACGCTGTCCTCTGCCAGAGTATGCGTGACCTGCACCTCGCTTAACGCCCTCTGTGGCGCGGATTGCCTGCTCTTGAACCAGAACCATCCCAAGCCCAGCGCGATAACAGTCAACGCGACAAGTAAACCAAAAATAGTGAAGAGCTTTGCCTGACTACGCACGGCGATGGCGGAATCCGTGGCGGCGGAGAAGCCTGCAGCGGACCCAGACCCAGAGGCCGCCCCCGCTGGCGCCGGGATGCGCCCGGACGTCGTGTCACGCTTGAGGCGTTGCAAGTCAGTGCGAATGTCGGACGCGTGCTGATAACGGAGCCCCCGGTCTTTCTCCAGCGCTTTATGAATGATCTCTTCCAGCTTCGCCGGGACCTCTCGGTTGATCTCCGTCGGTGGTATCGGATCACGGTTCAGAATCCCGTCATAAATGGTCGCGGCGCTCTCTCCGTAAAATGGCACCGAGCCAGTTGCCATCTCGTACAGCACCGCCCCGAAGGAAAACAGATCAGTGCGGCTGTCCAGTTCCTTGGCCCGCGCCTGCTCGGGCGACATATAAGCGACGGTCCCGACGGCTTGCCCAGGACTGGTGAGGTGCACCTCGTCCACCGTCTGTGTCGCTGCTGCCGCGACCTGGCTGGCCGAACTGCTCCCGGCGGTCACCTTCGCCAATCCGAAATCGAGAATCTTGGCGTGCCCGCGCTTGGTTACAAAGATATTCGCAGGTTTGATGTCGCGATGGACAATGCCCTCGGCATGAGCAGCATCCAGCGCGTCGGCAATCTCGATGGCGAGCGAGAGAATCAATTCCGTCTCCAGAGGACGATTGCCGATGCGGTGCTTAAGCGTCATGCCATCGAGATACTCCATGGCGATGAAGGACTGCTCTCCCCTCTTGCCGATGTCATATATGGTGCAGATGTTGGGATGGTTCAGAGCAGAAGCGGCCTGCGCTTCACGCTGGAAGCGAGCCAGAGCTTGCGGATCGTTCGCCACATCGTCGGGCAGGAACTTGAGGGCGACAAAACGATGCAGCCGCGTGTCTTCGGCTTTGTAGACGACACCCATCCCTCCACCGCCGAGTTTTTCGACGATGCGATAGTGCGAGATAGTCTGGCCGATCACTGGAGCAAAATCCTACGTCTGTGAAACGGTCAAGTCAATAAAAGCGATGGGCTGCGAAAGCAATGGGGCTGCTGCACGCGCGGGCGGGGACTGGCAAGCAATCGTCTACAATCGAAATTCGCCATGCACCCAGCCCGCATAGCCGAACTGCTCCAACCGTTCCTATCCGCCACCACAAATCCTTGTCATTCCGAACCGGGCCAAAGGCCCGGTGAGAGCCTGCCCAGAGGCGCACACCGGAGAGAACCTGCTGTCCTGTCTGCAACGCAACTCCAAAGTATATCGACGTACATCGATATACTCCAACACTGGAACGCCCGCATCAACCTGACCGCAATCCGCAACGAAGAAGAAATAGTAACCCGCCACTTCGGCGAGAGCCTGTTCGCCGCCCGCCACCTGTTCCCGCCGTACCCTGTGTCTTCCTCTGTGACCTCTGTGTCCCCTGTGGTAAAGGATTTTGACGTTGACGTAGCCCGCCTAGCCGACGTAGGCTCCGGAGCAGGCTTCCCCGGTATCCCCATAAAACTCTGGGCCCCCAACATCTCCCTCACCCTAATTGAATCAAACCAAAAGAAAGCCACCTTCCTCCGAGAAGTAGCCCGCGCCCTTACATTGACGGACATCAATATACAAAACGCCCGCGCCGAAACCCTCCCCCCATCCACCTTCGACGTAGTAACCCTCCGTGCAGTAGAGCGCCCCTCCAAAGTCCTCCCCGTAGCCGCCAACCTCCTGGCCCCGACCGGACGCCTCGCCCTCCTGATAGCCTCCTCCCAGCTAGAAGCCACCCGTTCCACCCTCCCACAACTGACTTGGGACTCCCCCATCCCCATCCCCCAGTCCCAATCCCGCCTGCTCCTGGTAGGTCGCCGGTAACCAACAGAGTTAACGAGTGGACCAAATGATCAATCCAATCCCTGCCAGGACTCAAGAATGAGCGTTTTCCAAGCTCCAAGTGGTAAGCCTGCCAG
This sequence comes from uncultured Acidobacteriaceae bacterium, assembly GCA_963850165.1. Lineage (GTDB taxonomy): Bacteria > Acidobacteriota > Terriglobia > Terriglobales > Acidobacteriaceae > Sulfotelmatobacter. Next base: position 225,453 of record CAWKKK010000010.1, on the reverse strand, counting down.
TTGGCTGCGCCAGTTCACTGATTGTGATCAAAACCGAAGCCACCAATGTTCCAACCGGAACACTTAGCACAATGTTCCAACCGGAACATAATGACGATATGTTCCGACCGGAACATAATGACGATATGTTCCGACTGGAACATAGTGACGATATGTTCCAACCGGAACATTCGACGCAATGTTCCAGTTGGAACATTCAGCGCACCCAGCAGTCTTCCCCAAGAAGACGCCGCAACGTTCCAGTCGGAACATAAATCGGTCTTGCCTATGCCCAAGAGCTGGCTGAATGTTCCGACTGGAACATTGGACACGTTTTGCACACAAATTCACCTTCTGCATGGCAATTCGACCTTGCATTCGAAATACAAATCGAACTATTCTGCGAACAGCTCTGGCTCCTCGACAACTTATGGGACGCGTCATCGCTGTTGCCAATCAGAAGGGCGGCGTGGGCAAGACTACGACTGCCATCAACCTAGCCGCGTCCTTCGCGGCGGCTGAAGTGAACACACTACTCATTGATTGCGATCCGCAATCGAATGCCACCAGCGGCCTGGGTCTGGTGAAAGATCCGGAACGTATTTCAACTTACCATCTGCTGCTCGGCGAGGCCGCGGGTGAGGCGGCGCTGGCGACCACTGAGCTGGAACAGCTGTGGCTGATTCCGTCACACAAGAACCTGATTGGGGCAAACATTGAGCTGGTGGAGGCTGAGCGGCGCGAGTATCGCTTGCGGGAAGCGATCGCGCCACTGCGTGATCGCTTCCAGTACATCGTGCTGGACTGTCCGCCGGCGCTCGATCTGCTTACCTTGAACGCGCTTGTGGCGGCCGACTCCGTATTGATTCCTATGCAGGCGGAATACTTTGCGCTCGAAGGCATCAGTGAGCTGATGGACACGGTGGAGAGGATCCGCGTGGAGTTGAACCCGGGGCTTGAGATTGAAGGCGTGGTGCTGACCATGCTGGATGAGCGGACGAACCTGGCGCAGCAAGTGACAGCAGAGCTGCGAAAGTTTTTTGGGGACAAGGTGTGCGCGACAACCATACCGCGGAACATACGGCTGGCGGAAGCGCCGAGCCATGGGCAGGCGGCGCTGGTGTACGATCCGCGGTCGAAGGGGGCGGAGAGTTATATACGGCTGGCGAAAGAGATCCTTGGAAAGCAGCTGCCAGCCGCCGGTTCCCAGCCGCCAGTGGGCGCGGAGATGGATAAGACTGCTTGATACATTGATGTATGTCTATATGTACATCTATCATCGTCGATATGCTGAAGGGGGATTACGTTAGCGGTCGCTCGGGATGACAGAGTACGAGTAGGGCGCGAGATCAAAAGCTTTTAACACAGGGGACACAGAGGAACACGGGGTAAACCATTATGACTACTGGTTCGGCGGCGGAGAAGTTGGCTGGGCGTCCGGTGAGCGAGAAGAAGGACGAGAAGGTGGAGAAGCGGCGGGCTTTGGGGCGGGGGTTGGGTGCTTTATTACCGGGGCCGCGGGTGGTGTCTAGTCCCGAGTCTCGAGTAGCTAGTACCGAGCCGAGCGCGGCTGCGGCTTTCCCGACTTCGCTTCGCGGCAGTGAGGCTGACGCCGGGGCCGGTGGTGATGCCGGCGGACAGCAGGTTCCTCGCTTCGCTCGGAATGACAAGGATGCTCGGAGTGGTACAGCCTTGGGGGATCGGGGTGACAAGAGTGGTGGAGACATCGGTACTCTTGAACCGCCGGGTTCACCGGAGTTGGAGGCTAGTCGGACAGGAGTGTCCGACCCACACGAGCCGCCGCCCGTCCCCACATTTGAAGCTTATGCCGCTGAAGAGGTGATTTCTATTTCGGCGGTGGCTGATTCGCGGATTCCTGGGAACCTGGTGCCTAATCTTCCAGTCGATTCGATTGACAAGAATCCTTACCAGACTCGGTATGTGTTTGATGAGGAGATGCTTTGGGAGCTGCGGGATTCGATCAAGGAGCATGGGGTGGTGCAGCCGGTGGTGGTGCGGCCGGCGGAGCAGGAGGGGCGCTACATCCTGGTAGTGGGGGAGCGGCGGTTACGTGCATCGAAGATGGCCGGGAAGGAGACGATTCCGGCTTTGGTGCGGCGGCTCTCGCCGCAGCAGGCGGCGGAGATGACCGTGCTCGAGAATATTGCGCGGGAGGACTTGAATCCGGTGGAGCAGGCGGAGGCGTTCCGGGTGCTGAGCCTGGAGTTTAAGTTGACGCAGGCGCAGATTGCGGACCGGATTGGAGTGTCGCGGGAGACGGTGTCGAATTACATGCGGCTGTTGCGGCTGCCGCAGAAAGTGATGGACTATCTGCTATCGGAACGCTTGAGCTTCAGCGACGCCCGGGAGATTTTGCGGCTGGAGAATGACGATTACATTGAGCAGGTGGCGGACGAAGTGGTCACGCACAAGTTGAAATGGGATCAGATTGAAGACCGGGTGATGCGGATCAATGGGTCGTTTGCGATGCTACCGGGGCAGACTTTGCCGGGAGAGGCGAGGAAGAAATCGGGGGCGCGGTGGATGGATCCGAATGTGCGGGCGGCGCAGACGGATATGGAGCGGACGTTGGGAATGCGGGTTCGGATTCGGGACCTGCATGGGAAGGGGAAGATTGTGATTGAGTATGCTTCGGTCGATGATTATGAGCGGGTTACTGGGATGCTGAGGGGAAAGAAGTGATACAGTGGTCAGTGGTTAGTGGCTAGTGATCAGCAAAGCTTTTGAGGCAATCGCCATTTGCCGTTGCCATTTTTCTTTGATCAGGTTTTCCGGCCCGATCAAGTCCCCATTGCCAAGAACCAAACTAGTTAACACTCCGCTGCGTTCCCACTTAGACCCAAGTCCAATGCTAAAGTCGGGACAGCCACAAGCCAAATGAGAGAGCGACAGCCTTCCCATCCCACTGTTACGACCTTGATTCCTGACCCCTGACCAACTGACCACTGTTTTTCACTGCCATTTCGGGAAATCCACAGGGCGCAGTGACGAACATCACCGTGCTCCGACGCGCCTTTAGCGCACGGTAACCAAATGCAATGCTCGGTGAGGCCCATCGTCCAGTCCTATCGCGACCTGATAGTTTGGAAAAAGTCGATGGCGTTAGTCTCGGACATCTATCGCAGTACACAAGCGTTCCCGAAAATCGAGACCTACGGTTTGACTTGCCAACCTCGACGCGCAGCAGTCTCCGTTCCCAGTATCCACCGGAGAGTTCAAGCAATTTCTAGGCAACGCGAGAGGTTCTTGGTGGAAGTCGAAACGCAGATCCTAATAGCCAGAGATCTAGGCTACCTCGAAGCAAAACCAGGGCGAAACCCTACTAAGCGCAACCGCCGAAGTAGGCCGAATGCTAAACGGTCTACTAGCCGCTCTAAAGCAGTGATCTGTGAGCAGTGGTTAGTAGCTAATAAAACCTGATCAAGAATGGCGGCGGCAAATGACCCAGCGGGCCTTTACTGACCACTAACCACTGACCACTGATCACTTCTTCTGGCGGCGTTGGAGGCGATTGAGCAGAATCCTGAGAAGCCTAGCCGGTGGGGGAAGCCGGCGCGGGAGAAACATCAGGTGGTGCAGTTTCGGGATGTGGAGACGCGGAAGTATGTGGCGGTTTCGGTGGACGGGGATGTGCGGGAGTATTGAAGTGCAGTGGTCAGTGGTTAGTGGTCAGTTAGAGCGCTACTTCCGCCGGCAGTTCCTGGAGAATGCCCTTTTAGGGCAATGGTGGTGCGCGGGATTACAGGGGTCCTTCGACTGCACAAGTGCCTGCGCTTCGCTTAGGCACTTGTTCCGCTCAGGATGACAGAGCTGAGGTGGCGTCCGAAATGTTATTTGGCGAAGAAGTAGTCGAAGGATTTTACCGCGGTGAATTCGTCTTCTTTTACGTCGAAGACGGTGTAGAGCTTGGTGACGTAGAGGACGTCCTGAACTTTTTTGGTGAGGGCGAGAAGTTTTAGTTCGCCGCCGGCGTTGCGGACGGTGGTGAAGCTGCTGACTAGTTCTCCGACGCCGGAGGAGTCGATGTAGTCGACGTTGGCGAGGTTGAGGACGATTTTCTTTTTGCCTTGGGTGATGAGTTCGCGGATGGCGTCGCGGAGCTTTCCGGTTTCGTCGCCCAGAGTGATGCGTCCGTTGATGTCGACGATGGTTACGTGGCTGACTTCGCGAGTGGTGATGGTCATTTGGGTCAGTTTCCGGTTTCTAGTTTCCGGCTCCGCTTGAGGGTTCGGGTGAATGTTAGAGTGCTGGGCTTCGCAAGTCAATGGGGCTGGCTGGCTTCGGCAAAAATCTTTAACACAGAGGACACCCTTCGGCTGCGCTCAGGGCAGGCTAGGGGAACACGGGGTAGAACCGTTGCTCGCTCGCCTTCGGAGCGAAAACTCACGGCAGCAGGGGTGGTGCCGGCGAAACCAGGATCCCTCGTTTCACTCGGGATGACAATCCTTTATTGGGCGACAACAGTCTTTATTCGGGGCTACGGGAGTTTTTATTCCCGCGAGAGTTTTATTCAGGATGACGGAGAGTTAAAAGCTGAGGGAATTTAGGGTGCTTGCTGCGGGGAGGGGTTGGGAGTCGCGGATTTCCTGGATGGGTGAGGTGACTATGGGAGTGGCGTATTCGGGGTGGCGAAATTCGAGGTGCATGCCGCGGCCTACGTATTGAAGCTTGAGCATGGAGCCTCCCCAGGTGGAGCCGGCTATGGCTACTTGAACGGGGTCGGGACAGAATTCGGGATGGCCGGAGATTAGGGCCTCGCTGCCGCCGAGGAGCACGGCAGTGTAGCAGTGGTGCATGGTTTGAATGTGGAGGATGGTGGAGGGCGGGAGATCGTGGAGGAAGACTCCGCCTTCGATTTCCGATTGGATGATGGCGTGGTTGACGTCATCGGCGAGGTTGGGGTGCGGAGTGAACATTACCGGTATGCGTACTAGATGCTTGACTAGGGTAATGGGTTTCGGGCGGGGGGGCAAGAGTTCTTTGGAATTTTCGGGAAACTTTGGGAGGGTGACTATTGGGAGACTGAAGGTCGAAGAGCTTGAAACACAGGGGGCACAGGGGGTCACAGGGTAGGAGCTTTAGGGGATCGTTGCGATGGAGCCTTTGGTGCCTACGATTAGGGCTCCGCCGGCTGGGTAGGGGCTTAGGGCGTTGAATTGGGCGTTGGATTTATCTGGGCTTATGCGAGTGGGGTCTTTGGGCGGGCGGAAATCGAGAATAAAGTTGGGGCTGATCAGGAATAGGCGGGCTTTGTTTTTGCGATCGTAGGCTGCTGCGGAGAAATAGGCTTGGGGGTGGATTGGGGAGAGAGTCCAGGTTTTGCCGGCGTCGTTGGTGAAGGCCAGGTTGGGGCCATCCTGGTCGGGATGTTTGTAGTCGCCTCCGGCGATTACGCCGTGAGTTTGGTCATGGAAAGCGATGGAGAAGATTCCGGCGGAATCGGGGCCTTGGAGGATGGGAGTGTCTGAGACTTGCCAGGTTTGGCCGCGATCGGGGGAGTGGAAGACCCGGGCGGCTTTTCCGCCGGTGGCGAACCAGATGTTTCCCTCAGCGGCTGAAGCCCCATTCTTTTCCCCGGAGTTTACGGCACGACTGAAGTCGTGCCCTTTCCGATCATCCGCCTCCCGATCAAGCGCCTGCCGATCTTCGAGGATGGCGAGGCAGGAGTTGCTGGCGGCGAATGCGCCTTCGCCTTCGATGGCGGGCGGGAGTTGAGCGGGTGGGATTGGGGTCCAGGATTGGCCGTTGTTGGTGATGAGGAGTTCGAATTTTAGTTGGCCGGTTTCGTCGGGGATGGGATCGCCGAGGACTATGCCGTGGGTTCGGTCCCAGAAGACCATGGAGTCGAAGAAGCCTTTGGGATTTGGGTTGGTGAATTGGAGTTGCCAGTGCTGGCCGGCGTCGGTGGTGTGGTAGATGCGGGACTGGTCGGCGGGACCGGCGGACATTAAGAAAGCTTCGTCGGCGGAGAAGGCTACTACGGCGCGGAAGTCCAGGGCGGCGGCATTCGGGACTTGCGCGGGGGTCCAGGTGCGGCCTGCGTTGGTTGTGCGGAGATAGGTGCCGTGGGTGCCGGAAGCCCACGCGATATTTTTGGAGACAGCGCTTGCGCCGCGGAGACTTTCGGTGGTGTGGGATTGGTGGGTTTTTGGATTGGTTGGGCCACGGCGGTTGCGGTTAGGAGGATTAGAAACGCGCGCATGAGGAAATTGTCTCAGAAGTTCGAGAATCGCGAGCGATTGGGGTTCTTCAGCAAAATCTCCGCCACAGGCCTCGGAGATCCACGGGACTGTATTTATTTGGCGACGAAGTCGGCGAAGGTGGCGGTTTTGCCGAAATAGATGCGGAGGGTGCAGCGCAGGCCGACGTGAGCGAAGGCTACTTCGAGGGCTTCGGAGGGCTGGGGAACGGGGTCGGTTTCGACGGTGGCGCGGGCTATGTCCTGTTTCTCATCGTAGGCGGCGCCGGCGGTGACGTTTTTGTTGACGGCGAGGCTCCACTTGTCTTTGCCGGGGATGGGGTAAACGGTGTAGGCGCCGATGGGGATTGCGGAACCTCCGAAGGTTAGTGGAGCTTCGGTGAAGAGAGTCATAGGAGCGCCGCCGGGAGCCCAGGGTCTGCCGTTGGGAGCTTTGTCGTTTTTGGGGCTGACCGGAGTGTAGTTGAGGCGGACCTGGCGTCCGTCGTCGAGATTGCAGGTGGCGGTGGAGGAATTCGCGGATTGCGCCGGGCTGACTGCGGAAAGAGTCAGCAGAATGGGAACGGCGACGACGATGCGAGCGCGGAACATGGGGAGACCCTCTGGGGCAAGAGTGTAGCGCCGAAAGGCGCAGAGGGGAAGAGGGTTTGGTTCTGATTTTTTGGTGGGAAGAATTGGCGCGGGTTCATCGGTGCTGGCGCCGCTAGTTTGTCTATACGGTAGCTCTTAGCAATTGGCAGTTAGCCGTTAGCTGAAACCTTAAAACCTTTACCGCAGAGGTCACGGGGGTTCACGGGGTAAACCGCGGCTTTATCGCGGCTCGGCCGGGCTTCTGCGCCGGCCGGACAGCCGAGGGCGGCTGCTCTACGTGAGTTGTTATCCTCCACATGAGCCTCGGTTGTTGCTGGTCTTTGGTGATGTACTCAGCTTTTAGGTGGGTTGCTACCTTGAGTGGCGAGTACCGGGGGTGGGCACGCCGGTACCGAACGAGGATTTTACACTCATGGCGAAGGCAGCGAAGCTGAAGATTCTTTATGGCGAAGGGGATGCGGAGGCACAGGCGGCTCCGGCTGCGGCATTTGAGAAAGCCGGACACACGGTAGAGAAAGCGGTCGGGCGCAAGGCCGTGGAAGCGGCGATGGGCAAGGGCCGCTTCGACCTGGTGGTGTTGGGTCCGACGCTTAGCCGGAATGACCGGCATCATCTGCCGTATATGGTGAAGAAGGCGCAGGCGGAAGTTAGTGTGCTGGTGATGCATGCAGATGGAAGCCGGCATCCTTATGTGGATGGCTGCACGGAAACTGGGGCCAGCGTGGAAAATGTGCTGGCGCGGATTGAGGGGATGGCGATTGCTGGGATGATGCCGGCAGCTGCGGCGGCGGGTCGGTAGGCAGTTCTCAGTTCTCAGTTATTGGATTGGCGGCCTTTGCAGCCGCCTCTTCTTTTTTGGGGAGGAAAGACCTTCAACACAGGGGACACTGAGGAGCACAGGGTAATTCTCTTGGTACGAATCTTAGGGGTTAACGGGTGGGATCGATTGGGGGTTGCGGTGCTTGTTTCGTGACTTGCTTAGCCTGGCGCTTGAGGGAAGTGGAATTCTTATCTTGTAGTGGGGTTTGAATTTCGGGCGAACCTGGTTGGTAATAGTGGAGTTTGCCAGGCGTTGCTGGATTGATTTCGGATACTGTATGCGCGGATCGTTGCCCATTCGGCCCGGCTTAGTGGCATTCTTTTCTCAAGAAACTTCTTTCTGACAAACTTTCGAGAAGCGAATCGGTGGCCGGTACATCCAAAGCGACTGCGGGCGGTTGTACGTAGGCTCGCCTCGTTCGCTGGTTTTCTTCAAATCTCTTGGAGGGTGCTATGGGGGTTAGTGCTGAATTTTTGCCGGAGTTTGATGTGGAGATGGCGGCGGCGCGGCGGACTTTGGAGCGGATTCCGGAGGACAAGCTGGCATGGAAGCCGCATGAGAAGTCGATGACGCTGGGGCGGCTGGCGGGGCATATTGCGGAATTGCCGGGGATGGGCGTGAGCGTGATGAAAGATGATGTCCTGGACTTTGCCGTTCGTCCGGCTGGGGAACCAGCGCGGAAGCCGACCGTGGCGGAGTCGCAGAAACATGTGCTGGAATTGTTTGATAAGAATGTTGCGGCGGTGCGGGCTGCGATGGTGGGTGCCAGCGATGAGCATTGGGGCAAGAATTGGAAACTCTCGGCTGGAGAGAAGACCTTTTACAACGGGACGCGGATGGGGGCTATGCGGCGGATGTTGATGAATCACGTTATTCATCATCGGGCACAGTTGGGAGTTTATTTGCGGTTGAATGATATCGCGGTGCCGTCGGTTTATGGGCCTTCGGCGGATGAGGGGCGGTAGAAAAACGCGTGCAAAATCTTTAACACGGAGGTCACAGGGGAACACCGGGTAATGCCTTTTGACCTGTGCGTCTGAGTGCTTGGTACGGGCGCGCGCAGTAGCTTGTGTATGAGTTCCGTGTTAGTCTGTGCCCGCTCACTGGCGAACGGGTCGCCTGCTCCGCCGGCCTAATCCTAGGCATAAGGAATAACCATGAAAAGCCGTCTTCTGTGGCTGTTGTCTGTGATGTTGCTGTTTTTGTTCGTGGTTCCAACGTTGTTTGCGCAAAATCCCAATTACAATAACGGTCCCGTCTGGCGGGTCATTTACATTGACGTTAAGCCCGGCATGGGCGACGCTTTCTGGGGCGACATCAAGCAGAATTTCAAACCGATCTATGAGGAGTACAAAAAGCAGGGCTGGGTTGTGGACTATAAGTTCTACACGAACCCTGTCTTTCAAAATCCCAATGACTGGAGCGTGGCGATCGCCATCGAATACAAGAACTGGGGAACTCTGGACGAAATGGCGGAAAAGGCCGGTGCGATTACGGAAAAACACTATGGCAGCCGACAAGCGATGATGGATGCCACGAAGAAGCGCAACGAGATATCGCCAACTCTCAGCAGCTCACTCGCGCGCGAGGTGACGTTGAAGTAACGCGAAATATAAAGTAAGGAAAAGGCCGCCCTATTGGCGGCCTTTTTGTTTGCTGAAGTAGGCGGACAAGATCTTTAACACAGAGGGCGCGGGGGAACACAGGGTAGTGCCCTGCGGTTACTTGCCAGGGACGCCGTTTCCCGGTGCAATTAGTCTGGGAGGCACACACATGGGCCGAATGTTTGGTTTTCTCAGCCTCGTGCTTGGACTGGGTGTTGGGATGTACTTTTATTCGCGGCAGGTGCAGAGTCCTTCAGTTCCCGGGGAGGCGAACACGCCGCAGGCAACCATCAACATCACTGGGGTAAGGACCGATCTGATGAGTATCGCCGGGGCCGAGCGGCGGTACTTTGCCGGCGAAGGGAAATACGTTTCCCTCGAGGAACTGATTTCGGCTGACTACATTACCGTTGCGCGGCAGCGTCCTCCTTATACTTACGCGGTTGAGATCGGTGCTGGCGGATTTCGTGTAGTGGCTAAGCGTTCCGGGGACAACACCTCTGGTTTGCCCGCGCAGCTTTCGGTGGATGAGAACATGGAGTTCCAAACATCGGAATAGGATCGGGCGCGCGGTGGGCGTCAGAGTGAGAGTGCCCCGCGAAGCCAACGGTGCATCGGTCGGGCTAGGGATCCCCTTCGCTTCGCTCAGGGCAGGCTTTCGACTGCTCAGGATGACAATCCGAAATAAATAGCGCTACAGTGTCATGCACGTTTGTTACTGTTGCCGGCGATGCACAGACGCTAAGATTTTAGGATGGAATTAGAGTGCTTGATCGTGACGTGCGATCCCGGCTTGTTAGGTCATGTGCAGGCGGGTTTGGGTACGCATGGAGGCTCGCTTCAGCTCCGCCAGGATTGTGCGAGTGCGATCGAGTTCGCTTCCCGCCGGCATTTGGATGGAGTTGTGATTGACTGCGATGTGCCCGGAGGGGCGAGAGCATTGCCCGCGCTACGGAGCGTCCCCGCGAACAAGCAAACGCTGATTTTGGCGGTGGTCAATGGATTCACCAGCGCAGAAGAAGCGCTCGATCTCGGGGCCGACTTTGCCCTCAGCAAACCGATACAGGAGTTGCGATTGGCCAGCATCCTGGATGTCGCTGTTCCCAAGATGGAGCGCGAACATCGGAGGTATTTCCGGTACGACGTTGATTTGCAGGTGCGGTTTCGGACTTCTGCTGGGCGAGCTTTCAATGCCAAGATGAAGAACATAAGCGAAAGCGGGTTGGCCGTCACGCTGGTTGACCCGTTGCGAGTCGACGGAGTGGTTACGCTGGAGTTCGACCTTCCGAGCGTGGTGCCGCGGATTTTTCATGCCAAGGCGGATGTGGTTTGGAGCGACTCTTTTGTGATGGGCCTGCGATTTTTGTACATCGACAAAGATTGTGGGGTTGCGCTGCAGGCCTGGCTGAATTCGTTAGAGGCTCGGGCTTGCTTTCGAGAATCGGTGCGGGGCTGAGGTTTTTCCTTCCTTCCAGGGCGTCGCTTGCACAAGCAACGAGCGGCCGACAGCATCAGTGCCGCTAGAGATCCTTCGACTGCGTAGCTGGTTCGCTTTTCGCGAACCAGCCACTTCGCTCAGGATGACAACCGGAAATAATTCCAGCTAGATCTACTGCAGATCTACTTTCATGTTCAGGTTGTGGGCTACGAAGGCCCAGGTGTCGGCGGTTTCGTCTATTAATTTTGTGATGGATTTGCCGGCGCCGTGGCCGGCTTTGGTTTCGATGCGGATCAAGACTGGGGACGGGCCGGCTTGATCGGCTTGCATGGTGGCGGCGAATTTGAAGCTGTGACCGGGGACTACGCGGTCGTCATGATCCGACGTGGCGATCAACGTTGGGGGATATTTTGTTCCTGGCTTCAGGTTGTGGAGCGGCGAGTAGGCATAGAGGGCTTTGAAATCCTCGGCATTGTCGGAGGAGCCGTAGTCGGAAGTCCAGGCCCATCCTATGGTGAATTTGTGGAAGCGGAGCATATCCATTACGCCGACTTCGGGGAGGGTTGCGCCGAAGAGATCGGGACGCTGAGTAACGCAGGCGCCGATGAGCAGGCCGCCGTTGCTGCCGCCGCGAATGGCTAACTTTGGCGTTGAGGTGTATTTGTTGTCGATTAACCATTGGGCGGCGGCGATGAAGTCGTCGAAGACGTTTTGCTTTTTCAGTTTCATGCCCGCCTGATGCCACTCCTCGCCGTACTCGCCGCCTCCGCGCAGGTTGGGCTGAGCGTAGACGCCTCCCATTTCCAGCCAGACAACATTCGGGACAGAGAAGTTTGGGGTCAGAGAGACATCGAATCCGCCGTAGGCGTAGAGCAGGACGGGATTCTGTCCGTCCAGCTTCAGTCCCTTTTTGTAGGTGAGGAACATGGGGACGCGGGTGCCATCTTTGCTGTGGTAGAAGACCTGCTTGGTTTCGTAGAGGCTGGCATCGAAATCGACCTTGGGCTGGCGGTAGACGGTGCTTTTGCCGGCTTGCGGATCGTAGCGATAGACGGTGGTTGGCGAGATGAAGCTGGTGAAGGCATAGAAAGTTTCTTTGTCTTTGCGTTTGCCGCCGAAGCCTGCGGCGGTGCCGATTCCGGGCAGGTCTACGTTGCGCAGGAAGGCTCCGGTGAGGTCGTGGACGCGCACTTCGGTGCGGGCGTCTTTCAGGTATCCGAGAAGAAATGAATTATTTACGACGTTTGCGAACTCGAGTTTGTCAGGGCCCTGGGCTACCAGCGTCTTCCAGTTCGGGCGCTCGGGATGGCGGGTGTCGATGGCAATCACGCGTCCGCGGGGAGCGTCGAGATCGGTATGGAACCAGAAGACTGGTCCGTCATTGTCGAGAAACACGTACTGGGCGTCGAAGTCGTCGAGGAGTTTTACGACTGGCGAATCGGGCTGAGTCAGGTCTTTATAGTAGAGGCGGTTTTTAGGCTCGGTGCCCTGCCAAACTGTGATGACGAGATAGTGGCCGTCATCGGTAACGTCGCCGCTGAATCCCATCTCTTTGTTGTCGGGACGCTCGTAGATTAATTTGTCTTCGGATTGCGCCGTGCCGAGACGGTGATAGTAAAGCTTGTGGAAATAGTTGGCCTCGCGCAGAGCAGCGCCTTTGGGCTCATCGTAGCGGCTGTAATAGAAGCCCTTGTTGTCTTTGGTCCAGGACGCGCCGGAGAACTTTACCCACTTGAGATCGTCGGCGAGATCTTTTCCGGTGTCGATGTCGCGGACGTGCCACTCGTTCCAATCGGAGCCGGAGGTGGCGAGGCCGTAGGCCATCAACTTGCCATCGTCGGAGATGGCGGCGCCGGCGAGTGCGACTGTGCCATCGGTCGAGAGCGTGTTGGGATCGAGCAGGACTCGCGGCTCGGCGTTCAGGGATTCGGCTACGAAGAGGACGTTCTGTTGTTGAAGTCCGATGTTGTGCTGAAAAAAGTAGCGGCCGCCGTGCTGGCTGGGAGTGGTGAAGCGTTCATAGTTCCAGAGCTTGGTGAGGCGGTCGTGGATCGCTTGACGGTAGGGGATTTGGTCGAGATAGCTGAAGGTTAGCTTGTTTTCGGCTTCGACCCAGGAGTGGGTTTCGGCGGAGTCGGTGTCTTCGAGCCAGCGGTAGGGGTCGGCGACTTTGGTGCCGTGGTAGTCGTCGACCTGATCGCTGCGACGGGGTTGGGGGTAGGTGAGGGGCGACATCTGGGCCGCGGAAAGCATAGACATAATTAAGAGTAGCGAAAAAAGGATGGTTGCGGGGCGAGCTGGATGCATGGAGCCTCCGGGTTGAATCGGTGGAGCGATCTATTTTGCCTGAGGATGAGGGAATAAGTACATCCCTTCCGAAACGGGTCGCTCGAGAACGTGAGTTCGACGGAGCGCCGCGGATCTGGGTAGTAGTGCAGCGTTGGTCGAATCAAGCTAAGGCCAGGTCAAGTTGGGATAAAGACTGGGAATGCGGTAGGTGCGATAAGACGAGCCTGCAGCCAGATCCATTTGCCAAACGACTTGTGGGCTCGCGCTCTGCGTGACTTCCATGGCGATGGACCCCAAGGTCGGAAGCGGGTATGGTTCAGACATCTCAAACTCAACATTCCCGTTCTGCAGTTGATTGATGGCTCCTCCAGAAGCTAAAGAAACCCGGCTGGTACTGCCAGAGAAGCTGCGCCTGCATGGTGCTCTGATCCACTTGATAGATCGTAGCGCGACTGTAGCAGCCAGGATAAGGCGTAAGTGCGCAGGTATCGCCGAGGTTATCCATGACGCGATAATCTCCGTCATCGAAGATCGCGAACGTTAGTTGAGAGCCGTTGATATTCACGAAACTAGGGAAGTGTTGTCCATAAAACCACTGGGTGGGGTCGCCGCCGGCCAAGGTGAAGTCGCCCTGCCATCCCAACCGCCACAGAACGTTTCCGGAGCCCATTCCATTCTCATAATCGATGTAGAGGGTCCAGCTCTGATTGCGCATGGATAGAAGGAGGTTGCCGTCATTGGGGTTGTAGACGATGGCGTTGCTGTGGGTCCAATCGGGCAGGCCAAAGAAGGGATGGCGGTTGACATCAAGATAATCGAAGGCGGACCACACCCAGCCGGGACTCCAATTCTCGTCGAGATCGACGAGCACATCGCCAACACTCCGGTGGTGCCGGGGTAACCCGTCAGATCGGCGAAATTCTGAATAACCTGGCACAAAACGATCAGGTGCCCATTCGCCATGGGGATAACGTCGTGAGAAAAGAGTGCAATATTGATGTTGTGGCCGGCAGCCAGCAGGTTCTGGCTGAGGGTGGGGGCATCCAGTTCGCGAATCGTTTTTCCTGCCAGGTCGATTTCCCTGATTAAAGAGACGCCAGCGACGTTGGTGACACACACCAACATGTGTCCGTTCGGCATGGGTTTGAAAAATTGGATCTGACCCGGGGGATTGTAGTACCAGATGGGATTGCCGTTGCGATCGGTAACGAAAGCCTCGAGTGTGGCGGGGGCGCCGCTGGGCGGGAAGAAAGTAACCAGCTCAACTCCGGGGTTCTCGGTTGCCTGCAGAGCCGAGTCCGTCGTCCTGGTAACGGTAATTCCCGGCGGCGGTAAGGGTAGTGGGCCGGTGGTGAAGACGCGGTCCTGATCGTTCCAAACCACATTGCCTGAATCGGAGATTTGGGCGCGCATGTGGTAGGTGGTTGAGGCTTGCATGCCCGCCACGAGAACGGTCATTATGCCGGGGCTTACTGGATAGGAGGCAGTCTGCTTGCCGTAATTGGTGTCAGTGCCGAACTCCACTGAAATAAGGCCTTGCTTGCTGGTCGGAACTGAGTATGCGGCCACAAGCGAATTCTGTGTTGCCGATACGCTCGGTTGGTCACTTCCACAAGCGACCAGCAAGCAAGAAGAAACCAATAGAAGTGTGAGGCGCAGCCACAGCCCAGAAGCGGATCTCATTGGGGAAGTTTCCTCCGGGTAAAATGCACCGGAGTATATCAAGCGTGTCCCAAAATGGGAATGACCTTTACGTAACTTTGCTTATGCCGTGGGAATGGATGGCAATCAGTCGCCCTCTGCAGGAGACTAAAGTCCACATCACGGCAGGGTGCGGCGGGCTGGTCTGGTGGCGGCGGGTTTGTAGTCTGCGGGGTAAAGGACTACGGAGCGGGTGAAGCCTTCGCCGTCGCTTTCGGTGCGGAGGTCGGACTGGTCGCGGAGGGCCAGGTGGAGGATGCGGCGCTCGCGCGAGGACATGGGGGCGAAGTGGAAAGGAGTTCCGGTTTGACGAACTTTTTCGGCGGCGACGGTGGCAGCCATGCGGAGTTCCTGGAAACGGATGGAACGCTGGTTCTTGCAATCGAAAGATATTTTTTCGTGCTCACTGGAGGGCAGGTGCAGGATTTCCAGGGTCAGCAGTTCGAGGGCGCGGAGAAGCTCGGCGCCGCGATCGAGGAGGAGGGTCGAGTCGGGGCCGGAGAAGTCTACGAAGATTTCGGGCTTCTCCCAGTCGGATTGGGCTGGGGGATCTACTACGATGCGGTATTTTAGGTGGAGTCCTCCGTTGGTCACGACGGATTGGAGGAATTCGTTGATGCGGTTGGCGGCGGCTAGTTTGTCCATAGGGCAGCTCTTAGCAATTAGCTTGAAACCTTAAAACCTTTACCACAGAGGGCACGGGGGAGCACGGGGTAAACCTTACTTGTTTGAAACCAAATCTTATCGCAACACTGGGGCTCTTGCGCGTTTCAGGCTAAGAGCCAACGGCTAATTGCCAACGGCTGGTTCACTTCTCTTTCTTGCGGGCGCGCTTTTCCAGCATTTCACGCATTTCGCGGCCCAGCTTGGTGCGGTTCATGATGGCTTGTTGCGCGATCGAAATCAAATTGGTTTCCGCGTAGTACAGATTCAATCCCGCTTGCAGGTTGAAGAAGATGAAGCCCATCATCAGGGGCATCATCCACTGGAGCATTTTCTGCTGCTGGGGATCCATGCCAGCCTGTGGGGTCATGCGCTGCATGGCGAACATGCTGACGACCATCATTATGGGCAGCAGAAAGTAAGGGTCGCGCGCGGAAAGATCGGTGATCCAGAGCCAGTGGGCGTGGCGTAGATCGAGAGCCACTCCCAACATGCGGTAGTAGGCGATCAGGAACGGGAACTGGATCAGCATGGGCAGGCAGCCGCCGGCGGGATTTACGCCTTCCTTCTTATAGAGCCCGCTGATTTCTTCGTTCATGGCGGCTTTGCGCGGGTCGCGCAGGCTGTACTTCTTGTATTTTTCCTGGATGGACTTGATCTGCGGTGCGATGCGTTGCATCTTGAGCATCGACTTCATCTGCGTGATGCGCAGGGGGAGCAGCGCGATGGTAATGATTAGAGTTTGAATGACTATGGCCCATCCCCAATTGGGAACGATGTGCTTGTAGGTCCATTTGAGCCAGAGGAAGAGCGGGCGCGAGAGGATGCCCCACCAGCCGAAGTCGACGATGCCGCGGAGATCAGGGCTGTCGTTCCTGATGGTGGGAACGGACACGACGTCGAGGACGGCCAGTTCTTTCGGGCCAACGTACATACGCTCGGCAGTTGGTCCGCGGAGGCTGCCGACGGCTGCGCCGAGGAGATCGACGGAGGCGGTGTCTTTGGAACCTGCACCCACCGGGCTCAAGCCGGGCTTCTGCGGAATCTCCATGGCGTTGTGGAGGGTGACCATGGCAGTGGTGGTGGGGTCGCCGGGGATAAAGATGGCGGTGAAGTATTGATCGCCGGCGCCGGCCCATTCGAATGGGCCTTTTATAGTGTTGCCGCTGCTGATGCTTTTTGCGGGCAGGCGCAAAACGTAATTGGGGAAGACCAGGGCGGTGCGATCGGTGGAAGCGTCGCTGTGATAGTCGATGCGGGCGGCGGCGTAGGAGGCGGGCGTTTGCTGGTCGCCGAATCCGGCGGGCCAGGCAGGCGCGGCAAAGATTTCGGCGCCTCTATAGATGACGGAGGTTTCGACGTTCAGAACGTAGGTGTGGTCGAAGCGGAAGGTTTTTCGGACTACGAGATCCTGATCTGCGTATTCGAAGGTGATCGTGGCCGGAGCGGTGAGATTGCCTTCGTTGGAGGGCACGTAGAGCGCGGAGTTGACACGGTTGCGCAGGGTTTCGTCGTAGGTGAAAAGGGAGAGCGGGGAGCCGTATTTTTGAGCAGCGGCGGGGTTGACTAGATCGAGCGGGCCGCTCTGGGCGTCGTTGTCGAACTTTTTGAGGATCCAGGATTTGACCTGCGCGCCGCGGTTGGTGAAGGTGATTTTGTAGAGATCGTTCTCGATGACGGTTTCGGCTTCGGTGGAGGCTTGTTTAGTGACTCTATTAATAGTGACCGGGGGCGGAGCGGACGGTGTTGGGATGGAAACGGTGGGTGGAGCGGGTTGGGTTTGCAGCTGGGTTTGTGTCTGAGGTGCGGGTGGTTGGGGAAAGAATTTTTTCAGCAGCGGTTGGAAAATAATGAGGACGACGAAAGTTAGAACAAAAACAAGAAGGAGGCGGCGGTCGGCGCCGGGTTCCTGTTGCGGGTTTTTGAATTCGGCCAAAGTTTTACCTTAAGTACCTCGGGGGCTCAAGAGAAATGCCTGAGAACCTCTCAGGGTCCCTCGGACTGATTCCTTTTCCCCACTCTTGCCCAGCGCCAAAGGCGCTGGGCTATTATCACGATGCCCCTCCGGGGCGGAGCAGCGGCGCTTCTCGCTTTACGACCGGATCGTAGCCGGAGGGGGCTAAGGGATGACAGCGGAGGATGCGGGTGAAAGCCATCCATCCGCCGCGCAGGGCGCCGAAGCGCTCGACGGCCTCCATGGCATATTCGGAACAGGTCGGCACGTAGCGGCAGGCCGGAGGGAACAGGGGCGAGATGGCCCACTTGTAGGCCCGCAGCAGTTGCAGCGTGACGAGTTTGAGGAAGTTGCTCAAGAGCGGCTTCCGGGCTTCGGGCTTCGGGCTTCGGCTGTTCTCTTCGTTGATGTTTCTGTCGGCGCCTTCTCTGACAGAGTTTGCGACAGCTTCTGTTCGATTACTGCGAAGGCTCTGGTGACTTCGTTTCGAATTGCGGCGAAGTCGGTGGTCAGCAATGATTTTTTGGGGTTGATGACGACGTCCGCGGCAACTCCGGGCCGCGGAAGGGACATCCGAACTGCTTCGCGCAGGTGGCGCTTCATGCGATTGCGCTGGACAGCGCCGCCCAGGGCGCGGCCCACGGTGAATCCCACACGCAGGCCGGAGGCTGGCGGCAAACTTGGAGAGGCTTCCGGCTTCCGGCTTTGGGCTTCGGGGCGCGGCCAATAGAAAACGGTGAAGGACGCGGAGAAGTGGCGGCGGCCTTGCTTGTAGACACGCTCGAAATCCGCGTGGCGCAGAAGGCGCGCGGCGCGGGGGAATCGAGCTGTTTTCTCTGGCGGCATGGCGAAGTGGGACCGGGCTTCCAACAGGGCATCCGCCATCCGGCCCTCGTGCAGCGGCAGGCGGCTGAAGGTCTCGACTATGGAAGTGAGCGGCACCGGAAAAGCTACTCGCGGAAGCCGGGCTTCACGGAAACCCGCTTCCGTCCCTTGGCGCGGCGGCGGGAAATTACCTTTTTGCCGCCCTGGGTCTTCATGCGCGTGCGAAAACCATGCTTCTTGCTTCGCTTGCGCCGGTTGGGTTGGAATGTACGCTTGGGCATGAAAGATAGCTGCTCCTGATTCCGTCGACAGTGTTAGGGCAAACGTTGAGTATAAATGACGGGGCGGCGTGAGGGCAAAGGGCAGATCGCGGGGGTGTGGTGCAGTTTGATAAGGAAGCGAGCCAAACGCGCGATTGATGGGTCGCAAAGAACGCGACCCGTCGCGCGGCTCGCCCAGATCCTTCGCTGCGCAAAGAACGCTTGCTCAGGATGACAATCAAACTGAGCCACCGTTCTCAGTTCTCAGTTTTTGGTGTTCAGTTTTTTGGTGTTAGATTGCTCGCTGCAGTTTGGGAGAAACCTTAGTTGGTTCCCTTTATGGGAATAAACTTTCGCGATGGTTGCACCTTGCTTGCTGCAGTTACATGTTTGACACTTGACAGGCGCGCTGCTTCGGGTTCCGAATCGTGTTCGCGAAAGAATTGCGCGCGAAGATTTTCGTCCAGCGAAAAAAAATTGTGCTACCATGCCGCTCTGTTGGTTTTGCAAAAAATCTCATTCACATGACAAGCGCGCGCGATACACGAGGCGCATTCCGCAGTACACTAAGGGTTCCATCAGCTAGTAGGTAAACAGCAGTTTTAAACAGGCGCCCTCAAGCCAGCCGCCGGGACGCCGCGGCGGGGTATTTCATAATTTATGTCAGCTCAAGGCACAACGCTCTCCCCTAATCCATGGACACGCATCCTGGATGCGCTGGAAAAAAAGATCAACCGGCATTCCTATGACACGTGGTTAAAGCCGACGCGCTACAGCCACTCCAGTGGCGGAATCTTGTTCGTGCGGGTACCGACGGCGGAGTTCCGGCACGCGGGTGACAAGTATGCGGACCTGATCCAGGAGGCGATCGACAACCTGGGGCTGGAGTTCAACGACGTCAAGTTCGTTACTCCGGAGGACGATCCGGCGGCAACGGCGGTGCGGCACAACGGCGGGCTTTCGGCGGGCGGGGCTTCGGCGCCGGGAGGTCCGGCGCAGGCGCGTTTTGACTGGGATGGCGCGGCGCAACTGAATCCGCGCTATACGTTTGACGCTTTCGTGATCGGGAGCGGGAACCAGTTTGCGCATGCGGCGTGCCAGGCCGTGGCGGAGCGTCCTTCGAAAGCCTACAACCCGCTGTTCCTGTATGGGGGCGTGGGCATGGGCAAGACGCACCTGATGCAGGCCATTGGACACGAGGTGAAGCGGCGGCAGCCGCAGGCTTCCATCTGCTACGTGTCGAGCGAGAAGTTTACCAATGACATGATCAACTCGCTGCGCTACGACAAGATGACCTCGTTTCGCGACCGGTTCCGCGGCGTGGACGTGCTGCTGATCGACGACATCCAGTTTCTGACGGGCAAGGAGCGGACGCAGGAGGAATTCTTCCATACCTTCAACGCGCTGCACGACACGATGAAGCAGATCGTGATTGCGAGCGACCGGTCGCCAAAAGAATTGGCCGAGATTGAAGACCGGTTGCGCAGCCGGTTTGAGTGGGGGCTGATCGCAGATATTCAGCCGCCAGACCTGGAGACGAAGGTAGCAATCTTACAGAAGAAGGCAGAGCAGGAGAAGATCACGCTGCCGACCGATGTTGCGTTGTACGTGGCGCAGAATATCCGGTCGAACGTGCGCGAACTGGAAGGAGCGTTGATCCGGTTGGTGGCGCACTCGTCGTTGATTGGGGCGGAGATTACCCTGCCATACGCTCAGCAGGTGCTAAAAAATTTTATCGATTCGCAGGCACGGAAGGTCACGATTGAGTCGATTCAGAAGATGGTGGCGGAGCAGTTTGGGCTGCGATTGATGGAAATTAAAGCGAAGGACAATTCGCGGGCGATCGTGTATCCGCGGCAGATCGCGATGTATTTGTGCAAACACATGACTGAGGCTTCGCTGCCGGAGATTGGGCGGCAGTTTGGGGGAAAGCATCATACGACCGTACTGCACTCAGTGGAGAAAATTGAAGAGCTTCGCAAGAACGATAAAGATTTAAACAGGTTGCTCAACAAGTTGACCGAGCAATTAGGCGGATAGATGTGGAGTTTCTTGGCGTTTTGCACCAAGCGCGACAGTCTTCCTTTTTGATCACTGTGAATGAGATGTGGAAGCTGTGCAACGGTTGGGGGAATTGGCAGATGCGGAAATCTTGTTGTGAGGTCTCCGCCAAGTTCGGGACCGATTTCTCACACGAAGGGACGATCCCTAACGCGGTGACAATGGGTCGCTTGCGAAAGTTTTCCACTTCTCCGACCGGCCTACTGTTACTGCTGGTTTTATAGCTTTTGCATTTGATATAAGGGAGTAATAAAAGTAGCAAGCGGCAGGGGAGATCAAAATCTATGCCGGTGGAAGCGGCGGTTGCTGTGGGGACGGCGGTGGGAACGATGGAGATCACGGTCAGCAAAGTGGAATTGCTGCGGGAGTTGACGGCGACGCAGGGCGTGGTCGAGCGCAAGACCACTATTCCTATTCTTTCTAATTATTTATTCGAGGCGGCTGAGGGTGAGCTGCGGCTGACGGCGACTGACCTGGATCTGAGCCTGAGAACATCCTGCAATGCCAAGGTTAAGAAAGAAGGATCGTGCACGATTCCGGCGCGCAAGCTGCATGACTACGTGAAACTGCTTCCGGACGCCGATATTACGATCAAGTTGCTGGAAAATCATTGGGTCAGCATCCGGTGCGGGCGTTCGAATACGAAGATGGTGGGGATGGCGAAGTCGAATTTTCCCAGCTTGCCGGTGTTTCCGACGGCGGGGGTGGTGAAGATTCCAGGACAGGTTTTGCGCGGATTGATTGCGCGGACCGGGTTCGCGATTTCGAGTGAAGAGTCGCGCTACACGCTGAATGGCGCGCTGATGCTGCTGAAGCCGGAGTCGATCACGATGGTGGCGACCGATGGACATCGGCTGGCGCACTGCGAGCGCAGTGGAGAAAAGTTTGAAGGCGTCTCGGGCGAGATGAAAACGCTGGTGCCGAAGAAGTGTATGGACGAATTGAAGTCGCTGTTGGATTCGACCGATGCCGACACCGTGGAATTTGCCAAGGATGAGTCGACGCTGTTTTTCCGCATTGGATCACGACTGCTGACCTCGCGGCAGCTTACAGGGCAGTTCCCGAACTTTGAGGCGGTGCTGCCCAAGGACAATAGCAAGAGCATTACTTTAAACAACGCGGATTTGAATGCGGCGATCCTGCGCGTGGCGCAGTTCGCCGACGAGCGTTCGCGAGCGGTGCGGATGAAGCTGGAAAAGGGTGAGGTGAAGATTTCGGCGTCGTCGACGGAGGCGGGCGAGTCTGAGGATTCGATTGAAGCTCCATATGACGGCGAAGTGCTTACCATCGGCTTCAACGCGCAATACCTGGTGGACTTTTTGAAAGCTGCCGGCACGGGCGAGGTGCGGCTGGAGCTGAAGGATTCGCAATCGGCGGGCCAGTTGCGGCCGGCTGAGGGCGATGATTATAAGTACCGTTATATTGTTATGCCGATGCGGATCTGAACCGGCTGACCTACTTTCACCATTTTTTCCTATAAGCCAAGAGTCCTTCTGCGCTTGACCTACGGGCCTTCCTGTCATACATTTGCGACGATCTTTCTTGGAGGTATTTATGCTGGACGGATTCAAGAAGTTTATTCTGCGGGGCAACGTGGTGGATATGGCGGTAGGCATTGTGATCGGCGCGGCTTTCGGGGGGGTTGTGAGCTCTCTTGTGGCGTCGCTGATCAATCCGCTGATCGCGCTGCTTGTGGGCAAGCCCGACTTTAAGGAACTGGTGGTAACGATCGGCAATACGCCGTTTCCTTACGGAGTATTTCTAACGGCCCTGGTGAATTTTCTGCTGGTTGCCGCAGCCATTTACTTTTTTGTGGTGACGCCGGTGAATGCGCTGGTGGCTCGGATGAATCGCGGGGAAGCGCCGCCTGATCCCACGACGAAGAAATGCCCGGAATGCCTGAGTGAAATTCCGATTGAGGCTCGGCGGTGTTCGCATTGCACGCAGCCGGTGATGGGCAGAGCGGCTTAGAGACAGTGGTAAGTGGTTAGTGACTTGGGATCAGTGAAACCAGGTGGCGGCCTGCGGGCCGCCCTTTTCTTTGGACGGAAGATCCGTGACAGCCGCGAATTTCCGATTCCGCAGCTCGCGAAATGTCCTTGTAAGATGGAAAGATGAGTGGCATAGCACGGGGTGGGGTACTGGCGGCGTTGATCTCCGCCTTGGGGATCGCGGCTTGTGCGGCGATCTTGGTTCGGGCACAAACAAGCGAACCTGCAAGCTCGTCTTCTTCTTCATCCTCCCCAACATCCAGGCAGGTTAGGAAATCCTCGTCAGGCGGAGATGCGAAGCTGGATTCCGGGGTAGTCAGCGGTGGAGCGTACCGCAACTCCGCGTTTGGATTTTCATGCAAGATTCCGGCAGGGTGGGTCTTGCGGACCGACGAGATGAACGCGCGGGAGGCGCCTGCGAACTCCGAATCAGCTGCGCCAGCCAATACAGATCGAGCTGCGCTTGATCGGACAGCCGGGGGCGCCTGTCCCCACATTTGCGGCAAAGTGCTGCTGGCGGCGTTCTCGCGGCCGCCGGAGGCGCGGGCGGAGGATGTGAATGCTTCGATTCTGATTGCGGCGGAGAGCGCGGCGTCGTATCCGGGGTTGAAGGATGCGGCGCAGTATTTCGGTCCGGTAACGGAAGTCGCGAAGGCCCAGGGGTTCGAGGTGGTCGAAGAGCCTTATGAGTTTGTGGCCGGGACTAAGACGGTGGCGCGGGGAGATTTTAAGAAGGATGTTGGGTCGCGGGTGATGCGGCAGTCTACGCTGGTGGTGCTGACGCGCGGGTATGCGGTTTCGTTTACGTTTATCGGGGGGAGTGAGGACGAGGTCGAGGAGTTGGTGCGGGGGTTGAGTTTTGGGGTGGGAGCGAAAACGGTGCGGTAGAGCATCGTGAGAATTCGCCCAGACAGGCCGGCGGGGCATCGGGCTGCTAGGGGTCCTTCGACTGCGCTCAGGATGACAGGGCGTGAAGATTAGTCTAAGGGTTCGGGCTCGAGGGCTATGTTGGTTTCGCCGGCGGCTTTCTTCTGGGCGTATTTCTTCATCCATGCTTCCCAGCTTTTTCCGGCGGCGGTGTCGCGTCCGGTGAAGGCGAGGGCGGCGATCTCGGCGTAGGAGATGGAGATCTTTTCGTCCGAGTTTTTCGGATAGAGGCGGATTACGGAGTCTTTCAGAGTGGCTGCGGTGCGGCGGTCGAAGAGATAGCCTTCGATTTTCGAGCCGTCTTTGCGGGTGATGGTTACGTCGCCGCGGTAGTCGAAGGCTTTTTCGAGGGCGACGCGGATTTCGTCATCGGTTGCTAGTTGGGGGATCCAGCCTTCGAGCTGTTCGTGGGCTGTGCCGGGAGCGACTTCTAGCGAGTCGGGGTTGATGTGGGGCACGGCTTGCGCGGCTTCGTGATCGATGTGGCCGGATTCTTTGCCTGTCATAACTTACGCGCGGGTTTCTTGCAGAGAATCGTTTGTCGCCGCGATCTGAACGAGCGGGTGCACCGGGGCTTGGGGTTCGTCCAGCAAACGCAGCGCCTCTTCGTCGCGATAGCCGTCGAACAGCGTTGCCTTTACCGTAGCCAGGAATCCGCCGAGCGAGCTGAAGGTGGCGTTTACTGCTGAGGCTTCGTAGCCGCTGTGGACCATGCAATTGGCGCAGGCGGGGTTACCGGATTCAGTGCCGTAGTTGCTCCAGTTCGTGGTCGAGAGGAGTTCGGAGAAAGTTTCGGCGTAGCCATCCTGGAGCAGATAGCAGGGTTTCTGCCATCCGAAGATGTTGTAGGTGGGCATGCCCCACGGGGTGCAGGGGTAGGTGCGCTTGCCCATCAGGAATTCGAGAAAGAGTGGCGAGAGATTGAATCGCCAGTTCTTCTTGCGGTTCGACAGAATCGCGCGGAACATGCGGCGGGTGCGGGCGCGGCCGAGGAAGTGCTTTTGGTCGGGCGCCTTGTCGTAGGAGTAGCCGGGCGAAAGCATCATGCCTTCGAGGCCGAGCTCCATCATATCGTCGAAGAAGGCACGGACGGATTTGGGGTCGGCGCCGTCGAACAGCGTGGTGTTGGTGGTGACGCGGAAGCCGCGCGCTAGCGCTTCTTTGATCGCATCTACCGCGATGTCGTAGCCGCCTTCGCGGCAGACAGCTAAATCGTGCTCGTCGCGCTCGCCGTCTAAATGGACGCTGAAGGTCAGGTACTTGCTGGGCTTGAAGAGATGCAGCTTCTCTTTCAGCAGCAGGGCGTTGGTGCAGAGATAAATATACTTCTTGCGCGCGACCAGGCCTTCAACGATCTCGGCGATCTGCGGGTGCATGAGCGGTTCGCCGCCGGGGATGGAGACCATGGGGGCTCCGCATTCATCTACCGCGCGGAAACATTCTTCGGGAGAAAGATCTTTCTTGAGGATATGGGCGGGGTACTGGATCTTGCCGCATCCGGCGCAGGCCAGGTTGCAGCGGAACAGCGGCTCGAGCATGAGCACAAGCGGGTACTGCTTGCGGCCGGCGAGCTTCTGGCGCAGGACGTAGGACGTTACAGTCCACATCTGTGATACGGGGACAGCCATTATGGGTTGAGAACTCCTGTGCCTTTATCTTGGCTTTATCTTATCAGGGACGGGTGGTTAGATGGCGGTGAACGGGTTCGAGGTGCCGAAAAGTGAAACCTGGAGGCGTGATGTTTGCGAGTCTTTTGGCGTCGTCCGACTTCGTGTGTAAGAAGTGCGCTGACGGCCTCGGAACGGGTTCAAAATGGGATGGTTACTGGAGCGATTCTGGCCTGGCGGAGGGTCGAAAAAGCGAGGCTTCCGTGGTATAATTTTGATAGTCGCCAAACGAACCTAAGTATAAGACATTTCAATAACTTGAAGTCAATTCGTGGGCGCACTCCGGAAGCTGGGTTGGGTGTGCGTCCGAGGTTGGTTTTCGAGGCGTAACCCGGCTCGGTTCTGAGAGAGAGTCGGGGCATTCTCCCGCGGAGCGGAATGGCCACCAAAGAGATCAATACTCCCATCGTCGAAACCAAAACAAAAAACGGAATTGTAACGCCGATCACCGCTGCGAATGGCGGAGGGAACGGCGACTACACCGCCGACTCGATCAAAGTGCTCGGCGGTATGGAAGCGGTGCGCAAACGTCCGGCGATGTACATCGGATCGACTGGCGATCTTGGCTTGCACCATCTCGTTTATGAAGTCGTCGACAATTCCGTCGACGAAGCGCTAGCAGGTTTCGCGACCAAGATTGAAGTTACGATTCATATCGACAACAGCATTACAGTCGTGGACGATGGGCGCGGGATTCCTGTCGATGACATGGTGATCGACGGGGAGAAAGTTTCGGCGGCGCAGGTGGTGATGACTACCCTGCATGCCGGCGGGAAGTTCGACTCGTCCACTTACAAGGTTTCGGGCGGGCTGCATGGCGTGGGCGTTTCTTGCGTGAATGCGTTAAGCGAAGAATTGGATCTGGAAATATGGCGCGACGGCGCGACCTGGGAGCAGACCTACTCGAAGGGTGAACCTACCAGCAAGATGAAGAAGGTGGGCGCGGCCAAGCGGCGGGGGACGAAGGTTCATTTTTTGCCGGATCGAACTATTTTTACGGGGACGGTCGAATATAACTACGACACGCTGGCGCAGCGGTTGCGCGAACTGGCGTTCCTGAACAAGGGACTGCTGATCACGCTGACCGACGAGCGTTCGACTGATGCGAAGAGCGGCGAAGCCAAGCATACGGACTTCAAGTACAACGGCGGCATCGCGGAGTTCATCAAGCATTTGAACCGGGGCAAGCAGGTATTGCACGACAAGCCGATCTACATGGAAGCGGAGCGCAGCGGTGTGGCCATGGAGATTGGGTTGCAATACAACGATGGATATTCGGAGTCGGTGTTCAGCTTTGCGAATAACATCAACACCGTCGACGGGGGCACGCATCTGTCCGGCTTCCGCATGGCTTTGACGCGCACGATTAATTATGCCGGGCAGCAGATGGGTTTGTTCAAGGATGTGAAAGAAAACCTGACTGGCGACGATGTGCGCGAAGGCCTGGTGGCGGTGATCAGCGTGAAGCTGTCACAGCCGCAGTTTGAAGGGCAGACCAAAGGCAAGTTGAATTCCGATATTGCGGGAGTGGTTCAAGCCTTCATTAATGAGCGGCTGGGTGCGTTTTTCGAGCAGAACGCAACGGTGGCGCGGAAGATTATCAATAAAGCTGTGGACGCGGCGCGGGCGCGCGAGGCGGCGCGGAAGGCGCGGGATTTGACGCGGCGGAAAGGGGCGCTCGATTCAGGCGGACTGCCGGGCAAACTGGCGGATTGCTCGGAGCGTGATCCGAACCGGTGCGAGTTGTTTTTGGTTGAGGGAGAATCGGCCGGCGGAACTGCTAAGCAGGGGCGCGACCGGCGCTTTCAGGCGATTCTGCCGCTTAAAGGAAAAATTCTGAACGTCGAAAAGGCGCGCTACGACAAGATGCTGGCGCATGAGGAAATCCGCGCCATGATCACGGCGCTCGGCACCGGCATTGCGAAGGATGATTTCGATCCTACGAAGGTTCGCTACGGGAAGATCATTCTGATGACCGATGCCGACGTGGACGGTTCGCACATCCGCACGCTGCTGCTGACGTTCTTCTTCCGGCATATGCAGGAGTTGATCAAGCGCGGCAATGTGTTTATTGCTCAGCCGCCGCTTTATTCGATCAAGAAGGGCAAGTCGATGCAGTACATCAAAGACGACGATGCCTTCGACAAAGTCATGTTGAAACGCGCGGCGGATGGGCTGATCGTACGTTACGGCGAGGGCGCGGCCAAGCTGGAGGGCGCGAACCTGACGCGCTTTATGACGGTGCTGAAGGAGTATCTCAACTTCTTCGACAAGGTGAACAAGCGGCTGCGCGATGAGAGCGTTGCCGAGTTGCTGCCCCGGCTGGATTTCTCGAAGCACGCGGATTTTGAGGGTGACAAGAAGACTCCGCCGAAAAAGATTGAGCGGCTGGAACGGGAACTGAAGAAGCTGCAGAAAGACCGGAAGTTCAAGAGCGTGGAAGCGGTGTTTGACGAAGAGCACAACCTTTGGGAAGTGCGGTTTGTGAACTCGCAGGGTTCCGAGCATGTGATCAACTGGGAGCTGGCTTCGAGCGCGGAGTGCCGGCAGTTAATTTCGAAGTTCAAGCAGATCGAGCCTTATCTGGAGCCGCCGTTTGTGGTGGAGGCTGTGACCAAGTCTGCTGCGGCGAGCAAGGAAGAGGAAGCTGAAGATGAAGGCGCGGAGTCGGATGAGAAGTCCGACAAGAAAGGCGTTAAGGCTGCACCCAAGCACAAGGCTGTGATTGAGCCGGTGGAGAAGGCTACGGCGCGTGAGTTGTTTGACTATGTGAAGAAGGAAGGCAGCCGCGGGTATGACGTGCAGCGATATAAGGGCCTGGGGGAGATGACGGCTCCGCAGCTGTGGGAGACGACCATGGATCCGGAGCGGCGGACTTTGCTTTCGGTGAAGCTGGAAGATATTGCCGAGTGCGAGACCATCTTTACTACGCTGATGGGCGAGGATGTGGAGGCTCGGCGGAAGTTTATTGAAGAGAATGCGCTGGATGTGAAGAATCTGGATATTTAGGAATTCTTTGCCAGGTTCGGCACCGGCCAGAGGACCTTCGTTGAAGTGTCCCTGTCCGTGGGTGTTGAAAAAGTCACTAAGATTAGCAGGTGAGATTCAGCAGAAGCATGTTAGAAGAAAGTGATCCTGCCCATGCTCTGTTTGATTCTGATCCTCGGAGGACTGCTGATCATGATGGGGCAACACGACCGCTCCGAAGCGCTGTTCTACTACTTCCGGCTGGAAGAACAGGTTCCAGAGACTCACCTGTTGCGACTTATCGAAAAGCACATCAGCTTTGCCTTCGTGCGGGAAAAGCTAAGAGAGAGTTACAGCGATACGGGCCGGCCGTCGATTGACCCCGAGCTTCTGCTGCGCATCCTGTTGATCGGCTATCTGTACGGCATCACCAGCGAACGCAAACTGGTGGAGGAACTGCGCATGCACTTGGCTTGGCGCTGGTTCACGGGTTTGGGATTCGATCAGGAGATCCCACATCACTCCACGTTTTCCAAGAATCGGCACGGACGGTTCCAGGAGTCGAAGCTGTTCGAGGAGTTGTTTGAACAGATCGTGGCGCGCTGTCTGGAAGCGGGACTAGTGCGGGGAGATGACTTGTCGGTGGACGGCAGTTTCGTGGAAGCCAATGCCAGCAAGGAGAGCCGCATTCCACGCGAGCAGCTAGCGGAAGTGGCGCAGGTGAACCACACTGTGCGTCAGTACCTGGTGGAACTAGAGCAGCAAAATCCGACCGACGAGCCAGTGCATGAGCAGAAACTGGTGTCCACCACCGATCCCGACGCGACCTACGCGACCAAGGGTGGAACTCCGGCCCGGCTCGGTTACTACGACAACTATCTGGTGGACAACCACAGTTGCGTGATCGTGGGAGTGCAAGCCACCGCAGCCCGGATGAGTCAGGAAACGGTAGCCGCACAAGACATGATCGCTCGTTTCGCTGAATGGCAAGGACGCGATCCCGAGTCGGTGGTTGCTGATGCCACGTACGGCAACGGTGAGTTCCTGCAGTGGTTAATGGAGCGGGGGATCACACCGTATATGCGCACGCGGGACAGTGCTCTCCGCAAGAACAACCCGCTCTACGGTCCCGAGCGGTTCACCTATCAACCCGAAAGTAACAGCTATCTCTGTCCGGCTGGGGAACAGCTCAACTATGTCGGCCTGAATGTTCGCAACCGCGCTCACGCCTATATCGGCAGCGGCAAGCGTTGTGGGGCATGTTCGCAAAAGGCGCAATGCACCAGCGGGCGATATAAGTATCTCGCTATTCACATGCATGAACCTGCGCGACAACGCGCCAGGGATCTGTCGAACACACCAGCATTCGCTAGTGCACAACGGGCGCGGAAAAAAGTAGAGGCGCTGTTCGCGGAACTGAAGAATCAGATCGGATTGCGTCGCCTGCGCCTGCGCAGACTGAAGTTCGTGCGGGAGCAGTTCTTCCTCGCAGCGGCTGCCCAGAATCTTAAGCGACTGGTACGGTTCCTCAGCCGACCGACAGCTCCCACTGTAGAAGCTGCCACTTAGCTGAGGTGAGAAGAAAAAACTCGGAGCCGCGATAATCGCAACCAAGAGTACATTCCGATCACAGACTTTTTCAACATCCACGTCCGTTTTCACTTCGTTTTCTCCTTCTGCACCTTGGCATATTCCTTAGTGATGTATTCCTTCCAGTGCGGCTCTAATCCTTCTTCGATGCACTTGATGATGAAATCATCGACGGTACCATACTTCGCCAGCAGCTTGAGTTTTCGGTCAAGCTCGTTCGGCAGGTATAACTGATGCCCTGTTGTGTCTGGAGGCTGAACCTTGGCCATGCGTCAGTTCTTATAGTTCTTATACTTCTGATATTTCTTACTTGACTAGGAACTATCAGAAGCGTAAGAAGTGTAAGAGGCTGGCAAACGCCCAACAAGCCCGAAGATGCTGAGCTTTATTTCCAGTAGGTACAACAGGTTGTGGCGAGTGCCATTGCAGGTGCTTGACAAGAGGGCGTAGAATCGCGCGGTTTGGCCGACGATGAATCGTAGGCCGGAAGAGATCATTCACAAGTTTGGTGGCGGAGGGTGCGGGGCACGATTCCCGCAAGTACCCGAAGGCACGGCAGATTATAAATCTGCTCCCTTACCAGTTAGGGTTAACCCTCCGTTGTCAAAGAGCCGATGCGCTTCGAAGGCATCGGAAAAAACTGGAGACCAAGGCCGGAGTCGAACCGGATGGGCAGCCCCTGCAAGGAGTGCTCCGTTCCCTGCGGAACCTCGGTCTTTAGTTCAAAAGTGCTGGTGGAGGCGACGGGATTTGAACCCGCAACCTTGGGTTTTGCAGACCCTTGGTGCGAACCTGCCGCCCCCATTGGCGCTTCTAAACTTCCCTTCCATCCCCAAGAAACACACCCCCGTTCCCGCGGGGAGGGTTTCAAAAAGAGGCTATGGGATTGCAAAGTTACTCCCGCTTATTGTGCCTGTCAAGAGGGAAACACCATAGGTTGTATCTCCAGCAATGACGGGATCGGTACAGGGGCGTGGGTTTGGTTTTCCACAAGTAGGGTTTTTGGGTGGACTTAGAATTGCTCGGATTCGGCCGCCCGCACTAGCGCAATTCCTGAATCGAGACCGTTCCGTTGCCGCTATAGGTTAGCGACCAGTTACGAAGAATGTCTCTCCCGATCAGGCAAGCGTATGGCTGTTTGATCATATCACAAGCAACGACTGGCACCGCGTGCAGATCAGTCAATTTTGTACCTGGAAATCTTATCCACGCAGCATGCTGCGGATACCTCCCAACTTTCTCCACAGACGCTACTGTTGCGAAGCCGGTAAACCGTAGCTTGCATGTCGTCACTACCTGTGGGTTTACTACGGTTAAGGACGCACCAGTATCAATTAGGGCGTGAATACCGAACGGGGGAGGATATTCCAACCCCACAGCCGTTCCGTCCCTGATCTCGTCTGCCAGGGCGCTGATCTCGATGTAAATTTGTGGGCCATCCTTCTGGAGAATCGACGGACTGAATGACAGTTGATGGATTGCCACGGTAGGTAATCAATAGATTACAAAAACTGGTTCTTCCTCGCAGACCTGCTGAACCAA
Organism: uncultured Acidobacteriaceae bacterium; assembly: GCA_963850165.1. Classification (GTDB taxonomy): domain Bacteria; phylum Acidobacteriota; class Terriglobia; order Terriglobales; family Acidobacteriaceae; genus Sulfotelmatobacter. Next base: position 194,364 of record CAWKKK010000010.1, on the reverse strand, counting down.
AAACTCGGTTTGGACTCCGAATTTGGTGATGCCAGCGTGCATTGCATCCGCATAGTTGTCGAAGAATCCCAGTGCGTGGCCATTGTGCATGACCACGTACTTCCCTTCGTATTTTCGCGACCACTCTAGGCGACGTTTCTCGAATATTTCAAAATCTGCTTTGAGGCTGCTATGTGCGTCGCTCATGATCAGTCCTCCCTACCAGTGTAGTCCCGTCAAGGCCAAGCGACCGCAAGGTATTGGCTTTCTCGCTCGCATCCTCTCATATCTTGTGGCTTGCTTGTACTTAAACGTACACGTACTTTAATGTACACGCAATAAGAAAATGAAGAAGCGAACCGAAGATGACGACTCTTTTATTGCGCTGTTCGCTCGTGCGTTGAAACGTGAATACGGAAAGGCGAAGAGGAGAGGTGTAACCGATCAGGCTTTCGCTGAGTCTATCGGGGTCGAGCGACCTTCGTTAGATCGGTATCTGGATGGGGGGTCGATGCCTTCTGTGCGGACTGTTGCTTTCGCTCACCGGGAATACGGAATCGCAATTCCGTATTCCCGCGTATCGCTCCAGTCTGCCTTGCCCTCGAATGGCAAGAAGAAGAAACCGGAACACCCGACTCAGATGGTGCTCCCATTTACCATTCAAATGGAAAAGGCAGGATCGAAGGTTGTTGACTTAAAACTGGCTGCCGTCTCAGTTAGGAAGTTTGCCTTCCGCCTCATAGTTGACCAAGCGGGATGAGACCGATATTTCTCGAAACGACGGCGAAAACCGTGCTCGTCGAAGTCTTGTCAATAGGTAGAAGGTACGCGAATGGGGCTAAGGTGAAGGAAACAATCCAAATATAAAGTTGGGTTTTCTGTCCCATTTACCCTACTCAACTTGGTATTCTGAATATATAGGGTAAAGTTTTCAAGAAAAAGGCGCGGCCTATTGGTCGCGCCTTTTCTATTTGGGAGGGGGCGGCGGTTTGGTGGCACGAAAAAGCAGATTCCTCCCTACGCCGTCGCTGTCGCTCCGGCTCCGGTCGGAATGACAAGGTACTGGGAGGGTTGGGTGATGGAGGAGTGGGAGCGATTCGGGAGCTTTAAGGAACGCGGGGAGTGGGTGGAGTTGCGGTTCATGGCGGAGGCTGCAGGGCGTTTGTTCGCGGTGTGCAAGCCATGGGGAGACTGCAGGGCTTACGATGTGGGAATCGAGCATGGGCCGAACTTTCTGCGGGTGCAGGTTAAGTCCACCAGCTGCCGGCGTGGTGATGGTTATCGCTGTGACTTGTTGCCCAACGACGGGAAGAAGCAAGACTACAGCTTGGAACAAATTGACTTGTTTTGCGGCGTACGTGATTCCGGTGAACGCGTGGTATCTGATCCCAGCATCGCTGGTGCTCGGCGCCCGGCGAGTCACCTGCGTCATGCTTAGCCCGGTCGTGCCGCCGACTAAGAAAAAGAGCTACTGTTACGAGTGTTGCAGGGAGGACTGGGGGATGCTCACCAAAAGCCGGGGTGAGCTGGCTCGGTATGGGCGATAAGATTCGCGATCTTGAGGTGATCGCTCAAGGTCCCGTCCAGGGGCTGAAGCCCAGCTATTTATTTGGAGCGCTTTGACACAGGCCTGAAGGCCTGCTCCACCCTTGTAGGTTCTACTTCAGGCCTTCGACAAGATAGAGGTCGGCGAGGTTGCGGTGGTAGCCGAAGACGCAGGTTTTGGCGTCGGGAGTCATGTAGATGGGACCGATATTTTCAACTCCCGCGGGATCGGTGGGCATGAGTTCTTTCCAGAGGGTGCGCTGTCCGGATTGCAGATCGACGTGAAAGACGCGGGCGGGCAGTTCGCCGGGTTGGTAGACGTAGAGAGAGCGGCCGTCGGCGGTCCAGGTGATGGGTTGCTCCCCCTGGTTGAGGCCGTTGATTAGGCGAGGATCGCCGCCGGCGACGGGATACAGATATCCCTTCTGATCGGGGCCGATGCCGGCGATCTGCTGGGAGTCTGGGGAGAGGGCGAAGGAGGTGCCACTGACGCCTTCCTGAGAGATCGCCTGGCTTTTGCCCGAGGCTAGGTCGTAGACGTAGAAACGAACTCCCTTGTCCGGCTCGTCGGCAGTGAACAGGATGCGTTTTCCGTCGGGAAACCAGTGCGCCCAACTGTGGTTGACGTTGTCTTTGGTGAGTTCTCTAGGCTCGCCGGCGCCGGTGGGTAAGAGCTTGAACTGGGAGGGTGATTCCTGGGTTTGGGCGATGGCCCATTTTCCGTCGGGGGACAAAGCTACGGCGCCGCCTTCGCCCAGCAGGACCGCAGGGGAACCATCCGTTTGGCGAATGTAGGTTGCATAAGTGAGGCCAGCGGACTTGGAGTAGGCCAAGGCTCCTCCGCCGCCTTCCTCGTCAAACAGCAGAGTCTTGCCGTCGGCTGAAAGGTCAGAGGGATAGGTGTAGTCGAGCCAGGAGAGTTCGTGCTGTTTGGGATCGTTGGCAAAGACGCCGAGCAATTCACGGCGAAAAGAAGCGCGAACCAGGAGCACACGCCCATCCTTGGCGATGTCAAGGAGCATAAGAGCGCCGGGCAGGCGGGCTACGATGCGCTGCTTGCCGTCGAGGGACGTGGCATAGAGAGTTCGGTCCGAGCCTGAATTGCTGGCTGTGAACCAAATCTCCTTGCCATTGGGAGACCAAGCGATGCCTTGAATGGTGAACCATTGGGAGGAAAGAAGCTTCTTGTTACCCGCCAGGTCAACGATGGCGAGCGAGCCGGTATCGTCGGCCTGGAGGGGGTGATCGGCAAAGGCGATGAGGTCTCCCTTGGGCGAGAAGCGCGGGTGGCTGATCCAGCCCCCGGTCTGATACAAGGGCTTTCCGATGGGAAACTCCAAACGGTTGCGGCCGCCAAGATCGCGAACGACGGCCAAACCACTGCTATCGGGGGCCCAGTCAGCCCACTGGACGTGCTCCAGTATTTGCCGGGGAGCGCCTCCAGATAGAGGTGCGCGGGCGAGAGTGCCCATACTCACATAAGCGCCGATGGCCCTGCTGTTGAGCAAGACGGCCATTTCGGAGGTGGGAGAGATGGACATGAGCTGGGTGCGGCTGAGGCCCATGGATCGCGACTCGGGGGCTTCGGGACGGGCGGTGAAGACGTCGACGGGATTTCCCTGCCAGGCGGCGCTGTACAGGATGGTTTGGCCGTCTGAGGCAAAGCGGGCGGCGCGGATGCTGCCGCGGCGGAAAGTGAGCTGGCGGTAGACGGGAGGCTCGGTCGGCACGGAGGCGAAGAATCTCTTGCCGGCGAAGACGCCGAGCCCCGCAGCCAAGAGCAGGCCCAGAGCGAAAATCAGCGCGTAGGGGAACTTCTTGCGCTGGACCGGGACTGGAGCAGAAACGGCAACGCTGGCCGAGGAAGACTGCTGCTGCGGTTCTTTTTCGGTGACGACCGAAGTGCGGGAGGAATCGATGGAGCGTTTGAGGCGTTTGAGATCGGCGCGGAGTTCGGCAGCCGTCTGACAGCGCATGTCGGGATCTTTTTCCAAAGCTTTGCTGATGATTTCATCGAGCTTGGGAGGAACGTCGGGAGCCAGGTGATGAGCGGCGGTGGGCTGGCGATTGAGAATGGCGTCGGTGACGACGGCGGAGGTTTCTCCGCGGAAAGGGAGAACGCCGGTGGCCATTTCATAGAGCACGACGCCGAAAGAGAAGAGATCGGTGCGCGGGTCGAGGTCTTTGCCGCGGAGCTGCTCGGGCGACATGTAGGCAACAGTGCCGACTGCGGTTCCGGGGCTGGTTAGATCGAGGTTGGCGGCGTCAGCGATGGTTTGCGAATCGCCGCTGGTCGATCTGGCGGCGCGGGCGACTTTGGCCAGGCCGAAGTCGAGAATCTTGGCATGGCCGCGGTCGGTGACGAAGATGTTGGCGGGCTTGATGTCGCGGTGGACGATTCCCTTGCTGTGGGCGGCTTCGAGAGCGTCGGCAACTTCGATCGACAGGGTGAGCAGGCGATCGAGTTCCATCGGTTTGCCTTGAATCAGATGCTTCAAGGTTTCGCCGCTGAGACATTCCATTACGATGAAGAGATGGCCGTCGTGCTGGCCGATCTCGTGAACGGTGCAGATGTTGGGATGGTTCAGGGACGAAGCGGAGCGGGCTTCGCGGCGGAAACGTTCGAGAGCCTGGGGATCATCGGCAGCATCGTCAGGAAGAAACTTCAAGGCGACAAAGCGCCCTAGTTGGGTGTCTTCGGCTTTGTAGACGACGCCCATCCCACCGCCACCGAGCAGTTCCAGGATGCGATAGTGGGAGACGGTTTGGCCGATCATGTGTGCGTGGGCGCTGGCCTGCGGTCGCGGGCTGAAGCGCGTTTATCTTAGGTGAATCGTGTGGGTTCGTCAATGCTGGGTTGGACGAAGATGCGCTTGCCTTGCGGCATGACAAGTGGTGTTGAATAGGCGAGAGAGCGGCCCGGTGGACCCGGGCCGCCGGACGGCCGAGGGCGGCTGTCCCCACATGAGCCTTCTGCCCAATCGTTTATCAGAGACTTTCGGATGATTTGCGGAATAGCGAGGCGAGGGTGGATCCCAAAGCCAGTAAGGTGATTAGCGAGATCGTTGCTAAAGAGATCACGCAGTAGATGCACCACACTCCGAGGACGTGCGCTTCGATGCGGGCTAGGTATAGTGAGAAGGCTAATCCGGCGAGGGCTGCTGCCAACACGATGCGATAGGCGCGACGCCAGGCTAGCGCGCCGATCAGGAGATATCCGGCGATACCCAGGGCGGCTACCGGAATGCCTGCCAGCATCGCGTAGGGGCTGTGATTGACGATGCCGCAGTCCCAGCGCTCGTTGATGCTGCAGGGCGAGTCGCCCTCGGTGCGGTAGTGCTCGCGCAGGGCTAGAGCGGAAACCACGATCCCCAGGGCTGCGAATGCTACTAGAACATACTTCATCGGTTCTCCTTGGAATTGATGATGGCCGATCGCTGATTAAACCCCGCGTCGATTTTCAATCAGCAATCAACAGTTTCTTTCTTTATTCTTTCTCACACCGGATGCTCTGGGCTTGGCGTCGGGGGTTTTCTCGTGGCCGGTGATCCTGACATTTTCCAGCCAATAATTTCCGGGCTCGGCGACTACTACGTCGGCGGTGATGGAGTCGCCGGGATGGAGTTGATCGACCGCGGCTGGGGGTTTGACGGGGTAGGGCATGACCATGGGGTCCATGAAGTTGGGGATGGGTTCGTTGTTGATGTTGGCCGTTCCTGACTGCTTGTCAATGGAGACGACTTTTCCCTTGAGAGGATAACGCTTGGCGGCGGATTGAGGGTTGGCGGGGGTGGTCTGTGGGCTTCCGCGATTGCAGGCTGTGGGAAAAGCCAGCAGAGCGAAGAGGCAGAGGAGCGCTAGACGCTGCGTGGACGAATTGAATTTGTGGGGCATGTTTAGTCTCCGTTGAACTGCTGCACGTCCTGGTTCCGCAGCGCCTAAAGGCGCGGATGATAGCATCGCGGGCAGGGTATGCCTGAAGGCATCCCCTGATACGAATCTTAGATTCTTTCTCTGGGACATTTGTTACTCAATAGTGGAAGCGATAGCGTAGCTCGACGTAGATTTCGCGGGGGTTGTTCCAGTGGAAGCCGCCGAAGGTGAGGCTGTTGTCAAACTCGACGCGGCGATTCGCAACATTCAGAGCGGTGAGGGATGCAGTGAAGCGTTCGCCGAAATCCTTGCCCAGCGACAAATCGAAGGTGGTGTGTTGGGGTAAATAGTCACCAAGATAGGGCTGGCCGGGAAAGGCGTTGCTGAATCCGGAGCCGTAGTAAATGTTGGTGGATGCGTAGGCGCGCCAGGGAAGTGAAACATCGCCGCCCACGTTGAGCGTGTTGCGCTGGTCGTGGTCGAGCGCGGATAGTCCGGGAGAGAGCGTGAAATCGGTGAGGCCACCGGTGACGGTGCCACTGCCTTCGGCGATCTGGTTGGAGTAGGCGAGGTGAAGTTGTCCGCGATGGGCGAAGCGCGGAGAACGGAGCGTGAGTTCCCATCCGCGAATCACAGCTTGCGAGACGGTAATGGGGAAGAAGATGCTGGAGGCGCCGATATTGTTGTGGTCGAGAAAATTCTGGACGTTGGTTTTGAAATTGTCGGCGTCGAGCACCCATCCGTGGTAGGGGATGGTCACGCCGAACTGATGTTCTTCATCGCGCTCACCCGGGAGCGAGATGATGGCCACGTTGTTTTGCTGGACAAACTGCAGGAGCGGGCCGGAGACGGTCTCAATCGGCGGAGACTGATAGTAGTGACCATAGAAAGCGCGGAATGTCCAGTTCAGCTTGGGAACGGTGGCGGTGATGCCAAAGCGCGGGCTGATGGCGGACTCGTCGACCGGGTGGGCGGTTGAAGTGGATGCAAAATTCCCCTCGGAGAAGCGCGTGGGGCGCATACCGGCCGAGAGCGTCAGCCAGGAAAAAGGCTTGAATTTGTCGTCGATGTAGAAGGCTTCGAGATTCGCAGTGGGGCTCTCGGAATCGGTGACGGGCGCTGGAACGGGATCGTAGCTGAGCGGATTAAAAACGGCCCCGAAGAATTGGTTGTCGCTCTGGTAGAAGCTGAGGAAGCCAACCTGCAGATCGTTTTTCTTGTAGTTCGCGGCGACTGTGACCTGACCTCCGACGTAGGTGGAGCTGCGGTTCTCGGTGCTGACAACGGGATTGTCGGCCGGGCTACTGGCGTAGTCGCCGCTGTTGTAGTGGTAGAACGGCGAAACGGTAGTCATAAGATGCGGATCGAAAGTGTGAACCCAGGTGAATAGAACCCCGGCATCGGCTTCGTGTTCGCCATCGCGCAGGCCAATGCTCGGGTATTGCGGGCTGAAGCCGTTGGCCGCGATCGATCCATTCTCGATGTCATTGGGGAACGGATCGTACGGCACCTGAAAGTAGTCGCGGCGCAGCGAAGTCACGAGGCGAAGCTGGTTTGAGGGATCCACGTTGAAGATGAATGAGCCGAAACCTCCGACGCCGTTGACTGCATCGTGAACTACCTGCGGGACCGGCGTCTGCAAGCCGAGGTCGCTGCGGTTGCCGTTGACGCTGGCGTAGTAGGCGAAGCGCTCGGTATGGCTGCAAAGACTGACCGCGTCGTTGGTCTGGTAGAAATTTCCGGCGTTGAGGACGACTTCGGCTTGATTGTTGCTTTCGAAACCGGTACGCGGAACTACGTTGAAGACTCCATAGGTGCGGTCGCCGAACTCCGCTCCATAACTGCCGCGATTGACTTCAACATAGTCCAGGTCTTTAGGATCGAACTGCGGTCCGACATTTTGCGCGATGGCAGTGTTGATGACGGGGATGCCGTCGAGCAGCCACTGCGTCTGGTGTCCTCCGCGGATGTGAAGCATGTCGTGAGTTACGTAGGATCCTGGAACGTAATCGGTAATCATGGCGAGGCTGTTGGATCGGTCGGCGCCGGGAGTGCGCTTGATGTCGAGCTGGTCGACAAGAGTAACGGGTGTAGGTGAATCCGTGGGCGCAGCTTCGGACGCTGCCGAGACTGTGACTTTTGTGTTTGCCGTGGCTATTTGCAATTGGAAGTGAACGACCGGCACGGTGCCTGAGATGACGGTGACATCCTGTGCCATCTGCGCGAAACCCTGGCCCGCGACGGCAATGGAATAATCGCCCAGGGGCACGGCATTGATTTGGAATTCTCCGTTAGCGTCAGTGGTGGCGGTCTTGGCCCAGTCTGACGATTTTGCTTTCAGCATTACCATAGCGCCCTGAACGGGGCGATGCTGCGGATCGTGCACGATGCCACGTATGGCGCCATAGATGTTGGCGAAAGCATTAATGCTGGTCAGCAACAGAGCCAGGCTGACGATGAGGCTCGTCCTGCAGGTCATTTTGTCTCCTTGTGGATCGGGGTAGGGCCGTTCGCGGGCGGCGACTCTAACTGCCGCAAGAGGTCCCACGACAAGCACGCATTTTTAAGCAAACGAAACTAAGGCAGGCTTGGAGACAGATTCAGCAGGCGGGGGGGCGCGGGAGGATTGAAATTCGGCGGAGGAGCTTGCCGGGGAGTTGGGTTGGGTTGCGGCTGGGCGCGTCTTAATGGTCTGAAGGAAGAAAGCAGCCGCTTGGGACTGGGGATGGGCCCACTGGGCGATGGTTACGGCGCGGCCGCAACCACGGTCGCGGCAACTGGCGTCGCGGATTACAAGCTGCTCGTTCTCTGAGGCCTGCGAATCCTGGCAGTGATGAACTCCCTTGCGGAGGCAGCATGCACGCGGAGCGGCCGTAGCCGCGAGCGCCAGCGGGACGAGATTTCCCACGAGCGCGAAGAACAACAACAATCTGGCGGTCAGGCGATGCATGAGCTTGCGCTGGTCGAAGCTTACCAACTTGCGGAGGACGAAAGCAAGAACAGCTGCGCTCTGGTAGTGGGTCAGTCTGATTTCCACAGGGATGGTTAGAGGAAGTTCTTGGCGTTTAGCCAATCCCAAGCGTCTTGCGTCATCCAGCCCTGGTAGTCCTTGTGGAGCTTAACGACTAAAAGGCGATCCGGCTCTTCCATATACGGAAATAGTAATCGGGCAAACTGGTCTGGAGTATAATTAGTGGTAACGATCCATGTCGCGTCGAAGTAATGCCACCACTCAGTGCAGTTTGACTTCAAGGCATTAAAGAATGGCGAATAATCTTTGACCCGATTTTTCAAATCGTGCGTGATGAGAAGAACGTTCACAGTTTCTCCGGTTCTTCTCCAGCTCTAAGCTGTGCTGGATTGCGGGATGGCGGAAGGTGTTCTAGCTCTTGCGGAGTGTACGTTCTCTTTTCTGTTCCAAACTCCAGTTTTCTTTCGGCTCGGTGCCCAGCTTCGCCATAGAGCAAATGGCGAGGGTTAAACCATGCGAAAACGCCAACGAAGACGAACATTCCACCGAAGACCAATACCATGAGTTTAATCAAATAGAGTTTCAAATCGCTAGGGATGGGCGCATAAAGGATCAGACCCAAAGCACCCGTCAACCACGGAAGCACCTTGAAAAAGAATGACAAGGGAGTCTTTACCTCCCCTCTAGCAAACCAGTTCGCAATGAATCGTCGAACGCCGTGTTGATCCTGATCGCCGAGTATGGACATTTCTGACTTCGCAACGGGCACACTCCTGTGTTACTGTCTGAGTGCTGCCCCAAACAGGCTCGGCCCGACTACGAATCGGGCTTTTGTCTTTTGTGGGAATGTTACTACTCGCCCAGCGCCTTGAGAACCAGTTTCTTCTCCGCCTGACGCGCTGACGGAACCGGCTGGGGCAGTAACGCGCACAATTCCTCGATACTCCAAACGTGATTTACTAAACCGCTTTCCATCGCTGGGGTAACGCGCAACGTGGTATGCACGCGGCAGAAGTTGTAGTACATGAACCAGATCGCCACAGCAGCCACGTGGTTCTCAATCTTTTTCGAGAACGCATTCGTGAGGCGAGTGAAACGCCGAATGCTCATTCGCATCGAAAGATTCTGCCGTTCCACAAACGACGTACTCACATGCTTCGGGTCTGGGTCGCCGCTTACAACCTTCATGTCACAACCGATGCATTGTGCTGGAGAGTAGCGCGTGTGATTCTCCGCCGATGCACCATAGACCTTCTGCAATTGCGCGTAGTCAATATCCGCCCCGAATGCGCTCTCCACTGCCTCAAGGTAAGCTTTGTGTCCGTCAGTCGTAATCTGGACGCGGTTGCGAATCCGACTAGCGCAATCGTGCATAAACTCTTTTGCCCATCCCAGATCGCGTCCGCCGACCAGATAGCTAACGCAGAGTTTCGTATCAGCGTCTAACCCTGTCCACGTCCACACGTCGCCCCATCCGACAGCTTTCTTCTCGGGGCTGGTGTTTCGGGCCTTAGAACCTACGAACTGCCATATCTCATCACATTGCAGACGGCGCACGCGGAGATTACGGACATTGCGGTCGTGATAGGCTGCGCACGCATCGGCCAGATCGAGTACCAGTTTTATGACTGTGTTCTTCGCAACGCCAGTCATCCGAACCGTGGAGCGAACGGAATTACCCTCGACTAAGGCTGCTACCACTCGTGTTTTCTGCTCCATTGTTAGCCGTTTCATGTACTGAACTATATGCTTGAGCGCGTAAGATGTCAAGAAAAAACGCTTGCTATCTTGAAATAAACTCAAGAATACAAGCGTTTGCGAGGGTTATGCGTAGAGGTATGTCAGGTCAGACGCTTTGATTTCGATGCTTGTGCGCTCGGGAACATATCTCGCTTTCTTGTCACGTTTCCGCCCGTGGCAACGAGCGTGAAACTGAATCTTCTCGAAATGCTCCTCAATAATGACTTGGATTTTTTCCCGCAGGGCTGCATTCTGCGACATCACCATCATTCTGATAGCGAGGTCGCTTTGTGTGCCGACTGGGTCATCATTGTTCTCCCATTTCGATAGCGTCGTCTTGTCTATATGGAGCAACCTGGAGAATCCGTCTCCAGTAAGACCCATATGTTTTCGCAAAAATCTTACCTCTTCTCCTGCCAGTCTGTATGGCTTCGTTACCAGAGCCAGAGCAATAGTACGGAACAGATCATCCAGTGCTGGAATGATCGGGTCTTCGTTGCCACAGTGTTTGCACTTGATTAACTCGATGCCGCACAGGACTACATTATCCAGTCCGCTCTCCCTGAACGTGTAGTTCCCATGGACCGTCTCGACTGGTTGCGAGCAATTACTGCATTTCATTGACACCTGACTCCTCATGGTACTCCTGCCCTTTCTGGTGGCAACCCCATATGACGCCGACCCGCCACCCGCCAGAAAAAATGGCCGTTGTTAATTCCTCCCCTCCGAAAGGATACTCAGCCCATAGTCTGGAATCCTCATCGGTTCTTTCATCTCCTTTTCGATTCGACGCTGAAAACCGTAACAAGAAATGTCCTGCCCACACTCTTAAAGCTGAAAACAATTGCAAGCCATTTCCCGCCCGGTTCGTGCCCTTCTATCCGGTAGTTCCATTCCTGACAACCGGTATGGAACTCCGGGGGATTGTAGACTTTTCCGGTCTTTAGAACGGCCCAAGCATCGACCATGGTGACCGCTTCCTTTTGCAGCTCGTTGCGAAAGTGAAACCCCGGAATAACATCCCCAGACTCAAGACAGTGACGCAATAAGTCCTCAGCCTCTAGGGTTTCCATTCGGTCTACCATGTTGGTAAATTACCAACGTAATAGGATGCTTGTCAAGACGGAAAAGATGCTGGTCTTTAGTACCCCTATTTCCAGCGGGATTTGGCGGCTTTTCTGGCGATACTCTTGCGGCGGGCTGCTGTCAATTTTCTGGCTCTGGCATTGCCACCCTTCTTCCCACCCATGCTGCCAAGGGCTACCGCGTGAGGGTTGCGGTCATCTTTCGGAGGAGGGGGAAGCGGGGAGCCGTCCATCCGTTCCCCGATGGCTTGCTCAACGATGGCACGACCAACCTGCATAAAGTCGCGCTTCGGAGCGGCACGTTTCGGCATGGCTCCATCATGCCATGATTCACAGACTGTGAAAAGCCCTGTGGAAATCATACTGACCCACTACCTGCGCTAGCGCATGAGCACGCAGGCTCCGCCATTGGTGTAGGCGTTGAGGGAACAATGGTGTCTTCAGGCTTTGCCGTTGATCTTGGCCCACCACCAACGGACGCCGACGAACAGGAAACGCCAGTCGGAAAAGAACTCCGGAGGCTTTCCTTCGAAGGCGTGGCCGACGAATTGGAGGATCCATCCGATAACAAACAGAGCCAGAGCGTAGGGCCACATACGGTGGAAGAAGATGCTGACGAGAAAAACCAGGACTGATAGCACGATGGTCGGGATGCCCAAGGTGTGGCAGGCGCGATTCACGGGATGCTGATGGCTGGAGGCGTATTGCGAGATCCACTGCTCGTTGGTGCGATTGCCTAACATGGCGGAAGGATCATACACCGGCCCGGCGCTTCTTTGCACTCCTTCGCGCGGGTTGAGGCGGCTACTTCCCGCGTGGTAGCATCCTAAGTTTTGGCAAGGGATGTCGGGCTGGCCTGTCTATTGCACTGTTCTTCGTTCTGAACTCTGATTCTGACTCTGGGCCTTCTCTCTTTCCACGCCTGCGAAGGAGCCTACTTGTGAAAGTTTATTCCGGAGAAAATATTCGTAATGTTGCGATTGTGGGGCATGGTCATGCGGGGAAGACCACGCTGCTGTCGGCCATGCTGTACACGGCGGGAGCTACGCCGCGGCTGGGGCGCGTGGACGATGGCTCGGCGACCACCGATTATGACGAGGAAGAGATTGCGCGCAAGATGTCGATTGCTGCGTCCGCAGCCTATGTGGAGTGGGGCAAAACGAAGATCAATGTGATCGATACGCCGGGATTCAACATGTTTGTGCACGAGGCGAAGATGGTGCTGCCCGTGGTGGATGCGGCGATTGTGGTGGTGGACGGCGTGGCCGGCGTGGAAGTGGTGACGCAGCGGGTGTGGAACGATTGCGAGGAGTACAAGACTCCGCGGTTGATTGTGGTGAACCGCATGGACCGCGACCGGGCGAATGCGGAGCGGGTGCTGGAGTCGCTGATCAGCGCGTTCGGGCGGAATGTGATTCCGATTGAGCTGCCCATCGGGAGCGAGAAGAATTTAACCGGCGTGGTCGACCTGGTGCGTATGAAGGCTTACACGTATGAGTTGGGTGGGAATGGAAAAGGAAAAGAGACGGAGATCCCAGCCAATATGCGAGCGCAGGTGCAGGAATCGCACGAGCAACTGGTCGAACTGGTGGCCGAGGGCGACGACAAGCTGATGGAAAAGTTCTTCGAAGCCGGCACGCTGGGGGAAGAAGATTTGATCCCAGCGCTGCACAATGCGATTCGCGAGGACAAACTCTTTCCGGTGGTCTTTGCTTCTGGACTGGGCAACATCGGCGCTGACCGGGTGATGGACTTCATTGTGGATTACACTCCCGCGCCTTCCGAGCACGAGTGGGTGCAGGGCGAGCCGGCAGCCTCGGGCAACGGAGATGCGCCGAAACGGCATGAGACCGATGCGGAACCGGTATCGCTGTATGTGTTCAAAACGGTTTCGGATGCGTTTGCCGGGAGGATTTCTTACTTCAAAGTTTTCTCCGGCGTGCTGAAGAACGAGTCCACGATGCAGAACTTCTCGCGGGGATCGACAGAGAAGCTGTCGCATATTTCCATTATGCAGGGGAAGACGGCGGTGCCGGTGACGGAATTGCATGCCGGAGACATTGGCGCGGTGGCGAAATTGAAGGACACGCTGACTGGCGACACGCTGGGAGACAAGTCTGCGCCTATTCTTTATCCGCGAGTGAAATTGCCGGAGCCGGCGATTACGTTTGCGATCGAGCCGAAGAGCCGCGCGGATGAAGACAAGCTAGGGCCGGGGATCCACAAACTGATGGAGGAAGATGCGATGCTGCGATTCTTCCGGGACGCGCAGACGCAGGAGTTTCTGATCGCGGGAACTGGGCAGCAGCACATTGAAGTGATCGTCGCGAAGCTGAAGAAGCGGTACCACACGGAAGTGGTCCTGAAAGCGCCCAAGGTGCCTTACCGGGAAACGATTCGCGGCAAAGCGGATGTGCAGGGCCGGCACAAGAAGCAGACTGGCGGACACGGGCAGTACGGCGATTGCAAGATCAAGATGGAGCCGATGCCGCGGGGTGGGCAGTTTGAGTTTGTGAACGACATTTTTGGCGGTGCGATTCCGAAGAACTATATTCCCGCCATCGAAAAGGGAATCAAGGACGCGGCGTCGCGCGGATATCTGGCGGGATTTCCGGTGGTGGACTTCCGCGTGATTCTTTATGACGGGTCGTATCACGACGTCGATTCGAACGACATGTCGTTCCAGATGGCAGGGCGCATCGCATTCCGGAAGGCGATGGAGCAGGCTAAGCCCACGATTCTGGAGCCAGTGATGTCGGTCGAGATAACCATACCGGACGACTTTGCGGGCTCGATCATGGGCGATTTGAACAGCCGCAGGGGACGCATCCAGGGCATGGACAACAAGGGCGGCAACACTGTGGTGAAGGCCGAAGTGCCGATGGCGGAGATGCTGACCTACGGTGTGGACTTGACCTCCATGACGCAAGGCCGAGGCAGCTTCAACATGGAAATGCACCACTACGACACGGTGCCGGGACAGTTGCAGGAGAAGATTATTGAGAAGGCTAAGGCGGCGCGGGGAGAGGTGAAGGAAGAGGAAGAGTAGCGAGTACCTAGTACCTAGTTGCGAGAGATTATTTTCATATAGCGGCGCCGTCCGTGCGGCCGGGCTTCGCCCAGGCCGGACAGCCGAGGCGGCTGTCTCTACATGGGTCGTGGTAATATCCGGCCAGTGGCTACCGCTAAGCACAATCCCAACCTGAATTACAGTGCTGACCGACTTGTTTCGGCTGCGCCGGTGGAGGACGATTCTTCGTTTGAGCTGAAGCTACGCCCGCAGCGGCTGGGCGAGTTTATTGGGCAAGCCAAGGTCAAAGAGAATCTGGCAGTGGCGATTGAGGCGGCGCGGTCGCGCGGCGAGGCCATGGATCATGTGTTGCTCTATGGGCCTCCGGGGCTAGGGAAGACTACGCTGGCGAACATTATCGCCAACGAACTGGGCGTGCATTTCCAGCCTACGGCGGCGCCGCTGCTGCAGATCAAGGGCGATCTGACGGCGATCATCACCAACATGCAGGACAAGCAAGTGCTGTTTATCGATGAGATTCACCGGCTGCAGCCGGTGCTCGAAGAGTTGCTGTATTCGGCGCTGGAAGATTACAAACTGGACATTATTATTGGGCAGGGGCCTTCGGCGCGGACGCACACGCTGGAAGTGAAACCGTTTACGTTTGTCGGAGCCACGACGCGGGCGGGATTGATTTCGGCTCCGTTGCGGTCGCGGTTTGGCATTGTGCTGCGGCTGGAATTTTATACTCCGGAAGATTTGCGCGTGATCGTGGAGCGGTCGGCGGAGATTCTGGGAGTTGAGATAGACGGTGCTGGGGCAATCGAGATTGCGAGCCGCTCGCGCGGGACGCCGCGAATCGCGAACCGGCTGCTGCGGCGGGTGCGCGACTACGCGCAGGTGCGGGGGGCGGGCAAGATCGATTTGCCCACGGCGCAGGCGGCGCTGCAGATGCTGGAAGTGGATAAATATGGGTTCGACGAAGTGGACCGACGGCTGCTGCTGACCATAATCGAAAAATACCAGGGCGGGCCGGTGGGCGTGAATACGCTGGCGGCGGTGCTCGCCGAAGAACCGGACGCGATTGAGGAGATTTACGAGCCCTTCCTGATGCAGATTGGATTCTTGAACCGCACTCCGCGCGGGCGCGTGGCAACGCAGCTGGCATATGATCATTTTGGGATCACGCCGAGCCGACGGCAGAGTTCGTTGTTCTAAGACTTTTGAGTTTCGGCTCTGCTGTGCGGTCACAAGCAACGGCACGTCCCGCGTTCCCCTTCCGCAATTCCCAACCCCCTAGAAAACCTGACACAATCGAGTTCGGGAAACCTTAAAGACAATGCTTTCCTGTTTTGTGGGACGTGCTCATGGTGTATCTTGCTGGATTCCTCTCGAGGCGTGAACCGGGAGACGTGGGGGCGCTTTGCCTTTGGGCCGAACTCGGCTTTTTGCTATCAAAAGGCTTCTTAGATTCCTGCTGGCCGCTGCGGCGACACTGTCTGGGACCTTGGAACCTGGCTGGGGCGCGTCTCTGCCGCAGACCGCGACCGTAGCGCAGAATACGCCCGGGCAGAATTCGCAGGCAACACCGCGGAATCCTCCTGCGCCTCCGGGCCAAAAATCCGAGCCGTCAACGCAGTACGCGGCGCCGAAGCCGGCAGGCGAGCCTCCAACTCTGACGATTCCGCATTTGTCTCACGCTCCATCCCTGGAAGACTTTCTGGGGATGAAGCCTGAGGGTGAGGTAGCGTTGCAGATGGCGAAGGTGACGGGCTTTGTGCAACGCACTCCGCATGATGGGGAAACGGTTTCGGAGGAGACCGAGGCCTATCTCGGTTACGATCAGAAGAATCTGTATCTGGTCTTCGTGTGTTTCGACGATCCCAAGAAAGTGCGGGCGCGGATGTCGCGGCGGGAAGACATTGCCGACGACGACGAAGTCGCAGTCATGTTCGATACTTTTCACGACCGGCGGCGAGCCTACGAGTTTCAAACCACACCGCTGGGCGTGCAGTGGGATGCGATCTATACCGAGGCGTCACGGGACGAGATCGGCGGCAACTGGGATACTTCGTTCGATACGGTTTGGGATTCCCGGGGCAAGGTGACGAGCCGCGGCTTTGTGGTCGAGATGGCGATTCCATTCAAAAGTCTGCGGTTTCCGGCGAAGCATGACCAGGAGTGGGGCATCATTTTGTATCGCGGCATCGTTCGCAAGAACGAGGATTCTTTCTGGCCGCAGATTTCGTCCAAAGTGGAAGGACGGCTGGGACAGGCGGCGACATTATATGGGCTGGAGGGAATTTCGCCTGGGCGCGACCTCGAACTGATTCCTTATGGAATCATGCGCGGCTTCCGGGCGCTGGACACTCGCGACCCGTACAACCCCTATTTTCAGGGTGCGGCGGCGCAGGGACAGGCGGGCGTGGACGCGAAGTTCGTGATCCATGACCACTTTGTGCTGGATATGACCGCGAATCCCGACTTCAGCCAGGTGGAGTCGGAGGATCCGCAGATCACCGTCAACCAGAGATTCGAGGTGTATTTTCCGGAGAAGCGCCCGTTCTTTCTGGAGAACGAAGACTACTTTCGCACCCCGTTCGATTTATTTTTCACACGCAATATCCAAGACCCTTCGGCAGGAATCCGGCTGACGGGGAGAGAAGGGCCGTATTCGGTCGGGCTGATGTCCACCGATGACCGCGCGCCGGGGAAGGCTGTGCCGAGCTACTGCCCGGCTACGTCCCCGATTTGTTCAGACATTCTCACAGGCGTTCGATCGTACTTCACGATTGCGCGGCTGAGCCGCGACATTTTCAAGCAGTCAAGTGTGGGCGTGATTTACACCGACTGGGAGTGTCCGACGACCGGCGAGTTTAACCGCGTGGGCGGAGTGGACACACGACTGAAGTTCAATGGCAATTGGACACTGGAAGGTCAAGCGGTGGTAACTTCGAGCAACTTGCAGGGCTTCAACGCCAGCAACCTGGAGACCACCTGCGAGTACGGCCTGTATCCCTTCAGCTCAGGCAACGTCGGCAACGGCAACTATTATGCGGGTCCGGCAGACAAGCTGGATTTGAAGCGCGATGGGCTGCACTTTACCTACGAGGGCATTTACGACGACATCAGTCCGGGATTCGTGTCCGTGCCCGGATTCGTGAACCGCGTGGACATTCGCGGACTGTACCAGACGATGGACTACCGTTTCCGCCCGAAGAAAGGCTGGATCGTGGACTGGGGCCCCTCGTTGAAACAGCGCTACGTGTTCGATCATGAAGGAAACCGGTTGGACACCTACTATGACCCCTATTTAGCGATTCAAGGGCGCGCACAGACGGTTCTCTATCTGCTTCCCTATCAGGAGTTGCGAGAGCGGTTGCGGCCGCAGGACTTTGTGTTTCTTGGTTTGTCCACGAACAAGAACCAGGACTACCACGAACACCGCAGCGGGGCCGCATTCCAAACGGGCTACTTTCCCACGGTTTTGATAGGGGTTCGCTACTCCTGGGGAGACGGGGTAAATTTTGTTCCCGCTTCGACCGCGACGCCGCAATCTCTTCTGTCGAGTTTGAACCGGGGCTCAGTTACGCTGACCTTCCGTCCCGTAAAGCCCTTGAAGATCGAAAATACTTATCTGTTTGAGCGCTTGCGCGCGACAGAAAATGAATATCTTCTTGCCCTCGCGCAGGCGCCTGCCGGCATCCCCATTGGGAAAGGTATTTTCAACAACCACATCGTGCGCAGCAAGTGGAACTGGCAGTTTACGCCGCAGCTCTCGCTGCGCGTGATTTTGCAGTACAACTCGGTCCTGGCAAACACGCCGGGTACCACGTTCTATCCGTATACCTACCTGCCCACGGAGAAGCAGTTTAACGCCGACTTCCTGCTCACATACCTGGTGCATCCGGGGACGGCGATTTATGTGGGTTACAACAGCGACCTGCAAAACCTGGACCGCAGCCTGATGCAAGATCCGCTGGCGGGACTGTTCACGGCGAAAGGCTATATCAACGACAGCCGGCAATTCTTTGTGAAAGTTTCGTATCAGTTTCGCTTCTGAGAGCGGGGCAAGCCAGCCCGCGGCGGGATTGCTGAATCCTGAGGTACTCCGGTAGAATCTAAGGATTCGTATCGAGATTGGAACCCATTATGAAGCCTGCCATTCATCCCGCTTATAACGAAGTGCGTGTGCATTGCGCGTGCGGCAATGCGTTTGTAACCCGGTCTACCCATAAGGGGGACATCAGCGTAGAAATCTGCTCGGCCTGCCATCCCTTCTTTACTGGCAAGCAGAAGCTCATGGACACCGCTGGCCGGGTGGAGCGCTTCCGCCGCAAGTACGCGAAGAACGCGCCGGCGCCCGCTAAGCCGGCCGACGCGTCGAAGAATTAACTTCTTCGGCACGGATAACACGGTGACACCTGAGAATTAGGCCCTCGCTTCGCGGCGGGGGCTTTCGTTTGGACGGCCAAGTAGAATAGAACTGTGAAGAAGTTTTGGGACAATTCGAACGGCACGGACGGAGCGGACTTGTGTGGAGGCTTGGCCCGCCAGGCAGCGCCACTGCAATCAGTTCCCGCGAGCGTTTCCATCGGCGGGATCCGGATCGCTCCGGCGACAGTGCTCGCGCCGATGGCCGGAGTTACTGATACGGTTTTCCGGCGCTTCATCCGCAACCTGGGCGGCTGCGGGTTGATCATGACCGAGTTCACCTCGGCCGACGGCGTGCTGCGAAAGAAAGACCAGAAGGCCAAGCGCTATCTCCATTTCTATGAAGACGAGCATCCGATTTCGGCGCAGCTTTTTGGCAGCGATCCGCAGGTGATGGCCGAAGCGGCGCGCATGGTCGAGGGGCTCGGCTTCGACCTGGTGGACCTGAACCTGGGCTGCCCGGCAAAGAAAGTCGTGAAGTGCAACGGAGGCTCCGGCCTGCTGCGCGATCTGCCGGCGATCGGGCGCATCTTTGAGACGGTGCGAGCCGCGGTGAAGATTCCGTTTACGGTGAAGTTCCGTGCGGGATGGAGCGATGACGAGATCGTCTGCGTGGAACTGGCGCGCATGGCGGAGTCGTGCGGGCTGGCGGCGGTTGCGTTGCACGCGCGAACCCGGGAAATGGGTTATAGCGGAAACGCTCGCTGGGAGTGGATTGCCGCGGTGAAGGCTGCGGTGAAGATTCCGGTGATCGGTAACGGCGACATTCGCTCGCCTGAAGATGCTTGTGCCATGGTTACGCAGACTGGGTGCGATGCGGTGATGATCGGGCGGACGGCTCCGTCGAATCCGTGGATCTTCCGGCAGATTCAGCAGTATTGCGCGGGCGACAAAGGCGCGTCCGACGCGCTTCCCTATGACGAGCCTTCCGAGGCCGACCGTTACCAGATGATCCGCACCTACTTTCAGATGCTGATCGAAGAAGAACTTCCGGACGCGGTCGGCAAGATGAAGCAGTTCGCCTCCTGGTTCACGCATGGCGTCCCGGGCGGAGCGGCGCTGCGCAAGGCGATCTATGAGTCGAAGAGCGCGCCGGAGATTCTGGGGCGGGTGGAGGAATTCTTTGAAGCAAAGTTATGCGCGGGCGCTCTCACCCGCCAGGGGTGAGAAGTCGCCCGCACTAAATCGTGATATCTCCGGAATCGTCAGGGCAGCACAGTAACCGCAATCCGAACGCCAGGATGCCTTAGGTTGAACAGATAATATCCGCCGTCGACGAAGTCGATGTAGGTATTGTCTGTGTAAGCCCAACCCGCCGGCCACGGCTGGACGATTTCAAAGTTGTAACCGCCGTAAGCGAAATGCGGTCTGCCTCCAACCATAACTACGTGGCGGATGGCGAAGTGGTGCTCCCGGCCGAAGTGCGCTCGGAAGTGCTCGTCTTTAATGCGACGGACCTCCTCGCGCTTCTCCTCGTGCTTTTCTTCGTGTCGAACTTCTTCTTTCTCCCGGTGCTCTTCCTGGGCAAGAGCGGAAATTACTCCTCCCAACAGGAACGCGGCACAAACAGCGCCGACTGCTGCGAATCGCTTCATGATGAACCTCGCTTAGAATTTGACTTCGAACCGCGCGGTCGCACACCTGAACAGGGCCCTTGTCGCGATCTGGTGACACAATCAAGATGCGGACGGGCAGGTTAGCGTTGCCGTTGTCTCAGACTTTTCCTGCAACCATTTTACCAATTTCATCCTTTTCCACATAGGCCCACGGCACCTTCGCGTCATGGGTGAAGACAGTCAGCCACTTCTCCGGAATCGCTTTCGCGTAGTACTGCTTCTTGCTCTCGATGGTCTGCAACGGGTAGAGGTCGAATGCCATGCCCCAGGTGATGTCGATGTGCGCGGTGGTGGGGATGAGGTCGGAAGTGTAGCAGGCGGTGCGGCCTCCGCTCTCGACGATCACGGCTTGCATGTGCGCGGTGTGGCCGGGGAAAGTTTTTACCGAGATGCCGGGGACGACTTCCTCGCCGCCTTTTAGCAGCGTCATCTGGCCACTCTGCACCATCGGGTCGTAGTTGTCGGGAATGTAGCTGATGGCGTCGCGTTCGCTGGGGCGCCGTGCATATTGCCATTCGCCTTCCGGCGCGTAGTATTTCGCGCGCGGAAAAGTCGGCACAATCTTGCCGTCTTTTCGCACCGTGTTCCAGCCGCAGTGGTCGAAATGCAGGTGGGTGTTGATGACAGTGTCGATGTCTTCGGGAGCGACTCCGCCGGCGGCGAGATTTGCGAGCAACTCAGCGGGCTGGCCGTAGAACTTGACCATACGCTCCGAGAGCTTGTTGCCCATGCCGGTTTCGACCAGCACGTTTTGTCTGCCGGTGCGAATGAGCAGCGAGTTGAGTCCGGCCTGGACGTAATTTCTTTCGTCGGCGGCAGCTTTGCGCGACCACATGATCTTGGGAACGACGCCGAAAAACGCGCCGCCGTCGAGCGGGTACGTTCCGTCGGAAAAGATGCTGAGTTCGAAGTCGCCGAGAGCGAGGCTGGGCATAGAGCTAGTGTGCCACAGTCTCAATCGGCATTTCTCCTGCAAAACTGCGGTACTCTCATATCGTTATGGAACGTCCCGCCAGTATCACGGTGATTGCAGCTTTGTTTTTTCTGGTTGCGGGATATCTGGTCGCGATCGGGATCGCTGACTTCGTTGCGCCAGACACGCTTGCAATGACGATGAGAACTGGCGTCACGTACGGGAGAGAACTAACCGGACCACAGACGGCCTTATCTGTCGGTGCAGGATGGGCGTTAGTGGGTTGGGGCCTTTGTCGGCTGCGCAACTGGGCGCGCTGGTGCGCGATTCTCCCCATGGTAATTGGAGTCGCGGGATCGGTGCCGGCAGTTTCCGCGGCCGCGAGGGATCTGACTTGGCACTTCTTCTTTTACGGCGTTCAGATCATGGTGCGAGTCGTGATCGCGTGGCTTTTGGCCGCGTCGCCCGAGGTGGTCGAAGCTTTTAAGCGAAAGTAGGACGACCAAAGGTGGGTGTCTTCCCTCGCTTCGCCCGGGATGACAACCGGTAGCTTACCGCTTCGCCTTTGCCGGCTCTTTTTCTCCCACGCGCTTGCTCACTTCGAATTTCATCTTGCCGGCTTTCTTGTCGGCATCGACGATTACGTGGTCGCCGTGCAGAATCTCTCCATCCAAAATCTTCAGAGCGAGGGGATCCTGGATCAGCTTTTGAATAGCGCGCTTGAGCGGGCGCGCGCCGAAGTTCGGGTCGTAACCCTGGGTGAACAGCAGATCTTTGGCCGCGTCGGTGAGTTCGATCGAGATCTTGCGGTCGGCGAGCAGACGGCGCACATCTTCCAGGCGCAACTCGATGATCTTGACCAACTGCTCTTTCCCGAGCGGACGGAAGACGATGATGTCGTCAACACGGTTCAAGAACTCGGGCCGGAAGTGGCCGTGCAATGCGTTCACAACCTGTTCGCTGGCCTTCTCAAACTCTTCGGGAGTTTGCACGTGGTCGGGCTGCAGATAACTCGACCCGATGTTTGAAGTCATGATCAGGATCGTATTCTTGAAGTCCACGACGCGGCCTCTGCCGTCGGTGAGGCGGCCGTCGTCCATCACCTGCAGCAGGACGTTGAAGACATCGGGATGAGCTTTCTCAATCTCGTCAAACAGTAGCACTGCGTACGGACGGCGACGTACCTGCTCGGTGAGCTGGCCACCTTCTTCATAGCCGACATAGCCGGGAGGCGCGCCGATTAAGCGGGCGACCGAGTGCTTCTCCATGTATTCCGACATGTCGATGCGCAGCAGAGCGCGCTCGTCGTCAAAGAGAAACTCGGCGAGGGCGCGGGCGAGTTCGGTTTTGCCAACGCCGGTCGGACCAAGAAAAATAAACGAGCCGATGGGACGCTTGGGATCGCTGAGCCCGGCGCGGGAGCGGCGAATGGCGTTAGAAACGCGCTCGAGAGCCTCGTCCTGGCCGACGACGCGCTGGCGCAGACGATCTTCCATGGTGACCAGCTTCTTCACTTCGCCTTCGAGCATTTTCGAGACGGGAATGCCGGTCCATTTGGAGACAATGCGGGCGATGTCTTCCTCGTCCACTTCTTCCTTGAGCATGCGCGGCGCGCCTGCGCCTTTGCCGTCGATCTTGGCACTGAGTTTAGCTAACTCTTCTTCGGCCTGCCGCAACAATCCGTAGCGGATTTCCGCGACGCGCTGCAGGTTGCCCTTACGCTCTTCCGCCTGCTCTTCGATCTTCAGCTTCTCGATCTTTTCTTTCAGTTCGCGCGAGCGAGCGATCAGATCCTTTTCTTTTTTCCAATTGGCTTTGAGGGCGTTGGCTTTCTCGCGAATCCCGGCGAGTTCCTTTTCGATAACGGACAGACGCTCGCGGGAGTTGGCGTCGTCCTCTTTCTTCAGCGCCTGCTTTTCGATTTCCAGCTGCGTGGCTCGGCGCTCCAGCTGATCGATGTCAGTGGGAAGCGAATCGATCTGGATGCGAATCGAGGCGGCAGCTTCGTCGATGAGGTCGATGGCCTTGTCGGGCAGAAAGCGGTCGGAGATATATCGATGCGAGAGCGTGGCGGCGGCGACGATCGCGGAATCTTTTATACGGACGCCGTGATGCACCTCGTATTTCTCCTTCAAGCCGCGCAGAATTGCGATGGTGTCTTCGACATTGGGTTCGCCGACGAAAACAATCTGGAAGCGGCGTTCGAGGGCGGCGTCTTTTTCGATGTATTTGCGGTATTCGTTGAGCGTAGTTGCGCCGATAGCGCGCAGTTCTCCGCGAGCCAACGCGGGCTTGAGCATGTTGGAGGCGTCAATCGCCCCTTCACCAGCTCCGGCGCCGACCAGGGTATGAAGCTCGTCGATGAAAAGGATGACTTGGCCCTGGGAGTCTTCGATTTCCTTTAAGACGGCCTTGAGGCGATCTTCAAATTCGCCGCGATACTTTGCTCCGGCCAGCATAGCGCCGAGATCGAGCGCGACCACGCGTTTGTTCTTGAGTACCTCGGGTACATCGCCGGAAATAATGCGCTGGGCGAGGCCTTCAACGATGGCAGTCTTACCCACGCCGGGTTCGCCGATGAGCACGGGATTATTCTTCGTGCGGCGGGAAAGCACCTGAATTACACGGCGGATTTCTTCGTCCCGGCCGATGACGGGGTCGAGCTTGCCGCGTCGGGCTTGTTCAGTTAAGTCGCGGGCATAGCGTTCCAGAGCCTGGTATTTGGCTTCGGGATTCTGGTCGGTTACCTTTTGCGAGCCGCGGATCGCGGTCAGAGCTTTCAGAATCGCATCGCTGGCAGCGCCGTGACGGGCGAGGATCTGCTGCGCCGCATCCTGTTTGAGGTGCGTGATGGCGAGCAGAAGATGTTCCGTGGAAACATATTCATCCTTGAAATTAGCGGCTTCTTTGAAGGCCTGCTCAAGCAGTTTGTTGGCGGCGTTCGAAAGCGTGGCTTGCGTCGCTTGTCCGGATACTTTCGGTAGTTTCTCCATCTCGCGATAGAGATCGCTGAGAACGGCTTGGGGGCCGATGCCGATCTTTTCGAGCACGGGCGGAACGATGCCTTCTTTGTCTTCGAGCAAAGCCGCAAGCACGTGGACGGGCAGCAACTCGGGATTGCCGTGCTCGGAGGCGAGATCGTTCGCGCGCTGAACAGCTTCCTGCGCTTTTACGGTGAATTTGTCCCAACGGATGGCCATGGGGGAACTCCTGTCTCTAGTGTCTTAGTTTTCGGTTTCAGGTTGCAAGTGTGGCGGCGAGGACGCCGGCGCTACAACAAAACGGGAGGCAGCCAGTTTCTGCCGCCCCCCGTCGATTGTAGACCGTCGAGCTTCGCTCGGCTGGACCCTTCGGCTTCGCTCAGGGCAGGCTCGCGAGTCGCCCGTCCCCACACAAGCCGTGCTCCACACAACACCGGCCTTATGCAGCTTTGCTGGAGGCCTTGGCTTCCACGGTCTTTTCGTTTTCCACTTTGGCCCCGCCCACGTTGACTTTGATCTGCTTGGGCTTGGATTCGGCCTTTTTGGGTAGAGTGATCTTCAACACGCCCTTGTCGTAGGTTGCCGAAACTTTTTCGGAATCCACGGTGGTGGGCAGGGTGAAGGTGCGGGTGAAGCTGCCGTATTGGCGCTCCACACGGCGGTAGTTCTCTTCTTTCTCTTCTTTCTCGATCTTGCGCTCGCCGTGCACGGTGAGGGTGTTGTTCTCGATGCGCACGTCGATGTCTTTCTCGTCGACGCCCGGGACTTCGATCTTCAGAGTGACATTGTGCTCGTCTTCGTAGACATCGACGGCGGGGGCAAAGCTTGAAGTGGTCAAGGATTCATCCTGGCCAGCGGGGGCATAGGACTCTCGGAACACGCGGTTAATGCGGTCCTGCAGGGTGGAAAATTCACGGAAAGGTTCAAAACGGGTAAGTACAGTCATGGTAATGGTCTCCTTCTTGTGCTGTTTCTCAGGAATTCGGCGGTGCCGTTCTCTAACTTGGATGTATATTCAGCACAAACGAAGCATAAAATATGAGTGTGTTATTGTCAAATAATACATAATGCTTGTTTTCATCGACTTACGATCGCTATAACGCACTTCAGGTAGGCGGTTTCCGGGACGTTTAGGAGAATGGGGTGGTCTTTTGCCTGTCCACGAACCTCGACCAAGCGCAAGGTGCGGTGAGCGTCACGGGCTGCGCCGGCGAGCATTCCGAGGAAATCGGCCTGGCTAACATGGTAGGAGCACGAGCAGGTGACCAGGATGCCGCCCGGGCGAAGCATCTTCAGGGCGCGGAGGTTGAGTTCCTTGTAGCCGCGGAGGGCTGCGTCGAGGTCGCGCTTGGTCTTGGCGAAGGCGGGCGGGTCGAGGACGATGGTGTCATAGCGCTGTCCGGAAGCCGAGTAATCCTTGAGCAGATCGAAGGCGTTGGCTTCGATCCATTCGATTTCAGGTTGGCCTGGATCGCGGCCGTTCAGCGCGGCATTCTGGTCCGCGACTTCCAGCGCGGGACGGGAGCTGTCGACACCAGTGACGCGCGAGCAGCGTGTGGCCAGATGAAGGGCAAAACCGCCCTGGTAGCAGAACAGGTCGAGCGCTTCACCGTGCGCGTACCGGGCAGCGGCAGCGTAGTTCTCGCGCTGGTCGAGGAAGGCTCCAGTCTTCTGGCCTTCGAGCGCGTCGAAGTGAAACTGGACGCCGTCCATGGCGAAGATCGTCGACGTCTTTTCGCCCAGGATCAGGCCGGATGGGCGCGGCGGGAGGTCTTCGAGCTGGCGAACGCGCGGGTCCACCCGTTCGACGATAGACGCCGGGTGAAGACGCTCGGTCAACTCAGAAGTCAGGGACTGGCGCACAACTTCGGCATCCATGGCCTGGGTGAGAATTTGCATCGAGAGAATGTCGTTGTAGCGGTCGACGATCAGACCGGGCAGGAAATCGGCCTCGCTGAAGATCACGCGGCAGGCGTTAGTGTTCTCGACAATGGACTCACGATACGCGATGGCATCGGCAACGCGCTGGCGAAGCAGCGCCGCGAAGTCGGCGACTGGCTCACGCGAGATCAGGCGGATGGCGATTTGCGACGAACTCGAATAGAGCGCAGTGCCAAGGTTTTGGCCGCGATGATCTACAACCGTGACTAGGGCGCCGGGCGGTACTCCGTCGGCCGAAACTATGTCGGAGCGGTAGACCCAGACGTGGCCATCTTTCAGGCGCGATGCGCCGCGGGGCGAAACCTTAACGGTAAGGCCGCTGGGACCGCCGGTCTTCTTAGACATGCAGCAATCTTAAACGCACTCGCTAGCTGGCGGCTTGCTCGGTGGGGACTGCGGCGGGCTTCTCAGACTTGGCAGAGGTGCGGGACTTCATCTCGTACTGGGCGGCCTCAAGGTCGATATGAAGGGAATCGAGGGCCGTCATGGGCATTTCGGTGCCCCAGGTTTCCATCTCGTGCTCCGTCCAGCTTCCGTTCAGGCGAATAGCGCCCGTGATGTCTTCCGGGAAGGCGTGGCGGAAATCCCCTTCGCGAATGAGGATGTCGCCGATGAGGCGGCCGGTATGCATGTCGAAGACGCGACGGCTAGCCTGGCCCGCGGCATTGGTAAAGCACAGAAAGACCTCGCCGGCATCGGAGAATTCCGGCCGGTAATACCAAGCTTGGGGAGCATCAATTTTAGGATGATGGCGGCGGGAGCGTTTGTGTTCGGGCTCGAGTGCCTGCATTTCGTTGGCGGGATTGAAATAGAGGACGCGCTGGCAGGAATCGCAAACCACTGTCTGCTGGCCGGTGCGCACGTCATTGTAGGTTTGCGGCCGCAGCATGACCTGGCAAGCCATGCATTTATGGTCGCGCACCTCAGAGATGCCGCTGCCGCGAAACTTTGATACTCGCTCGTAGTGGCGCAGGAGGTCCTCATTTACGCCGGCCCGCATCTGATCGCGCCTGGCGCGCCAATCGGTCAGTTGTTTTTCGTCTTCGGCGGTACGCTGGCGGGCCTCCACTTTCTCTTTTTCGATCTCAGCGGCTTCCGCCTTCAACTCGGCCTGGGCGGCCTTCACTTCCTTGTCGCGTGCGTCGGCATTTACCATTAACTCAAGAATCTTGTCTTCGGTGGCGGCGATTTCCTTTTCCGCAAACTGGATCTCGTGCAGCAGCGCCTTGTACTGTTCGTTGGTTTTCACTTCGAGCGACTGGTCGCGGTACTTGGAAATCTTGCCGCGCAGGTCCGTGATTGCAGTGTCGTGCTTGCGGCGGGCAGCTTCGTCGGTTTTGACGGCGGCTTGCGCCTTTTCCAGTTGGGCTTTAGTGTCGGCCAGTTTGTGTTCGATAGCGGCGACGCGTTTGGGGAGTTCTGCGATTTCATCCTGCAGGCGGCGGATTTCCTTGTCCGCTTCTTGCAGGCGCATCAGGTTTTCTATTTCTGGAAGCATCCCGGGACGACTCAGCTTTGATTCTACCACGCGGAATCGGGCGTTCCTCTCGACTGGCGAGCTAAAGCAGCCGCACGGGAAGCCTTGGCGGGTGTAAACTCTTTCATTCGCGCCGCGTCTTAATCTTTGGTTTCTTATTCCCGGAGCGCTCCATCGTGAAAAAACAGATTTTCGTTTCCGTCCTTGCCGTTATCCCTGGTCTGCTGGCGCCGCTTTGGGCGCAATCCTCCTTGCCCGTAAAACCGCTCACCATTGAAGCGATCTTCGCTCCGGGTGGTCTGACCGGGCGCGGTCCAGAAAACTCCGAGTGGAGTCCCGATGGGACCAAGCTCTCGTTCGTTCAGCGCGACGGCGAGGGTGAACACGGCGAACTATGGTATGTGGACGCGGCTACCGGGGAGAAGAAAATCCTCGTCAGCGCCGCCAAGCTAGCATCGCTCGCGCCTGACTACAACAAAGTGAAGGATGAGCGTGAAAGAGAGCGCCTGACGCGGTATCACGTGGCTGCCTATCTGTGGGCGCCAGATTCGAAGCACCTGATTTTCGATTCCCAGGGACAGCTCTGGCTCTATGATCTGGCGACAAGTACGGCCGTGCAGTTCACTTCGGCGCCCGACCCTAGTCTTGACCCTAAGTTCTCCCCCGATGGCCGAAATGTTTCCTACGTGCGCAAGCACAATCTCTACGTGCGGCCGATTAGTGGGAAGGGCGAGAAACAGCTCACGAAAGACACGAAGGACGACTTGTTCAACGGCGACATCGATTGGGTCTACGCCGAGGAATTGGACGTGCGCAGCAACTATTTCTGGTCTCCCGACAGCAAGCAGATCGTCTTCCTGCACATGGACGAAACCAAGGTGCCGACCTATCCCCTCGTCAACTTAATTCCCACCCACCCGACGGTGGACAACGAGAAATATCCCAAGGTTGGAGACCCAAACCCGCTGGTAAAGCTGGGAGTGACGGATACCGAGAAAGGGAAGGTACGGTGGATCTCGCTGACCAATGATGAGGAAGCTTACATCCCTCGTTTTGGCTGGGTGCGCGACGGAGTGATCTGGGCGGAGGTGCTCAATCGCACTGAAGACAAAATGGATTTGTATTTCATCGATGCGAAGTCGGGGAAGTCGCGAATCGTTCTGACAGAAACCACTCCCGGCGCATGGATCGACTTCGAGCATGTGGAAGTTCGTTTCCTGAACGCCAGTGGCGGATTCCTGTGGCCGAGCTGGCGCGACGGGAACATGCATCTCTACCTATACAGCTTCGATAAACAGAACCCGATGGGCGCGGACGCGAAGCTGGAGCGGCAACTCACGCAGGGGGCTTTTGAAGTCCTGGGAATCGATGGCGTCGATGAAGCCGCGGGCACGGTGTTTTTCTCTTCCAACCAGGGTGACCCGAGGCAACGCCATATTTTCTCGGTCAAGCTCGATGGAACTGGATTGCAGCAGCTCACGCAGGATGAGGGGCTTTATTCAGGCAAGTTTTCCGACGATGGCAAACACTACGAGCAGACGTTCACTGGGCCAATCACAGCGCGGCGGATGACGTTGTGCGCGGTGGGCGGAGCCTGCGCTCCGGTTTGGCAGGCGCGCGATGCAGTCGCGGAATATGGATTGCGGGCTCCGAAGTTTCTGGAGTTCAAGGCCGAGGACGGCACGACGCTTTACGGACGTTTGTTGCTTCCTCCGGACATGCCGGCTGTCGGCAAGATTCCACTAATCGTGAATATCTACGGCGGGCCCGCGGCGCAGATGGTTCTGAAAGCCCCGCCGGATCCGTTCGATGAGATCCTGGCGCGCAAGGGTTTCGCGATCTTCGCCGTGGACAATCGCGGGACTCCCGGCCGCGACCGCAAGTTCCAGACCGCGATTCGGCACGAGTTCGGCGCGATCGAGTTGAAAGATCAGCTTACTGCGCTCGATCAGCTCTTCGCGCAGTATCCGCAACTCGATAAAGACCGCTTGGCGATCTGGGGATGGTCCAATGGCGGCTCCATGACGGTCTATGCCATGACACACTCAGACCGCTTCCGCGCCGGAGTTGCCGTGGCGCCTGTGATCAACCAGATTAACTACGACAGCATTTATACCGAGCGTTACATGGGCTTGCTTAAGGAGGACCCGGCTGGCTACGGCCAGTCCGACGTGACCAAGGCGGTTGCCAATCTGCATGGCGCCCTTATGCTGGCCCACGGCACGGGCGACGACAACGTACACTTCCAGAACAGCATGCAAATGATCGACGCGTTGATCAAGGCGGGCAAACAATTCCGGCTGATGATTTATCCGAACAAGACCCACAGCATTGCCGGCAGCGATGCGCGCGATCACCTGTTCCACATGATTGAAGATCACTTTGAGCGGGAGCTGAAGTAGAGACGTTTACTTGCGCTTGTTGGGCTTCCGGGACGAACTTACTCTGTTCGTGCTTTCTTTCTTAGAACCTTCGCTGCTGGAACTCTCTTTCGAGGAGCTCTCAGTCGACGAACCTTCCTTGGAGGAACTTTCTTTCGGCGAGCCGTCCGACTTGGACTTGTCTTCTTTCCTCGAATCTTTGCCGCTGCCGTCAGAAGAAGGCGCGCTGGACTTTTTTGCGTAGTCGGTCACGTACCAGCCGGATCCTTTGAACTGCACGGCTGGCGCGGAAATCATCTGCTCCACCCGGCCTCCGCACTTCGGGCATTTTTTCACCATCTTGTCGGAGAATTTCTGGATTTTCTCGAAGCGGTGACCGCACTTCTCGCACTGATACTCGTAAAGAGGCATGAGTTTTGCGACGGTTGTGAGGAAAAGTACTCTCCCATTGATTCTAGGGGCGAGGGTTCGATGGCGTCAATTCAGCTTCGGGGATAGCTATAGGGGCGGGAAAATTCCTACACCCCCGCCTGAAGGGATAGCTACGGCAGCGGGGAAGTCCGGACGCCTCCGCGTTCGGAGCCAGGGTGCACGGGGGCGGGGCCGGCGCTGGGACGCGGGAGTGAGTGGAAGCGGGAGCGGGGCGGGGTGTGTGGGGAGCGGGCGGGCGGCAGCGGACTCGTCTTGGTTGACCTTACTTCACGACAACAGGACCTCCGCGATTAGGTCGGAGAGCGCCTTGTCAAAACCGCTTCTTTCCCCTTTCTCGATCAATTCAAGCAATCCTAATACCGTTTCATCGTCAAGCGGAATTATCAGACCGCGATCGTCCTTTATCGTGTCGCGACATCGCTTTATGAAGGTAGCCCGGTCGGCAAAACTGCGGCAACACAGAAAACCTGCTTTCCCTCGATTGAGAGAAAATCGACCAGCGAGCTGGTCCAATTCTGGGTTCCCGACTTCCCTGCCATAGTTCTTGCACTCGAACGGCACGTATAAGCAAGGAATTCGCTGTGCGTTCGGCAAAGTGAAAAATGGACCGCTAGTGGCTCCGTTCTCCATAACGATGTCTATTCTCTTCCGACCCTCGTGAATCTCTTTCTCCTTCTTGGGAGCGCACGGGGCGATTATCGAATCGACTAAAGAATAAAGAGCGGCTAGCTCAAGGGCGAGCTCGCGGCGAACATCAAACACTCGTCACCCGCCCATCTCAGAGAGACAAGGGTCGCTGTAGTAATGAAGCGCTCGGCGCTCCACCTCGGAGAAGAACTTCAGAGCTGTGATTTTCGCGGCCCCACTAGGACCATCGGGCCCGGACAAGCTTTCGAGTTCCTTTAGGAGATTAGAATCATTCAGGGAGGCCGAAACCTCCTGAAGAGTGTAGATCTGCTCAAAGTGCTCGTACGGCTCCAGGTCCCCTAATCTGGAATACATGTCACCGCCTCTGTTGATGGCTCTGAGCGAGTCCAACGCTGCCCGCAACGAGCCCTGCAACTCAGCATTTGTAGCTGCGGTTGGAGATTTTTGTCGCAGCGCCTTGATTACCAGCCTTGCGTCAAGCGCCAACGACAAGTAGTAAACTCTTTCGGCTGAGCGTCGCATATCATCCACCACCATGGCAGGGCTCTCATTTAACCCCAAACTCACCAAATCTGTAAAGATTGGTCAGCCCCCCTTGTAGATTGTTTAAAAATAGTCTACTTTATAAGACTATCGCATAAAATCGACAAAAATCATCCAGGAGAGGATGTCGGCTACGACCTCTATTCCTGTGAAGATCTCACGATCGCTGCGCGCAGTTCCGCCGGTGTCCATACTGGAATTGCAATTGAGTTCGTGCCACCTGCGGGCGGCATCGTGAAGACTCGCTCGGGTCTGGCCCGCGAACGTCTGCTATGCAATGCTGGGGTAATTGACGCCGGCTACCGTGGCGAGATTGTCGTACTAATCGAGAACCTGGGTGACAAGCCGTACGTGATTCACAAAGGCGATAAGATCGCGCAGATGCTAGAGTACCCTTTTCTAGCGCAGGAAGTGGTGGAAGGCGACCTGAGTAGCTCCCTTCGCGGCGGCAGGGGGTTCGGCTCCAGCGGGAAATAATCGGGAACGATCGCTCCCGCTCCCACGCCCCGAACGCTGCCCCGTGCACCCGGACTCCGATCAGGGGGGTGTAGGAATTTTCCCGCCCCTATAGCTATCCCCGTCAATCAGCTTCAGGTCATCGGTTTCTGCGGGGAACTTTTCCACGAGGCGCTTGGGGGCGGTGTTGCGCCACGCTGCCGAGATTGCTCTCCGCAGCGTTTCCTTGCTGACGGCCTTAAGATGCACACTGGTAGCGCCCCCGCGTCCCCACGCGCGGCCTTCACCGGCACGAACATGTCGGGATAGTCCTTCGAGTAATAATGCTGCTCCGGCGTGAGCTTCACCATCCCCCAGCCTTTGGCGGGATAGCCGAGGGTGGCGAAGATCTTTCCGCCTACGCGAAAATCCGGATGGTCCATGTGAGCGTTCTCGGCCGTCTCAGGAAGAACAAGAACCAGGCGGCGAAAATCATTGGCGGTCACGAGTGCGTCCTCCAGCAAAGATGTGTGTACGCTAACATAACGGCGGATCAACCATCCCGGTTACGCGGTGTTACACTTCGCGCATGAAGGACTCCGGCCACGAGCCCGCACAGACTGCCGCCGTTTCGGAGCAGTTCTCCCACGCCCTGGGCCCGGCCCTTTATCTTGTGGCGACTCCCATCGGCAATCTGGAAGACATCACGCTGCGCGCTGTGCGTGTGTTGAAAGAAGTGGACCAGATCGCCTGCGAAGACACAAGGCAGACCCAGAAGCTGCTCAACCATTACGGAATCACGACGCGCACCATCAGCTACCACGAGCACAATGAAATGACGCGGGCGGCGGAGCTGGTGAAAGAACTGCAAGAGGGCGCGAGCGTCGCGTTGGTGACCGATGCGGGCATGCCGGGGATTTCCGACCCAGGATTTCGGCTGATATCGCTGGCCATTCGGCATCACGTGCCGGTGGTGCCCATCCCAGGAGCGTCGGCGTTTCTGGCCGCGCTGGTTGCCAGCGGGCTTCCCACAGATTCATTCCGTTTCAGTGGATTTCTTCCAGCGAAGCGCGGTGAGCGGCAAGCGGCGCTGGAAGCGATCAAGATGTCGCCGCGCACGCAGGTTTTCTACGAGGCTCCGCACCGTGTTGTCGAAACACTCACAGATGTAGTCGAGGTTCTTGGAGACGCGCGGCACGTAGTGATCGCGCGTGAAGTGACCAAGCTGCACGAAGAATTCCTGCGCGGCCGCGCCGGCGATGTGCTGCAGACGCTGCAAGCGCGCGACGGAGTGAAGGGCGAGATCACGCTGCTGATCGGCAAAGCCGAAGAAGCAAGTCATGGAGCGGCAGATGCCTCGTCCGCCCGATTTTCAATCCGGCAGAGAATTGAGCAGATCATGGCCGAAGAAAAGGTGGACGAAAAGGCCGCGCTGAAGAGAGTGGCGAAAGAGAGGGGAATCTCGAAGAGCGAGGCGTACCGGGAACTGCAGAGGAGCAAGTGACATACCGGAGGTGCCTACTTCCCCGCCAACTCCCGCTTCACTGCCTCGCTGACCATCTTCCCATCCACGCGAATACCAGCGGCGGAGAAGCGTCCCATCACATTCTTCATCACGGTGCCCATGTCTTTCATGGTGGGCGAGCCCATCTCGGCGATCACGGCCTTCACCCCGGCGAGAGCCTCGACTTCGCTTGCGGCTTTCGGCAGGTAAGTTTCGATCAGGACGATCTCGGCGGCTTCTTTGTCGGCCATCTCCTGGCGTCCGCCTTTGGTGAACTGCTCGACGGATTCCTTGCGCTGCTTGATCAGCGTGGTCAGGACCGCCTGAGACTCTTTCTCGTCTAGCGGCGCCATCTTTTCGATCTGGCGATTTTGGAGCGCGCTCTTGACCATGCGCAAGGTGGAAAGCCGCTGCTCCTCGCGCGCTTTCATGGCAGCGGTGATGTCTTTCTGGATTTGTTCGACAAGGCTCATAAGGTCAATTATATGGGAGGAAATCAACGTAACTGCGACTGGAGACATTCTTCGATCAACTCCGTCACCAAACGATCCTGACGCGCATCTGATGCACAGGAGGAAACAACCATGAGCAGGGTCGCGATTTGGGCACAACTGGAAGCGAAGCCGGGAAAAGAAAAAGAAGTGGAAGCATTTCTGAAGTCGGGGCAGCCGCTGGCGGAGCGTGAACCGGGCACACTCAGTTGGTACGCAATTAAAATGGGACCGGGAAAATACGGCATCTTCGACACCTTCGCCGACGAAAATGGCCGCAATGCCCACCTCAACGGCGAAATTGCCAAGGCACTCTTCGCCAAAGCCGCGGATCTTTTTTCCAAACCGCCGGATGTTGCCAAGCCGGAGGTTCTCGCTGTGAAATCTTCGAGGGCCTGATACGGCCCTAGGTCTTGCTTTGCAGAGCCTGGCTGCGCATTTCAGCACATGCCAACGTTTCCGATAGACTACTGAAGAACCGTATTTCCCAAGCCTTCAGGACTCTATCGAAATGCTGCGCAAGAACCGTCTTTTTACTCCCGGGCCGACGCCGCTGCTGCCGGCAGCGCAAACGGCCATGGCGTCATTTACAGCGCATCACCGCACGGCTGACTTCCGGGCGCTGTTTCAGCGCGTGCTCGCGGATATGAAAGAATTCATCGGCACGCAGAACGACGTTCTGGTGCTGGCGTGCTCGGGCACTGGCGTGATGGAGGCGTCGGTGTCGAACCTGACATCGCCGAGAGACAAAGTTCTGGTCCTCACTGCCGGCAAGTTCG
The DNA here is from genome assembly GCA_963850165.1 of uncultured Acidobacteriaceae bacterium. Lineage (GTDB taxonomy): Bacteria > Acidobacteriota > Terriglobia > Terriglobales > Acidobacteriaceae > Sulfotelmatobacter. The sequence continues at coordinate 159,586 of CAWKKK010000010.1, read as the reverse complement.
GCGAGCGCTGGACCGGGCTGTCCAAGGCGTTCGGCTGCGACGTGGACGTGTTGACCGCGCCCTACGGCGCAACGTTTTCCCTGAACGACATTCGTGCGAAGCTTACCCCCGACGTGCGAGTGGTATTCGTGCAGGCCACGGAGAGTTCGACCGGCGCGCGGCATGACATTGAAGGAATCGCGAAAATCGTGCGGGCTCAGGGCGATGAAACCCTGCTGGTAGTGGATGCTATCACTGGCCTAGGCACGACTCACTTCGATGTCGACGGCTGGGGCGTGGATTTGATTATCGGCGGGTCGCAGAAGGCGCTGATGATTCCTCCCGGTCTCGCGTATTGCGCCGTCAGCGAGCGGGCGTGGCGGCGGATGGACACCACGACTTCTCCGCGCTTCTACTTCGACCTGCGCAAGGAACGCAAGTCGGCGGCCAAGGGCGAATCTGCGTACACGCCGGCGACCTCGCTGTTCGCGGCCTTGGGAGCCGCGCTGGAGTTTATCGAGGGAATGGGAGATGGCGACGTTGCCAAGGGACGAGAGCAACTGGTCGACAATGCTGAACTCTGTGCGGCGATGACGCGGGCGGGCGCGCAGGCCGTGGGATTGAAGCTCTATGCCACGTCCCCCGCGGCCGCACTCACCGCGATCTGCGCGCCCGAAGGGATTGACTCCGGAACGATCATCAAAGAATTCCGCGAGTCCTTCGACGCCGTGGTGGCTAATGGCCAGGGTGAAATGAAAGGCCAACTCTTTCGCATTGCGCACATCGGCTACTACGATTACCTGGACACTATCGGCATTCTGGGCGCGCTCGAGCACGTTCTCGCCCGATCAACCGGAAAAGCCGTCGAGTATGGCTCGGCTGTGCGCGCGGCGCAAGAAACGTATGCGCGCGGCCTGTCCGGCGTGGCAACTGGCAGAAGCCTGAGGACCGCGTGAAACGGCCCCCACGCTAGTTGATGGTAAAGTTCATCGGAGTCGAAGTCTCCGCCAGTGTGCCGCCGCCGCCGTATATGCCCGTGCCGGCGACAGCGGGGTTCGTTACGGAAACCGGCACTGTTCCAGCGCTCGCGACGTCTGCGGCCGCGATCGTCGCGGTAAGCTGGGTCGCGCTCACCTGGTTTGTGGTTTGGGCCACGCCATTGAAGTTAATAACCGCAGTGGTCGAAAAGTTGGTGCCAGTGACGGTTAGAACGAATGCGGCATCGCCGTGAGTGGCGCTGTCGGGAGCGAGCACGGTTATGGCCGGCATCGTTCCGGCTGTCGCGGGAGCGGCGGCCTTGGAGCTGTACCCACATGCCAGCGTAAAGGCGCTCAGCGCGGTCAGCAATACTATTGTCAGGGTTTTCATGGTGATCTCTCGATGGGCAGTGGCCCATGGGAGAAGTCTACGAATGAAGACGAACCGCTGTGTCAGCAATGTGTCAAATGTCTGTCAACATTTTGTCAGGCGAGATGACTTCCGGAAGTAACGAGAGGATGAGCGTACCAGTGAAAATCGTCGTAGCGGAAAAGATCTCTGCCTCAGCGGTGGAGGAGTTGAGAGAACCGGGCTGGATTGTGCTTACCTCCGACCAACTTGAGGGCAAGCTGGCGGAGCAACTGGAGTCGGCCGACGCCTTGATCGTGCGCTCGGCCGTGCAGGCCGACGCCACGCTGCTGGCCCATGCCAAAAAGTTGCGCGTGATTGGTAGAGCCGGAGTGGGCGTGGACAACATCGATCTGGACGCGGCCACGCGCCAGGGCATCGCGGTGATGAACACTCCCGGGGCAAATGCCGTGGCTGTGGCCGAACACACTCTGGGCATGATGCTGGCGATGGCTCGCCATCTCTGCCGCGCTGACGCGCTCATGCATGCCGGCCGTTGGGAAAAGAAATCGCTGCAAGGCACGGAACTACGGGGCAAGACGCTGGGAATCGCCGGCCTTGGCCGCATCGGCATGGAAGTAGCGAGGCGAGCGCGCGCCTTCGGAATGGAAATCGTCGGGCACGATCCGTTCGTTTCCGTCGGCGTTGCCAAGGAGCAGGGCATCCGCCTCACGAGCCTGGACGAACTCTATGCAGTGGCGGATTACATCACCCTGCACGTGGGCCTGACGCCGCAGACCACGGGCATGATCAACGAGGCCGCCATCAAAAAGATGAAAAAGGGCGTCCGCCTCGTGAATTGCGCGCGCGGAGAGCTGGTGCACGAGGCCGATTTGGCGCAGGCGCTGAAACAAGGTCATGTGGCCGCGGCTGCGCTCGATGTTTTCACTGACGAACCGCTGAAGAACTCGCCGCTACAAGCGATCGAGAACATAATTCTCACGCCTCACATCGGTGGGCAGACTTTCGAAGCCCAGGAAGCTGTGGGCGTACAGATCGCACAGCAAGTGCGGGAATACCTGAAGCACGGCGTTATACAGAATGCCGTGAATGTGCCCTCGGTTTCGGCCGAAGAGTATGTCGAGATGCAGCCCTACATTGTTCTCGCGGAACGCATGGGAGCGTTTCTGGCGCAGATTTCCGAAGGCTCGATTGAAGAGATCTCGTTGCGTTATAGCGGCCATATCGCAGGGTGGAAGACCGAACTCATTCGCAACGGGGCGATCAAGGGCATCCTCAATCAGGCGCTGGAGGAAAAAGCGAATCTGGTGAATGCAGCGTCCCTGGCCGATCTTCGCGGACTGCGCGTCCATGAGGCGCATAAGGCGAAAGCCTCAACCGGCGGCGCCGGGAGCGTGCTCTCTATTTTTCTGAAGAGTTCAACGGAAACGCACATGGTGAAAGGCGCCGTTCTGCATGGAACCGCACCGCGGCTGGTGCACATCGATGACATCGACATCGAAGCTCCGCTGGGACGCGATCTGATCTACCTGCGGAACCGCGACGTGCCGGGCGTGATTGGCAAGGTGGGCACGATTCTTGGGGAAGGCGAGATCAACATCGCAGATTTCTCGCTGGGGCGGCGCAGCGCGGAAGTGTCCTCCGAGCCGCGCGAGGCCATTGCCGTAGTCCACGTGGATGGGCCCGTACCGGACGACGTGCTGAAGCAACTGGAGAAGATTCCCGCCGTGCGGCAGGCGAAAGCGGTGCGGCTGTTTTGAGCCAAATCGAGAGCCAGGAGCAAAACATGACACCTCGTATATGGTCTTCGGTGGTCGTGCTGGCCGCGATAGCCGGATGGTCGGCGACTCATCAAAGGATCGATAGCCGCTCGCCCGAGCCTGGTCACACGCCAAGGTTGCAAAACACCTGTGTGATAACAAACGACGTGAGGCGACTTGTAGATTTCTACGAGTCGATTCTGGCGCAGAAAGCAAAGTGGTCTAGTGAAGACTATGCCGAGTTTCCGACGGGGGTGGGAGTGCTGGCAATTTTCTCAGCGAAGGCTCAGGAAAAGTATATTCCCGGCTCGGCCGAAGCAGCGAAGAACAGGAGCATGATCCTGGAATTCAGGGTCGGCAGCGTCGACCAAGAGTACGGGAGACTACAGAATCTTGTGAAGATCTGGGTCAAGCCACCGACCACGCAGCCGTGGGGAACCCGTTCCATTTACTTCCGCGACCCGGATGGAAATCTTGTCGATTTCTATACGCCGCCCAAAGCTCAATGATGAATAAAGGCGTTCAGGACTCGGCACCATCCCGCCGCAGCTTGCGGCTCTCCGCCAGCAGAGCCATCGAGTGCATCAGATTCTGCAGCGTGACAATGCCCACCAGCCGCTGATCCTCAACTACCGGAATGATGCTGAGGTTGCGCGATGTGAGTTTTCGAAACGCGGAAGCCAGCGACTCCTGCCGCGCCGAGACTTCGAAAAGCTTGTTCATTACGGCCTGCACGTAGCCGTTTCCTTCCATGCGCAGCGCCTCCAGAATGCGTTGCCGTGAAATCACCCCCACCATATCGCTGCCGCGTACCACCGGAAAATCATCTTGCAAGGAATGCACTGCCTTATCCAACGCGTCTTCGAGCGTGTCTGCGGGTGAAAGAGTAGCAAAGTCCGTTAGCATGACTTCTTCCAGACGTACATTGTCCAGCACGGACTGGAAGATGACAGCCCGTTCCTCAAGCTGCGCCGCCGAAAAGATAATCACGCCCACCATGGTGAGCCAGGTATTGCTGAACAAACCCGCCACCATCAGAGTCATCGCTAAAGCGTGGCTGATGGAGACGGCGCGCCGAGTGGCTGCGGCGGGATCAATGCTGCGCGCGAAAAATGCCCGCAGAATGCGGCCCCCATCCAGCGGATAGGCCGGAAGAAGATTTAATCCGGCGATGTAAAGATTGGCCCAGACGAGGCTGCGGGGCAGGTTGCTCGACTGCAAAAAAGGCCACTCTCGCAAGTGCGCCCCCACCCCGGCGAGAAGGATCACGCCCGCCGCGACCAGTGCGAACATAAGATTCACCAGCGGCCCGGTGATAGCGATCTGGACTTCACGCTTCCAGGCCGCAGCGGCGGACTCCGGCTTCTCGACGCGCGATTCATCGAAAACCGTCACGCCGCTGAGTGGCAGAAGAATGACCGCCTTGGGAATCAATCCAGCGCGCCGGGCCACGATCATGTGCCCGATTTCGTGCGCCGCAACGCAGGCGAGGATGATTCCAACCAACGCCAGGTCCCGCGGCCCGTTGGCTGAGGGGTGCACGCTGTATTCCGTCCAGAAAACAAATAGCGGCAGGATCAGGAACGTCAGGTGAAGACGAACCTCGACTCCGAACAAACGCCCGACATGAATCGACCAGCTTCTCATAATTCGGCTGCTACAGTTATTTTACATGGTCGGATATATTGGCTCCGGCAGTCGAAGGTACAGAACCATGCGCGTGATCGCCGGCAAATATCGGGGACGCCCTTTGCGCTCGTTGCGAGGGATGGACGTCCGTCCCACCTCCGACCGGTTGCGCGAGACGCTGTTCAACGTACTCACCGCCGGCAATCCCGAGGCGCTCGAGGGCACCGTGTGGCTGGATCTGTTTGCCGGCACGGGCGCGGTGGGGCTTGAAGCCCTCAGCCGTGGCGCCAGGCAGGTGTACTTTGTGGAGACTTCGGCCGCGGCGGCGAAAGTGATTGAGCAGAACCTGCAGAGCCTGGGAATCGAGCAGGGATACAGGATTTTGCGGGATGATCTTTCCGGAGTCCTGTGGCGCCTGCAGCGGCGGCATGTCGCCGCCGACGTGGTGTTTCTCGATCCGCCTTACCGGATGCGCTATGCCTACGAAGAAACGCTTACGGCGCTGGCCGATTCGTCGTTGGTGTGGGCCATGTCATTGGTGATAGCGGAGCATGAAAAGAAATTCGATCCGGGCAATGAATTCGGATCCCTGCTCCGAGTTCGCAAACTGACCCAGGGAAACGCGGCTCTCAGTTTTTACCGCATCGGCGGACCGCCAGATTTGAACGGTTGATCTGAACGTTTGAGGAATTGCGAGTTACGGCAGGAAAAGGCAATCTGAAGCTTACATGAGCAGCTCGCCGGCGCGACGCACGATCGGGTGCTGCATTTCCTGCAGATCGTTCTTTACCATGTTCAGGCCGTAAACGCAGCCTTCGAATTCGCGCGAAAGGTGAGCAAACAGCGGCGCCACCTTGGCGTATTCGAAGTGCTCGAACTTCGACACGATGTAATAGCTTTCCTTACCCGCCTTCATCCACTCCACAAAATTCTCCAGCCGGTAGCGGCGCAGCCGGAAGTGATTGATGCTCTCGGGAAACATTCCCGTGAAAAACAACGCATAGTCGCCAATGTGCTTGCGCACCTGGCGTTCACGGTCAAACGAGGGAGCGGGACCGTAGACGGGATCGGACTCCAGCAGCATCTCGCCCAAGTCAGTGAGAGGGCGATCGGCCGCATCGTGAATCTTGAACAACTGGTCGGTCTCGCAAAACTCCGCCAGCAAATGCGACACGTAAGCGACCACTTCGGGATCACGGATACCGATTTCCTCGGCGTAGCGGCGTCCCACCAATTCCTGGAAAAGCTGCCGCAACGGATGAGATTCCGGAATCATACTTCTCGGTCCCCCCGAAAGCTCCTGCTGCAGCAGGGCTTTCGAATGTTGATGAGTAACTTGTTATCCCAGTTACAACACAAACGCAAGTGACTTTTGTTTATCAGAACTATCATTTTTCCTAATCACTTGGAGGTGTGCAAGTACTTGCAAGGTTGCCGGGCGTTTTTGGCACACGCAAGCCTCGACTGCTAATTGCAACGCTTTGAAAGTGAATAGAATGATTTGCAGGAAATGATCTGCGGGAAGAGGACTGCAAATGAAACGAACGAACATCTCGAGTGGTACACCTTGGGAACCTATTGTCGGTTACTCCCGCGCAGTCAAGGTTGGACCGTATATCCACGTCTCAGGCACCACTGCGACGGGGCCCGACGGAAAGGTCGTGGGTGTGGGAGACGCCTACGCCCAGGCCGTGCAGACCTTAAGAAACATCGAGAACGCTTTGCAGAAAGCTGGCGCCAGCATGAAGGACGTCGTCCGCACTCGCATGTATGTGATGAACATCGCGGAGTGGGAGAAGATCGGCAAGGCTCACGGAGAATTCTTCGGCGACATTCGTCCGGCAACCTCGATGGTCCAGGTAAGCGCTCTGATCTCGCCCGAGATGCTGGTCGAAATCGAGGCTGAGGCCTATGTCGCAACGAAGTGAGAGTAGAATTCCACCATTCCAAAGCCTTTGAAGCAGCTTGAGGAGCAAACAGTGAAGAACTACGGGTGGATACTGCTTCTTGCGGCCGTGATGTCGGCGGCCGCGCAATCGAAAGACAATCGTGCCTCCGAATCCTGGACGGTCATTCGTGCTGGATCCTTAATCGACGGCAAATCTGACAGGGCACGGCACGATCAAGTGATTGTGATCCACGGCAATCGTATCGAGAGCGTTGGCGATGCCGCGGCCGCGAGGATTCCCACTGGAGCCGCCGTAATTGACTTGTCGAAAGCCACGCTTCTGCCCGGCCTCATCGATTCCCACACCCATATTTTCTTGCAAGGAGAAGATCCGGCGCAGGGCGGATACGATGCAAACATCCTGAACGCCCCGCTGGCCCTGCGCGCGGCGCGGGCCACGGTTGCTGCGCGGCGGGCGCTGGAGCAAGGCTTCACCACGCTGCGCGACGTAGAGACCGAAGGCGCGGGCTATGGCGATGTGGGCATCAAGCAGGCCATCGAGCGAGGTTACATTCCAGGCCCGCGTCTGTTTGTCTCGACTCGCGCTATCTCGACTACGGGCGGTTATCCGCTTGAGGACTACGCTCCGGAGCTCGATATGCCCAAAGGCGCGCAGATCGTCGACGGGCCGGTCGAGGCGCGCAAGGCGGCGCGGGAGCAACTCGATCATGGCGCCGACTGGATCAAGGTCTACATGACGCATCGTTCGTGGGTGGGTAAGAATGGCGAGCTGGTCTCACAGCCCACGCTCACGATCGAAGAGTTGCGGGCTATCGTCGACGAAACTCACGGCTGGGGCAAGAAGGTCGCGTGTCACGTGTATGGCGGTATCGGCCTGCGCCGGGCCTTGGACGGTGGATGCGACTCGATCGAACACGGCCTTGATCTGGATGATGCCGCGATTTCCCAGATGCTCAAGCAAGGCACCTGGTACGTTCCGACGATCAGCGTCTATTACACCGACTGGGCCGCCGCGGACACGCCGGCCGGCCGGCGCGACCGGCTGCGCGCTTCGGTGCACGAACAGTCGTTCAAAAAGGCGCTCAGGGCGGGAGTGAAGATTGTCTTTGGCACCGACATAGGCGGAATTCCCTGGACTGAGCCCATCGCGCAGGAGTTCTCGCGCATGGTCGAATTTGGCATGCAGCCGATGGACGCGATTCAGAGCGCAACCTCGCGGGCGGCCACCATGCTCGATATGGACGGAAAGATTGGCGTGGTTGCTCCGGGGGCGTTTGCCGACATTATTGCGGTCAATGGCGATCCCGTGGACGACATCAAAGTGCTGGAGAACGTGCAGTTCGTGATGAAAGACGGCAAGGTTTTCAAGAGCGAGAAACCATGAAGGGTGCCGGTGAAATAAAGATCGTCCAAATCGCTTCAATTCACTTGACATCAGCTTTGCCGCGAGCATAATTCATCAATCCCGCTTCTTGCTTCGGACTGGGACCCCGGCTGAGGGGCTTGTAAAGAACAAAGCGCCGGAGGAGGTATTTATGAGCGTGTTGGAACTTTGTGACCGGGAAATCGCAGCGGTTCCGCTGGAAGCCAGCGTAGCCGACGCCATTAACAAGATGCTCGACCACCATGTCGGTGCGGTAGCCGTGGTCGACTCTGAATACCGGGTTGCCGGAATCTTCACTGAACGCGACGTCCTGCGCAAGATGGCACTCAGCCGCACCGACCCGCAGACCACACCGGTCCGTGAACTGATGACGACGCCGGTGGAGATGGCAACGCGGCGCACCGGCCCGGGCGAGGCGCTCACCACCATGCTGGAGCGTCACTTCCGTCACCTGCCCGTGGCGGAAGACAATGGCAAGCTGCTGGGGATTCTCTCCATCCGCAATTTGCTGGAGTGGCGCGTCGAAGACCTCAGCCACGAACTTGACGCTCTCGAGCAGTACGTCTCCAATGACGGGCCCGGAGGCTAGACTAGCCTCCAGCGCCTTCTCATTCCCAAACTGATGGCGATCACTTCATCCGCAGCGGCAAAGACGATCGCTGGTGTGCGCATCGCCACGTCGGTTTTCTTTCTGCTGTTTGGCGAATACAAACTGGCTGGGCCGGGCTTTGCCCACGGCGGATTCCAGGGATACCTCCAAGATTTCATCGCCAATGAAGCTGTGAGTTTTTACCGTCCAATACTTTCCGGTCTGGTGTTGCCGCACGCCGTAGTTTTGGGATATGTGGTCGGGGTGGTCGAAACCTTTATCGGCATCAGCCTGCTGCTCGGCCTCTGGGTGCGGCCGGCTTCGGTTCTAGGCGGGCTGTACATGCTGAATCTCACGCTGGCCACCTGGTGGGGACCGGGCCATGGTGCGCCGGTCTGGCGCTATTTCGGTGCCGAACTTGATCACCTGCCTCTCTTGCTGCTATTCATCATCTTCTTCGCCGCCGATGCAGGACAGGTCTGGGGCCTCGATGGGCGGCGGCGAGGATAATGCCCTCCGCCGAGGGACTACAGCAGAGGTTCGCTTAGACAAAGGGGAGAGTTTATGAAGAGATTTCAGCACTCCGTCATGTTTACTATCGCGCTGCTAGTGCTTACGATCCAGCTCTTCGCCCAGCAGAGTTCCAAAAGCGTGGTCATCCATGCTGGGCACGTGCTAGATGTCAAAACCGGCAAGTTGCTCTCGAACCAGACGCTCATCCTCGAAAATGGCAGGATCGTGACTGTCGGGCCATCCGCGGAAACCAAAACCCCGGCGGATGCAGTCTGGATCGAACTGCCCAACGCGAGCGTCCTGCCGGGATTGATCGATGCACACACGCACCTGACCATGGATCCCAAGTTCGGCTATGAGCGGCTCGGCCTCTCCCTACCGCGCGAAACTTTGATCGGCGCCAAGAACGCGCGAGTCACGCTTCAAGCCGGTTTCACCACGGTGCGCAACGTAGGTGCCTCTGGCTATAGCGATGTGGCCCTGCGTGACGCAATCAACGCCGGCGACGTGCCGGGGCCGAGGATGCTGGTGAGCGGTCCGGCGTTGAGCATCACTGGCGGGCACTGCGACAACAACCTGCTGCCCTACGAATATCACGCCAGCGGAGACGGGGTGGCCGACGGCATTGCAGCCGTCCAACACAAGGTGCGCGAGAACATCAAGTACGGTTCCGATTTGATCAAGGTCTGTGCGACCGGCGGCGTTCTGTCGAAAGGCGACGACCCGCAAGCCTCGCAATACACTTTGGAGGAGATAAAGGCCATCGTGGCCGATGCCCATCGCCTGGGACGAAAAGTTGCCGCCCATGCGCATGGCGCTCAGGGCATTCTGTGGGCGTCGCAGGCCGGAGTGAATTCGATCGAGCACGGTTCCTACATTGACGATGCGGGCATCGCGGAGATGAAGAAGAATGGGACCTATCTAGTGCCTACGCTTTATCTCGGCGATTGGTTTCTCGAAAATGCCGAAAGCAATCACGTGCCCGACTACCTGCTGGCCAAGGCCAAAGCGGTCATCCCGGCTGCGCGCAAAAACGTCGCCCACGCCTTCGCCAGCGGAGTCAAAGTCGCGTTCGGCACCGATGCCGCCGTCTATCCTCACGGACTGAACGCGCATGAGTTTGCAGTCATGGTCAAGCTGGGATTGACGCCGTTGCAGGCCATTCAAGCAGCCACGGTGAACGCCGCGGACTTGCTGGGATGGCCGGGAAAAGTGGGAAGCCTTGAGCCCGGTGCGTGGGCCGACATCATCGCAGTTGATGGCGATCCTCTGGAGGATGTCACGACGCTGGAACACGTGAAGTTTGTGATGAAAGGTGGCGAGGTGGTGAAGAACGAGTACGGGAAGTGAGGAGCTAGCGGCTAGATCTGCAAATTCAGTGGTCAGTGGTCAGTGAAACCTGGGCTCGCGTTGTGCTCTGGGTTTACTGGCCACCGACCTCTGGCCACTGACCACTGTTCTTTAGCCGCGCCCGCTCGATGACCCAATCCGTCCAGAAGGACGAAGCTCCGCTGGCCAGCAGGGGAGCGTTGCCGAGCACGGCATCCACAAAGTTCTCGATCATCGGATAGTGCAGGTTGGAGTGGGGCGGAAGATTCTCGCGGCCGCCGGGATAAATCAACTCGGGACCATTCAACGGGCTTAACTCCATTTCACCGTCGGTGCCACGAATGCGGCACTCGTCCCGTCTTACTTTGGAGTGCCAGCGAACGTCTACGATGCCACGCACGCCGCCGGCATAGTCGATCATCACCGTCGCGTTGTCTTCAACGGCATAGTGATGAACCGCATTCGAAAGGTGGCCGGTGGCACGCTGAGGTTGACCGAATAAAAAATTCAGTACGTCAATGCGGTGCGAGGCGATGTCGTAGAGCGGGCCGCCTCCGGCCTGGGCCGGGTCGGTCAGCCAACTGCGACGACTGTCCTTATCGTCATCGCGCCATTCGTGGCAGGTGAGTTCTGCGAGCACCGGCTTGCCGATGGCGCCGGCTTCGAGCAATTGTTTTGATATGTTCTGCGATAGTAAGCCACGCCAAGAGTGCGTCCGTTCTGCTCCGCCGCGTGCACCGGCGAACGCGCCTCGGCCTCGTTCATGGCCATGGGTTTTTCGCACAGCACGTGCTTCCGAGCACGAAGTGATTGGATCGTCTGTGGCGCGTGAAAAAAGACGGGAGTCGCGACGTAGACTGCGTGTACCGCCGCATCGGCGAGCGCTTCGTCGAGCGTGGTCCAGGACCGCACGGCGTTAGAAACGGCGTAAGGCGCGGCCTTTGCGGGATCGCGCGTGACCAGTCCATACAAACAACTTCCGGGCTGCGCGAGGATTGCGGGAATGACGCGACGGGTTGCGATATCGCCAATTCCAACTACGATCCAGTTCAGCATGGGCGGTTCGAAAGGCAACGCTTGCAGAAAATGAAAGGCCGGCTTATGGCCGGCCTTCGGAATCGATCTCAATACAAACCCTACGGCTTCTTGGGAGCGATCGCATCTTTGGCAGCCTTGGCCACGCGGAACTTGACCACGGTCTTGGCCTTGATCTGAATCGGCTCGCCCGTCTGCGGATTGCGTCCAATGCGGGCTTTGCGGTGCGCCTTCACCAACCGGCCCAGGCCGGGCACGACGAACACGCCGTTCTTCTTGGTTTCTTTTACCGCCACGTCGGCCAACTGCTCGAGAAATCCTGCTACTGTCTTGTTGGGGAGTTCAGTTTTCTCGGCCAGATGGCGGACGAGTTGAGTCTTGGTTAAACCTGAAGCCATTTTTCCTCCTTGGGGAAAGACTTGAATTTTAATTCCAGCGGGGTTGATCTTACATCACTGCCCTGTGGAAAACACCCTTATTCTACGCGGGTTCCGCACAGATAACACTCAAAAATGGCCATTTTTACGTGCTCGTTCGCAAACCAGCGTCCCGAAATGGCCCAAACAAGCCCACTAGAGCCGCTATTGGCAGCCGAGCAAGGGAGCTCGATCAGCCCTCCACGGAATACTCGAACTCCGCGAATCTCACGTTTCCGGCGTGCCATAATGCTTGAAGAGGAGAACTCTGATTTGAGCTGCGCAATTTGCGAGATTCGCAAGGAGAAACGATTCTGTCCGGCCGTGCACGGCCGCATCTGCCCGCAATGCTGCGGCGAGCAGCGCGAGGTGACGCTGGATTGTCCCAGCGACTGCGCCTACCTGCAACAGGCGCGCGAACACGAGAAGCCGCGTTCCGCGGACCAGTTCGACGCCGCGTCATTGTTTCTGCAAGTTGAGATTTCGGAGCAGTTCACCTACGAGCGCGAGCACTTGCTCATGGGTCTGAGCTACGCGCTGAACAAAGCGGCTCAAGTGGACCGCAGCCTGAATGATCGCGATCTGATCGCGGCACTTTCGGCCCTGTGCACGCGTTATGAGCGGCTTGTGAACTCCGGGCTGCACTACGAGCAAGCGCTGACCAGCGCGGCGCAGCAGGACGCCGCCGCGCAAGTGGAAGAGATGCTGAAGCAGTTTCGTGAAGCCGAGCAGAAACAACTGGGATACTCCACGCTGCGCGACTCCGACGCGCTCAAAGCGCTGGCATTCCTGGTGCGACTGGGCCACGGACGCACATCGGGCCGCCCAAAGTCGCGGGCCTTCATCGATTTTCTGCTGGCTCAATTCCCCGAGAAGGAGTCGACGGTGCTGACGCCGCAGGAAGCGGGCAGCCGAATCATCGTGCCGTAAAGCGAAAAGTTAGCCACGGATTTCCACGGACAACCCCGGGCGTTAGCCGACCCTCCAAGACCGGGCGTTGATCCGGATTTATCCGTGAAATCCATGGCTCAGGTTTTCATCTTTCTCACCTCTTGCCCTGCCGGTAGCGCATCGCGGAGTTCGCTAATCGTCTTCTTCAGTACCGGGTGTAACAGCTCCGGCGCAATTTCGGCCAGGGGCTCGAGGACGAAGCGGCGCTGGTGCATCGCGGGATGAGGGATGGTGAGTTCCTTCGAATCCATGACGATGTTTTCGAACATCAGAATGTCGATGTCGACGGATCTTGGGCCCTTTTTCTGCACGCGACGCCGGCCCATTTCCTCTTCAATGCGGAGAATCGCCGTCATCAATTTCCGCGGGGTCTGGCTGGTTTCGAGCGCGACCGCGCAGTTCAGAAACCACGGCTGGCGGGTGAACTCCACCGGCTCGGTTTCGTAAAAAGACGACACGGCAACCACTCGGCCCAGCCTGCCCAGGCGAGCCAGAGCGTCGCGCAGGTGTGCTTTGCGGTCGCCGACGTTCGATCCGAGAGAAAGATAGGCGAGGCTGGACATAGTACGGGAGCTAGTGTCACGCTTTATTGCGCTGGTTTTCCACTGAAATCTCGCCGCCATTTGCCTTGACTTCGATTGCCAAACTCGGGTTTTGCGCCTCTTTCGCCCGCGAGACTTACCCATTCAACCCGACACCTTGGTCACTTTTGGCAGGCGACGCCGAACATTAGAATCAGACCATGACGTTGGAGTCTCTTATTCTGAGCCGGGATGCCGAGGTGGTCCGGGTGCTGCGCCCGACGTTGGAAAAGCTGTCGATCGAGGTCGAAATCTGCCAGGAGGCGAAGAAGGCCAGCGAGATTCTCATCTCAGAAAAGTTCGATGCTGTCATAGTGGACTGCGATGACCTGCAGGGAGGGCTGGAGGTGTTACAGTGCCTGCGGGCCACGCCCAGCAACAGGAATTCAGTAGCTTTTGCCGTGCTGAACGGCAAGAAAACCACCACGCAGGAAGCTTTTGGCATGGGTGTGAACTTTGTCCTGCAAAAGCCCATCAGCACTTTGAATGCGTCGCGCTGTTTCCACGCGGCGCTGAGTTTCATGGAACGCGAGCGGCGCCGCTATTTCCGCCATCCGGTGAAGATGCTGGTCACTGTTGTGCTGGACGAAAAAGAATTAAGAGCCACCAGCACGAACATCAGCGAGCGTGGGATCGCGCTGATGTTGCATCAGGCGATCCCCAAGAACGCTGCCCTCCGCTTGCAATTCACGCTTCCCGAAACCAGAACGGCTCTGGAGATAGAAGCGGAAGTGGCCTGGGCCGACATCAAGGGGCACGCCGGATTGCGCTTTCTCAAAGTGCCCGAGAGTTCGAAGGAGCTACTTGAAAAATGGCTCAGCGAGCGGATTGAAAAACAGCTTCCCGCCGGTGCGGAAAAGGCGGCGGGCTCGAGTACGGAAACCATTCAATAAGCATTCCCCTTTCGCCGCCCGAGATTCCCAGGTATTCACTTTGTAACTTTCGTGCCACCGCCTGCGCATGGCAATCTGGTGGGATTACTGGAGAGCCATTGCCATGCTACCTGCCACTTACCGTATCACCCGTGTACAGAAAACGCTGCGCTGGTTTGAAGAAGATATCCCACTGCTAAACATGCGAGTGAAGGATTTGTCAGCTGAGAGGCAGCGGTCCGCGCGGCAGTTCGCCGCAGACCTGGTCAGCCAGACCCGCGCTGAACTAGATCGATTGCTTAAAGAAAAGGCCGAGGCTGGACCTGATGTCGGCGACATTCCTTGCGAACCTGCCGACTGATCGGGCGCCGGGTTCCGTGAGATGAGACAGAACAACAGATTCCCTTCACCCTCGCTCAGGGTCCGGCTCTGGTCGGAATGACAAGTGACAGACATCGCTGGACTATGGGCGGCCGTCCCCACTCGGGTTTCGCCCTAAAGTGAGGAGCCGGCTGTGGCTTGAGAGCTGTAAGAACTTGCGGGGTCGTGCTCTTCTTCCGGTAGCGTTACTTCCTCCCACAGCGTTTTGTCGCGGAGGATGCGTGATACCAGCGCGGTGTGCATGGCGTGACCGGCGCGGTCGGCTACGATCTTACCCAGGATGGGGTGGCCCAGCAGCGCCAGGTCGCCCACCAGATCGAGGACTTTGTGCCTTACAAACTCGTCAGGGAAGCGTAATGGGCCGTTCTCGATTCCTTCGCGAGTGAGCACGATGCAGTTCTCGCGGGACGCGCCGCGGATGAGTCCCATGTCGCGCATGGCTTTTTCGTCTTCGCGCGAGCCGAAGGTGCGTGCGCCCGCGATCTTGCCCAGGTAGCTGCCGTTGGAAAGCTCGACCTCGAAAGTTTCTTTGCCGATCAGCGGGTGGGGAAAATTGATGGAGTAGGAGACGGAATAGATGTCGGCGGGATAGACGGAGATAAATTTGTTGCCCTCGCGCATCTCCACTTCCTGAAGAATCTTCAGATACTTGCGGGGGCGGCGCTGTTTGCGGAGGCCGGCTTGCTGGATGAGATCGACAAAGGGGAGAGCGCTGCCATCCAGAATGGGGAGTTCGAGGTTGTTGATCTCGACGATGGCGTTGTCCACGCCCAAGCCAACGAACGCCGAGAGGAGGTGTTCGGTGGTCGAGATGAGCACGCCTTTTTTCATGAGGCTGGTGGCGTAGCTGACGCGAGCCACGTTGCGGCTGACGGCTTCGATTTCAAAGCCATCCAAATCGATACGACGGAACACAATTCCCGTTCCGGGAGGACCGGGGAGAATTCGCATGGAGACTGGCGCACCGCTGTGGAGTCCTACTCCACTGCATTCCACAGCCGAGCGGACTGTCTGCTCTTGCGTCAAAGGTGTTTGGCTATGTCCCGAGTAATGAATAGATTACAGCCGCCGCGCCAACCCTGACTGTGGTAAAAAAGCCACAGTGCGTGGCTTAATGTCGAATAGAAACCCTCCCGGCCCAAGCTGGATTACCTCTAAACAGTGCCGTGTCAGTGAGTTATGTCGGGACTTGACTGGCTCACCGAAGGTGTTAACGCTCAAGTTACTTCAGCGTTTCTTGGCAGGCTTATTTGGATTGTAGCCGGAATTGGGATCGAACATGGCTGGGTCGAGCCCCTGATTAATTTCGATGGAATTGATGAAGCGCTGGGATTGCATATCGCCGTTGAAGTAGCGGGTGAAGCTGTAGTACGCCATCACGCCGTGAGTGGGCTTGTAATTGTCGTAGACCTCTTCCTCTGTGTCGCGCTCTTTGTCGACTGGATCGCGCCAGCTGTAGCTTTTCTTGAGTGGTAGGTGGGTGTCGATATCGAGAAAGAGCTTGACCGCTTCGTCTTTCGAATTGATGAGCGTGACTTGCTGCGCGGCCAGGTTGCCGGCCAGGGCAGTGCCGTCATAAAACAGGGCCACCCCAGGGTCGTTAATCCAGACGCGCAGGATCATCTCCAAAGAAAATCTTCGGCGCCGAATGTAGTCTTCGAGATCTTTCTTCTCCACGGCGTGGGGGCCCTTGAA
The DNA here is from genome assembly GCA_963850165.1 of uncultured Acidobacteriaceae bacterium. Lineage (GTDB taxonomy): Bacteria > Acidobacteriota > Terriglobia > Terriglobales > Acidobacteriaceae > Sulfotelmatobacter. The sequence goes on along the minus strand of CAWKKK010000010.1, from coordinate 143,216 downwards.
GGTGACTTCGTAACCCTTGTCGCCGGCGTATATGTAAGCTACGTCCCGCTCCTTCGTGACCTCGATGCGCTCCTTGTCGGGATACTCGACGAATCGCCAGAACAACGCTCCAGTGCCGGAGGGACGGCCGTGATAAAAGCTGTAGGTGCGTCCCTGCTGCTGCATCTCGCGGATGTTCAGGAACGCCGGCCCGCCTAGGGCCTGGATTGCCTGCTCGAGCAGAGCGCGAGCTTTGCGGGCGTTTTCCTGATCGTCTCCCAGGCGCGCGGGAACCGCTGCGGCCCTGCCCGCTGCAGAAGCTGAGGAAACCGGGGCGCTTGACTGCTCTGCCGACTGGGGTCCGCCCATGGCAGAGCTTGCCAGCGTTAACGCCAGCCCGACGATGAGAAGCAGAGGTTTCATTTAGACGATTGAGTTCAGAAGACCAATCTGATTCGCGAACAGAGAATTGTAGCTGCTTGCGGCAGAATTGCGGACTGCGGCATTCAGTGCGGAGTCCCGCACTCTGTTAGATGCAGAAAAAACCAGGGGAGTCGCGGTCCGGCCGAATTTCGCTGGCCGCCGACTATCCCACCAGGACGGCTCCGCCGTTCACGTTGAAGATTTCGCCGGTGATGAAGCCGGCGTGTTCGGTGCATAAGAACAGAACCGGAGCCGCAATCTCCTCGGGCTTACCCACGCGGCCGAGCGGTATTGTTCGTCGAACCTTGTCGCCGGTTGTTGGGTCATCCAGCGTGGCTTTCGACATGTCGGTGTCCACCCAGCCGGGGGCAACACAGTTTACGTAGATGCCAATCGGCGCCAGTTCGGAGGACAGACTCTTCGTCATACTGATGATGGCGCCTTTGGTAGCGGAGTAATCGCAATGAAACGCTTCGCCGCGCTGGCCGCTGGTGGAGCTGATGAGGACGATGTGCCCGGCGGCAAAGCCGGCTCGCGGCTGTGACTTCATCTGCGCTACCGTGTATTTGACCAGGCCGAAGACCGCGTCAAGGTTGATGGAAAGAGTGGAGCGCCATTGCTCGTCGGTCGTCTTGTCGATGGGGACATCTTCGGCGGGCCACACGCCATGGTTGGCGACTAGAATGTCGATTCTGCCGAATTGTTTGACGGTTTCGGCAACTAGAGCGCGAGCGGAATTCGGGCTGTCGAGGTTGCCGGCGACGGCGCGGCAGTTTGCCTCGCCGCATTCCTTTGCCAGAGCCTCGGCTTGTGATTGTGCCTTCTGATAGCTGAACACGACCTTCGCGCCCGCCGCGGTGAATATGCGAACCGTGGCCGCGCCGATGCCGCGTGAGCCGCCTGAGATTAGAGCTATTTTGCCTGAGAGGGATAAATGCATAGTTTCTAGTTTCTAGTTTCTGGTTGGCAGTTGGCAAGTCGGCGGGTGGACGAAGCGGTCAAAGGCGCGGTTGATTGAGGTGGGGCGTGCCGTATGCCTGAAAGGCATACCCTGACACGAATCTGATTCCCTAGAACTAGAAACGGGAAACCGGAAGCTAGAAACTATCTTTTGCCGACGACGCTCGTTCCGATTTCAATTCGCGCAGGAGCAAGCGCACCAGCATGCCGTCGAAGCCGGTACCGCTCATCTTGGCTAGTTCGTCGAGAGCTTGGTCGGGCGTGCGGGCGGCGGCGATCGAGTGCTCGGTCAGCATGTTGGCGTAGGCATCGGCTAGGGCGATGATGCGGGCCCACAGCGGGATTTGCTCGCCTTTGGCGCCGTCGGGATAGCCGGTGCCATCGAAACGCTGGTGATGATGTTCGATGGCCTGCCGCATCATGGCGCTGTGGGGCAGGATGCCGGCGATCTCGGCTCCTACGCGCGCGTGCATTTTTACCAAAAAGAACTCGTCGTCGGTGAGCGGACCCGGCTTATTCAGAATGCGCTCGGGGACGAAAATCTTGCCTACGTCGTGAATGCGCGCCGCATAGACCAGGTCGGCGGTTTCCTCCGGAGGCAGGCGGAGGGCTCGCGCCAGAATCTCCGTATAACGCGCTACCAGGTCGCCGTGGCCTGAGGTGTGCAGTTCGCGGGATTCGGCGGCCCGGCTTAGAACCTCGATCGATTCCTTCAGCAGTGGGACGTTGCAATCCTCTTCGCCTCCGCAGAGTTTCACCAGCATCGACGCCAGTTCTTCTAGATGCTCGGGGCCGTTGTGCTCGCGCTGCAGAAAGCCCTCGATGTAAGAGGAAATCTGTTGCCTTTGTGCGGCGAATTCTTCGCCGGCGGCAAACTCCTCGGCCGCCGACACCAGATTGCCGCCGGAACGCTTCGAAACATACATGCCCGCGTCGGCTACGCGGATGATGTCTTCGATGGAGAAGCCGTGGGTTGGGAAGCTGGCCACGCCGAAGCTGCCGGTGATGTGGTGCTCGCTCAGCATGGGATCGGTGACAATCCACTGGCGCAGGCGCTCGGCCAGCACCTGAGCCTGCTCCGGGCCGGTTTCGGGCATGAGGATGATGAATTCGTCGCCGCCGTAGCGGGCTACCACGTTCGACTGCCGGGACTTTTGCTCGAGCAGCCGTCCTACGCGAGCCAGCACCAGATCGCCCTCGAAGTGGCCCATGGTGTCGTTTACTTCCTTGAACTTGTCCAGGTCGATCAGCACGACGGAGAACGGGCGACCGGAGCGCGAGGCGCGCTTCCACTCGGCGGACAATGCCTCCCAGAAGAAGCGCCGGGTCTTGATTCCCGTCAGGCCGTCGGTGATCGATTGCTGCTGCAGCTTCTGGAAGACGAAAGCATTGTGAAGAGCGGTAGCCAGCAGGTCGGCCAGGGTGTTGAGGATGAGAACGTCCTGCGGTGTAAACGCGCTCTCACTGCGGCTTTCGATGTTCAGTGCGCCGAGCAGCGTCTCGCCATAGGTGATCGGAATGCACAGCACGGAACGCGACTCCGGCAGAATCGCGCCCATCTGGCCTTCCACGCCGTTTTGCACCAGGGCACGCTCGCCGGTGCGTGCCACGCGCCCCAGAATGCCTACGCCCAGCGGAATGCGCTTGCCCATGGCATGCGCCGTGGCTCCGGCCTCGGCTTTAATTTCGATCTCCTTAGTTCCATAATCGAGCAGGCCGATGCCGATGTGATCGAAACTGAAGTTCTTTTGGATTTCTCCGACAATCTGCCCCAGCATGTGTACGGGATCGTCGCTCGAAATGGCGGTGCGTGAGATGTTGTTGAGGAATGCCAGTTGCCGCGAGCGCCGTTGCTCGTCGGCGAACAGGCGAGCATTCTCGACCGCAACCGATACCTGTCCCGCGGCGGTCATGAGTACATCGAGATCCCGCTGCTCGAACACAAATTCCCGCTCGGTGCTCATGGCCACCATGACTCCGGCGGGCTTATTGCCTAGCAGAATCGGCGCAGCGCACAGGCACTTGGCGGGGTGCTCTGGCCGGTAGGTGACGCCTAGCCGCGCTCGCGTCTTCTCCAGATCGGAACGTACGAGCAGCGGTTGCCCCGTCCGGATCACATATTCAGTGAAGGCATTCTCCAGTTTGCGGGAACGCTTGGGCAGTGTGCGGCCGTTCTCCACTTCAAGTTCGAAGCGGATTTCATCTCCCTCCTGAAAAGCGATGTAGAAGTCGCTGGTGTTGAAAATCTGTCCCAGCTCGGTGTGGATGGTGCGCAGCACTTCATCCTGATCGAGCCGTGAGCTGATTGCCTGTCCGATCTCGGTGAGCAATTCGTACTCTTGCGTGCGCCGGTGGGCGTCGTGCGCGATCAGGTAGTTGTCGAGCGTGAGGCCGAGCTGCAGGGCCAGCCCCACCATCAGGCGCGGACCCGAGGTGCCAAACGCCTTGCGCTCGGCATGAGGAAATAGAATCACTCCGAAGGCGTGTTCGCGGGTCTGCAGGCTGACGGCGGTGAGATTGCGGATGCCGGCATCCGTGAGGACCCTTTTGAAATCCGCGAACGACCCGGTTGAGCCTATCGGCAGCGGTTCCGTCATATGGGCCACGTCATGCACCGTGAACAGGCCACCCTGCCGGTAGGCCAGTTCGCAGACGTACTCGCCCGCTCCAGTCCTGGTCAGAAGTGGGAGAAATTCCGAGGAAAATCCGCGCTCGACCGAGGGCAACAGGCCGCGCCAGCGTTCCGAGATGTAGATGACTGCCTGCCGCGCGGACAAGGCGCCCGCCAGCCGGTCCAGTGTCGACTGCATGCTGGGCAGCAAATCGTCAGCCGAGAGCAAGCGCCGCGGGTCGACTCCCAGCGTGGAGAGCGCGAGGGTATTCTCCTGCACCGCATTGCGCTCGTTTTCAAACAGCACCATCACCATCGCAATGCCGAGCAGCATCTGCGGTACCGGGCCGAGGACGTGACCGACGCTGCCAAACATTTCCATCCACGGGCTGTTCGACTGAATGGCCCCTAACAGTACCGCCCAGAGTGCCAGCGAGAAAGCCAGCAACTGGAACGCGACCGATCCCTTGCGGTGAGCGTGCAGGTAGAACGCCGCAGAACAATACAGGAGCACCGCGCTCAGGAAAAACACTCCCAGGTTCAGCGGGTACTGTCCCGACCCGAGTGCGTTTCCCAGCAGGTGATTACGCAGATCGACGCAGGCTGCGGCTATTCCGGCCAATGCCAGAGCCCAGTCATACCAGAGGAAGCGAAAAGGCGCTCGAGTGAGGCGCGTAGAAACGAAGATGCTCACTGCCATCGCCACTGAAAACAAAGAACTGAAGAAGAACGCGGCGTGCGCCGGTGGATAGTAATAGCGAAACGCGTCTAGCGCATAGTGAATGGAATAGCAGGCCCAGGCAATCTGCCAGGCGCGGAAGTAGGCCTGGCGGCTCTGCTGGTAAAGATAGGTGAACAGCAGGCACAGCAGTAAGGCAACAACGCCCGGGATGATGACGATACTGGTGGCGATACTATTCATGGAGCCCCGGCGAAGGCTTCCCGCGAAGATCCGAATGACCAGCTTGGGAGAAGGCCGAACATCAATGTTTTCACAGGCGGGGGTGCGAGCACAACAGGATTTAAGTACAGTGTCCCTGACCGTAGGTACTTGGAATCAGTTACTTAAGCAAGAGATCGTTTTTCAGCCGGTTGACGATGCCCTCCCGGCCCCATAACATCGAACTTCATTACTTCGCCACTTATGCCAGAATCCCTGCTTTCAACGTCCGCTGAAGCCCAGCCGAGGGTGCGCTTCGCGCCGTCGCCTACCGGATTTCTGCACGTGGGCAGCGCCCGTACTTTCATCTTTAACTGGCTTTATGCCCGGCACAACGGGGGTACGGTGATCCTGCGTCTGGACGACACCGACGTTGAACGCAATACCCAGGCTTCGGTGGATTCTATTTTCGAGGGATTGAGGTGGCTGAATTTAAGCTGGGACGAAGAGTACAAACAATCTGAGCGCATCGAACTGCACCGCAAGACCGTTTGGAATATCTTCGAGAAAGGCCTTGCCTACCGCGACTTCACTCCTGCCCATGCCGGGGATGCGGAAAAATCCGGGGCGCAAGGAACCTGGCTGTTTAATCCGGGTGCGCGCGAAGTTTCGCGTGCGGAGAGTGACCGCCGCGCGGCTGCGGGAGAGCCGTTTGCGTTGCGTTTTCGCGTGCCGCGCGAAGATCGGCTTGTGCGATTTACGGACGCGGTTTACGGGGAGCAGGTGAAGTCTGCCGCGGACATCGAAGACTTTGCCTTGTTGCGTTCCGACGGCATGCCGACCTACCACCTTGCTTCGTGCGCGGACGACGCTGATCTGCGCATTTCTCATATCATCCGCGGCCAGGACCATCTTACGAATACTTTCAAGCACGTGCTTATCTTCGAAGCCGCCGGCTTTACGCCGCCGCAGTTCGCACACCTGCCGCTGCTGGTCGCGCCCGACGGAACTAAGCTCTCGAAGCGCCGCCACGGACCTGTGGTCAGCGTCACAACTTATCGCGACGCAGGATTCCTCTCCGAGGCTTTCATCAATTTTCTCTGCCTGCTGGGCTGGTCGCCGAAGAATGATCGCGAGAACATGTCTCTGCAGGAGTTGATTGAGGTGTTTTCTCTCGAAGGCATCAACCGGTCGAACGCGGTGGTGAACTTCAAGGAGCCGGCTGCGACTCCAGAGGAAACGTTCGATCCCAAAGCGGTGTGGCTGAACGCTGAGCATATTCGCGGGTTGGCGGTGGAGGATTTGAGCGCGCGCCTGCGGCCAATTGCGCGCGCTGCCGGATTCAACGTCACGCCCGAGAGGATGCTACGGGTTACGCCTTTGATCCGAGAGCGCATCAAGCTGCTGCGCGACGTGCTCACTGCGGCTGACTTCTTCTTCATGGAGCAACTGCCGGCTTACGATCCGGCGGAACTCATCCCACAAAAGGGAGACCTGGCCATGGCGTTGAAGGTTCTCACGCGAGCGCGTGAAGTGCTGGCAAATGTTGAATTCAAGCACGATCCTCTGGATCAGGCTCTCCGCGCTGCCGCACAGGAGCTGGGAATCAAGGCGGGACAAATGTTTCAACCCATCCGCGTCGCGGTCTGCGGCCGGAAGAATGCGCCGCCGCTGTTTGAGACGCTGGAGGTGCTAGGACGGGAGATCACGCTGGGACGGGTCGAGCAGGCGATTCATAAGATTCAATAAAGCTGGCTGGGCCCTTTGATATCCAGTACGGTGTTGATTGACACGAAGTACTTTGTATCATAAAGTATTTTCATGATCGCACCCGACGAGCCCTTCCTCCGTCCCGCCAGGAAGCGCTGGATTCCTGCGGAAATGACGGTTGCGCCGGCGCTCGACGCGGACCCGCCTGCCGACACGATCGAGCCCTGCTATGCATTGCTAATCAACCCGTTCTATCCCAAGGACGCGAATGCGAGCTTCGGCAAGCATGTGCTGACGCCCACGCTGGCCTTGACCAGCTTTGCCGCGACCACGCCTGCGCGTTGGCGCGTTGAATACTGGGATGAAAACCTGCTGGACGGCCGTCCGCCGTTTCGTCCAATGCCGCAGGTGGTGGGAATCACAGTGCATCTGACTTTTGCCCGGCGAGCTTACGAACTCGCCGATTGGTATCGCACGCGGGGGGCGAAAGTGATTTTCGGCGGGCTGCATGTTCTGTCCTGCCCCGACGAATGTGCGCCTCATGCAGATGCTCTCGCGCTCGGCGACGGCGTTCAGCTCTGGCCGCGAATTCTGCGCGATGTGGAAGCAGGGCATCTGCAGGCGCGCTATGTCGCGACTTATGAAAACGACTATTGCGACGATCCTCCGCCGCGGCGGTCAGTTCTTCCGCGGCATAGCTTTCTCACGACCACCAGCCTGATCGCTACGCGGGGATGCCATAACCGGTGCGGGTTTTGCTATCTTGCGACCGACGGCCTTCGTATGCCTTATCGCATGCGGCATCCGCAGCAGGTGGTTGACGAGTTCAAAGCCGATAACCAGCCGTACGCGGTCTTCATTGACAACAATCTCGGATCACGCCGCGACTATCTGCACGCGCTGTGCGCGGCTCTGCAGCCGATTAACAAAATCTGGAGCGCGGCGGTTACGATCGACATTACTGACGATCCGAGCTTGATCCGTAACATGGCGCTAGCGGGATGCACGGGAGTTTTCATCGGATTCGAATCGCTCTCGGACGACAACCTCGCCGACGCGCGCAAGAAGACGCCCAAGACTTCCGACTATGCGCGGCGCGTGTGCATGCTGCACGACTATGGCATCCAGGTGAACGGATCATTCGTATTGGGTTTCGACCATGACCGCAAAGACGTATTCGCGCGAACCGCCGAATGGATCGAAGAAAACCGGCTGGAGTGTGCCACCTTTCACATTCTCACGCCATATCCGGCGACGCCATTGTTTCGGCAGATGGAAGCGGCAGAGCGAATCTTGCATTGTGACTGGAGTCTTTACGACACAGGGCATGCCGTTTTTCGACCTAAGCATATGACGCCTGAGGAGCTTGAGCGTGGTTATGCCTGGATCTATCAACGGCTGTTTTCGCACGCATCCATCTGGCGCCGCCGGCCCGAGGACTGGCAAGCTGTGCCGCTCTACCTCGCCATGTCGTACCTCTATAAACGGTCCAACCGCTTCTGGCATCTGCTCATCAAGCACGACCTGGTGAATCCAGTATGGAAGCCGCTGGTGGAGCTTACGCGGTGGAGGCATGTGCACTACCGCCGGCGACTGGCTGAACGTGAGGCTTTTGTCGCGGCTCCGGGGCAGGTGGTTTCGGCCGGAGTTTGACGGCTCCATATCGCCTCCAGAAAATCCCCGAAGGCGCACAGTGGCGTTTGCTTGCGATAAGATCAAGGGGTAATGAATCCGTCTCATCCGCCTACTGAAGCTGGAGAAAAAGCTGTGGCTGCCTCGCCCTCGCCCGCTCCGTCGAACTTTATTCGCGACATCATTCTTGAAGATCTCAAGACCAACAAGCACAATGGCCGCGTGCAGACCCGTTTTCCTCCCGAGCCCAACGGCCATTTACACATTGGACATGCCAAAGCGATCTGCATCGATTTCGGACTGGCCGACGAGTTCGGCGGACATACCAACCTTCGCTTCGACGACACCAATCCCGAGAAGGAAGAGACCGAGTACGTCGAGTCGATCAAGGCCGATGTGAATTGGCTGGGCTTCAAGTGGGACGGGCTGTTTTACGCTTCCGACTATTTTGATCAGCTCTATGAATGGGCAGTCAAACTGACCAAGGATGGCAAGGCCTACGTCGACGATTTGACGGCCGAGGAGATTCGCAAGCATCGCGGCACTCTTACTGAACCGGGCAAAGACAGCCCCTATCGCAATCGGTCTGTCGAAGAGAATCTGAATTTGTTCGAGCGCATGCGCGCCGGCGAATTTCCCGATGGATCACGGGTTCTCCGGGCGAAGATCGATATGGCTTCGCCCAACCTTAACTTGCGCGATCCGGTGATGTACCGGATTCTGCACGCCGAGCATCACCGCACGGGCAGCAAGTGGTGCATCTATCCGATGTACGACTATGCGCATGGGGAGTCGGATTCGATCGAACGCGTGACGCACTCCCTCTGCACGCTTGAGTTTGAAGACCATCGCCCGCTCTATAACTGGTTCATCCAGCAGTTGGGGATTTTTCCGTCGCGGCAGATCGAATTTGACCGGCTGAACCTCACTTACACGCTGTTGAGCAAGCGCAAACTGCTGCAATTGGTGCAGGAAGGCCGCGTGAAGGGATGGGACGACCCGCGCATGCCGACGCTCGGCGGCATTCGCCGCCGCGGTTACACGCCGGAGGCGATCCGCAATTTCATTGCGTCTATTGGCGTGTCGAAGACGACGGGATCGATCGAACTGGCGATGCTCGAACACTTCGTCCGCGAAGATCTGAACAAAGGCGCGCCCCGGGTGATGGCAGTGCTGCGCCCACTGAAGGTCGTGATCGACAACTATCCGGAGGGTCACGTCGAAGAGATGGACGCGGTGAATAACCCCGAGAACGAAAACGCTGGCACGCGCAAGATTCCGTTCTCCCGCGAGCTTTATATCGAGCAGGATGATTTTCGTGAAGTTCCGCCGCCGAAATACTTCCGGCTCTCACCCGGCCGCGAGGTGCGTCTACGTTATGCCTACCTTGTCACTTGCAACAGCGTTGTGAAAAACGACAAAGGCGAAGTGGTGGAAGTGCATTGCACCTACGATCCGGCAACGCGCGGGGGTAATACGCCCGATGGGCGCAAAGTGAAATCGACGATTCACTGGGTTTCGGCCGCGAAGGCAATTAATGCCGAGGTGCGGATTTACGAGAACCTGTTCACGAAAGAGAACCCCAGTGAAGTCGAAGAAGGTCAAGACTTCACCGCGAATCTTAATCCGAAATCGCTTGAAGTGATCACGCATGCGAAGCTGGAACCGTCGCTGGCCGGCGCCGCTGCGGGCAGCCGGTATCAGTTTGAGCGGCTGGGTTATTTCTGCGCCGATCCGGACTCGAAGCCGGGGAAGCCTGTGTTCAATCGTACCGTGGCGTTGAAGGATACTTGGGCGAAGGTCGAGAAAAAACAGGGCGGCCGGTAGCTTACCCTTCTACGAGAGAGACGTCTGCCAGATATGGCAAATCTACTGATCCCGGCGGCTGTATTTCCTGAGATCTCTCGCACGGTGGTTTCGATGTGCGCCGCCGGCATCGTGCTTTTCCTTGTTGCCCTCTGGGCTGCGAAGACGGATATCGCACGGGCCCGCGGACTCGACAAGACCGTAGCCTTGAGCAATTTGTGCTTCGCCGTCCCCTTGGCGGTCTTTGGCGCCCTGCATCTCTCGGCTGCCCGGGGCCTCATGACCATGGTGCCTTCGTATATGCCGTGGCCATTGTTTTGGGCGTATTTCTTCGGCTTTGCGCTGCTGGCCGCGTCTTTGAGCATTGCCACAAAAATTCAGGTGCGCTGGTCCGGCCTGCTGTTCGGGATCGCGATGTTTCTCTTTGTAGTGATGATGGACATCCCTGGGTCTCTCGCCAGCCCAAGAGACAGGTTTGGATGGACGTTGACCCTCCGCGAAATGTTGTTCGGTGGCGGAGGCTGGATTCTTGCGGGAAACGTCATGCACGGGCAGGCGAAAAGCAGGTTCATAACCGTGGGCCGCGTGATTATCGGGATCGCCGCCATATTTTATGGCGTTGAGCATTTTCTGCACCCAATGAATGTCCCCGGAGTCCCGCTCGAAAAACTGATGCCCGCATGGATTCCCGGACGCATGCTCATTAGCTATGTGACAGGCGCAATTCTTCTGGTTGCCGGGGTTAGCATTCTGCTGGCCAGAAAGACGCGGATGGCGGCAACTTATCTCGGTACCTGGATCGCGCTGCTGGTGGTGTTCATCTACGGGCCGATCCTGATTGCGTCGCTGGCCGATCCGAGCACCGATGTCAAAACTGAGGGGATCAACTACTTTTTTGACACGCTGCTGTTTGCCGGAGCGATTCTCGCGCTCGCCAGCGCGACGCCACCTGCCGATTCAGCTAAGGGTTAGTTATGCACGTGCGGGCTCTGTGCGGGGTTGGCGTGGTGCTCCGATGGTTCTTTCACGACCTTCACTTCGAAGCCTACGGGCAGGCTTTTCGGCGGGTAGCAGGCGGCGTTGTCGCAGGCTTGGTAACGTAGGACTCCGCGCATTTCGTATTTTCCCGGGACGACGGTGTGCAGCGGATGCACGGCGACAGCGATGGTGAAGTCTCCGCTATAGACGCTCAGCTTTTCGTCGGGCGAAAAAGGAAAGCTTCTGTCCTCGCCGGCAGGATATTCAATCTTGCCCAGGACGATGTCGGTGGGTAGGTCCATCTTCAGCGCGGTGGGAATTAAGAACTCCGACTTGGGCGTGTTCGAGTTTATGTGGTAGCCGGCAGGGATGCGGAAATTCAGGTTCACCATGGTCTGCTGCGCGCGCTGAGCCGTTACCAGCGGCACCGCGGCCACCGTAAGGGTTGGGGCTTTGCCCGGCGTTTGCGCGAACGAGAGGCTGGCGGCCGCTAGAAGAACCAGCGTGAGTGCGACGCACCACCGCCTGCTTCGGCGAGGTTCCCGGCGCTGCAGGTTGGTTTGGCGGATATGAATAGTCATTGGGGAACTGAACTCTTTTCTGAAGCCGATGCCTGGCTCGCGGCGGGCCGGGTGTCGAGCGCCTTCTTTATCGAGTCCTCGATCTCGCTCTTGCCCCTTAGGCCAACGATCTTGTCCACGATTTTGCCATCGCGTGCAATCAAGAAGCTTTCCGGCAAAGCGGGGACGCCGCCATATTGATCGCCCACCGATTCCTTTCCGATCAGGATGGGATAGTTTACGCCCATGTCTTTGGCGAACTTGGCGATGTCTTCCTTGCTGCCGTCATCCATGGCGACGCCGACGATCTGCAGTCCCTGTGAGCCGTACTGGTTCTGCAGGTCGACGAACCAGGGCATCTCGATTTTGCAGGGACCGCACCAGGTCGCCCAGAAGTTGAGCAGCACGGCCTTGCCACGAAGATCCGAGAGGCGCACCGTTTTGCCGTCGAGCGACTCGAGAGAGAAATCGGGAGCGACGGTGGATAGGGTTATGCGGGGCGCCGAGGCCGCACTGCGCCGCGCCTGGTGATAGCCAAAGTACAGCATGAGCGCAACCACGAACGCCACGACTACAAGGGCAAGAGGACTACGTTTCACGGCAACTCTCCATTCGCGATCTCTTTCGCGAGACTTACGGAACTCACAAAGCAAAGCGGTTCAGGAACGAAAGCCAATTCGAGATTAAAGTAAAGCGGCCGATCACCAGCAACACTCCGAGCGCGATCAGCAATGCGCCAGCAGGCCACTTCCAGCGCATGCATGTGCGAGCGGAAGCGGCTGTAAAACTTCAGAAAGCGCTCCATCAAGAGCGATGTCAGCAGAAACGGTACGGCCAATCCGAGCGAATAGACCGCGAGCAGGAGGACGCCCTTCACCAGCGTATCTTGTTCCCCGGCGATAGTCAGGATCGCCGTGAGGATCGGACCCAGGCATGGAGTCCAGCCGAAGGCGAATGCGAAACCGATCACGAACGCGCCGACCGGAGTGCTGCTGCCTTTCACACTGTGCAGACGAGCGTCCGTATAGAGGGCTTTGATTTTGAAGATGCCAGTCAGGTGCAATCCAAAAAGAATGATGATAACGCCCGCTACTCTGGCCAGCATGTGTTTGTACATCCCGAGTACCTGGCCGATTTCGGTGGCAGCCGCCCCGAGCACGATAAAGACAACGCTGAAGCCGAGGATAAACCCAATGGAGTTCACCATCACCCGCCGCATCAGGTGAGCCTGCGGCGCTTTGAGTTCTTCCAGGCCAGCGCCGGAGATCAGCGAAAGGTAGCCGGGCACCAGCGGAAGCACGCAGGGCGAGAGGAATGAAATCAGGCCGGCAAAAAACGCGGCAATCGGAAGTGGGAGGCTCGACATGCGCTTTAATTGTACCTTCCGGAGTTGTTCTCCTAAGCAATCAGACGCTTGGAACGGTGTTTAGTTGCACGGGGCCTCCGATTGCCGGTCTAGCGTGACTTCGCAGGCGCTTGAGCAGGCGCGGCAGCGGAAGGCTCGTCCAACTCGGACGCAGATCCCGAGAGCATCTTGCGCAGAAACCCGAAGGGCATGGCGGCGGTCAGGACGACATGGTCACCTTCCTGTTTGATCTGGAGGCTGTCGAAAAGCGCTTTTACGTCGGTATCGGCGCCGTGAGTTCCCACGGAAGTCTCGGCGGCATGGCTCAGGGCGATGAAGACGTTGACCTTGTCGGTGATGGCGCGCGCCTCGTCGGGAGATTGCGTGAAGGCTTCGGCGCGAAGGTGAATCGCCTGCGCCATGGGATGAAGCGGGTTGAGAGCGCTTCCAGAGATGACGAGTGTGGCCGGCCTAGTGAAAACCGTGTTCCAACCGCCAGCTTCCGGCGATGCAGGATCGATGCGCGCCACGAGCCAAGCCAGACTGGCCAACTGAACGTGCCTATAGTTTTGCCGCAAAAGCGATGGGCCTCCGAATGGAGAAGCCAGCCGCTTGGACCGGTCGATCATTCCATGAATGACGGCAGGATCGTCATGATTGGAGGCGGCGACGGAATCAGAGCTCAACACCGCGACGCGCAATGACCTGCCTTCCATGAGAATCGTGAAGACTTCGACGGAACGATAGTTTTCGACTGATTGGGCGATCTGCCGCAGATAAGCGATTACCCGCTCGCCTTGGAATTTTCCTTCGAGTACTTCCGAGAATCGTACTTCCGGGGAGGAACCGGCGGTTCCGCCGCCCGGCCATTTCGAGGGGTAATGAATAGCGAAGGCGGCTTTATCGAGATCGCGCTCGAACTGGAAGCCGGTCTCCCGGATGAAGCGCTCGTACTCGGGATCGTGGCTGACGGCAGGCAGATCCTTGCCCGAGTTCGCCCTGCGGGCTGCACTGAGATTGAGATAGAAAAAAGCGTCGCCGCCGGGCAAGAGGCGGGCGGGCTCCGGTGGAGCGTGCTTTCGCAGTTGGACGGCGAGAGTCACCGCCGCGGCAATAACTACGACCGCCAGGACGATGGGGAAGGTGCGCCTAATTCGCATGGAATGCGGTCAGGGCTGAAATGATAACACCGTAGGGGGAGAGCCAGCCGAGCTTCGCTCGGATGGACAGCCGAGGGTGGATGTCCCACATAACCTTCTCTGGGGGCTGAGCCGTTACCTAGGCGAACTGCGGTTGCACCCCAGATTGCGGTTATGATAACTTAATTAATTGTCCCGGACATCTGGAAGGGATTAAGGGTCTACTTGTGCCCGGAAGGGTACTTGTCCCCGTAATGCTGGCGTAGCTCAGTCGGTAGAGCATCGGTTTTGTAAACCGAGGGTCGGGGGTTCGAATCCCTTCGCCAGCTCCAGTATACGAAATTCAGAAATGAGTTTGCGGCAGGCAGCGGAACTCTAGGCGGCGCAACAGGTTTTTCCAACGCACTTCATCTGGAAATATATTCTGAAATATTCCGGCGTGCAGTGATCTTCGCGCGGTAAGTCGTAAGCGCGATTCTTGGTTTCCCTGGTTTGCGAAAATCGGGTTTGCGAAAATCGGGTTGCGAAAGTCTGATTTGCGAAACGTAACCGGTGGACCGGAGTAGAAGTGTGCTGCCTCGGTCTGCGGATTCGCGAGTTGCCTGCTGATGACGGCTGCATCGCCCGGCGGTTTTTGCACAGGTGGGTGAGTGGTTAAAGCCAACAGACTGTAAATCTGTCCCTCCTAGCGAGGTACGAAGGTTCGAATCCTTCCCTGTGCACCAGAATTTGTTGTACCAGTTTCGAGTGCGGCAGGAATTATGAGTCGCTTGGCAATGGCGTTGATTGCGTACCTGGTTTTGGGTGCGCTGGCGTATACCACGCTGAGTGATTCACGGATCCGGTTGCTGACGCTGCTGATTCTGGGCCTGTTCGCGTTCAAGAGCTGGGTGCGGCGCAAGGATGTAATCCATCCGGATGGCGAAAGCGATTCGGATTGAGTTCGTTAGTTTTCGCCGATGTAGCTCAGTTGGTAGAGCACTCCCTTGGTAAGGGAGAGGTCACCAGTTCAATCCTGGTCATCGGCTCCAGAGTTGAGGCGGTGAAAAATGCCGCGGTTGGTTTGGGCAGTTTTAGGCTTCGTCGTCTGGGCCGTCCTACAAGTTCTCGCCTTTCAGTGGTGCACAGAATGGCGGGATGAAAAAGTGAAGTATGGTTTCGCGCCGCCAGCGCTGCTGTTGTGGTGGTTGCCAAATTTATTCGATGGTGAGACCGGCGCATCGGTGATGGAACAGTTCGTGCTGTTTGCCGGCTTTCCGACTGCGGCGTCTTACCTTGGCGGGTTGTTGATAGCTGAGCTGGTTGAGCGGCGGAAGCAGGAAAGGCCGAAAACTAACGGCTGATAGCTGATAGCTGGTCTAAGGGCGGGAGTAACTCAGTGGTAGAGTCACAGCCTTCCAAGCTGTTGGTCGCGGGTTCGATTCCCGTCTCCCGCTCCAGGGTTTTGGTTCAGGTGTGATGATGGCTTTCGAGCAGGCGACGATCAAGATTGAGAAGCAGCAGGAGTTCGCCAAGCTGCAAGCGGCGGTGGAGTTGGCGTTCTTGCCCGAGAAAGTGGTGCGGTTTCTGAAGCAGTTGGATCGCAAGGGAATTCGCGTCCGGGAGTTTGACGCGGTTCTTTCGGCCCGATTACTGGAAGAAGTCACGGGCGGGGAGAAAGTTGGATCGGCGGCGGGAAAAGAGTTGAGCGCGTGGCAGTTGTATCAGGCGCTGCCGCTTTCCGATCAGGCGCAGATGCGCGAGTTTTACCTGTCGAAGCTGGAAACGGTCGACACGGCGCTGCGACACAAGTTTAAGAAGCTTTACCAGTATTACTGAAATTGAATTGTTGAAGAACGAGCGAGGCACGGCAATTTTATGGCGAAAGAGAAATTTGATCGTAATAAGCCGCACTGCAATGTGGGGACGATTGGTCATATTGATCATGGCAAGACTACGTTGACGGCGGCCATCACGAAGGTATTGCAGAAGCACAATCCGAAGATCGTGTTCCGGTCTTTCGACAGCATTGATAACGCTCCGGAAGAAAAAGCGCGGGGCATCACAATCGCTACGGCGCACGTGGAGTATGAGACGGCGAACCGGCACTACGCGCACGTGGATTGCCCGGGCCACGCCGACTACATTAAGAACATGATCACGGGCGCGGCGCAGATGGATGGCGCGATTCTGGTGGTGGCGGCGACGGATGGTCCGATGCCGCAGACGCGGGAGCACGTGCTTTTGGCGCGGCAGGTGGGGGTGCCTTACATCGTCGTGGCGCTCAATAAATGTGACGCTGTTGACGACCCGGAGCTGCTGGATCTGGTTGAGCTGGAAGTGCGTGAGTTGCTGAAAAGCTACAAGTTTCCTGGTGACGATGTGCCGGTGATTCGGCTGTCTGCTTTAGGGGCCTTAAATGGAGAAGAAAAGTGGGAGAAGCAGATTGACGCGTTGATGGAGGCGGTGGATAAGAGTGTGCCGCAGCCGGCGCGCGAGCTGGACAAGCCGTTCCTGATGCCGATTGAAGATATTTTCTCGATTCAAGGTCGCGGAACCGTTGTGACGGGCCGTATCGAGCGCGGCAAGGTGAAGGTCGGAGAAGAAGTGGAGATTGTCGGCTTCCGGGAGACGCGCAAGACGGTAGTCACGGGCGTGGAAATGTTCAAGAAGCAGTTGGACGAAGGTCTGGCAGGCGACAATGCCGGGTTGTTGCTGCGCGGCATTGCGAAAGAAGATGTGGAGCGCGGCATGGTGCTGGCGAAGGGCGGGTCGATCACTCCGCATACGAAGTTCAAGGCAGAAGTGTACATCCTGACGAAGGAAGAAGGTGGGCGGCATACACCGTTCTTCAAGGGATACCGTCCGCAGTTTTATTTGCGGACGACCGACGTCACTGGAGTGGCGGAGTTGCCTTCGGGGACGGAGATGGTGATGCCGGGAGACAACGTCTCACTGGTGATTGAGTTGATCACCCCGGTGGCCATGGAGAAGGGCTTGCGGTTTGCCATTCGCGAAGGCGGACACACGGTGGGCGCGGGAACGATTGCGGAGATTGTGCATTAGGGAAGGGAAACCGCGGAGCTTCGCTCCGCGGACAGCCGAGGGCGGCTGTCCCCACAGAGGCAAGTAAGTTTAGCAACAGGAGTGAGCGATGCCCCGAGAGATTGTTACGTTGCAGTGCGGTGATTGCAAAGAGCGGAATTATTCGACCACCAAGAACCGGAAGACGACGACGGAACGGCTGGAGTTCAAGAAGTTCTGTAACCGTTGCCGCAAGCACACGCCGCACAAGGAAGTGAAATAGCAGTGTCCGGTGGTAGTGATCAGTGGTCAGAACGAGGTTTTGATTTCTGACCACTAGCCACTAGACACTGACCACTGATTCAGGGGCGTAAGCTCAACGGTTAAACTGCCGGTCTCCAAAACCGGACTTGGGGGTTCGAATCCCTCCGCCCCTGCCAGATTTTAAGGACGCAGGGAAGAGGCCAGGAGCAGTATGG
The DNA here is from genome assembly GCA_963850165.1 of uncultured Acidobacteriaceae bacterium. Classification (GTDB taxonomy): domain Bacteria; phylum Acidobacteriota; class Terriglobia; order Terriglobales; family Acidobacteriaceae; genus Sulfotelmatobacter. The sequence continues at coordinate 125,711 of CAWKKK010000010.1, read as the reverse complement.
GAGTGGAGACAAAGAAGATGACAACCTCGATCGCAACCGCCGGCGAGAGTTTTATAGACCGGATCAAAGTCTGGCCGGAGCGAATCAAGTCGTTTTACAACGACGTTCGCACGGAGATGCGAAAGGTCACTGCGCCTTCGTGGAAGGAAGTGCGCGGCACCACCGCGGTGGTGGTGGTCACGGTATTCATTTTCGGAGTTTATTTTTTCGTCATCGATAATGTGATCCAGCGGGGCGTCACGTTCTTGTACAGCTATTTTGGGGGCACCAGGTAAGTCCGAACGCGCAGAGCGGAGTTCAACTTAATTATGCAGGACGAAGAAAAGAACGAAGGGGCCGCAGGCGGGGAGCAACCACCGCAGCCACCCGGAGCGGACGGCGTTGCCGCCAGCGGCGAGCCGCCCCGCAACCCGAACATGAAGTGGTACATCATCCACTCTTATTCCGGGTTTGAGCGCAAGGTGAAGGAGTCGCTGGAGTCGCGGGTTCAGGCCTTCGGGCTGCAGGAGAAGATCGGCAAAGTGCTGATCCCGACCGAGTCGGTCACCGAAGTGCGCGGCGGCAAGAAATATACGTCGGAACGCATGTTCTATCCCGGCTACGTACTGGTTGAAATGGACATGGACGATCACGTCTGGCACGTGGTGAAATCCACGCCGCGCGTGACCGGCTTTGTGGGCACGGGGCAGCAGCCCACGCCGCTTTCCGACGAAGAAGTTCAGCACATCGTCTACAAAGTGGCGGACAGTCGCGAGAAGCCCAAGCTGAAGGTGAAGTTCGAGAAGCAGGAGCAGGTCCGCATTACCGAAGGGCCGTTCGCCAGCTTTACCGGCACCGTCGACGAAGTGAATGAGGATCGCGAGACGCTGAAGGTGATGGTGACGATTTTCGGCCGCTCGACACCTGTTGAGTTGGAGTTCAACCAGGTGGAGAAGGTGGCGTAGGAATTGAGTAATTGGGCAATTTAGTAATTGAACCCCGAAGGAAATCTTAGATGGCAAAGAAAGTTACAGGTTTTGTAAAGTTGCAGATCGCGGCGGGCAAAGCGACGCCGGCGCCGCCGGTGGGTCCGGCGCTGGGTCAGGCGCAGATCAACATCATGGAGTTCTGCAAGCAGTTCAACGCGCGCACGAACCAGAAAGAGATGGAGGGATTGATCATCCCGGTCGTGGTGTCGGTTTATAGCGACCGGTCTTTTACCTTCATTACCAAGACGCCGCCGGCCTCGATTCTGCTGAAGCGTGCGGCAGGCATCGCCAAGGGATCGGGCACGCCGAACAAAGATAAAGTCGGCAAAGTTACTTTGAAGCAGGTCGAGGATATTGCTAAGCAGAAGATGCCTGATTTGAATGCCGCTTCGATTGATACCGCGGTCAAAAGCATTCGCGGGACAGCGCGGTCGATGGGGATTGAAGTGGTTGGGTAGCGTGCTCGATGGCCAGATGCCGACGAGACGCCGGCTCTACAAGTTCGAAGTCGAAGTTACTACGGCTTTTCGAAACAACGATGAGCGGTGGGAGACGAGGAAAGCGAAATGAAAAAAGAAGGAAAGAACATCGCCAAGGCGCATGCAGCAGTTGAGCATCGCCCTTATGTTTTGCAGGACGCGGTTCCGCTACTGCAGAAGGTCAAGTTTGCGAAATTTGACGAGACCGTTGAGATCACTCTACGGCTGGGCGTCGACCCCAAGCATGCTGATCAGATGGTGCGCGGCACGGTCGTTCTGCCGCACGGCCTCGGCAAGTCGAAGAAGGTTTTGGTAATTGCCTCGGGCGACAAGATCAGAGAAGCTGAGGCTGCGGGCGCCGATTTCTTCGGTGGCGAGGAGATGGTTGAGAAGATCACCAAGGAGAATTGGACTGACTTCGACGCGCTGATCGCCACTCCGGATGTTATGAAATCCGTGGGGCGGCTGGGCAAGATTCTTGGTCCCAAGGGCCTGATGCCCAATCCGAAGACCGGAACGGTTACCGTTGATGTGGCCAAGGCGGTGCAGGAAGTGAAGGCGGGCAAGGTTGAATTCCGCACCGACAAGACGGCGCTGGTGCATGTTCCGGTGGGAAAGATTTCGTTCTCGCCCGACAAGTTGATTGAGAATGCGACCGTGCTGATCACCAGCGTGATCAAGGCCAAGCCGTCGGTGGCCAAGGGGAAGTACATCAAGGGCTGCACGCTGAGTTCGACCATGGGGCCGGGGATTTTGCTGGATACGGCACCGATTGAGACTGCGGCTAAGGGGTAGTGCACTGCCGGGCTGCGCCCGGCGGACAGCCAAGGGCGGCTGTCCCCACATTAAGATCAAGATCAGAAGGATTGGACAATGCCAGTTACTAAAGCCAGGAAGAAAGAGCAGGTCGAGAAGCTTAGCGCTGACCTGAAGAATGTTTCGAGCGCCGTCGTGGCTACCTACAGCAAGCTGACCGTGGCCCAGGATTATGAACTGCGCAAGGCTCTGCGCGGCGCGGGCGCGAAATACCAGGTCGTGAAGAACACGCTGGCCGAGCTTGCCGCCAAAGGCACCAAGATTGAGGACGGGCTGAAGAACCTGACGGGAGTGACCTCGATCGCATCTACCATGGGCGATCCCGTGGCCATGGCTAAGGCGCTCACGAAGTACGCCAAGGACACGCCGGAGTTTACCTTCAAGGTAGGCGTGGTTGAGGGCAAAGTGATTTCGATCAAAGAGATCGAAGCGCTGGCCAGCATGCCTTCGAAGGAAGAGATCTACTCCAAGCTGCTGTTCCTGATCAGTTCCCCGGCCCAACGACTGGTGACGGTGATGAATGCCGTGGGGCGCGACGTCGCAGTGGTGATCGGACAGGGAGTGGAGAAAGGCAAGTTTAAAGCCGACGCGCCTGCTGAGGCGCAGGCTTAAGAGTCGGCGGGACGCCGGCGCTAAAGGTTCGGGGCGGTGGAAGCCGTCCGAAGGATTTGGTTGTCCTAGGTCAGGGGTTGCGCGGTTCTGATTTCGGCGTTGTCTGGCGCCGGAAGTGAGCCTGCCGCACTGGAAACCCGGCCCGAAGGATAATCAAGAAGTTCATACTTGAAATGGAGAAACGAACATGGCAGACCTGCAACAGTTGGAAGATTCAATCGTAGGGTTGTCGCTGCTGGACGCGGCGCAACTGGTGAAGAAGCTGGAAGCACGACTGGGCGTGTCGGCAGCGGCGGCGGCCCCAGTTGCGGCGGCGGGCGGCGGAGCGGCAGCGGCGGCGGCTCCGGCCGAGGAAAAGACAGAATTTACCGTCGTCCTCAAAGAAGTCGGTGCCAATAAGATCAATGTAATCAAGGCTGTCCGAGAGGTCACCAGCCTCGGCTTGAAGGAAGCCAAGGAACTGGTGGATGGAGCGCCGAAGAACATCAAGGAAGGCGTTTCCAAGGACGAAGCCGAGACCATCAAGAAGAAGTTCACCGAGGCTGGCGCTGTCGTCGAAGTGAAGTGACGCCGTTTAGCGGGCGTGAGCGAAGCGGGAGCCCGCTGGCGTCATCCTGAGCGTCCTTTGCGAAGGATCTCTGCGGTCCGGAATGCTCCTCCGGCGCAGAACACTTTGGCTACCGTAAGTCTCGGAAATATTCACGTTCTGGTTGTGAAGCCGGGGCGGTGGTGTTAGCATCTATATAACACCGCTTCCCTTGGCCTCACTCATCGCGGGCGAGACCCGCAGGGAAGCTTGGGCACTGTTCCGTGGGCAGGCGGAACGGAAACGGCCGAAGAGAACTGGCGCGAAAGATAACAAATTCAGATTGGCGAAGCGCCTTGCACGGCGTCTGCGGGAATGACTGTCCCCGCGGGCGCCTCGTCGTGTTTTCCACGCTTCGTTTTTCTAGGTGTAAACAGGTTCGCAACAACAGCTAAGCAGCGCGGCGCGATGTGCGCCCCACATTCCGCGGGTAATCGCAGCACTCGGCTGCGCCTGACATTGGGAGTTTCTTGACGATGAAGAATAATGCCTTCCGTAAACGCTTTGATTTTTCCAAAATTCCTGCAACCATTCAGATCCCGAATCTGATCGAGGTGCAGAAGCGCTCCTATGACCGCTTTCTGCAGATGGACAAGCTGCCCAGCGAACGCGAAGACGGCGGATTGCAGGCGGTGTTCCAGTCCGTCTTCCCGATCACCGACTTCCGCAACGTATCACAGTTGGAGTTTGTGGATTACGCCATTGGTAACTGGGAGTGCAAGTGCGGTCACCTCAAGGGACTGCATCACCTGCGCACCACTTGTAAGAATTGCGGCAACACGGTCATCACCGATCCGTTTCATCCCGGTGATGTGCTGTGCCAGAAGTGCGGCACTTACAACGCCAACACTCCAGACTTCTGCAATAAGTGCGGCGACCCGGTCGGACTGCAGCTGAAGTACGACGTGGCTGAGTGCGAAGAGCGCGGCATGACTTACTCCGCGCCGCTCAAGGTCACGATGCGCCTCACGATTTTCGACAAAGACGCCGAAACCGGCAACCGGTCGATCCGCGATATTAAAGAGCAGGAAGTGTTCTTCGGCGACGTGCCGCTGATGACGCAGAACGGGACCTTCATTATTAACGGGACCGAGCGCGTGATTGTCAGCCAGTTGCACCGTTCGCCGGGCGTGTTCTTCGAGACCGCCAACAACCGCACTTACTTCCTGGGCAAGATCATTCCCTACCGCGGGTCCTGGGTCGAGTTCGAGTATGACCAGAAGAACGTGCTCTATGTCCGCATCGACCGCAAGCGCAAGTTCCTGGGGACGATCTTTTTACGCGCTCTGGGTCTGCGCTCCGGCGAAGACATTCTGCGCACGTTCTACACTTGCGACCGCATTGCGATACGGGACAAGAAACTGTTTTGGACGCTCGACCCGGCAAGCGAGAAGCCCACGAACCTGCTGGGAATGAAGCTGGCGCACAGCGTCAAGAACAAAGCGGGAGAGGAGATTGCGCATTCCGGCCGTAAGCTGAACGCGCAGATCCTCAAGGACATTCAGAAGGCGAAGATCTCAGAGATCGAAGTCGATGTCACCGATCTCGAGGGAGCATGGGCCGCAGCCGATGTGGTCGACACGACCACCGGCGAGGTGCTGCTTGAAGCCAACAGCGAACTGAACGCCGACAAGGTCTCGAAGATTCTGGATTCTGGCGTGACCGAGATGACCCTGTTCTTCCCCGAGCGCGACGACGTGGGCACGGTGATCAGCCAGACCTTGAAGCGCGATTCGGTGAAGACGCCGCAGGAAGCGTTGATCGAAATTTACCGCAAGCTGCGCCCGGGCGATCCGCCGACGCTCGACACGGCAACGGCGTTGTTCCATGGCATGTTCTTCGACCCGCGCAAGTACGACTTCTCGAAGGTAGGCCGGCTGAAGTTCAACATCAAGTTGTTCGAGAACCAGGATGCCACCAGCCTCGACAAGCGCACCCTCGATCCCGACGATTTCTACGGCACCATCGGCTACCTGCTGAAGTTGCGCAAGAACATCGGGTCGGTCGACGACATCGATCACCTCGGCAACCGCCGCGTGCGCGCGGTCGGTGAGCTGATGGAAAACCAGTTTCGCATCGGCCTGGTCCGTATGGAACGGGCAATTAAAGAAAAAATGTCCGTGTATCAGGAAATGTCGACCGCGATGCCGCACGACCTGGTCAATGCGAAGCCGGTGATGGCTGCGATCCGCGAATTTTTCGGATCGTCCCAGCTTTCTCAGTTCATGGATCAGACCAATCCGCTCTCCGAGATCACGCACAAGCGGCGTCTCTCGGCGCTTGGGCCGGGCGGTCTTTCGCGCGAACGCGCTGGATTCGAAGTGCGCGACGTTCACCCGACACACTACGGTCGTATCTGCCCGATTGAAACGCCGGAAGGTCCGAACATTGGACTGATCTCGTCGTTGAGCTGCTACGCGCGCATCAACGACTACGGCTTCATCGAGTCACCTTACCGCAAGATCAAGGCCGGGCGCGTGATCGACTACGTCACCGTGGTCAACACAGGTGACAGCGACTACAAGGTCGGCGATCACATGGAGAAGCATGAGATCGAGAAGATCAACAACGATTTGAAAGAAAAGCGCAAGAAGCCGGCGCAGGTCGATCCGTTCTCTTTCTATCTTTCCGCGTGGGAAGAAGACCGGCATACCATCGCGCAGGCCAACGTGGAGCTTGACGACAAAGGCCGCATCGTGGCCGAACTGGTCAACGCCCGCAAGGCCGGCAACTTCGTGCTGGTGAGCCGCGACGAAGTCGATTACGTCGACGTCAGCCCGAAGCAACTGGTTTCAGTCGCCGCCTCGCTCGTGCCGTTCCTTGAGCACGACGACGCGAACCGCGCGCTGATGGGCGCAAACATGCAACGCCAGTCTGTGCCGCTGCTCCGCGCGCAAGCGCCGATCGTCGGCACGGGGATGGAAGGCGTTACCGCGCGCGACTCGGGCGCAGTCGTACTGGCCCGGCGCAACGGCATTGTGGATTCGGTGGACTCCGACCGCATCATCGTGCGTGTCGAAGGCGAGCACCATCCCACGCAGCTTTCGCGTGAGGTGGGCAGCGACATTTATCAGCTCACCAAGTTCAAGCGTTCGAACCAGAATACCTGCATCAACCAAAAGCCTGTCGTGAAAAAAGGTCAGCGCGTGCTGAAGGGCGAGGTTATCGCCGACGGTCCTTGCACGGACCACGGCGAACTGGCTCTCGGACGCAACGTGCTGGTGGCCTTCATGCCCTGGCGCGGCTACAACTTTGAGGATGCGATTCTCGTCTCCGAAAAGATGGTGAAGGACGATTACTACACTTCACTGCACATCGAGGAGTACGAAATCGAAGCGCGCGACACCAAGCTCGGTCCGGAAGAAGTGACGCGCGACATTCCAAACGTCAGCGAGTCGATGCTGCGCAATCTCGACGAAGCGGGCGTGATCCGCATCGGCGCCAGCATCCGGCAGGGCGACATTCTCGTGGGCAAGGTCACGCCTAAGGGCGAAACCCAGCTCACGCCGGAAGAAAAGCTGCTGCGCGCCATTTTCGGCGAGAAGGCCGGCGACGTGCGCGACGCATCCCTCTACTGCCCACCGGGCATCGAGGGCGTCATCGTCGATGTGAAGATTTTCTCCCGCAAGGGCCAGGAAAAGGACGAGCGCGCAAAGTCGATCGAAGCGACGCAGATCGGCAAGCTGGAGAAAAACCTTTCCGATGAGATCCGGATTCTCACCGACGAGCGGCTCAAGCGTCTGGAGAACATTCTCGGCGGCAAGGAAGTGCAGGCCGACCTGCACGACGAGCGCACGAATAAGCGCCTCCTGACCAAGGGCAACATCCTTGACCGCGACGCGATCGAGCGCATCTCCACTCGCAACCTGAAGCGCATCAAATACGCCGACAAGGATCCGCGAGTGAATGAGCAGATCGACGAGATCGAGGAAATGACCTCGCGCCAGATCGATGTCCTGAAAAAGATCGTCAACGAGAAGAAGGAAAAACTCACCAAGGGTGACGAACTGCCGCCGGGCGTGATCAAGCTAGTCAAGGTCTACATCGCCATGAAGCGCAAGCTGAGCGTTGGCGACAAGATGGCCGGCCGTCACGGGAACAAGGGCGTCATCGCCCGCATTCTGCCGGAAGAGGATATGCCGTACCTCGAAGACGGAACGCCGGTCGAGATCGTCCTGAATCCCCTCGGCGTACCCAGCCGTATGAATGTGGGCCAGATTCTTGAAACCCATCTCGGATGGGCGGGTTACACCCTGGGCGAGAAGATCACGCAGTTGCTCAAGGAAAATACCCGCACCGAGTCGATTCGTCGCGAGTTGAAGGCCCTGTTCAAGGACTCGAAGCTCGCCGACATCATCGCCGACATGAGCGATGACGAGTTGGAAGCGGTGGCGCCCACGCTCGCGCGCGGCGTGTACATGGGCTCGCCCGTATTCGACGGCGCAAAGGAAGGCGAAATCAAGGCGCTGCTTGAGCGTTCGGGCCTGCCGACTTCGGGCAAGACGACGCTGCACGACGGCATGACCGGCGACCAGTTCGAACAGCCGGTCACGGTCGGCTACATCTACATGCTGAAGCTGTCGCATCTGGTGGACGACAAGATTCACGCGCGTTCCATCGGACCGTACTCACTCATTACTCAACAACCCTTGGGTGGCAAGGCGCAGTTCGGCGGACAGCGCTTCGGAGAAATGGAAGTCTGGGCGCTCGAAGCCTACGGCGCGGCGTTCATTCTGCAGGAGCTGCTGACGGCGAAGTCTGACGACGTATACGGCCGCACCAAGATTTACGAGGCCATCGTCAAAGGCGAAGCTGCCATGGAGCCGGGCGTACCCGAATCGTTTAACGTGCTGATCCGCGAATTGCAATCGCTCTGCCTCGACGTGGAGCTGATCAAGGCCGGGGAGAAAAAGCCCACGGCCAGCGCGGCAGCGGATTAAGAGCAGGGTCAGTGGTCAGTGATCAGTGGCCAGTAAGGCGCTGACGCTGGCCGCAACGCCACCCAAGAATTTTGAAGGAACGTTTCGCGGGGCAAAGGCTCTCGGCAACCGCGAAACATAAAAAACTGGCCACTGATCACCGACCACTGATCACTGGCCACTGTCCTGAGAGCAGGAAGCGGAGGAACACCTTGTTTCGTTCGAGCCCGTTCGAGATGCAAAACACGATTGCGGATTTCGATGCCATCCGCATCAGCCTGGCGTCTCCGGAAAAAATCCGGAGCTGGTCGCATGGCGAAGTCACCAAGCCTGAGACCATCAACTACCGCACCTTCAAGCCGGAGCGGGACGGCCTGTTCTGTGCCCGCATATTCGGCCCCGTAACCGATTGGGAATGCCTCTGCGGCAAGTACAAGCGCATGAAGCATCGCGGCGTGATCTGCGACAAGTGCGGCGTGGAAGTCACGCTCTCGAAAGTCCGCCGCGAACGCCTGGGACATATCGAGCTGGCTTCGCCTTGCTCGCACGTGTGGTTCTTCAAGGGCCTGCCCAGCCGCATCGGACATTTGCTCGATATTTCTCTGCGCGACCTCGAGTCTGTTCTTTATTTCGAGGCCTACGTGGTGGTCGAGCCCGGCGACGCTCCCGTGAAAGAGCGCGAAGTTATCAAGGACGAGGCCAAGTTCCGCGAACTCGACCAGCAGTACCGTCCCGCCGGCTTCAAGGCCATGATGGGCGCCGAGGCGATCAAGGAACTGCTCAAGCGCATCGACACCGACGGCCTGGCCGTCGAACTGCGCGAGAAGATGAAGAACGAGAGCTCGCTGCAGAAGCGGCTCAAGTATACGAAGCGCCTGAAAGTGGTTGAGGCCTTCCGCCGCAGCGGCAACAAACCGCACTGGATGATTCTCGACGTCATCCCCGTGATTCCACCGGAGCTGCGCCCGCTGGTTCCACTCGATGGCGGCCGCTTCGCCACCTCCGATCTAAACGATCTTTACCGCCGCGTCATCAACCGCAACAACCGGTTGAAGAAGCTGATGGACCTGCACGCCCCTGAAGTCATCGTTAGGAACGAAAAGCGCATGCTGCAGGAAGCCGTCGACGCGTTGTTTGACAACGGACGCCGTGGCCGCGTGCTGCGCGGCGCAAATAACCGTCCGCTGAAGTCGCTCTCCGACACGCTCAAGGGCAAGCAGGGTCGCTTCCGCCAGAACCTTCTGGGCAAGCGCGTCGACTACTCCGGACGTTCCGTCATTGTGGTCGGTCCCGAACTCAAGCTGCACCAGTGCGGATTGCCCAAGAAGATGGCGCTCGAACTGTTCAAGCCCTTCATCTATCACCGGCTCGAGCAAACCGGCAATGTCACTACCATCAAGCAAGCAAAAGAAATGGTCGAGCAGCAGGAGCCCATCGTTTGGGACATCCTTGAAGAAGTCATCAAGGATCACCCCGTGCTGCTGAACCGCGCTCCCACCCTGCACCGTCTGGGCATTCAGGCGTTTGAGCCGGTGCTGGTCGAAGGCAAAGCCATCCGGATTCATCCGCTGGTCTGCACGGCGTTCAACGCCGATTTCGATGGCGACCAGATGGCGGTGCACATCCCGCTGTCTCCAGAGGCGCAGGTTGAAGCCAGCGTGCTGATGCTGGCCTCGCACAACATTCTTTCGCCCGCGTCCGGACAGCCGATCACCGTCCCCACGCAGGACATGGTGCTCGGTCTTTATTACCTCACCAAATCCAAGCCGGGCGCGAAGGGTGAAGGCCGCGTTTTCGCCAACATTGAAGAAGTTCTGCTCGCGCTCGAAATGGGCGAAGTGGAAACGCTTTCTCCCATCCGCCTGCGTTACACCGGCGAACTAATTGACCTGACCACTGCCTACGACGATCAGGACATCATTCACACGGAGCCGGTTCATGTGGATCGCGCCTTCGTCAATACGACGGTGGGCCGCGCCATCCTGAACGACCACTTGCCCGAGGGAATGCCTTTCATCAATGGCCTGCTCAAGAAAAAGGGTATTGGCGCGCTGGTGAACTACGGCTACCTGCGGTTCGGACTCGAGACCACGGTCAAGATGCTCGACGAAGTGAAGGACTTCGGCTTCAAGTACGCAACCAAAGCCGGCCTTTCGATCGGCATCGACGACATGGTCATCCCTGACAGCAAGAAGACTCTCGTCAAGGACGCCGAGAAGCAGGTGGTTGCTGTGCAACAGCAGTATCTCGACGGCGCAATCACCAACGGCGAGCGCTACAACAAGGTCATCGAAATCTGGTCGGCCATTACTGAAAAAGTTGCCGACGAGATGTTCGGGCAGATGCAGAAGCGCGACAAGGAAGGCTTCATCAATCCGATTTACGTCATGGCAGATTCCGGCGCCCGCGGATCGAAACAGCAGATTCGCCAGCTCTCCGGCATGCGCGGACTGATGGCCAAACCTTCAGGCGAAATCATCGAGTCTCCCATCACGGCGAACTTCCGCGAGGGGTTGACGGTGCTGGAATACTTCGTCTCGACCCACGGCGCCCGCAAGGGATTGGCCGATACGGCGCTCAAGACGGCAGATTCCGGCTACCTCACTCGGCGTCTCGTCGACGTGGCGCAGGACGTCATCATCAGCGAATACGACTGCGGCACCGTGGATGGCATTTACGTCCAGGGTATCGTCGAAGCCGGTGAAATTATCGAGCCTTTGCGCGACCGCATCGTGGGCCGGGTTTCGCTTGAGAAGATCAAAGACTACGACGGCAACGTGATCGTCGACATCAACCACGAGATCACCGAAGAACTCGCGGGATCGATTCAGTCCGCCGGAATCGAGCGGGTAAAGATCCGCTCGGTGCTCACCTGTGAATCGAAGCGCGGTGTCTGCGTCATGTGCTACGGCCGTAACCTGGCCTCTGGACGCCTGGTCGAACTCGGCGAAGCAACTGGAGTAATCGCCGCGCAGTCGATCGGCGAGCCAGGAACGCAGCTCACGATGCGTACGTTCCACATCGGCGGTACGGCTTCGCGAGTCTCTGAGCAGTCGCGCCTCGATGCCAAGAACAATGGCACGGTGCGCTTCATCGGTCTGCAGACAGTGAAGTCCAAGTCGGGCGACCTGGTGGTGATGAATCGCCAGGGCTCGATCGCGGTCGTGGACGAAAAGAACCGCGAGCGTGAGCGCTACTCCGTGATTTACGGCGCGAAGCTCAAGGTCAACGACGGCGACGCGGTGCAGCAAGGCAAGGTTATGGTGGAGTGGGATCCTTACACTTTCGCCATCCTCACCGAAATCGGCGGCACGGCGCAGTTCAAGGACTTGCAGGAAGGCGTCACGCTCCACGAAGAAGTGGACGAGGTCACAGGTTTGTCGCGGCACGTCGTTGGCGATTCGCCCGACGAGAAGCGGCAGCCGGCCATCGTGGTCAAAGGCAAGGCCAGCAAACGCTACCTCATGCCTTCCCGCTCTCACCTCATGGTGCAGGATGGCGACGCGGTTTCTCCCGGCGATGTGCTGGCCAAGATCCCGCGCGAAACCACCAAGACGAAAGACATCACCGGTGGTCTGCCGCGTGTGGTCGAGCTGTTCGAAGCGCGCAAGCCGCATGAGACCGCGGTCATCAGCGAAATCGATGGCACGGTGAAGTTCGGCGAGGTTTCGAAGGGCCAGCGCAAACTGTATGTGCAGGCCGACAACGGCACTGAAAAGGAATACTCGGTGCCGCGCGGCGTTCACATCAACGTCCAGGAAGGCGAGCGCGTCAAGGCCGGCGAACCGCTTATGGATGGTCCGCTCAACCCGCACGACATTCTGGCTGTGCTCGGCGAAAAAGAACTGCAGTCCTACCTGGTGAACGAAATCCAGGAAGTCTACCGGCTCCAGGGCGTCAACATCAGTGACAAGCACATCGAAGTGATTGTCCGCCAGATGATGCGCTGGGTGCAGGTCGAGGACGTGGGCGACACGACGTTCCTTCTGGAAGACAAGCTCGACAAGTTCCACTTCCGCGAAGAGAACGAGCGTGTGATCAAAGAGGGTGGCAGGCCCGCTACCGGACGCCCGCTGCTCTTGGGAATCACGAAGGCGTCGCTTGCGACCGACTCGTTCATCTCGGCGGCTTCGTTCCAGGAGACCACGCGCGTGCTCACCGAGGCGTCGATCAACGGCCGGGTTGATTACCTGCGCGGCCTCAAGGAGAACGTGATCGTCGGCCGCCTCATCCCTGCCGGAACCGGCATGGAGTATTACCGCAACGTGCGCCTCTCGCCTGAGATGGAAGAGGCCGCGGCCAAGGTACAGGCGGAGGTCTCGGCGGCATACGAAGAAGCCGAGCGCGCTCTCGAGATGATGCGCCACGAGGGCGAGACCGAGGAACTGGCGGCGGAGTAAGGCGAAACTACAATCGAGATCGGGGGCGAACCAGTTCGCCCCCGAACTTGTTTGTCATCCTGAAGCGACAAGGTTTTCGTCGCTGAAGGATCTGGTGAGCTGCGCGACGCGTCGCGTTCTTTGCGACGCAACAATCGTGCGTTAGGCTCGTTTCCTTTTATTGATGCACGCAAATCCAAAGCTCATGACGATCGAGGAACCTGGCCCGCTTCCTTCGTTGCAACCCGCGCCTTCCGGCCCTAAGCTGGGACTGGCCATGCTCCGTTTTCTGCGCCTTCTGCGGTTGGCTCTCTGGCGTGCCTTCCAGCACGATGCTTTTTCCATCGCCAAAGCTTCCGCCTACTCCTCCATTCTCACTTTCTTCCCAGCGCTGCTGGTGGTGGGCTCGGTGCTCGCGACCTGGCGCAAAGGCGCCCCTTACATCCGTGAGATCTCCTACGCGCTGTCCCGCATCCTTCCCGCCGGTAGCGGCGCCGCGATGAATTTCCTGCGGGGTGCGGCGCAGCGCCCCGTGGGCCTGCTCATCACCGCTTCCCTGCTGACACTGTGGACCGCCTCCGGCGTAATGATTTCCTGGATGGAAGGCTTCCGCCGCTGTTACGAGCTGCCAAAAATCTGGGGACTGGTTCAGGAGCGGTGGATCTCATTCCTTCTCGTCATCTTCGCTCTTCTTCCCATGACATTCGCCACTTTGCTGGTCGCCTTCGGCAGCAAAATCGAAACCGACATCCTCTTCTACACCGCGCGTGAATTCAGCCCATACATTCTGCTGATGTGGACCTCCATCCGCTGGCTGATTGCCACCCTCACCAGCATCGCGGTAATCGCTCTCATCTATCACAATGCGGTTCCACGCACTCAGCCCTGGCATAGCGTAATCCCAGGCGCTACGCTCGCTACGGCCATGTGGTTCTCGGCGACGCTGCTATTTGGTTTTTATCTGAAGCACTACGCCGACTACAGCATTATTTATGGCTCGCTCGGCGCCGGCGTCGCGCTGCTGGTCTGGATGTACATGGTTTCCCTGGTCATCCTCGTGGGCGCGGAATTCAACGCCATGCTGTTCCCGCGAGCCATGCTGGGAAAAGAGTTGACGGCGATCAACGGCCACAAAGCGGCGAAATAGTACTCCGTGTCGAAAGCTATTCGTCTTCATCCCGAGCGAAGTGAGGGATCTTGGTTTCTGCCTGTAGTGACTGAGATGTGATGGCGCAAACAAGAACCAAGATCCCTCGCTTCGATCGGGACGACAAGGTCGGCCGATCAAGAGGAAGATGGTAGGGAAGAGAAGAAATGAAGCCCAGCAAGCCAGAACTCGCGACGGAAACCCCACTCACCCCGGAGGCCGCTGCTTCATCTCACGTAACCTCCGTCCCCCGCCGCGCCAAGATTATCTGCACCATCGGCCCCGCCTGCCACTCCGAAGCCGCAATGCGCGATCTGCTTCGCCTCGGCATGGACGTAGCCCGCCTCAACTTCTCCCACGGCTCGCACGAAGATCACGCCCGCAACATCGAGCGCCTGCGCAAGGCTGCTGAAAAAGAAGACCGCACCATCTGCATCCTGCAAGACCTGCAAGGCCCCAAGATCCGCACTGGACGCCTGGAGCGCCACGAACCGATCCTACTGAAAAGCGGCTCGACTGTAATCATCACTCCGCGCGAAGTCGCCGGCACTCCCACGCGCATCTCCACCACTTTTCCCGATCTCGCCCGCGAAGTCACCACTGGCGCGCGCATTCTTCTGCGCGACGGTCTGATCGAATTGCGCGTGCGCACCGTCCGCGGCAAGGATGTAGTCTGCGAAGTTTTGAACGGCGGAACTCTGGGTGAGCATCAAGGCATCAATCTTCCCGGCACTGCGCTGTCCATCCCGGCCCTGACCGAAAAAGATCGCAAGGATCTCGAGTTCGGCCTGAAACACGGAGTGGACGCGGTTGCGCTCTCCTTCGTGCGCTCTGCCGCCGACGTAAACATGGTTAAGCAAATCGTAACCGGCCACGGCAGCGACACTCCATTGATTGCCAAACTCGAAAAGCCGCAGGCCATCGACCACCTCGAAGAAATCCTCGAAGCTTCCGATGGCGTCATGGTCGCTCGCGGCGATCTCGGCGTCGAGATGGCCCCGGAGAAAGTTCCCGTCATCCAGAAGCATGTGATCCGCCGTGCCGCCGTGTGGCGCAAGCCGGTAATCACGGCCACGCAAATGCTCGAGTCGATGATCGAAAACCCGCGCCCCACGCGCGCCGAGGCCAGCGACGTCGCCAATGCCATTTTCGACGGCTCCGACTCGGTCATGCTATCCGCGGAAACCGCCAGCGGCCGCTATCCGCGCGAAGCAGTCGCCATGATGTCGCGTATCGTGATCGAAGCTGAAAGCAACATGGGAGAGTTTACCCTGCCCCGCCGCCGCCGCGACCGGCACGGTCTCTCCGTTGCAGAGACCATTTGTGAATCGATCGCGCACGCCGCCGAAGATCTGCCCATGGGCGCTATCGCCGTTTTCACCGAGACCGGCAACACTGCCCGCATGATTTCCAAATACCGCCCGCAGGCCGCCATCTACGCGTTTACTTACAACTCGACCGTTGCCCAGCGCACCAACCTGTACTGGGGCGTGCAGCCCATGAAGTGCGGCCAGGGTCTCTCCAGCGACAGCATGGTGGATGTGGCTGAGTACGAGCTGTTGAGTCGAGGATTACTAAGAGCCACAGACGTGCTCGGAGTGGTCGCAGGCACGCGCCAGGCTTCCGGTTCCACCAACTTCATGCGCCTGCACGTGGTCACCAACGAAGAGGCCGCCGCCGCGCACGCCAAACCTAAACGCAGCGCCACACGCCAGAAGCTATAATCGCTGAGTATGTCCCAGGAATTTTTATCGGTCGCCATCTGGGAGCCTCTGCCGGGCATGGAGGCCGCTGCGCTCGCGACCATTCGCGAACTCAACGCCATCGTCTCGAAGAAAGGATACGGCCGCGATCTTCTTTACCGCAGCGGCGATTCTCACTACGTGCTGCTTCGCTACTGGAACTCCGAGCACGCCCGCAGCGCCGCCCAGGAGGATCCCGAACTGCTGCGCTGCTGGGCAAGGTTGGGGAACGAGATTCAAATCGTGAAAGTGTACGAGAAGCTGGAAGAAGTAGGAGTGTGAGACTACAAGCACGAACATGTGGGGACAGCCGCCTCGTGAGCCTGCCCTGTTTTGCCGAAGCCCCGAGCGAAGCCGAGGGGGAAGTCGAAGGGTCCAGCCGAGCGCAGCGAGGCGCAGTGGCTGGGATCTCGAGGAGAGCAAGCGGGTGGAGCAGGCCTTCCAGGCCTGCGTCAAAGGCGGCATTTAGGATTGGGCTTCAGCCCTGAGGTACTTATGCGGAATTTTCTTGGCAGCCTGCATGGTCTAAAAAGCAAGAACAAGAAGCCGCCATCCATGCCCGCCGAATCCAGCCTGCAAGTCTTCACCGATGTCACGGTGGACCCATTCGTGCGCGGCCTTCTGCATCGCCCGGCCAATCCCAACGGCAGCGGCCTTGTTCTGACTCACGGTGCCGGATCGAACTGCCAGGCTCCTCTGCTGATTGCTTTGGCAGAGACTTTTTCTGGCGCCGGTTTCGTAGTGCTGCGCTGCGATCTGCCCTATCGTCAGGATCGGCCCTACGGTCCTCCGGGACCTTACGACGGCAAGCGCGATCGCGCCGGACTGAAGAATGCAGTCGCCGCCGTGAAGAATCTGGCCACGGGCCACGTCTTTCTCGGCGGCCACTCCTACGGCGGACGGCAATCGAGCATGCTTTGCGCCGAGCTTTCACCGGAAAAAGCTGCGGATGAAGTTGCGGGACTGCTCCTGCTCTCTTATCCTCTGCATCCTCCCCGCAAACCCGACCAGCTCCGCACCCAGCATTTTTTCCATCTGCATACCCCGAGTCTCTTTGTGCAAGGCACACGCGATCCTTTCGGCTCCATCGCGGAAATCGAACACGCCCTAAAGCTAATCCCCGCAAAGACCGCGCTTATGCCCGTCGAAGGAGCCGGTCACGATTTAGGATTCAAAGGAAAATCAAATCGAAAAGAATTGCCCGAAGCAGCCTTCATGGAATTTAAGAACTTCTTTCAGTCGTAGAGACGTTGCTTGCAACGTCTAAGCCATCTGAACAGATCTCAATCTCTATCAGAGCAGGGTGGAGCAGGCCTTCCAGGCCTGCGCTGAGAGGCAAAGCGCGGGGTTTAGCCCTGAGGTGATTTTTCAGTTCACCCAGCCCGATTTCGACCCGCCATTCCCCTTGCGTGGATCGTCATCCGGCGGCACATAGTTGCCGTGCTCGTCGAAATGGACGTCGCGGTCGTGCTTGCGCATGTAGACTTCAAACTTCTTTGCCGCCCGCCGCCGCCTCCAGCGGTAATAAGAGTTGTTCAATCCGTACCACCACTCCGACAACGAGAACTTCCCCGACATTCCACGCGCCGGCACAAACTTCACGTAGAGGTATCCAAAGAGCAGACCACCCAGATGAGCCAGGTAGGCTGTGGTTCCTCCTCCGCTGATGGCAAACGCCACGGTCACGACGATCAGGATCAGCACGAAATATTTTGCCTTGATCATGAAGGGAAACGGAATCATCATGATTTCGTTTTCCCCAAAAACCAGGCCGAAAGCCATCAGGATGGCAAACACGCCGCCGGAAGCCCCTACCGTCGGGACGTCCGGGTTAATCAGGATATGCGCGAAAGAAAGAATGATCGTGGTCAGCGCAGCCCCAATCACTCCCACAAAAAACAGCTCCAGAAATCGCCGCATGCCCCAGGAGCTTTCAAACGTCGCGCCAAACATCCAGATGCCAAGCATGTTCCCGAACCAATGCCAGAAGCCCACATGGACAAAGCTGTAGGTGACGATTTGCCAGATCGCGAAGTGAAAGACCACGGTCCTCGGAACGAGGCCGAGATTCGCAAACACCCAATTGATGACCTCCCGCGTGCCGAAGGCCTCCAAACCCAGGAACACCGCGGTATTGATCCCTAGCAGCCAGATCACCGCCCGGGTAAACGGCGGAAAGCTCAACGTCATCTCTCGTCCGCGACTGCGCAAGGTTACACGCTCCTCTTGCCACACGCTCTTCTTAGCGCTGCTTCTTCTTAGCAGTAGATACCCAAACTTAGCGTTCCGGCAAGGGCACGACCGGCAAGCTGCGGCGCCCCTCGGCATCGACAGCCCTCACCGCAAAGATGACATTGTCTTTGGAAAGTTTCAGCGTGGCGCGATTGACGTTGCCACACTTTTGCACGTGTTCCCATTCTGGGCTGCTCGTCGCTCGCCAAAGAATCTCGTAGCCTGAAGCCAATCCTCCGGGCGAAGCCTCCCAGGTCAGCGTCGAATCGTTTTCCAGATCCTTGGTCAACAAGCGCACATTCGCCGGAGGCGCCGGTGCCGATGCCAGCGATGCCAGCGTCGCCGCATTCAGCCGCGCCACCCGAGCCACATAATCGAAGTCCACAAACTTCGCCAGATCGCCATATTCAACGCCGTTCTCGGTGCGGACGTTCTGATGCTGGTGGTGAAAGTCTTCGCGAAATTCCGTGAAGCGTACCGCTGCAAATCCCTGCTGGTTGAACGAGTAGTGGTCGCCGCCCCGCAAATACCGGTCCAGCCGAAAGACCAGCATCGGCTTCACCGCCACGTCATCCTTATAAGCCCGGCCCACATCGGCAACATAGCGCGCCAATTGTCGCGACCCAGAATCGTTCTCACCGCCCAACCCGCGAATCCGCCGGACCTCCTGCTCCGTGGCCGCGGCCGGCAATCCCTCGGAAAACACGCGCACTACAGAGTGATCCTGCTCTGCGCTCTTGTCTCCGCCCACGATGTCATTATTGAGCACGGCCTCGAGACTCCATCCCTGGTCCTTCGCCATCTTCGCAAAATGATGGCTGCCGTTCAGTCCCTGCTCTTCGCCTGCGACTGTCAAAAAAACAATCGTTGCCGGAAACTTCAGCTTGCTCAAAACTCGCGCACATTCCAGGCTGACGGCCGTTCCGCTGCCGTCGTCGTTCGCGCCCGGAGCATCGTCCGTCGTGTTTGAATTATCGCTGTTTCGCGAATCGTAGTGCCCAGTCACCAGCACGATGCGCTTTGCATTCTCCACCTCCGTCCCCTTCAAGACCGCATAAACATTGGTGATTTCGGTAGGCTGGGGGATTCGGTCGGCGGCTGGTTCAATGAAGCTGTCGGTTTTCACCTCCAGGCACCCGCCGCAATCCTTGGTGTAGCGTTCGAACTCTGATTTGATCCACTCCCGGGCGGCGCCAATCCCGCGTCCCGTCGCAATAGCGGCCGGGTCCTGCGCTGAAAGCGTCGAGCGCGTTCCAAAGCTCGCCAGCTTCTGGATATTCGCCCGAATGCGCTCCGCTGAGACCTGCTGCAGCGCGGCTGAGATGCGGCTGTCGACAGCCATCGGTTCCGCCGCAGCAGAGCTTGGCTGGCTCTGTGCCAGCGCCGCGCTGCTTAAGGCCAGCGCCAGCCCGACGGAGGCAATCCACGGTCTTTTCTTCAAAGAGGAAATCATGTAGGCTCCCGCATAAGAAATGTCAAGGGCACGGCTGGTTACGGCCGGGCAAAAAATTTGGTCTTTACCGCCCCCGCCCCTTGACCTGCGGCGGAGGAGAATCTAAATATTATCAAGCGGATCTAAGAAAGTGGCATCGAATGGAAGCGGGGCGCAGTTTGATTGTCATCCTGAGCAAGCGTTCTTTGCGCAGCGAAGGATCTGGGCGAGCCGCGCGATGTGTCGCGTTCTTTGCGACACAATAATCGCGCGTTTGGCTCGCTTCCTTACCAAACTGCACCATTAGCAAGCGGAGGAATCATGGTTCTTTGTCCTGAATGCGAAACGGATCTGGATGTGGAAGAGGAAGAGGTCGACGAGGGCGAGATCGTCTCTTGCCCAGAGTGTGGCACGGACTTCGAAGTGGTGACTACCAGTCCGCTGGAGTTGAAGGCGGTCGAGGCCGGCTACGTGGAAGAGGACGAAGAAGTGGAGACCGAAGACGGTGACGACTCGTAGACTTGGGCACGCCCTTCTGCTTGCGCGCTTGTCTTCCTTCTGCCTGCTGCTTTTTCTCTTCCTCGCTGCGCTCGGCCCGCGCGTCTTGCCGGCGGCCAGTGCCTCTCCCGCAACTAACAAGCTGAAACCGAGCGATCCATACGCCCTCATTTTCGGCACGGTCTGGGGTCCCGACAATCGCGCCGTCTATGGCATCACGGTTAAGATTCGCCGCCTGCCCGATAAGAAGCCCAAGTGGGAACTCTATTCCGATCATTCCGGCGAATTCGCCCAGCGCGTCCCCGCCGGCAAGGCCGACTATGTGGTGTGGGCCGATCTCAAGGGTGTGAAAACCAAAGACGGCCAATCATTGCATCTGGCGGAAGAGGTGCCTGTCCACGTAGAGTATGACGAACGTGTGGATATTGGTTTGCACTTGACGCACTAATCAATCGGAGAGATTGAGTAGACGAGACGGAGTGGAGCAGTTGAGTAAAGACCAGTTGAGTAAAAAGGAAGAGGGATTAAGACTCGCATGACTCGGACCCTGGCTCTCAAGAACGCCTGCTTCATCGTCGCCACGTTCCTTCTAATGATTACCGTCGCGGCCCATGCCGCCCCCGACAAAAAAGATAAAACCCAGGGCCGCCTGCTCTACGGTAAAGTGCTCGACCAGCAGGATAATCCGGTGGTCAATGCGATCGTTTATCTGACCAACATGCGCACCCACGCGGTGAAGACCTACATCGTCGGCCAGGAGGGCACCTATCGCTTCCCGGGACTCTCGACCGTGGATTACGAAGTTTACGCTCAGTACAACGGCCATAAGAGCGATACCAAATCCGTCAGCCAGTTCGACGATCGTCCCCAGGTCTACATCGATCTCAAGATCGACGCCGTCAAGAGCGATGCCCGGTGATACTCGTCCGGCAGGTGAAAAGTGGCACTTTGCCATGCAACTTTTGGCGGACTCCAGTGTTCAATAGGTGCAGGTGCGTTTGTACGGGAGGAAAACCTTGAAATTATTGCCTTTGCTTCGCAATAAGAATCTTTACAACCCGGCGGCAGTGTTGGCGGCCTTTCTTCTGGTGGCTGCGGCGGCCGTGTCGGCTCGGGCCCAACAGGGCGCCATGAGCCCTTACCAGGACGAAAAAGACGGCGTCAGCGCCGGCGGCAAGTGGCTGGAGTTCCAGTCGGATGACAAGATGACCGGCGCCAAGAGAGTCCGCTTCGAGTTGCTTTCGAACAACTATTTTAAGGAAGACCCGGACTACAAACCGCGAGTCGAACTCTACTGCAGCAATGGCAAGTATGAGCGCGCCGAGTTCGATCCGGGTGCCCGGCTGGGAAGGCCCGACTATCCGGGCTTCTGGGGCCAGCCGAAGATGGAAGTCATGGTGCGCATTGATGGAAGCCATGACCACAAGGGCTGGAACTGGGTGCAAGGCCGATTCCTCTCCATGGACAAGGGTACTATTCGCGGCGCGATGGGAGCCCAGGTGTTCAACGTGGAGGTCAGAACTAGGACTGGTTACAAGATCGTCGAGTTCTCGCCCGCAGGCCTGAACCTGGACGAAGTAAAACACCAGTGCGATCTGACTCCCCATAGGCCCTGAGCGCGAGTGAAGTGGAAGGCGCGCTCGAATAGGAATCATTAGTGGTCAGCATTCTGAAGGGCTGGGCCGCCGGGCTCAGCCCTTTTTGCATTCGGCGACCAGCTATTTCCTCGCATGCCTTCGGTGACCTTGGACGCTGCCTCCTAAGTTACTTAGGTTCCTGCCCGGTCTGCGTTTCACTGGGATCATTCCTGCAGGCGAGGTCGAGGTCTAATTCAATGGGCGGAAGCGTGATCCAAGGGGCGGCGTTCCTGGTGTTCGTAGTGGGAGTGCTCGTCTACGTAGTCATCCTCTATAACGAACTGGTGCGCCTGCGCAACGACAACGACCGCGCCTGGGCCAACATTGACGTGCTGCTCAAGCAGCGTCACGACGAGATTCCCAACCTGGTGGAGACCGTGAAGGGATACATGCAGCACGAACAGCAGACGCTGAGGGCGGTGACGCAGGCGCGTGCCGCCTCGATGAACGCGGCCAGCATCGGGCAGAAGGCGACGGCTGATTTAATGATGACGGGCGCGTTGCGCGGCCTGTTCGCCGTGGCGGAAAACTATCCGCAACTCAAGGCCAACGAAAACTTTCTCAAGCTGCAGACGCGCATCAGCGAACTCGAGGAGCGCATCGCAGACCGCCGCGAGTTCTTCAACGACGACGTCAACACCTACAACACACGCATCGGCCAGATCCCCGAAGTGTTTGTGGCCACCTTCATGAGCCTGAAACCGCGCGCCATGTTCCAGGTCTCCGACGAGGACCGCAAGCTGGTCGAGGTAAAGTTCCAGGGGCAGAGCGCGGGGGCGTAGGCGCTCGAGTGTTCCAACCGGAACATATCGCTTGAATGTTCCAACTGGAACATATCAGCGGTTTGCGATTGTATGTACAAAATGCTCCAACTGGAACATATAAGCGTTTTTACCGGAACACTGTGGAAATCGCGGAAAACCCGGAAAACCACCTTAAAGCTATAGTTGACTGGCGGCAAATGACTGAGGCGGTTTGAGTTAGCGGACGCGCCGGAAAACGTAGTAAAAAAGACACAGGACGAAGAAAAAGCGTTGAAGATCGAGTCTCGATCCTGGCACTTGGTGGCGGAGATTGCCAATTACATAGACTTGCAGGACGGAACTCCTCTTTTCGTCCGCGGGCACACCAAGATTTCAATGCGGTCGCCTGGTTGCCGTTGGCGAGAGTGGATTGCCTAGGGGCAGGTGAGTTGCGCGGTACCTGCGACAAAACATCCTCCGCCGCAGGCCGTGATTGCGAGGCATGCCACGTTGGACAGCGGAGGGTCGTCTGCCCAGATCGTGTAGGTGCCGACCGCTCCCGGCGCACATTGAGCCACGCCTCCGGCGGTCACGGATATTTCACTCGTGGACGCGTCCTGGTAGCAGGTACCCCACATGGCCGATAGTGGAGTGACCGTGTGGGACGGATCAGTGTAATAGCCGGTAGCGACGAACTGCACTCGCCCGTTGGGGTAATCCTGTGCGTCGGCGGTTGCCGGGCTTAGCGTGATGGTCTGGAGTGGATCCTGACTCTGTGATCTTGCCCCGCAGGACAGCGCAAACGACGCAGCCAGAACCAGAGCGAGAGAAAAGAGCGCAAGCCGGAGCTTTGCCATAACGCCCTCCTTCCGGATTAGAACCCGGGATCAGGCGCCGGGTTGCAAGAATCGGCTGGCCCTTCAATTCAAGGTCAAGAGCAGCGGACAGGGTCTCCGCTCCACACGATTCGTGGCTGCAAGCAGTCCAAACCGTAGAGGGATAGGCCGCGAAGTCCCACCCTTGCGCAAAGAACGCGCAAGAGTGGGGCACCCTCAAGTCAATTCCACACGCTCAGATGTCGCCTTGCTTGCCGCGCGTGTAAACGTAGACCAGGGCGAAGATTGAGCCGCTGCGGCCGTCGCGCGGTTCGATGGCGACGACGTGCTGATTGTCTTCCGTGCCAACTTTCAGTTCGGTGACGGGGCCGGTGTTGTCGCCGTCGCACTTGAGTTGTTTGGAATGTTGGTCGTCGTCGATGTTGGCGTGGGCATCGCCTCCGTGCTCAGAGGTATGGCATTCGAGAACCTTGCCGTATTTCTTGAGGCGATCGCGATAGAAGTCAATGACTTTGCCGGGCGCGTCGTCGGATTCGTATTTCGCCACCACCAATTTCATGCCGAAGGCTTCGGTGAGAAGGCCGAGATTGACGGGATCGCTATCTTCCTTGTCGTGGCGTGGGCGCGCTCCGGGATAGAGCGGCAGCCCGGCTTTGCGAGCGTCGGCGTCGTTGCCAAGGTGCAGATCGCCCACAGAGCTTTGGACATCGAGATGCTTGTTCTGATCGCTGTCTGATTTTTGAGACTGGGCGAAGCTGGGAATCGCCATAGCTATGGCGAATGCCGTAGCGACGATGGAACGGAAAAAGATCGATTGAATCATAAATCTCCTTAAGGAGGTTCCCCCAGGGGCTAATGCCCGCGAATTTATTGGCGATGCTTTGATGCAGGCCTGAAGGCCTGCTCCACCCTCGCCAATGATCGCAGCGCTGAGGAGCTGCGCCACCCAACATCAAGTGCGAGGTCGATTCCTTCCGCAGCCTGTGAAAACGCGCATCCTAAATATCGGCATCTTTGCCGTGGGTGCGCACGTAAACCAGCGAGAAGCTTGTTCCCTTACCTTCTGACTCGACGGCCACAATGTGCTGATCATCTTGCGTGCCAACCTTGAGTTCGATGTCTGCGCCCCCGCTGCCCTCGCAGGTCAACTCGTTCGAACCTTTTTTTCGCATGTTCACGTTCCAGTTCCCGCTGGAAGTGTGGCATTCGAGAACGTTTCCATATTTTTTCAGTTGTTCTTTGTAGAAAGCTAGAATCTTTGCGGGCGCATCATCGGACTGGTATTCGAGGGCCACGACCTTCAAGCCGTAACCGAAGCCGGAGATATTCACATTAGCGCTCTTATCGCTGCCGCGGGAATCTTTTTCTTTCACCCGCGCGCCTGGGTAAACCGCCAGGCCCACGTCGGAGACGTCCGCCTGCTTGCTGACGTGGACTCCGCCGACGGGCGTGTTGATATCCACCTGCTTGTCCTGCCCGTTAGCCTCTTTCTTCACATTCACGCTGCACGAGGGCAGGAGCAGCAGCGCCGCGAGGCTGGCTGCGGCTATCACAAATGCACAGAATTTATTGTTGCGCATCATGAGAACCTCCACTGGCAACATGGACCGGATGGACCGGACGTTCAATGCCGGCGCCCCGCTGAGCGATATTCGGAATGCTCACCGGAAGATGGCCGCGAATGGCGATTTCCCCGAATAACGCCTTGACCGCGCTTAACTCTGACACCGTCGCATTGGAAAACGTACACATGTAATTCTCAATCTTGGGGAAGTCCGCAGCAAGGTACGGATTTCCCATGGCGACGACCGCAGTCCGTTCCGCCGCGTGATCGAGCACTTGCTGCAGCAGCGCGCCGGCGGCATCGGCCATCGCGACCGTGTTGCCGACTTTGCCCGCGGTCGGAACCACGTAAACCGCGGCTACCACAGTCTTCGCTTCATCCACTGCCTTCAGCACCTCGTCGCTCATGCCAGCCGCGATGCGAGGATCCACGTAAATCACATGCGCATCAGGGATGCGAGCGCGAAATTCCCGGCCCAAAGCTCGCCCGGATTCCGTCCGGACGTCTTCGGAGAAGAGCACCGCAACCACGTCATTGTGCGTCTCCTCTGTTGTGGTATACGGAAGTGCGCCCTTTGCGGTTCCCCCATTCTTAAGCGAAGATTTAAGCGGCAGAACCTTGCCATTGTCGCGCACCAGCGTAACCGCGGCATCGGCCACCTGCTGTCCGAAAGCCAGGTTCGCCGGCTTGGCCACCAGGTTGGCGACAGCGCTTATATCCACCAGGCGGGCGTCCTGCAGGCCGAGAGACGCCTTTGCCTTCAGGATCTTGAGCACAGAGAGATCGAGCCGTTCGCGGGAAATCTCGCCCGACTGCACCGCCTTCAGCATGGCGTTATACGAGGCGGGAAAGTCGGCGGGGATGAGCAACAAGTCGTTGCCGGCCTTGAATGCCTCGACCGCGGCCCGGCCGATGTTGTTCGAGAAAAGGTGAGTCAGGCCGGCCATGTCGAGCGCATCGGTGACGATGATGCCTTTGAAGCCAAGCTGTTTTTCCAGCAGGTCGGAGACAATAACCGGCGAAATCGTAGCCACGTGGTTCGGATCGGGATCGAGCGCGGGCACCGTCACGTGCGCCACCATGACCGCGTCGACCCCCGCCGCAATCGCCTCGCGGAAAGGCGGCAGTTCGATGGAGTCGAGGTGGGCGCGGTCCACGTTGACGCTGGCCACGCCGAGATGCGAGTCGGTGGCAGTGTCCCCGTGACCGGGAAAATGTTTGACCGTGGTCAGCATCCCGCCTTCATGCGCGCCTTTGATGTAGGCCGTGACCAGATCGCCGACCTGTTTGGGATCTTCTCCGAAGGAGCGCGTGTTGATGATGGGATTGGCGGGGTTCGAGTTCACGTCGGCGTCGGGAAAAAAATTCCAGTGAATGCCGATGGCGCGCGCCTCATCGGCGGTGATGCGGCCGAACATCTCGGCATCTTCCGCTTTGCCATCTCCACCGAAAGCCATGGCGTGCGGAAAGACCGTGGCTCCCATCAGGCGCATGGGGACGCCGCGTTCAAAATCGGCGGCGAACAGCAGGGGCAGCTTCGACTCGCTCTGCAGCCGGTTGAGAAGTTCCGCGGCTTCGTAAGGTTCGCTGCGCAGAAGGTACGGACCGTCCACATGGACGGTCATGGCAAACGAGCCGACGTGATACTTCTGCATGTCCTCGCGCCATTCCAGGTATTCGGGATTTTCAACGTTGAGAAAGCTGGCGCGGCACCAGATCATGAACACCTGTCCGACTTTTTCTTCGAGAGTCAGCTTGTGCAACGTCTTCTGGGCCCATTTTTCGCCTGCCGGAGTTAAGTGAATGGGGCCCGGGCGCTGATATTTGTCCTTGTCCCTCGCGAGGGCTGCTGTGGCGGAAAAAAGAGCGACCAGTGATAAGAGAACGAGTCTGCGATGCATGAAGAGAACGATAGCAGAAATCGCAGGACGCGGACGTGCTGCTGGTTTATCCGCGATCATCCGCGAAAATCCGTGGCGAGTGAAGCGTCTGCCCTGGCCGAGGCCTCGCGCTGAATATGCTCATCATCCCCGAAGCCGTTCAGCCAGGTGACGTCCGGCTCGCGGCGAAACCAGGTCATCTGGCGCTTGGCGTAATTGCGGTGAGCCTGCTGAGCGGCTTGCAGCGCCTGTTCGCGCGTGAGTTCTCCACGAAGGAATTGCACTGCCTGCTTGTACCCGAGCGAGGACAGCGGTCCCGCGGCGTCGCCGTATTTCTTAAGCAGATGTTGCGTCTCTTCGATCAAGCCCGCTTCGAACATCCGTTGCGCGCGGCGGTTGATTCGGTCATAAAGAGCCTGCCGATCGGGATCGAGACCGAAGCGAAGAATCCGGAAACCGGGCAGGGGATCGCGTCCGCGCTGCAGCCAGAGTTCTGTCATCTTCTGCCGCGAGGCCAGGCAAACTTCGATGGCGCGGATGAGCTTCGGCATGTCGTTGGCATGGATCTTCTCCGCGGCTGCGTGATCCAGGTGCCGCAGAATGCGATGAAGATAACTGGAGCCGCGACTTTCCGCTCGTGCGCGTAAACGCACACGCAATTCTTCAGACCGCTGCGGACCGGGGAAAAATCCTTCGAGCAGGGCGCGCAAGTAGAGGCCCGTGCCGCCGACAACGATGGGTAGATGTCCGCGCGCCTTGATCTCCTCGAGCGCTTGCCGCGCCTGGCGGGCATATTTGCCGGCCGTGATGTCGCTGGTGGGCGCGACGCAATCGAGCAAATGATGCGGGGCTCGGGATCGTTCGGATGCTGTGGGCTTGGCCGTGCCGATTTCAAATTCGCGGTACATGGCGACCGAATCGCAATTGACGATTTCGCCGTGGAAGCGCTCGGCAAGCGCAAGAGAAAGCGCCGTCTTTCCGCTGGCTGTGGGGCCCAGCACAACCACCAGCAGCGGTTCAGGCTGCGCCGAAGGCACTGTCAGCGCACGCTCCAGTGAATGGTGTGCCAGTAGCGAATCAGAGTGAGGGCGAGCAGCAGAAAGCCGATCAGCAGCAGGCCTGAAGTTTCCGAGGCATAAATCGCGTGCCGCTGGTGCTTGTGGGAATCGTTCTGGCGTCGAGCGCGAACCACGACTTTATTGTACGCCGCGCCGAAACTGTGGGCGCCGGTTCAGATTCCCCGTCCAGCTAAATTTGGTCTATACTCGGTGCGCCTGAGAGAGGTGCTCATGAGTCAAACCCGCAGGGAAATGTTGGAGAAGTGCGTTGCGCTGGGAGCGGTGACGCTTGCGACTTCCGCTTCGCTGTCGGCCATCGCCAGAGCCTGGGACGCGGCTGAAACCAAACGCCAGCCCACACCATTCAACGAACTCGGCCCGTTCTACAAGCGCGATGCGCCGCATATGTCGATGTTGCGCGCGCCCGGTGATCCCGGGATGCCTCTTTCGGTTGCGGGAGTTGTGTATAGCGTCAACGGAGAGA
Source organism: uncultured Acidobacteriaceae bacterium (assembly GCA_963850165.1). Classification (GTDB taxonomy): domain Bacteria; phylum Acidobacteriota; class Terriglobia; order Terriglobales; family Acidobacteriaceae; genus Sulfotelmatobacter. Next base: position 97,699 of record CAWKKK010000010.1, on the reverse strand, counting down.
TTCTTCCCAACGCGAAGGTCGAAATCTGGCAGACGGATCACTTCGGCCACTACGACAACGCGGGCTATCACTACCGCTCGGTCCTTGAGCCCGACTCGAAAAGCAAGTACGGCTTCGAGAGCGTTCTTCCGGGACACTATCCCCAGCGCGTGTGCCAGCACATTCACTACCTGGTGACTGCGCCCGGACACAAGCCGCTGACCACGCAGCTCTACTTCGCGAGCGATCCGGTGTTCGATGGCGATCCCGATAAGAATTTTTCCCGCGACCCGCTGATCACAAGCCGCGAACTGGTGCGCCCCGTCGTTCTCAAGGGCGACCCGCAACAGGTGGTGGCGGCTGTGACCTTCGACATCGTTCTGGAGAAAGCCTGATGCCGACGAAAATCATGCTGTCGTCCTCGATTCTGCTGCTTGTGATCGCTTCTTTTGCCCAACCTGCCGCTGGCGCTGGGTTAAAGCCGGTAGCGTCAGTTCCCATGCCGTGTGAGTCCCGCGCGGAGAGGATTTCGCCCTTGGGAAATCAGGTTGCCGTGTGGTGCAGCGATCACACCGTGCGATTGGTGGATGTTCACTCGGGAACAACCGCGCGCACCTTCGGCCCGGAGCCTCGGGTCTCTGCGGGCTACTATTCGCAGGACGGCCGCTGGTTTGCCGTGGGTTTCGGTGACGGCACCGTAGAAGTTTTGCCCTCCTCGGGAACGGGCGAAGCCAAGCGCTGGAAGAGCGATACGCGCGGCATCGAAGCCCTGGAGTTCCTGCCCGACTCCAGCGGAATTGTCGTGTCTGCGTCAGACCGCCCCGGACAGATTTGGGACCTTCGCGGAACGCCGAAACAAGTGGCAACGTTGCACTCCGATTTTGCCGGGTTGATCGCGTGCAGTTTCAGCCCGGACGGAAATCTGCTGGTCACTGCCGACGGCGACACCGTGATCCGCTTCTACGACACCTCGACCTGGAAGATGCTGCATGAGTATCGCGGCCTGACGCTTGAGAGTTTCGCCGTGGCCTTCACGACCGATGGTAAGCGCGCTTTGGTTGGCGGCCCGGATGATCACATCACGGTGCTTAATTCCTCGACCGGCGCCGAGCTTCACAAGCTCGCCAAAGATGCAGACGTGGTTGAACTGATACGCACGTTCGGATCCGATGGTCAGGCAATGATCAACTATTTCGATGTCGACGGGAAAAAACCGGACCACAGGTCCATTTGGAATGTGAACACCGCGCAGTCCGTCCCTGTGTCGGCCGAGCGTCCGTTCACCGGCAGCGGCGTCGTTGGCGGCAAACTCTGGTTGAGCAGCGCAAACGGGAAAGCTCTGGACATCTGGGTTTACGAGTAAGGTTTCGAGTGATTTTACGATTAACTGTTGGACGCAGGAACTCAGCTGTCTCCGCGTATTTTTCCATGGAACCAAACTCACGAAACGCGCGTAATCTCGTCTAAGAGGCTGGGGATGTTGTGTGCCCGGCGGAGGATTTTTATGAAACGCATGGGTTTTGAACGGTTATTCATGTTTCTGCTTGTCGGTGGTTTGGTTTGCTCATGGGCCGCAATGCCGGCGCGGGCTGACGAATGGGCGAAAACTTATTCTCTTGCTGGCAAGCCCGATCTGCGTGTGGCCACATCCGACGCGGACATTCACGTCTCCACCTGGGACCAGAAAACGATCGAAGCCAAGGTGACGACCACCGGCTACAAGATCGGCGCCGATGGCATTCGGATCGAGGAGCATCAGACGGGGGACGCGGTCGAGATCGAGGTACGGTTCCCGCATCACGGCGTTACCATCGGCTGGGCCAATCATCGCGTCGACATTAACATTCACATGCCGCGCGAGGGACGCGTAGACTTGCGCACCGGCGACGGCAAGATCGAACTGGGCAACTTCAAAGGCGAGATGCTGTTGCACACCGGAGATGGCTCGGAGGAGATTGACGGCGTAGACGGCAAACTGCGGGCGCTGACCGGGGATGGCCATATCCACGCTAATGGCCGCTTTGACGAACTCGACCTCAAGACGGGAGATGGACGGGTGGACGCGCGGGCGACGGCCGGATCGGCGCTGGCCACGGGCTGGAAGCTCGAAACCGGCGATGGCACGGTGACTCTCGAGGTGCCGGCGAACCTGGCGGCAGACGTCGATTTGCATACCGGAGACGGCCACATTGATCTGGAAATGCCGGTCACGACCGAAGGTAAGATTCGCGAAGGGGAGGTCCGCGGCAAGCTGAACGGCGGCGGAAATCTGCTGGTGATTCATACCGGGGATGGCTCGATCCGGCTGCGGAAGAGCTAGGCGAATTCGGCGTCCGGTCTTCGGCGACTGGCCACACACTTCGAGCGCGGTTTTCCGAACAAGGCCTGAGCCAAGCCTTGTACTTTTTGGCTCCAAGGCTTCAAATCCAACGGAAGAGGACCTTTCATGGTAATTCTGCGTACACACGTAATTGCGCTTGCGGTTATTTCCCTGGTCTCAATGGCGAGCGCCCAACAACAGCCCGCACCCACCGCCTCGAAGTATGAGCCGGCACTGGATGTTACCTCGATGGATCGAAGCGCAGATCCTTGTGTGGACTTTTTCCAATATTCCTGCGGCGGATGGCTAAAGAACAATCCGATTCCTCCCGACCAGTCTTCCTGGAGCCTCTACGCGAAGATGCAGGATGAGAATCGCGTGAGGCTGCGCGGGATTTTGGAAGCTGCCGCCGCGCCAGACGCTAAGCGTAACGCGGCTACGCAGAAGATTGGCGATTACTATGCTTCTTGCACCGACGAGAAGGCCATCGAGGCCAACGGCGCGGCGCCGCTCAAGCCAGATCTGGAGCGCATCGCGAAGATTAATTCAAAGGCAGAGATCGCCGACTTGGCCGCGGCCATGGTGGATGACAACGTCCTGTTTCGTTTCGATTCTACCCAGGACTTCAGAGACGCTTCGCAAGTCATCGCGGAAGCGGACCAGGGGGGCCTGGGCCTGCCCGACCGCGATTACTACTTTAAAGACGACGCGAAGTCAGTAGAGCTGCGCAAGGCCTATGTGGCGCACGTGCAGAAGATGTTCGAGTTGCTGGGAGATCAACCGGCCGCGACCTCCGCGGAAGCGCAGACCGTGATGCGCATCGAAACCGCGCTGGCCAAAGGTTCGATGACGAGGGTAGAACGGCGCGAACCTAAGAATCTGGATCACAAGATGACCAGCGGCGAGCTGGAAAAGATCAGCCCCGATTTTCCGTGGCAGGTTTATTTCACCAAGGTGGGGCTGCCGTCGCTGGCCTCGCTGAATGTGGCGTCCCCCGGCTTCTTCAAGGCGATGAATGAAGAACTCGACAAGGAAAGCCTGGCAGATTGGAAGATTTATCTGCGCTGGCACCTGGTGCATGCGGATGCGCCGTTTCTTTCTTCAACGTTTCTAAACGAAAACTTCGCTTTCTACGGCAAGACCTTGCGCGGCCAGCAGGAATTGCAGCCGCGCTGGAAGCGCTGCACGCAGTACGTGGACGGCGACCTGGGAGAAGCGCTGGGCCAGGTGTACGTGGAGAAATATTTCGGTCCAGCGGCCAAACAGGAAGCATTGAAGATGGTGAAGGAAATTCAGGCGGCGATGGAGCAAGACATTAATTCTTTGCCGTGGATGTCAGCGGCGACCAAGCAGCAGGCGCTGGTAAAGCTGCATGGAATGGCCAACAAGATCGGCTATCCCGATAAATGGCGCGACTACAGCAAGCTGGAAATCGTGCGTGGAGATGAACTGGGCAATGTGGAGCGATCTCGGCAATTCGAATTTAACCGGGAACTCGCCAAAATCGGCAAGCCCGTGGACCGCGGCGAGTGGGGCATGACTCCGCCCACCGTGAATGCGTACTACGACCCGCAGCTGAACGACATCAACTTTCCAGCGGGAGTGCTGCAGCCGCCGGCGTTCGATCCCAAATCCGATGCGGCGCCAAACTACGGCGACACCGGCGGGACCATCGGCCACGAACTCACCCACGGCTTCGACGATGAAGGCCGCCAGTTCGACGCTCAGGGCAACCTGCGCGACTGGTGGACCGCGGACGATGAGAAAGAATTTGTGAAGCGCGCCAGTTGCATCTCAGATCAATATTCAACTTACACGATCATCGATGACATCAAGATCAACGGCAAGCTAACGCTGGGCGAGGATACCGCCGACCTGGGCGGGCTGATTCTGGCTTATATGGCATGGCAGGCCGACACCAAGGGAGAGACGCTGCAGCCGCTCGACGGCCTCACTCCCGAACAGAGATTCTTCGTGGGCTACGGGCAAAGCTGGTGCGGCGAAACTCGCGACGAAACCAAGCGCCTGCGCGCCACGGTCGACCCGCACTCGCCGGAGAAATACCGCACCAATGGAGTGGTTTCGAACATGCCAGAATTCCAGGAGGCGTTTCACTGCAAGGCGGGATCGCCGATGGTAAATCAGAACCGTTGCCGGGTTTGGTAGAAGAAAGATCGGGTAGAAGAAGATACCTGATAGATGGAATTTGTTGGTGGAGAGCGGACGTGCGTGTCAGTGATTTTAGAGGAACTATTCCAGACCTTCTCGTTCTTCTTTGGTGGGGTTGTAGTAGAAACGGAAGCGAAGCGCGAGATATTCTCCGCCGAATTCGCTGGGCAACGCCGGAAATGGGTCCGAGCCCGTGATCCCCGCCCAGGCCGCGCGATCCAGCGGAACGTCTCCGGAAGTGGCTACCAGCTTCATGCCTGCGACTTTTCCATCTTTGGTAATCGCGAATTCGATGATCAGGTTTCCGTGTTTAAACTCCGCGGATTCGGGAATCGCGTTATACCAGTTCTGCTTCACGTCATGCAGCACGCGCTGCAGGTAGGGGCCGAAGTCCACGCCCATGGTGTCGCTGAGGATCTCAAGATTGCCCACCGGGCGTCCGTGCGCGCCTGTGCCTAATCCAAAGTCGCCTCCGCTGCCCTGGCCTCCGCCGCCCCGTTTGGCAGCCCGGGCCGCCTCCTGAATCTGGTCGCCCGCGGACATGGATCCGCCGTACTTGCTGAATTCTTTCCTGATGTCTGGCTTGGGAGTTTGCAACTGCGCGATCTGAGGATCGGGCGCGGGCTGATTTTGCTCCGCTCTGGCCGGTGGCTGAGGCGGCGCTTGCTGCGCCATCTGGGGCCCGCTCGCCCCCGGCGCTCCCGGAGGCGGGGTCGCCAGAATCTTGCGCAACTCCTTGACATCCAGTTGAGGATGCCGCGTCATCGCCGTCCGGTCCTTATCGGAGATGACGTTGCTGGTCTTGTGCGGCACTTTCTGCAAGTCCGGCGGCAGCTCCAGGAAGGTCGCATCCTTGAGGTTGTTCAAGTTCTTCGCCACCACGGCCGGGTGCCAGGGCAGGTATTTCTCAAACCTCTCCATATTAAAGATGAAAAGGATGAGAATCATGTGAACAATAATGGAAATCCACGCAGCTTCGCGGCGGCGCGACCGCGCCAGATCGTCCTGCAACTGGATAAGCAGGTGCGGCACGCGCGCCGCATCGTCATCCACATCGCGGTAGGCCGTCTCCCATCCCTGCGCATCGTACAGCCCGAGCTGCTCCGGCTGCGGCTTTTCCGGAGGAGCCACCGGGTCCTGGAATGGAATTTGCGTGATGGGCATGAACGAAGCTTGTCCCAGCTGGGCCTGTCCGTTAGACACACATTTCCGTCGCTTTGTTGCATCCGACCTTCTATCGGATGACCCAGCGAACAGACGCGGCCAAGCTACCTCCATTTTCGCATCTTTCAAGGGATTCCGCTCATTCGCAGATGGAGAGGGACCAGGGTGTGTAAACATTTGTAAAACACGCAAATGTCGGCACTTGGATGAGTTTCAGCGATGAGAATTGTAGCGCGCGCTCAGGGCTTTTCTTTGGCCAGGCTGCCAAGCCCGACTTTCTTCCCGTGCGCTCGGATCGACGCCACAATGTCGAGTGCAAGCGCAAGCGCGCGACGGCCGTCTAGAAGCGGTACCGCGGGCGCGGAGCGTTGCCGTACTGCGTGAAGAAACGACTTCAATTCCGCATGCAAAGGTTCTTCCGAAGTCACAGATGGCTTGGCCACCTTGATCTGCGGGTTGACGGTGGGAGCGCCGGCCGCCACCGCGTCGGCTCCAACGGTGAAGACGAGTACTTCCTGGCGTCCATAGTCCACCGAGACATACTGCTGCGGCTGAAAGAAACGCAGCTTGCGCACGCGCTCTGTCGAAACGCGGCTGGCGGTGAAGTTGGCCACGCATCCCGATTCGAATTCCAGCCGCACATTGGCGATGTCCACTTTGCCGGAAAGAATTGGCAGACCCACGGCGCGAACCTCTTTCACCGGAGAATTGGCAAAAGAGAGCACGATGTCCAGGTCGTGGATCATCAGATCGAGGACCACATCGACATCGAGCGAGCGCGGCGTGAACACGCTCAGACGATGCACTTCGAAAAACATCGGCCGGCTCAGCAGCGGGATCGTCGCACGCACCGCGGGGTTGAAGCGCTCGAGATGTCCAACCTGCGCTATGCGTTTGTGAGTGCCCGCCAGTTGTACCAACTCGTCAGCCTCGTCCAGCGACGCGGCCATCGGTTTCTCGATGAGCACGTCGACCCCGCCTTCCATGAGCGCGCGGGCAACTGCCAGATGATGCACCGTCGGCGCTGCCACCGAAGCCGCGCGGACTTCGCTGTGCGTGGTCAGCATCTGCTCGACTGAACCGAAAGCCCGGCAGCCGAACTCGCGCGCGACCGCGTCGGCTCGGTCAAGATTGGGATCGACTACTCCCACCAGTCGCACCGGCTCGCCCTGCTGCTCCAGTTCCTTGTAGACGCGAGCATGGTTGCGTCCAAAGACGCCCACCCCCACCACCGCGACGGAAATCGGATTGTCAGTTTGCAGGAAGGAATCTCGGCCGGCCGGTTGCCAGACAGGAACGATAAATTGTAAACGTAAAGCCAGGAAAGAGCATCTGGAACAGATTGAGTAATTTTGCGATCGGGCGATTGGGCAATTGGAACGACCTCATGCGGTTAGGTTTTCAATCGCCAAATGGCCCGACCGCAAAATCGCCAAATTCGTAAGGAGGGCGTCTCACAAAATGCGAACCATTGCGCTGCTTACCGTTTCCAACATCTTCATGACCTTCGCCTGGTATGGCCACCTGAAATATCGAGATGTGCCGCTGTTCAAGGTAATCGTGATCAGTTGGATGATCGCCTTCTTTGAGTATTGCTTCCAGGTGCCGGCCAACCGTATCGGGTCCTACGAGTTCAGCGCGGCACAACTCAAGACGATTCAGGAAGTCATTACGTTGATCGTGTTCTCCGTGTTCTCGGTGCTCTACCTCAAGCAACCAGTGCGCTGGAACCACGCCGTAGGATTCGCGATGATCGTCGCCGCAGTAGCAGTGATATTCAAGCAGTGGTGAGTGGAATTTAGCAATTAAGCAATCGGCAGATTTTGCGATTGAAGCGTATCCGCTCCAAGGTTTCAATTGCCCAATCACTCGATCGCACAATCACTCAATTCTCGCGCCGAGCCTGCGCCTTCTTCAAGATGGCGATCTGCCCAGCATGATACAGCGCGTGTTGCGCCACTCCATGCAACATGAAGTAGAAATCGTATCTCTTGCCCGGAACCCGCTCGCGCAGACGGGATTCGGGCAAGACCGCAACCGACTTCACCAGCACATCGTGCGTGTGTTTCGCATGAGCGATAGCTTCGCGCCACGCGGCTTGCGTTGGTTTGGGAGCCACCGGAAAATTCGCCGTGCCCGTAAGCTGGACCGTCTCCCCGCCTAACCTGCGGTATGCAGCGCCGTCCCAGGCAGAGACGTGCAGCACAAGTTCCCAAATGCTGTGAACATCACGCAAAGGCCTCGCCGCGGCTGTGGCGGCATCCATAACGTGCAGCAGTTCAAGCAGCGCCGGTCCATGCCAGGCATCGCCTTCAAAGGCGCGGCGAAGCTGGTCGGCAATCAGGGCAGGTTCGGAGTTTGGGGAGGTCATGATCCCTAACTTCGCTGATTGAGGCGGACCGAGTCAACAGATTTACACATACACGGTAATCATGTATAATCTAAGAGATGATTGTCTCCTTTGGAGACAAAACGACGGAAGACATTTTCCACGGCGATGACACAAAAGCCGCACGGAGAATTTCGCAGGTATTGTGGACGCGAGTCCAGGCTAGGCTGGATTTGCTGAACGCCAGCACTACGCTGGAAGACCTCCGCGTGCCGCCGTCAAACCGGCTGGAGAAACTGCGGGGTGATTGGGCAGGGTTTTACAGCCTGCGCGTAAACGATCAGTACCGCGTGGTATTTCGCTTCGTCAGCGGCGGGGCAATCGACGTGCGATGTACGGATTACCACTGAGGAGAACAATAATGTTGCCAAGACATCGTATCGCAACTCACCCCGGACAAATCCTGTTGCAGGAATTTCTCGATCCCATGGGCCTGACCCAGGCAGAACTGGCGAGGGCACTTGGCATCCCCTTGAATCGAGTGAATGAACTGGTGCGCGGAAAGCGAGGAGTCACGCCCGAGACGGCCCTCCTTCTGGCTGGCTATTTCAAGAACTCCGCCGAGTTTTGGATGAATTTGCAGACCGCGCACGACCTCACGCGCGCTCTCCGCGGGATGCGTAAAGGCCCGGCGGCAGCCTCGCGAGAAGGGCGTCGTTCGGCGGGAGCCGACTAGCCCTCGACCCCACGTCTGAATCAGACCGCATCCGCCACAACCGCGATCCCCGCACCATTCGCCGCATCGAGAATCTTATCTCCATCGAGCAACAAACACCTCCCCGCATCCAGCGCAAGGCAGGTCGCGCCCGCAGCCCGCATGACCTCGATGGTATTCACTCCGATCACTGGAACATCGAAGCGCATATCCTGATTCGGCTTCGCAATCTTCACCACAGTAAGTTCGCGGCTGAGCGTGGAGGCGTCACCGTGTAGCGAACCCATGATGCGCCCGGCACGCTCGATGGTGGCGTCGGTGCCCTCCATGGCTTCGACAGCCACGCAAGCCGATTCGGCAATCACCACGGTCTGCCCGATGTCGTGCTGCGCGAGCTGGCGGGCCACGGCGCGGCCATAGTCGATGTTCTTGCGTTCCTGCTCGCTGGGTGCGCGCCGTGTGAGCGTTCCCGACTTCACCAGCAGCGGTTCGAGCAGTGCGGTGGAATTCTCCAGCGTGATGCCTTCTTCCGCGAGAACCTGGGCCACGGCCCCGAGCAGGCTATCGGTATTACGTGTGGCGAGCGAGAGCAACAGCTTGGCCATCCGCCAGTCCGGACGGATGGCGGAGAAAATCTGTTTATGCTTGACCTGCCCAGCCATTATGGCGCGGCTTACGCCTTCCTGCTTGAAGGTTTCGATCAGCTTCGAAAGCTCGCCCAGCGATAGCCAGTGAACCGAGGCAGCGCCATGAGATTCGATCTCGGGAAAAGCTTCTTCCCTGATCGCGACCACCACAACTTCGTATCCCACCGTGCGCGCCGCGTCCAGCACAAGCAGGGGAAACGTGCCGTTGCCAGCGATAAGGCCAATGCGCTGCATAGTAACTCGGTAGAGACGTTGCTTGCAACGTCTTGGCGGTGGCAAGAAATGACGTAGCAAGCTACGTCTCTACGACAGCTACTTAATTACTCCGCGCTCTGACGCCTCGATGAAACGGATCAGCATCTCTACGTCGTCGCCGCGCTCGGGTTCCGACTTCAGCTTCTCCAGCGCCTGCGACGTGTTCATCTTCGAGGCCAGCAGAGTCTTGTAAGCATGATGAATCTTGCGGATGCGCTCCTTCGAAAATCCGCGCCGCTCAAGGCCGACTTTATTCATCCCATACGCATGGGTGTCGCGCGCGGCCGAAGTCATCGAAAACGGTAAAACATCCTGCGTGATAGTCGTTCCGCCGCCAATGTAGGAGTGAGCGCCGATGCGCACGAACTGATGCACCGGGCAAAGCGCGCCGACCACGGCCCATTCTTCCACCGTCACATGTCCGGCCAGCGTCGCCCCGTTCACCAGCATGCAGTGGTCGCCGATCACGCTGTCGTGCCCAATATGCGCATAGGCCATGATCAGCGTATGGCTGCCAACTTTAGTGGCCCCGCCGCCTTTTACCGTCCCGCGGGTGATGGTGACGCACTCACGAATCTCGTTGTGGTCGCCGATCTCCAGCCGCGTCGGTTCGCCTTTGTAGGTAACATCCTGAGGATCCATCCCGATGGCGCAGAAAGGAAAAAAGGCGTTGTCGGCGCCGACTTTGGTTGGCCCTTCGATAGCCACGTGCGACACCAGGCGACAGTGCTCACCCAGTTCGACGTCCGCTCCGATCACGCAGTAAGGGCCGACCAGGCACGATGCCGGCACTCTCGCTCGCGCATCAATGATGGCGGTGGGATGAACATTCATGATCGGGTCATTGAATCATCGACAGATCGACTCAGCAGATCAACTCAGCAAGATCGACTGATTGCGCCGGAAGCCGAACGCCGGACGCCGCTTCACTCCGCGCCTTCGCCACCGCCATCAGAACCCTGGCCGCGCCCGCGCGAACTGTCGATGAGCTGGCACGACACCATCGCCTCCGCCACTTTCTTGCCATCAACATACGCCACGCCCTGCATTCTCACCGCGATCATGCGCGCAATGGCCCGCCAGCCCTTCACTTCCACCTCAATCCGCAACTGGTCGCCGGGGCTCACCGGCTTCCGAAACTTCGCCCGCTCAATCCCGGTAAAAACCATCACCTTATCAGTTCGGTCTTCCACCTCAGTGAGCAGCAGCGCCCCGCCGGCCTGCGCGATGGCCTCCACAATCAGCACCCCTGGCATGATGGGCAATCCCGGGAAATGGCCGTTGAAAAAAGGCTCGTTGATGGTGACGTTCTTGATGGCCACGATGCGCTCTTTGCGTTTCAACTCCAGCACGCGGTCAATAAGCAGAAGAGGATAGCGGTGCGGCAGAATTTTCAGGATGTCGTGAATGTCGAGCGCCGCCTTCGGTGCGGCCGCTTCGATCACGGGAGGAGTGCTCTCAATCATGCTTCATTCTCAATCAGCCTGAAGATTATACTGTACCGCGTTACGTTCGCGGCGGAGCAACTCGACCCGCGAGAGGGAATCGTGTCTGTTAAGAGGCCAACAGAATCTATAGCTGCCCAGCCCGCGTGGGCCGAGCGCCTGCGCTATTTCTCGGATCATCAAGACCAGATAGTCAACACGATTCGCGAACTGATCGAAATCGAATCCCCCAGCGACAGCAAGCAGGCCGTCGACCGCATTGCCGCATTCCTGGCGCCCAAGTTCGAAGCGCTCGGCGGACGAACTCAACTCCATCACAGCAGCGAATTCGGCGACAGTTTACAGATCGACTTCGCCGGCAAGACCAGTCGCAAGCCAGTTCTGCTGCTCGGCCACTACGACACCGTTTATCCGCTGGGCACGCTCGCGGCCATGCCGTGCCGACTCGACAACGGACGCCTGCACGGGCCAGGCGTGCTCGACATGAAGTCAGGCATCGCGCTCATGCTTCATGCCATCGAAGCTCTGCAGGCATGGCACGGGGCACTGCCGCAGCCAGTCACGGTTTTCCTGGTTTCGGATGAAGAAGTGGGCAGCCACTCTTCGCGAAATATCACCCAGGCCTTGGCGAAACAATCCGCCGGAGTGCTGGTGCTCGAGCCCGCGGCCGGTCTCCGAGGCGCCGTTAAAACCGCGCGCAAAGGCGTAGGCGAATATACGCTCCGCGTGAAAGGCATCGCGGCCCATGCCGGACTCGACCCCGGCAAAGGCCACAGCGCCATCCTGGAGTTGGCGCGGCAAATCACGGTAGTCGCAAAGCTGAACAATTTGAGCCAGGGCTTGTCAGTGAACCCCGGCGTGATTCAAGGCGGAACGCGCACAAATGTGATTGCAGCCCAGGCGTCCGTGGGCATCGACGTACGAATCAAGCGTGCGAAACAGGCCGCCGGCATCGATCGCAAGCTGCGCTCTCTCAAACCCTTCGATAAGCACTGCAAACTCGAGATGACGGGTAACATCAACCGCCTTCCGATGGAGCGAACTGCCGGCGTGGCCGCGCTCTACAAGAAAGCCCAGGAGATCGCCCGCCAGCTAGGATGGAAGCTCGAAGAAGCATCCGTGGGCGGCGGCTCCGACGGAAACTTCACCGCCGGCATGGGAATTCCTACGCTCGACGGCATGGGCGGTGTGGGCGACGGTGCGCACGCTGTCCATGAATTCATCGTCATTTCAGAATTGCCGAGGCGCGCGCTGCTACTCGCGGGAATGATCGAGAGTGTTTGAAAGACTACTCTATGGGAACCAGAACCAAAAAGTAATCCATCTTGTCGCCCTTCACAAAGTCATACTGTTCCAGCAACCGGTAACCCGCCTGCGCAGCCTCACGCAGCACAACGTCCCGGCCCACACCGTGATCCTCGCCATTCCCATTGCGATCGATGATTCCGACTCTGGCTTCGGGCCGCAGCGACGCCCGCAGGTTCCGCAACAGAGCCACCGGCTTCGCAACTTCGTGATAAGTCTTCAGCAGCAGCACAGCATCCACCGCCCCCGCAGGAAGAAGCGGATCGTCCGCCTTGCCAAGAATCGTCTTCACGTTGCGCAGTTTCTCTTTCCGCGCGCGATCATCGATGTAGCGAATCGATTCCGGATTAATATCCACCGCATAAACCACGCCGCCTTCACCCACTCGCCGCGCCGCGCGCACCGTGAACCAGCCTGATCCGGCTCCAATGTCGGCTACCGTTTTTCCGGCCGTGATGCCCAGAATGTCCATGACGCGACTAACCTGCAGGCGTTCATCCCGCCCCGGCGAATCGAAAATGGAGAGATCTCCCGTGTAAGGTTCGCTGGTCTTGCGATGTTCGCCCGGCGCAGCGGCCGGGGCAGGAGCAGGACTTTGAGCGGACAGAAGCGACAGAGCCGGGCACGAAACCAGCAGCGCCAGCGTTAAAACACGACGTATGAGAATCACCAGAACCCTCCTGCAGCCTACGCCCCTAAGCATAGACTTCGAGAGGACGGCTTGGTAAGCCGATGGTTTCGGCCGCATAGTAGATTGCAAAGCCCACGCGCTTTGACTCCGAAGTAGGCATGGCCTAGACTTTCCGCAGGGAGTTCGGACGGCCGCCCCTGCATTCGCCGCGCGCCTTCGAAAAACCCGGTGGAGGAATTATGGGTGAAGGTCTTTTTCAGCCACTGCACTTGATTCTGATTATTGCGATCATTCTTCTGATCTTCGGCACCAGTAAGTTCTCCGCGCTAGGCAAAGGTATGGGCGAAGGCATCCGCAACTTCAAAGCCGCGATGAAAGATCCCGCCGAAAAGCCTGAGGGGGAGGAGAAAGAAAAAGAAAAAGAAGAAGAAAAAAAGTCCTAAGCCTGATCGCGGTTTATTCTGAATTCCTCTCGCCCGCGCTTGCTCCAGCAATCGCCCTAACCGTAACGCCTTCATTCAAACTGCCCCCCGTTCCCGCAGCATCGAGTACACCAGTGCCACGGGCAATCCCACCACATTGCTGTAATCACCTTCGATGCGCGGGATCCACCGCGAAGCCACGCCCTGGATCGCATAAGCCCCCGCCTTGTCCATAGGCTCGCCGGTAGCGATATAGCAGCGAATCTCCTCCTCGGAAATCTCGCACATGGTAACCAAAGCAGTCTCGGAAGTGCTCTTGATGTTACTGGCCACAGACCACTGACGACCTGCCACGGACTGACCACTGGCCACTGGCCCCACCACGCACACTCCAGTGATCACAGCATGCGTGCGCCCGGAAAGCAATCGCAACATGCGGGCAGCATCGTCCGCATCGCGAGGTTTCCCAAGAACAACGTCATCGACCACAACGATCGTGTCCGCGCCCAGCACGCATTGCTGCGGATTGCTCTGAAAAACCGCCAACGCCTTCTCCCGCGCCAGCCGCTCCGCGCAATCTCGCGCAGATTCACCCGCAAGCGGCGTTTCGTGAATGTTGGCGGCCTGCACCGTAAACGGAATCCCGGCGGAGCGCAGCAACTCCTGACGCCGAGGCGAAGCAGAAGCAAGAATGAGCATGCGAATCAAATTCTAAAAGTCCCGCCGACCACTAACCACTGACCACTAACCACCGATCACTAACCACTAACCACTAACCACTAACCACTGACCACTGCACTTCACCGGCTCCCAACCACGCCGCGGACGGACTCAATCAGCTTCGCAGAATCGTATCCGATGCCGTCCTTGAACACGGTCTCCACATTTTCGATGTCCTCGATCTTCTTCGACGGGTCGCCTTTGATCACCACCAAATCGGCCGCCTTGCCGGGAGCGATCGTCCCCACGCGGTCTAGTTCTCCAAGAAACTGCGCGCCGTTCGCGGTTGCGATGTGAATTGCCTCCACCGGGCTAAATCCAGCCTCCACCAGCAACTCCACCTCGCGCTGGTCGCCAAAGCCCGCGATCACGCCTCCCATACCTGTGGGATCGAGGCCAGCCAGCAGCAAGCCGCCGGCTTGCGCGAAAGCATGTTCGAATTCCATCTCCTTCTGGAATGCCGCCGGCCAGGGCGAGACGTCGCTTCCATATTGCTGTCGCAACCCGCTGGTGTCACTGGAGCGGACTCGGTTCCAAAGCAGCGCGCTGCGGGCATCGGGAGAAAGGGCATCGAGCAGGCGCTTCTCCAACGTCGGCCGTCCGGCAAAACTCCCCATCTCAAACACCGGAAGCGTCGAGGTGACCGCGACGTGGTGCTGTACCAGGTCAACGATCATCTCGTGCAGCGGCCCCGCACTCACATCAAGCTTGGCCATAAGAGTGGGGCTCTCCGACGGGCTCGGGCATTCGCCCGGCTTTTTAGCAGGAAGAAATTCAGTATCGACGAACAGGCCGTGCTCAAGATCGTCGATTCCAAGCGCCGCCGCTTCCCGAAAACCGATGGAACAAAGATGTCCGGTAACTTTCGCGCCGCGCTTGTGAGCCGCGGCCACGGCAGCGGAAAGCTCCGCCGGAGTAATGAACATATACGCCTTGAAATTGTCGACGCCCTGGTCTAACCAGAAATTAACCGTCCTCGTCGCGTCGTCAGGTCCGGTCAGCTGATGCATTTGCAGCGCCCAACTGCCGGCTCCTTCAAGGTAAGGTCCCGTAACGTGGATCTTCGGGCCGGGCGTTTCGCCCTTATCAATCTGCTTCTTAAGTTCGAGATCGGTATAGGGCTCGAGCGCACCTGTAGTGCGGATCGTCGTCACGCCGCCGGCCAGATACAAGCGCGGAAAGCTGAACCCCATCTCGCCAAAGATGCCGTTCCCCATGGGATAGAACATGTGATCATGCATGCCGACGAGACCGGGAATCACGCTGTAACCGTGCAGGTCCAGCACCAGCGCATCTTTGGGGACACTCGCCGACGCGGCGTCGGAAACCGACTCGATCTTCCCTCTGGAGATCACGACAGTCTGATCTTCCCGCGCAACGGCACCCGTGCCGTCAATCACGCGCACGTGGGTCAACGCCACCACAGGCGAATCCACTTTCACAAAGGCACGCACCTGGGGTGAAAGAGTTTGAGCCGCGAGAGCGACACAGCACTCAAGCACCAAGAGAATGGCAACGACAGGTTTGCGCATGTTTCTTCCTTTCATAACCACAGGGCAGGATTCTACCGAAGAAAAGAAAATTTTGTTCGGAAAGCTCCAGAGTCGATCGGCATCGTGGCGCCAATTGAGAACTGCTCCCCGCCTGCTAAAATCAAAGATTAGCCCGCGACTCTCAAAAGCAGTTGCCAGTTTGTCAGCATCGACGAGGCTTTACCGGCGACTGGCAACCGGCAACTGACAACTGAACTATGGACGCCGCCTTCCTCCGCAACTTTGCGATCATCGCGCATATCGATCACGGTAAATCCACGCTGGCAGACCGCCTGCTGGAACTCACCGGATCGCTCACCGCCCGCGAGATGCAAGCCCAGGTCCTCGACTCCATGGACCTCGAGCGCGAGCGCGGCATCACCATCAAAGCCCACGCCGTCCGAATGATGTACACCGCTCACGACGGCCAGACCTACCAGCTCAATCTGATCGACACTCCCGGCCACGTGGATTTTTCCTATGAGGTCTCGCGCTCGCTGGCGTCGTGCGAAGGCGCGCTGTTAATAGTCGACGCTTCCCAGGGCGTGGAGGCGCAAACCCTCGCCAACGCTTACCTTGCGATCAACAACGGCCTCGAAATCATTCCTGTCATCAACAAGATCGACCTGCAAAGCGCCGACATCCCGCGCACCAAAGAGATGATCGAAAGCGCCGTCGGCCTCGACGCGTCCGATGCCGTGCTCATCAGCGCGAAAACCGGCCAGGGCGTGCCCGACGTGCTCGAAGCCATTGTGAAGCGCATTCCCCCGCCGAAAGGCAATCCCGATGCCCGCCTTCAGGCACTGGTCTTCGATTCCTGGTTCGATGCCTACCGCGGCGTTGTCATACTCACCCGCGTTTTCCAAGGCACGCTGCGCAAGGGACAGAGAATTCGCCTGTGGTCGAACGGAACAACTTTCGACGCGGAAACTCTCGGAGTGCAAAGCCCCAAGCCGGTCGAGATCGAAGAACTGAAAGCGGGCGAAGTGGGCTTCCTTATCGCCAATATCAAGAATGTAGCCGACACAAAAATCGGCGACACGATCACCGACGACACCAACCCTGCCTTCGAAGCGCTTCCCGGCTTTGAAGAGATCAAGCCCATGGTATTCGCCGGCCTCTACACCGTCGACGCGCACGAGCACACGCGTCTGCGCGAAGCCCTCGAGAAACTTCGGCTGAATGACTCGTCATTCTTCTTCGAACCGGAAAGTTCCGTCGCGCTCGGCTTCGGCTTCCGTTGCGGCTTCCTCGGCTTGCTCCACATGGAGATCATTCAGGAACGCCTCGAGCGCGAGTTCGCCCTCGAACTCATCACCACCGCGCCCGGCGTGCGATACAAAATCACCAAGACCGATGGCGTGCTGATCGAGGTCGACAATCCCTCGCGCTGGCCCGACCCTAGCGAGATCGCCAAAGTCGAAGAGCCCGTGATTCTCGCCACAATCCTCACCAACGAAGAATATGTCGGAGGAATTCTGAAGCTGGTCGAAGACAAGCGCGGCAAGCAGAAGACCTTCGAGTACGTCAGCTCGTCGCGCGTGATGTTGCACTATGAGTTACCGCTGAATGAAATCGTCCTTGATTTTTACGATCGCCTGAAGTCAGTCTCGCGCGGCTACGCTTCGCTCGATTATCACCTGGCCGATTACTGGGAGTCGCCCATGGTCAAGCTCGACATCCTCGTGGCGGGCGAGCCGGTCGATGCGCTCTCCATCATCGTGCATCGCGATTTTGCCTACGAGCGCGGCAAATTGCTGGTCTCGAAAATGAGGCAGCTCATTCCCCGGCAAATGTTCGAAGTGGCGATCCAGGCCTCGATCGGCGCGAAAATCATCGCCCGCGAAACCGTCTCCGCCATCCGTAAGAACGTCATCGCCAAGTGCTACGGCGGCGACATTTCCCGCAAGCGCAAGCTGCTCGAAAAACAGAAGGAAGGCAAGAAACGAATGAAACGGATCGGTCGCGTCGATATTCCGCAGGAGGCCTTCCTAGCCGTCCTGAAAGTCGGCGAAGACAGTAATTGAAGAGAAGAATTAATTTCCGGCAAGCCCGTCACCCTGCTCGCCTCAACGCCGCGTTGGGCGGCCACGGCAACCCGCTGCGGTCATCCATCCGCCGCAATGCTAGGCGTCTGTCACCATCGAGGCGTGCCAGCCCAGGTTGGCGGCCTCGAGTGGTTCGACGCCCATGGACTTCACGGGATACCGGAAGATCGCCTCCACATTTCCGATTTCTATGAGCATGCTCGATCCGAGTCCGCTCCCACCGGAAGCGCTCCGCCGGATGGCCTTGGAGTCACGTCCCAAGGAACCTCCGGGCTATAGTGTCACCCCCTCTTCCACGCCCAAAATGCTTCTGTTAGTCCTTACGATGGTTTTAGGCCGCTCAGAGACCTGGAATTCGAAGATCGGGAGCGCAAAATGTGCAAATCTCCAAAGCGGGAATAACCCGGTTTTCCGCTGGTTCCCCCTATGTTAATTCCGAGCGAATTGCCTAACTGGTTACTACTCAGGACTTTAAGAAGTAGAAGCCCGGGGAATCCAGATCGCTCAAACCTTCTTTTTGGTTAGCAATTCCTGGCCCGGCCAGCATTCCACAAGCTTTTCCACAGCGCGACCTCTAAGCACAACTCGAATCCCCTAAGCCACTTAACCGCTGAAACTACAGGCATTCCTGTAATCCAAATTACAGGGATTCCTGTACCGCCACGACTCACTCCTCGGGCTCCATCCCGCCCTCGGCCATCATCTCGAACCTGGTGCAGTTCTTCCGGAAGGCCAGCATCAGCTTGCCCGTCGGCCCGTTTCGCTGTTTCGATATGATGATCTCCGCCTTCCCCTGCAACTCCGGATCGTCTTGCCGGTAGACTTCCTCCCGAAAGATGAACATCACCAGATCGGCATCCTGCTCAATCGATCCTGACTCGCGCAAATCGGAAAGTTGCGGACGATGGTCGCCGCCCCGGCTCTCCGGAGCGCGACTCAACTGCGAGAGCGCAACCACCGGCACACTGAGTTCCTTGGCCAGCCCCTTCAGCCCGCGCGAAATCGCCGAAACTTCCTGCGTGCGGTTTTCGTAACGCTTGCCTCCACCCGACATGAGTTGCAGATAGTCCACGATGATCAAATCAAGCTTGCCCTGCGATTGCTTCAACCGCCGCGCCTTCGCCCGCATCTCGCTCAACGAAATGCCGGGCGTGTCATCGATAAAAATCGGCGCGTGTGCCAATTGCTCCATGGCGCGCACCACCTTGCGCGTGTCATCTTGCCATAGCGATCCGGTGCGCATTTTGTGCGCGTCCACCTCCGCCGTCGAGCACAGCAGGCGCAGCAGCAGCGCCTCGCGCGACATTTCCAGGGAAAACACTCCCACCACCTGCTGATCTTTGATCGACGCGTTTTCGGCGATGTTCATGGCGAACGCGGTCTTGCCCATCGAAGGCCGCGCCGCAATGATCACCAGATCCGAGCGCTGCAATCCGCTGGTCATCTCGTCGAGATTTTCGTAGTGCGTGGCCAGCCCTGTGATGCGTTGCCCGCGTTGCAGCAAAGCATCCACCGACCCGAACGACTCACGCACAATCTCCTGCACGCCCATGAATCCGCGGCCAATGCGCTTCTCCGAGAGCTGGAAGATCGCAGCCTCCGCATCGCTAAGCACCTCCTCAGCAGTATCCGATTGATCGGCCGCCCGCGCAATCGCCGTATTAGCCGCATGAATCAGCCCGCGCAGCAGCGCCTTGTCGCGCACGATCTTGACATAGTGCTCGATGCTCGGCCGGTCCGGAACCCCATCCAGCAGACTCGACACGTAGCCCACATCGCCGATCGCCTGCAAATCCTTGTGCCGGTCAAGCTCCTCGATCAACGTAATCATGTCGATCGGACGAGATGACTCTGCCAGATCGACCATCCGCCCATAAATCCGCCGGTGCGAATCCAGCGAGAAATCCTCGATCCGCAAATGCTCGGCAGCCTGGTTGTAAGAGAAGTTATCCAGCAGAATCGCGCCCAGAATCGAGCGCTCCGCTTCTACATTCGCCGGAAGAGTGCTGATGTTGTAATCGGTCGTCGCCATATTTCCGAACTGAACTCTGCCCCAATCCCCCGCCTAGCATAAGCGAACAAACAGCGAAGCGGCAAATGAATTGTGCAGAAGCTGTGAACCCAGCCGTTATCTTGTGGAAGTCCCGCGAAAACACGTCCTTAACAGAAAAGTCTTACGAGTAAAAACAGGAGAAGGTTTTTCCCGAGCAGATCCGCGAAAATCCGTGGCAAGAATTTGTGACAGCAAAACAAATGCGGCGCCGACCAGCCATCGGCGCCGCATCGTTCGTGGATCTCTCGTCTTGCCTTCCCGCCGCTAGGTGCAACGGGACGACGGTACTGGTCCGACAGCGCTCGCGCAGAGTGCCACTTTTACCAGTACTGACTGCAGAAACGTGATTCGAAGAATCACTTCTCTGCAACCCCTGCCGTAACCAACGGTCCAGCCTTACTCAGGGAGCAGGCCGAAGGAGGAGGCCGCAATGCCCGGGCAACCGGCACGCACTCTCGCGCGTCTCCGAATTTCCCCTGGCAATTCACCCTCGAGAATTGCCAGTCTGCCACCGCCGTCACCGCAATCATCCGTTGGCAAGCTTTGAGAATGCCACGTATTCGCTGAACCCACTCTCGCCCGGAATGTTTCGCGCCGCAACAGAAAAACATTTCCCGCTTGTGCAGAAACTGTGGACGATAGTACTTCCCTGTGGAACCCTGAGGAAAACCGTGGGAGAAATCGCGGAGAGCGACCCGGAAGTTGCAGGGGATTTACCTTAGACGCGGTGAAGAAAATAGCGCCGCAAGCAGGACGGCCGAAACCGTGCCTCCCTCATTCAGCCCAGGCTGAAGAAAACTTCTTCCGCGCATCCCTGAATGTCGTCGACCTGGCCCGTCTCGGGTTCGCCCTCCGGCTTCGCACCGGCTGATCGTTGCAGCAAGTCCCAGTTCTCCCTGTACTTTTCGTACCGGGACTGGTTGCACTTCGTATGCAGCGAAACCGACTTCATCCCCAGAATCTTCTCCTCGGGAATGATGTACCAGGCATCCTCGAAAACAATGTAGGCCGCCAGAAAGTCGAACGACCCGGGCGGATACGGATGGCCGCTGCTGCACACCGTGCACATCCAACCCTCGTTCAGTTCAAAGATGGTGGATTTAACCTGCACTGCCACGAAGTGACGCGGCCATCCCACCACAAAGTCAAAACTCCTGGAGTCTCCCCAAGGGTTGCTGATCGGCAAACCAAGCTCTGCCACGCGCACCATGAACCGCATCTCGGTCCACTCGCCGCGAAGTTTCTTGCCAATCACTTTAGGTATCCGCTTCTTCATGACCAACCTCAAAACGAAAAAGGCGGCATTCGGGAAAAACACGCGAATGCCGCCCCATCTATTTATTCAATAGCCATCCGCAAACGAAGGCAAGAAAATTCTAAGAAAAAAGTGGAAAACAATTCCCAAAATGGGAAAAGCGGCCATCAGGATGGGGCCTGCCGCCAGATCACAGTCCCGTGGACATAATCCCTTGATTCCTTATATAGAATCATGTGACTCGGGAATTGAGTGGCTTGCCAGCCCGGAATCTTCTCAGTGATGAGCCGGAGTAATTCGTTCGCGGGCATTCCACTGCGCGGCACCACGACAGTCAAGTCGTTGTAGTCCGGATGCCCCCGGCGATAATTTTTCTTCACGGCTTCGTATCTGAGGACAAAGGGCATTTTCTCCTTCATCAAGATCAGCAATTCTCTGATGTTCCAGTTTCCCGCAGTGACGCTGCTGCAGGGCCAGTCAGCGTGGATGGGAAACTGGCTGTCGAATCCGTCCGGCGGTTTGTCTGACGTTTCTCGCTCTCGGCCTGGGTCGTGTGGTCCGAAACTGATCCCGTTCCACTCACAGAGGCCGCCCGACTGCTTTTTGTAGTAGGCGATGAGAGTGGATTCGGGCGCTAGTGCAGCCCAGTTCTTATGCACAGTGAGGCAGGTAAAAGTCATCTCGCTAGCTTCGATGTTTTGCCGCCCCATGATCTTGGAGAGATGTTCGGACAGCCGGTTCTTCAGGTTGTCAGCCTTTCCCACGTAGACTAGGGCTCCATTCCGGAACAGATGATAAACGCCTCGATCCGTGGGGACTTCTTCAGCGACAAACCGCCGAACGCATTACTCAGTTACCTTCAACTCTAGCTCGTCCAACCCGTTCAACCGTTCACATAGATCGTCGATGTCGTCAGCGCGCAGCGGAGCGGGCTCGACAACAACGCCGAAGCGGAGGTGCTGCGCCGTAAAGATCTCTGGGAAGTCCTGCGAGAGCGCCTCGTCGTCACGATCCTGATAGGTTCTCTGGAACAATCTGAGTGCGGCAACGATCGTACTCACGCCATCCGCGCCCAGCCTGACTGCGGTCTTCCCGCCCTCGCTTGCTACCATGTGTTCTCCCCGCTCTCCTGACTTCCCCCAGGCACGCGCATCGAGCGCCCCTTAGGACTGCCCTCGATTCGCCAGTCCGTATTCTATAATCATCTGCCCCATTGGAGGTCGCGGGCGTCGATGATCGAAGAATTGGCGGTAGGACAGCTTTACTCAAACGACGAGATATTCAGATCTCTCAAAGTGTCGAATGCTGGCGGCATTCGCCTCTCAATCTCAGACAAAGCGGTTCTGAGAGCGACGATTATGACCTCCGATCAGAGCTTCCACGGAGCCCGTGAGAATCCCTACCACGACAGACTTGAGGGCGGCATCGTGACCTACACGGCGGCAGGAAAACTTGGCCAACAGACGCTCGCTGGCGGAAACAGCCGATTGATCGAGCAAAAGATCCTCAATTTCCCAATACACGGGTTCTCCTTAATTGCCAGCAGAAGGGATAAGTCTGTCGGAGCAAAACGTTGGAAATATTTGGGATTGCTCGAGTATCTCCGACACTATCCGGACACTCAGCTCGACGCGGACGGCAAGGTCCGGAAGGTTTGGCTCTTCGAATTCAAGATTCACGACGAGCAACAGGTCCTCCCGCTCGCGGCCGATGCGGCCGTCGCGAGCCAGGTAATCACTGCGTCCAGGCTTCAGGACGCCAGCAATTCTGCCGATGACGAGATCGTCGATGGAGGCAGCCGGCCGCAGGCCGAAAATGTCAAACAAATCGAAGAAGTTCGTGGGAGGCTCTTGGCGATGGAGCCTAGGCGCTTCGAGGTGTTCGTCAAGGAATTGCTTGTCCATTGTGGCTTTCGAGATGTTTGTGTCACGAGATTCACCGCCGACGGCGGCGTCGACGTGAACGCGAGAACAGGTGGCCGAATTTGGATCTTCGAGGACACGGTAGTCCAGGTACAAGCGAAACGCTGGCTGCACTCAGTTGGGAGGAAAGAAGTCGCCGAGCTGCGCGGGAGCCTGGGACCATTTGCTAGGCGCGCTGTCCTCACGACCAGCCATTTCTCAAAAGCAGCGATCAACGAGGCCACGCGAAGAAGGCAAGAATCCCATTGCCCTTGTCGACGGTTTTAAGCTGTCAAAGATCGTACTTGACGAGCAGTTTGGCTTTAAGCCCTGACACCAACGGGGGAGGCCCTTCGCGATTTTCGAAGGGTGGGCGCCACGAACGCAAAAGCAAAAGCCCGAGATTCACTCGGGGCTTCCGCACTGAACACCGTCTGCCAGACACCAACTATGATAGGTCGCCGGGCAGTTGCACGCAGACGGATGGCTCCGGTAGCGGACAAATGCAAATCGTCGGTCTCGCACCGTTTCGGGAACGAACAAATACCTGTCTGCACATTGTGATATCCGTCACATCCTTCCCGCAACGATCGGTACCACAATCGATCAGCCGCGAAGCGGCGACAGATTGCAGCCCAGGGCGCAAGCCCTGGGTAAAGGTGAATCGGGAAACAAGCCCTGAAAGGGCGAAAGATACGTGGCGCAGACCTGCGGCAATGTCGTGGTGCACCTGATCTTCAGCACCAAACTGCGTAAGCCTTTGATTGCGTCAGGCATTCGCGCCGACCTTTTTGCGTACCTGGGCGGCATTGTGCGGGAGTTGCGCGGTACAGCGTTGATCATTAACGGAACCTGTGATCACGTCCATATGCTGATGCGTATTCGCCCGGCACAATCCATTGCCGAGATCGCACGCATCGTCAAGACAAATTCCTCAGGATGGATTCGAAAGAAGGGCCACAAAGAGTTCGCGTGGCAAGCTGGATATGGTGTATTCAGTGTTAGCGAGTCAAGCGTTCCAGCCGTCACAAAATACATCGCGACGCAGGAGGAGCATCACCGGAATCGATCGTTTCAGGAGGAGTTTGTGGTGTTTCTGAAGAAGAACAACGTTGCGTACGACGAGCGGTATATTTGGGATTGATCGTCTTCCGCCCCTACAGGGCTTGGTTGCGCGCCTCGAAAGAAAACCCAGGGCTTGCGCCTTGGGCTGCATTCTATCGCCGCTTCGCGGCTTTCGGACGGCCGAGGCGGTCGTCCCCACGTGATTCTGCTAGTCCCTAACTCCATCCATAAACGCGCGCAACTTCCGCGAGCGCGACGGGTGGCGCAGTTTGCGCAGGGCTTTGGCTTCGATCTGGCGGATGCGTTCGCGGGTTACGGCGAAGGACTGGCCTACTTCTTCCAAAGTGTGTTCGCTGCCGTCTTCGAGGCCGAAGCGCATTTTGATTACTTTCTCTTCGCGCGGGGTCAGCGTGCGGAGGACCTGGCCCGTCTGGTCCTTCAGGTTCACGTTAATTACCGCTTCCGCGGGCGAGACTACGGCGCGGTCTTCGATGAAGTCGCCTAGATGCGAATCTTCTTCTTCGCCGATCGGCGTTTCGAGGGAGATGGGCTCCTGCGCGATCTTCAGCACCTTGCGGACCTTCGCCACCGGAATGTCCATGCGCTTGGCAATTTCTTCGCTGGTGGGTTCGCGCCCCAGCTCCTGCACCAGCTGCCTTGAGGTGCGGATCAGCTTGTTGATGGTTTCGATCATGTGCACCGGGATGCGGATGGTGCGCGCCTGATCGGCGATGGCGCGCGTGATTGCCTGACGAATCCACCATGTGGCGTAGGTCGAAAATTTGTAGCCGCGGCGGTATTCGAACTTGTCGACGGCTTTCATCAGGCCGATGTTGCCTTCCTGAATCAAGTCGAGGAACTGCAGGCCGCGGTTGGTGTACTTTTTCGCGATCGAGACTACCAGACGCAGGTTGGCCTCGATCAGCTCGCGTTTGGCCTGCTCGGCGTCCATGTCGCCCTGGATGATTTCGCGCTGGGTGCGCTTGATCTCCTGGAACAACAGTCCGGCTTCGGCTTCGAGCTTTTCGATCTCGCCCCGGACGGCTCGCGCCTGCCGGCGGTATTCTTTTTTCTGGTCTTCGCTGCGCGTGGCGTCAGCTTTGCGCTCGAGGTTGCCGGCCTGGCGGTCGAGCGAACGCATGCTGTCGACCGTTTTGTTGACGCGGTCGATGAGGCGCTTGCGCTCGGCGTTGGTGAATCCCAACTTGCGCACGGCCATGGACACGCGCACGATGGCGCGGGCCAGGTTGCGGCGCATGCGGCGATGATCCTTGGGACGCTTTTTCTGCGAGACCGTCGCGTACTTCTCCTGCAGAATACCGGCCTTTTTATACAGTTTGGCCATGGCGTCGATCTTGCCGGTAAATTCGTTCAACCGGTTCTGCAGAATCTCGTCGGTGATCTCCTCCTCGTCGAAGGTGACAACCTCCTTGATGGAGCGCACGCCCTTCTTCAGGTCTTCGCCCATGGCCAGCAATTCGTGGATTACTATGGGCGAGCGGGAGAGCGCCTTGAGCACGCGAATCTGGCCCCGCTCAATCCTCTTAGCGATTTCGACTTCGCCTTCGCGCGTGAGCAAGGGGACGGTTCCCATCTCGCGTAAATACATGCGGACGGGGTCGTTGGTCTTTTCGAGAGCGCCGGGCGTGAGGTCGAGTTCAACGTCCTCGCCCTCTTCACCTTCTTCGAACTTCTTATCAAGCGCGGCCGAAGGCAGCTTGGGGCCTTCGAGCACGTCGATGCCTTGCGTACCGATCGTAGTTAGCAGGTCGTCCAAGTCTTCCGGACTAACCACATCGTGAGGGATTAATTCGTTGACCTGGTCGTAGGTCAAGTAGCCCTTTTCTTTGCCGGCATCGACCAGCTTTTTAATGTCGTCGTACTTGTCTTCAAGAGCCAAAGGTGTTCCTCAAATTCTTCAATTCGCTCGCGCGGAGCGTGTGGTGCGGCCTGTTAAGGTGGGAATCTGGGGTAGCGCGGAGTTGTGCCCTAGCACAAACTTACAGACTATAACACATAAGTGCTGCTCCGTCTATCACTTGCCCCGCTGATCTCCCGGTCAGACGCCGCTAAATCTAATTCTGCTAAATACTTAGATGGTTCTAACCGCTATTTTGTTTCAGGCACTTTTCTTGGTTCCGGGACCCGTTCTAAGCCCGTCTTCCGCGAGGCTGGGATCCCTCAGCGCGCGGCTTAGCCGATCTTTTTCGAGGAGCAACTCGTTCCTGAGTACCTTGTCGGCAGCGACGCCGGGTTGGTTTAGTTGGCGCTGCACTTGTTCGAGCCGGCGACGCAGGTGAATGCGGCGCAGGGCTCGGACCGCGCCTTCCAGGCGCTCGGGGCTGAGTTCTTCGTCCTCTTTCAAAAGGATGGAAGCGAGCATGCGGCGCTCAGTTTCAGAGCACGATACATCCATTACATCGGCAACTTCGGCTCCGGCATCGAGGAGGGCCTCGACCAGCGATTCGGTGGCGAGGCCGCGATGCAGGGCCTCACTCTGGAAGGCGAACTGCGCCTGGCGGGCGGGGTCGAATGCTTCTTCCTTAACAATCTCGCGAGCGCCGTCGCGGGCGGAGAGATGGCTGGCTCCCGGCTGCATCTGGCGGGCTGAGGCGAGGGCGCGGATGAGGATGCGCTCGGCGTCGGTTGCCTGGGCCTCTAGCGGGGCTTTCACCGTGGCCGCCGAGCGATCGGCCGCCACGTGGCGCAGTTCCTGGCGCAACACCGCCGAGTCGATTCCGAGCTTCTGGGCGATCTCCTGGCTCAACTCGTCGCGCACGATGCGCCTGGGGACGCGTTGAATGTGCGGCAACAGATAGTTCACTGCCTTCTGTTTGCCCTCGGGAGTTCGCACCGGAAAATTACTGCGCGCGCGGTCGATCAGATAATCGAAATACTTTTGCGAACCTCGCAGTGCTTCGCCGTACGCGTCTTTGCCTTTGCGACGGATGAAGAGATCGGGATCGAAGCCTGGCTCGAGCGTCAGGACTTTGATCTGAAATTCTTCTTCGACCAGCAGACCCAGGGTGCGCTCGGTGGCCTTGGCTCCGGCGGTGTCGGGATCGAAGTTGACCACGGCGTTCTTGCTGAAGCGGCCCAGCAACTTCGCCTGGATCTCGGTGAATGCCGTGCCGGAGCTGGCGATGACGTTGTGAAATCCGGCGGCGTAGACGGAAATGCAATCCATTTGACCTTCGACCAGGATGGCGTAATCGAGCTTGCGGATCGCTTCTTTTGCTTTGTCGAGGTTAAATAGGACGCGGCCTTTGGAATAGATCCCGGTCTCGGGTGAGTTCAAGTACTTGGGACCGGACTTTTCGTCGGTGGCGAGCGTGCGTCCGGTGAACGCGATGATTCTTCCTGCGTCGCTGGTGATGGGGAACATTACGCGGTTGCGGAACTTGGAGTAGATGCGGGCTTCGGGCTTCGGGCTTCGGGCTTCGGGCTCTGAACCCGGCGCGGAATCAAGATCCCCGCCCCTTCGGCTTTGCTCAAGGCTGGCCTGTCCGTCCAAAGAGCGGACGGACGAGGACGGGGCACCCTCTTTCCATGAGAACAAGCCACTCTCTCGGAGCACTTCTTCGCTGAACTCGCCGGCTACGCGGTCGCGTAGGAGGAAGCCGGAATCTGGCGCGTAGCCGATGCGAAAGCGCTCTATCGTCTCTGCATCCAGCCCGCGTCCTTGCAGATACTCGCGCGCCCGCGCTCCCTCGGGACGTCTCAGGCATTCCTGGAAAAATGCGGCGGCGCGTTCCTGAATGTCGAGCAACTGCGCGCGCACTTTGGCATCCCGGGCTTCCGCCGGGCTCGAATATGTGGCTTTCGGCAGCGGAATGCCCAGCTTCTGCGCCACGACGCGGACGGCCTCGGGAAAAGTGATGTTCTCGATCTTTTGTACGAAGCTGAACACATCTCCCGAGACGCCGCAGCCGAAGCAGTGATAAAACTGGCGCGTGGCATGTACCGAAAACGACGGTGTCTTCTCGCCGTGAAACGGACAGAGCCCCGAATAGTTCTGCGCCCCAGCCTTCTTCAGCTTGATGTAGTCGCCGATGATGCGGACGATGTCTGCTTGTTGTTTGACCGTCTCTTTGAAATCTTCAGTGGGCATGGATGGGCGGGCTAGGTGCGACAAACAGTTCTTCCATTGGGATTGTGAGCTAGAGTGCCGCTAATGGGAATATACCGGACTCGGATTGTTGTGGAGAAGCTGTGGAATAAGCAGGTATGCCGTTGATGCCCTTGGAAAAAGCCGGCTTTATTCGTTTTCTTCTGTCATGCTCTGCATGACAAACCTACAGCCGCAACTCCGCTACCGTGGCCCCGCCGCCGCCTTCGTTTTGCGGAGGTTCGGCTACTGATTCTACGTGAGGATGCTGCTGCAGGGCCTGCCGGAGCGCTTTGCGGAGGATGCCCATGCCGCTGCCGTGGACTACTCGCACGCGTGGGAGTCCGGCTAGAAAGGCGTGGTCGACGAATTTTTCCACGGCACGCGTGGCGTCGTCCACGTTATAGCCGATCACGTTGATTTCAGACGGCGCGTTTTGGCCTTCGTTTTCGTTATTCAGCGACACCGAGATTCCCCTCGCTCGCGCTGCCTGCACGGGGGAGTTGCCGGCCCTCACGTTCGAAAACACTTCGGCGATATCGT
Source organism: uncultured Acidobacteriaceae bacterium (assembly GCA_963850165.1). GTDB lineage: Bacteria > Acidobacteriota > Terriglobia > Terriglobales > Acidobacteriaceae > Sulfotelmatobacter. Next base: position 69,093 of record CAWKKK010000010.1, on the reverse strand, counting down.
CGCGCGCTATCTTCATCTTCATTGCACCCATCGCCACTTCGAAGTGATCGTCATCCAACTTGCGAACGACGGTGGCTGCGCGGCCGGTTGATTTCAGCTTGACGCTGTCGCCTTCAGAAACATGCTTCACGACCTGCGGTTGAGCATGCGGATCGCCTTGGTCCGCTCCGCTCGTATGCCCCACCACGGTGGAATCGAACTGCTCGCGGAATTCCCGCCGCATCCTGGCAATGCGCCGCTCGGCGTCTTTCGAAAGCTTCTGCGCCGCTGCCTTGTCCTGGATCGCATTCACCGCCTCGCGAGCGTGGTATTCAAAGTCGCGCAGAACGCTTTCCAGCTTCTTCTCCATTTCACGGACCTTGGCCTGCTGCTCTTTCTTGCCTTCGGCTGCCAGGCGGGTCTTTTCGTGATCCAGTTCTTGCTCAAGCGCCTTCAGGCGGAACCGCTCATTGTCTGCCTCGCGCAGGCCGGCATGAAGCTTGTCCAGAAATTCGCCCACGTCGCGAGCCTGCGTTCCCAGCCGCGCCCGTGCTGCCTGGATGATCGCTGGGTTCAATCCCAGGCGCTGGGCGATGTTGATTCCCGCCGACGCGCCGGGCACTCCCATCTTCAATTCGTACGTCGGCTGCAGTGTCGTCTCATTGAAGCCTACCGACGCGTTGATCACGCCCGGCGTATTTGCTCCGTAGACCTTCAACGACGTGTGATGCGTCGAAATTACCGTCATGCAGCCGATGCGGGCAAAGTAGCCGGCAATCGCCACCGCCAGCGCCGCACCTTCCTCGGGATCGGTTGCCGAACCCAGCTCGTCCAGCAGCACAAGCGAGTTGGCGGTCGCGGTTCGCGAGACAAAATCGATGTTGGTGACGTGCGCGGAAAAAGTGGAGAGATTCTGCTCGATCGATTGATAGTCGCCGATATCGGCGAGCACCGCGTCGAAGACCGGCATCTCGGCACGGTCGGCGGGAACGGGGATTCCTGACTGCGCCATTAGCGCCAGCAGACCTACCGTTTTTAGCGTTACTGTTTTTCCGCCGGTGTTGGGTCCGGTGATTACCAGCTGGCGGCGGGCGCCTTCGAGTTCTATGGTGATCGGGATTACAGTTGCGCCCTTGAGCTTTAAGTTCCTCTCCAGCAAGGGATGGCTCGCATTATGCAAGAGCAAGCGAGCTTCCCCCTCGGCTTCGCTCGGGGCTTCGGCCGCGAGGACAGGAGGGCGGCCGTCCCCACATTCTTGCTGGCTTGCGGCAGGCGTGCTTAACTGCACAGCCACGCAGTTATAGTCTTCGGCGAAGCGGGCTTTGGCGAACTGGAGTTCCAACTCGCTTAGCACTTCGGCTGACGCCAGAATTGCCTCGGCTTGCTCGCCGATGCGGCGCGTCATTTCCAGCAGGATGCGATGTATCTCCGCCTGCTCCTCGTCGAGCAGACGGACCAGTTCGTTGTTCTGCTCGATGGTTTCCAGCGGCTCTACGAACACGGTCTGGCCGCTCGAACTCGCTCCATGCACCACGCCCTGGACGCGCCGTTTCTGCTCGATTTTCACCGGGATGACGAAGCGCTCACCGCGGATGGTGATTAATTCGTCCTGCACCGCGCCGCCCTCGGCCAGACGCCGCAAATATCCGCGCAGCGATTCCTGAATCACCGCGCCTCTGCTTTTCGATGTCGCGGCGAATCCGCGCCAGTTCGGGCGACGCGCGGTCTTCCAGCGTGCCGTCGGGCTGAATCTTGTTGCGGAAAGAACGGAGGAACTCGGTGAAGTCGGGAACGCTTTCTGAAAGCGTTCGCGTGCGGCGCCATTCCGTCTGCATGTTCGCGGGAGGATGAAAGGCGATCTCGCGCCATTCCGCGGCGCGGTCCACAACCAGCACTACGTCTCGGATCTCCGTGGTTTCGAGCACTGCGCCGGCGATTCGGGACTTCTTTACCAGAGTTGTGACGTCCAGCAGGCCGGAAAAATCGAAGCGCCCGCCTACGCGGCGGAACTCTCGCAGTTCCGCGGTCAGTTCCTGTTGCTCGCTGATCCACACGGAATCGGTGGAAGAGGCAAGAGCCGCGATCCTTGCCTGGCCTGGCGGCGAGGACGCGTATCCGCGCAGCAGGTCGCGCAGGGCGTCGAACTCCAGCACGCGCGTGGAGTTGTGGATTAGCGGTTGAGGCATTGAATTTATGGTACAGGAATGGCAGGGAGCGGGATGAGAAGCGCGAAGCTGAAACCAGTCTATGACTGTGCCGCGGCCAGCGCGTGGGATTCGGCTTGATTCGCCACGGGCAGGTGGAGCGTGAACACGGCTCCGCCCTCGGGCTTGTTCTGGCAGGTGATTTGTCCGCGATGGTCCTGCACCACGCCGTAGACGGCGCTCAGGCCGAGACCTGTGCCTTTGCCGATGGGCTTGGTGGTATAGAAAGGATCGAAGACGCGATGCGGCTCTTTTACGCCTGGGCCATTATCGGAAAACTGGATTACGACTTCTTCTGCCTGCAAGCGGGCGCTGACGTGGAGCAAGCCTCCGCCGGCTTCTTCGAGGGCGTCGAAAGCGTTCTCGACGATCTGGGCGAACACCTGGAACAACTGGTGGCCGTCGCCCCACACCTTGGGCAGGTCCGGTGTGATCGCGGATTCGATGCGGATTTTCTGATCGTGCCGTTGCAGCCCGCGCATTTGCACGCTGCGCTGCAGAAGGGTGCACAAATCCACCATCGACTTCTCTCCGGAACCTTGCTGGGCGAAACTCAGCAAGTTCGAAACCAGCTCGCGGGTGCGCTGGGACTGGTTCACAATCTTGCGCACGAGCACGTCCTGCTCGCTGGTGAGGCGCTCATTCGACCATAGCTTCTCGGAATACTCCATGATCGCCGTGAGGGGATGGTCGATCTCATGCGCCGCTCCTGCGACCAACTGGCCCAAGGAAGCGAGCTTCTCTCTTTGCACCAGGTGGCTCTGCAAGCGTTGCTCGTGGTCGAAGCTGCGACGCGAATCCTCAAGGAGACGGATCAGGGCCTGATCCTGAAGATACTGCCGCATGAAGACGAACGCGCCCAGCACCAGCATCGCTGCCAGGATGGTGAAGAGGCGAAACGTGCGGGCAAGGGTGGGGGAGTCGTCCCATCGATAGGCCCACAGGCCGAGGGCCGGCAGGGAAAGGATCGCCAGCATTGCCAGCCGCAACGCCATCGCACTCCATTTGTCTTCGACTTTGGGCGGAGCGGCTTCGGGTTGCGATGCGCGGGCGGCCAGAGCGGTCGCCAACATCCAACTCACTGCGCCCAGCAGGGGAACGTCGTAGAGACTTCCCGTGTAGTACGATCCGGTCGTGAGTCCCAGGTTCACGGCCTGCGAATCGAGCGCGTAGAGCGCACTGGCCCCCATCAGATTCAGGTAGACCATCTTCCACCCAGTGGATGCGCCGCGGGAGGCGATGCCCAGCACCAACACCAGCACGCCGCTTTCGACCATATAGAGCGGGCCGAAGTTCCGGTCGTACTCTGCCACGTTTAGTGCCACGTATTGCGACGGGAACACAACGAAGGCGTAGAGGAACACCCACCAAACCACGAGCATGAGAAAGTCCAGCGCTCCGACGCGGAATTTCTGACCGGCTTCGCTCCGATGCGGACGCAGCCCTACGGCCGCGATCATGGGAACCAGGTGGAGGAACAAGAACACATCCATGATCGACGGATCGGGAAAGCTTATGTGGCGCAAGACCTCGCAATAGACCCATGCCGCCTGATTGCAAGCCCAGAGAATGCATCCCGATCCCATGAGGCCCCAAAAGCGGCGGTTGGCGCCCTGTGCCGACCATGCATTGGCCAGCATGACGCCGCCCACGGCGAGCGTGAGCAGTAGATAGCCAATGTCGAAAATCGCGGTCAAGACCGGACCGCGCGGTACCGTCAGCGACACGACGGCGAACGCCAGCGTTATCCCGCTCGCGAGCACAAACCAGCGATGTCGGCGGAGCAGACTCATCCGCCTCCCATTTTATGGACATGATCGGGGATTCTTGCCTTGCTTCCCGCGCCGCGGGTTACTTTCGTCACCTGGGGGAATCGGGTCTTTGGTCTTGGGTCCTTACGCTGCGCTACTCCTGCTAGAATCAGGGGTTGAAAGGCGCTTAATTCTTGCCAGGTGGTTTCGATGGCCTTTCCTGTTACCCGTCTTCGCCGTCTCCGCCGCACCGCGCAGCTTCGTGACTTGGTGCGTGAAACCCGCCTCTCTCCCGAGGCCTTCGTCTACCCCATGTTCGTTTGCCCCGGGGAAGGTGTGCGCAAGGAAGTTCGATCCATGCCAGGCGTGTTCAACCTCTCGGTGGATGAGGCGGTGAAAGAGGCGCAGGAGGTTCATTCCCTGGGCGTGCCAGCGGTGATTCTGTTCGGTCTTCCCGACAAAAAGGATGATGTGGCCTCGGGAGCCTGGGCCGACGACGGCATCGTGCAGCAGGCTGCCCGTGCCATGAAACGCGAAGTCCCCGGCCTGATTCTGATGGGCGACGTCTGCCTCTGCGAGTACATGTCGCACGGACACTGCGGGATCGTGAAATCTGCGGCCACGCCGATGTCGCTGGGAGCAGCCGCCAGAGATGCTTTGCATGCCAGGCGGGGAACGAGAACGGTGGCCGTCAAGAACGACGAGGAGAAGTTGAAGGTCATCGACGAGCTGGCATCGATCGTGGCCAGCGCGGTTGAATCCAAGTTCGAAATCGACAACGATGCCAGCCTCGAACTTCTGGCCCGCACTTCCGTCTCGCTCACTCGCGCCGGAATCGACGTCATCGCGCCTTCCGACATGATGGATGGCCGCGTCGCCGCGATTCGGCGCGCTCTTGACGAAGCTGGGTTCATCAACACGCCGATTCTTTCCTACGCTGCGAAGTTCGCCTCGGGATTCTACGGGCCGTTCCGCGAGGCTGCCGACTCCGCGCCGCAATTCGGCGACCGCCGCTCTTATCAAATGGATGGAGCGAACGTGCGCGAGGCCATGCGCGAAATCGAACTCGATATCGAAGAAGGCGCCGACATGATCATGGTCAAGCCGGCGATGCCTTATCTCGACGTAATTGCCGCCGCCCGTCTGCGTTTCGACGTGCCGCTGGCCGCGTATCAAGTCTCCGGCGAATACGCCATGATCGAAGCCGCCGCCCGCAACGGCTGGATCGAGCGCGACCGCGTCATGATGGAATCTCTGCAGAGCATCCGGCGGGCTGGGGCCAGCATTATTCTGACCTATTACGCCAAGGACGCCGCCAAGCTGTTGGCATAGGCGCACTGTGGAGGGCGCGGCCGTAAGCAGGAGCACGCTGAAGGAGGTAAAGCCGATGCGAAAACTCCGTTCACTTTTCGCGGCCGTAGTTCTCACCCTGGGATGGACTTGTGCTTCGGCTGCTCCTCAGGACTGCTGCCACTCTTCTGCCCACAGAACCGAACAACCTGCCGCTCGTACGAGCACGCCCGCTGCTCCCCTGTCCTTACTCAGCACACAGGACCTGCGTAAGGAGTTCAACGCTTCGAACCAGAGAATTCGTATCGTCGCTCTTCTTTCTCCCACCTGCTCAGATTGTCAGTCGGGCACGCGATCGTGGGCGGCATTCTCAAGAAGTTCCCGTCGCCCAAGCTGCAAGCGCTTTTGGTATGGGAGCCGATGCGTGACGGCGACAGCCCCGCGGCCGCTGCCAAGCAAGCTGAAACGGTTCGGGATGCTCGCATCTCGCAGGGCTGGGATAGCAGTCGCGATGTTGGCAAGCTTTTCGGGGCAACTCTCGATCTCCACGAGATCGCTTGGGACGTGTACCTGATTTACAAGCCGGGAATTACCTGGGACGGACAGCAACCACCGCATCCCACGTTCTGGATGCATCAGCTCGACGGAGCAGATCCCAGTTTGCTGTTGTGCGTCAACCCGGCCCGCCTCAGCACCGAAGTGGGAAAGCTACTCGACCAGCCCAATTGAGACTCAGGCTCTAGGCCGCCGGCCGGGCGGTGCCGGGTTCGGGCTGGACGAAGCTGAGCATGGCCTGCTTCAGTTGCGAGTCAACTTCGTCTGCGATCGTCATCACGTCAAGCAAAACCTGGCTGAAGTCCACGCTGGACAGATTGTTTTGTAGCGTGTTAAAGATGCTGACCTGCAGGATTCGCGATTCCTCGACCGTCATCGCCGCAGAGTAGCCTTGACGGCGTCGCAGATTTCCGTGCTCGTGCGCGGCGAGGGAGAAGTTGGCCTTCGCGGTTGAAGGCAGGCGCAAGCGGTAAATCAAATCGGCAAGCAGGTTGGGAAGATGGCCCGTACGATCTTCAAAGTTCAAAGCGATGCAGGTCAGCTCTTGGTCGCGCTCCACCAGGGCCATCCAGGCGTGAACCGTAGCCTCGAGGTCCTGCTCCAGTATTGAGGCCACGCTCTTTGCGGGAAGCCGCGGACGAGTTACCGGGTTCTTGAGCTTTTCGCGGATAATTTTCCGGAGTGAGGCGATCTCGATCGGTTTCACAAGCACTTCGTCAGCCTGTAGGCGGATGGCCGCCAAGGCTTCGTCCAGCTCTGGGTAACCGCTAAGCACCAGCGTGACAGCGTGGGGATGGGTGTGGCGCATGGCGCTGACCACCGTGAAGCCATCTCCGGCTAGCGGCATGTGCAGGTCAGAGAGCAACACATCAAAGCTCTCCACGGCGATGCGGCTAAGCGCTTCGCATACGTTCGCGACGGCAACGACCTCGAAATCATCACGCTCCAGCGCCGCCCGCAACATATCGCGGACAGCATCATCGTCCTCGGCCAGTAAAACTTTAGGCATACGCAAACAGCTTTCTGCCCCTTCACACATGGCCCTACATATATCGGAAGAGTATCGAAGGTTCGTCAGCCCCGTCTGTTCAGAATTGCACACATCTTGGGGCATGAATTTGACGCCGTTGGTTCTTCGGACTGTTCGGGTTTCGTTACAGAAACTGCTGTAGCTGAACGAATTGAGCTGGCCGAAGAAGGCCAGTATCATCTTGACCCACTACGCCAAAGACGCCGCCGAGCTGTTGGCGTGATCTGATTGTGCCGCAGACAACTTTCAGAAATATTCTTTGCGATTAAACAGACGCTGCGCGATGGTTTGTAGAAAGCGGGGATCGCGGAGCCTTCGAACCAGAAAGTATTCGTTGACCGGGCGATCGTCGCGCAGGGCGGGAGCTTCGGGGTCTTCCTGAATAATCCCGGCCAACGACATCTCGCTGTCTAAAACAACCTTGAACATCTGCTCCGGGGAAGACGCAGGCCCCCACTCGACCAAGTCAGCGGCAGCGCCTGCGGGCAGGCGCTCAGCCAGTTGCGAAGCGGATTCCTGCGGGATGGGGCTCATGCTCGCCAGAAAATGGATGCCGGAACCCTCCACGGATCCGAAGGCGCGGACGTAAGAAACGATTCCTGCAGGGCGCGGGCTACCGATGCGCGGGTCGCACGATCTCCATCAGGGAGCCACTGCGCAAGAATCCCTCCGGCTCGCAGGTGTGCATTCGCGATTGCGTAAAACTCCTTGGAGTAGAGCAAACTGGAGCCGGCGGCTTGTACGGGCGGAGGCGGGTCGATCGCAATCGCGTCGTACTGTTCCCGGGAGCGTTCCAGAAAGGAGCGCCCGTCATCGATCACGATGCGCGACAGGTGGGCATCCAGGCTGGGCGCGTCGTGATGGAAGAAGGAAAACAGAGGCGGCACGCTCGGGACTAACTCAACGGCGGTTGACGGGACGTGCCAGGAAAGCGCCGAGCGGTACGTGGTCCCCATTCCAAAACAGATGATGAGCACATTTTCCGGCGGCCCTGGCCGAAACGCCAGTGGCAGGTGAATCATCATTTTGGTCACCGGCGACAAGGTGGTGATCCCCTGGCCATTGATCAAGAGCCGCCTGCCGAAGCCAGAACCGGTTGCGACGACTGTTGCCGTGCTGTCGCGGCGGACCTCGCGCGGTGTGTACTGTTCCTCATATCCTTTCGTGGAGACCACCAAAGCCAGCGAACCGAGGACCAGCATCGACGCCACCACCAGGCTTCGCGAAGATTCGCGAATGGACCGGGGAGCGAAGAGCAAACCGACCGCGAACCACGGAAGCGCAAACGCGCAGAGAGCCAAGCGCTCGCCAATCCATGGCAGCAACACAAAGCCTGAGATCAGCGGACCAAGCACGCAGCCCACGATGTTCACGGCGTATGCACTGCCGGCACGATCGGGATCACCGTGGGAGTATTGATCCACAATCATTGGGGTCAGGAACCCGACCAGGCCTGAGAACGGCGCGACGCCCAGCACCAGCCGCAGCAGCGCCGGCAGCGGCACCCTGGGATCGGCCGTGAGAAACGGGAACAAAACGCAGAATCCGAGCAGAGTCCAGAGAAAGCTGTTGTCCAGGCTGAGCTGGTTGCGCTTCAAGCGGTAGGCCCAGGATCCGAGATAGGTCGTACCGAGGTAGGAGGCGAGGATCGCTGCGAACGCATAGACCACCGTGCCCAGAGATGGGGCATACATTCTTATCCAAACGATCTCCACACCCATGCTGGTGAGGCCGGTGGCCAGCAGCAACCACAGCAGCTTCTTTTCCGACTTGCTTCGCGCGCTCTCGACCGAAGCGGGCTCGGTCGAATTCGTCTTGATGTTTTGCTCTGAGCGCGGGACGATCTGGTGTCTGACCGCAGCCGGCGTACCCAACGACAACGTGAAGGCGCAACAGGCCAGCAGGAAATTCAGGGTTGCTCCCACATAGAGCGTCCGGTGAAAGCCAAGCAGTTCAATCAGGAGCAGAGGAACAACAGCGCCCGAGACCGCTCCCAATACGTTCGCCACGTAAAGATAGCTGAAAGACCGGCCGCTGTCTGGCGGAGCGTTGCCCTTGATGGCGAGCATGGCAAAGGGGAAAGTCGCTCCCATGCATGCGCACCATGGGATCAAGGTCAGGGCAATCCACAGGCCGGCCGACAAGTAATATCCGGAAGATGACAAAGCCATCGGGCTGATGTTTTGCTGAATCAGCTCGCGTCCTGCCGACAGCTGGTGGGGCACGATCACAGCCGAGACGCCGATCAGCAGTTCCGTGGCTGCATAAAGACGCAGTGCAGGAAAGTGGATCCTGTCCCCGTATCTGCGCGTTAAGTATCCAGAACCCCAGGAGCCGAGGCCCAGGCCAACCATGAACGCTGAAAGCACAATGGAGACCAGCGCGGTGGTGACACCGAACTGGGCCATCGCCAGCCGAACCCAGATGATCTCGTAGAGGATGCTGCAAAAACCCGATACGAAGAAGAATCCGAAGTACCACCGCATCGCGGGATCGGCTCCAACCATGTATTTTGAATCGGAGCCCACATTTAAGCAGGAGATGCGGCGCAACGCAATGGCGGAATGATCGATCTCGGGAATGATCGATCTTGCTGTGCGCCGGGCTTTTGGCTCCGCCTTGCGCCTGCCGCTCATCGTGCGATACCTTCAGGCTAGCCCTGCTCCAGACTCCGATGGACCATCCCTGCTACAAGTGCGGGCACAACACCGAAGACGGCAAACCCTTCTGCCTGCAGTGCGGAGCGCCGCAGATTCGCGTGGCCATGCCGGAGCCGGCGGTAGCGCCCGTCGCGGGGAATGTTCCATTAAATGACCCGCCCGTTTTCTCCCTGGACCCGCCTGGCGTTTCAGCGCCTCTGAGTGTTCCCACGCTTTCTGCCGGGATCGACTGGCGGCGGGCGTTTCGCGCTTGCGCGATTGCCGCCTTGATCTCGCTCGCAGTGATGTTCCTGCGGCTGATGGTTCCGCCGTTGGCCACGTTGGGCGCTGGATGTTTGGCAGTCATTTTTTACCAGCGCCGAAACCCAACCAGGGGAATCGACGCCCGCTCTGGAGCGCAACTGGGCGCGGTGACCGGTATTCTCTCGTCGGCGGTATTCGGCATTTTCTTTGTCATCTTTCTGGCAGTGCTGCAATCCGGCGGGCAGGTTCGCCAGGAGATGATCGAAGCTCTGCAGCAGGTTGCCGCTCGCTCGCATGACCCGCAAGTGCAAGCCGTCCTTGACCTTCTAAGCAAGCCAGAAGGCCTGGCCGCCAAATTGAGCCTCGGGATGGTAGGTTTGTTCCTGATCTCCGTTGCCGCAGGCAGCATCGGTGGGGCCCTGACTGGCGCGTTTTTCGGCCGCCGGAACCGGCCGTAAGCTGTTGCCTTCCCTAGCCTATCGCCCGAAGCGACCGATCCCGCATTTCTGCGGTGTGACCAACGGCTGGACCCCGCCTTGCCGGGGCCGCGCTGGCCGCGTATGATGCACCGTTTGAATTCTTACGCGATGAACCTTACGCGATGAGCTTTATACGATGAACAAGCCGGCACGCGGTTCACTGCTCGGCATCGAGCACCTCGAGGACAAGGAAATCCTGGGCCTGCTGAAGCTGGCCCGGCGGATGAATCCGCTCAAGGCGCGTCCGCTGTTGCGCAACAAACGCATCGTGCTGCTGTTTTATGAAGCGTCCACGCGCACGCGCTCTTCTTTCGAGATCGCCGCCAAGTCGCTGGGCGCCATCACTACCCTGGTGCAATCTTCGGGATCGAGCATCGAGAAAGGCGAATCCCTGCTCGACACCGGCTACACTCTGCGCGCGGTGGGCGCAGACGCCATCGTGATCCGGCATCCTTGTGCGGGAGCACCTCACCTGATGGCGAAGCACCTGGATATTCCCGTCATCAATGCGGGCGACGGAATGCATGAGCATCCTTCGCAGGCCTTGCTCGATGCTTTCACCATCCTGAAACACAAGAAATCGTTCAAAGGTTTGCAGGTGGCGATCATCGGGGACATCTTCCACAGCCGCGTTGCGCGCTCGGCCTGCCATCTGCTGTCGAAGTTTGGAGTGAAGGTGACGTTGTGTGGTCCACTTGAGTTTGTGCCTGAGGTTGCCGCAACGCTCGCCCCCGGTCTGCGGGTCACGCGGCATATTGAAGAGGCGTTGCGTGGGGCGGATGTGGTCATGCTATTGCGCCTGCAGAAAGAACGCCTCGCCGGTCTGAAGATTCGCCTGCAGGACTACGTCTCGCGCTACCAGATGACGGTGGCGCGGCTGAAGCTGGCCCGGCGCGATGCCATCGTCATGCATCCTGGACCGATTATTCGCGGACTGGAGTTGACTGCTGAAGTGGCTGACGGTCCGCAATCGGTGATCATCGACGAAGTTCACAATGGTGTCCCCACACGCATGGCGATTCTGGCGCGGGCGTTGGGGAAAGGTAAATGAGCCACGGATTTGCACGGATCAACACGGAGCTGGCTGAATGCTGAGTGCTAAGAGCCAACGACGAGAAAGCGCGAGCCTGCTGATCAAAGGCGGGCATGTGATCGATCCCGCGGCGAAGATCAACGCGCCTATGGATGTGCTGCTGCGCGATGGCCGCGTCGCCGAGGTAGCGCTGCCCGGCAAGGTGCGTGGCGGAGGTGACGAGAAGTTCGACGCGCGCGGGCTGATCGTTGCCCCGGGATTCATCGATCTGCACGTTCACCTGCGCGAGCCGGGACAAAGCTACAAGGAAACGATCGCTACCGGCACCACCGCTGCCGCCGCCGGAGGTTTTACCTCGGTCTGCACCATGCCGAATACCATGCCCGTGGTCGACACCGACGAATGGGTCGCGTGGTTGCGGCATCCTGAGCGCGGCGCCGTGGTGAACGTCTTCCCCATCGCCGCCGCCACGCGCAGCTCGCGCGGTGCGGCACTCACTGATTTTGCGGCCCTGCAGCGGGCGGGCGCAGTGGCTGTTACCGACGACGGCAAACCGATTCTTGACGACGAAGTGATGCGCGCCGCGCTGCGCCTTGGCGCCGAATTGAATCTGCCGGTGGTGCAGCACGCCGAAGATACGCGGCTCACGGAGCACTGCTCCATGCACGAAGGCCCGACCAGTTTTCGTCTTGGCTTGCGCGGCATGCCGGCCGCCGCCGAAGCCGAAATCGTGGACCGCGACGTTAATCTCGCGCAACAGATTCGCGAATCGCGACTGCATGTGGCGCATCTTTCCACTTCCGACGCGCTCAAGGCGGTGCGCCGCGGCAAACGCGGCAAGGTTCGCGTCACTTGCGAGGTCACGCCGCACCACTTTACTCTGCTCGACGAAGACGTAGGCGAGTACGACACGAATTTCAAGATGAACCCGCCGCTGCGCTCGGCGACCGACCGCGAAGCCATTCTGGTCGCGCTCGCCGACGGCACCGTGGACGCGATCGCCACCGACCACGCCCCGCACGCATCGCACGAGAAGCAAGTCGAGTTCGAGCGCGCTGCTTTCGGCATCACGGGACTTGAAACCGCGCTGGCGCTGGCCATCACCAAACTGCACCGCGAGCACAAGATTCCGCTGACTCGCATCGTCGAGCTTTTTACCGCCGGACCGGCGCGTGTCTTCGATCTTCGCGGGCGGGGATCGCTGCAACGTGGCGACTTCGGTGATGTAACCATCTTCGACGCCAAGAAGCGCTGGACGTTTGAAGCCGCCAAGTCGCGATCGCTGTCGCGCAACACTCCGTTTGATGGATGGCAGTTTACGGGGAAAGTTGTGGCGACGATTGTAGGCGGGAAGATTGTTTACCGGGCGGAATGATCAGTTCACAATCCCCATCTTCTTCCCTACGCGCCCCAGCACCTCCAGCGCCTGATCCAACTCTTCCTTCGTGTGCGTTGCGGTCATGATGGTGCGGATGCGGGCTTTGCCTTCGGGCACAGTGGGGAAGGCGATGCCGGTGCCGAGGACGCCTTCTTTGAACAGCTCGCGGGAGAAGTCCATGGTGAGCTTGCCGTCGCCGATGATGATCGGCGTGATCGGCGTTTCGCTGGCTGGAGTGGCGCGGCCTCCGATGTCGAAGCCGAGCAGGCCGAGTTCTTTTTTCCAGAAGCGCGTGTTCTCCCAGAGTTTCTCCATGCGCTCGGGTTCGTTTTCCAGAACGTCGAAGGCGGCGATGCAGGTTGCCGCGACGGACGGCGGATGCGACGTCGAAAATAAGAACGGCCGCGCGCGGTGATAGAGGAAGTCGATCAGATCGCGCGTGCCGCAGACGTATCCGCCGAGCGCGCCGATGGCTTTCGATAACGTTCCGACCTGAATATCGACGCGGCCGTGCACGTTGAAATGATCGACGGTGCCGCGGCCGTTGCGGCCTAGAACTCCGGAGGCGTGCGCGTCGTCGACCATCATAATTGCGCCGTATTTTTCGGCGGCGTCGCACAGGCCGGGGAGCGGGCCGATGTCGCCATCCATGGAGAACACGCCGTCGGTGATCAGCAGCTTCTTGCCGGGCTGGTCTTTCACGCTGGCCAGTTGCTCTTCGGCGTGGGCGACGTCTTTGTGGCGGAAGACCAGAATCTGCGCCTTCGACAGGCGCGCGCCGTCGATGATCGAGGCGTGGTTGAGCGCGTCGGAGATGATGAAATCGTCCTTGCCCAGCACCGCCGATACCGTGCCTGCGTTGGCCGCGAAGCCGGACTGGAAGACCACGCAGGCCTCCACGTTCTTGAAGCGCGCGATCTTTTCTTCCAGCTCCATGTGGATTTTCATGGTGCCGGCGATGGTGCGCACCGCGCCCGAGCCCACTCCGTACTTGCGGGTGGCCTCGAGCGCGGCCTCGCGCAGCTTGGGATGGGTGGTCAGTCCGAGATAATTGTTTGACGGCGAGATTGATGACTTTCTTGCCGTCGAAGGTGCAGACGGGGGCCTGCTCGTCCTCAAGCACGCGCAGCTTGAAGTGCGTGCCTTTGGCTTTTAGTTCGTTGAGCTGGGTGGTGAGATAGGAGAGCGGGTTGGTGCGGGTTGCAGTGGTCATGATTCCCTCAAACTTCTTTGCCACGGATTTGCACGGATCAACGCGGAATCGAAGAAACGGGTCAAAACATAATCGGGTTCCCGGTTGCGATGCTGGCCTCGCAGAGCAGCTTCATGTTGTTGAAAAATTCTTTCTCGGAGTCGGCCAGAATGTCGCTGGAATGGAGGACGGTGTTGACTTCTTTCAGCAGCGCCGGCGATTGCTTGATGGGGATAAAGTCGCCGGTGTGGGTACCGTCATAGAGAACTTTTTCCAACAGAATCGGAAATCGCGGCCCCGGTTTTCCCTGCAAGTGGCGCAGGAAGCTTCGCAGATTTCCCACCTTGGTGATGTTGCCCAGGAAAAACGACAGGATAAATCCCTCGTGTTCGCACGAATCGGCGAGCCAGTGATCGTGCGCGTCCCACTCTTCTTCAGAGGGGTCGCCGGTCAGCGACGGCTCGCCGGACTCGTCGAAGGTGAGGCGGTCGGGAAACGGGTGCGGCTTGGCCTTGCCGTCGCGAATGCAGGTGCAGCGTACGAATGCATCAAGGGCCATAGGTCACTTCCGAACACAATTCTTGTCCCACGGTGCGTTGTTGGGTGCAAAAGTCGCGGGCAGGGCGCCCGCGCCACACGGGCCTTGCCACAACCTCAATTTATTCCGTTGGGATACACCAATATTTTACTGGCTTCGCCGGTTTTCAGGCGCTCCATCGCTTTCGAAAAATCCTTCATCGGAATGCGGTCGGTGATCACCGGATGCAGATCGAGTTTGCCCGCTTTCAAGAGCGCGGTCATCTGGTACCAGGTCTGGTACATGCGGCGTCCATTGATGCCCTGCACGGTGATGCCTTTGAAAATAATGTCTTCGGAAAAGTTCAGCGAGATGGGCTTGGAGGTCAGGCCGAGGAGGGAAATTCTGCCGCCGCGCCGTACGATGTCGAAAGCGGTTCGAATCGAGTCGGGATGGCCGGCCATTTCAAGCACCACGTCCACGCCCAGGCCGCCGGTTTTCTCCATCACAATCGCGCTAGCGTTTTCTTTCGACGGATCGAGCACGTAATCGGCCTTCATCTCGCGAGCGATCTTGCGCCGGTGTTCGTTCACTTCGATGGCAAACACGGTGGTTGCGCCCACGGCCCGCGCCACGGCGATGGCAAACAGGCCGATGGGACCGCATCCCGTGATGGCTACGGTTTTCGCGGCGATCTCGCCCGCCAGCACGGTATGAACCGCATTGCCGAGGGGATCGAGAATCGAGGCGTATTCCTGCGGAATGGCGGGATCTAACTTCCAGATGTTGGACTCGGGAATAACCACGTACTCGGCGAAGGCGCCGTCGGCGTCCACGCCGATAATCTTCACGTTCTGGCAGATGTGAGCTTCGCCGGTGCGGCATTGCAGGCACTTGCCGCAAGCCACGTGCATCTCGGCGGAAACGAAGTCGCCTTCTTTGACGCTGGTGACTTCATCGCCGAATGCCGCCACCTCGCCGCAGAACTCGTGCCCTGGGATCAGCGGAGGATGAATACGGTTCTGCGCCCAGCGGTCCCAGTTGTAGATATGCAGGTCGGTGCCGCAGATGGAGGCGACCTTTACCTTGACCAGCACGTCGTTCCGTCCGAACGCGGGGATCTTTACTTCCCGAATCTCCGCGCCCGGCGCAGCCTCCGGCTTGACCACTGCCCGCATCGTGGATGCCATAAACGCTACCTTATGAATTCAGACTTAGACACAAAACGTATGATTCTAGCACCGCACGGGACCGCTCGTTTCTAGCTCATGGTCTTGTAAGGCTTGGGAGGGGCGGTTTTGTAATCTTCCGACCTGCCTCGCGGAATGCTCAGGCTCTTCCACTTGCTGGAGCGGATGTGCTTAGCCACGAAAACGATCTGCCCGGTGTGGTAGGCGTAGTGAGCGATCTGGCGGTTGATAGCCTGCAACACGGTGTGGGGTTCGCCGCGGACGGTCACTTTGCGCATAACGTCTTCCGGCTTGAGCGCCTCGACTGTGGCAAACACGCGGGTCCAGCCTTCCTCCCACATCTTTGTGAGGTCGGCGCGCGTGGTTGATGGGCCAAGCTCGAATTCCTGGTCCCGATTGCGGTCGGGTTTCTCACCGTCAGTGGTGAGGAAGTCGGTGAAGCGCGAACGCATGTTGCCCGCCATGTGCTTCACGATGATAGCGATGGAATTCGATTCGGGGTCGAGCGCGAGGAACAGTTCGTGGTCTTTGAGTTGCGCCATCGCGCCCTCAGCCAGGCGCTTGTGCCCGCGGAACTGGCGGTGGGCTTCGTCGAAATAGTGAGAAGCGACATCATTCATAAGAGTCTTGCCTCTATGAATTAAATACAGGGTTTACGGGCGGAATGACTAATGAACCTTCGAAGTTGCTCGCGTCAATTTGGCCCCCAGCCGCCGCCGCCCGGCGATTCGATCCGAATGCGCTCGCCTTTTCGCAGCCGCGTGCTGAACTTTCCCGGCATCTCTTCGATTGAGCCGCTGTGGCGGATCACGCTGGTTTTTCCCGGCGAACCTGCCTTGCCGCCCGCCAGTCCCCAGGGCCCGCGCGTGCGCCGCTCTGACAGCAGCGTGACCTCGCAATCGGTCAGCACTTCAATCTCGCGAATAATTCCGTCACCACCGCGATGCTTCCCCGCACCGCCGCTGCCTGCGCGAAGCGAGTAGCGCCGAACCCGCAAGGGATACGCATACTCCAGAGCCTCCGCCGGAGTGTTCAGCGAATTCGTCATGTGGGTATGCACGCCGGAGACGCCCGGTTTGGTGGGCCGCGCTCCCATGCCGCCCGCGATCGTCTCATAGTAAGCAAAAGGCTCGCCCGTGCGGGGATCGACTCCACCGATGGTGAGGTTATTCATGGTGCCCGATGCCGCCGCCGGAATCCGGTCCGGAATGGCTTGTGCCAGCGCCCGCAGCAAGACATCCACGATGCGCTGCGAGGTTTCGACGTTGCCGCCCGCGACCGCCGCCGGTGGAGGCGCATTTACAATCGTTCCTTCGGGGGCGATCACCTGGATGGGCCGCATCAGGCCTGCGGTTGCCGGAACATCCTCAGCCAGCAGACAACGGAAAACATAGAAGCACGCCGAGTAGGTGATCGCCTCGACCGCGTTTACGCTGCCCTCGACCTGCGGATCGCTGCCGGTGAAATCGACGGTAACTGCTGGCTGGGCTGGGACGGGGCGTCGTATTTTGGCTGGGCCAAAGTTCACCGTGACCGCGATCTTCACTGGCTTATCGCTGATGCCGTCGTTGTCGAGAAAGTCCTCGGCAGAATAAGTGCCAGGCGGCACGCGCAGCAGGAAAGCGCGCATCAGTTCCTCGGAATATGCCAGCAGCTCCCGCGCCGCGCGCTTGGTGCGATCGATGCCGTATCGCGCACACACTTCCGTTAGCCGCGTGGCTCCGGTGTGGCAGGCCGCGATCTGCGCCCCCAAATCGCCTTCGCGTTCCTCGGGCGTGCGCACGTTGTTGAGCAGCAGGGCCAGCACGTCTCGATCCATCACGCCCGACCGCATGATTCTCACAGGAGGAATGCGAAATCCTTCCTGATAGATCTCGCGGCATAGACCCATGGAGCCGGCATAGGCTCCGCCCACGTCTGCATGGTGCGCTCTGGAGGCTACGTAGAAGTCGGGACGCTTCGCTGCTCGTCGCGGGACTTTTTGGCTGCCGCCCAGGGCGGGTCCGCGGCCCACATACACCGGCGCCACCAGCGTGATATCCGGCAGATGGGTCCCGCCGCGGAAAGGATCATTCAGCATGACCACATCCCCCGGCGCCATCGTGCAGGCTGCAATTGCTGCCTGTACCGACATTGGCATGGAGCCCAGATGCACCGGCATGTGGTCGCCCATGGCAATGACTTCGCCCGCGCCGTCGAACACGGCACAAGAATAGTCGCGCCGTTCTTTGATGTTGGGGGAAAACGCGGTACGGCGCAACGCAGCTCCCATCTCCTCGGCAATGGAGTGGAAGAGGTTCTTGAAAATTTCCAGTTCGACGGGATCGCGCCGCATGAAGCGCAGTTTACCGGAAACCCGTCGTTGGTCGTTAGTGGTTGGTCGTTCGCCAACATCGTTTGCGCAAAGTGGCGGGTTTCAGTCGGCAGCCTGGACGGTGGAGCGAGTATCTCGCGCCGCCGGAAGTGTGCGACTAAGACCAACGACTAGCGACCAACGGCGCATTTGACGAGAATTCTTTTGTTCAGTGCATAATTGTGTTGACACTGCGTTCACACTGCCGCAATATCTTGTGTTAAGGACGCTGCCCGTACTACAAATTGGGTGGGTTGTGATCAGGTCCCGTAAGTTGTGACACCCTTTGCAAGGGAAAATCGTTCACGGAGGAACCTTCATGGCAACGAAGAAGAAGGCGAAAAAGAAGAAACACTAACCGTCTGCGAAACGATACTTCGCATGGGCCAAGAATTTAACCAAGCCTCTCAGGAGAAGCACCTCTTGAGAGGCGTTTCCTTTTAGAGCAATTAGTAGTGGGTGTTGAAAAAGTCACGTCGATTAGCAGGATGAGATTCAGCAGACTGTTAGAAGAAAGTGATCCTGCCATGCTCTGTTTGATTCTCATTGTCGGAGGCCTGCTGATCATGATGGGGCAACACGACCGCTCTGAAGCGTTGTTCTACTACTTCCGCCTGGAAGATCAGGTTCCAGAAACTCATCTGCTGCGGCTCATTGAAAAGCACATCAGCTTTGCCTTTGTGCGCGAGAGGTTGAAGGAGAGTTACAGCGAGACGGGGCGGCCCTCGATTGATCCCGAGCTTCTGTTGCGCATTCTGTTGATCGGCTATCTGTATGGCATCACCAGCGAACGGAAACTGGTGGAGGAACTGCGTATGCACCTGGCGTGGCGCTGGTTCACGGGTTTGGGTTTTGATCAGGAGATTCCCCATCACTCTACATTTTCCAAGAACCGTCATGGGCGGTTTCAGGAGTCGAAGCTGTTCGAGGAGTTGTTTGAACAGATCGTGCGCCAGTGTGTGGAGGTGGGAATGGTGCAGGGCAAGCACCTGTCTGTCGATGGCAGTTTCGTGGAAGCCAATGCCGCCAAGGAGAGCCGCATTCCGCGCGAGCAGTTGGCGGAAGTAGCACAGGTCAATCACACCGTGCGTCAGTATATGCAGGAACTAGAACAGCAGAACCCGGTAGAAGAGCCGGTGCATGAGCAAGACCAGGTGTCGACCACCGATCCCGATTCTACTTACGCCACCAAGGGTGGGACTCCGGCCCGACTGGGTTACTACGACAACTATCTGGTCGACAACCACAGTTGCGTAATCGTGGGAGTACAAGCGACGGCAGCACGGATGAGTCAGGAAACGGTGGCCGCACAGGACATGCTCACTCGCTTCACGCAATGGCAAAGACGAGAGCCAGAATCGGTAGCGGCCGACACCACCTACGGAAATGGGGTGTTCTTGCAGTGGTTGGCGGATCGGAACATCACACCCTATATGCGAACCCGCGACAGTATCCACAGAAGGAACAGTCCGTTCTATGGTCCCGAGCGGTTCACGTATCAACCCGAAAGTAACAGCTATCGCTGTCCTGCGGGGGAACAGCTCAACTATGTCGGCCTGAATGTTCGCAACCGCGCTCACGCCTATATCGGGAGCGGCAAACGTTGTGGGGCGTGTTCGCAAAAAGCGCAATGCACCAGTGGGCGATATAAGTATCTCGCCATTCATAGGGATGAGACGGCCCGGCAACGCGCTCGCGAGTTGGTCAACACACCAGAGTTTGCGAAGGCACAGCGGGAAAGAAAGAAGGTGGAAGCCCTGTTTGCGGAACTGAAGAATCAGATCGGATTGCGTCGCCTGCGCCTGCGCAGACTGAAGTTCGTGCGGGAGCAGTTCTTCCTGGCGGCCGTGGCCCAGAACATCAAGCGGCTAGTGCGATTCCTCAGCCAACCGACAACCTCTACTATGGAAGCTGCCACTTAGTGGAGGTGAGAGGAAAACCTCGATGGCAGCGATAATCGCAGCCGAGAGTACATTCCGATCACAGACTTTTTCAACACCCACAGTAGTTGGCAATTGGCATTGAATCTTGGTTCCAGCTTAGTTCAGTGATTCGGCGGCTAATTGCTAACTGCTAACTGCCGATGGCTCAGGCTCAAAATTCTTCAGTGTGAAATTCGCAGGTGTGTCACAATTGTGGGAACCCATAGGACTTCGAACTGTGGTGCGGGCATGAGCGCGAACATGAATGTCAGGAAGAAGAGCGCGGGCAAGAACAAGACGGATGAAATCTTCATTCCCGATAAACTCTACTTCCGCATCGGCGAAGTGGCTACGTTGTGCCGCCTGCCAGCCTATGTGTTGCGCTTCTGGGAAAGCGAGTTTCCGCAACTCAAGCCGGTGAAAAGCAGCACCGGCCAGCGTATGTACCGCAGGCGCGACGTGGAAAGCGTGCTGCGCATCAAGCAACTGCTCTACGAACAGGGATTCACCATTGTGGGCGCGCGCCAGCAATTGCGATCCGAGGCGAAAACCGAGAAAGGGCAGTCCGCGATTCCGTTCCCCGCGCAGTCGGTGGCCGAAATCCAGCACATTCGCCAGGGCCTGCGCGAGATACTCAACCTGCTCTCTACGCGGCGCACGGGATAGCACCTCTTAGGTGTTAGGTCGTGGGTCCTAGGCGTTTGGGGTTCCCTGACACATATCAACTGTTGTCCGGCCCTGAGTTCCGAGGACCAATCCTCAAGACCTAAAGCGCAATCTTCACGCCAAGTGCTCGGGAGTGGGCTTTCTGATTTTTCCAGCGTTCGTGGCATCCAGGCGGATGCGGCTGACGCGTGACGTTTCCTGAACCAGATTGTCGGTAGCGCGAGCGTCATCGCCCGCCATCACCGATCCTGCGGCCAATGCAAAACGCAACGCGTCGGCCTGGTCCTCGAAATCCAGAATGACTTGCCCGGACATAAGAATTCTCCCGTGTGAACTACTTGCAACTGCGGCTTGGAAAGAACTGCGACGAGAGCGGCACGGCGACCAGCCTTGATACCTGGGACTCCTCCGATTGTGCGGGAGAGACGGCTGCGGTCAAAGTGCTTTTCTTGGTTCGGGGCGGGGGTCAAACAGATAAATGGTCGGGACGGGCAGATTTGAACTGCCGACCCCTCGCACCCCAAGCGAGTGCTCTACCAGGCTGAGCCACGTCCCGACTAGGAAGGAACCCGCTGCTCGCATCCGCAGCGGATGGGGTTTCACTAGAGGATTTTACCACCAGCGGGACAATTTCGGCTGACCTTCCGGATTTTGCGCAGCGTCCTAAAGGCTTTAACACAGGGGCCACGGGGTCACACAGAAAAAAACCTGACATTGCTTATCTGCGCTGGCGCTTCGATTTGCGCGACTGAGGTTTCGATGCTGGCCGCGGCGGCGCTTCTTCCAGAATAGCGAACTGGATTTTCTTCTCTACGGGATCGATGCGGTCGACCAACACGCGAATTCTTTGTCCGAGGCTGTAGGTCTTGCGCGAGCGTTGGCCGATGATCTGGCGCGTATTCTCATGATAGGCGTAGAAGTCGTCAGTGAGCGTGTTCAACGGGACCAGACCTTCGACGAACATATCGGTCAGCTCGACGAAGAAGCCGAACTTGGTGACGCTGGTGATGAGGCCGTCGAAGTCTTCGCCGATGCGGTCCTGCATGAACTTGACCTTTTTCCACTCCATGAGTTCACGCTCGGCGTCGTCGGCGCGGCGCTCGGATTGGCTGGACTCTTCGGCGATTTCATGAAGTTCGGCGACTTTGATTGGCCCGCCCAACGGTTCCGGCGCTTCGTGATGCGCAGCGTGTTCGCGCCGCTTCGACCAAGGCGTAGCGACGGCGTCCAGCTCTGCCGCGCTGCTGTCGAGCGCACTTGAGACTCCAGTCGGTACATCTCCATCCCGCTTTTCCGGCGATTCGCGCAGCACATCTTTCAAGATGCGGTGCACAATCAAGTCGGGATAGCGGCGGATCGGCGACGTGAAGTGGGTATAACTCGTCGCCGCCAGCGCGAAGTGGCCGAGGTTCTCTTCAGAGTAGCGCGCCTGCTTGAGCGAGCGCAGCATCAGGTACCTCAGGATGCGATCTTCTGGTTTGCCCGCGATCTTTGCGGCCAACTTCTGGTACATGCGCGGTGTGATGTGGACTTCCTTGGGGACCTCGATCGTGCGCGCTTGCTTCCCGGTGCCGCGAGCGGCGCGGCGGTCGGTCTTAAACTGCACGCGGTGAATGGGTAGTGCGCCGACGCCGAGAGAATAGCCGAAGGTCGCGGCGATCACTTCGAAATCGTAGACGCGCTTGGCGTCCGGCTTCTCATGAATTCGATATAAGGACGCGATGCGCTTCGATTCCAGGTAGTGCGCGACGCATTCGTTGGCGGAGAGCATGAATTCCTCGATCAGCCGATGGGCGATGTTGCGCTCCGAGCGCGTGATGCTCTTCATCAAACCGAATTCGTCGAACTCGATGACCGGCTCGGGTAAATCGAAATCGATCGACCCCCGGCGCTGGCGTTTTCGGTTGAGGATCATCGCGAGATCGCGCATGAGCTCAAATGTTGGAACAAGCGCTAGGTAACGCTCGCGCGCGGCGGCATCGCCTTCAATCACTGCGTTGACGGCGGTGTAGGTCATTCTTTCAGCCGAGCGGATCACGCCTTCGGACAGTTCATAGCCAATGATTTCGCCGCGCGGATCGATTCGCATCACGCACGACAGCACCAGCCGGTCGAGGTGCGGACGCAAGCTGCAGATATCGGTCGAGAGTTCGAGCGGCAGCATGGGCACGGCGCGGTCGGGGAAATAAACGCTGGTGCCGCGCAGGCGTGCCTCCTGGTCGAGCGCGGAGTCGGGCGTTACGTATTGCGCTACGTCGGCAATGTGGACCTGCAACTCGAAATTCCCGTCGGCGAGGTTGCGCACGGTGACGGCGTCGTCGAAGTCGCGCGCAGTTTCGCCATCAATGGTGACAATCGGCAGAGCACGGAAATCGCGGCGGTGGCGAAGTTCTGGCGCCGGGATGACCGCGGCGATATTCTGCGCCTCTTCGAGCGTAGCCGCGGGAAAGTGGTGCGGCAGGTGGAACTTGCGGATGGTGATTTCGACGTCAACGCCGAAGTCGTCCTCGCGGCCGAGGATTTCGATGACGCGGCCTCGCGGACCTTGCGTAGGCGTGGGCCAGTCAGTGAGTTCGACATCGACCACCACGCCTTCGAGATCGTCCCATTGCGCACGGCGAGCGGCTTCGTCGCCGAGCACGCGGTCCACGGATTTTCTTTGCAGCGCCGGCGTCCCGCCGGCTTTTTTGCCGGCCGCCGGGGATGGCGGGTCTACACTTGCCTCGGGGAACTCCATCCCCGCCGGGATCACGATGTCCATCGTGATCTTGCTGTCGATCGGCTTCACGAAATCGTGGCGGCTGCCGTAATGAAAAATCCCGACCACGGTGGGATGCGCGCGCACGACCGGCCGCACGATGTGGCCTTCGGCACGGCCATCGGGACGGACGGCCGTGATGTCGACCAGCACTCGGTCGCCGTGCATGGCGTTACCGATCGCATGGGGTGGAATGAAGATGTCTCCCACGAGACGCGACTTGAGAGACGCACTCAGCGAACTTGCATCGGGGATGACGAAGCCGAAGCCGTCGCGGTGCATGGTGAGGCGTCCGACGACCAGATTCTTGTTGTTCTTGTCGGCTGCGGCTTGTGGCAGGGCGTAGCGATCGGAATTGAGTTGAATCAGTTCGCCTGCGGCGACCAGCTTCTTTAGCAGCGCGTCAAGTTCTTCGCGAGCGTCGCCGTGCAGGCCGAGTTCGCGCACCAACTGCTTGAATCCGGCAGACCACTTGGGCTGGCGGGCAATGTGCTTCAAGATAGTCGAGTCGGAAAGCATGCGGAGCTGCCAGCTATCAGCCGTCTGCTTTCAGGATACCCCACTGAGGGAAGGCTTCTTTCATTTCGCTGGCGGAGGCAGCGCCGAAACGTCAAGATTATGCATCACCACGATTTCCCATTGCCCCGCATTCTTCGCCATCACGAAACTCAACAATCCTTCCCGCTCCGGCCGGGGATTGCCCTGCTGGTCCGTGGCACCTGTCATCTTCCACCGCACATCGACGGCGGCAACGTCCGGGCGGACGAAGCGAATTTTGATGTCGGTATGTTCCTGGTGGCTCTTCTTGCTGAAGATTGTGGCAAACATGGGCGCGTGGAAGGCTTCAATCTTCGCGCGGCCGCTCGCCCCCGTGCCTCGCCAGTTGGTGAAGTCTGCGTCTTCGGCAAACACCGCCGCAAAGGCCCTGGCATCGTGACGATTCCATGCGTCCACGAACCGATCCAGCACCGTGCGGATGGCGTTCTCATCTGTTTCCGCGCCGGTCTGCGACATGAGCAGAAGTGGAAACGCCAACATGAAGCAAATTGCGATGGTCCTCATCGGTTGTCCTCCCTGCCTAAGACCCAAGACTGCTGCTTCCAGGGAGAATCATCCGCGGTTTGCGGCAAAATACTTCTCTTCCAGAATTCTGCGGTGATGCAGTTCATGCCCCGCGATGATGTAGGCCAGCGCCCGCACGCTGACTTCATTCTTGTTCGCAATACCGCGCCGCACCCACGCGGCTTCATCGAGATTGCGCAGCAGCGCCAGCGTGGCGCGACGCACGGCGATAAAGTCTTCGACCAGATCGGCCAGCGGACGCTGCGCAAACGGTCCGTTGCGCACGTAGTCGTCCTGTTCGAAGCCTTCGATCGGCGTGGCGTCGGCGCGCGAGATACGCAGGGCGCGGTAGGCAAAAATGCGCTCGCTATCGCAGACATGGCCGAGCACTTCCTTGGCGCTCCATTTATCGGGCGCGTAGCGGAAGTCTCCCTCCTCATCGTCGCGGGCGCAGAGCAGCAACATCATTTCGCGGCGCTGCCGGTCAAGCGTGTCGATAATGTCCTCGCCATGAACCAAACAAATGTAGCGTTCGTAATAGGGCGCGTACTCGCCGGGCTGAGGACGGGCGATAGTAAAGGTTGGAGGAGTAACGACGGCTGATTCCGGCATGTTTGACTCCTTACGAGCTGGATTATGTGTTTGACGATCATCTTCGGTAAATGTACGGGACACGAGCATACTCCGAGAACGATGTGGAATTGTTAACCGGCAGAGTTTTTTCGGAAATCCTTACACAGTGAGAGAGCCAAAATGGAGGGTCAACTGACTCAGGGCACATCCTATGGAGACACAAGAGGACGTACCAAGCTAGGAAACTCTGTTGAAAATAAAGGCTTTTCCACAGCGCTCATTTTGAGACTGGGGAGTACAATTCGATTTGGTCACGCAAGTGCGGCGCGTGATTTCTAATCCCAACAAGGAAAGGAAATTTTCATCCATGTGGAAGCCGACGAATCAGCCTCAGACCCCAGGGCGCCCAGGCGAACCTGAGCGTCCCACCATGTCTACTCCGAGCGCCCCTGCAATGATGGCGAGTGAGCCCTCCGTTGCGCCGCGTCCGGTAGCTGCCACCACTACCACCGCGGATCAGGCCACCATCGGCAAATCGCTGGTGATCAAAGGCGAGGTGACAGGATCGGAGTCGCTTTATATTGACGGCCGGGTCGAGGGCTCGATCAGCCTGGCAGGCAACCGCGTCACCATCGGGCGCAATGGCGTGGTCGCGGCCAACATCAATGCGCGCGAGATCGTCGTGCTCGGCAAAGTGCGCGGCAACCTGACCGCCAGCGACCGCGTGGATATCCGCAGCGATGGCTCGCTCACGGGCGACGTAGTGGCGGCGCGTATCTCGATTGAAGACGGCGCCTACTTCAAGGGCGGCATCGACATCCGCAAGGGTGGCCAGCCCACCCAGACGAAGCCCAACGGCGAGGACAAGAGCGCTCCCGTGCCCGAGCCGGCTGCGGCTGCGGCCCGCGCGTAAGGTTTGCAGTAGCGGCGTCTCGTCGGGTTTCGTGAAGAGATTGGCGGCGGAGTTCGCAGAGAATGCGAATGTCCGCCGCTTTGTTGTTAGGGAAATAACGGCTCGTCGCCTACTCAGTCCGCACCGCATTTACCATCGCAGCAGACGAGTGGCGCAGAAGGCGATTCTGAAGTCCGCGCGCCAACGGATATGTCATTTTCACCGCGATGTTTCTCGGCCGGGAAAAAGAAAAGATCTCGTAAAAAACCAGATCTGAACTGCGATGCCATTCGACCGTAAAGCGCTCCTCGCCTTGCTCCGCGTGCTCGGGTAACGTTCCGTAAGCAAATCCAAAGCGCCGGACGGGACCATCTTCGTCGATTACGTAAACAATCTTGCAACAGTTGAGAGACCAAAACCCAAAATGCTTGATGACTACCGCGACAGCTTCCCCAGGCTGAATCGGAGTAGCCGGCCAGCAGAGTTGTATACCTGGAACAGCGAACATCTTCCATCGACGCAGCGCTTCCGCGGCTCGCTCGAACGTTGTCGAACCCTTGCCCAGATCGAAGTGGCCGCGGAGCACCGCGTAGCCGGCAGGCGCATCGCCTCGAGTTGCGCCGACCTCGGGATAAGAAAAGTCGCTGGCTCGCTGGCCGGCAAGAATTGTCCGGATCCGCGATTCGGTGGGTCTTGAAAGAAGAAACATGACAAGCCCTGAATTTCTACTCCCTGCGTTCGCAGCGAGCCGGCAGGATGTCCGCGGGGATTTCGTCGTTCTTGACCGTCCGCCACTCTATGTCGAAGGAACCTCGGTAGCCAAACAGCGGGCCCCAGGTTTGATTTGTGACATTCACTTCGATCTGGAAACGCTGGTCCTTTTCTTCGTACCACTCGCAGACGTCCGCGACGCCGGAGAAGAGCAGAGGAAAACTGAATTCGACCCAACCCTCGTAGAAACGCTGCGCCCCTGACCGAAGGCGAAGGCCGCCTCGTTCATCGACCGACAAATCGATATCGACAGCGAGATGCTGGTGCGTCCCCAGATAGTCCACGATTAGCTGGCGTTGCTGGCTGAAGATCATGTAAGCGTCAAAGCGCCGCGCCTTGCGGGTGGCGAAGTTTCGAATCCAGGTCACGGTCTCGCGCCCGTATTCGTCAACATACGCATAGTTTCTGATCGTGAAGGGCACGGACCGGCCGCGCTCCGGAAACATAATGCGGCGCGCGCTTCCGAGATAAAGAAAAGGAAGCGTATAAGGCTTTCCGTGCCAAAGCTCTTCCATCGTTCCAGTGCCAATGCAGGCGACGTGGTCGCGGCTGCTGAACCCGAACCTTTCCTGAATACGCGGATGGAGAAGGTTGAATTTTTCGCCCAGTGCCTGTTCGTAGATTGACTTCACGGATCGCTCCGAGGAGCTTTTCGAAAGCAGCGGCTCGCCGTGGGAACGTTCTCAGCCACGAACAGCCCGCAGGCCGCAAGCACCGCAACCGAAAGATTGAGCGTCAGTGGATCGAAAGCCTTGTGAAAATAACTGGGCGAGCCCAGGGCTACGGAAGCGGTTGCGACAATCATGCCCACAATCGTTATCCACAGCGGCCAGCGCGCTCGCCACAGAATAATCAACAGCAAAGCGAAACTGATCTCCATCCATCCCGCGACTGCTGTAAGCAAGGCGAATGAAGCGACGCCCAGGCTGCGCAGCATATCCAGCTCATCGGGACTGCGAAACCATAGCTTTGGGACCAGTCCATGGTAGAAAAAGACAAGCGCGATCGTTACGCGAGTCAAGAAGTAAACGGCGGCTGAGTTGCGAGAAGCCTCAGGCGAGACGCCTTGTTCAATCCAGAGGCGGAGCCGGTCGAAGCTCCACGCGGTCGCCCAACGGATCAGTGGCCGAAGCACGAGCCTGTCGGCGATCTTACCAACCGGGCCGAATCGAGTCCGGTAATCATACGATGTGAGAAAGCGAATGCCGGTTTCGTTCGGAGTGTATTGCCAGTAGCCCGAACCCACCTCGATCAGCGACTTCGGATCCTTCGACCAGAACTTGAGCGCTGAAGTCCGCTGGCCAGACAAATCGTCCCGCTCTCCGGTGCTTTCGCCTTCGCCTCTGATACGCAGGCCCGCGCCGATGCGGGTTGAATACAGGAACTTCTGAGGCTCTCCGGGCAAACGAGGAAGATAGTCGATCTGCGAAAAGCGGAGATCCCAACGTGCGTGCAGCTTCGGCTCCTGGGTTTTTTGCCAGAGATCATCCATGCTGCCGTGGATAAGAATCTCAACGTAAATGCTCATGCGGACCTGTCTTTACCGGTAACAGTAAAGATAGTCCGAGTCTTGGCGCGGGCACAGTCTTGAGTCAGGTACGCTTCGGCCACTACGGCTGCGTTCCCGCTCCCATAATTTCTTTGCCCTCGCCCTCGGCGACGCCGGGATATGCCGCGGCTTTGCGCCGTCGCAGATCGTTAGGCAACTGTGAGCGCATCAGCCACAGCCCCAGCGTAGTCGCTGCGGCCCAGGTGACTGAAATTAATCCTAACTGCAGCACGTCGGCGACGCGGCTACCGTGGCCGGAAATGAAGGGCGTGACACTGCGTGCGACTTCGAGGCTTACGCCTCCGGCGACGACCGCGGTCACCGCGGATTTCCCCAGCTCATTCCAACGCAGTGTGCCGAGCGAAACCAGTTTGCGGTAATGGAGTAGAAGCGCTAGCGCCAGCAGATTCGCTGCGATGCCAATGTCAGATGCAAACGCCAGGCCGACTACTCCGTATCTGTGGAAGAGCAGCGAATACACAGGCAACGACGCGCCCGTGATCACTGTGACCGCAACCATCGGAGTCAGCGTGTCGCCGGCGGCGTAGAAGGCGCGGGCGTAAAGTCCCTGGGCGGACCAGAGAGCGAGTGAGAGCGAGAACCAGAAGAAATAGACGGCTGTGCTTTGCGTGTCGGAAACAAGAAAACGTCCGCGGCGATAAACCAGATCGATCAGCGGGAAGGCTGCGGCCATCATCCATCCCGTGGCAAGCAGCGACGCGGCGGAGACGCGATAGACGGAATCGTTTACCGTTCTCGCGAATTCCTGCAGGCGTTTCTCGTTGAATAAGCGCGCGAAAAACGGCAGAGAGGCCTGCCCGGTCGCTTGTCCTAAGACAGCAATCGGCACGGCGAACAATCGCTTGGCGTAGTTGAGGCGGGCGATGTCACCCACGCCGCTGGAGGCGTAGTGGCGGAGGATCCAGTCGTCGGCGGTGACCAGCGACACCCCGAGCATCAGCGGAATGGATAGCTTCACCCACTCGCGGAATGCGGGATTGGTCACGTCGAACGACGGACGGTACCCGGTGCCGATACGCGCGGCGCCGATCACGCTGGCCAGGAACGGACCCGCAACGCTTCCCGCCAGCGCGCCATAAGCCAGTGACGCAATCCCGAAATGCCGTCCGCCAATCACTCCTCCGGCAATGATGAACACGTTGTAGAGCAGCGGGCCGAATGCCGGCAAAAGAAACAGACGGTGCGAGAGCAGGACGGCGGAGACGACGCCTCCAACGTAAAAGAAGATCTGTGCCGGCAGAAGAATGCGAGTCAGATG
Source organism: uncultured Acidobacteriaceae bacterium (assembly GCA_963850165.1). Taxonomy (GTDB): domain Bacteria; phylum Acidobacteriota; class Terriglobia; order Terriglobales; family Acidobacteriaceae; genus Sulfotelmatobacter. Next base: position 39,767 of record CAWKKK010000010.1, on the reverse strand, counting down.
GACGGTCAGGTCCACTTGCGCGGGCGAGAAACCATGAAACATCCAGCGCACGAATTGCGGAGTGAAGATTTCGGTGATGATGGTGCCCACAATCATCACTGTGGTCATCACCGTGATGACGACGGAAAAAGTCTTCTGCGCGTCGGCATCGCGTTTTTCCGCGAGAAACCGCGTATAGATCGAGATGAATGTAATGGAAGCTGCGCCCCCGGCTACGATGTAGTTCAGCCAGTCCGGCAGAGTGAAAGCGGCGACGTAGGCGTCGGTCTGCGGGCCCGCGCCGAATGCGAAGGCGATGTAGGCCTCGCGGACGTAGCCGATCACGCGCGAGAGCATGACCGCCGACATCAGCAGCAGCGTGGCCGAGAACGCCGTGTGCTGGTGCGACGGGCGAAAGAATCGCAGAAGTCTGGGCATGGTCCGCAGATTTACGCCGGTAACGCCGAGCCATTATCGCTCGCGCGAGACGTGAATTTCCTTCAAAGCCTACCAGAGCCTTCTATTCACGATTGAGTTTATCGTTCGAATCAGACCCGTCTGGTTCCCTTATTGATACTGGTAATGGCTGGTCGCTGGTCTCCGCTTATGGCCGCAATTCCTGACGCAGCAGGTAGTACTCGTTGATGGGCCGGTCATCGCTGAGAGCGGGTGTGGAGGGAGACGCAGAAATGAGCTGATCGATGGGCAGTTCGAAGTTCAAGAGATGCGCGAACCGGGCTTCTGCGTTGGGTTGCGGATCCCACTCGACCAAATCCGCAGCCGCGGCGGCCGGAAGACGCTGGGCCAATTCACTCGCGGTGCGATTGGGCAAGGGACGGTCGCTGGCGAGGAAATGAAATCCCCAATTTTTTCCAAAGGCGAACACCCGGACATAGGGGAAAGATCGGCGCAGGGCGAGTGCGACGGCCGCCACGTCTTCCGCATCGCCGATCGGCAGCCACTGTTGCAGAATGCCTCCCGGACGAAGACGCCGCCGGATGACGGAATAGAAATCTTCGGAATACAGCAGACTGGACCCAGCGGCCTCCACAGGCGGCGGAGGATCGATCGTGATCACGTCGTATTGCTGCATTGTCCGTTCCAGATAGCGGCGGCCATCGTCGACTACCACGTGAGACAAAGGAGAACTCAGAAGCGCGGGGCCATCGCCGTGAAAATAGGGGAACAAGAGCGGCACGCTGGGAACCAGCTCGACCGCTGTAACCGGAATCCCCCAGGAGCGTAAGGAGCGGAAGGTCGTCCCCATGCCAAAGCAAATCACCAGAGCATTTTGCGGAGGATGGTCCAGGAAGACCGTTGGCAGATGCGCCATCATCTTCGCAATTGGCGTCAGCATGGTCATGCCGTAGCCATTGACCAGCAGAGCCTTCTGCATCCCAGTTCCGTTCGCAATCACGGTGGCGGTCGAGTCCCGCAGAACCTTGCCGTGGATGTACTGCTTTTCATAGCTGTTGCTGCTCAGAAACAGTACCAACGCAGCGGGCAGGAGCAGGAAAGACGCCACGCGGGGAATGAAACCAGGCGCGGAACCGGACAGACGCATGGGGAGGACGCCGGCGATCAGCCAAGGCAGCGACAGCAGCACCAGCGCCCAGCGTTCGCTGATCCAGGGCAAAAGCAAAAAGCCTGCCAGTAGCGGACCAACAATGCAACCCACAACGTTCACCGCGTACGCTTTCCCCGCCTTCGCGGGATCGCCTCCCGCCCAGCGGTCGACCAGCATGGGCGTCAGATAGCCGAGCAGGGCGGTGAAGGGCGCGATGCCCACCACCAGCCGCAGTGAGGCAGCGCGAGCAAAGTCTGGGCTCGCCGCCAGTAGCGGGAACAGTGAGAAAAGCGCCAACAGAATCCAGGGCAAAGTACTCTCATTCACATGCGGTGAGTTCCAACTGCGGTAAATGCGCGATCCCACGAAAGTCCCGGTCAGATACACGGCCAGAATTGACGCGAACGCGTATACCACCGTTCCGATAAAGGGCGTGAATTCGCGAACCCAGACGACTTCCATGCCCATGCTCGTGAGACCGGTGGCGAACAGCAGTGCCAGAAGAGATCTTCCGCCGGCTCCGGTTCGGTCAGGCTGCGTGGCGGGCTGCGGAACCTTTTCCCGTAATTCTCCAATCCCTGCTCCAACTTCATTCCGCGGCGCACGCTTCGATACCATCAGAGCCAGAGCCGCAATCAGAACGTTGCACGCTGCGCCCACGCTCAAGGTCCCGTGAAATCCCAGCAACTCGATCAGAATTAAGGGAAGACCAGTTCCCACGACCGCGCCAGCCACGTTGGCCATGTACAAATAGCTGAACGACCGGGAAGATTCCCCGGGGAACATGCGACTGATCGCGAGCATGGCGACCGGAATGGTCGCTCCCATCAACGTGCACCACGGAATCAACGTGAGGGCGACCCAGATGCCGGAGACCACGTAGTATTCCGCGGAAGAAGTCGAGCCCAGCCGCTCCAGAAGGCTGCGTCCCAATCGAAGCTCATAGGGAACGAGGATTCCAGAAATCCCGATCAACAACTCAATCGCCGCGTAAAGCAGGAGCGGTGAGAAGCCGATCCTTTTTTCTTCTTCCCGCCGGCGTATCCAAACCCCGCTGGCCCACGACCCCAATCCCAGTCCGGCCATGAAGACCGACAGCACGATGGAAACCATGGCGCTGGTAACGCCGAATTGCGCCATGGACAAGCGCAGCCAGATCAGTTCGTAGAGGACGCTGCAGAACCCCGAGATGAAGAAGAAGGTGAAAAACCAGAACACGAAGCTTTCTTTCTTTAGTTAAGTTTGAGCTTGATTTAGTTCCACGATTGCGGCTTCCAAATCCAAAATACGCTACTCTGCGGTAATCAAAAGAGCCTTCTCGCTGGATGATCCTCGGTTGTAACCCTCCGCTGCCGCAATCACTTACGCATTGACATCGATATCGATATTGATATCGATGTGCGCTTGAGCAGCGCTTGGGGGGAGTGCCTTATCCCACGCTGTTCGTGACAATCCTTTGACAACTGCACCCTACGGAGCGAGGTTATAATTGGCCATGGACTCCCTCCTCCGGCGGAAACGCGCCATGAGTTTCATTGTTGAACCATGCACGGGCGGAGCCCAGCCGTGAAATGCGCGCTCTTGCTGGCGCTGGCTGCGTTCTTGGTGATGCCGTCCCCGGCCCAGACTGCTTCATCTTCCCCCTCAGCTTCATCTTCGCAGCGCACCTCTCCCGATCACCCTGCGGCGGCGCAAAATCTGACGGTCACGGTGACCGACGAAAACGGATTAGCTGTCGCGTCCGCCCGCGTGCAATTGCAACCGCCGCCGCCCGCCATGCCCCTGCGCTGCGAAACCGATTTCGCCGGGCATTGTGAATTCACCGGCTTGTCCTCAGGAACCTCTGAACTCCGCGTCGAGAAGACCGGCTTCTACGCGCTAATTCAGTCCAATGTGCAAGCCGGCACGACCGCCAATGTCGACGTGACGCTTTCCCACCAGCAAGCGGCACACGAGGTGGTAAATGTGGTGGAATCCCCGCCGGCGATCGATCCCGCGCAAATCTCTGCCAAGGACGAACTCACCGGTTCGGAGCTGATCGACATTCCTTATCCAGGGTCACACGACTATCACAACGCGCTGAACTTCATCCCCGGAGTCACACCCGATAGCTTTGGCCAGTTGCATGTCGCGGGAGCCGAGAACTACCAAACTCTGGTTTTGCTGGACGGCTTCAACGTGAGCCAGCCGACGAATGGCCAGTTGGCGGTTCGCACGAGCATCGAGTCGTTCCGTTCCATCGAAGTCGTGCCCAGCCGCGAGCCGGCTGAGTTCGGCAAAGGCTCCGGCGGAGTCCTGACCCTGAACACCGCGATGGGCAAGGACCGCTATCGCTTCACCTCGACCGACTTCCTGCCAGGACCGGGAATCACGAAGGGCCAGGTTTCCGGTTCATGGACCCCGATTGACACCTTTTCCGGTCCGATCATCAAGGGAAAGATGTGGTTTATCGACGCCCTGGATGGCGAATTTGACGACAATGTGGATACGCAGCTCCGGCCCCTGCCGGATCGTGACTACGTCTGGCGCGTGGACAACCTGGCGAAGGTGCAAGCCAACCTCACCGCCCGCAACATTGTCACCGCCAGCTTTCTTTCGAACTACTATCACGATGAATACGACGGGCTGGGATTTCTCGTTCCGCAGCCGGCTACTCCCATCGAGGTCGAGACTGCTTATTTCGGCTCCCTGAAGGATCAGTACTACTTCCACAACGGAGTGCTGCTGGAAACCGGATTCGGCGTGGACCAGTACAACACGACGCTGACGCCGCGGGGAGATAGTCCATACATCGAGCTATTTTTTGCGGCCGAGGGCAACTACTATCTGCACGAGACCTCACTTGCCCGCCGCGTGCAAGGCTTCTCGAATTTGTACGTGCCACCGCATCAATGGCATGGACGGCACGACGTCAAAGTTGGCGTCGACCTGGATCGTTTGAACTACAACGCTCAGTTTTTGCGGCAGCCGATCTCGTTCGAGCCGCAGGGTCCGGGCCCGTCGGTTCAGCCCTGTCCTACGGATGCAAATGGCGTTCCAGTGCCGCCGTACATATGCACACGCTATTCGCTGTTCTCCGGCGGCAACTACGCAGCGCTCTATAACGTCGAGGGTAGCGCCTACGCCGAGGATCGCTGGCTCATCACGAATCGCCTGCTCCTCGAGCCGGGAGTTCGCTTGGATTGGGATGAACTCGTGCGGACGCCGGTGCTGTCACCGCGCCTGGCGGGAACATTCAGGTTGGACGCCGAAGGTACGACCAAGCTGTCGGCGGGAATCGGGATCATCTACGACGCAACCAATCTGGGTTTGATCCACCAACCGCTGGAGGGGCAGAGGTCAGATTATTTCTTTGCATGTTTCCCGCCTTCCTCGACCACTTGCACAATGGAGCCGAGCAATGCGAACGGCCAACAGATCAGTGAGCCGATCCCGGTTCAGACCACGTTTGTCGTGGACCGGAATGCGCTCGAAATGCCGCGATACATAAACTCGAGCGCCAGCCTCGAGAAAAAACTCCCGTACAACATTTTCCTGAAACTGGAGTTCATGGACAAACGCGGTGTGCACGCCTATGCCTATAACACGCTGAATGGCGCGGTGGATGGTGTTTATCTTCTTGGCAATGGACGCGACGACCGCTACGATGCCTTCACGGTCAGCGTACGCCACCACTTTCGCCAGCGGTACGAGGTCTTCGGAGCTTATACGCGCTCCAGTTCCCGCAGCAATCAGATCTTCGACTTCAGCTTGGATACCACGCTGCTAAGCCCGCAACTGCGTGGTCCTTATGGATGGGACACTCCGAACCGTTTCGTGGGTTGGGGAATTCTGCCGGGTTTCAATCTGCCCGTCATTCACAAGTTCGACATCGTCTACTCGGCCGAGGCGCGCAACGGATCGCCTTTCTACGGGACCACAGATCAAGGCGAGATTGCTCCCGGCTATGCTCCCGGTTCATCTTTGCGTTTACCCACGTACTACACCCTGAATCTGCAGGCGGAAAAGCGGCTTCATCTCTTCAAACGCTATTGGGCTCTGCGTGCCGGCTTCGACGACATCACAAATCACGGCCTTGTCACCGGGGCCATCTCGACCCTCGATCCCAGCCACCCCGTCCCAACTTTCGTCGACAGCGCCGGGCGCGGCTTCACAGGCCGCATTCGATACCTCGGACGAGACTGATTCCAGAGTCTTGATTCTCAAATCTTGAGCACAACCTTGCCGTAATTCTTGCCTTCTTGCAGCAGCTTGTAAGCTTCCACGGCGCGGTCGAGAGGGAACACCTGGCCGACCACCGGCGTCAGCTTGCGCTGCGCGATCCATTCCGAGAGCTGCTTCCATGCCGGCTCCATGATCTCGCGCTTTTGAGAAAGGTAGGTCAGCCACAGGCCCTGCAGGCTGGCGGATTTTGCGTACAGCGCCCTCACGTCGAGTTGCGGCGGCTTGCCGGTGGCGGTGCCGTATTGGATGACGCGTCCGAAGTCGCGCAGGCAGCGCAGGCTTTTCGCGGTGTGCTCACCGCCCAGCATTTCAAAGACGGCGTCCACACCTTCGCCTCGTGTCAGGTTCTTCACGGTTTCTTCGTAGTCCTGCCGCTTGTAGTTGATGCCGTGCTGCAGGCCGAGTTCTTTCACGCGCGCCAGCTTTTCGTCGGACGACGACGTGCCGTACATTTCAACCCCGAGAATGTGGCCGATCTGCACTGCCGCTGTGCCCACGCCCCCGGCCACTGCGTGGATTAGGACGCGATGGTTGCGGCCTGGCGCAGGCGGTTCTGTCATGCCGGCCTGCCAGTAAGCGAGATATGCGGTGAAGTAATTCACGGGGAATGCGGCGGCTTGTTCGTCGGTCCAATGCTCGGGCACTGGCCAAAGCATCTGAGGGTCGGCGGCGACCTTCTCGGCGAAGGCTCCCCATTGCATGTAGCCCATGACCCGGCGTCCACTATTTTCTTCGATCCCCGAGAACTCGCGTCCAGCGATCAGTGGAGGCGGCGGTGTTCCGGGATAGCCGCCTTGCATGGTCATGACGTCTGCAAAATTCAACCCTCCGGCGGCGACGCGGATCCGCGTTTGTCCTGTCTTCAATGCAGGGTCAGCCATGTCCTGGACGGAAAGCGCGTCCGGACCGGATACGCCGGTGATCACTAAGGCTCTCATGGCCCCGAGTTTAACAGGATGGATTCGGCCTCGCGTTTTCGCCCTTGAATCACGTCGCCAAACCAAAAAATGAAGGTGGACCCTCTTGAGCTTGAATCCAGCAGAACTGAATCCTCCGGCTCCGAGAGGCCACCTTCGGGACAAAGCGGCGGTTGTTGCGTTACAGCACAACGAACAAAGCAACTCGAACGCCCGGGTGTCGCAGATCAAACAGGAAGTACTCTCCATCGATGTAGTCGATGTAGCAGTCGTCGGTGTAGGCCCAGTCCGCAGGCCAGGCATCCACCAGTTCGAAATTGTAGCCGCCATACTGGAACCGCGGCTGCCCTTGCACGATCACGCCCCTGGCACTGAAATGATGGCCGCTGCCAAAGTGAGCCTTGAACTTGTCATCCGGGATGTGGCCACCCTTGCCGGCCGGACGCGCGTTCCCGGCCCGCTGTTCCGGATGTTCCTGCCCTTGCGGCTTCATCTGGTCTCGGGACTGGTCTTGATCGCGTTTTTGATCTTGTTTCTCTTCTTGCTTGTCCTGTTTTGCAGGTTTGGCATCGTCCTGCTTGGGAGGCTTAGCCTCATCTTGCTTTGGTTCGGGCTTGGGTTCTTCCTGCCGCGCGGGTTTATCGTCCTGCGCCTTGTCGTCTTGTGCGTAGGCAAGCGCCGTGCACCCGACCAGCACTGAGAGAATCGATACATTCAAGAATCTTAAAGCTCGCATAAACATCCTCCGAGGCAATCCTTGATACCTGAATCGACGACGGCTTCATCGACCGGCGATCTGCATGTTCATTCAGCAGTTTGCGCGGATTGCCAGCTTGAGATGCACCAGGCAGCCAATTCAGATGCGGGACGCGGCTGTAGATGCGAACCGGAGACACTGTAGGGGCGGATAACTTCCGAAGCAGCTTGCCTAACGCCGGCTGGTGCAAGCGTAGTTTCTTCGCCGACTATTTGCCGCCGGGTATATACTCTTGGCGTAGGTTTACCCAGGTACTCCCGGCCACGCCTCCACGGGCCGGGACGGGGCGTACATTCATCCCCCTAATTCATGCGCGCCCTGCATGCTGATTTGCCGATTCCCGCCCGGGGCGGCGAGGAAATGGCACCGGTGCCTCGCGCCAGAGGTTCAGCGGAGCTGCATCCGGGGGAGGTCATATTGTGGATTTAGTTCTGGTACGTCTTCTTTTTGTCATCGTAGTTTCAGTTGCGTGCTATTTCATTGAGCCGTTCCGGTTGTCCCGGCCTCAAGATGCTGGCGTAGGTGCGCTGGTGGGCGCGGGGATCGTCCTGTTTGAATGGAAGCTGCGGACGGTGAGCCTGAAGCGGCTGATCGGCGCGGCCATTGGAAGCATCCTCGGCATCTGCGGAGCCTACCTGTTTTCTCTGGTGATTCGCAGCAGCGTCCCCGCCGGCAACACTCAGAGTTTCCTGCAAATCCTGGTGATGTTGCTCATGGCCTACGTGGGCCTGATCGTGGGCGCGAGCAAGGGCGACTTGCTGAACCTGGCTGCGTTGGGCGGCATCTTTGGCGGTGAGAAGCAAGGCAAAAAGAGCTACAAGATCCTCGACACCAGTGTCATCATCGACGGCCGCATCGCCGACATTGCCGAGACCGGGTTCCTCGACGGAATCATCGTCACACCGCAGTTCGTGTTGCGCGAACTGCAACTCGTGGCCGATTCCGCCGACTCGCTGAAGCGCAACCGCGGCCGCCGCGGCCTTGACGTGCTGCAGCGCCTGCAGAAAATGGCTACGCTGTCGATCCAGATTGTAGAAGACGACTTCCCCGCCGTGCGCGAGGTCGATCTGAAGCTGATCGAGTTGGCCAAGGTCTACGAGGGCAAGATCATCACCAACGACTTCAACCTGAACAAAGTGGCGCAGTTGCAGGGCGTCGAGGTGCTGAACATCAACGAGCTGGCCAATTCGCTCAAGCCCATCGTTCTGCCGGGCGAGATCATGAAGGTCTTCATCCTGAAAGAAGGCAAGGAATACAACCAGGGCGTCGCGTATCTGGATGACGGCACCATGGTGGTCGTGGACAACGCGCGGAAGATGATCGGCAAGACGATCGACGTCTCGGTCACTTCAGTTCTGCAGACTACGGCGGGAAAGATGATCTTCGGCAAATGGGATGAACGCGCCTTCAGCCGAAACAGCGTGGCGGTCCCGCCCGCAGTGCCGGTAGTCACGGGTACGGCGCTGCCGGCGGCCGTGGTTCCAAGCACGCTGGTGGAGACCAAGCCTCAGCCTTAGACCCTGCGGAGTGGTCGGCGCTGATTGCATCTGGATTTGAACTCCAAGGTCCCCACTCGTATACTTACAGCCCGCTATGAAGGTTGTCGTGATTATTCCGGCTGCGGGGCTTGGAACCCGCATGGCTCCGATGCCCGTCGGCGCCAAGGGCAAGCAGAAGAAGTCGCCGCCCACCAAGCAGTTCACCGAACTGGGCGGCACGCCAATTCTCATCCACACGCTGCGCAAGTTTGCCGCGGTCGATGCCGTGAGCGAGATCTGGATCGCTCTGCGGGAAAACGAGCTTGCGGGGTTTCGCGCGCGGCTGGAGAGCGAAGCGAAAGATGTTTTGAGCAAGAAAGTGGAACTCGTCGTCGGCGGAGAGCACCGCCAGCAGTCGGTGGAGAGCGCCCTGAACGCGGTGGCAGCCGCCGCGGATGATATTGTTCTGGTGCACGATGCGGTGCGTCCACTTGTGACCCGGGAAATCATTCAGGAAGTAATCGAGGCGGCGAAGAAATATGGAGCGGCGATTGCCGGCCTGCCCGCCGTCGATACGGTGAAGCAAGTCGAGCGCACGGCCGAGGGCGCGCTGGTCAAAGCGACGATTCCGCGCGCCGGTATTGTGATGGCGCAGACGCCACAGGGCTTTCGCTATGGCGTGATCAAGAAGGCGTTCGATGAAGCCTCGGCGGACGGTTTCCTCGGCACGGACGAAGCTTCGCTGGTGGAACGGTCGGGACACGATGTGGCGGTGGTGATGGGCTCGCCAAGCAACATCAAGATCACCACTCCGGCAGACATGGAACTGGCTGAGTTCTACTTGAAGAGGGCGGATCGGCACTGATTCGGAATGCCAACGACCAACGACAAACGGCCAACGACGCGCATCGGCTATGGATTTGACTCGCATGAATTCCAGCCCGGCATTCCGCTGAAGATTGGCGGCATCTTGCTGGCGCATGACAAGGGACTGGGCGGGCACTCGGATGGAGACGTGCTGCTGCACGCCATCACCGACGCTCTGCTCGGTGCCGTGGCTGCTCCCGATATTGGCGCGCTGTTTCCGCCGTCGGACTCGAAGTGGAAGGGAGCAGACTCGGTCGTCTTTCTGCGCGAGGCGTTGAAACGCGTGCGCGACGCGGGATATGGCGTAGCGAACCTCGATGCCAGCCTGATTCTTGCCGCTCCGAAGATTGGTCCGCATGCGGCTTCAATCCGCGCGCGCGTGGCGCAGTTGCTGGGCGTGCGCGCCGATTGCGTCGGGTTAAAGGCGAAGACTCCGGAAGGGCTCAATCTGGAGAACACCGCGGTCGCGCACGTGGTGGTGCTGCTCGAGAAGCTCGCGACTGCTAAGAAGGCGCGGAAGAGGACGAAGAGGCATTGAGCTACTTCGGCCGCGTCTTTGCCGCTTTGATCTTTGCTGATTTGATCTTCGCCGATTTGATCTCGGCGGCTTCGATCTTCACTGCTTCGATCAGGGCGCGGAAGATGGCGCGGGAAGGTTCGTCTTGATCGACCGAGCGTTCGGGATGCCATTGGACCGCCAGCACGAAGTGATCTGGCGCGGTGCCTTCGAGTGCTTCGATGATGCCGTCGTCGGGGCAGCGGGCGACGACGCGCAGGCCTTTGCCGATGGTCTCGGCTGATTGATGATGAGAAGAGTTCACCGGCACGACGAGTTTGTTGCCTTCCCGGTCTTTCCCATTCACGATTCCTGCTAGCTTCGAATCTGTTTCAATCTCGACGGCGTGCGCTACCGCGATCTTCTTCCCTGCTTCGTGATTGACGCGCGTGCGCAAATCTTCCGGCAGAAAATCGGGGATGTGCTGGATTAGCGATCCGGCGCGGTAGACGTTGAGGCTCTGCAGGCCGTAGCAGATGCCGAGGACGGGCTTGCGCAGGTTGTAGGCGTCTTGCAGCAGGAGTGCGTCGACGGCGTCGCGGCCCGGGTCGGCGGCGGCCGTGTGCGGGGAGCGGGTTGCGCCGAACCTCGCAGGGTCGACATCGGCGTTACTGCCGGGCAGTAGCACTCCGTCGCAGCTCTCGATCATCTTCTTAACTTCGGCTGCTGTTTGGTCGAGCGGGATGCGGATGGGCTCGCCTCCAGCTTGCTTGACGGCGCTTTCGTATTGCGGGATTGCCCGCTCGCCGTATTCGCGATCGATCGAGTGCGGCATGGGGATGGCGATACGGGGCGGGGTGTTATTGGCCAATCAACTGATCCTTTCGATTGCTGCCAGGGTTTTTGACTGGCGGTAGTGGCGGATTTCCATGGCCAGCGCCAGCACAAAGATGATGCTGCCGGCGACCACGGCCACGGGCAAGGCGATGTTGCGATAAGCGACGGTCATGTTGGGATGCACGTGGCGTATAGCTGAAATGATCACGGTCCCAATGATGCCGACGAGCAGGCCGATTGCGAAAGAGATGAGTGTGCCGATGAAGGTCAACAGCAAGACGCGCACTGGGATCGCATACCAACGGGGTAGGCGCGAGGTCGGCATGCTTCCAAGCTACACCATCTGTCGCGGGGCGATTATCAGATCCGGATCCTGGATCAAAAAATCACAGATCAATCCGGCTAAAATACCTGGAATCAATGAGTTGCGCTGTGTTGATCTGGCTTGAATCCGGCTAAAATATTGTAAATAAGAGACTTACTTGTAAAATATTGCATTAAAAGCACTTAGGAGATCTTATTTCGGCTAAGTGCCTTGGAATCAGGGGCCGGATCGCAAAATATTGAATCTGTGGTAGTTATCTCATTGCTATTCGGATGTCAAAGAGCTAATGCGTGTAGAGATAGGATGGCTTCTTTTTGAGATCGGAGTCAAGGAAAAAATTGGCGATGAGTTCGTTGATTGCGATGTGATTTTCTGCGTTCCCTGTGGGATTGTTCCGGGTTTTCGTGTCTACCCCGGACTTACGTCCGGGGCTATCATATGCCGCCCCTAACGGGGCTGGAGTCGGGTCGTCCCATTCTGCTTCTTCTGGCAGGAATTCGCTTTACCGGGAATTCGCTTTATCTCATCACTGAAGCGCTGCGCCACCCAAGCCGTTCATATTGCGTCCTGGGCAGGGTCAAAGGCAAAGAGCAAGTCAAAGGCAGCGGGCGAGGGCGCCCGCTCCACACGGGTAGTGTATAAAAGAGCAGGTATGTCGCAGGCAGCGCCAGCTATTACGCGGAGCCCCGCGGATGTGGTGCGGATGACGCCGGTTTCGCAGGCGGCGAATGGGGTGTGCTATGCCGTGGCGGGGGAGAACTCCGTCGGGTCGTTTGATCTGGAGCGGATGATCTGCGGCGGTGCCTACCAAGATTGCTTCGGCGCTCAAGCGCAAGGCTTATTACTTTGTCCCGCTGACGGTTAGCCAGGGGGAAGAGATCCTGATTGCGGATCGCTATGATGTAGCGCTCAGCGACAATGCGGTTTGCCATCGCAACCTGAATCTGGGCGATTCGCAGTGCGTGTTTATCTCTACGCGGCTGACGGACGACAAGTTTTCCGTGGCCTTCGAGTTCTATATCAACGTGGGGCACGCGCTGGTGGAGATTGCCGGAGTTTCGGACGAATTCAGCGAGTTGGCGTGGAAGCAGGTGGAGGCGGGAACGCGCGGCGAAACTTCACTTGACGCCTGGGAAGCGCGGAAGCTGGCGACGGCTGGCGGGCCGGATGCGGAGCGTTTCAAGAACGAATACTTCGAGGCGACGTTTTCCGACACGATCTCGATCTACCTGCTTTCGCTGTATCTGGATGTGGATTATTACGACTTGCGGGAGCGGGATTATCCGCTGCTGGCGCCCTCGGCTTTGGCCGAGCGGTTGAGGAAAGTTGCGGAGATTGTTTCCGGCGAATGCGGGGTTTGAGTTTGCGGTGCTGTATAAGCGGCGGGGGTAGCGGCTGACTTCAGTTTCCAGTTTCCAGTTTCCAGTTTCTAGTTTCCTGAAAAACCTGTTGCAATCCTGATTGTGATGGACTGCCGGCGGTTGTCGGACAGGAGTGTCCGACCCACACTTGCCGGATAATTCCTATTTGTTTCCGATCACGAAATTTATTGTGCTGGACTGATTGGGGGTGACCCTGACCGGTTTTTCCCAAGTTTTCGGTTCGGTGAAGACGGGGCGCTGTACGCTGCGCTCGGTGAGAACGTCGAAGGCCTGCTCTTTGCCGGCGAGACCCCAGCCTTCATGCCAGGCGACGATCTGATAAGTGCCGGGAGGCACGCCGGTGAATTCGAAGCGGCCGCTCTCGTCGGTCACGGCGTAATAGGGATGGGGGACGACCATCATTTCGGCATTCATCCAGACATGGCCGCCGTTGCAGCGGAGGTTGACCAGACCGGGGGTGGACATGGCGCGCGAGGTGACCCGATTGGTGAAGGGAAATGGCAGGTTGTAGCTGGCGGCCCCATCCATGTGGATGGTGTGGAGGGTGGCGTCGGAACTCTGCATCTGAAGCTCCGCATCTTGAGGCACGAGAAGAATGTGCGGAATATAGTGGCAATGGTGCTGATCCAGGTGACGCCTCTGCTCGGGCAGCTCCATGGCTTTTCCGGCGGAGATATTCTTGAGGTAGACGATGGTGTTGGCCACGCCACCCTCGGGTCCGACGATCAGGCGCTCGAGGCTGACGGTCTTCTTGCCATCGGGGTCGCAGATTTGCGGATCCTTGGTAACGGGAAAATCCAATTCATGGGGCACTGGTCCGGACCATTTGACGGTGCCGGAGATCGTTCCACCGTCGGTGACGGGAATGACTTTATAGCCGCCCTGCGCGGCGGCGAAGGTTGCGGCCGCAAGAAGCGAAACCAGCAAAGAACAACGAGTGATCACAGTGCGCATAAAGACCCCTGACAGCCCACCGCCCGTTGCGCGCGCTTGCGAAGTTGCGTGCAACGCGGGCCGAAATTTGGGATGACTCTTTGCTTTCCGCAGGCAACGGCTTACACCCAACTTGCGGGATAGCGCTCACAGGTCCCGCTTAGGGGCGGGTAGCGCTCGTGTTTGCGGTCGTTCCCAATCCCAACCGGAAGACCGTGGGAGAGACGGCTGGCGATTGGAATCACAATTAGAATGCGCCCATCATGCAGAGGAGTCGAGATTACCGAGGTCATGGACCGGGAGGGTGAGATGAGGACATTCGGCTGGCGGGCCCATATACGAACTGGGATGGCTTACAATCTTGCTGCCATGACGGTGCAGGTCCGATCGTTCGCGAAGATCAATCTTGGGTTGCGCATTGGCGCGTCGCCGCGAGGATGGATTTCATGAGCTGCTGACCGTTTATCAGACGATCGGATTGCACGACGTGATCCGGGTGTGCCTGGAACGCGGGAGGGGAATTGAGATTCGGTGCGCGGACCCCAGAGTTCCGAAAGATGAATCGAATACCTGCTATCGCATCGTGGAAAAAGCCATGCAGGCTCTGGGAGCGAAAGGGCGTGTGGTAGTCGAGATCGAGAAACGGTTGCCGGTGCAGGGAGGGCTGGGTGGGGCTTCAGCGAACGCTGTGGCTACTTTGCTGGGGCTGGAAAGAGTGCTGAAGAAATCTTTGGCGGCGGCGGAACGGCTGCGGATTGCGGCGGAAGTTGGCTCGGACATCCCGCTGTTTCTGGTGGGGGGCACGGTGCTGGGCGTGGGACGCGGGGAGTTGGTGTATCCGCTGGAGGATTTGCCTGCGACGGCGTGTGTGGTGGTTACGCCGGAGGTGGGAGTTTCGACTCCGAAGGCGTTTGCGGAGTGGGATCGAAAATTGACGATGCCGGGGGCATCCGATAGAATGATTGAGCTTGGCCGAGGGCTGTCGGCGTGGCTGAGCGAGAGTTACTCCGGTGCTCCTTTTGGAAGGGGCCGGGCCGAGAATCCGCTTCTCGAGCTTGTCCGGGCCGGGATCAAGAACGACTTTGAACAAGTCGTCTTTCCTGAGTATCCCGAGCTGAGTGAAGGCAAGAGTGCGCTGGAGCGTGCGGGCGCGAAGTATGCGTCGATGTCGGGCTCCGGGTCAACGCTGTACGGACTGTTTGCTTCGAAAGAGGCGGCGCGGCGGCGGCGGCAAGGCTCCGGAGGCAGGGGTGGGCGGCTCAGGCGACGGTTACGCTGACGCGGCGGGAGTACTGGAAAAAGTTTCTTGTTTCCAGTTTCTAGTTTCTGGTTGTTTAATAGAGTTATCAAGCTTTTCAACCAGGGCCGGAATTCGGTTTTGATTTTGAAACTGGAAACCGGAAACTTGAAACTGCGGTACTGGGCCGTCGACTAATGGTAGGTCAAGTGCCTTTGGAGCACTTTGTCTAGGTTCGAATCCTAGCGGCCCAGCCAGAAAACATTTCTCAGTTCCCGGTTCTCAGTTCTCAGTTAAGAGCTGAAGCCCAAGGCTGAGAACTGAGAACTGAGAACTTCTTATGGCTACTTTGGTTACGCCGACCGAGAAGGCAGAGAAGACGGAAAAGAACGTCCCACCCACGCCCGAGGAGAAAGCTGGAACGCAAGCAGCGCGCGCGGGTGGACGAGAAGTTCAAGATTTTCAGCGGGACGGCGAACGAGCCGCTGGCGGACGAGGTTTGCCAGTTTCTCGGGATGCAGCGCGGGCAGGCACAGGTGATCCGCTTCGCCGACGGCGAGGCGTATGTGCAGATTCAGGAGAACGTGCGGGGCTGCGATGTGTTTGTGATGCAGCCGACTTGCCGGCCTGTGGACGAACATTTGATGGAGCTGCTGCTGATGATCGATGCCCTGAAGCGGGCGTCGGCGCGACGCATCACGGCGGTGGTTCCGTATTACGGGTATGCGCGGCAGGATCGCAAGGATAAGCCGCGCGCTCCGATTTCGGCGAAGCTGGTGGCGGATTTGCTGACCACGGCGGGGGCGCACCGGGCTTTGATCGTGGACCCGCACACGCCGCAGATACAGGGCTTTTTCAATATCCCCGTGGACCATTTGTTTGCTTCGCCGGTGCTGGTAGACCATTTCAGGAAGTTGAATTTGCCGAACCTTACAGTGGTTTCGCCCGACGCAGGCGGCGTGGAACGGGCCCGCTTTTTTGCGAAGAAGGTCGACGCGGCGCTGGCGATTGTCGACAAGCGGCGCGTGGAAATGAATGTGGCCGAGGTCATGAATGTGATCGGCGACGTCAGGGGGCGCTCCTGCCTGATCATTGACGATCTGATCGATACGGCGGGAACGACGGTGAAGACGGCGGCGGCCCTGCTGGAAAATGGAGCGACCTCGGTTTATGCCTGCGCGTCACATGCGGTGCTCTCCGATCCGGCGGTGGAAAACATTCACAACTCTGCTATCCAGCACGTTGTCGTGACGAACACGATCCCGCTGACGGCGGAAGCGAAAGCCGAAGCGAAGATTATGGTGCTTTCCATTGCGGGATTGATTGGGCGGGCGATCCAGTCGATTCACGAAGAGACTTCAGTCAGCAAGTTGTTTATGTAGGGCTGGCGGGATCACGAGTGTGCCGCAAGGGCGGCTTTTATGGCACAGGCAAGAAGCAAGATTCCTCGCCGCGCTCGGAATGACAAGAGTTGAAAGAGATCATACATAGATAGGACCTCGATATTATGGCAACCACTTTGGAACAAAATGTTTTGGAAGCGCAGCCGCGGGAAGCTGGGACGAAGAATCAGGCCCGGCGTGTGCGCCGCGAAGGCAAAATCCCGGCCGTGGTTTATGGCGCGAGCAAGGATTCGGTGGCGGTGAGCGTGGATCCGCGGCACGTGCTGCGCATTCTGCACTCTGACAGCGGCCACAACACGATTTTCGATCTCGCGCTGAACGGCGGCGAGCGCACCAAGGCCATGATCGTGGATTGGCAATATGAGCCGATCAAAGGCCATCTGCTGCACATCGACCTGAAGCGCATCGCCATGGACAAGGCGTTGCGGGTCAGCGTGCCCATCGTTCTGCAGGGCGTGGCGGAGGGTGTGAAGACGGAAGGCGGGATTCTCGAGCAGATGCTGCGCGAGGTGGAGATCGAGTGCCTGCCGGGCGATATTCCGAGCCACATCGATGTCGATATCAGCCATCTCACTTTCGGCAAGGTGCTGCGGGTTTCGGATTTGCCGCACAATCCGAAGCTGAAGTTCCTCTCGGACGCGAACCAGCCCGTAGCCCACGTGACCTCAGTGAAGGAAGAAGTTGTGGCCACGCCGGAAGCTGTGGCGGCGGAAGCGGGAGCGGTTCCGGCCGAGCCCGAAGTCATCAAGAAGGGCAAGGCGGAGACCGAGGAAGAGGGCGAAGCGGCTGCGGCCGAGAAGCCGGAAAAAGCAGAGAAGAAGGCCGAGAAGAAGGAGAAGAAGTAAGCGCCGTGGTGCGGGACGCGCCTCGCTTCGCTCTGTCAGGACCCCTCGGCTTCGCGCGGCGCCAGACTCCCGCTGCGCACAAGACGCTGCTCGGCATGTCAACTGGTCACCACGAGGCAAGTGGAGGAATTGATACGGCGTGAAACTGATTGTTGGTCTTGGCAATCCTGGCATCGAGTATCAGTTCACGCCGCATAACCTGGGCTTTCTGGTGGTGGATCGAATCGCCAGCGAGCGCGGAGTTGAGATCAGGAACCGGCAGTGCCGGGCGCTGACCGCGCGAATACAGGTTGGGGACGAGGCGGTGCTGCTGGCCAAGCCCGAAACCTACATGAACCTGAGCGGATTGTCGGTTCGGGAACTGGTGGCGGAATACGAATTGAAGCCGGAAACGGACCTGATCGTGATTCAGGACGAGCTGGATTTTCCGCTGGGCACGTTGCGGATTCATACGCGGCGGAGTTCGGCGGGGCATAACGGGATTGAGTCGATCATCGGAGCGCTGGGCACGCAGGATTTTTTGCGCATCCGGATCGGCGTGGCTCCGGAGCGCAAGGTGGAAGACGGCGAGCGGTATTTGCTGTCGCCGTTTCGCAAGGCCGACTTGGCGGTGGTGGACGAGATGATTGACACCGCCGAAAGAAGCGGTGAAGGCGATTTTGGCCGAAGGTGCTGCGGCGGCTATGAACCGGTTTAACCGGAAAGAAGAGCAGTGATCAGTGGCTCAGTGGTCAGTGGCTAGTGAATAAGAACTGCGGATTTGATGAAATTGTATTTGCGGTTGCTGGTGTCGCTGGTCACTGACCACTGATCACTGGCCACTGCTTGGAGATGGAAATGAATCGTACTTATGAACTGATGTTTATTGTCCGGCCGGATATGGCGGACGAAGATCTCGACAAGCTGATTGCGAACCTGGAGTCGACCGTGACTTCGGCGGCCGGTTCGATCAAGAGCATTGATCGGATGGGCAAACGGCGTCTGGCGTACGTGGTGCGCAAGTTCCGCGAGGGCGTCTACATTCTGATGACGATCGAAGGCGCGGGCACGGTGGTGCACGAACTGGAGCGCCGTCTGCGGGTTACTGAGCCGGTGATCAAGTTTCTTACCGTGCGCATCGACCTGGAGCAGAAGCGCCTGGACAAGATCAAGAAGCTGCGCGACGCGAAAAAGAAGGTGAGCGCGCAGCCCGCGGCCGTGGCGGAAGAAGCGCCGGCGGCGCCGGCCGGCGGAAACTCCTGCAACGGCGTAAGAGCAGTGGTCAGTGGCTAGTGGTCAGTGACCAGTTCTTGTCGTCAAGTTAGAAGAGATTTGACTGGCCACTGGTCGTCGTATCAACGATCACTGACCACTGGCCACTGATTTAAGAGGAGCGTTATGACTGAAGAGACAAAAGCACCAGCGCCAGCATCCGAGCGGCCATCGCGGCCTTTCGGGGAGCGTTCCGGCGGAGGAGACCGTCCGCGGTTTGGCGGGGGCGGCGGCGGTGGGCGTTCCGGGCCGGGCGGTCCGCCGCGCGAGGGCGGGCGCAAGTTTTTCCGGCGCAAGAAAGTTTGCAAGTTCTGCACGGAGAAAATCGCCGACATCAACTACAAGGATTACCGGCTGCTCGGGCCAGTTCGTGGCCGAGAGCGGCAAGATCGTGCCCCGGCGTTTGACCGGCGTGTGCTCGCCGCATCAGCACCGGCTGGCCGCGGCCATCAAGCAGGCGCGCAATATTGCCTTGCTGCCGTTTGCCGGGCGGGCATCGTAGCGCTGTAAGAGCCCTGTCATTCCGAGCAAAGCGAGGAATCTTGGTTTTTGCCGGTGGCGAGAAGAACCAAGATCCCTCGCTTCGCTCGGGATGACAAATTAAGCTCGGGACGACAAATTAAGATGGGAACTACGCGAGAAAAATCGGAGTCATACCATGGAAGTCATTCTTAAAGAAGATGTAAGCAAGCTGGGAGCGCGCGGCGACGTGGTGAAGGTTGCCGAAGGATATGGGCGCAACTTTCTTTTGCCGCGCAAGCTGGCCATCGAAGCCACCGCCGGGAACAAAGCCGTCATCGTGCAGATGAAGGCTGCTTCGGTGCGCAAGTCGGCCAAGGAGAAATCACAGGCCGAGGAACTGGCCAAGCAGTTTGAGGGGCTATCGGTGTCGTTCCAGAAGCGAGCGGGTGAGCACGATCAGTTGTTCGGCTCTGTCACTTCGGGCGACATTGCCGACGCTGTCGTGAAGAAGGGAATCAATCTGGACCGGAAGCAGATCCAGCTTCATGAACCGCTGAAGACTCTGGGCGAGTTCACCGTGCCGGTGAAGCTGCACAAGGACGTTACCGCGCATTTGAAGGTTGTGATTGAGAAGGAAGCGGTCGCGGAGTAAGAGTGATTACCTGAACTGCAGCTTCCCTGCGGCCCGGGCATTGACTAACTCCATCATGTTCTTGAGTTCAGGGGACGTATGTGCGATTCCGTCCTCTAACCAAGACTTCCCTTGTTTTTCGATCAGGATCTGCGCGCCTTCCGGATGTTTTTCTGAAATGAGGACGTTCTCCGAGCCGATCCTCAACTCATAGAGGTAGCGGTCTCCCTCAAAGAGCTGTGAAATGTTCCTGGAGAATTCGGCGTCGCCGACTCTGGTTTTGTATGCTTCGTACATCTTTATTTGCGTGTCAGGATCTTCGGTCGCTGCCGCAGCTCCCTTTAGATCTCCCTGGTGCAGTCTTCGACAAAAATAAGATGGTGCAGTTGATAGCGCTATCCTGGTTCAGCTTGGCGGGGTCGGGTTGAATTGGGACGGGCGGGTTGAATACGGTGAGGTTGTAATTGATGGTCTTGACACCCGCCGAAGAGGTCCGAGTTGCATTCTGCTGCGCACGGAGCGTACTGGCTGACAACATACATAGTGCGATGATCAAGCTTCGGCCCATTGTGTCCTCCCCAGGTCCCAGCCGTTGCTATTCTGGCAAGCCTCCACGGAGTCCTCAAGGTTACGATGGGGTTCGGAAGGACAAACGTGCGGCGTTGATGATCGGGTCATTGATCCTTGATCCTCGACCGGAGGATTTGCATCGCGCCTGGGGCATTTGCCTTGCCAAATTCGCATTCCTCACCGTGATGGGCCGGACTGTTTCCGGCTAACCCATTACGAAAGAATCATCTAGGGCGCATAAAAATCCCTGCCAGCCTATAATTTCTGCTCACGGTTCCACTGACTCTCCGTCTATTCCAATGCAAGCCCGGGTACGGCATTGACACCGGGCGGTATAGGAAACGACAAAACATGCCGGCCGATGTTTGGGCAATGACACTTGCGGTTGGTGAACGGGCGCTCTCGAGAACGAAGTATCGGGCGGAGAAGGTCAGCGGTAGGAGTCAGCGAGAACCGGGACCCCACGCGGGGCCGCATGGCTGGGCAAGAACGCCGCATCGACGATACGATCCTCATCCGCGAGGCGCAACGCGGGAACCGCGCCGCCTTCGAGGAACTGGTGCGTCACTACGATCAGTCGGTGTTGCGGCTGGCGCTGCATCTGACCGGGACCGAGCACGACGCCCAGGACGTTTATCAGGACGCCTTCCTCAAGGCTTATAAAAACATCGGAAGTTTTCGGTTTGAGTGCTCTTTCTATACCTGGATTTATCGCATCGTGACCAATCTTTGCCTGGATCACTTGCGGAAGAAGACGGTGCGCAAGGAAGATGCGCCGGTGGCGAAAGATGGTAACGGCGGGGAGTACGACCTGCTGGATCAGGTGGCGGATGGGCGGGCGGGGGCGAATCCGGAGCGGGATTTGATGCGGCGGCAGTTGGGGGCGCGGATTTCAGGAGCGCTGGAAAAGTTGACGCCGCGCGAGCGCATGGTGTTTGAGTTGAGGCATTATCACGGATTGAAGCTGCGGACCGTGGGTGAGATTTTGCATACCACGGAAGAGACGGCGAAGAATACTTTGTTTCGGGCTACGCAGAAGTTGCGCGGGCAGTTGGCGGATATGAGGTAAGGAAGAGCCGGGCTGAGCCCAGCGGACAGCCGAGGGCGGCTGTCCCCACATGAACCTGGAACACTTGCGCCCCGAGGGGGTTGCTTATGAAATGCGAATGGGTACGAGAAAATATCACGCTGCAGGTTTATGGCGAGCTGGCCGATGATGCCCGTCATGAACTGGAGCAGCATGTGGCGCGCTGCGCCGACTGCGCCGCCGAACTGAAGGCGGAGCAGGAGTTCCATGCGCTGCTGTCGCAGGACCGGGCGGAGGAGCCGACACCGAATCTGCTGGCGGCTTCGCGGATGCGGCTGCAGGAAGCGCTGGAGACGGCCGAGCCGGGCGGATTCTGGCGGCGTTTGGCTTTCGATCCGGCGAACTGGCTTCGGCAGGTGCGCTTTTCGCCAGCGCTGGCGTCCGCGATTCTGATTCTCGGTTTCGCCGGAGGAGTGGGAACTTCCTACCGGGTATTCGCTCATCCGCCTCAGAGTCCGACCGTCTCGACTCCCGCTCCCGCGGAAGCTTCGATCACCGGCATCCGTTCTATTACGCAGGAGCCGGGCACCAATAAAATTGACATCAAGTACGACACAGTTTCGACGCTGGAGACGCAAGGATCGATGAACGACCAGCGCATCCAGCAACTGCTGCTGTTTGCCGCGCGGAATAACTACAATTCGGGCGTGCGCATGGATTCCGTTGATCTGCTGACCCAGAAGCCCGATGTTTCGCAGGTGCGCGATGCGCTGATCTATGCGTTGCGCTACGACACGAATCCGGGAGTGCGGCTGAAGGCTCTGGATGGTCTGGGCAGTTTTGTGAAGGATGATGTGCGGGTCCGCGATGTGGTACTGGAAGCTTTAGTGAACGATGCAAACCCGGGCGTGCGCACCGAGGCGTTGCGGCTGATTGAGCCTGTGAAGGCCGACGGTAGCGTGCGTGGAGTGTTGATGACGCTGGCGGCCAAGGATCAAAGCCAGTACATCAAGTCGCAGGCGCGCACCATGCTGGCGCAGTTGCCGGAGATTGATTGAGATGCGCTGCGGACGAAGCAGCAGGTTCCTCACCGGGCTTGGGACCCGGTTCGGAATGACAAGTAGATAGAATGATAAAGAGAAACTGAGGTGTTTATTTTGAAGCATTCGCCACAATTCGTCGGCCTGCTTTGCGTGGCCGGCCTACTTGCGCCGCTGGCCGCGGCGCAGGAGACACATGTATCGCGCGACGGCGCCGGCTGGAGCCAGATGGTCACGGGATCGCTGGCCGGAGTCAAGAACCTGAGAGTCAGAGTAGATGCAGGATCGGTGGCCGTGCATGGCGCGCAGCGGCCGGGTATCGATTACTCCTTTCACATGTTCTCGAGCAAGTCCTCCGAGGAAGAGGCGCGGCGCGAGTTCCAAAGATACAAGGTGAGCACTTACGTTAAAGGAGACACGGTGTGGGTGGTGGGGGAGTGGCGGGGTGTCCATACCATTCATATGGGTCCGGCGCGCATGACGATTGCCGTGGGTGCGGAGCGGAAGTGCTTTCCTGAGCTTGTGATTAACATTCCGCGCGACACAGCACTGGTGAAGATCGAAACGGGTGGGGGCCAAGTGGAAGCGACGGGCGTCACCGGGCAGGTGGAAATTGAAAGCGGTGGTGGCAAGTTGCGAGTGGATGACGTTGGCGGCTCGGTGAACGCAGAGACCGGGGGCGACTCGATCGACGTTGGAACGGTTGGCGGAGATCTTAAGCTGGAGACGGGAGGCGGCAACATCTCGATCGGGGCAGTGAAAGGGAAAATCCAGGCGGAAACCGGCGGAGGCAATGTGGTTGTGCTTTCCGGTGAACAGGGTGTTGTGATCGAGGCGGGCGGCGGAAACGTGGACATCAAGCGTTGCGTGGGGAGAGTGAAGGCATCGACGGGCGGGGGCAGTATCAACCTGGGGGACATCGGCGGTCCGGCGGACATCGAGACCGCCGGGGGCAGCATTCACGTGACCTCCGCGAAAGGGCGAGTGGGCGCGAACGCCGGCGCAGGGTCGATCGAACTTTACGGTGTTCCGTCGGCGCGGGTGGAGACGGGCGCGGGAGGGATTACGGTGAAGTTCATCAACACTGCGGCGGAGCGCAGCGATTCTGTGCTCGAAACTTCCGCGGGCGATATTACGGTCTACATTGCGGCTGATGTTGCCATCTCGGTGCGCGCCAGCGTGGATCTGGGCAATGGACACCACATCACTTCCGACTTTTCTGACATTCATGTCGCCAGCGAAGGCGACCAGTGGGGGCCGAGAACGCTCACCGCGGAGGGGAAGGTGAACGGAGGCGGCCCGGTGCTGAAGGTTCGGACCACGACCGGAAATATCTGGTTCAAGCGGGCGAATCAGTAGGGAAGCGAGCCAAACGCGAGGTCAAAAGCAGGTTCCCTTCGGCTTCGCTCAGGGCAGGCTCTCACCGGGCTTGGCGCCCGGTTCGGAATGACAAAGAGATTGCATAATCCTCAGGAGGCTGGTCATGCTTAAACACATTTTGGCAACAATCGTCATGCTGCCGTTGCTGCTCAACCCGGGGCAGGCCGCACAAAGATGGACGGTTGATTCCTCGCAGCCTTTCGGCTATCCCAGCGATGATTCGGACACGAGTTCCTATCTGGGCGTAGACATCGCGAATATCACCACCGACCGGCTGGGAGCTTTGAAGCTGAAGGAAGAACAGGGCGTGGAAGTGACGATGGTAGACCAGGACGCTCCGGCGGGCAAAGCCGGAATCAAAGAGCACGACGTTATCCTGACGATGAACGGAACGGCAATCGACAGCAAGACGCAGTTGCAGCGGATGATCCACGAAACGCCGCCGGGACGCGTGGTGACGCTGGGACTGAGCCGCGACGGACAGGCGATGACCATCAAGGTGCAACTGGCTGATCGACGCAACGAGTTCGCCCTGGTTGGTCCGAAGGAAAAATTCTTCAACAAGGATATCCATATCGAGATTCCGCCGATCCCCAACCTTGACTTCGATATTCCAAACATTGGGGTCGTTTACGTGCATTCGTCGATGAGAAGCGGCGTGATGGTGGAGAATCTCACGCCGCAGTTAGGCGAATTTTTCGGCGCGAAGAACGGGAATGGAGTGCTGGTGAGATCGGTGGATAAGGGAAGCCGCGCTGAAAAGGCCGGCCTGCGCGCCGGAGATGTGATTACTCGCGTCGGCGACCAGCCAGTCCACGACACCAGCGACTTCACTCATGCTTTGCATTCCCTGAGCGCGGGATCGGTGAGCGTGGGAGTGATCCGCGACAAGAAAGAACAGACTCTTACACTTACCTTGCCTGAGCGCAAGGACTCCGGCGAGGTGATTGAGGAAAGCCTGGAAGCACCCGAGCTGGATGCGCAAAGACAGCTGGAATTGAGTGAGGTGCAGAACGAGATCGCCAAGCTCCGGCCCCAGATGGAACTGGCGAAGGAGATGGAACTATCGAAGGCGATGGGGCTGGCGAAGGAAGAAAGCCGCAAGGCGTCGGAGGAGGCCCGCAAGGCTATCTGCGCCGAGCAGAAAGTTATGAAAGATCAAGCCGAGAAGCTAAGGCAGGAACTCGGGCCCAAGGTTCAGGAAGAACTCCAGAAGAGCCGCGAGAAGCTTCAGCAAGAGATGGAGCAGTTTCGCCTGGAGATGCGTGGCGAAGGATTCGACATTTAGAACCGGTGGTCAGTGGCTAGTGGTCAGCGGTCAGTGAATCTCATGTCCTGCAATTGATTTTACTGATCACTGATAACTGATCACTGATCACTGACCACTGCTTTACTGGCCACTGCTTGCTGATTTTTCGCGCGCCAGAGTTGCTAGGCAGACTTTGTTCCGTCCTGCCTGCTTGGCGGCGTAGAGGGCAGAATCCGCCGCCCTTACCAAATCGTCGCGGGAGGTGCCGTGATCGGGGTAGGCGGCGGCTCCGGCGCTGATCGTGACCGTCCGGGGCACCCCTGGGAACTGCCAACTGGCAACCATTTTGCGCAGTTTCTCCGCCACGCTCATGGCGTGGTGCGCATCGGTTTGCGTGAGCAGGATGCCGAACTCCTCGCCTCCATAACGGCACACCACGTCAATCTTCCGCAATTGCTGGTGAAACAGCGAGGAAACCTGGCGGAGCACCTCGTCGCCAAGGACGTGTCCGAACTCATCGTTGAGCCGCTTGAACTGATCGATGTCGGCCATGATGACGGCCATACCGGTGCCGTAACGGCGGGCGCGCTCAATCTCTTCGATGAAGCGCAATTCGAAAAAGCGCCGGTTGAAAATGCCGGTCAGACCGTCCAGGTAGGCAAGCTGTTTTACCCGCTCGACGTAGTGGGCGTTCTGAATAGCGGTGGCGCAGATGTCGGCGACGGATTCAAGCGACTGCAGGTCGCCGTCGCGGAAGGCATCGGACAGGGCGCTGTCGAGCGCGAGAATTCCCAGCGTGTGCCCGAACGAGACCAGGGGAATACACATGCGCGAGGCCGATTCCGCGAAGAATTTCGTGCTGGTGGGGCCGCTGTGCAAATCTGTTTCGGTCACCGTACTGTTGCTGGCCAGGATGTCTGCCCAAGGCTCGGCTGGGAAGCGGCCACCCTGAGGGATGCGAGGTGTGAGCGTGCCGTGATGAGCCCGCAGCACCAGGTCGTGATCTTCCCGTAAGAATAGCGAGACGTGCGAGACACGGAAAGCGTCCTGAATCAACTGGCAAACTCTGCTCAGCAGGTCTTCAAGGTCAAGAACCGCGGTGGTTTGCTGGGCGATGGCGTTGATCGCCTGCAGTTGCCGGGCGCGTTGCTGCTCCAGAGAGTAGAGTCGCGCATTCTGCAAAGCTATCGACGCCTGGGTGGAGAAGAGTGTGAGCAGATCGATGGTCTCCGGGTCGAAATGGTCGACGCGGTCGGTCTGACAATCAAGCACGCCGACCACTTCATCCCGGCACATCAAAGGAATGGCGAGTTCGGAATGGGTGGACTTGGCGGAGCAGATGTAGCGCGGATCCTGCGTGACGTCGGGCGCATAAACGGGTTGTTTCTTAAGCGCGGCGGCGCCGGTTATTCCCTGGCCCACGGCCCACCGAATCTTGTCTTGGCCTTCGTCCCAGCCAATCTGCGAGCGGACGTACAACTGCTGCGACTGCTGGTCGAGCAGCAGGATCGCCACGTTCCGCAGATGAAAGTAGTCCCGCGCGATGCCTAAGATGCGCTGCAGCACCTCGTCAAGATCAAAGGTGGAGAGCACGGCCTGGCCCGCATCGTACAGGACCGCGATTTTATTCATGGTTCTTTATTGACAGCTATTTATTCGTAGCTCAAGGGCTATGGTAACGTGACGAAGACGGTTGGCCGAGGTTCCTAAAGTAACGTGGCGCCTACGAGATAGTCGCTGCCTATTTCCACCTTCTCGCGGTGCGAATCAGCCCGTACGCTACGACGCAGAAACAGAAGTCTACGACCAGGCCCGCGTCGAGTTGGAATGGCCGGTGGCGCGGCAGTGGCAGTGAGGGCGCGAGAGAGAAGTAGGCTAGGTTGCCGATGATGATGGCAGCCAGAGCTTGAACCAGGTTGACTAGCACCGAGGGTTTAGACGCCGGCTTCATGGCGGTTGGGTTTGGTATGCACGGGCGGAGCATTGCCAACTTGCCGGCGTCGATCGCCAGGTCACAAGCATCAGGGCAATACGACTGTTAGCAGCGTGGGTGCGTTGCCCGGTGCGGCAAATGGCACTCCCCCGACGGGGCTGAGCGCTCCCGTGGTGCCGTTAATAATGAAGAATTCGACGGTGTCAGCCTGAGGATCGGCTGCGTAGAGAAAATAGTTTCCCGAGGACGTGAACGTCAGACTCACTGCCAGGCCCCCAACCGAAGTCCCCGAAGTATAGGGAGAGCCACTTACTGGGGTTAAGACACCGGTACTGCCGTCCGCGGTGAAAGCGGAGATCGTGCCGTCCTGAACGTTAGCTGTGTAGAGAAAGCCTTGCGTGCTTTTTGTAGCTGACACGAGTGCCATCTGCGATGGATCGCTGCCGGTAATGAATGGCGACTCGGGCAACGGAGTAAGCTCGCCCGTATCCTGGTCGATCGCGAACGCCGCGATCTGGTTATTTGCGGTGGAGGTTCCAGCCAAGGCGACATAGAGGAAGTTGGAATAGACCACCATCGCCGACGGACCGGGGAAAGATCCGGGGACGCCGGTGGGGAACGGAGAGCCCGGGATTGGAGACAGCGCTCCATTCTGTTGGTTAATCGCAAACGCTGAAATCCCGCCCGCTGAGTCGTTCAGATTGCTCACATACAGGAACAACAAGGTGCTGGCTTGGGTCGCCGTTTGCACGGCTTGCACCGGAGTGTTGCCTGCTGGAAAGGGCGATCCGGGAACAGGGGTAAGCGCTCCGCTGGCTGAGTTGTAAAGAAACCCAGAAACCGTCCCGGCATTGAGATCGGTAGCATATAGATACGAGCTTTCGACAAACACACTCAAACCCCCCGCACCCGGAGGCGTGCCCCCAAAGGAAAACGGTGAGCCTGCGATCGCGGTGAGCGCGCCCGAACTCGAGTTTATCGAGAAACCATCCACCGCGTCGTTCAAGAAATCGGAAACGTATAACTGGCCGACCGTCGATGCTGCCATCCCGATACTTTGGTTCGGTCCCGTCGCTACCAGCGGCGCACTCAATGCTCCCGAGGATTGGTTAATGGTGAAAGCCAGAATGTGACCCGTGCTAGTGGCGTAGAGAAACTCGGGAGGGGGAGTGCAGGTAGGACAACTAAGCACCCCTCCAAACACACTGCCGGGTGCCGAGCATCCCGCCAGGCCCAACAAGAATGCGAGCGCCACGAGAATGCTCAACTGTTCTCTTCGAGGCCTTGCTTCCATACGGATGTTCCTTGGCTTCGCAGCGCCTATGCTACTCGGAAGAGGCTTCACCAGCAAGGCCGCCAAACGTTACCGTTATCGTTATCGTTGTTGATCTGGCTCACGCAGGGACGATTGCTGGCGTAATTGGGATTGCGCCGGCAAATGCTGCGCAGACTATCCATGAGCGGACTTGCTGCTAACATTCTTTGGGAAGCTCTGCCATGCTTGAACTCACGACGCCGGTGCAGTACGTCAAGGGGATTGGCCCGCGCCTGGCGGAGATTCTTGCCACCAAGGGCATTGCCACCGTCGGCGATCTGCTCAATTATCTGCCTTTTCGTTATGAAGACCGGCTGAATCCGCGCGGGATCGCGGAGTTGCGGGCCGGCGAGATGGCGACCGTGATTGGCGAAGTGCGCAACTCGGGCCTGTTTCGCACGCGGAAAATGCCGATCTTTCAGCTCACTGTGGGCCAGGGACGATCCAAGCTGAAATGCCTCTGGTTTCACGCCACCTACCTGCAGGATAAGTTCAAGCCCGGGCAGTTGATTGCGCTGTATGGGAAAGTTGAGCAAGACTCGCGCAGCGGAGAGTTGCAAATTGTGCAGCCGCAGTTTGAGATGCTGGGCGATGCAGAGGCCGCGGACGACAAGGCTGCGGCCTCGCTTGAAGTGGGGCGCATCGTGCCCATCTACGAGTCGGCCGGGCAAGGACGGGTGACGGCGCGCTGGTTTCGCCGCGTGATCCGTACGGCGCTTGACGATCTGACTCCCGATCTTGCGGAAACTATTCCGGCGGCTGTGCGCGACCGTCTGGCGCTGGTTTCGCCGCGTGAGGCGCTGTGGAAAGTGCACTGGCCAGAGGCTGGGGAGAGCTTCGAAGATTTGCAGTCTTCGCGCACGCCGGCGCACATGCGGCTGATCTTTGAAGAATTGTTCTTCGTCGAGTTGGGGCTGGAACTCAAACGCCGCCAGCAGAAAGCACAAACCGGCATCGCCTTTCATTTAGACGACCGGGTGCGGCAGGCGATCAAGAAGATTCTGCCGTTCCATCCCACAGCGGCGCAGAAGCGCGTGTTGAAAGAGATTGCCGATGACATGCAAAAGCCGCATCCCATGCGGCGTTTGCTACAAGGAGATGTGGGCTCGGGGAAAACCATTATCGGTTTCCAGGCGGCGATCATTGCCATCGAAAACGGGTGCCAAGTGGCGCTGATGGCGCCGACCGAGATTCTGGCTCAACAACATTATTTTTCTGCGCGGAGGATTTTGGAGAATGCCGGATACCGCATCGTGCTGCTGACTGGCTCGCTGGAAGCCGACCGCAAGCGCGAAATCCGCCGCCACATCGCGCACGGAAATGCGCAGCTTGTGATTGGCACTCATGCTCTGCTGGAAGAGAAAGTTGAGTTCGCTAAGCCGGGGCTGGTTATCGTTGACGAGCAGCACCGGTTCGGTGTTCTGCAACGGCTGAAGTTGATGAAGAAGTCGGGCGAGGGTAGTGATGACGAGAATCCTGCTGAACCGGACGTTCTGGTCATGACCGCGACGCCCATCCCCCGCACGCTGGCGCTTACGCTTTATGGCGATCTCGATCTCAGTGTGCTCGACGAACTTCCGCCGGGACGCACGCCGATCGTCACGCGAAGAATCACCGACGACCGCTCGCCCGAGGTGTGGGACTTTGTGCGCAAGCAGGTGGCGAAGGGGCATCAGGTATATGTGGTCTATCCGGTCATCGCGGAAAATGAAGAGACCGAACTGAAAGCCGCGATCAAGATGTACCGCGAACTGAGCGGGAAAGTGTTCGCCGACCTGAAGGTCGGGCTACTGCATGGGCGGCTCGATTCCGAGTTGAAAGATCAGGTCATGCGCATGTTCCAGAAAGGCGAGTTGCAGATTCTGGTGGCGACCACGGTGATTGAAGTGGGCGTGGATGTGCCGAACGCGACCGTGATGGTGATTGAGCACGCGGAACGCTTTGGCCTGGCGCAGCTTCACCAGTTGCGCGGGCGGATTGGGCGCGGGGCCGCGAAGTCTTATTGCGTTTTGATGACCGGCGGCAAGGTGACGGAAGAGGGCGAGCGCCGCCTCGACGCCATGGTGCGAACCAACGATGGCTTCCAGATCGCCGAACTTGATCTCGAATTGCGCGGGCCGGGAGAATTCTTTGGCACGCGGCAAGCCGGGATGCCGAGCTTCCGCGTGGCCAACCTGATTCGCGACCGGCAGTTGCTGGAGCTGGCCAAGCGCGAAGCCGCGGCGGTGATGGCCGGACCTAACTCTGAAGTCACGCAGGTGGAAATCAGCCGAGCCCTGGTTGCTCTGCGCACGCGCTGGCAGCATACTTACGGGCTGGTCGAGGTGGGTTAGGAAGCGCGATCAGTTTTGGTCTCCCGCTCCGTGTTTCCCCCGGCAAATTTTGCACACAGTCGGTAGCAGCGTGTTGTCCACGCGATGATGGACCGGCTTCAAAGTGCGTAGATACGCAAATACGGCCTTGAGATCATCATCCGTCATATTCCGGTACCTGTCCCAGGGCATGATGGGATTCAAGGAGCGGGCTCCAACCTTCCCGGTCCGCATCGCCTGGATAAACAGATTCTCGTCATAATAGGAAATGCCCGAAGGATCCGGAGTGATGTTGGAGCTGGTCACGGTTCCGAACGGGCCTTTCAGCTCAAAGCCGCCAGCGAAGGCCAGAGCGGAGACAGGCTGCCCTTGCTTTTGCAGCGTGTGACAATCGGAGCAGCCCGCGATCTGCACCAGATATCTGCCTCGCTCGACCGGATCCGCGGATTCGCCGGCGGAACAGGCGAGGTTACAGGTTGCGGCGCACTGCGGATCAGGTATTTCACCGGAAACATGATCTCGGTTTGGGGCAGCGCGTTCTGCACCGGCCGCAGGGAACGCACATACACGACGACTGAAGCGAGATCTTCATCCGACATGGTTCGAAAGTGCTCGTAGGGCATCAGGGGAAACAAAGTTCTGCCGTCGTAGCCGATGCCTTCACGGATGGCTCGAGCGAGTTGGTCGTCGCTCCAAGTGCCCGCTCCGGTTCCGGAATCAGGTGTGAGGTTCGGAGCGACTACCGTTCCCGGTATGTCGGCGACAGGGAAAATCTGGCCGGCACCCAGCTTGGCTTCCACCACCGGATCGCCCGGCGACTTCCAGTCGTGTTCCGAATGGCAGATACATGCAGCCTGAAACGGCATTGGCCAAATAGTGCCCGCGCGCCAGCCGCTCCGGCGTCGATTCGAATTTGCGGTCGGTGAGCGGTCGCGCTCGCGGACCCAGAAACGGCCTCCAGCCAATGGTTAAGCTGATGGCGTGTAACCAGGACTACTGCCAGAATTACCAAGCCAAGGCCCAGCCGGCTCCAGAATCGCTTCATCGATTCCTCCTACGTCCTACGATTTCGCCGCATTCTATGCTGTTGCGGCCCTTCGCTCAAGGCTTTGGCTCAAACTGATAGAATCGAACCGATGGCCGGGACTTCACAACTGATTCAGATCGAGCTCGGGCCTCCGCTTCGGGTGCCCAAGCCGGAGTGGCTGCGGGCCAAGGCTCCTGTCGGGGATAACTTTCACGAGCTCAAAAAGCTGGCGCGTGGATTGGGGCTGCATACGGTTTGCGAGTCGGCGCAGTGTCCGAACATCGGCGAGTGCTGGAATCATAAGACTGCGACGTTCATGCTGCTGGGCGACATCTGCACCCGGCGCTGCGGATTCTGCGCCGTGCCGAAAGGCCGGCCGGAGCCCATCGACTGGGACGAGCCGCGCCGCGTGGCTGAGGCGGTGGCCACGCTGGGCTTGAAACATGCGGTCGTGACCAGCGTGAATCGTGATGATGACAACGTTGGCGGCGCCAGAGTTTTTGCCGAGACCATTCGCGAGATTCGCGAGCTGATTCCAGATTGCCGCATCGAGGTGCTGATTCCGGATTTTCAAGGTCTGGAAGAGCCGTTGAAGATTGTGCTCGATGCGCAGCCCGACGTTCTGAATCACAATACGGAAACCGTGCCGCGTCTTTATCGCGCAGTGCGCTCCGGCGCCCGTTACGAGCGCACTCTCACCCTGCTGGAGAACGCCAAGAAATTCTCTCCGGGCATGGTGACGAAGAGTGGCGTGATGGTGGGGCTGGGCGAATCCACGGAGGAACTGATCGAAGTGTTCCGCGATCTCGGCGGCCGCGGGCGTTGACATTCTTACTGTGGGACAATATCTGCGCCCTTCGCGCGACCACTTGCCCATCGCCCGGTTCTACACGCCTGAGGAATTTCGCGAACTGCGGAATGAAGCTTTGCGCTTCGGTTTCCGCCACGTCGAGTCCGGTCCGCATGGTGCGCTCCAGCTATCACGCGCACGAGCAGGCTGAATCCACGTCCGCGCCGCGGGTAGTGTCATAGACGCGGCATGCTGAGCGCGCTCCTGGTGCTGCTGGGTTTCTTCGCTGGATTGCTGGGAGCGTTG
Organism: uncultured Acidobacteriaceae bacterium; assembly: GCA_963850165.1. Taxonomy (GTDB): domain Bacteria; phylum Acidobacteriota; class Terriglobia; order Terriglobales; family Acidobacteriaceae; genus Sulfotelmatobacter. The sequence goes on along the minus strand of CAWKKK010000010.1, from coordinate 7,227 downwards.
ACCGGCATCGGCGGCGGCGTTTTGCTTACGCCCATCCTCGCACTGCATTTTGGAATTCCCATCCGGCAGGCGATTGGCACTAGCCTTGTGGCCGTGATCACCACCTCGGCGGCGAGTTCTTCCGTGCATCTCCAGCGCCACACCACCGATATTCGCCTCGGCATGACGCTCGAACTGGCAACGGCTTTTGGCGCAGCTGTTACCGCTTATCTGGTCGGCTACTTCAATCGCAACGCGCTTGAGGGACTGTTCGCCGGCTTCCTGTTGTACAGTTCCATCACCATTCTGGTGCGCGGCGGCAAAGTGAAAGATCAGGAAGCAGCGCCGGCGAAGAGCAATGGGGAAACCGTGATTCCGCCCTACGAGCCGCAGCGCTATCCACTGGGACTGGGCGCGTCTCTGGTCGCGGGCGGACTCTCCGGCTTGCTCGGCATCGGCGGCGGTCCCATCAAAGTTCCGGTGATGTACATCTTCATGAATGTTCCGCTGATGGTGGCCACGGCCACGTCGAATTTCATGATCGGAGTGACGGCGGCGGCCAGCGCCATCGTTTATTACCGGCGCGGCGACATCCTGGTGGAGATCGCCGCGCCGCTGGCAGTCGGCGTGTTCCTGGGATCGCTGCTGGGCGCGCGCCTGGCGCCGCGCATTCAAACGAAATATGTCGTTTATCTGCTGGTTGCGATCATGCTTTATCTCGCCGGCCACCTGTTCGTGCACCTGTTCACGGGAGGCGCCGGCATGAGCCAGCTGCGCGAACCCAGCTTCGATCGTGTAGTCGCGCTGGTCCTGCGCGTGGGCGCGTTCGGATGTTTCTTCATCATGCTGGCGGGATTGCTGGTTGGGATTTTTCGTTCCTGGCCGCATTCCGCAGGAGATCGAACGCGCGGGCGTGCTGCTGATGCTGGCAACGCCGGTCGTGCGCGTGGCGGTTGCGGGCGTTCTCTTTCTGCGCGAAAAGGATTGGAAGTACGGAGCAATCTCGTTCGGAGTGCTTGCGATTCTGTTGCTGGGCGCGGTGTTCGGGATCGGAGAGCACTGAGCATTGAAACTATGCGCACGCCGATATTCCAGATTGATGCCTTCACCACCCGCCGGTTCGCAGGAAATCCCGCCGCGGTGATGCCGATGGAGAGCTTTCCGGCCGGACGCGGTGATGCAGGCGATTGCCGCCGAGAACAATCTGGCCGAGACGGCTTTTCTGGTCCCCGAAGGCGGCGACTATCGCCTGCGCTGGTTCACGCCCATGGTCGAGGTGCCGCTTTGCGGCCACGCCACCCTGGCCAGCGCCGCAGTGGTCATGGAGCGGCTGGAGCCGGGACGCAGCCGCGTGGTCTTCCACTCGGCGAGCGGGCCCTTGACTGTGAAGCGGCAGATGCGGGTTACGTCATGGACTTCCCGGCCCGGCCGTCCGAGTCGATCTCGGTGCCGCCCGGGCTAGCCGAAGCGTTGGGCGTTGTTCCAGTCGAAGTCTTCGCCAACGCGTTCAACTACATGGCTGTGCTGGAGAGCGCAGCAGGTCTTGCGCGAGCTCGCTCCCGATATGGCGGCGCTCGCCCGCATGGACCGCCCCGGCGTGATCGTGACCGCGCCGGGCGATGAGAGATCTACGACTTCGTCAGCCGCTACTTCGCCCCGGCCAAAGGCATCCCGGAAGATCCCGTGACCGGCGCGGCGCACTGCATGCTGGCGCCCTATTGGGCCAAACGACTGGGCAAGAATGAGTTTCGCGCCTTTCAGGCCTCGCGGCGCGGCGGAGAGATCATTTGCCGGCTGGCCGGCGATCGCGTCGAACTGGAAGGCAGCTTGCGTCTTCTATCTGGAAGGCGATAGTGAGAATCTGAAGTGCCTAGCTACATCCATTCTCAGAAGATGTGCAGCTTGATGCTGAGATACTTCTTGGGATTCTCCCGGATCGCCTTTATCAAACCCTGCGTCTCTTCCAGCATGTGATTGGCGTTGTTGTAGAGGGTTTCGTCCTTGAGAAGTTTTCCCGCCGTGCCCTTGCCGGCCTCGAGGTCGCTGGTCAGCGCCGCAAGCTTGGTCATGGTGGTGTCGATCTTCTTCGCCAGTTCCTCGTCCTTGAGCAACCTTCCCGCCGTTCCCTTGCCCGCTTGCAGGTCTTCGCTCACCTTTCTTCAAATTAGCGATGGTGTCGTTGGCATTGTTGTAAAGAGTCGGATCTTTCAAGAATTTTCCGGCTGTGCCTTTGCCTGCTTGCAGGTCGTCCACAACGCCATTCATCTTGTCGAGGGTGGCGACGAACTTGTTGTAGGCATCAGTCTTGTTGATTAACTGGCCCAGGCTGCCTTGTCCCTTGGCGATCTCGTCGACAACCGTTTTGAGTTCCGCGACCGTCTGCGAAAGGCGGTCATACAGCGTGGGATCGTAAATCAACTTGCCGAGGGATCCCTTGCCGCTTTCCGCGAAGGCGAGGATGCGGTCGGCGCGCTTGAGCAGCGCGTCCATGTTCTGCAGCGTGCTCTGGCTGGAGCGCACCACTTCGTTGAAGTCGGGATGCACGCTGGGTGGGAAGCGTGTCGCCATCCTGCGCCGGCGGACCGACGGCCTGCGAGCTGTCCATATCCATGAAAGTTTCGCCCAACACGCCGGCGGTCTCGAGAGAAGTGACCGATATCGCGGCGCAGGTTGAAGCCATACTTCGTGCTCACCTTCATGATCACTTCGACGGGAGTGAGCTGTTTGTCTTTGTCGGGGACAATGACGAATTTTCGAGACGTTGCCGATATCCACGCCGCTAAGCCGCACCGGCGCGCCCGGGCGCAATCCTTCAGCATTGTCGAAGTAGGAGACCAGAGTGATGCGCTGCGAGAAGAAGCCGCTGGTTCCGGACATCAGAAACAAAAGCACCGCCAACACCAGGCTGGCGATAATCACCGTGACGCCGACGCGAAGTTGCGACCATTTGAGCTGCTTCTGACTCGGCAAATGATTTCCTCAGACCGCCATCTGCGCCGTTCACGACGACGCACGGAAACAGCCCCACGCCCTGCATCCCTTCGCAGCATCATAACAAAACCGGAGCCCACGCTTAAGAGCGTTGCGGCTGAAGGGTCGGCAGCAGCAATAGGGCAAGCAGATAGGCCGCCAACTCCGCATGCCAGGGTCACGGTCAAGCCAAACTGGATGGCGATCACCATGGCCAGCACGGAACCGAGCACGCTGGCGGCGGCATTCATCGCCCAGGCCCACTCCACGGCATTGTCTTCGCTGCTCGCTCCGCTGGGGACATCAAGCACAGGGCCGGCAGCCAGCGCGCGCAAGCCCGTCGGAAACGGCATCCCCATCACGAAGCCGAGCGGAGCCAACAGCAGGCCGCTGACGGGAATTCGCGAGTAAAGTCCCAATCCCACCCAGGCCGCCAGCAATTGGGCAGGAAAAATACATCCACCAGCAGCGCGACGATCACCAGCATGATCGGCATCCAGGCCATTTCGGTGCGGGAAAGCCAGCGGCGCGAAAACAGGCTCCCGGCGCCGCTCGACAGCATCAGCAAAAAGATGACCACGGTCAGCGCATAGGTGGGGTGTCCCAGAAAAAGCACGAAGCGCTGAATGAAAGCAATCTCCACCAGAATGTAACCCAGACCCACCGCGATGAAATAAAGCAGTGGAAGCGGCGAGTGCCGGCCTCCCTGGAGCGCAAGCGGCAGAATCAGAAAAGCCAGCACGGCCACCAGAGAAATGACCAGCACGAGAATCAGAACCAGCACTCCCAGGTTCACCTTCCAGTCGATTCCATGCCGCTGCAGCCCTTCCTCGCCGAAGATTTGTCCGGGTTTGAGCGTGAAGAAGAAAAACGGCGCATTATCGGTGACCGGAGCCACGTTGTAGGAATAACTCTGGGCGAACCCGTAAGGATCATTGCTCGCGATCAGATCGGCAAACGGATTTCTGGCGGGACTCGAAGGCAGGTAGAGCGGATTGAGTTCGGCATATTGTTCGAAATGAGCCTGCACTGCGGATTCTTCGTCTCGCGGTAAAAGCGTTTTTCTTGGCCAGCACCACCACCGGAATTCCGTCTTCATTGAGCGGCCCTTGCGAAGCCACCATAAAATTGCGCGCCGGATCCGCCACGCCAAGACTGTGCAAGGCTTGCATCGCGACCGAAACCACGCGCAGCGCCTCCCGCGGCCGGCGGAACTCCCAGCGGGTGATGGCGATCATGCCGTCGGGTTTGAGATGTTCGAAATATTCCCGGAAGGCTTCCACGGTATAGAGATTGTTTTCACTCAGCGCGAAGGCGCCGGCCGCGGTCGAGGCCCAGGTATCCACCAGCGTCATCTGCACCACATCGAATTGCTGCGGCGTGGAGCGCAGGTAGGAGCGGCCGTCAGTCACGTGAATGTGAACTTCAGGACGCTGGTAGAGATGCTGGGAGTAGTCGGCGTAACGCCCGCGCATGATGGTGTCGGCGATGATGGGATTGATTTCGATTCCGGTCACGCTGGGGCTGCCGTTCGCCACCGCGCGCAACACGTCCACGCCGCCGCCCGGCCCGATAATCGCGAATTCCCCGTGCGGACGCAGAACGTTGGCCAGCGCCGGCGGAGCTGACATGAGATCTCGCTCCCAACCTGTATCGTGCCAGTGCGCCAGGTCGCAATTCATGATGTAAGTGGAAGCATCGGCGTCGATGACGATGGCCTTGGCCTGACCCTGGCGATCCACTTCCACGCGCGACAGCGCGTTCCAGCGGGCAAATTCCACCCAGGCCCGATCGCGAAACATCCCTTTGGCATAGATCACGTCGATCAGCCGGTCGGAATGGTTCGCGGCGATCAGTACGACGAATACCGCCACGAGCGCGCCGGCCAGCTTGCGCGCGCTTGAGCGAGGGCGCCCAGATCATGCCGGCCCCAGCCATCGCAACAGCCGCGGCCAGAATCGTATTTGGTCCTCCCAGCCAGTTCAGCAGCGGAACCACCGCCAGGCAGGCGAGCGCTCCGCCGCTCAAATCCGCTCCGTAGAGCCGTGGAACGCGCCAGGTCTCGCGCGCGAAGACCACCGAGAAGAGCAATCCCGTCAGGAAGAAAGGCACGGCCGCGGCCAGATAGAGGACACTGAGCTTTAGAAAATTCTTCCATGACACCTCAGTGCGACCGGCACGTTCAGGACGATTTCCAATACCACCCACACCAGCACCGAGTTAATCCTGCACAGGCGCGCCGCCAGCGTGCGCGTGCCAGTGCTGGCGAGGCGTTTCTTCAGCAGATAGGCGAACACGCCGCCGGCGCCCAGTCCCAGCAACGCAATCGAAATCGCGAGAAACGCGAAGTGATAGAAGAGCACTACGGAGAACAATCGAGTCAGCGACAGTTCCAGCAACAATGCGGCAAAACTGGTGAGCCCCAAACCTACGAGCAGCGTGCGTTCCGGAATCTCAGCGGACGAAGAAACCGCCGTGGCACTCTGAATGATTGCGGACATGATGAATTGGGATTCGCCAGTCTAGCAGAAGGCCTGCTGGAAAGCGGTGTTACAAGCGTGTTTTAGTCAGCTTTACCGATACGTCCTAGTTTTCGAGTATGACTTGCGCGATGGCCTGCTCGGCGGTGTGCGAGAGCGAGAGTGCGGCATTCTTCACGCCCAGCCTGGCGGCAATCTCGCCGGCTTTTCCGTGAAAAGCGATGGTCGGGCGTCCGCCCGGCATGCGGACAACTTCGCAATCCCGCCAGCGCACTCCGTGGCTCCAGCCTGTGCCCAGTGCCTTCATCGCCGCTTCTTTGGCGGCGAAGCGCGCGGCATAGCGCTCCACCCGGTTGGCCTTGGAGTCGCAATAACGGATTTCGCCCTCCGTATAAATTCGCTGCAGAAAGCGATCGCCAAAGCGCGCAATCGATTGCCGGATGCGCGGGACCTCCGCGATGTCAATACCAGTGCCGATGATCATATTTTCACGTTGCTCGCTCCACAAATGCTTTTTGCAACTCCGCGACGGCCTCCGCAACGCTCGTGGCAGCCGTGTCGATTACGATATGCTCGCGGTTCCAAGGCTCATACTCGCGGGAGAGAACTTCTTCCCACGTTACGCGCAGTCCGGCAATGTCGGCGGGACGTGCTTCCAGGCGTTGACGATGCAGCTGCGGACTAGAACACGTAATTTCGACTTCAAACTTACCCGCTCCGGCCAGACTCGCGACCTCAGCCCAGGCGTCGCGAGTCACTCGAAGTGGATTGACGGAATCTGCAACCACAGTTCGACCGAGGAGAAGATTGTCTTTGGCGACCGCGTAGGCAACGCAATACCCAGATTCATCAAGTGGCCCGTTCATCTTGCCGCAATCACGGATGGCTTGCTCGATGGAGTCGATGCGCAAATACACTCGCGCCGAGCTGACGAGCCAGCTCTCTGGCAATCGTTGTCTTTCCTACTCCCGGCAGTCCGCCAAAGATGATCAGCATGGTTCCCGTGGTCTACGCCGCGAAACTGCAGCGCTGGATACTTGCATCCACGCCCTAAAAGAGCCTGTCACCACGATAAATCAGTTTGCCCTCCATCATTCGCGCTTCCGCGGTTAGGCGATGAGGTTTTAACGGGCCGGTGCCCGTCGATGTGCATCACCTCTGTCCGTGCGCCAACAGCCAGTCCGAAACCAGCATGCGATGGCAGCGGAAGTATACGCGCTCGGCGCACATGTACGCGGTGCTGCGAGCCTCGGCCAAAGAAATCAGTTCGGCCATCGCGTTTCTCGAATTCCGGGGCGAGCATGTAATCGGCGTAGTTACGGAAGCTCGCGTTGCGGAGTGCAATGTTGCGGAGAATCTTCGCGAATTCTTCTTGCGATAGCCACCCAGGGCTTTCATCCAGACATAACGGATTCCGGCTGCGGGCAAACTCTTTTCCAGGGATTCGCGATTGAACTGTGGCAGCCGCCGCGACATAGGAAACGCACGAATATCGACCAGCGTTTCAATCCGTGGGCCTGCAGCGTCTCGATCAAGTCCTCGAGCGAGCGGGTCGAATGTCCGATGGTGTAGAGGAGAGTCAACGCTGCTTCGATGCGAGACGATCACGAAACGATGCGGTTAAGAGTGCGGCCACGGCAACATCCTGTGCTGGAAAAACGGTTCGCAAATCCAGCAACACGCGGCCTTCTTCGACTCGCGCAATGATCGGAGGTTCGGAACTACGCAGACGCGCGGCCAGTTCGTCCGCACTGAGGCCTTCGCAAGCCAGCGCCAGCAGCCACGTGGGAAGACTGGA
>CAWKKK010000009.1:0-340963 GCA_963850165.1 uncultured Acidobacteriaceae bacterium | reverse complement strand
CCATGTGTTTGACCGGTCGAGACTTACTTGCCTATAATAAGGAATTCGGTACTCGCCGAATATCTTTCCGTACACACGAAGGTAACGAATCAGACATGGCTAACCATTTTTCGGCGCTCAAACGCGCCCGTCAGACCACGAAGCGCACTGCGACTAATCGCGCCAACACCTCCCGCCTGCGCACCGCGCTGCGCACCCTGCGCGAGACCATCGAGAAGGGCGACAAGCAAGCCGCCGAGAAGACGTATCGTGAGACCGTATCCGCGCTCGACAAGGCGATTCAGAAAGGCACACTGCACGGCAACACCGCCGCGCGCTACAAGTCCCGCCTCGGCGCCCGCGTCAACGCGATGAAGTAGGCTGTTAGCTCGCCTTCACACCGGCAACTGTTCCTGCAACCATCCCGGAGCTTCCAGCTTGGGCTCGGTGGTCAGATCCATCACCAGACGTTCCAGCACCATCCGCTTGCTCACGGGATTGGAACGTAGGGCGAGGTCCGCCTTCGCCACCAGGCGGATTGCGCGCGTCAAATCGCGGCGGGATTTGTAACGGCGGGCCTGCTTGATGATGTCGTCGGCGGCAAACGGAGGCACGCGAAAGCCTTGCCACAGCGCAGCCCAGAGCATGCGCTGATCGCGCACGTTCCGTTCGAGGATCACCAGCATCTGGCGGAAGGTTTTGGCCAGCATGTAAATGTGCCCGATGGCGGCTTCGTCGCCGTCCCCCGAGGATAGAATCGCGTCTAGCACTTCCAGAGCACGCACGCGGTCTTTGGAGGAGATGGCATCGGTCAACTCATACAGCGAGCGCTGTTTCGCCGCCAGTACCATGGTCTCTACGTCGCCCAGCGTGATGCGATTCCGGGCGCCGACGTAGAGCATAAGTTTCTCTAGTTCGTTGGAGATCATCATCATGTCGCCGCCGAGCGCGTCGACCAGCTCGCGGGAGCCATCGGGGTCGATTTTCACACTGCGGCTGGTGCAGTAATCCGAAATCCAGCGCACTGCTTCGCCTTCTTCCACCCGCGCCAGTTCGACGATGCCGCAGTACTGGCCCATGGTCTCGCGAATCCGCTGGTAGCGTTCTTTATCCTGCATCTCCATGCGGCGCACGTCAGCCGGAATGCTGATGTGGTCGGCAACAAACACCACAAGCGCGTCGGGATTTGGGTTTTTGCAGTACTCTTCGATGACGGCGAGTTTCTCCTCGTTCGATCCGCGGCCAAAAAGACTCTTCACTCCGCGAACAAAAAACACCTGGAATGGCGACATCAAAGAAGGCGTGCGCGCGCGGTCGAGCACTTCGGCCAGGTCGTTTTCACCGAGGTCGAACTCGAACAAACTGAAGTCGCGGAGATCGGTCGGAACCAGATGTTCGAGGATGGAGTCCCGAAAGCGCTTGCGGAAGAAAGCTTCATCGCCAACAAACACATAGGCCGGACGCAGCTTTCGCGACTCCAGTTCGCTGACAAACCGCTCGGCCTGGGCAAAAGCCCGCATCAGAAGGTTTCCTCGGTTTGGCTAACGACTAACGACCAACGACTCTCCTGAACTCTACCATCTTAGAAGCCTTCCAGAATGTTAGAGACCAGGGTACGCGCAAAATCCTGGGAGAGCCGCCGGAAAGCGGGCGAATCTTCCTCAAAGAAGCTGGCCAGATCCTGCGAAACTTCATACTGCTCGCGAAACAGATATGAAGGATTCTGGTAGAGCACCTTGCCCTGCCGGTCCGTAAGCGTCACCCTCATGCTCACCACCACCAAAACGCTGGCAGCCTGCCCCGTCGCGGAGTTGTAAGTAAGCGGCGTCGAAGAGGCCGAGACTACGGTGCCGAGCAGCGTGGCATCGGCAGCTTCGCCGGAACCGTTGAGAATGTGATAGTGGGTACGCGTCGTGAACTCGCGTACCACTGACGCAGTCAGCATCTGCTCGATGCGGTACGTGCTGGTTTCGTTTACGAACGCGGGGACGGCGATGGTCTTGATGTTTTCCGGAAGCTGCACGGCATGGCCCGCCGTGTGATATCCGCAGCCCGTGCTCGTCACGATCAATGTGAGGAAGATCCATGTCAGGCCGATCCATCTCAGGCAGATCAAGGCCAGCCAAGCGGCCCGCCGAACCCTCATTGGATCTTTCCCAAGGGACGGGTTGCAATCATGCTTTCGGCGCATTCCACGGCGGTCATGGCCGCGATGCGCAAGTTGTCGGCGGCCGCCCACAACCAGATCCCTTCCGGCCGGGCCGTTTCGCTTTTGAGAGAAACCAGAATGTTGCCCTGACCCGCCGTATTTACATTGGTCGGCTGCGAATCGTCTTCAGCTCCAGCCAGCACCACGTGATCTCCGGCAAGAGCTTGCGACAATCGTTCCCGGTCGACTGTTTGCTCCATCTCCAGGAAAATAGCCAGCGCATGGCCGTGAAACACTGGAGGCTGGAGCAGCATCAGCGCCGGCTGCGGCGCGTCCGCTCCGGCAATCTTCTGGTAGTGGCGCCGCACACGTGCTTCCAGGGACTCCAGCGAAAGCTGCGATTTCTGCCCGTAGCGCGCGAGCATGTTGAATGCCACCTGCTCATCAAACACATCCTTCGGCAGCTGCTGGAACGAAAGCAGATTGACGGTTTGCCGGTGCAATTCGTCCATGCCTTTCTGTCCCTGCTCTGACGCCGGCTCGAACACTGTCGCCACCGCGCTCCGGATGCCGCCGGCCTTGCGCGCCCGCAGCAGCAGCAAAGCCAGAGTCACCGCCGCGGGATGAGCCACAACGCACGGAGCCGGCTGCAGCTCCGGCTGCCACATCTCGCCGCGCTCGCGCTCCACCCAGACCGATCGCACGTTCGCGCCAGCTTCCTCTTCCAAAGCGCCGGAAAGATCGATGATCGCGCTGCCCGCATCGCGCGCCCGCTTCCAGTTCTGGCGCGTACACTCGGCATCCGCGGCAAAGAAAGTGAAGTCCACATGGGTAAACTGCTCCGCCCGCACGCTCTGGATGAAGTTGATTTCGTCGCCTGCCGCCTCCAGTTGGCCAATCGACTCGTCATCGTCAAGCAGCCGCACGTCCACCGCGGGAAAGTTGCGCTCATTCAGCATCTCAGCGACTTCCTTCCCTTTAAGCGTGGCCGCGCCTACGATGGCCGCGCGATAGAGCTGTCCGCGCGGAGAAACGGAAACGGACGGCGCCCCGATTTTGGACGGCGTGCTCATGAAGTCTGCGAAGCCTCCTTATAGGCCGGCGGCGGCGGCTGATTCCGTCGGCGGAACATCCACTGCAAGCGCCAGAACACTCCAGAGAACGTATAGAGCAGCGCAACCCCGAACAGCACCGGCTTGGAGAAGAACCAGATCCCGGCGAACAGCGCCCCAAAGAGAATGATCAAGCGGAAGGGATGGCGCGAGCGGAAATCAATGTCTTTGAAGCTGTAGAAACGCCAGGTGCTCACCATCAGGTACCCCACCGCGGCCACCATCGCCAGCCACGTCATCGCCGTATACCAGGATTCAAGCGGAACCCCCGACTGAAAATGAACGACGGCCGCAATCACTCCGGCGCCAGCCGGAATGGGCATGCCGACGAAGTACTTCTTCCCCGGCCGTCCGGGATTGGAAGGCTCCGGGTTGGTCGTGATGTTAAACCGCGCCAGACGACTGGCTCCAGCCATCAGAAACAAGAAGGCGGCAATCGCCCCCAATTGGGTGAGCTTGATGTTCCAATTCCACTCGGTGAGCGCGACCGGCGGCATCAGATGAAATCCCCACGTCCAGGCCAGCATCGCAGGAGCCACTCCGAACGTAATCACATCCGCCAGCGAATCGAGTTCCTTGCCGAACTCGCTGCTGGTTCCGGTCATGCGCGCCACGCGTCCGTCGAGGCCGTCGAACAACACGGCAAACCCAATCGCCTTGGCGGCATTGTCCAGATGCCAGGTAGCCGAAGCACTCGCGTGGACGACCTCGAGAATGGCGTAGAAGCCGGCCGCCATATTGCCCGTCGTAAACAGCGAAGGAAGAATGTACATCCCCTTGCGCATGCGGCGTGGGCGGCGCTCGTCCGGCCTGAGTCTTGGAATTGGAAGGTCCATCAACTCGCTCCTTCGCGGGCGGAAGAACGCCCCACATTGGCCAATTCGCTTGCCGGCTGCAGGTAAGCCAGGATGCTCGCCCCGCCCCGAACCCGCTCGCCGACCTTCACTTGCACCGCAGCACCAGCGTCAAACAAAACGTCCACCCGGGAACCAAACTTGATCAGCCCAACCCGCTGACCGCGCTCCAGCCGGTCGCCGACTTTCGGATGGAACACGATCCTCCGCGCCAGCAATCCGGCGATCTGCTTGAACACGACCACCTGGCCATCGCCCTCCACGCGGACAATGTTCTGTTCGTTCCGCTCCGCCGAAGCCTGATTCATGGCGTTCAGAAACTTCCCGCGCTGATAGCGCACCTCGCGCACCACTCCCGCAATCGGTGAACGGTTCACGTGCACGTCGAAAACGCTCAGGAAGATGCTGATGCGAGCGTGCTTCTCCCCACTCGTGGTTACGAATGAAACGTCCGTAACTTTCCCATCCCCCGGCGACACCAGAGCGCCCGCAGCATCCGGGATGGCCCGCTCCGGGTCTCGAAAGAACCAGAGAAAGAACAGAGCAAGCACCAGCGGCAACAAGGCCCAGGCAGGCCGTGCGAACCAGCCCACCAGAACTCCAGCCGCAATCAACGCCAGCGCGTAGAAGTAGCCGTCACGAACCATGGGAACAGAGTCCCATTATAGTGCAGAGGTGAAGTGCAGAGCTGAGTGGCGCCGGCCCACGTCGATTGGAAAGTGTAAATCTAAATAAAGGAAGGCGCCGAGGAGCGCCCGTGGGTAGATACAACAATCCCTGTAGCGGCGACGGCCGCCTTCAAATGGTCATGAATTACGCTACGTGAGTTCCAAACTGCTGCCGATACTGCCGCTCAATCGATTGCATCTGGTCTTTGAGCCGCAGCTTCAGCTTCTTGAGCCGAACTTCCTCAAGTTTTTCATCTTCACTGAGATAACGTTTTTGGGTAAGAGAATCAAGACGAGTGGAATACTGCAAATGCTCCTGAGCCAGCTTGCGGAATTCATCATGGTTGGTCAGGAGAGCGTCATTCGAAGTCAGCATCCAGGCAGACCTCCGAGAGGGGAATTACTAGGCCAAAGCTATCACAGCCCCAAAAACGGTTCAATGCCGAATTCTGGTGCAGTCTCGTTATGAGAAAGGTCTAATAAAGGCTTAGCCGACAAAGGATTGCATCCTCCGGAGGGTTCAAGTAGTAACTCTTGCGTAAACCCGTTTCTTCGAAACCCATTTTCCGATAGAGAGAGCGCGCGCTTCGATTGGACTCGCGGACTTCCAGAAATATTCCGCTACCCTGTTCGGCCCGCGCTTGCGCGACGAGTTCGCCCAGCAGTCGCGTACCCACGCCATGCCGGCGGCTACCGCCGGCGACGACAATGTTCTCCAACTCCCACTCCGCGTCAACGCATCGCGCCACCAGGAATGCCCGGATGATTCCAGGCGCGGCGCCTTCATCTTCAACTACCCATGCCCAGCTCCCGGACTTCTGACCTCTTGCGGTGACAAACAACGCTTCATACTGATTCCGCGACCAGTGGGCGGCCGACGGGTTCTGGCGATCCAGATCCATCATTGCGGGAATATCAGAGATCGTCGCTCGCCGGGCGTCCACGCTAGGATCCACTTTTCTCGAGCATCTCGGCGTCGGTTCGGCGGATGTAGTTCGCCTCTAACCGGTCAGGCGTTACCGTCTCTCCGGATTGAATCTTGCGCCATCCCAACCGGGCGACCTCAGCGGCAGTGATCGGCGGTAGCGTTGTTACTGACAATCCAGCCGCGCCCGCCGCCTCGCTCAGAACGGAGTCCGGAGTCACCACCGTCCATCCTTTCGCCTGAGCAAGAAATTCACTCCGAGTCAGAATATGCTGTCGCGGAACCTGCCCGGGAACGACTGGGATTTCGTACTCCCCGACGTAGACATCACTTCGCCCCGCATCCAGCGCGGCCATAATCTTGCCTTGAGCGCCGCTGGCAAGCACGCACACTTCCAGCAGCGATACCGCAGCGATCGGCTTATTCAACACCTCAGCCAGAGCCTTAACCGCAGCCAGGCCAATCCGCAGCCCCGTGAACGACCCCGGTCCGGAAGACACAGCGAAGCCGCCGATAGCAGTCTTCATGAACCCATTGCTGGAGAGCAAATCAGAAATCTGCGGAATAAGTTGTGCAGAAAAAGTACCGCCAACCAGCGGCGCAATCTCGATCACATCGACATCGTCGCCGTCACCAGATCGCTCCCCTGCTCGCACCAAAGCGATGCTGCCCTGCTTGCCGGAAGTATCGATGGCGAGAAGAAGCATGAAGAATCGAAGAATATCCTGCTTCATCTGTGATTATGCGTGAAAATCCGTGGCCAGTCTTGCGCTTGATTTTATTCTTGCACCAGTTCCAGCAGCACACCCCCGGTGCTTGCCGGATGCACGAAAACATATCGGTGCCCGCCCGCGCCAGTCTTGATCTTCTCCGAGACCAGGCGAACGCCGTCTTTCTTCAGCCTATCGACGGCCGCGGGCAAATCCGGAACCCGCAGGCAAACGTGATGCAAGCCTTCGCCGCGCTTGGCGATAAACTTCGCGATCGCCGAAGTTTCCGATGTCGCCTCCAACAGCTCCAACCGGCTCTCGCCCACGGGAACCATCACCAGCCGCACCTGCTCCTGCTCCACCGTTTCTTCGGGAGAAATACTCAGGCCAAGCTTCTCGTAGATCGCTTTCGCCGCCGCCAGCGACTTCACCGCAATGCCGAGATGATCGATTTGCGCCATCAGTGTTTCCCCAGGTTGGCGGCGATCTCCTCAACCAGCGTATAAGGATCGCGCTTGTGCTCGGCCACTTCCGCAGCCAGCCGTGCCAGGTTGCCGTCACCGAGCTGCGTCCGCGCTTTCTCCAGCAGAGTATCGCGCAGCATCTCGATCAATCGCTCCTGCCAGTTCTCGACGCTCCGGTTCATCGCCAGATTTTCCTTCTGCAGATACGCCTCATAGTCCGCAATCGCGCCCGCCAGTTCTTCGATTCCCACTCCCTGGCTGGCGATGGTCTTGACTATCGGCGGCGTCCAGCCATCGTGTCTCATAGCCAGCGATTGCAGCGTACGGATCTCGCGCTCCACGTGATCAGCGCCATCGCGGTCGCTCTTATTGATCACGAAGATGTCGGCAATCTCCATGATGCCGGCCTTGATCGTTTGCACATCATCGCCCATGCCCGGCACCAATATCAAAATCGTGATATCAGCCAGCCGCACAATGTCCACTTCATCCTGGCCCACGCCCACGGTCTCAATCATGATCAGGTCGCGCCCTGAAGCATCGAGCACCGTGGTCACATCGGCGGTAGTGCGCGCGAGGCCGCCGAGCGAGCCGCGCGTCGCCATGCTGCGAATATAAATCCCCGGATCGGAAAAATGTTCCTGCATCCGGATGCGATCCCCCAGAATCGCCCCGCCCGTATAAGGACTCGTCGGGTCCACCGCGATAATGCCCACCGTGCGATTGTGTTTGCGGTAGAAACGGGCCAGCTGATCAACCAGCGTGCTCTTCCCCGCCCCCGGCGGGCCCGTCAGCCCGAGCACGCGCGCCTTCCCGCTGTGCGGGAACAAAGCCTTCAGCAGCTCGGACCAGCCCGGCGCGCGATTCTCCACGGTCGAAATGGCGCGAGCCAGCGCGCGCACGTCGCCGGAGCGAAGCTGCTCAATCCATGTGTGGATGTGTTGGGTCAAGCGATCAGTGTAAAGCAGGGAGCGAAGAAGGAGAAATCCGCCGTATTTATGAGGATCAGTCTTTCAGCAACTGCCGCGCAATCACCAGTCGTTGAATCTCGCTGGTGCCCTCGCCAATCGTGCACAACTTCACATCGCGGTAATACTTCTCGGCCGGATAGTCTTTGATGAACCCATATCCACCGTGAATCTGCACGCCTTCATTGGCGCATCTCACGGCAACTTCACTGGCATAGAGCTTTGCCATCGAGGATTCCATCGTAGTTTTCATGCCGGCGTCTTTCATCGACGCCGCCCGCATGGTTAGCAGGCGGGCCGCGTCAATTTCAGTGGCCATGTCAGCCAGCTTCCACTGGATCGCCTGGAACTCTCCAATCGCTTTGCCGAATTGCTTTCGCTCCTTGGAGTAATTCAGCGCGGCCTCGTATGCGCCCTGCGCCATGCCCAGCGACAGAGCAGCAATCGAGATGCGGCCGCCATCGAGCACGCGCATCGCGTCAATGAATCCGTCGCCTTCCTTGCCCAGCAGATTTTCCGCGGGAATCACGCAGTCTTCAAAAATCATCTCCGCCGTATCGCTGGCCCGCAACCCCAGCTTGTTCTCTTTTTTCCCGGGACGGAAACCTTTCGTATCCTTCTCCACAATAAACGCGGAAAGCCCATGCGTCTTGGCGGCGCGGTCGGTCACAGCAATTACCACCATCACATCCGCATAGTGGCCATTAGTGCAGAAGGTCTTGGTGCCGTTGAGCACCCAGTTGTTGCCGCGCCGCTTAGCGGTCATGCGGGCGCTGCCCGCGTCCGATCCCGAAGATGGCTCGGTCAGTCCCCACGCGCCGATGAATTCGCCGGTAGCAAGTTTGCTGATGTACTTCTTCTTCTGCGCCTCGCAGCCGGCAAGAAAGATGTGATTCGAGCACAACGACGTATGCGCCGCCACGATGATGCCCACCGAGCCATCCACGCGCGACAATTCTTCGATGGCGATCACATATTCCACGTAGCCCATGCCGGCGCCCGCGTATTCGGTGGGGAAAACGGTTCCCAACAATCCGAGCTTGCCGAGTTCTTTGACCGTAGCCAAAGGAAACTCGCATGCCTCATCCCACTTCATGACGTTGGGCAAAATCTCGCGCTCGGAAAACTCGCGGACGGTTTTCTTCAACTGCTGCCGCTCGTCACTCAATTGAAAATCCAAGATTCCTCCGCCGGATTCGACCTGACTTTTGATTAGAACATAGCGGCAAAAGAGAGAAAAGTTACCTCGGGCAGGAAAAAAGAAAAGTGCGGCAAGCCCCGTACTCACTGACGATTGTGAGCACAAGGGCCTTTGGCCCAACCGACCGGATGGTCTGCCCATAACCGGCTCCAGCCATTTTTCCCGCCGGACGTGAGAATCAGCGAGCGATTTCTTCGGACAGAATGAATCTCTCGAATACGTCGTTCGAGACCAACCGCCCGCGCGACGTCAAGCAGACAAAGTCTCCCCGCTGCTGCATCAGCCCGCTCTCGACCAACTCAGCAATCGCCGCGCGAGCGCCTTCGATCGCTTCCCCGCCGAACTCCGCAGCGAGGTCTCGCAGGTTAACGCCCCGCGTCAGCCGCAAACCAAGAAAGAAACTCTCCTCCAAAGCCGCCCGCCGCGAGACCGGCGTCCGCAACAAAGCTGCCTTGCTCATGTACCGTTCCAGGGAATCCGCGGCCGCGAATCGCACCGCCTCGTTTTCCGGCGTATTGGAAGCCAGCATCGAGTGCGCGTCCACGCCAAAACCGAAGTAGGGCAGCCGCATCCAATACTTCGAATTGTGCCGGGACTCGAAACCCTCGCGCGCGAAGTTCGAAATCTCGTACTGCGCAATCCCCGCCGATTGCAGACGCTCACAGGCAGCAAGATAAAAATCCGCGATGGCCTCCTCATCTGGCACAAAGTGCGCGTGATAGCGAGTGCCCCCGGCCAACAACTCGCGTCCCAGCCGCGAGTCTTCGTCCACCTCGAGCATGTAGACGCTGACGTGCGGTGCGCTGGTCGCGATGGCTTCCGCCACAGAGAATTCCCAACTCTCCGCCGTCTGGTGCGGCAACCCGGCAATGAGATCGACATTGATGTTCGCAATGCGAGCAGCCCGCAGCCGCGCAATGTCCTCCAGCACAATCGCGCGGGTGTGCAGGCGACCAACCGCCGCCGCTTCCTGATCGACAAAAGACTGCACGCCAAGACTCACGCGATTCACACCACAGCGCAGCAGGCTTTCTAGCATGGCTCCGGTAAGAGTGCCAGGAGCGCATTCGACTGTAACTTCAGCGGAAGGCTTCACATCGAACTGTCGCCGCACGGTCGCGAACATTCGCTCCAACTGCGCGGCCTCAAGCACCGTCGGCGTTCCGCCTCCGAGATAGATGGAATCCACAGCGCGTTCCATCTTCCCGCCCATTTCGGCCGCGACCTGCGCAGCGTTCTCGACGTCGGCGCAAACCCGATCCACATAACGTTCGAAAACCACCCGCGAAAACACGTCGGAGGCAAAGTTGCAGTAGCTGCACTTGGTGCGGCAGAACGGTACCGAAATGTAAATGCCAAGCGGCATGCAGAACCATTATCCCATCTGCATTCCACCTGCCCGCGCGCAAACGTTTTCCATCCTCCCGCCCGCCTCCGCCATCCATATTGAGGTACCCTGTTAACAGCGCCGCCGGCGCCGCTTCACCACCTGTTCGCAAGAATCCGATGGCTCAGGAAGAAGAGGTATTAGGCAAAGCCTATGACAGCCGCCTGATGGCGCGGCTGCTGAAGTATCTGCGTCCCTACCGCTGGCAGGTGGCGATCGCGCTGGGCTCGATTCTCCTGAAATCTTTCGCCGACGTGCTCGGCCCGTATCTTACCAAGGTGGCGATTGATCGATACCTGGCGCCGAAAGAGGCGCCAACCGCGGCTTCATCCGGCATATGGAGCTGGCTCAGCCAAAATGCCGTCACCGGCATTGCCCAGATCGCGGCCATCTATGTCGGATTGCTGGTCTTCAGCTTCCTGCTCGAATTCCTGCAAACCTACTACATGCAATGGACTGGCCAGAAAGTGATGTTCGATCTCCGCCGCCAGATCTTCCGCCATCTGCAGCGCCTGCACGTTGCCTTCTTCGACAAGAATCCGGTCGGCCGCCTGGTGACGCGCGTCACCACCGACGTGGACGCGTTGAATGAGATGTTCACCTCCGGCGTAGTCTCCATTTTCGAAGATCTCTTCGTGCTCGCTGGCATTCTCGGCGTAATGCTGTGCATGAACTGGAAGCTGGCGCTGATCACCTTTGCCGTGCTGCCCTTCATTGTCGTTGCGACCAAGGTTTTCCGCGACCGCGTGCGCGATTCCTACCGCCGCATTCGCGTCGCTATCGCGCGCATTAACTCCTACCTGCAGGAACACATCAGCGGCATGGTGGTGCTACAGCTCTTCAATCGCGAACGCAAGGCCTACAACCGCTTTTCAGAAATCAACCGCAGTCACATGGACGCGTTCAAAGACGCGATCATGGCCTACTCGGTCTACTATCCCGTGGTCGAGATTCTCTCCGCCATCGCGATTGCCTGCGTAATCTGGTTCGGGGGCGGCGACGTGATGCGCAGCACTCCCGTGACCAGCGTCGCCGTGAGTTTCAATTGGAAAACGCTGATCGCATTCCGCCTGGTGCCGACCGTGGCGACGCTGGGCGTGCTGGTCGCCTTCATCCAGTATGCTTTGCGCTTCTTCCGTCCGATCATGGACTTC
Source organism: uncultured Acidobacteriaceae bacterium (assembly GCA_963850165.1). Classification (GTDB taxonomy): domain Bacteria; phylum Acidobacteriota; class Terriglobia; order Terriglobales; family Acidobacteriaceae; genus Sulfotelmatobacter. The sequence goes on along the minus strand of CAWKKK010000009.1, from coordinate 329,392 downwards.
AGCGAAAAGTACAACATCCTGCAATCGGCCATGGCCGCCAGCGAGCGCATCTTCAAGCTGCTGGATACGCCCGTGCAGGTAGTTTCGCCCGCGGTGACAAAGCGCCCCGAAGGCCCAGGCCGAATCGAGTTCGATCAAGTCTGGTTCGGCTACCGCGAAGCCCCGGAGGAAAGCGCTAAAGCTCAAGAGGACCGTGTGGAAACAGAAGCTCGTGCGGGAACGGGCACTCCTGCCCGTTCCCGACCCGAAGGGTCGGCTCTGGCCCCCGACTGGGTCCTCCGCGATGTAACCTTCGCCATCGAACCCGGAGAAACGGTCGCCATAGTCGGCCACACCGGAGCCGGCAAGACCACGCTAATCTCGCTTCTGCTGCGTTTTTACGATGTCCAAAAAGGCGCGGTAAGACTTGACGGCGTCGACGTCAAAGAAATGGACCTTGCCGACCTGCGCAGCCGCTTCGGAGTGGTCTTGCAAGATCCGTTTCTGTTCAGCGGCACGATCGGTGGAAATATCCGGCTTGGCACAAAGCGCATCCAGGACGCCGATGTCGAGCAGGCCGCCGAAGACGTGAACCTCGCCGACTTCATCCGCGCACTGCCCAAAGGCTTCGACGAGGAAGTCCGCGAGCGCGGTTCCACGCTTTCCACCGGCCAGAAGCAGCTTATCTCATTCGCGCGCGCTCTGGCCCACGAACCGAAAATCCTGATTCTCGACGAAGCCACTTCCAGCGTCGACACCGAAACCGAATTCCGCGTGCGCGACGCCCTGAACCGAATGGTCGAAGGACGCACGTCGCTGGTCATCGCCCACCGGCTCTCGACCGTGCAGCGCGCCGACAAGATCATCGTCATGCACAAAGGCCAGGTTCGCGAAATGGGCACCCACCAGCAACTCCTGGCGCAGCGCGGCATCTACTTCAAGCTCTACCAGCTCCAATACAAGGACCAGGAGCTAAATGGGGGCCATGTGGAGCGGGCGCCCTCGCCCGCGAATGCCGACGGCTTCAAGGAGCCGGAAGTCACCGCCAGCGCGGACGACTAAGGGCCGCTGCCTTACAATGCTTTCTTGCGAATCCTGATCTCAGCCGGCGAAGCCTCGGGAGAAATGTACGGGGCGCAGCTCATCGAAGCGTTACGCCGCCGCGACCCGCAGCTCGAATTCTTCGGCGTCGGCGGAGACCGCATGCGCGCCGCCGGCTGCGACACCGTCGTCGACGCGAAAGATCTTTCAGTAGTAGGCATCACCGAAATCCTCAGCCATCTGCCCAAGATTTATAGCCTGTTCAAGAAATTGATCAGAGAAGCCGACAAGCGCAAGCCCGATCTCGCCATCGTGATCGACTCGCCCGCCTTCAACTGGCGCGTGGCGCGGCAGATGAAGAAGCGCGGCATCCCCGTGGTTTACTACGTTGCGCCGCAGTTCTGGGCGTGGCGTCAGGGACGCGTGCGTCTTCTGCGCAAATACGTCGACAAGACGCTGGTGATCTTTCCCTTCGAAGAAAAGTTCTACCGCGACCGTGGCGTGGATGCGACCTTCGTCGGCCATCCCCTGGCCGAATTGCCGCACCCGGCGATCGCCCGCAACGACTACGCTGCGCAATTTCATCTCGACCCCGCAAAACATTGGATCACGCTGATGCCCGGCAGCCGCGTCAAAGAAGTCCGCATGAACCTGCCGACAATGCTCCAGGCTGCCTCTCAACTCGGCCCCGATTACGGATTCTTGTTGCCTGTTGCACCAATGCTCGACCGCGCTTTTCTCCAGGGAGAAATTAGACAGCAAAATATCACGCTCGTCCCCGAATCCTTGCCCGCGCTATGGCATTCGCGCGCTGGCATCATTGCCAGCGGCACGGCGACGGTCGAAGCCGCAATGATGCGCACTCCGTTCGTGATGGTCTACCGCGTCTCGCCGCTCACCTACATGCTGGGCAAGCCGCGAGTCAAAGTGCCGCGCTTCGCCATGGTCAACCTTATCGCCGGGGAGCAAATCGTGCCTGAACTCGTGCAGCGGGACTTCACGGCACAGAATGTTGTAGCCCGCCTGCAGGAAATTCTCCCCGACGGCCCCGCGCGCAGTCGAATGCTGGAGGGCCTGACTCAGGTGAAAACCCAGCTCCTCCCACCGCAAAGCGGCGCAGCTGGCCCAACCCTGCATCCGGCCGACCGCGCCGCCGAAATTATTTGCTCGATTGTCAACTCTTCCACCGAAAAATTGAGGACGCCCCACAGGTAGCTTTATCGCAACTTCTCGCATCAGATATCTAAGACTTAAAGACCAATGTAACTTGGTAGATACGATGACGTTGGGCTAGGCTCTCTACGGGGCTACGTAGACGGAATTGAGACGGGGCGCACACCGATCCTGACGCGAGTTCAGTCGGGCACGAAAAGTGGCATGGATGAAAAGTGCTATGGACATGGATAAGGATTAGCTTTGACGGGAATAAGCTCGCGCATCGGCGCAAACAGAGATCTGCGGTATCCGGTTCGCGCCGTCAAGTGGACCCTCATACTGTGGATAGCGGTCGTTAGCCTATCGAATAGCGCTTCGATCTTTGCTCAATCACAGCCGGCTCAATCACAGCCGGCTCAGTCACCACACCCCCCCCCGGCTGGTGCGCCGGAAACGACAACTGCAATCCCGCAAGCGTCGCCTGGTCCCTCACAGTCGGGAAGCGTAAGCGGTACGGTGGTCGATCCAGACGGAGCAGTTATCGCCAATGTGAAAATAACTCTGGCCCAGCCAGGCATGGCCTCGACCGGGGCAGCCTCGACCGGCGTGAACTCAAAAAGCGAGGCGTCTTCCGACGGCGACGGGCACTTCGTCTTTGCAGACGTAGCCCCGGGGCCATTTCAACTATCTTTTGCAGCCCCCGGTTTTTCACCTCTGGAGCAATCGGGAGTTCTTCACGCCGGGGAGAACTACGTGATTCCCCAGATCGCACTCGCTGTGGCCCGCAACACGGTGGACGTGGAGGTGACATTATCCCGGGAGCAAGTGGCGGAAGATGAGATCAAGGTTGAGGAGAAGCAGCGCCTGCTCGGAGTCTTTCCGAACTTTTATGTCACCTACAATCCCAAGGCGGTCCCTCTTACCACGAAGCTGAAGTTCCAGCTTGCCTGGAAGACGACCATCGATCCAGTCTCGTTTGCGATCGTTGGCGGGGTCGCCGGCATTCAACAGGCCGATAACGCCTTCAGTGGATATGGACAGGGCGCGCAAGGCTACGCGAAGCGCTTCGGCGCCGCCTATGCCGACTTTGTATCGGGAACGTTTATTGGCAGTGCGATACTGCCATCCCTGCTAAAACAAGACCCGCGTTATTTCTATAAGGGGACGGGAAGCTGGAAATCGAGGTTCCTGTACGCCGTCGCAAATTCAGTCATCTGCAAGGGCGACAACGGGCGCTGGCAGCCGAACTATTCATTTATTATCGGGGACCTCGCCTCCGGCGGTATTTCCAATCTTTACTATCCCGCCCAAAATCGCAATGGAGCAGCGCTAACTTTTGAGAATGCAGCCATCGCAGTCGGCGCCGGCGCAGTCGGGAATGTCATTCAGGAGTTTTTCCTTCGTAAACTCACCCCCCACGCGTCCGGTCAAGACTCGGGTAAACCTTAATTCTCCCCAGCGCGGGCCCGCGCCGTGGAGATTATTGGGCCCTCCGGAGGCCGGACGCCGAAAGCCGGAACCCGCCGATCTTGTGCTCCCAGCATCTTTTAGGGGAGAATCTTCATCATAGGGAATGGCTAGCCGTTTCCTGGAGACTCTCCTTAATGCAGATTCGCCTTCGGAGCGCTCACAGCGTCCTGTCGAGTTCCCTCGCCCTGCTGCTATTGGCTTTCGTCGCGATGCCCTTGCGGGCCGCCGAGAAGACCCACTTGCGCGTCGACGATTACCAGATCGAGGTTGAACTCACGCCGCATCTTCATCAGATTTCGGGGCGGGCGAAGGTCAAGTTCACCGCCCTTCAGGACCTGAGCGTCGCCGTCTTCGAACTGCACAACGACTTGCGCGTTACCCGCGTTCTCGACGACCAGAACCAGCCGCTGTCTGCCGAGCGTGTCACTCAGGATTCCACGGTTCGCGTACCGCTGCCCGCCGGTCTCTCCAAGGGCGCTTCCACCACGCTCACTTTCGAATACGAAGGCCAGTTCGAGACCGCCGATGACAGCCCGGTTCCCGGCCTCAAACTCGCCTATGTTGGTGACGATACCAGCTACCTGCTCTACTCCGGACGCTGGTTCCCCGTGAGCGGCTACGGGCTAAACCGCTTCACCTCGACCATCAGCGTCACCGTCCCGGCCCACATGCTCGTGATCGGCAGCGGAAAGTCCACCGTGGCCGACAATCCACCCTCGAAGAAACCCAATACCAACGGCCTTCCCACGAAGACATTCACCTTTGTCGATGCCAAGCCGAGCTTCCCCGGCACCATCGTCGCGGGTATCTTCCAGGAATATAAAAGCGACGAAGCCGGAATGGACCTGCACGTCTACTTCAAGCCCGCTCATCAGGCGCTGGCTCCCGAATACACCACCACCGCGGTGCAGGAATTCACTTACTACATCACTCTTTACGGAACTCCGCTATCGCAAAAGCTCAACATCGTGGAGTTGCCGGGCGACACGGTTCCGTACGCCTGGGCTCCGGAGATCGCCGGTCTCGCCAGCCCCTCCATCACGGAAAAAACCAACTATCGCCTGCTCGCCAATGCCATCGCCCATCAATGGTGGGGAGTTTCCGTAAGTCCGGCCACGAAGGACGACTGGTGGCTGGTCGACGGCTTTTCCCGCTATTCCGAAGCCATGTATGTGGAGAATGCCGCAGGCGCGGCGGGCCTCGAAGAAGCTGTGAAGGACATGTCGGTGGGCGCGCTGGCCTACGACACGGTTCCACTCTCCAGCGCCAGCAAGCTCGACCCCTTCTCCACCGAGTTTCAGTCGCTCGTGACCGACAAGGGCGCGATGATACTCCACATGCTGCGCTGGGTGCTCGGCGAAGACAAGTATCTCAAGACCATGCGCGAGTTCGCCGAGACCTACGCCGGCAAATCTGCCACCATGGACGACTTTCGCGCCATCGCCGAGAAATATTACGGCGAGCAATTGACCTGGTTCTTTTCCCAGTGGCTCGATTCCACCGGCGCCCCAGAATTTAAGGTCAAGTACTCGGTCTATCGTCTAGGCGGAACCCGGGCCGCAGCCAAGTCGTCCAACGACAAAGACAAAGACTCCAGACCTCCGGGCTTCCGGGTTACCGGGGAGATCTCCCAGGATCTGGACCTGTTCCGCATGCCTGTCGATCTGCGCATTGACACAGACGGCAAGACGGAAGACAAGAAGCTCGACGTGGTTGGAACCAACTCACCCTTCGCCATCGAAACCTTCGGACGCCCTCGGCGCATCGCCGTCGATCCCGACCATCACGTCCTCACCAACTCTTCCGACGTGAAGCTCCGTTCTTCCATTCTCCGCGGCATGGCGATGCAGCAGCAAGGCGATCTCTCCGGTGCCCTCGCTGAATACAACAAGGCTCAGGACCTCAACAAGAACAGCTCCCTGGCCCATTACCGCATCGCGGAAATATTCTTCCTGCAGAGAAACTACCAGTCCTCGGCCAACTCTTACCGCGCTGCCATCAACGGCAACGGAGAGCCCCGCTGGACCGAAGTCTGGAGCCATATCCAGCTGGGCAAGATCTTCGACGTTACGGGCCAGCGCGAGCGCGCCATCAACGAATACCGGCAAGCCATCCAGACCAACGACGATACCTTCGCCGCCCTGGAGGAAGCGCGCAAGTACCTGGCCAAGGCCTACGAGCGGACCAAGAACAAAGAGTAGGAATCGAAAACGCGGGAATCGAAAGCAAGACCTGCTTCAGCCGGTCTTTATGCCGGTTCCTAAAGCTTTGGACTTCTTCTCCCGCGCGGGGCCGAATTCCAAAACCTCACATGGCAAGAATTCGCGGGGGTGTGCGTCGACGATTGGCGCAGAGGACCGCGGCAGGTTGCCTGGCTGGCGACGAATATGCGGCATGGACCTAAGCTCGTCAGACCATCCATAAGCATCGGCAAAATCGAACCGCACCTTCTGCAGCGCGTCTTTCTGCCCTGCATTCAATTGCGGTCGATTCTGTCGCGGTCGATCTTCTTGTGGTGGATCTTGTTGTGATCGATCAGGCATGCCAAGCCTGCCGCGCAATTGTTGAATGCGCGCTACGGCCCGGTCAATCACGCGCACAAAGTCGGCGCCGTCACCATTCTTTCGTTCCTCCCGCAATCGGCGCCGCGCATCCTCGATAGAAAACCAGGTGCGGTTTCGCTTGGACTCCTGCGGAGGACTAAGGCGTAGCACCTCGCAGAGATACGCGTTGACGGTAACTTCTTTCTCGCCAGACCTCGAAGCACGCCTCTCTCCATCGATCCTCTGGCGGCGATATCGCGCGAACCAAGCTTCTTCGATCCGGCCATGAACACCCGCTTCCTCAAACGCCTCCAGCGCCGCCGCCTGGGCGTGCGTCAATCCCGGTTCCGCGCTGCCCTTGGGAAAAGTCCAGCGCCTGCCGCCGCGCGTCCGAACCAGCAGAAACTCGATTCCACTTCCGCGCACCCGGTAGCAAACCGCGGCCACCTGCTCACATTCGCACAATTTGCGAAGTTGCGACAGCCGAACGAACCTGTCCGACGCCTGATCCTTCCTGGCAGTTGGGCTCATCGCATCAGAGTGCACGATGCCGCGCGCGCTTGCCTAGAGCACAGCTTGGTTCTCGATCGTCAATAACCTGCCGGCCTATGCCGGGCTTGCGCGTTCGCGGGAATCTTTCTACACACTTGCGCCCCGCGACTCCGCGAAGACAATATTCATAGTCTTGTCGGCCGCAATCCGCCCCGGGAGATAGTTCTTGGAGAACATGCATTGCCTGCGCTGCAATCGCGAACTCGAACCCGGCCACAAATCCGTCGCGCTGTATATGTTCGCGCAGACGGTGGGAATCAAACCGCGCCAGAAGTCCACAGCCCATCGCATTTCCTTCTGTCCGCAATGCTCGGTCTCTCTGGCCATGGGACCACCGCCCGAGGGCGCCCTCAACCTGGCCGCCTGGGACATGATCCGCGACCTGGTCGGTTCCGACCCCGCCCTGAACCAGGCTGCCTGGGAGAATCTGAGCGGAGTCTTGGGTTTGCTGCCCGCCACCGGCACCGATGGCTCCCCGCGTTCCGCGCAAACCGCAGGATATTTCGAATTCTGATGCCCTAAAGCGTTTTTCACGCCGATCACACAGCAGAACAAATCCAACCGTCCCCATGCCCATCCCCAGCTAACCTTTTTCGCCTTCCCTCGGTCTAAAGAAGTAATCACAGCAGGGAACTTCGCAGAACCCGGCTGCGTATTACTGATCAGTGCTTGAAGGAAACGGCCGGGCGGGATTGAGACCCCTCGCTTGACGTATCCCGAACCCCCACGCACCTCCCCGGAGGCGTGGGGGATATTCTCATGCGAATACTTCTCGACATCGTCCGGCAGTCGATTTCCACGCTCTGGGCGCACAAGCTGCGCTCCTTCCTCACCATGTTCGGAATCGCCTGGGGCGTGGGCTCTCTGCTGCTGCTGGTGGGTTTGGGAGAAGGTTTCCGCAGTGGACAGGAAAGACAACTCAGAACCCTCGGACAGAACATTATGTTCATGTTTCCCGGACGCATTCCGGCGGTCGAGGGCAGCACGCAATCCGGGCAAACTTATTATTTTACCTACGCCGACTATTCCGCCATTCGCCAACAAGCAAAATTCGTCGGCGCGGTGTCTCCGGTGTTGAATCGTGAAGACATCCGCGCCGTCAGCGACTACGGCTCTACCAATGGCCAGGTCTTCGGCGTGGCCCCAGATTACAACCAGATTCGCAATGTGCCGATCAGTCCCGGCCGCTGGTTCAACGATGAAGACAACGCCGAGCGCCGCCGTGTCGCCGTCGTGGGCTGGGAGATGCTGAAGAACATGTTCCCCGGACGCCCTGCCGTGGGCTCCACGATTCTTCTGAATGGAATCAGTTTCGACGTCATCGGCGTGGTCGATAAAGTTGGCCGCGACGGCAATAATGGCACCAACTCGCGCATCTTCATCCCCATCGAAACCATGCGCAACCTGTTTCGCCTGACCAAGGCCAATTCTGAGGATGCCATTTCTTTTATCAACTACGCGCCCATCCGCAAAGACCTTCACACGCAGGCGAAGAACGAAATTCACCAGATCATCGCCAGCCGCCATGGCTTTGACCCGAAGCTGGAAGACGCCTTTGAAGACTGGGACACCATCGAAAACATGCAGCGCGTGGGCAAGATCTTCGATGCCATGGATTGGTTTTTGGGCGTGGTCGGCGTGGTGACCCTCGGACTCGGAGCCATCGGCATCATCAACATAATGCTGGTTTCGGTGAGTGAGCGCACCAAGGAAATCGGCTTGCGCAAAGCGTTGGGCGCAACTCACAAAAACATTCTTACGCAATTCTTTGTCGAAGGAGCTTTCCTCACGGCCTTCAGCGGCGGCATCGGCCTGGTTCTGGCCACCGGCTTTGTCACGCTGATGGCCATGTTGCCAGCGCCGGAGGGTTTTGATACACCGCGAATCATTCCCGCATCCGCGCTGGCGGCCATCGGATCGCTAGCCATCGCCGGAATTTCGGCCGGCCTCTACCCGGCGCGCAAGGCCGCGCTGATGGAGCCGGTAGAAGCATTGAGGCAGGAATAACTAATGATCGTCGATCTCGCCAGTCAGGCCTACAACGCGCTCCGCCACAATCGCCGCCGCAGCGTGCTGACCATGCTGGGCATGGCCTGGGGAATCGCCACGGTCGTCCTCTTGCTGGCCTTCGGATCGGGTTTCGAGCGCGGCCTCTGGGTGGCGTTCCGCTCCTTTGGCACGAATCTGGTTTTCATCTTCCCCGGCCGCACCGAATTGCAGGCGGGAGGAACCAAGGCCGGCACTCAGGTTAGGTTGACCACCGACGACCTTGACTACATCCGCGACGAAGTGCCCCTGCTGAAACATGTTTCTCCCGAGGTTGAAAAGCAGACACTTGTAGCCTACGGCACCCGCAGCGCGACCTACGGCGTCAGTGGCGTCTACGCTTCGTATGGCCGCATGCGCCGTCTGGACGCCGCAGAGGGGAGCTTCTTCAGCGAATCCGATGACTTCACTCATACTCGCGTCGCCATCATCGGCTCGGACGTAAGAAAGAAACTCTTCTCCGGACAGGATGCCCTGGGCGAAACCATCCGCCTCGACGGCATTTCTTATCAGGTCATCGGTGTGCTCAGGCATCAGGTTCAGAATGGCGACGACAACATCAACGGCCACGTCTACGTCCCCTTCAGCGCCATGAGCGATCTGGTCAAAACTTATTACCTGAATTCCATCGTGATGGAATACGAGGGCGACCACGCCAAGATTGTGACGGCGGTGCGGAACTCCATGGCCTTCCACCACAACTTCGATCCCAAGGATCACCGCGCAATCTTCGTCTTCGACGTCTTCGCCGACCTGCTCGATCTGCAAGTCATCAGCACTGGCATCAAGATTCTGCTCGGCTTTATCGGATTGCTCACGCTTGGCATCGGCGGCGTCGGCCTGATGAACATCATGCTGGTCTCTGTGACCCAGCGCACCCGCGAAATCGGAGTGGAAAAGGCCCTGGGCGCACATCGCTGGCACATCCTGTTCCAGTTCCTGACCGAAGCTCTGGTGATCACGGCTCTGGGCGGCCTGTTGGGAGTGTTGCTGGCCTATCTGGTTTCCTGGAGCGTAGGCTCGCTTACGCTGTGGAGCGCCTTTGAAGAAAACGCCAGCGAAGGCGATATCCACCTCTACATCGACTTTGCCACGCTGATTTGGTCGACGGCGATTCTAAGCTTCGTAGGCATCATCAGCGGCATGTTGCCCGCAATCAAGGCTGCGCGGTTGAACCCGATCGAGGCTCTGCGGTACGAGTAGAACTGCGCGGCTTGTGAATCGATTTGCTGCCTGAGGACGCTCCGCCCGAATTTCCCGCTTTCGCCTGCACGCTGGAACCTCCTCCGATCGGAATCCAGTTTCCCGAAGCCTCTGTGCACGAATCGTCTGCGCAATATTCGAAGCTGGTCACTGGATGCAATTCCCAAATGGAATAACGCCAGCACTTGGCTGTCTTGTTTGCCAGAGCGCAATTGTCCGCGGGCTTGTTGTGTTCGCTATCCACCAGCAGTTGCCCTACAATTCGCACCTTGTGGCCCAGCGCAGGCTGGAGATTGGCCAGAGTCCACGCGTCCGGGTCAAATTGCGCACGGTAGTGCGGAGTCATCTCGACAATCACGCTTTGCTGCTGGAGCGTCTTGGGCGGCTTCGCCGGAGTCGTAGCGTTCACCTGGCTGGTTAGAGTTTGATCAAAGCCGATTCCAATGTGAAAGTCGACGTTTGGAACGCCCGTCAATTCGCAGTTGCTGCTCTCCGCTCCGGTGGATTCGTAATAGTACAAGTAACCAACGAGCCCAAACTGCTTCCCTTCCCCCATCTGGCTCAATTGGTCTTTGTAGGTCGCGTGGTTATTGCCTTGTCCCAACTCGGTGGGCGTGTTGGTGTTGAGGGTGTCGAAGGCCGACTGGTCCAGGAAGTTAATCCCGGTGGCCGCCGCCGGCGTCAAATTCTTAAGGTAGTTCAGATATGGGTCGTACCCGCCAGCTTTACTGCAGCCAGTAGGGTAATCCTGGTGGCACGCCTGAAAATCTGTGATGTTGTCTTCGCATTGAGCCGCCTCGATGGTGACGCCGTTGATGACGATGGGCGGGTTTTCCGTGGCCGTGGGGTTCCGATTCGAGGGCGCGAAATTCATTGCCAGAGCCAGTGCCACGGGCGCAAACGGCGCAACATGCCGGACGAAAGTACTGCCAGTCTTGGAGGGCTGCGTAGGCATATTCATCTCCTTTGTACGCGTCTGCTGCAGATAACTTAGTCGCCGCCTGCGCCGCCTCCCGCTGGGCCACCACCCGCGCCTCCGTTCTCCTTATTCTGGGTAGTTGCCTGAATGCCCTTGCCGACTCCGTAGGTGGTGGCACTTACACCTAAAAGAGCCAACACATTCGTCGGAATCTGCGGCATGTCACATTTGCAGAGAACGACGAGAAAAAAACTCAGCCCAATCACAAACGTGAAAATCAACAGCTGGAAGCGGCCCATGCTAGCGCCCCCGTTATTACCGTCCGCCCCTTTCTCCTCCAGCAATTGGCTGATATCGATCTTGCCACCTGCGATCGCCGCCAGCACTAAGAATCCAAAAAGAAACAAAAGGATCAACCCGCCGTATGCGAAGGCGAGTTCAAGCTTCTCCATCGGCTTTCCGGGTACCAAGAGCGCGATGGCAAAGGCGATCAGGATGCTCAACACCACCATAACCACAAACTCAATGGTTTTCATCGTGTTCCTCCTTCGATTCAGAAGGTCCGGTCATCGGCTTTTCAGCATGGCACGCGCCTTGCCGCCCAGATAAAGGGCGTGGCTGCCCCCAAGCGCAGCCACCATCAGCGCTGGCATCTCAGGCAATTCCTTCGGGTTATGGATTACTTGCAGCAGATAGTACCCCGCCACAAAGAGCGTGACCATGAGGGCCAAAATACGTCCGGCGCTCGGAGTCGTTGAAAAACCCGTCGGGCTGTCAGGATCCCGGACGTCGCCGTCGAGCAGGTAACTGAGGCTGATGCCGCCCGTCAACAGTTTCCACAGGACAACACAGAGCAATCCGCCAAACAGGATCGCACCCTCCCAATATGCCAACGTCATCAGGAAGCGCATGTTGCCCTCAGTTTTCAGAGTCCGTTTGAACCACGCACGCTAGGGCCCAGGGAAGTGGCGCACAGCATACACACCTCTGCCTTCCCTGGCGATATTATTTCGATTTGTTACGAAAACCGAACAAGCCGTCCAGGCTCGGCTAAAGGTGCGACAAAACTGGAGTGGCGAAACCGGGGTCCGCAACCGGCCTCATCCCCTCAGGCGATACAATCTCTTCCGTGCCCGAAACCACCGCCACGCGCCTCGACCGAGTCGTCGCTCAACTCCGCCTCTACGAGCATCCTCTGTTGAATTTTTCCGCGCGCTCCAAAGGCGAGGGCGTCGAACTAATCATTCAGTTCAAAGACGCCTCTATTCCGATGCACACGTATTATCTCGAACTCCATCCTCGCGACCTCGACCACCCGCAGTTCGAATGGAGCTTCCAGCGCCAGCTTTACGACGCGTTGCACGACTACTTCGTCGAAATGTTCATCCGCACCCCGCAGGACCGCGCCGACCGCCGCCGGAAGGGATTGTGAATCCGCTTCATCAAAAGATCGAACAGGAAATCCGCGAGCGCGGCCCCATTCCCTTCTCGCGCTACATGGAAGTCTGTCTCTACGATCCCGAGTATGGCTATTATTCGCGAAACGCGGAACAATTCGGCAAGGCGGGTGATTTCTACACCTCGAGCGACGTCCACAAAGTTTTCGGCCGTCTTCTCACCCGCCAGTTCGACGAAATGTGGCGCGCGCTGGGCTCCCCGGAGCGCATCGACCTAGTCGAACTCGGCCCCGGCCGCGGATTGTTCGCGCAAGATGTCTTGGGCTGGTCGGAAAAGAAGTTTCCGGATTTCTTCCACGCGCTGCACTACGTTCTCACCGAAAGCTCGCCCGCCCTGCGCCAGCGAATCGAGAAGACTCTGGGATCTCACTTCGAATCGGGGAAGGCGGAACTCACTGCGCTGCACCCGCCGAACAGGGCGCTGGCTGCCGACACCATCGTCTTCGCCAACGAATTCTTCGATGCCTTCCCGGTCGAAATCCTAGGCACAAAGGGATCCCTACGCGTCGGCGCCCGCAACGGCAGCTTCATCGAAACCTGGGCGCAGGCATCGCCGGAAGAATTGGAATTCCTCGACCGCTATTCAGTCCATCCCGAGCCGCACGAACGCATCGAAGTGCCCCTAGCAGCGCAACACTCCATGGATCAAATCGCCGCCAGCATCCACCCCGGATTCTTCCTCGCCGTCGATTACGGCTACACCCGCCAAGAACAACTGGCGGGACGCCATCGGGGAACGCTGAAGGCCATTCGCCAGCATTCCATCAGCGCCAATCCGTACGAAGCCCCTGGCGAGCAGGACATCACTGCCGACGTAAACTTCACCGCACTCGCCGACGCCGCAGAAAAACAAGGCATGCAATCGCAGAAGCTGATCACGCAATCCCAATTTCTGATGGGTATCGGCGAGATGAACCAATTCGCCGACGCATTCGAAGAATGCCGCCTGCCCCAAGAACGTGCCAAAGTCGCGCTGCAACTGAAGCACCTTGTCACGCCCGCAGGCATGGGCGAAAGCTTCCACGTTCTGGTAGCCAGTAAGGGAGTCGAACAGGAGAGAGTCGATTCGTTGTCTGGTTTGAACTTCAGTCGCAGGCGCTAGCACGCCCATACCGAAAAGATTGTCATTCCGAACCCGGCGCCAAGCCGGGTGAGGAACCTGCTTTCCGCGCCGCAGTCGCCTCGGGATACTCATACACCCCGCGCCCCGACTTCCTCCCCAACCGTCCTGCCTTCACATACTGCACCAGCAGCGGCGCGGGACGATATTTCTCTCCCAGCGATTTGTGCAGATATTCGAGAATATTCAGCCGCGTATCGAGCCCCACCAGATCAACGAGTTCGAAAGGTCCCATGGGATGGTTCAGCCCAAGCTTCAAAGCCTTGTCGATATCCGCGGCCGAGGCAATCCCTTCCTGCAGCATATAGAACGCTTCATTGCCGATCATCGCGTTAATGCGGCTGGTGATGAAGCCCGGAGCTTCCTTGATCACCACCACTTCCTTCCCCATCCGCTTCCCTACTTCAACCGCGGTCGAGAGCGTCTCCTCGTCAGTCTCCAGGGCCCGCACCACTTCAAGGAGCTTCATTTTGTGCACGGGATTGAAGAAGTGCATGCCCACGCACTTCTTCGCGCGATAAGTAACGCTCGAAATCTCTGTGATACTTAGAGAAGAAGTGTTCGAAGCAAGAATCGTGGTGGGACGGCAAATCTTGTCGAGCAGAGTGAAAATCTCAATCTTCGATTCCATCTCCTCCGGAACTGCCTCAATCACCAGATCTGCTTCGCGCGCAGCTTCATCCACCGAGCCCGCATATTCCAGCCGTCCGAAAGCCGCGTCTGCGTCGGGCGCGGTGACCTTGCCCAACTCAACCGCCTTGTCGAGATTCGCCCGGATTTCGCTCTCGGCCCGCCGCAGCGCCGCCGGCAGCAGGTCTTCCAGAATGGTGCGATAGCCGCCGAGCGCCGCGGCATGGGCAATGCCACGCCCCATAATGCCGGCGCCAATCACCGTCACGGTTTTCACCTGCGACACTAGGGGCTCACCTTCTCGAGATCGGCAATGGCCGCATTGATTGCGCCGCCGGTGGCGCGCAGAGCCTCCGCCAGGCGCTTGCGTTCTTCGGTGTTCATGTTCGGGATGTAAATGCAGATGCGACGCAGCGTGGTCGTTATGTCTTCCACGTAATTCATCGCACGGATCAGTTCTCCAGATACTGGCATGAGTGCTCCTGTAGATTTGTTAGCTTTTCCGGCTGACTCTGACGGCTGCTTGCTTGTTCACAGTCAACCAAAAATGACGCGAGCTGACCTTCTATTCTGGACGTGTCCGCGAATTTAGTAAAGGCAGACGCGGCACCCGTTTGCAGCCCGCAGACATTTATGTGAGACTGTCGTGCTTACGCGCGAATACGCGAGGTGGCCATGCGAATCTTGAACATCCTGAGCGGGCTTGCCGTACTCTTCACGACGCTAGCCTTCGCCCATCTGCTGCACCACCATTCTCTTCACGCATCTCACGATGATCTGCACAATCCCGCTTTCCTGGCGGGCATGGCGGCCTTAGTGGCCGTGGGAGTCCTCTCTTTCATCGGAGGATGTTTACTGCTGAGGCGTGGCCGCTGATTTCACACCTCACTCGAGGTCAGCGAACCATCTTGTCAAGTTGACGTATATCCAGACCTGTTTTCCGATAGTGCTTCCGGCACAATTCCAGGATACTGAATCCATCCTCGTAGGCAGCGAAGCCACCGTCCTCCGCCTTGTCCAGATAGATTAAGCCACCGCCAACCACGAAGAGAGTCACCATCGGCTCCGGTGAGTCCTCGGTGATAACCAAAGTGTGGGCCTCGCCTGCGGGCTCGTAGATGAAAGTCCCAGGCTTTGCAACCCAGTCATGTTCCAGATATCGCCAGTACCCACGAAGGGTGTAGCCGTGAACGGTGCCGACGTGGTAGTGAGTTCCTATCCTGGAACCGGGGAGGCCTTTGAGCACGACGCTGAACCCTCCAGAGGTAACGTTAAAGTGGCAGGGTTGGAACCAGACACCCTCCGCGTAGGGAACCCACAGCCGGTCGTCTTCTAAGTTGGTGTTGACGATGAAATGGTCGCGGCTCCTTTGGTCGCGGCTGAGACCATCGGTGAAACTGGAAAAGGTAGCAATTGGCATGTATTTCCTTCTAAGTTGTTGAGTCGGCGTTAAGCTTACGCGGAACCGCATATAATCTCTATTGATTCTTTTAATGGGCCCTCCGAGTGCGCTGCGAATCTAAGACATATGGCAGATAAGCCCTTAAAACGTTATATTTTCGCAAGCGACTTCGATCAGACGCTCACTTTCAACGATTCCGGCTACGTGCTCGCCGAACTGGTCGGCATTCCCACCGCGGAGTTCGAACGCAAAGCCAAAGGCATGGCAAAGATCAACCTGGTGCAGCAAGGAGCGGAACTCGCTTACCTTCTGCTTCACGACCCCGAGTTCAAAGCTAAGGTGCGAAAGGAGCATCTTTACGAGGTAGGCATGCGCATCCGGCTCAAAGGCGACATCAAGCTTCTTTACCAGATCCTCGAAAAGGGCATGGACGGATACGTCTTCGATTTTTACGTTCTCTCGGCAGCACCTGTCGAGGTGATTCATTCGGCGCTCGAGGGCATCGTTCCCAAGGATCACATTTACGGCACTGAATTTCGCTACAAGCCTTCGGGCGAGATTGACTCCATCGTTCGCGCCACGGCGGGCTACGGCAAAGTCGCGGTTCTCAATCAGTTGCTCGCCGACCACGTCACCGGGCCCGATCACGTAATTTATTCGGGAGACGGCAGCTCCGATATTCACGTGATGCTGCAGCTCAACGCGCGCGACGGCCTCACCATCGCGGTTTCGGAGTCGCCCCACGTTTCGCAAATCGCGAAGCGCACGGTGCTGAGCACGAGCGCGCTGGCGGTGCTGGCGCCCATTCTCGAAGAAATCGCAGGATGGCAGCATGCCCGCATTCGCAGCTTCTTTGAAGCCAACGGCATGCTGATTCAGGAGTGGGAGCGCGTTCGCACCGACTGGCTGACGGTCCGTCCGGCCATCCCCGAGGTTTCAGAGCCAGTGACGGTAGCGTGACCGCCCGCGGTTTTTACAGACCTGATAAGACAGGATTCGTATCAGGGTACACCTTCAGAGCCTGCCCTGAGCGTAGTCGAAGGGCGTACCGTAAGTTGAGAAATGAGGCACGCCTTCGGGCGCTGCATGCTGCGCGATAAAAGCCTGATTCCGCTCTCCCATCAGCATCAACGCGCATTGGCTCTATGCGTCCGCATCGATCGCGCCCAGCCCATCCCTGCCACGGATCTTGAATCCTGGCAGGCGGAGATCGAGGAGCACTTCGAACAGGAAATCAGAATTCATTTCGCCGCCGAAGAGCAGGTGCTGTTCCCGGCCGCGAGCCAGTTCCCCGAATTAGTGCCGCTGGTCGAAGAACTAATCGCCGACCATGCTTCTCTCCGCGAATCATTTGCCCAGGCAAAAGCGCGCACCATGTCCCCCGAAAGCTTACCGGCTTTCGCAACACGACTCTCCGCCCACATCCGCAAAGAAGAGCGCCAGCTCTTCGAACGTCTGCAGCAGTTGATGAACGAGAAACATCTGGCAGCTCTCGGGGTTCACCTGGAAGACGCTCTCAAAGACGCGGCACAGTCCTGCATCCTGCCGAACCAGGCAACTAAATTGAAGCCGAAGAAATGAATCGATCGATCCACTTCCATCGCTGGTAAGACAATCAATAGATCGCATCCCAAACAACTAGCCACTGATCACTGACCACTGATCACTGACCACTGCTCCTACGTTTCCAGCCGATAGCGCGTTTCCGCCAGCGCAAAGAGTTTGCGCCAGACCAACCGGTTTACCGTCACCACGGTCGCTGCCATCATGATGGTCGCGGCCAGCAGCAGGTGGAAATCGCCGCTGTCGGTCGCTTGCTGGATGGTCGCACCCAGCCCGGTTGTGGTGTAAATCTGCCCTTTGAAATGGAAATATTCGGCCACAATGCTGGCATTCCACGCCCCGCCCGAGGCCGTCACCATCCCCGTCACCAGATAAGGGAAAATTCCCGGCAGGATCAGTTTCTTCCAGCGCTCGATGCCCCGCACACCAAACACGGAGCAACATTCCTTCAAATCGGTAGGGATCGCCATCGCGCCGGCGATCACGTTGAACAGCACATACCACTGCGTGCCCAGCAGCAACACCACAATCGACGCCAGCCCCATTCCTCCTCCCAGACGAATGAGCACCAGCAGAATCACGGGCAGCAAAGCCGTTGCGGGCACAGAAGCGGCAATCTGCGCCAGCGGTTGTGCGATGCGGGCCAATCGAGGATCGAGACCAATGGCCACCCCTACCGGAATCGTCCAAAGGGCAGCGAGCAGTAACGCAAGATTCACGCGCAAGAAAGTCGCACCCAGACCGAGGGCTGTCGCATGCATTTCAACCTTCCCCAGTCCGCTGAGAATGATCGCGACGCGAACCACGCCATAGCCAATGCCGGCCAGCGCCACCACCGCCAGGGCGCGCACCAGCCACTCCCGCCAGGCGGGCGCTGGTTCCTCCGGAGTTTCTTCCGTGCGCTTTTTTGCAAAATACAGAAGCAGGCGTTCCCCTAGCGGCCGCAGCGTTTTCTGCCGAATCCTGGCGAGACCGCTGGAATGCTGCACTAGGTTGAGCACCCACGATCGCGGCACGTCGGTGCTTTCCACCTGCTCAACTTTGAATTTCTCCGCCCACGCAATCACCGGCCGCCAGATAAACTGATCCAGCAGAACAATCAGCAGAATCATCGTGGCCACGCCCCAAGAGATCGAGGTCGTGTCGCCCGCGCTCGCCGCCGTCTGCAGATATGAGCCCAGGCCGGGCAGGCGAAAATCGCGCTGGCCCAGCACGAACATTTCGCACACCATCAGCGCAAACCATCCTCCCGCCACCGACATCATCGAGTTCCATACCAATCCGATGGCCGAAGACGGCAACTCCAACTGCGTAAAGCGCTGCCACCAACTGAAGCGGTAAATCGTCGCGGCCTCCCGCATCTCATTCGGAATGCCCTTCAGCGAGGCGTAAAAACTGAAGGTCATGTTCCATACCTGGCTAGTAAAGATGAGAAGGATGGTCCCCAACTCCACTCCGAGTTGCCTGCCGGGAAAAAGCGCCACCATCGCCAGCATCACGGGAGGAAGAAAGCTGAGTACAGGGATCGACTGCAGCACGTCGAGCAGCGGAACCATGAACTTTTCGGCGCGCGCGTTATACGCCGCCACATAACCGTACACCAGCGCAAACATCAGACTCAGCAGGTAAGCGATCGTAATGCGTAACAGCGAATACCCCGCATAGGCCGGCAGCGCCCACACGCTGCGCGAAATCTCAACCGTCGGCGTGAAGGGACCAAACCACGATCGGCCCACGCTCGCCACACCGTAAAAGATCGCGATCCCCGCCGCGAACATGATGACATCGGGCAGGTGCGAACTTTCGATGCTCGGCAGTTGCGACCACAGGCGATACGCCGAGAATCCCCGCAGGGTTATGCTCTTCTTCATGCTCTGGTTTCTTCCTCAGTTTGTCATCCTGAGCAAGCGTTCTTTGCGCCACGAAGGATCTGCAACTCTCGATCAGGCCTTCGGCGTGGAATTTGAATTCTGATTCTCGACTGAGTGTTGCGCCGGCGTTGCCGGAACGGGCGCGGCTTCGACCGCCTCCGCGTCGGCTTGCACCGCCTCGGTTAGCACCAGCCTCCCGCTCTCACGGTCGTAATCGAAAATCTCCGCGTAGCGGCCCCAGTTCATGGCGGTATCGAACTGCCGCCGCACTTCATCGTCAGAAAAGTGATCGTCGAGAATGTCGCGAAAGAATTCATCGTTGATCGAGTGATCAGACTTTCGCTTCAGAATGCTCTCGATCTGCTTCAGAATGGTCACATGTTCCAGCGCCGCCTGCCGGAACAAAATCTTGCGCGTCTGAATATCGGCGTCGGCGAATTCCCCTCCTTGTTTCGAGAGTTGGACATCGCCTTCCTTCAGCCAGGTAAAACCCAGCAGTTGGCAAGCCTCCAGAATAGGCAACAGGTCCTCGACATCCATCACCAGCTCTTCACTCAGACGAAACAAGTCTTCGCGCCCGCCACGATCGTGCAGCAATTCGAGCAAGCCGGCGATTCCGCCCACGCGCGCGTGCGGCAGTATCTGATATTTGCTCGTCCGCACCGCTGGTTGCCCTCTCTTCAATCCTCCCGGCGGCACCACGATTTCCCCGGTGCTCTCCGGATCGGGCAGAGCATGGTCGACGTCGGGTTCGGTCATGATTTTGTAAATGTAATCCACCAGCTCGACAAAACGCGCAGACTTGCGGTCGCGAGGATGCGAAAGCCGCACATTGAAATCCGAGCGGATGCGCGCCGGGTTTCTGCCCAGCACCACGATGCGGTCTGCCAGTATCACCGCCTCTTCAATGTTATGCGTGACGATGAAGATCGCGCTGGTAGGCATCTTCTTGTTAAGCCAGAGTTCCAGTAGTTCACCGCGCAGGTTTTCCGCCGTAAGCACATCGAGTGCGGAGAACGGCTCATCCATGAACAGCACTTCCGGTTCCACCACCAGAGCGCGCGCAAAGCCCACACGCTGCTTCATGCCGCCGGAAAGCTCCTTCGGATAAGCCGTTTCGAAACCGTCCAGGCCCACCGTATCCAGCGTGCGCAGCGCGCGTTTGCGGCGCTCCACGGCGGCCACGCCCCGCGCTTCCAGAGGCGCTTCCACGTTTTCCAAGACCGTGAGCCAGGGAAAAAGTGCAAAACTCTGGAAGACGATCGCCACATTAGGCGATTCACTGCCCAGCGGCTTGCCGTGCCAAAAGATCGCTCCCGACGAAGGTTGCGCCAGACCGCTCAGAATGCGCAGCAGCGTGGATTTGCCGCAGCCCGAGGCGCCCAGCAGAGCAATAATTTTCCCCGGCTCGATGAAAAAGTCCGTGAGCCCCACCACCTGTATGCGCGTTCCGTCCGGCTGCGGATACGACTTCTCAATCGCCCGCGCTTCGATAATGGGTTCCGTCGCCAAAAAAATTCTCCGTAACTTCTATACACGATTCGAGGCAAGGCGCAAAGTATCTTCCACCTATTGTCATCCTGAGAGAGCGCGTTCTTTGCGCGAACGAAGGATCTGGGCGAGCCGCGCGACGCGTCGCACCCTGCCCTGAGCGAAGCCGAAGGGTTTTTTGCGATGCAATGATCGCGCGTTCGGCTCGCTTCCTTTTACACTCCATTCACAATTGATAGGGCTGCCGCCTCAAGCCGCGAAGTTTTCATCCGCCGGAACTGAAAAGCGCTGAGGCAGACGGTCCGTCACTTCGGCGAGATGCGCAAGCTTGGCGGCTAATTCTGGCGTAAACTGCCCCGGTGCCAACCGCCACTTCCAGTTTCCCCCGTGCAGGCTGGGAGTATTCATGCGGGCTTCGCTGCCCAGGCCCAGCACGTCCTGCAGCGGGATCAGGGCCAGCTCGGCCGGCGAACTCTGCGCTGCCCGGATGAATGCCCAATGAATCCCATCGTCGCAGCGGCCGAGATAGGTCTCTGCATTGCGACGCTCATGCTCGGCAGCTCCGGAGTGCCACCAGCCCACTGTAGTGTCGTTGTCGTGCGTTCCCGTATAAATGACCTTGCCGCCAGCGCGATGCGGCAAATACATGTGCGCGCCCTCATCGCCAAAACCGAACTGCAGCACGGCCATCCCCGGAATCCGCAAGCGTTCCCGCAAAGCGTTGACTTCCGGAGTGATGTAGCCGAGATCCTCTGCGAAGAATGGCAAGCCCCCAAGCGCCTCGCGCAATTTGTGAAACAGGTCGTCGCGCGGACCATCCACCCAGCGGCCGTTAATCGCCCTGGGATCGGCCGCTGGGATCTCCCAGAATTGGTCGAACCCGCGAAAATGATCCAGGCGGATGTAGTCGCAGTTCCGCGTCGCCCAACGCAACCGCTGCACCCACCACGTATAGCCCTGCGCCTTCATCACGTCCCACCGGTACAGGGGATTCCCCCAGCGCTGCCCGCTTTTGCTGAAAAAATCAGGGGGCACGCCGGAGACGACGTCAGGTTCGAGATCTTCATTCAGCCGGAAGAGTTCGCGGTGCATCCACACGTCGGCGCTGTCGTAGTTCATGAAGATGGCGACGTCGCCCACGATGCGAATCGAGCGCTCCGAACAATAGCGTCGCAGCGCCTGCCACTGTTCGTAGAAGGCAAACTGCAAGGCGCTACGAATCTTCAGGTCGAGTGCCAGATCCTTCCGCACCTTCTGCAGCGCGCCCGGGTCACGATGCGCCAGTTCCGCCGGCCATTCATTCCAGCTCGCCAGTTTTTGCTGGGAACGTAGGGCATCAAACAGGACGAACTCGTCCAGCCACCATGCGTTCTCCGAACAGAACTGTTCAAAGCGCCGCCGCGCGGCATCTGAAGCTGAACTAACAAAATTGCGCCCAGCCTCAAACAGCAAAGGCATCTTCGCCGCAAAGACGTGATCGTACTCAACCGCAGCGAAGCCGGAAGATACTGACGAAGAAGTTGTGGAGGCAAGCCCGGAAATTTTGGCCGCATCGATCCAGCCGTGGCTGGCCAGGCGTTCCAGGCTAATCAGCAGCGGGTTGCCGGCAAACGCTGAGATGGAAGAATAAGGCGAATTGCCGTAACCCAGCGGCCCTAGCGGCAGAACTTGCCAGACTCCCTGGCGAGCCGCGGCCAGAGAATCGACGAACTGATAAGCGGCGGGACCAAAATCACCGACGCCGCCGCGCGAAGGCAACGACGTGGGATGCAACAAAATTCCTGCGGCGCGCGGAAACGGCATGCAACTTGGATTACCTCGGCCCCTGTCAAATGTGGCTTTGTTTGTTTGTTTGTTTGTTTGTTTGTTTGTTTGTTTGTTTGTTTGTTTGCCTGCCTTGAAGAACGCTTCTTAGATTCCAGATTCGTTTTGCGGATGCGTCAACGCCTTCAATTCGTCCTGGTTAATCTTGATCTTGCCCGACTTTTCCATCTGTTCGCGGACGTTGTTCACAAACAGCCCGAAAAGTTCCTGCTGCTCGTTCTGCAGTAACTGTTCCCGAATCTGGTCGCGCTTGGCCGAGAAATCCTCGTCCGTCGGAGCCTGCACTTCGAGCAGCGAAATCACCACCCCATTGCCTGCGCTGTCGATCGGCCCACTAATGTCTCCCGGCTTCATGCTGAACGCAACCGCGGCCTCTCCGCTCATCGAGCCGACATCGGGAACCTGGCCATCGGGCAACACGAAGTCGCTTGTCTTCACCGTCGCGCCCAGTTCCTTTGCCGCCTTCTTCAGATCATGTTCGGTCTTGGCGCGGTCGGAGAGCTCCTGGGTCTTCTGCGTCAGAAGAGTGCTCGAGCGTTCGTTCTTGAATTCGGTCTCCACTCGAGCGCGAATCTCCTCGAACGTGGGCGTCGACGGCGGCTTCACCCCCAGCAGTTGGAACACCGCGAAACCCTGCGAAGTCGAAGCCATCTCCGGCGGCGACTTTTCCGCCGCTGTGAAGACTGCGTCCATGAACTGTGGCGCAGGCCCCAATCCCGGCACCACGTCCCTGCGGCCGAAGAAGTCTGAAGTAGCCACGGACACGCCCTTCGCCGCCGCAGCAGCCTCCAACCCCTGCGTCTTTGCCTGCGCCAGCAATTCTTCCGCCTGCTTCTGCGCGATCTCCTGCGTCTTCTGCTGCTTCAGGACGGGCTCGATCTCGCCTTTCACCTCGTCGAGCGTTTTCATGTGCGCGTCCTGCTTGTCATCCACGCGGATAATGTGGAAACCGTAACTACTCTTCACCAGGTCGCTGATCTGCCCCTTGGGCAGCGAAAACGCAGCCTTCTCAAACTCGGGAACCGTCCGCCCCTTCCCGATCCATCCCAGAGACCCGCCTTCTTTGGCGCTGCCCGGATCTTCGGAATTCTTCTTGGCCAGATCTTCAAATTTTGCTCCAGCCTTCAGTTGCTTCAGCAAATCCTCCGCGCGCTTTTGGGCGTCGGCCACGCCTTTCTCATCCACTTTGCCGTCGGCTCCGGCAAGCGGCGTCTTGATCAGAATGTGGCTAACCTTCACCTGCTCGGCCACGCGATACTGATCGCGATGCGCGTTGTAGTAAGCCTGTAGATCGTCGTGCGTAACCTGCACCCCACCTTGAATTTTCCCCGTGTCCAGCACAGCGTACTTTATCTTGCGCCTCTCGGGAATTGAGTTCGCATAGCTTTTCTGGTGGCTGTCGTAATAAGACTTTAGTTCCTCGCTCGTCGGATGAAGCCCTTTCTTGATGTCGTCCTGCTTGAGAACGGCATACTCGAACTTCACCTTGGTATTCTCTTTGGTGAACTCCTGCCGGATCGCGGAATCGCTCACCGACGCGGTGCTGATAATCATCGCCTCCAGCTTGCCGATCAGAACTTCCTTGCGCACGTTCTCTTCGAACATGGCAGGCGTAAGGTTGTGCTGCTGCAGCAATCCCTGGTACTCGGCCTCGCCGATAAAGGTTCCTCCCGGAAAGAAGACCGAGGCATAGTGCCCGTGCTGCAGTTCGTCCTTCACCTCCTCCGGCGTAGCCTTCAGACCCAGGTGCTGCGCTTGCATCAGCAGCGCCTCCCGGCCAATCAATTGATCGACCGCCCGCCGAGTATCCTGCTGAATCAGAAATGGCAGCAGCATCGACGCGTTCTTGCCGTACTGTTGCGCCTGCTGTTCCGCCATCTGTCGCGCCGTATCGCGAACCTGTTCCACGGTAATATTCTCGCCACTCACCTTGGCGATAATTCCCTTGCCGGGCGCGCCCCACGCATCATTGCCCAAACCGCCCGGGATCAGGGTGATCGCCATGGCGGCGCAAATCAGCAGCAGCAGCCCGCTAAGCACAATTTTCTTGAACGGTCCTTCAGTTTGCAGAAATCGAATCATGTTTTGATCACTCCGGAATGACGCGGCAGAACTACTAATTATAAACTAATCAACCACGACGAAGCCTGTCGCCCCCATCGCCCTGTCATCCTGAGCGAAGCGAAGGACCCATGCAACCTGCCTGCGCCACCAATGCTCATGTGGGGACAGCCGCCCTCGGCTGTCCGCTGGGCGCAGCCCGGTGAAGGTGGTCGCATCGGCGTCGTCGCAAACTTTTCCACAGCTATTTTCACTCGCATGTGACGGATGACCTTGTCTTCCACAAGACTCCCCTGGTAGTGGTGCCGTTTAACTTTCACAGGCGGTATCGTTGGCCGTTGGATTGCTGGCAAGCGCCTTTGCGACGAGTGCTTTGTCGAGTCGCGCTGCTGGCGTGCATGTATTGGGAAGCAATCCGCACAACTCTTGCAAACTCCAAACGTGTTCAGTGATCCCAGCTTCCATCGCCGGGGTGACGCGCAACGAAGAATGCACGCGACAAAAATTGTAGTGGAAGAAATACAAGGCGACTTGATGGGCATGGTTCTCGAATTTCTTGCTGAATCCGTTGGTCAGGCGAGTGTAGCGCCGCATTCCCATACGCATGGAAAGGTTGCTGCGCTCCACGAAACTTGTGCTGATGTGCCTGGGGTCAGGAGTACCACTAAGCACGCCAGTGCGACAGCCAATGCACGTTGCCGGGCTGTAGCGCGATTCGGGACTGTCGCCAGACGATCCGTACAGTTTGACCAGCATGGCATAGTCAATATTGGCTCCGAAGGCTTCTTCCACGGCATCGGCATAGACGCGGTGTCCGTCTGTGGTCAACTGAATCCGGTTGCTGATGCGCGAAGCAGCATCTTGCATAAAAGCCTTGGCTGTGGAAGCGCCACGATCCCCGAGCGCGTAAGAAATAATCAGTTTCGTGTCCGCATCGATTGCCGTCCATGTCCAAACATCGCCCGCACCCTGCTGCATTTGTTCCAGCGTGACATTCTTTTGCTTCGCATAGATAAACGCCCAGACCTCATCGCACTGTACGCGCCGCACGCGCAGATTGCGAATGTGCGAATGGTGGTAAGCGGCACACGCGCAACCCAAGGCTTCCAGAAGTCTCAACACCGTGTGCTTTCCAACTCCGAGCATCCGGCAAGTTGCATTGATGGAATTTCCTTCCACCAGCGCGCTTACAATCTGGGCTTGTTTATTGGCCGAAAGGCGATTCATGATGCCCTAATATTACGTGACCGCTCACGTATATGTCAAGAAGAAAATGCGCTTGACTTTCGTAACCGCTCACGTATAATCAACACGATGGCAAAGAAGCGCAAGAACCCGTATGCTGTAGCGCTAGGCCGCAAGGGTGGTCGTGTCGGTGGCCCGGCGCGAGCAGCTAACATGACTCCACAGGAGCGTAGTGAGAGCGCACGCAACGCTGTCACCGCGCGTTGGGCAAGAGTGAAAAGGGAGGAGTCTAACAATGTCAGAGAAGAGAGTGAAAATTTCGTTTCCGCCCCCGTCAGGCCCCCTAGTTGATGCGAGTGAAGTTCCCGTTACTGAATCAACCGAAAGATGGACAGACGTTACACTGGAAGATGGCACGAAATTGCGCCTCAAGCCTACGGTTCTATCGGTCACACGGCTTGATGGTCAATACGACCCCGATGGAAATCCCATGTACTTGCTGAAATCGTCGCAAGTCATGGTTGCAGATGCGCCGCCACACTTACGTAAAGGCGCTGCCGCGAAAGGAGTCCACTAGCCATGTCGGAAATTCAAAATGCGTTTTGCAAGAAAGACTCCCCAGTTATACCAGCCGTCCTGCTAAGTGCCGTAATGCTAACAGGGGTTGGAGTGCCAGTGGTCGCGTATGAAATGACAACATCACCAGTGTTCGATGTTTGCGAGACCGCAGGAGAATACGTTCTAGACAAAGCATCCTCTCGTTGGGTCAAGTTTCAGTCGTTAGCCGCTGAATGGCGACAACAAAGTGCGGCGATGTCATCGATTACCGCGATGGCCATGCTTCGTCCTTACCAGCAGATTATGAGCATGGGGGCAGATGCAATCCCGTTCATTTTGACGGAACTAAGGGCCGAAGGGGACGATCCCGATCAATGGTTCTGGGCGCTTTCAACTATCGCTGAGGCAAACAGGCTTAACCCGCCTCAAATCAGAGCCGAAGATCAAGGCGATTACCAGAAAATGGCGCAAACGTGGCTAGAGTGGGGCGCTCAAAACCGCTATGCCCGGTAGCTGGTTACGCGACGACTTTCCCAAACTTACACAAGATACGTGTGAGATAACCAGTCCGGCGAAAAAAGCCTATAACTGCATCGCTTGGGCCGCTGGGAATAATCGCCAAAATTGGTGGCCTGCTCCAGAACCACTTGCGTTCTGGCCTGCAGGCGTGCCAAGAGAACTGACATTTGATGCATTCATTAAGGCGTATAGGACGCTTGGCTACGAAGTCTGCGATTCCGCCGCGCTGGAGGACGGATTGGAGAAGATAACCATTTTCGGCAACCTTAACGCCGATGGATTGCTCGAACCCACTCATGCGGCCCTCCAACTCCCATCTGGCGAGTGGACTAGCAAACTGGGCAAGCTAGAGGATATTCGGCACGTCACATTGGATTCGGTTGAAGGCAGGATTTATGGAACGGCGATGTTCTATATGGCTCGTCTCCGCCTCAATTAACGTTCTTCCGTCGCCTCTTTGACGATCCGCAACGCATTCTGGCTTGAATCCACGGGCTTACATTTGTGGGATTCGTACTGGGCTGAAACATCGGCTACCGCATCATGCTTGCTCGATTTGAACTGGGCATTGCAGCGTTCGCATACGCCTATAACCGGGGGCGGGGCTTCTTTTACGATCCGCAAACGTCTATTCGGCATGACCGCAGTTTACCGCACTCGGGCGGGTCGGGCTTTCCTGTGGAAATCAAACGGCACCACTACCACTCCCCTGTTTAACTCGACAATGTAAGGCCTGGATGTTGAGCCGTGCCTAGTCCTAGGAAACTCACGGCACCCGCAACCTTCCCATGCGAGTAAGGGATAGAGGGACATCTAATCAGGGCGACCAGGTAAGCTACCCTGAATAGCTCAGGGCTGCCGCCCGGTGTTGGTGGTGATCACTACCATTGAATCTGGCAACTACGAGGGTCAGAAGTCGAAAAGGGCGCGGTACGGCATTAAAAACACTATAGATTAAAAGGAAATTGGGTAATTTGTTAATTGGGTATAGCTGAAACCCCGGGCACATCCGGACCTGCCCACGTACGCGGTTTCAGCTTGCCCAATTAACAAATTATCCAATCTATCGAACGCCGTCACCCATGCTGTGACACTGACAGAATATTCCCGTCGGGATCCTTGAACCATGCCACTTTGTCCCCACTCGGCGCGGTCCAGATCCCAAGCTTGTCTTGCTCGAAGAACCCAAACCTCTCGAACTGCACGCCTTTCCCCTGTAATCCAGTCACCATCTTCTCGATGTCGGGAACCTGCCATCCCAAAATGGTGAACGGCGCAGGCGTGAATTGCGCCTTCGCCACTCGCACCTGGATTCCATTGGCGTCGAGCACGAGCACAAACCCGTCATCCTTCACAAAGCGCAGCCCCAACACACCTTCATAAAAAGCCCGCGCCTTCACAGCGTCCTTCGTAGGAACAAAAGCAACAATGTCGATCGAGCCAAGCATGCACCCTCCCCGTTAGGGGAATCCGGCAGTTTTCCACGCTTTCAAATTACGAACTTACCCGATTGCCAAATTACCCAATGCCCCTCACTCTTCCGGCGGCACATCGAAATTCACCAGGTCGCTCTGGAAACCTCTCGTCTTCCACGCTCCATACGCGATTCCCACCACCATCCAGATCGCTCCAAATACTTTAGCCTTCGGACTCAAACTGATCCAAAGCAAGAAACAGATGATGAACCCCAAAACCGGCGGAATCAATTGTCCCGGCGTACGATCATTGCCCCGAATGTAATAGTGCGTGAGCGCCGCCAGATTCACGCCCATGAAGGCGATCAGCGCCCCAAAGTTGAGCAGATTGGCGCCATCGTCATAGCTGATCAAAAACGCTCCCACCACCGCAATCACGCCGACAAAAATCACATTGTTCGCGGGAATCCGCGTCCGGGGGTGGATCGCGCCGAAGAACTGCTTCGGAATGGCGCCGCTGCGTCCCATACCGTAAAGCAATCGCGCCGCGCCCAGCTGAGATCCCATGCCGGAGCCGACTGTCGCGATCAGCAGCGTGATGCTGATCGCCTTCGTCATCAGAACACCGCCCGCAATACCAGCGACGTGGCTAAATACGTTCTCATCCCCGAATTCCGAGAAGACGCCGAAGTCTTTGCCGAAATGCGCGTAGCTCAATAATTGAGCGCCGTAAACCTCAGCCGCGGCCAGGAATCCGGTAATCACGCAAACCAGCACCGTCGCCAGAAAAATATTCCGCTTGGGATTCTCCACTTCTTCCGACAGCGTCGAAATGCCATCGAATCCAATATAGGTGAGCACCGCCACCGACGTTCCGTGGAAGACCCGGCTGATCGTAAAAGTTTGCGGGTTGTAGAAAGGACGCAGAAAATACGCCTCCGGATACTGCGGCAGATGAAAGATGTAGCGAATCGTATACCAGAAAAACACCAGGATCACCGCGCCCATGATCGCGCACAAGGTCTTATTGATGCGGGCGGAAGTCTGCACCCCGCGCAGATTAAGCGCCGTAAACAGCGCCGCAAAAATCAGCGGCCACAGCAGGCCCGGATAAGGAATCTGATACCGCGTTCCGGTAAGCAGATCGGCCATCGCCTTCGCGCACCAGATGGTGCAGATCAATGGATTGAGAATGTAATCCATGGTCATGCTCCACCCAGTGACGTAGCCGAGCGAGGGATGTAGCTCGCGCCCTACATAGGTATAAGCCGAACCAGCACTGGGATAAACGCGCGCCATTCGTCCATAACTCATCGCCGTGAAAACCATGGCAATCATTGCGATCAAGATCGATGTGACCACGTGCCCCTGCCCGGCATTGCTGAAAACGCCATAGGCAGGCATGGGCGCCGTGGGCTGGATGACGATGATGCCGTAAAGGATCAGATCCCAAAGCGTGAGCGTGCGCCGCAGGCGCGGCGCGGACGCGGAGACAGTAGTAACAGTTTCCATGAGTCCGCCTATTGGATTATGCAGGGCTCAAAATGTCAATATTAAAACGATTTTATATAGATACTGCCGCGACACATCGCTGACGGCAGGATCTGTTGTCTTACGTTGTAATACAGCGTATTATTGCATCTTATGGATAAACAAACTGTTAGTTTCCGTCTGGCATCCGACAAAGTGTCCGCCCTGGATCAACTGGCCGGCTCCCTCGAGCGCGACCGCACCTACCTTCTTGCCGAAGCCGTGCAGGCCTACCTCGACACGCAGCAGTGGCAGCTCGAACAGATCCGCGCCGGCATCGCCGAGGCCGACGCCGGTCAGGTGATTGATCATCGCAAGGTGAAAGCCATGGCAGCGCGCTGGCGGCGCCGGAAATGAAGGTCGTTTGGACGCGCAAGGCCTCCCGGCACTTGCGCGCAGCGTATGACTATTGGGCCCGCGAAAGCTCCCCCACGGCGGCCGACATGATGCTCGAACGCATCTTCTCTGCCGTCGAACAGCTGGAACAATTTCCTGGGGCAGGACGGCCCGGGCGAGTTTCCGGAACTCGAGAACTCGTAATTGTTCCCACTCCATTCCTCGTTGCATATCGAGTCCGGCGCGGCAAAATCGAAATCATCGTCTTGCTGCACGGAGCAAGAAAATGGCCAGAGCAATTCTGAGAACTCCAGAACACCTGCATCACAAATCTACTTAGAAGATCCATAGTCGAACCAATACCCGCGCTGTTCATTCCCTGACACATGCCGCGTGTTGTATTCGAGAAGATAGTTCACGTGGGCATCGTCGAGCGGGTACGACTTGCCCGCTGGATAGGGATAGTCGCCCATCCTGAGAAACGGCAGCGGCGCTACGTAGTTGCCTTCGGCGGCATAGAAGTCCATGTCTTTCTCGTAGCCATAGGCCGCGAAGAAATAATCGCGCACCCAGCCCTGGGGTAGCGCACGCAATTTCGACGGATCAAAGTCGAGGCGAACCTCATCGCCCGAACCGAATACGACAAGCTGATCGTCGAGCGCGGTCAGCAGCGGCAACACGTCGCCATAGCGCGTGTAAGTTCCTGCCGGGCGCGTGTACGGCCCGGTCGCACTGACTTTTTCGTAGATGTATTGCACGTTCCCCGGCGGCGTGCCTTCGATCTTGAGCGGAAATCCGTGGAAGCCGAGATCGGCACGGACGAGCGGAACCGGCGTCAGACGCGGGCTTTGGGCCTTGTCTTGATTCTGAGACGTCCGGCTCACCAGAACGCTGTCCCAATAAACCTGCAGATTGGTTGTGATCCGAATCTTCTGCGTACCCGGCGGCAGCTTGCCCGTGAGATCGGCGGTCATGGTGCGCGGCCCTCCAGCGGGGAAACCCATGTCATCCATGACGCGCACCCACTTGCCCTTCTCGCCTTTTTCGTTTCCAACCAGTTCATTTCCAACCAGCGACTCCACATAAGGAGAGATCGCCTGCACCCCGGCTTGCGACGCTGCATACATACTGTTAGCCGAGAAATATTCAACTTCGCCATGCAGCAGCAGCCACAGAGGTCCGCCACGGTAAGCCTCGCCCAAGTCGAGCACCAGGCTGTGCGGCTGGGCGAAGCCTTGGAATTGCGTCAACGCGAAATCGCCGAAGTAACGATGAGCCAGAAGATCTGGCAACACGTTGTGGCCGTGCTCATCCCACGCCCCCGCGGGCGGGCGCGCATCTTTGCTTTTGCTCACCACCACCTTGAATTCCGGATAAGGCGGATTCGAAGCAAAATACTCATTAGGATAAACGTCGACATCCGCGGGATGATCCACCGCCAGCACCCGCGCCTGGTCGAGGTAGACAGCTTCCTCCAAAGGCTCCATGAAGCGGAAGCTCAGCTTACCGTTTTTCTCGCGGATTGCATCACGATCGATCTTGATGTATTCGACGGGCCGCGGAATGTCGCGCTGCCCGGGCCCAATCCAGTGGCCAACCACGCCCGCGCCCAGCATGTCGGCAACCAGTTCATAGCGTTCGCCATTCCAAACAAACAGCGTGGGACAGGAGCTGCCGCGGCGGTCGATCTCGGTAAAATTCTGCTGTCGGTCTCCGGCAACATTGATTTCGTCTTGCAACACGCCCGTCGGCCACAACATGCGAACCACATCCGCTTCTTTAGCATCGCCCAGACCGACCACGATGTCGGTGGAATTTTGCCCCAAGTATCCGGACGAGCCGGCGATCTCAAACTTCTGCCGGTTCCCCCCCGCAAACACTTCAACCTTAGTCCCGATGGCGCTCTTGTTGTCGTTCAGTCCCTTGAGCGAAAGCCGCAGCCAGTGATTCTGATTCCCGCCCTCATTGCGCAGCAGCACGGCGGACCCGTGATTCTGCGTGATCAGCAGATCGGTCGCGCCGTCGCCATCGTAATCGCCGGTGATGATCGCGCGCGGCTCTTTGAGCTGAATCTTGTCGAGACCAACATCGGCGGTGACATCTTTGAAACCATCAGCCCCAAGATTGCGGAACAGACGCACTTCGCCCTTGCCGTCTTTCGTTTCGCCGACCGCAACGAGATCGACCCAGCCGTCGTTGTCGTAGTCGATGGCCGCCACGCCGAAGGCACGGACCCAGTTCGTCTCCGGGAGCTTCACCTGCTCGAAAGTTTTGCCATGATTGTTGCGCCAGAGGGAAATCGCAGACGTCCCTCCCCAGAAATGGGTAAAAGCAAGATCCATCCAGCCATCGTGATCGAAATCCAGTACCGCAACTCCGAATTCGGGAGTCGGGACACCTTGCATCGGAAAGGTGGCTTTGAATTTCCCCTCCCGTGGATTTTGGAAAACGGTCGCTGGGGAGAAATAGCCGGTCACAACTAGATCGACGGCGCGGTCGTTGTTAATATCCGATCCAATCGCTGCGATTCCAGGCGAGGGTTGAGCCAAGCCAGTTTCCTTGGTCACGTCCGTAAACTTTCCATTCCCATTATTGCGAAGCATCACACTGGGCAATGATTCGTAGTCAAGCAGTCCCGAAAATTGCTCACCCGGTTTCGGGATGGAGCCCGTAGGCAGCGCGGTTAAGTATATGTCGAGATCACCGTCGTGATCGTAATCGACAAGCGTTATGCCGTCCCCATGCTTGCCGTTGATTCCTGCGGACTCGGCCGTGTTGCGAAACGTTCCGTCTTTTTCGTTGTGGAGCAGCAGCAAGTTCCCTGCCCCGACCAGCAGGTCCGGCCAGCCATCATTGTCATAGTCGCCAGCGGTACAACCGCTGCCATGCAGCGTGGGATCCAGCCCGGCTTTCTTAGTCACATCTTCGAACTTCCCATTTCCAAGGTTGTGGTATAGCGAAAGGCCGCCATGGGAACCGTTGTCAGGCAAGAAAATGTCAACCTTGCCATCATTGTCATAATCAACGAAACAAGCTCCAGGGCCGAGATACGCGCTCACGTCTTTGCTCGATGAAGGCGACGCTTGAGAGACCAATCCCGCTTCCGCCGTCACATCCACAAACCGTACCTTAATCTGCGCGGGCGCTTTCAACACCGCCGATGGCGATTCCACTGCCCGCGAGTACTGGCCCTGCTCGCCATAGGCCAGGCTTATGGGCGCGCCGATTTTGTTTTGCGTGATGTACTGGAATTTCTTCAGATGCTCACGGGCGTGGTCGAGGTCAGTCGATTGCTGATAAGCGCGCGACAATCCAAACTCAGCCGAGGCGTGCAGCGGGTTGAGTTGCAGCGCGTGCTGGAAGGCTTCGATCGCCCGCGGAAATTGTTTGGCTTGCACATAGGACGCGCCCAGGAAATACCAGGTATCGGCATCGTTCGCGTCGATCTCGGTTACATGATGAAAGGCGTCAATCGCGGCCTGCGCGTCCCCGGTATTCTTGGCGAGCAGGCCAAGGTTGTACCACGCGTATGGATTGTTGGCGTCCTGCTTGAGCGCGTCTTCCAGCGCGGTCTTGGCTTCGTCGATCTTCTGCAGATTCAAGAAGGCGATGCCTTCATTCAGACGCGCGATCGCCAGCTTGGGATCGAGGTCAGCCGCTTGCTGGAATGACTTGACTCCTTTTTCGAAAAGCTGCTGGTTCATGTAGGCGGCACCCAGATTGTTTAGACGCGCAGCCTCCGCTGGATTCGCTCTCGGGTGAGTTTGAAGCGCGGTGGCAAACAAGCCAAACGCGGCCAGGAGTATGCCGGCTAGAGCGATTGAAGTTCGCGAGATCATTCGATTATGAGTTTAACCACAAAGGCCACGAAGGTACACTAAGCGAGTTTCTGCAAAATTGAGAGCGACCACTCTTCACGCGATCGGAGGAATCCTCCAGGCGCCGCATTGCTTCTCGAGCGCTGCGGCGACGGAGAGCACCTGCTCCTCTTCCCAAGGCCGTCCGACGATCTGCACGCCGATAGGCAAGCCTTCAGGCGAGCGGCCGACCGGAATCACGGCGGCGGGATTGCCCAGCAGGTTGAAGAATTCCGTATAACTCCAGGCATCGAGATAGTGGACGGTTTTGCCATCGACCTGCCAACTGCGCTCGCCATGCCGGAAGGCTGCGATCGCCGCGGACGGGCACAACAGGATAGGATATTGCTGCATCTGCGCGAGGAACCTCGCGCGGAGCAGATCGCGCTGGATCCAGTCATCGAGCAGCGTCCGTCCGGTATGGGCTGGCTCGGCGCCCGACCATTCCAAAAACTGTTTGAGGATCGGACTGAGATCGGTGTCGGCTTCTTTGAACATGGGACGTAACAGCGTTCCACCGGCGACCACGAAGAACTTGTGCCACAGCCGGCGCGCTTCTTCGAGTTCTTTTGGCTGGAAGCGATCTACTTGAAATCCCGCGCTGCGCAAGGCTTCCGCTGCTGTGCGTACAGCGGCGCTGGTTTCAGGCGTCACCGGCGTTCGGCCGTCGTCTTCGAAATAACCGATTCTAAGATTCTTAACTTCCTCGTCACTCGGCCAGCGCACTGGCACCGGCGCTGCAGAGGTGTCGCCAATGTCTGGACCTTGCATCACTTCGAACAGAACTTTCAGGTCGGAAACGGTGCGGGCCATCGGTCCGACAACGCCGATCAATGCAAACGGCCCCGCGGAGACGGGAAAGTGCCCGGTTGCGGGGATGCGTCCTGGCGTCGGCTTCAGACCGCAGATGCCGCTGAAGTGGGCGGGAACCCGAATCGACCCTCCACCGTCGCTGCCTACGCCGCCCGCGGACATGCCCGCGGCAATCGCCGCCGCTTCGCCGCCGCTGGAACCGCCCGGTGTGCGTTCAAGATCCCATGGGTTGTTGGTGCGGCCATAGAGAAGGTTGTCGGTTTCCCACGCCATCAGAAGCTCGGGAGTGTTCGTCACGCCGAGCAAAATTGCGCCGGAATTCTTCAGCCGCGTCACCAGTGGGGCATCTTGAGCTGCAACAAGCCCCGCGCGCAGCCGGGTCCCGGCCTCGCATCGCATCCCCGCGACTTCCAGCGAACTCTTGATGCTGATGGGAACGCCGTGCAGTGGCCCGAGCTTCTTTCCCTGCATGATATCGGTCTCCGCGTCATGAGCCGCCCGCCGCGCCCGCTCCGCGTCCACGTGCACAAATGCGTTTAGTCTCGGGTTCAGTTTCTCGATCTGCGCCAGGTGAGCTTCGACGAGTTCGACTGGAGAGAGCTTCTTGTTTCGTATTTGCTCGGCCATGGCAACAGCCGGAAGGAAATTTAGGCTGCTCATAAGATCTCTCGCATAGCGCGATCGAGCATTCGCTTCTCGTCCCGGGTTAGGGCGCGGCATTTGCCTTTCGCGAGGTCGCCCAAATGCAGCGGCCCAACGGCGATGCGTATCAACCGCAACACTTCGACGCCCATGGCCTCCGTCATGCGGCGGATCTGGCGGTTCTTCCCCTCATCGAGAACAATCTCGATCCAGCAGTTCTTCTCTCCGGCG
Source organism: uncultured Acidobacteriaceae bacterium (assembly GCA_963850165.1). GTDB lineage: Bacteria > Acidobacteriota > Terriglobia > Terriglobales > Acidobacteriaceae > Sulfotelmatobacter. The sequence continues at coordinate 293,979 of CAWKKK010000009.1, read as the reverse complement.
CGCAGGCGGCGAGCCTGTTTAGCTCGCAGCACTTCCCCGTCTTTCGCCACTCCTTGGACCATCGCTTGGAGGAGCGTTTCGTCCGCGACCGTCCCTACTTGCACGTGGTAGGTCTTGTCGAGATGCGTTTCCGGCGCGGCGATTCGGGCGCCCCATTCGGAGTCGTTAGTCAACAAGAGCAGGCCCTCGCTGGCTTTATCGAGACGACCGACCGGCGCCAACCACGGGAGGGATTCGTCCGCTCGGCTGGTTCTATTAGAGGAACACGTTTTCATCGCATCGTACACCGTGTCCCGGCCCTTTTCGTCCGATGCCGTCGTCACCACGCCGCGCGGCTTGTTCATCATGAAGTAGATTTTGTTTTGCGGTTTGACCACTTTTCCATCGATTGCGATCTGATTCTGCTTCAAGGAAACCGGCGTTTCCGGGTCGCGCCGGATCTTTCCATTCAGGCTTACACGTCCGGTTCGAATCAACTCTGCCGCACGGGCCCGCGAACAGTACCCGAGCTTCGACAGAGAGCGCGCCAGGCCGATTTGCCGGGATGCTCGGTTCTTTCTCACCTGTTTATGCTAACCGAGAAGCGGTGAACAACGAAGGAGACGAAGTTACGCGAAGGAAGACCGAGACTTCCCGCGAGCGCATGCACTGTATCCTGCAACTTGGTAGGATGTCTATCGTCGACTGACTGGGAAAGGAACTTTCATGGCCCATCAACATCCTCCGCGCTTTTTGAAGATTGTGGACGATGCCAAAACCCGCGTGCGCGAAACCAACGTCGAGGAAGTGAAAAAGAAGATGGATCGTGGCGCGAAATTCATTCTGGTGGACGTGCGCGAAGAGAGCGAATTTGCCAAGGACCATCTGCCGGGCGCGATTCATCTGGGCAAAGGCGTGATCGAACGCGACATCGAGGCCCGCGTGCCTGATGTGGGTGCGGAGATCGTGCTTTACTGCGGCGGCGGGTTCCGCTCGGCTCTTGCCGCCGACAATTTGCAGAAGATGGGTTACACGAATGTCATCTCAATGGATGGCGGCATTCGCGACTGGCGCGAGAAGGGCTATCCGCTGACGAAAGAGTGAAGCAGTACCCAATACCCAGTGCTCAGTTCTCAGAAAGATTGTTGTCATTCCGACCCCCGAGCGAAAGCGAGGGCAGAGGAATCTCGGTGTTCCCCGGTTCCCTATGAATGGTCGCGTCTTCTTCTGGTCGCTCACTTCGGCCCTCGCCGGATTTCTATTCGGCTTCGACACGGTGGTTATTTCCGGCGCCGAAAAAACCATCCAGACACTTTGGGGCCTCAGCCCCGGACTGCACGGCATTGCCATGGCTTCGGCCCTCTACGGCACGGTGGTTGGCTCGCTGCTTGGTGGCTGGCCGGCTGACCGGTTCGGGCGCAAAGCCACGCTGCTTTGGATCGGCATTCTTTATTTTGTGGGTGCGGTGGGTTCGGCTTTGGCGCCGAACGTTGCTGTTTTCATTGTCGCGCGCGTCATCGGCGGGTTGGGCATCGGCATCTCCACTGTGGTTGCGCCCATGTATATCTCGGAGATCGCACCTGCCAAGCATCGCGGACGACTTGCCGGGATGTTCCAGTTCAACATTGTTTTTGGCATCCTCATCGCCTTTGTCTCGAATGCGCTGCTCGCGGGCATCGGCGAGAACGCCTGGCGCTGGATGCTGGGTGTGGCCGCGTTTCCGTCGTTGCTCTACGCTGCGTTCTGCTTCGGACTTCCCGAAAGTCCACGCTGGTTGTTGGGCAAGAAGGGCGACCGCGAAGCAGGTCTCGAAGTGCTGCAACGAATTGAACCGGACGCTTCGAAAGCCGGCGTTGCGGCCGAGGCGGACGCGATCATAGCCGCATCTTCCGAGCAAGCGTCGTCGGGACGTTTCTGGACGAGGCGTCTTCGCAAGCCGATCCTGCTCGCCATCCTGGTTGCGTTCTTCAATCAGATGTCGGGCATCAATGCGATTTTGTATTTCGCGCCGCGCATATTCGAACTTACCGGCCTCGCCGCAAAAGCCGCGCTCCTGCAATCGATTGGGATTGGGCTTACGAATCTCGTTTTCACGTTTGTCGGACTGTGGCTGATTGACCGGTTGGGCAGGCGCACTCTTCTTTATATTGGCTCGTTCGGCTACATCACCTCGCTCGGTCTCGTTGCATGGGCTTTCTTCACGGGTCATTACTCAATCGTGCCGGTTTGCATTTTCGCCTTTATCGCCGCCCACGCGATCGGGCAGGGAGCAGTGATTTGGGTTCTCATTTCCGAAATATTTCCCAATCGCCATCGTGCGGAGGGTCAGACGCTCGGCAGCTTCACACACTGGATCTTCGCCGCCTTGCTCACAACTTTCTTTCCGGCGATGGTCACTAAGTTCCCGACCGGTTACGTTTTCTTGTTCTTTACCGGGATGATGGTGCTGCAACTCATTTGGGTGAAGACCATGGTTCCGGAGACGAAGGGTGTGCCGCTGGAGGATATTCAGAAACAGTTGGGGATCGTCTAGGGCTGCAAGTTCATCTTTTAGTTGCCCTACCCCCCTCCCCCCTCGGTTTGCCAAAATATCTAGAATGAGCAACTTACAGACTTCGAACCGCGAAATTCCTTGCAAAATATTCATAACAAAGATCTTATAAGTCAAAATCTTGAAAGCATGGGACTTACGGGCCGATTTTCAACCGCGAGCACCCTTCCCGATATTTGCTGAGTCTACTTCCTCTGCTGGGACAATGATGGGACGAAATGGAGGCTGTGCGCAAGGGCAGATGTCACAAGGTTGAGCTGTGGAAATCTTTGAGGCGTTCGCTCGGTGAAAATCGGAATGTTCGACACCAAGCCATTCACATTGGGAATGCCCACCCCTTGCAAAGGAGGCAAAGGATGGGCCACCCGCTGGTCAATTCTCAATGAGCGCTATGGCCTGATAGCGTCAGTTGACTATTGACGCTTCGAGAACGTACACATGATACTGGCAGGAAATATTGGCGATGAACCTGAGTCATCCGCAGACTCGGCTGTAAAGGGCGGAAATGGTAATCCGTCACATTGGTGAGTGTCGCGCGTCACTGACCTCCAGCAACTCGGGATGCTAACGTTATAGGGGCCAAAGTTGTCGTTCACCGATAGCCCCCGTTCTGCAGTGGTTTACCCACCCCTGCTCCTCGCCGCGGCGTTTTCAAGACTCGTGGGTTCGGCCCAGTCAGCGTGCAGAGAATCGTAACAATCCTCTCTGCACCATCCGACGCAAGAAGAGGAGCCCAATATGAGCAGGATAAAGAGGGTGAGACGGCTGGCATTGGAATATCCAGTTGTCGTTCTTCTACTGGCTGCAGTAGCAGTGGCCCAAACCTACATTACCCATTTCCCTCTCACTGAGGATCCCATTTCCGAGGGCGGAGAATGGATCAATGGAGGGGCGGTTGGTCTGGATTGGACCAACGTCCGGACAACTCCTGGGTTTGCCTTCGGTACCATGCCAGGTACACAGGGTTCACCGGGTTTTGCGGACTCATGGGCTTTGCTAAACGGCACCTGGGGGCCGGACCAGACAGCCCAGGCGACGATCAACGCCCCGAGCACGAATGACTCCTGCAATCAAGAGATTGAGTTAGTTCTTCGAGGTAACCTATCGGCTCACGTCGCAACCGGGTACGAGATTTTCGTAAAGGCCGCCAACGACTCGAGCTCCTATTTGTTTATCGTCAGATGGAATGGAGCCTATAATGACTTCACATATCTCGAACACACCGATGTAGGCTCTCTCTACGGGGTTAAGACTGGAGACGTATTTGAGGCCACCATCGTTGGGAACACCATTACCGCCTACATCAACGGGGTGCAGAAGGCCACAGTCACAGATGACACGTTTGCGACCGGGCTTCCTGGGATGGGGTTCTATCTTGGTCATACAAACTATCAATTCTGTGCTGGAACGAATGCTGGTTACGGGTTCGCGAACTATACGGCGGTAGCTATCGGAAACAGTCCGACGTTCGTGCAAGTCAACTCCGGGCCCAGCACCATCCAGGCTTCCAACTCGTCGGTCGCGGTTTCCTACCTCAACCCACAGACTGCGGGCAATTTGAATATCGTAGCGGTGGGATGGGGCGACACCACTTCTTCGATCAGTTCGGTCACCGACAGCAAGGGCAACATCTACACCCTGGCGGTGGGTCCGACCCCCTACACCGGCCTGCAACAGTCCATCTACTACGCCAAGAACATCGTCGGCGGCAGCAACAACAAGGTGACCGTCACGTTCAAACAGGCGGCGGCTTATCCCGACGTACGCATTCTGGAGTACAGCGGGCTTGACCCGACCAGTCCGCTGGATGTCACAGCCTATGGAACAGGCACGGGACCCGCGGCGAAGACTGGCTCTGCCACGACCACTTCATCCAACGAGCTGATCTTTGGCGCGGGCACTAGCGCCCACCATTTCACTGCCCCCGGATCTGGCTTTGCCAGCCGGGTAATCAACATCTACGGCAGCATTGCGGAAGACGAGGTTGTCGGCAGCAGCGGCAGCTACAGTGCCACGGCAACCAATAGTGCCGGCGCTTGGGTGATGCAGATGGCGACTTTCCGCTCGCCTAGTCTCGCACCCGCGGTTACTGCCATCTCGCCCACCTCGGGTTCGGCTGACGGCGGAACCGCAATCACCATCACCGGCACCGGATTCTTGTCGGGAGCAAGTGTGAAGCTGGGCGGCACGGTGGCCACTGGTGTGACGGTGGTCAGCAGCACCTCGATCACGGCGACCACACCTGCACACGCGACCGGACCTGTAAGTGTAGTGGTGACCAATAGCGATGGCCAGAGCGGAACCTTGGCCGAGAGTTATACTTACACTTCCGCTTCGACCGTTATCACGTTCGTGCAAGTCAACTCCGGGCCCAGCACCATCCAGGCTTCCAACTCGTCTGTCGCGGTTTCCTACCTCAACCCACAGACTGCGGGCAATTTGAATATCGTAGCGGTGGGATGGGGGGACACCACTTCTTCGATCAGTTCGGTCACCGACAGCAAGGGCAACATCTACACCCTGGCGGTGGGTCCGACCCCCAACACCGGATTGCAACAGTCCATTTACTACGCCAAGAACATTGTCGGCGGCAGCAACAACAAGGTGACCGTCAAGTTCAACCAGGCGGCGGCTTATCCCGATGTACGCATTGTGGAGTACAGCGGGCTTGACCCGACCAGTCCGCTGGATGTCACAAAGGCTGGAACAGGCACGGGACCCGCGGCGAACAGCGGTTCTGCCACGACCACTTCATCCAACGAGCTGATCTTTGGCGCGGGCACTAGCGCCCACCATTTCACCGCGGCCGGATCTGGCTTTACCAGCCGGGTAATCAACATCTACGGCAGCATTGCGGAAGACGAGGTTGTCGGCAGCAGCAACAGCTACAGTGCCACGGCCACCAATAGTGCCAGTGCCTGGGTGATGCAGATGGCAACTTTCAAGGCGAACTCTTCACCTTAACGGACCCGTCGAGTACGCCAGCCGTCGTCCTCATGCCGAGCATGGGTAGTTGTTGCAAAATCTCTATTTCACTCATCCTATTAAAGAGGATGTCAAGAAAAAATTCTTCTCCGTCCCCCTCGAGGGGACATGAGGCTGGTAGCTTGCATCCAGCTCTGCCATTACTAGAGGGGCTTTTGGTTTTACCGCTTTGGATCGCCGCATATTTCAGCGGCGATGCCAACCCCAGTTGATCTCCCTGACCTAACGGTTTCATGGAGCAGTGGCGCTTGACGCCGTTCGGTTGCGAAGCTACGCAAGCCAAGGGTTGGCTTAAGTGCCAACCACGATCCTATTTGAGACTTGAGGCCTATGGCTTTGTTGGGTTATCCGAGGGGGCATAGGATTGACCCGGAGACTCGGTACTGCATGACAGTACACGAACGCCTAATGAGTGAATGGATACTCTCCCTCGAACCCGAGCATCGCACGAACCGATTGGCTACCACCGCGGCACGTAAACCTGGGGGATCACCTGGGTTCTCTGAGATGCTCAGGCTGCTTGCGGCTTCAGTTGTTGGGCGTCGAAACGTTCCTCCTTCTTCCAGAGTGTCAAGGCAATGGCCGCGATCTTACGTGCCAGGGTGAGACGCGCCATCTCGGGCCTCATCCCTTTCTCGAGCAAGGCCACATAGAAGTCGCGCAGCGGGCCCACCCCACAGCTGGCCCGGGTAGCGGCTCCCTTGAAGATCTCTTTCATCTCATGGTTGTGATTCTGATTCAGACCACGAATCTGTTGTGGTTTTTTCGAGCGTTGCAGTTGTCCGTGCACGTAGCGATATTGCGCACTGTCGCGGGTCTCAATGCCCAGCCCGCTATAGGTCCATAGTTGTCGCTTGCTGCGAAATCGATGCGGAGTTTGCATCAGCGCCAGCAAACGGGCGGCGCGAATCGGACCGATGCAGGGTATCTGACGCAGCAGTTTCGCCGCCTTATGTTTCCGGCTCTCCGCCAACAACTCGGGGCGTAGGGTTCGCCGCAATGCCTGCAATCCATCCATTTGCTGATAGAGCAACTCGGCTCGGCGATGGACGCCGGCATGCGGGATCTTGTGCAACCATTCCTGGCGATAGCGCGCCGCATAGACCTGGGTCCCGGAACAGGCAATCCCCCAGCCGCGATACAACGCCTTCAGCCGATTCATCACCCGGTTTAAATCTTTACTGATGGTCTGATAGCTGACGCGCCAACTCGCGCAGTGTCCGTAGTCCGTTTTCTCCGTGGTAGACCGGACGCAGCATTCCCGTGCGCAACAAGTCGGCCAACTTGTGCGCATCCACCTTGTCACTCTTGCTGCCCTCCTTTAATAAGGCGTTACGCCGCGGGTTGCAGACCAGGACTTCGTGCACGTGGGGCTTGAGCAGATCGTACAGCCAGGCTGCCCAGGTGCCTTCTTCCCACGTGACGTATAGCTCGCCTCGCAGACCGTGGATGAACTGCAAGATGCTGCTGGCTTGGGTTTCGACAATGGATTCCATCACCAGCTTCCCACTGTCATTGAGGACGGCGATCACGATGGCTTCCTTGTGCACGTCCATGCCGATATACTTGCTGTCGCGACTCATTTAGTTGCCTCCTTGGGGGGAAGGTCATTCGTGCCAACGCTTATCTTTCCCCCAAGGTAAGTTGCCATTCTTCAGCGAGTTTTTCTATGCCATTACTTCTCAGCGAGGCCGTAGCGCAGCGCAGTCCCTACACGGCGCAGCGGAGTGAAGGCCGCGCCACACCATCTGCTTCAACCTTCTGAAGCAGGGCGCTCTTTCATAATGCATTGACTCCATTTCTCGGCAAAGGCGGGAGTGCCACTTTCTGCTGAATCCCCGAGCCCTCGACTACGGTGTAAATGAAATCCCCAGGCACGTCACGCAGAATCTCCGTCTCTCCGTTCGGCCAGCGAATGCTCACTTCACTCATCTTGTCGTTTAGTGCTAACCCGAAATGCAATCGCAAGTCATTCTGCGATAGGTAACTGGCGCCGCCGCGGACTTCGCTGAACTGCACCAGCGCGCCGGCCTTCACCGTGACTCGCGCGCCGATCGCGGCTTTGTTGCTCTTCGTTCCCACCAGCTTGAACAGCACGCGGTGATTTAGGCTCACGCTGCGATTCAGCAAAAGCGATGGCGGCTCACCGACGTTGAGCACCACAATATCGACATTGCCATCGTTGTTGATGTCGCCAAAAGCCGCGCCCCGCCTTGATTGTGCTGGCATGCTCGCAAGCGCTTGCGAAACGTCGTCAAAGGTTCCGTCGCGATGGTTGCGGAAGAGCAGCATCGGCTGTCGATAGGGCGTGCCGCCGGGGATCGTATCGACCTGCGGATAGACGTGGCCATTCGCGATGAACAGATCGAGCCAGCCATCGTTATCCATATCGAAGAATGACGTTCCCCAACTCACAAAGGGATAGGTTGGCCTCATCAGCTTCGCTCGCACGTTTACGTCGGCGAAATTGTCTTTGCCGAGGTTGTGATACAGGGTCGAGCCTTGCTCGACAAAATTCGTAACGATCATCGACAGGCGGCCTTCGTGCAGATAGTCGCCCCAGTCGACTCCCATCGAGCCTTGCTCCATGCCATCGCCACTGAGCGCGACACCATCGAGCAGGCCGACATCCTCAAACGTTCCGTCGTGCTTGTTGCGGTAGAGAAAATTCGGCCCGGCATCGTTCGCCACGTAAAGATCGGGCCAGCCGTCGTTGTCGTAGTCGCCCCAGGTCGCGCCCAGGCCGTAATAGTGATGGGGATCGTCCACGCCGGCCTTCTTCGATACTTCTTCGAACGTTCCGTCGCCTTTGTTATGAAACAGCAGATCCGATTCGCCGGGCATGCCCCACGGCCCGCACTGCACGAGCACTCCCTTAAAGCGGCAGAAGCGCGGATCGTTGCCGAACTGCGGCAGGTTATCGATATCGACGTGCACGTAACGCGAGACAAAAAGATCGACGCGGCCGTCGCGATCATAATCGGCCCAGGCCGCTCCAGTGCTGAATCCGCCCGCCCCCACACGGGCCTTCTCGGTTACATCCTCAAACTTGCAGTTGCCCAGATTGTGATAGAGCGCGTTGCCGCCGTAGCCGGTGACGTAAATGTCTTGTAATCCGTCGTTGTCGTAATCAGCCACAGCCACGCCCATACCCCAGCCTTTATGGTTGAGCCCGGCGGACTTGGTAATGTCGGTGAAATGGACGTCGTTAGTTTCGGGATCAGTATTCTTGGGATCGGTGTCCTGATGGTAGAGCGTGATCATCAAGTCGCCGCCTTGTTTGTAACGCTGCACTGTCGAGCCGTTCACGGTGATGATGTCGAGTTTGCCGTCGTTGTCGCAGTCGATCAATCCAACGCCGCCGCTCATGGATTCCACAATGTATTTCTTGTCGGGAGAAGAAATGTGCGCGACGGTGAGGCCTGCCTTCTGCGCGACGTCTTCGAAGTGCGGCAGGGACTGTGGGATGGGCGATTGCGTTTTTTCTATCGTTGAACTCGCCGGAGGCGTGGCAGGAGCGGTTTGTGCGAACAGCGTCGCGGTCAGCAGCAAGCCCGCCCAAAGAGAAGTCCATACGGAAAGCGAGGCTCGCATATGCAGAAGATCGATTATACAGGCCGGGGTTCACGCGGACGGACTGCTAACGAATCGTGGGTATGGTAAGAGCGATGAAGCTTGGGGCAAAACAAAACGCCTCAGACTCTGTTTTGAGTCTTGAGGCGTATGTTGATCAGCCCTCCCCCAAGTGCTGCTCAAGAACGAGAGTACCGTAGGAAGACAAAGACGTATATGGCCCTAGTGTGCCATTACTAAATACTAACGTGCGGCCTTTGGTACGCGTCTAAGCCCTTTAAGATCAATGCATTACGCGATCACTGGAATATTGGCAACTCCCACGGTGCCGAATACGCGCCGGTAGCGTTCGATTTCCGAGGGCGGCCCGAGCGCTTTCGCGTAGTTGTCGGAGAGCTTCACCGCGGGCCGGCCTTCGACGGTGGATACTTTGCTGATCAGGCTAATGGGATCGAAGCCGCCATCGCCGCTGGGATCGCAGTCGCGAAAATCGTTGGTCAACAGCGTGCCCCAGCCTGCGCTGAAACGAATGCGGCGGCCCGGGGTCCACTTGCGCCGATCATGGAAGTCGTTCGCTCCGCGGAAATCTCCGACGCTGCTTCCGGTGGCCATGGTTCCACCAAAATAGGCGTGCAGGCCGAGGACTTCGTCGATGTCGAGTGCGTCGGAGGCGATGATCAACTTCTCGCGTGGATCGCGGCCGCGGGCGCGCAACCATTCGATATATTCATCTCCAGCTATATAAGGATCCTTGCTGTCGATGCGCTGCCCCGTCCAATCGGCGGCCCAGTCGGGCGCGCCCTCAAGAAATTGTGTGGTTCCAAACGTATCGGGCAGCATGATGCGGAGCGCACCTTCGTAAGTTTGCTGCCACATCTCGAGGACATGGTACTGAGAAGCCTTCAGGGCTTCGTCATCACCTTGCGGCGCCAGCGCGGCGAGCACCATGGGGATCTCATGCGCATTGGTTCCAATCGCTTCCAGATCGTGCTTGTGAGCGAGGAAGGCATTCGAGGTTCCGGTGAAGCCGCTGCCCAGATTCGACGCCATCGCCTCGACCACGTATTCCTGCCAGAGGAAGCTGTGACGGCGGCGAGTTCCGAAGTCTGCAACGCTAAGGTTGGGGACGCCGCGCAGGCGCTCGATCTTGTCCCATAGCTTGGTCTTCGCTTTGGCGTACAGGATGTCGAGACCGAACTCGCTCAGCTTTTTCAGATTGGCTCGAGTGCGCAGCTCGTTGATGATGGAGAGGGAATACAGTTCCCACATGGTGGTGTCGGTCCAGAGGCCGTCGAAGGATAGGTGAAAGCGGCCTTCCTTCACCGACAATTCGTAGTCCGACAATCGGAAGTCGCGCTCCAGCCATTCGAGGAAAGCCGGCTCAAATATTCCGCGGCGACCGTAGAAGGTGTTGCCGGCCAGCCAGACCAACTCCGATCTTCGAAAGCGGACGCTTCTAGCGTGATCCAGTTGCTCGATTAGTTCTTCGTGCGCGAAAGTGTCAACGGGGCCACTGGAAGAGCGATTAAACAGTGTGAACTGCACATGGGTCTTGGGGTAGTGCTTCCAGATAAACTGCAGCATTAGCAGCTTGTAGAAGTCAGTGTCGAGCAGGGATCGCGTGACCGGGTCGAGTTCCCAGTTGTGATTGTGCGCCCGCTCCGCGAAGTTCACGATCATGCACTGATATCCTCATATGCCTTCGCAACAAAAGCAAATCTAGGGATTCTTCGGCGCGGCGTTCCCTTACGTGAACTGAAGTTCCAGGGCGCTTCCGAAAAACTGCGCCAGACTTTCGGCTTCCCGCTCGATCCCGGCGCGCTCGGCCTTGGAGAGCTTGCCGAAGGGCTCGATCTCCACAGACAGCCGTTTGCCTTGAGGTTTATAAGACCATACACCCGCCACCGCGCCATTGATGAGAACTACGGGCGAGATCCAGCCCTGGTTGCGGTAGACGCGCTTGTAGTGCTTCGCGCTCAACAGGTGATCTTTCTCGCGATGAGCGAGCAGGTAGGAATCGAAGTGCGGCAACAGGCGGATCGAGACTTTCGCCGCAGAGTTGCTGTTTAGAACGGCCACATCCTCACGAAGCAACAGGGAATTTTTTGTATCGCCTGGAATCTCTGCCAGCTCGGGTTCGAGCAAAGCGCGAAGCGGTTTCACGTCTTGCATTGGTAGGCCCGCCCAGTGGGCGAAGTCATGCAGCGTTGCCGGGCCATAGGCGCGCAAATACCTTCGCAAGAGAGCGCTCTGCGCTTCCGGCGCCGACATCCGTTCAAGCTTCAGCTTCGGCAGCCAATGGTCCGTGCGGATGAAAACGATTGCGTTGCCCTCGCCCCGGCCGTAACAGATCAGTCCCTGCGCCACGGGCAGGCGAACCAGGCTCCAGGAGTTCTCCATCCAGAAACGCACTTGCTTGCTCGCTTTGGGACGAATGGCAGCGGCGATGGCAGGCCTGCTAAGCGGCCCGGCAGAAAGGGTCTGCATGATTAACGGGATGAGCGCCGCGCTCTCCTCGCGCGTAATGCCGCATCGGTCCATGATGCGCATGGCTTGAGCGAAGCGGCTTGGTCTGAGGGCAGCGATGTAGGTTGCGAATTCATCGGTGGGAATGAGATGCAGCGTCTGCCGCATGAGAGAAGTCTTGACCAGGGTGCGAGTCTTCCACAGCGCGTCCTCAATCCCGGCTCGGCTCAGGGCATGATTGCGCGTCCAGAGCTGCAGATAGGCCGCCGACATCACTTGCGCCTGCACGCCGCACATATCGCGGCAGATGGTGACGGCATCTGCGGGAGGCTCATCCAGCAGATGGTGGCGTCGCAGCCGGAAGCTTGCGATCGCGTCGATCCGACTTCGTGATGGAGTTTTCTGCATTCGCCTAGCAGCAACCCATCTTCACTTCGCCGGTAGCGGTCAGCGGAGGCCCGAAGGCCTCCTGCGGCGCGGGCGCGCCGTTCGCCACCGCAATCCAACGCCGCACCGCATCGAACACGACGAGAACCACGCCCAGAATAAAGATGGTCATAAGAACAGAATCCAGATAGCCCGTAAACTCCTGACCGGGCTTCGAGGTCAACGGCCAGAAAATGTTCTTGATCGCGAGCACTCCCGCCGTAACCGTAGTCACACCCACAAAGCACATCGGAACGGCGGTAATCCATGCGTATTTCTGCTTGCCCATGTTAATGAGGAAGGTGGTCGTCACCGCCAGTGCAATGGTCGCCAGCAACTGGTTTCCGGTTCCGAACAGCGGCCAAAGAGTCGAAATGTTTCCGGTGTAGATCAAATATCCCCAGCCCAGAACCACCACAAAACTGGTGACCAGATTTCCCGGCCACCACGCGCTATTGCCGAACGGCTTGTGCACCTTGCCCATCAGTTCCTGCAGAACGTAGCGGGCCACGCGGGTTCCCGTATCCACCGTGGTTAGAATGAAGAGTGCTTCAAACATAATCGCGTAGTGATACCAGTAACCCATCAGACGATCCATCCCCGGCAGGCCGCGGAAGATTTGCGCCATGCCGACGGCGAGTGAAACCGCGCCTCCCGTCCTTCCCGCCAGCTTCTCTCCGACTTCGCGGGAGAACATATCCAGATTCACCGTGGCCATGCCGAGATGGCTGAAGACCGCCGGCGGAGTGTTGATAGCGAAGTAGTCACCAGGATACATGGAGCAGGCCGCAATCAGAGCCAGCACTCCAACGAGAGACTCGGCGATCATGGCGCCGTATCCGATGAAGCGGGCGTCACTCTCCTTGTCCAGCATCTTGGGCGTGGTACCCGAAGCGACCAGCGAGTGAAAGCCCGAGATTGCTCCGCAGGCTATGGTCACGAAGAGAAACGGGAACAGAGTTCCTTTGATGATCGGCCCGCCGCCGTGAACGAACGACGTGAAAGCTGGAAACTGAATGTTGGGATGAACCACAAACAAGCCGACGATCAAGACGGCGATCGTGCCAAGCTTGACGTAGGTCGAGAGGTAGTCGCGCGGTTCCAGTACCAGCCAGACGGGAAGAACCGAAGCCACTAAGCCATAGATGCCCATGAGGAAGGTGATCTGATGAGGCGTGAAAGTAAGCGCTCCGGCAAATCCACTCTGAGCTACCCAGTGTCCGGCGACCACGCTGCCGATCAAGAGAACGACGCCGAAGATGCTGGGGCCAGTAACAGTTATCTTTCCGGCATGGCTTTTGAACATCCACGATCCCATGATGACGGCGATGGGGATCGTCATGCCGATAGTGAAGACGCCCCACGGGCTATTCGAGAGCGCGTTAACCACTACAATGCCGAGGCCGGCGAGCGTGACGAGAAGAATGAAGAGCACGGCGATCATCGCCACCAGGCCGGCAAAGGGACTGATTTCAGTGCGGGCAACATCCGCCAACGAACGTCCGCGATGACGCACAGAAGCCACCAGCACGGTGAAATCCTGTACGCACCCGGCTAGAACTGCGCCGACCAGCAGCCACAGGAAGCCGGGCGCAAATCCGAACTGCGCCGCCAGAGTGGGCCCCACCAGCGGCCCGGCTCCTGCGATGGCTGCGAAGTGATGTCCGAAGAGCACCCAGCGCGGCGACGCGACATAGTTATGTCCGTCGGCGTAGGTGTGCGCGGGAGTGGTGCGGCGATCGTCGAGAGCCAGAGCCTTCGCGGCAATGAATGCACTGTAGTAACGGTAGGCAAGGGCGTACACGCACAACGCACCCAACAAAACCGGGAAGGTATTCATGTCTCGCTCCGGATCAAGCAGGCAGGTAGCAACTAATCCTGCCCGCCCAATCGCACGCATACTACACCCATCGTGGAATCCGACACAACGGCTTGCCAGCCGCGAAATTCCGACTACAATGTCGTGCACAGACCGCTGCCGAACCGAGAGGATCGAGTATGTCCATGCAACCAGAGAAGCGATCGGCAACTCAGGAACAGCATCTAGTCCGTTTTGGACTGGGGCTCGCGAACTGGAGCGAGCGATGGTTCCCCGACCCGCTGATTTTTGCGCTGCTGGGAATCGTGGTGGTCTTCGTGGTCGGTCTTCTCCTTAATCAGAGCCCCGCCAAGCTGGCCATTCAGGGTGGGAAAAACTTCTGGGCTCTGGTCCCGTTCACCATGCAGATGGTGATGATCATCGTCGGCGGATATGTCGTCGCCTCGACGCCGCTCGTTTATCGCGCCATCCGGGGCTTGGCCGGGATTCCGAAGACGCCGCGAGGAGCGGTTGCGATGGTGGCGTTGTTCTCCATGCTGACCTCGCTGATCTCCTGGGGCTTGAGCCTGATTTTCAGCGGACTCTTCGTTCGCGAACTGGCTCATCGCGTTAAAGGAATGGACTACCGCGCCGCTGGCGCGGCTGCGTATCTCGGGCTGGGAGCCGTCTGGGCGCTGGGACTGTCGTCCTCCGCCGCCATGCTGATGGCGACCAAATCGGCGATACCGCCTTCGTTGTTCAGCATTAGCGGTCTGATCCCGTTCACCCAAACTCTTTTCCTGTGGCAGAGCATCGCAACCACGGTGATCCTGATCGTACTGTCGGTGCTGATCGCCTACCTGTCCACTCCGTCGCCGGAGAATGCCAGAACCGCCGAATCATACGGCATTGGGTACGCGCCGATTCGCTCCAGCCTGGAGGAACGAAGCAAACCCGGAGAATGGCTTGAATACAGTCCGCTGCTGACGGTTTTGGTCGCGGCCCTGCTGTGCTGGTACTTGATCGACGTCTTCCGTACGTCACCGCAAGGCGCGTTGGCCGCGCTCGATCTCAATACCTACAATCTCATGTTCATCACCGTTGGGCTCTTATTGCACTGGCGCCCGAAGCGGTTCATGCGAGCCGTCGCGGAGTGCATTCCAGCTACCGGTGGCGTGCTGATCCAGTTTCCGTTCTATGCCGTGATCTTTGGAATGATCGTTGGAACCGGGATCGCAGATACGCTGGCAAAGCTTTTCGCCTCCATCAGCACGCATAATACTTATCCGTTGCTGGTGGCGATGTATTCGGCGGTGCTCGGCGTCTTCATTCCATCCGGCGGCAGTAAGTGGATCATCGAAGCGCCGTATGTGCTGCAGGCCGCGAACCTGCACCAGGTACATTTGGGCTGGGTGGTGCAGATTTACAACGCCTCGGAAGCGCTGCCCAACCTGATCAATCCTTTCTGGATGCTGCCTCTGCTGGGCATCCTAAAATTGAAGGCGCGCGACATTGTGGGCTATGGAGTGCTCCAGTTGATCGTTCACATCCCGGTCGTGTTCTTTTTGTGCTGGTTGTTTGCGCGATACGTTCCGTACCTGCCGCCGATGAAATAGTCGGTGGAGCGCGACTTCTGCGGCGCGATAGATTCGACCATTCTGTTTGGGAATTCCGTTCAGAGCGGCTCATTCTGACACCCATCACGGAGGCAACAGTGGCCTGCCGCTGCCCGAGGGACCCGCACTTTCACGCCGGCTTTGAAGGAATTGTGACAAAATGCAAGTTGCTTATTGGAGACCTCGATAGTGACCTTTATCGGTGGCTACCGGCCGAAGCCGTCAAAATTCTCCTGGTTCTTTTCCTCTCCTTTCTAATCGGGCTGGAGCGTGAGGAGCACAAGGCTGAAGCCGGTAACTTTGCGTTCGGGGGCGTGCGCACATTTCCGCTCATCGGATTGATCGGCTACTCGATCGCACTTCTCTCGGGCGCGCAACTACTTCCGGTGATCCTGGGCTTCCTGGTGATTGGCGGCTTTCTCTCGCTGTCCTATTGGCACAAGCTCTCCACCGCAGAGGCCGCGGGCGTGACCACGGAGATGTCTGGTTTAGCGACTTATCTGGTGGGCGCGCTCGTGTACTACGAGCATTTTTGGATTGCCACGGCCCTGAGCGTGGCCAGCTTGTTGTTACTGGAACTCAAGGCGGGTCTCGAGAAGCTCGCCCAACGCGCCGCGCCAGGAGAGATTCTCACGGCCGCCAAGTTTCTGCTGCTCACCGCCGTCATCCTGCCCATAATGCCCAACCGCGAGTTTGGCACGTTTCACCTCAATCCGTTAAAGACTTGGCTTGTCGTGGTCGCCGTAAGCGCGATTTCTTATGGCAGTTATATCCTGCAGAAGCTAACCAAGGAACACGGTGGAGTCGTGCTCGCTGCTTTTCTCGGCGGGGCATACTCATCCACTTTGACCACCGTAGTTATGTCACGAAGAGCGGCCCGTGAGGAGCGTCCCCACCTCTTCGCGGGCGGGATCTTGATCGCATCGGGTGTCATGTACCTCCGTTTAGTCGCCCTCTTGGCGCTTTTCAATCGTCAGCTTATGTCCCTCTTGGCGATCCCCTTTCTTGTGCTCGCGGGTCTGGCAATCGCAGTCGGCTGGGGTTGGTCGCGTCGGCCAGATGCGAAGGCGGATGCGGTAAAGCGGGAGTTTGAGCCGAACAATCCGCTCGAACTGTTTGCTGCCTTTCTCTTCGCTCTTCTGTTCCTGGCAATGCTGGTAGCTACGCAGTTGGCCGTTACCTACCTGGGACGAGCGGGAGTCAACGCTCTTGCCGCGATCATGGGTGTCACCGACGTAGATCCCTTCATCATGGGCATGACCCAGGCCGCGGGCTCGCTCACTCCTTTGAAAGTTGCGGGGGCGGCGGTTCTGATTTCTGCGGCCAGCAACAACCTCGTGAAGGGGATTTACGCCTACAGCCTGGCGGATCGAAAGACCGGCACTCAGAGCCTCTTCCTCTTGACTGCCCTTGCTGCTCTCGGACTTGTTCCCTTGTTCTGGGTGTGACCTCGCTCGCTCATTTCGCGATCTCTGTTCTGCTGTCGGTTTAAGCCGTTGATGATAGGGATGGTGAGCGGTCAGCGAGGCACGTCCACCGTCACCCTGACCTCGGCGTCGCCGAGAGCCACGCGGCCGCAATCAAACACACTGTAATCAGGGTTGAGAAAACGATGGGGGTGGTAAAGGCGTATCTCCAGTTCAAAGCTGTGATTGCGACAAAGCAACCGGCGAGCGCCCACGCAATGCTGCGTACGCGTGCCAAAGTCTCAGCCGGAAGTCCCCCCAGCAGCCACGCCAATACCGCCGCGAACAAAAGAAACACGGAGAAAAAAAGCCCGAACGCGCTGAAGAAGTCCCAATAAGTCCGGGTAAACCCTTGCGCGTCAAAGTGGACGGAGCGCATTAATTCTAGAACCGCGTCCGCTCCCCATTCCGGATTATTCTGGCGAAACCCAAACGTGTGTCCGGCGGCAAACAGCAGAAGAAGAACAGAAGCGATTCGATAAAACACAGAACTCTTCAAGCATCCTCCGGTGTGCCAATTCTGGCACCAGAGTCTAGCCCGCCCCCACGCGCATGTCAAAGACAGGTAGTGGCTCAGTTCGAATCCGTCTCCGTCTTGAAGGGCGTCATCCCGAAACCCGGCGCAGTTCAGCCGGGTGAGGGATCTCCCGTGGGCACAGACATGCGCGTTCGGGAGATCCTTCGCTCCGCCTGAAAAGCAGCTCTGCTCAGGATGACGCCATCAAAATTCAAACCGAACCACTACCATTCAGTCTGGATTCGGGTGAAATGACCGATACCGGAGTTTTATTTTGGCTTGGCAGGCGCCGGCGCGGGGGGTGCAATTTGAACTTCTACGGCTTGAGCGTTGTTTGACTTCGTCAGATCCACGGAGACCACGTCAAGACTCCCGTTCGCATCGCGCATCTGAATAGTCTGAGTGGCCTGCGCTCCCGAGGAACCCGAGCGCACAGTGTTAGTGTTGATTGTGGTCACCTGCAGGCCGGCGCTGGGATCACCGGGGTCAGGCTTCTCCACTGATTTTGTGGTTTGTTGATTGCCGGAACTGGAGCGCTGCGTAGTCGTAAGTCGCTGAACCAGGTGCAGGCTGCCGTCCCGGGCCGTTCCCGGAACGTCGACCGAAAAGGTTTCCTCCGAATCGCGTTTCACGCCGGACGCGTCTTCCGATTCTTTCCCTACAGTGTGGGTGGTCTCCTGGAGCTGCCCTTCGCCATCTGGGCGAGAGACTCGCGTTTCCCTGCTGTGAATCTTGTCCTCGTCCTTGACCGTTGTTTGACGTGTTTCGCCGACCTGCCAGCCTCCCGTGCCATCCGATAGCAGGGTTGTCTTCTGAATCTCAACTGTATTCCCGCTGCGTTTCTGGCGTTCCTGCGTCTGCATGGCGGGAGCGAGGCCACCTTCGATGCCGGGAAGCATCACCGTGGTCTTTGTCTCTTCCACGTTCGGACTGACCTTGTGCGTCTCCTGAACTTCGCGCTGAACTACCTGCGGATTGCCGTTCGCATCCGAATTCGACGTGGTGCGAACCACCTTCGAGTCGCCGCCCGGAAGAGTATGCTTCTCTTCCGCGGTGACTTGAAACAATGTTTTCGCCCCGTTGCTGTCTCGCACAAACGTGCGAGTTGTGGTCTGAGTGGTCGTCGCGTTTACGCGCACGGTCTCAGTTTCAATGTCCTGGTAAGGTTGAAAGGTCCCGTCCGCTCCGCGAGTCTGGAGCGACTGCACGTCGACCGTACGATTGCCGTTCTGCGTGTGGCTCTCGGACCTGCGAGTGGGATTTGCGGAGTCTGCACTCAGGTCTGTCGTCGATTTCCAGGACTTATTCGAATCGCTATCCGTGGAATTCGACGTTTGCGCCAAAACGGCGCATGAAGAACAAATGTATGCTGCCGCCATCAAGAGTATGCACTTGCGCCAGCGTCGAGCGCATGCCGCTGTTTTCGGTTCGTACCGCGAAAATTCATTGGCGGGCCGCATGGATGTAATTCTCCCTCTTTCCGCATTCGATGTCCATCCGTTGTGTCACGATCTGAACGACGAAACGGACAAGCCCGCCGCACCGGACCTGAGGCGCGCAAGCCGGCGTACGGAAGCCGTGATGTTTGCCGGTGATGGTGGTGAGCGCGGGAGGAATCGAACCTCCAACCTACTGATGGAACGCCAGCTTAACCAAATCAATGGTTTCAGCGACTTCCGGGCATTCCAAGTAGGCAATTTGAGGCAATAAGAGGCATGGTTGGAACCAAATTTGGAACCAAATTTCGCAGGATGAAGGTTCACAAGCGGACGACGCTTCGCGCCGAATCGACTCCCTCCAGTGCCTCACGTTATAGCCCAGTCCGCGCCTTAACCTCGCACGCTAAACCACTCCCCGACCTTCGTGACGCGAACGCTCCCATCCGGCTGCCCACGTACTGAGACCTTGTCCAACCGCGCAGCCGCGTACAAGCCTGACCGGAATCGGTTGCGGCTCCTCTCGTCCGTCTCGACGCCCTTAACGTCGAAGTGCTGACCAACCCTCAGCCTGTGAACGCGGTCGGCGATCTTGCGGTACTTGCCCGGTTGCGCGACTCGTGGTCGGAGGTAAGCGTGTCGCAGAGCGATGCAGCGTTTGTTGCCGCACGAGGCATCGACAACTTGGCTGGCAGGGACGGAACCGTGCGCGTCGATCCAGTTGCGCCGCCGCCGACCGTAGGCGGTGGACAGGTTGGCGATCTCCTCGCAGTCGCCGTGTTGCTTCGTTGGTGAAAACTTTCCCATTGCGATTCCGCTGCTGGACAGCACCACACCTTGCGACGAAACGCACCTCGCGGTCGAGGCGCTTCCCCTCAATCCATCTTCGCCCGTCGGTCGCTTCTGAGACTAGCCAGTAGCCCCGAGTACCGCCTCTGCGGACGGTCGTTGCGAACCGCGATGCCCAGCGCCTTCTTCTGCCCGATCAGCACGAGCAGCCGCTTGCCCCGCGTGATTCCTGTGTAGATCAAGTTTCGTTGCAAGAGCATGTAGTGTTGGGTCGCCAGCGGGATCACGACTGCCGGAAACTCCGATCCCTGTGACTTGTGGATTGTGATCGCGTAAGCCAGCGAAACCTCGTCCAATTCCCCGAAGTCGTACTTGACCAGCCGCTCGTCGAAGCGCACCGCGACCTGCTGCTCGACCATATCGACTCGTTCGACGATCCCCACGTCCCCGTTGAACACGTCCTTGTCATAGTCGTTCTCTGTCTGGATGACCTTGTCGCCGATCTGGAATCGCCATCCGAACCGCTCCACAGCAGGCTGACCGGGTCGGGCTGGGTTCAATACGTTCTGCAAGGCTGCGTTCAGTTCGCGCACGCCGAGCGACCCCCGGTTCATCGGGCAAAGAACCTGCACGTCGCGGATCGGGTCGAGACGAAACCGTTCTGGAATTCTCTCTTGCACGAGCTTGACCAGTGTTGCCACGATCTTCTCCGGCTCATCCCGCTCGACGAAGTGGAAATCGGAACTTGGGTCCGCTCCCCGCATATCGGGCATCTGCCCTCGGCGAATGCGGTGCGCGTTGGTGATGATGTGGCTGTCCGCAGCCTGCCTGAACACTTCGGTGAGCCGCACGACTGGCACGACTCCGCTTTCGATCAAGTTCTGAAGCACCGTGCCCGGTCCCACGGACGGAAGCTGATCCACGTCCCCAACCAGAACCAATCCCGCGCGGTTGGGGACAGCCCGCACGAGCGAGTGCATCAGCGGCACGTCCACCATCGAAGTCTCGTCCACGACCAGAAGCCCGCAGGCGAGCGTGTTCGACTCGTTTCTGATGAACCGCCCGGTTGCCGGATCAATCTCCAGCAGGCGGTGGATCGTCTTCGCCTCCATGCCCGTGGTTTCGGTGAGCCGCTTCGCCGCCCGTCCGGTCGGGGCGCACAGCAGGCACTTCACGCCCTTGGCGCGGAGGATCGTCAGGATCGAGTTCACCAGCGTCGTCTTGCCTACTCCCGGTCCTCCGGTGATCACAACCACACGGTTCGAGAGCACCTTCTTCAGCGCCTCGCGCTGGCTGGGGGCGAGCGTCTTGCCCGTTTGGCGCTCGCACCACGCGACCGCCTTCTCAAAATCAATCGGGGGATAGATCGGCTCCGCTTCGGCTAGGCTCTTGATCCTTGCCGCAATGCCCTCTTCCGCTCTCCTGAGGTGTGGCAGAAAGATCAGGGCGTCGCCGTCGATCTCCTCCAGCAGCAGCGATCCGCCAGTGAGCATCTGCGACAATGCCTGCTCGACAGTCCCTTCGGGCACCTCCAGCAGCTTCACCGCCGCCAGCTTGAGTTTCTCCAGAGGCAACGCACAATGTCCGTCCGAAGTCGCTTCCAGCAACACGTGGTCGATGCCCGCCCTTGCCCGGTTAAGCGAGTCCCGAGGAATCCCGACCTTCTGAGCGATCTGGTCGGCGGTCGCGAAGCCGATGCCGTAGATGTCTTTCGCCAGCATGTAGGGATTGCTCCGCACCTTCTCGATTGCCTGCTCGCCGTAGGTCTTGAAGATTCGCACCGCTCGGCTGGTGCTCACGCCGTGGCTGTGCAGGAACAGCATGATTTCGCGGACTTGCCTTGCCTCCTGCCATGCGTGCGCGATCCGCTCCCGGCGCTTGGGGCCGATGCCATCGACCGTTTGCAGTTCAGCGGGGCGGCTCTCGATCACGGCGAGAACCTCGGCTCCGAACCGCCCGACCAGCTTCTTCGCGAGGATCGGTCCGATGCCCTTGACCAAGCCGCTGCCGAGGTACCGTTCGATCCCCTCCGCTGTGGTCGGCGGCACGGTCTTCATGGTCGTCGCCTTGAATTGCAGCCCGTGTTCCTTATCCCTGACCCACCAGCCCTCCGCGCTCAGCCATTCCCCGGCAGTCACCGAAGGCAACGACCCGACGACCGTCGTCTCCTCCCGCTGCCCGCGTGCTTTCACGCGCAGGACGCAGAAGCCGCTTTCGTCGTTGTGGAAGGTGACCCGCTCGATCACACCGGAAATTTCCTCGGTCGCGGGTCTGCGCTCTGGGATCGCGGCGTTCATGGTTGGGGATTCATTTTCCCATGGGCGGTCTTCCTTGCGTGACCTCTCAGGAAGCCTGATTCTACGGCGATTTGGCTGCCGAAGGTTCAGGGTGGCCGGGGCGTTTCAGAGGCGCAGGAAGGCTTTGTGACCACGCTAGACGGCATCTTGGCACTAGCCCGCGGATCTCACTTTGCTACCTCGTTTGCAGGAGCGACCACCCACACATACTCAAGGATTTGTGTTCCGTTGTTCGTGACGTTGTGCCTCGTCGCTGGCGGAATGTAGGCGAGCATCTTTTCGGTGAGTGGCACATCGGGATGTTCTTCGATGTTGGCAACGCCACTCCCATGCAGGATTACCAGAGCTTCCTCATTTGCCGAAGTCGAGTGCCAGCCCACACTCTCGCCCGGCTTGAGCTTCACTGAACCGCCCCTCATCCCGCTTGTCTGAGGTGCGCCCTTGAGCAATGGGCAGTCTCCCCCGGCGCAGTCCAAGCCGAACGTCATTGGCTCACGCTTCGCCCGCTCCTGTGCCGCGATGACGCCGAACGCCACGGCAACGCAGATCACCACCACTATCAGATTGACCTTCATCATGGCTCTTCGAATCCTCGAATGACCCTCAGTGAGTATGGCAGATCGGTGACGCCGCGAGATTTAGGGGAAACGAGAATGTGGGTCTCACTTGTTAAGTCGGAGATGCTCTAAGTAACCATTAAGGGAGATGAACTTGGAGCAAGCCGCCTTCAACTCATGCGAAACATGATCCCAAAACGCGACATCGAACTTGAAGCCTCGTGCAACCAAGTCTTCTACTACCGGGACGTAGTCGCTGTCGCCAGCGACGAGCGTAAACTCATCCACGCCAGCCTTCATTCTCTCGTAGGAATCCTTGGTGATGTCTCGCACAATCGTTGTGTCAATCTTCTTCTCTTTGTTGCCCGCACTCCGGTCATGAACCACGACCTCAAAGCCCTGTTTCTTCGCAATCGCCCACAAGCTGTCGTTTGCAGGTGGACGTGAACCGTAGAGTACCGCTCGCCCGATTTCATCTCCCCCCGCAAATTCGTGCAGTTTTCCGAAGTCAATCTTCCAGTTGTAGTCCACGATTCGATTGTCGATTGCCGTCCACAGGTCGGGCGCAATGCCGTTCGCTACAGCGCTGACGCGCATTCCCTCTATCCAGACGTTTGAGTTGTCCACGTATAGAAAATTTGCCATGCCGAACGATGACTCCCTTCAAGAGAGTGATTGTACGCCCCGGACATTTTCAGTATCAGGCAGTGGAGGCACGCTGCTGCCGCAGTGGGTGGAACGCATCCGTGCGGAAGGTCGATAATGTTCTTGGAAAACGCTGACGAGGGCTGCACCCAACATTGCGCCACTAGACACCAAAATGAACCTAGATGAATTTCGCCTATCTCTCACAGCAACCGAGCCGCCTCCGGGCCTAAGCCTCGCCCTCGCCGGACTGTGGCGGGATGCCAAGGGCGATTGGAAACGGGCGCACGAATCCGCTCAGCAGGATGAGGGTGTCGAGGGTTCGTGGGTGCATGCGTATCTCCACCGCAAGGAAGGCGATCAAAGCAACGCAACGTACTGGTACAAGCGGGCAGGCAAGCCCGTGTGCCGCGAGCCGCTCGATACGGAGTGGGTCAGCATTGTGAGGGAACTGTTGCGATAGAAGGAAGTTCTCATCTGACGTGCTCGTCGATGACTGCCGAGGGGGTAAACATGGTGTGGGTGAACATCACGGAACTAGTTCGTGACAATCCACCAACCGAAAAGGAAATCGAACAGGTTCTTGAATACAGACGCCGAAAGGCTAAGGCGCGATTTTATGCCGATGAGAACTTCCCCACGTTAGCAGTGGAGGTCTTGCGGAGGCTTGGCGCAAAGATCGTTACTGCTCAAGAGGTAGGCAACAGGAAGCATCCAGATGAGAATCATGCTGCTTACGCCCTCAAACACGGTTACATTCTCCTGACATGCGACCGTGACTACCTCGATGAGAAACGATTCCCACTGATACATTGCCCCGCAATCGCCGTCTTTGACTTCGGCTCCTCGTCTCGGCTCAAAGACATTCAACAGGCATTCACTTGCTTACATCGAGTCCTTGGTAGTCCGCAGTTTTTCGATAAGTGGACAAAGATTGATGCAAGACGCGACTCATGGACGGAATACTCTCGGCATCTGGATGGGACTACATCGCGGTCGAGATACCGTGTTTACCGTGGCAATTTTCAGGAATGGGTAGAGAAATGACCGGGTGACTGCACATCGCCGACCGCCGCTTGCATTGGTGATTTTCAAATCCAGATCGTCGGGGATAGAATCGCCTGTCGTTGTGATCTGCGGTACTGGAGACCGTGTGCGTTTCTTCGTCGGGATCACGGATCGTGATTGGTTCGATTTCCTGTCCGGTTTGGACGGACTCGACGAGGTTAACTTCTGGCAGCCTAGCGGTCAGCAACAGTTCCGTGCTCTACAGATCGGCGAACCCTTCCTTTTCAAACTGCATAGCCCAGACGATTTCCTCGTCGGCGGCGGGTTCTACAGCCATTTCACGATATTGCCCGCCAGCGTCGTCTGGCAGGCTTTCGGAGAAAAGAACGGGGCGCAGACAGAAGAGGAGATGCTGGCTAGGATCGCCCGATACCGACGAGCACCGAATCCGGGGGCGGGGGACGACTATCCGATCGGCTGCATTCTCTTGGAGTCCCCATTTTTCTTTGATCGAGCGGACTGGGTTCCATTGCCGGACTGGAAACGTGAGATCGTCCGGGGGCGCGGCTACGATTCCGAAGGTGACGGGCGAGAGATTTGGCAGCGGGTTGAATCGCTGCTTAGAGCATCGCACCTCCAAGAACAGGCGTTTGAAGAACCGAGACGCTATGGCGAGCCTGTGGCTGTGCTTCCGCGCCTTGGACAGGGTTCGTTTCGACTCATTGTCACCGATTCATATCAGAGGCGGTGTGCGTTTACGAATTCCCCGGTACTCCATGTGCTCGAAGCAGCGCATATTAGACCGTACTCTTCAGGCGGCACACACGCCCCATCCAACGGCATCCTGCTGCGCCAAGACCTTCACACCCTTTTTGACCGTGGCTACTTGACCGTGACGCCGAGTCATGCGATTGAGGTCAGTTCACGCATCAAGGAAGAGTTCCACAACGGAAAGGAATACTACGCGCTGCACGGACAAAACATGCGCTTGCCGGACTACGGGGATAGAAGACCGTCTGCTGAGTTCCTGAAGTGGCACAACGAAAACGTTTATCGCAGCTAAGATATGACCTAAGACCAGCTTGTTGATTTCCCCTAAAACAAGATGGGCATGACACGGATATATTGAGTAGCGACTTTTGTCTGGTGGCCTCCAACCCGGTGATGTCATCTCCTACATGGAGATGTGTTCGACGGTAGGCGTGAATCTGCAACGGGGGATGAACTTCCGCTTGCGAGACGCCGAAAGCGTTATTCTCATGAGCCTCCGTCCGGGTGCCCCTTACGCCGACAGGATAGAGGATGAAGGCAGGATACTCATTTACGAAGGGCATGATCTTGCCCGGACTGCGGACACACCTTACCCGAAGAAAGTCGATCAACCAGAACGCTATCCGGGCGGCTCGTTGACCCAGAACGGACTCTTCGCAGAAGCCGCACGGAAATACAAACAGGGCATCGCGCCCCCAGAACGAGTTAGAGTCTATGACAAAATCCGATCTGGGATTTGGGTATACAACGGATTGTTCGAGCTAGTCGACTCTTGGACTGAGCAATCGGATGGACGTAAGGTTTTTAAGTTCAAGCTCCGATACGCAGGGCTGGACGAGGGCAGTCGCCCTGTCGTCGCGCCCACTGCGGAGGAAGACGACCGCCTCGTTCCAAGCTGGGTAAAACTGGAGGTCTGGAAGCGCGACAAGGGACGTTGCGCGTATCGTCGTGCGGAGCCACTTCTGGTCTCCACTTCGACCACATCATCCCTTATTCAAGGGCGGTTCATCAAAAGACCCGGCGAACATTCAGATATTGTGCGGACGCCACAATCTCGCGAAGCATGACAAAATTGAATGATGTAGTTTATCCGTTAGGCTGTCCATCCAACTTCTTGCATCCATCGGAATCGCCCGTTAAGGCGTTAAGGGGCGTTCAAGAGAGACTCTATTCTTTCACATGAGAACTTCCACAGGAGCGGTATTTCTTCGATAGTCCCCGCGCCATGTGCTCTCTTGCTCCTTTCGTGCCGCTCCCACAGAATTGTCTCGCCCATGCCCTTCCTGCTGGCACGTAGCCGATCCCCGACTTCCGCAGGCGTGGCGAGGTAGAGCCGAGGCAACTCATTTAGCTTGGCACCCTTGAACTGGACAAAGCAAAGAACAGTTCGCGGCTTGTGTCGATCTACCCAACGTTTGATGGCACCATGATAATCGCGAGAGCCTTTATTCATGAAGCTTTGGCTTAAACCCCATCCACCATCCTGACTTCCCTTGACAGAAATCTTCAACAGCCGCTCTCCCTTGGCGACCATTAGGTCATACTCCGGTTGGTTAGCACCGTACTGAACGGACACGTCGTAACCGCATTGGGCGAAGAGCGCAGCCGTTATTGATTCCGCGCCACGGAAACATGCCAAGGCGTTGGAAATGTCCATGTATCCGCAACAGCTAAAATCGGTTTCGCCATCAGAATGTCGATGCCTTCCCGCCGCACAGGTTCACAGCGTTCTTGAATGCTTGTGCAAACCGATCAGAATAGTCCGTTCCCACGAAACTGATAAATTCGCGCTCCGTGAGGTATGGTTTGTCGTCCTTTTTGTTCTCGATCTTCTCGATGATGACTTTCTTGTCGTTCGTGGCGACCAAAGTCATCACTCCCGTTCCTTTTACGACGATGTCTTCCTTGTACGATTCAATGGAAGTCGGGTCGATAAGCGATAGATCAATAATCGTGTCTCGGGCCACGGGTGTGCCGTCAGCCGTCTTGTAACGGTCAACGATGGTTATGGTGCATGATGGTGATGCGCCGTCCTTGCCATCTACGTAGTTCAATTCTCGCGTCTCTTTGAATTGGACCGCAGTCACGCTCTGACTATCTGGAAATGCGTTGTGCATCCATTCCAAAGTTTCTTTGAGAGTAGGACGATTGCTTTGTGCGTGCAACGTAGCGCAAATCAGGAGAGCAAGCACGATTGCAGACCGTCTCTTCATCATGATTTAGACCCGCCACTTTTCGACGACCTTGCTGAGGTCGTAGCCAGTTCCTCCGGGCTACCATATTCGACAAGCGTGATCCCGCACTTAGGACAGTTGAGCATGTACTTCATCTGATCCCTGCCTTGCGCTCCGTTTGCAACTTCTGGTTTGCTCTGGCACTTCGCGCAGCGCACTTCAATGTTGCCTTTCTTATCAAACCACAGCGCGACTTCGTTCTGAATGTTGATTGTCATTTTTAGTCCTCAGGTCGTGACTTCGGCTAGGCAAAGAACCTCCCTGCGGGAACATAAAGCAAAGGCAGAAATCGAGCCGCACTTCTTTATCGAAGAATGAAGCGAACGGGCCAGACTTAAACTCTCTGGGGACGATGAAAGCACAGGTAGCTTTCCGCAACTGTGATATATCTACCCTCAGTCCTGAAGTTTCTACGAAATCATCAATTTCTTGTGGCGAGAGCGGCGAAGGTTTTTCCGGGGGAATGTTCATTGTTCCTCTTCCTCACAATCCTCCGGGATCAATTCGCAGTGAATCTTGTCCAGCATCTCGCAGAGCTTCTCGTCCGGGATGTCAGTCACGTCCTCACTGGCGATCCGGCTCTTTCTGATCCCCATCCACTCACTATCATCCCCGTACTGCTCATGCCAGTCCTCAAGCCACTTCTCCAGCCTGAGTACGACGCCGTTCTTGTTCTTATCCCATAGGGGACGGATGACGGCATAGTCGTATCTCAGCCCCGTCCTGTTGGCTAAGGGATGCAGATCGGCTGCATCGACCGCATTGGGATGTGTCCTGATGAATTCAATCAGATGGTCGATCAGGGCACGCCTGCGTTCCAAGGCTTCGATCTTCCGTTTTGCTTTGGTTTCGGCTCGCATTCAGATTCCAGTGAGCTTCTTCTTGCGGATCAAATCCTGAACGAACTTTGCACCGGGCGGCAGAATCTTCACCTTATCGCTGCTCTCGGTGAATTCGACAAGCCGCTTCTTGTGGAGATTACGAATTGTGCGAATGAAATAGCCTTTGTCGTCTTCTTCGATCCATTTGATCAGTTCGTTAGAAGTGACATCGGGCACCGAGACTGAAACCAGAATAAGAATCTGCTCTTGTAGTTTCAGTTCGGGACGAAGCACCCGCTTGATCCCGCCGCCATCGGACCACACGACAGGAATACGCACTTCGGCGAGAGCATCCACCACCTGTTGTGCCTGAACGATAGTAAGCCCGTGAAATACGCGGACAAGTTCAGCCATGATCCAGTTCGCCATCGACAAGACCATCATCGAGTCCATGTGGTTAGGATCAACATCACCGCCAACGTGCCCAACATTCCGGTTGTTCCGAACTTCGTAGAGAGCGGGCAGCATCCGGGGAATCAGAATTTGGAAGCTGCGGGGAACGTGCGAGTTGTTCTCCAGTTTCTTGCAAGCATCCGCAAAGTTGCCGGGTTTCGCGGGCTTGGGAACGTATTTGCCTTTGGCGTGACCATCGAGGATGGTATAGACAATCTCGCTGAATCGCCCGCCGTATAACTCCGAGGGCAGCCATCGTTGCTCAAGCCAGTTCTGCACGATGGTCTGGTACTCGGTGAGCAGCGGATCACGTAAGCCGGATGGAATCGCGGATAACGCCGCCGACGCTGCGATCATTTATGCTCCGAGTGACGAGCGACCGGGGTCGGTGACGAAGAAGCTGCCGCCATCCTTCTCCGCATGTCCCTTCGAGACATTCTGGTTAAGACAGTTCGCCGCGTTTGTCAGCTTCGTCTGATGCGCGTTCTTCAGCGCAAGCGTCACTTCCTTCGTGCTGATCCTGTCTTTTCCGGTGGTGTCGAGCAGGTAGACCGCAGTGGCGAGGAACTTCTTCACCTGATTATCTGTTGCGCTCTTTTCCTTCAGGAAGTTAGCCAAATTCCCAAGCTTGCCTTTCTTTCCGTGCTTGGCGTGCGTGCCATCTCCATCGCCGCCGCTTCCATCGCCCGCAGACTCAGTCGGAGCAATGGCTGCAAGCTCAGGAGCCTTCGCCAACACCTTGTCCAGTTCGCCGGACAGCCACTTCTCGCTCCCTTCGGCTGCAAATGAAACCGCGCCAATCTTGATGTCGATCTTCGCATCAGCCATGCAAACCTCCACGCAAGCATCGCCCGTAATTACGGCGATGTTGCTACAACTGCGCCTGTAGGGGAAGGTACAACGGAAGGTTAGCAGAAAGTCTCAGCTACTTCCAATAACTAAGGCTTGTGGGGAATGCCAGTTTGACTCTTGATGTCGTGCTGCTCCGTCGATTGCACAAATTCTGTCTTGGGCATCCAGAACCATCCGCCACTTCCACCAATCGTGAATAAGACAGCTTCGACCTTTCTGCCATGCAGCGTCTTGGTCTCAGTCTCATTGGCGACGTGAAACACACTGCCCACACCCATCTTCACGTCGTCTTCGGCGTACCCCTCTTCTTCCTCCCGATACATGGTTACCTCATGTGTCGTCTTGACGAAGCCTGATCGCAAACGATTCGTAATCATGCCCTCGATTATAGATTCGCAACTAAGGCTCTGCCGTACAATTGTGCGGAGATGGGGCATTGGAGACAGACAACTGCATGGCAGAGCCGGGACATTCAGCGCATGTCTATAAGCGTGACGATGGCAAATTCCGGTTGACTTTCATTTCCACGTCGAAGGGCGGTGCACAGTTTCTCAGCGAAATTGGAGATTTCACGCGCTGGGAAATCGAAGACTGGCTGAAGGACCACCTGCACCCGGCAACTGATTTTGCCGCATTGCTCGAACTAGTTGCTAATCAAACAGAGTCGAATATACCGCTCATTCGAGGAACCGTGCTGCGAACCCATTTCGAGGACGATGAGGGAATGTTGGTAAAGTCAGCAGCAAGAATTGAGGATGTGTGTCAGTGGATGAGCGAATATCAGGAGCAGTATTTTGAGGATCGGAAGGTCACCGTCGTCGCCGATTTACCGCAGAACAAGCAATTGAAAGCAACCGCCTGTTTCTGCCCGACACCGGAAGGCGGCTCGATAATGGTCTCTTCCGAGCTTTTGCGATTCAGCAATTGTATGAGGATTTCGCTCCTGCACGAGTTGGTTCATGCGAATCTGCATATTGCCGGGGAGAATGATGCTAACGACGATCACGGGGAAGCCTTCAAAGCTGAAATAAAACGCCTGATGAATGCGGGAGCATACGATCAACTTTTGTGATGACTGTCCTGATCCAATCATGCAATGTTGTCCCAATTGTTTCGACGATAAGTGGTTAAAGGCGAAGATCGCAGAGCTTAGCCACGAGAAGGATGATTGCCCTCTATGCGGAGCTGAAAAGGTGCCGCTGATTGAGGCATCGGAACTCGGCGGCTACTTCTACAACCTGCTCTCCATGTATGAAATCGCCGACAGCTTCGAGTCGGGCGAACGCCTCATTGCCCTGATCCAAGAAGAATGGCAGGTGTTCGATGAGGACGCTCTGAATGAAGATCAGCGGGCTGAGCTATTGGAGGAAATAGTCAACGCTGATTGGGATGATGACGACGGAGAAGACCCTGTCGATGCCCAAGAGTTATACCAACCTGTTGGCGGCGTACTACACATGACGCACCGCGACAGGTGGGATCAGTATTGTTCGGATGTTCGCGAAAATCCCAACGAAGCATTGCCGCTCGATGAATTCTTAACTGAAGACCTTGCCAAACTTTCAGTGATATTGCCAATCGGCACCCGGCTGCACCGTGCAAGACCGGGATTCAAATCTGGCGAGTACGGCGAACGCGAAGCCTACAAAGGCAACGACATTGGAGCACCACCGACAGCCACGGCAAAAGGGGGCCGCGTTAACGTTGACCATCAGCGCGTTCTGTATTGCGCCGATCAAGAAGCTACAGCAATCGCCGAAGTCCGCCCACCACGTGGTTTCTACGTATCCGTGGCTTCGGTAACCGTGAATCGCGAAGTTCGAATCATTGACTTGGCTAAAGGTCCACCGGGAATCAATCCGTTCCTCACTGAAACCTTGCGATGGGACGTGGAGATTCAAAGCCTGCTCATCGCGTTTGGCGACGAAATGAGCCTCCCGTTGGAGCGAGACGATGATCCTGCGCACTATCGCCCATGCCAACGGTTAGGCGACTACATTCGAGATGCCAGATATGACGGCATTCGCTATCCGAGCGCATTGAACCCGGACGGCACGAATGTGGTCTTTTTCGATCCGACCGTGGCTATGCTTGGCGAGTCAAAACTGGTTAAGATAACCGAGAACACGCTGAAATACGAAGATGAGAAACCGCCGCAACCTTTCATTCCCAGAGTCGCGGCTGCGGTACCGGAGGAAAACGATTGAAGAGGCGACATGAACGAAGAGAGCGTCGAATAGTGGTTCTATTTGCTTTCTGCCCGTTGTCGCCTGATTATCTTTGCCTTGATTTCTTTTCCGTCCGGTCGTTGTAGGATCAGATCGTCTCCCTCGATTGCGACTTGTACTGGATCACCTACGACCAAACCGTGGGCAGGATCACCAGAGTGCCTGCGGACTCTTTCTCCCCGTGCGAAATAGATAAGATCACCGATTTGCACTTGGTAAACAGCATGAACGATCGTGGTTCCCTCGACTGCACGCTCATCGCTGCCCACATCCAGCAGCTTTCCGGTCTGAAACTGGTGAGACGTACCCGCAATTCCTTCGACAGTGCAAAAAAGGATAAAGCTGATGACTATCGCTAGAATCTTCATCGGTAACCCCTACGTTGCTTTGATGTACTCAGGCGGTCCACCCCTACGAAAGGCAGCTTTCTCAAAGCTGCGAGTTTCAACCTTCCCATCCTTCAATATTGAATAGGCAACCGGACTCTCGTAGACGTACCCAAATCTGGTCTCGTGCTCCTCTCCTGTCCCGTCTGCGTTGCTGTATCTGATGATCCCGTAGGCGTAGAGAAATTGCCTTCGATCCCGGATAGCTTGAACCTGAACCTTGGTCAATGCGCCCCTATCGGGAGATAGCGTTGTAGTCAGAGCCATTTCGTCGCCCGGAACTAGCACAATTCTCTCGGCAACAAGTTGACCGTAATTTGGTTCTCCTGTCCACTGCGACGGATGGTCAGCGGATCGGACATAGTGGATTGCATAGCTTTCGATTTTTGCAGGCGTTCTGCCGACATTCTTTACTTGTGCTGGGAAAAGATGAGAAACGGGCCATTTGCCCATATCACCTTCTGGAATCGGGTCGCCTTCCTCCCACGTTGGATAAAACTCCGGCGACCAGATGTACGGGGCTACTATGACCCAAGGACGCTCAGCGTTGATGATCGCTTGAGCATTGTTGTTGGCGGCTTCGGCGACCTTTCTTATCTCCTCGGCTTCTTCTTCGATGGCTTTGAGAGTTTTCAGGGCGATGATCGCAGCGATGATAGCGGCAATCAAAAGAGACCAGTGGGGCCAAGTTTCTGGTGCGAAAGCACTCTTCCAACTGCGTGTCGCTTCGGTGCTGGGCTTGTGTTCCGGTTCACTGGTATGCGAACTGGTGCTCTGCTGCGGTTCAGTGCGACTCCGTGGATTCGATGGAGATTGGGCTGTCACAGCCGTGCTGAGGAGGAGTACGAGTAACAGCGGATACAGACGCAGATTGAATGCAGCGAATCCGATTCCCGACGATTGCAATCGCCATTTCAGAATGGAATGTCCTCTTCTTCGAATGTGTAGAAAACCTCTTCCTTCTTTGGCTCGCGAATCGACTGGTCGAGCGTCCACACGAATTTGATGGCGGTGGTCACGTGCTGGAGAATCAGTAAACTCTCGTTACGGTTGAGAACCGGATTGTCGTGGGCAAGACTCTTGTTGTTTCTCACGTCGTTGAATGCGTCCAGTATCGAGATGCTGGACTTCAGGATGCGCTCCGTCATCGGTGATTCGATCAGGTTCAGTTCCTTCAGCTTCTTTACGTACTTGCCGTAAAGGCTGTGTAGCGGTTCGTCCCGGTCAACCTTGATGCCATGCTTCTCGCAGAGTGACCGCATGAATGCGACAGTGAACGTGTGCAGTCGATCCAGCCCGGACTCGGGGTCGTTGTTGTTGATACAATGCAGAACACCATTGGCGAGTTTCTGGAATTCCTCACGGTTCGCGAGAACGGAAAAGACGCTTGCGTCATGTACCGGGGCGGTCTTGAACAACCGCTGGGAAATCGCCCGGCACTTGTCTGCAAGGTCGCATGGCTCTTTGTACGTGCCCTCTCGATACTCCACGAACGCCGAAATGAGCTTGCCCACGATGTGATCGGGCTGGTGCTTCATGAAATGCCGTAGGCGATTTGCCTTTGAACCGAGACCGCCGACAGCCTCGTCGTCAATGTTCAGCTTCACGGCGTCAAAGACAAATTCCTGAAAGGTGCGATTGCTGAAATCGAGGACGTATCCGCCTCCCATCTGGAGACATTCTTCGAGATGCCGCCTCTCCATGTAGTTAAATTCCGACATACCCGACGATTGTAGCTGGATGACCCCGCGAAAAGAACCATGACGCTGAATCGGCGTGGACGGCTTCTCAACTCACGCTTGTTCCAGCGTCCAGCAACGTAGGCGGTCGTCAGCCCCGACCGCCTTACGCCACGGGGGAGCGACCAGCTTCCAGCCTTAGTCTTTCGAGGATTTTGACGAGAGCCAGCGTGTCTTGTCCGCAGTAGGCGAGGAGAGCTTTCCTGAACCGTTCATGCTCCTCCTGATTCCCATTGCATCGTGCCAGCGATTCCCACGCAAGCCCCGCATCCTGCCCATTCGCGACCTCCATGCCGTCATAGGTCATCTCCGGCACCAGCGCAGGCAGTACCGACTTGATGGAGTACGACCCAGCGAATGCGGAATGGTAGACGTGTTCGCGGACGACGGGCAGAAGATCGAACAGGCGAGACTGGATCGCACCGATCCGCTCTGCGTATTCCGGCAACCACGTTGCAAGGTCGGAGAGCCTCTTCGATTCGAACGAGGAATAAACGACGATGCTGCCGCTGTCCCCCAGTATGGCAAGCAGTGACGAGATGAATTCGCGTCGGGGATCGCTCGCATCTGTGGCGAGAAACTCGTAGTGCTCCGGTTCCGCGCCCGGTTCGCGTAATAGGTGGAGGGAGTATTGAAAACACAATTGATCGTAGGCTCGCATGCCTGCGAACCGGGGCAGGCATGGATTCACGCTTTCGAAGTCCATGAAGAAGAGTGGATACTCCAGCTTCGCCAATTCGGCTTTGAGTCCATCCCTATCGAACCACGGCTCGCCCCTCTGGACGCACGTGGCAGCACGCCGCTGAATCTCCGTCAAATCGAAATCGTCGGGTACGTCGCGGATGGACTCGATGCCCATTTCCTCCAATTCTTCCATCGCGCTGGCATGGATTCGCGGCAAGAATCCAATGTGATCGTTCGGGCGCGGTCGGTTGCAGCGGTTGAAGAACTCGCAGACGACTGGATTGACGCAGTGCAGTCCCGTGGGAACGTCGGGAGCCTCCGGCATGGCGAGAACCTGAAATTGTGAGCGCAATCGCAGTTTAAGCTCTGGCTGGAAATTCTGTGCTCTCTGCGTGAGATTCCGAAATGAGAACAAATGACGAGGGTCAACGGTCGTCCCAGTAAGCACGTATTCTCGGTTGATGTGAGCCAGCCAAACTGACGATAGCTTCATGCCGGAACCAGAAAGCACATAGCTTTGTATTGCCACGTCTTCGACATGGCTGTCTTTCAAATCGCTGGCGGATTTCACCTCCACGAGACGCCAAAGGTCGCCCTTGCGACGTTGCAAGATGTCCACTTTCACGAGCACGTCTTGGTGCTCAAACACCCCTTCGAAAATCGCTTGCACGTCTGGGTTGGCGACTAGCTCGCGAGTTACTTTGATCGCTTCAGCCAACCCGCCGTCGCTGCGAACCTCTACTCCACCCGGAAACAACTGCCGTGCGACCATGCCGACTTCGTGCCCCTGCTGGATGATCGCTTCGCTGGCGGCATCTGGCTCAGCCGCGAGTTCTGGCGAGTGTACCTGCCAGTAGAGCCTCTTCAAGCACTGGCAGCCAGCGACAAACTTGGATTTTGAGATTCTCATGTGTCTCACCGCAACGCCTCCTCGTGCATTAAGGGCTTTATTTCAGCCCCGCTTTCACCACCTGCAAGTACAACTCTTTCGCATGATCGAACAGCCCTTGCTGCATATAAACGTCTGCCAGCAATTCGAGGTTCTCCGGCGTCGGCTCCGTCTCGATCAGCTTCAGCATCAGCCCTGCTGCATACACTGTTTTCCCTTCATCTAAGTACGCCTGTGCCCGTTCTCTCATTGCCCCTCCTGCCTCTGCGACGCACGATTTCTCGAAGGTCGCGGAGGGCTTTGAACCAAATTCGATTGTTCGGCATCCTCGCGCCAGTCGCCCGGCACAACAAAAACGTCGTATTCGTGCTCGACGCCTCTGTTTCGGTGATCTTCTGCTTCAAACAAATCAAACGTCACAGCGACATTCCGACGTTTGACATCGCCATTTTCATCAATAGACAAGGATGTCAGCACGAACACATGGACAAATTCCATTAAACGCCTCCAGCCGCCACGCCCTTGGATACGGATACACTCATGCGCTCTCGTGGTCATTGCGCGTTCCTGCTGCGCAAGTTCCTCGCGTAGAGAGAAGCCGCCCGCAACTTGTCTCGCAGTTCGCGGTCGCCCTTCGCCCCGCTGATGAAGTCCTCACGTTTCCTGCCTCGCATCCAGCGGCGCAACAGCACCAACCAAATGGGCGCAAACACCGCGAACGGTGCCATTGCGAAGAACTCCAACCGACCCGTAGTGCTGTGGAGCAGGTTTCCTGCCGCACCGCAGAAAGCGAATTCCGCCAGTGCCGATCCGAACCAACCCATTACCATGAAGCCGATGGACTTTCCAACCGTGCAGAACATTCCGCCTTCGGTGTCGCGCCAATTTGCCAACCGACCCTCGCGCTGCGCCTTCCGAACTGTGTGCCAGTGGCAGATCACAGTCATCCAGAATCCACACGCGAACGGGCCGGTGAGCATGTAAACAGTGAGCATGTCAGCCGGATCCCTGTGGTTCGTCAATAAGAACCACAACGGCACCGTCACGTAGAGAAGGGGAGCAGAGGCGAAGAACAGAATCAACGCGATGTTAATAGCGACCAACCGAACGATGCTGTGAATCAGGCTCTTGATGATTTCCATAGCTCCTCTCTATGTGTGTCCTTTTCCGACTGACTTCTTCCGCGCAGTTGGGGAGGTGGTGACGGTGTTGCGGTGGGGGGAACTACCGTAGATTCGGTCTAGTGGATAGCAGTCTCCGCTTCCTGCAATCCCTCCGACTCGGCGGCGAACTTTGACTTGCCATTCGATCCTCCCCTGACTATCGCCCTAATCTGCGCATCGACCTCGCGGTAGCGATTCTCGATCCGTTCGTGAATTTTGGCTTCCGCCTGCCAAGCGTTCTCATGCCACGTGCGCTCCTTCTGCTGCTGCTCGCGCAGCGAGGCGACGCCCTCGGCTATCTCGCGGAACCGGGTGCAGAACTTGTCACCGACGATGTATTCGAAAAGTTCCTGCGACTTCTCGTCACGGAACTTACCACTGAGACGGAGCCGAGCGATGTCGATGATTCCCTCGCGGATGACCGTCGCCAGAGCGACCACAACCCGCTTTTCGACGATGGGGATGCCATTGAGCACACAAAGACCCTTGAGCTTCAGCGGGAATACGCGTGTAACGACCATGACGTGCGGCGTCTCGTACTGTGTCTGGTACTTCTTTGCCTGAGCGATGAATCCATTCTGCCAAATCGACGTATTCTTGCTCTCATAGACGATTCGACCCGCGACCTTCGTTCCGTCCATCACTTGGTGGACGATGTCAGCGCCCTTCACGCCCCGACCGACCCTCTCGAACCGGTCGGCGGGAAACGCGTGCCGAAGTTCAGTGAAAAGGTCTAGCTCAGCCTCAGCGCCTAACTGCTCGCCGCTCTGCTTCTCCAGCTTGCGGGAAAGGTCGTCGAGCTTCCCTTGCAGTTTCGCCGATTCAGTCTCGTGCCGAACCTTCTCCCGTTCACGCTCGGCTTGTAGCTTCTCCAGCTTGGCTTCGTTTTCGCGAGCAGCGAGCCTGACTGTTTTCGCCACTTCCTCTTGGGCTTGTTCCTTGGCTGCGCGAAGCTCTCGCTCGAATTGCCGCTCTGCCCTTTGCCTCGCCATCTCGCGCTCCGCAACCAACTGGGTTTCGAACTCTTCCTTCAGCCTCTTCTTCTCGACGGCGAGCGTGGGGGAAGCGAGCCTTTGTATGCGTGCTTGAAGTTCACTTTCATTGATCCCTTCAGGGAGAGGTTGACGGCACAACGGACATTGAGCGGGCATAGTCGATCCTCCTAGTTTCGCCGAGATGCAAGAAGACACAATTCCAGACGAAAGCAATCAACCTCGGCGTGCTCTGGGGCGGTGCTTCGCGTGAATAGCTCTCCGCACACAAGGCATTCGAGCAGCCCGCGACTGCGGACGGCAAACACCTTCCCGATCTGGTCGCGTTGGGAATCGCCAAGATTGCGCTTTGTGCTCTCGTTAGGCATGAGCCTCCATCCCGCGCTGTTCTGCCTCAACCGGAATCGGGGAATTCGTGTCGCCGTTCGCCTCTTTCATCAGCCGACAGACGCTTGCCCGCGAGATACCGTGCTTCTTCGCGACCTGCGTCAGGCTCATACCGGAGCGGCGGTCTCGGATAACCTGTCCGCGATCCACATCCAGCCGCGCACGACCAATCTGCCGCCCTTCGAGTCTTGCGCGACGCATGCCTGCACGTACCCTCTCGATGATGATGCACCGTTCGAGTTCAGCCATTGCGCTGACTATGATGAGAATCGCCCTGCCGAGCGGACCCTCGGTGTCGATGGCTTCGCGCTGCGAAAGAAACTGGATGCCCATTCCGTTCAGTTCGTCGATGGTCTGGAGCAAATGCTTCGTCGAACGCGCCAGCCTGTCGCACGACCAGACGAGCAGCACGTCGAACCTGTGTCGTCTGGCATCATCCATCATCCGGTCGAGTTCAGGTCGCCGCGCCCGGACACCGCTGTATCCGTGATCCGTGTACTCGCCGACGACTTGGAAGCCCTTATTCGCGGCGAACTGGCGAAGCTCGCCGAGTTGCGTCTCTGGGTGCTGGTCAACGGTCGAAACACGGCAGTACAGCGCGGCTCGTTTCATCGGCTCAGTTCTCCTTTGGTTGGTCGGCATGTTTGGCGAAGTCGATCCGCTGCCACGAGGCAAATGGTCGATTCGGGAGCGAGCAGGTTCAGATTCGACCAGACCTCATCCTCCAGTAGTTGCCCAAGAGTGAAATCACTGAGGTCGCGTAGTCGCTCTGCTAACACACTGGGGATGAGGAGCGCCGCCGCCAGTCGCTCTGCTGGATTAACAGAGGGCAAGCGCCGCCGCTGCTCTGCGATCAGTTCTCGGATCGTCAATCGAACTCCCAGCCTCAGTAATAGGGGAATCTGTGCAGCAGCGTCCAGAAATCGAGGGGAAAAATGGTAAGCGTTACCAAAGACATTTCGGAGTTACTGCCTCGTTCAGGGATGCACGAGTCGTGCGCTTGCTGGCTTTCGGGGTAAGGCGCAATGTCCCAGCGTAGACTTCACCTATGCTCGCCATTTCGCCCGCTGACCGCCTCTTCGTCCACACAGGGGCAGGCGTAAGCGCCGAGAGCGGGATACCAACGTTCCGTGGGCAACCTTTAAAGGCCCTGCGGTTTAGGTGGTTTGGTCGGGCTTGATGTTCTGGTTCAAACGCAGGATATTGTTTGGGTCGTATTTCTTCTTGATCGCGACGAGCCGATCATAGTTTGAGCCATAGCCAGCTCGGACTAGGGTTTCACTCGTATCGCCTAGCTGGTTGATGTACACTCCATGCGCGAAGGGCTGTAATCTGTCACGCGTAGCCTCGACCCAACGCACTGCATCCGGCTTCTCTGCATGAGCGCTCCAAGCAGCCGCAATGTCTACTTCATAGCCGGGCTGCCGCAGCGCAAATGCCGTATCGCTCGACCTTACACGACTCACAGCCCCACGCAACGTCACAATGATCACCTTGCCGCGGGGTGGAGCATTTTCAACTGCCGTGCTGATCGCCACAATTGCAGCCTCGCTGAGTTCGGGAAGAAACAGGTCGGTCTGGAAGTGTGCGACTGGTGCTAGGAGAAATCCCCCTGCCGCCTGAGCGTCAAGATAAGACATCGTCTTGATTTGGTCATCCTCCGGTTTGAGCGCACGCAGCGGTCTGACCAAGTCATTCCCAACATGTGGATCGCCACAATAGCAGACATCGATTTTGAATCTTGGCCCCTGTTGCGGCCGCGACAACTGGACGAACGCACTCATTTCATCTGGTGCCCCGGCGATAAACCTGACGAACGCCTGTAGGAGTTCTGGAATCCGTCCCACCGGATAAGACAGTGCTCCTGACAGAACCTGTCCTACGGGGTGGAGTTGGTACTCCAGTTCAGTCAACACACCGAAGTTGCCGCCGCCACCGCGAATAGCCCAAAAAAGATCGGAATTAGAGTTTTCGCTAACCTCGATTCGCCTTCCGTCCACCGTCACTAATTGCGCTGACAGCAGGTTGTCGCAGGCGAGACCATACTTCGAATCCAAGCGACCTTCTCCCCCGCCGAGTGTCAAACCAGCAACACCTACTGTTGGGCATCCGCCCGATGTTGTCGCAAGCCCAAAGTGCTGCGTCGCTTCATCCAGATCGCGTACGAGTGCTCCAGCCTCCACGCGGGCCACGCGCTGGCTGGCGTCCACATCCACTCGTTTCAGCCCGGAAAGGTCGATCACCACGCCGCCATCGCACATCCCGTACCCCAGTCGGCTATGGCCTCCACCCCGCACCGCCAGTGGCAAATTCTGTTTTTGTGCAAATTCAAGACTGCGTACCACGTCGGATGCGCCGCCGCAGCGAACGATGATTGAGGGATGCAGATCGAAGGCGCGATTGAAGATTAGGCGTGCAGCGTCATAGTCGGGCGCGTCTGTGGTTATGATGTGACCCGTAAGTTCCGAGGCCAGCTTACGGATCGCCGCAGAATCTAACGGCGAAGCATTTGGTTCCCGGCTTTCGAACATCCGCCGAAGCGGGCGTCCGTACAGCACAGTACCAAACAACGTCATTTTTTGAATGAACTCTCTTCTCGTAATGAAGGTCATCTTGGCCTCCGAAATTGCTGCGGGAGTCTCGCCTGTAGGTTCGAGCCACCCATTGTGTTCGTGCTTGGTGCTCTGGCTCCCAACCCTACGCGACCACAGCAGAGGCTTTCTCGACTGGCTGCTTCGCGGGAGCCAGCGCGACCAGCACTACACCGACGATTGCGAACACAACCACTCCCGCGAGTTCTCGGCGCTCGATCACATTCTGGTATTCCTGCGCAGCCATTACCCCAGCATGCGCAAGATTTGCCCATCCGGCGAAGGCGATCAGGCTGCGGTTCGCCACTGGGTTACGCACCGCCAGCAGCAAGAAAATTCCAAGTGTGACATAGATGCTCATTATCATTGGCACCGCAGGCTCTCGCGAGAAAAACATGGTCAGCGGAACAACTCCGGCTGTAAACAGCAATCCGACCACCACCAACACAGCCTTCAACGCCCGTTGTCGCTTCATCGTCGCCTCCTATGTTTCCGCTCCTATTCTTCTAGTTCGCTTTCTTCTGGCGCATCGGTGGGGCTTGCAAACTCCATGCGGTAGCCATCGGGATCGGTTAGCGGCACAACCCAAAGACGATTGCCAACGAATGGGCGTTTCCGTGTCTTAATTCCACGCGATGTGAACTCGCGATAGAGCGCCAGTGCGTCTTCGCACTGGAAACAGACAGATGCTCCAGTGCCCAGTGTCTCCTTCGGTTGGCGCTCCGGCAGGAACTCCTGAAGCATGATGGCGGCATCCCCAAGCTCAAGCCAGCACCAGCGAATTCCCCCGTCAGGATGGTCTTCGACGCGGTCGGGAATCCAGCAGTTCTTCATTTTGAAGCCAAGCCCATCAACATAGAACCGTAGTGAGGCTTCCATGTTGGTGACGCCGAAAAAGGGCACCGCCTGCTTGACGTTAACGCTCGTAGTGGATGCGACGGTCATGGTTCCTCTCCGCAACGATCAGTGCCTATCGTAACAATATAAGGTCTGTCCCTCTCGGATTGTTCGGAACCCAGCCAGAATCAGGCAGATTGACGACGGTGCCGCGATGTCGGACGACGTGCCTCCTGCGCGGTCACAAACTTGTGAGCCATGCCGAGCAAGTCGCGCAAGACATCTGGCGTGACGCGGGACAGGCGAACCAGCACGGAGGTGTAGTTCAGATAGTGCTCGGTCACGTAGTAAAGATCGGGAGCGCCTGCGAGTAGTTCGGCGCGGTCGTCGAGACCGACGCGAACGGCAAGCGAACCCGGCTCAGCCGAACGATTAACGGGCACACATGCCAAGAGTTTTCTGTGAACCTTGAGCGCGGGTGACCCGTAGGCTGTGCTCTCCTCCACGCCGGGCAGCGCCAATCCGATCTTGCGCACAGTGTCGAAGTTGATTGTGCTCTTTGGCATGGGCGAATGCGATTATCCGCAAGAACGGGAACCTTTTCAAGATAGGCTATTGCAGCCTCGCGTACTCGGCTTTGGCTTGCTTCAGGATGGGGATGTCGGGGTCGGCGTCTTTCCAGAGGGTGAGGAAATCTTTGTAGGCTGCGAGCGCCCGGACGCGGGCGGCATCGGCATCCGCGCCTTGCGAAGTTCCCGACTGCAAGGCGTTCGCACGCGCAACACCCAGATGCGCTAATGCTCCTGTCCAGCAGTTCCAGACGATCCCGCTGTGGTCGAGAATCTTCTGGAACTCGACGGCGGCTTCCTTGCCCTGACCCGCCGCCAGATACGCCTCGCCGCGAATGTAGGTTGGATAGAGGCAGGAAATGTTGGCTACAAAAAGAAATTCGCCTAGCTCGACTGGTAAAGAGGCTTGCAAAGTATTTCGGGCGAGCGCAGAGTTCTTCCGGTTGAGGGCGAGTTGTGCCTGAATAGCGGGGAGCCAAAGCGACTGCATTTGCGTGTCTAGCGGGAAACGCTTGTTCAGCGTTTGCGCCAACGATTCGGCTCGTTCCGTATCGCCCGCCATCGCGAATGCAAGGGCCGCTTCCACGCCGACGCTCTCACTCAAGGGATAGAGCATTAAACCCTGTTCTGCTGATTGCTTCGCATCCAGCGGATCGCCGTAAGCAGCCTCACGCTGAGCGGCAATCTCCTGCCATATTGCGCCCGTTTCCTTGCTGTCGGCACGAATTGCGGAACCGACAGCTTGCTTTGTCAACTCCCGTGCTTTATTAAGATGACCAAAATACGCCGCCGTATCGGATGCAAGGGAAAGCGCAAAGCTTTCTTCTGGCTTGCCAGCAAACCATTGCTGCTCTTTCTCCATTGACGGAAAATCCGCCTGAAAAAAACTCAGGGCATATAGAGTCACGCGAATTGAGAAATCATCCAGTTTTCTTGTCTGTGCCTCTTGAACTAATTGCCGCGCTTCGTCGAAGGATTGTAATGCCAGCAGATCGGTTGAAAGATTGCCGTAGGGTACAACAATATCGGGCGCGAGGCGAAGGCTTTCCTTGTGCGCCTCTTTTGCATTCTCATACTGCCCTTGCATGCCGTACACATTTCCCAAGTCGAGATGTGCTCTGTAGTCTCGCGGGTAGGTCTGAATTTGCACCTGATAGGTCTGTGCCGCCTTGTCCAGTTCCCCAGTTACGCTCGAATAATACTCGGCTGCAATGGCTAGCTTTTCCCGTTCGCTTGTACGTTCCCGCAACTGGAAAGCCTTGGCGTAGTATTCACTAGCTCGCCCTTCCTCACTCAAACTGAAGTAGTCGCCGCCCAGCGCCAAGTACCCCATGGCGAAGCTCGGATCGAGTTGGATGGCACGTTGATGGTAAGGCACAGCAGCGGCGGGACTGGACTCGCGGAACGTTTTCTCACCGAGGCTGTACGCTTTCAGGGCTTCGAGGGAAGCCGTCGTTGCCTCTGCCAGCGGAAGATCGAACTTCTGCACCGTAGTCAGTGACTCGCCCAGTTCGCCTCTTAACTTGGATGCTGCGTCGCCCAGTGCGCCCAGTACCCTCTCTTTGGCTGCTGCCGTGATCTGCTCCTCTGCCAGCACGTCCCCGCTATGGCAATTCACCGCCTTCAGTCCCACTACGTACTGGCTGCCAAGACTTGCAATCGACCCGGCGATGTAGGCTTTGCCTCCTGAACGCTGACAAAGCTCACCTGCAACCTGAGGTGTGAGTTTGCTGTCCGGTGGGCGCGTCATCAGTTTCAATGTCGCGGCGATCTTTTCGTCAGACATGACGTTTAGGAATGGCGATTGCCTTAGGGAAACAACCAGCGCCGTCCTCAGCGTGTCGTCGAATATCGGATCACCCGTGCTGTTAGCAAAGTCGCCGAGAATGATGGTGTCTTTCTCCATTAGCTTGACCGGACGATGGAAAAAGAAATAGCCCGCGATAACGGTTCCCACAATCACCACAAGAGCTATAGTGACCCAAAGCACTCGTCTGTTCTGCCCAACTGGTGTCTGTTTGACGGCAGCCGCCGTGCGCCCCGACTCCGTGTCCCGTTTCAGCCGTTGCAAGTCAGTGCGAATCTCAGAGGCGTGCTGGTAACGCAAATTCCTATCTTTCTCCAAGCACTTCTTGATGATTTCTTCTAGCTTGGGCGACAGGTCGGGATTCAAGCGCACGGCTGGCGTGGGTGCCGCGTCCAGAATGGCTTTGAAGATGACTCCCGTGCTTTCCCCACGGAACGGCAACGCCCCAGTCGCCATCTCGTACAGCACAGCCCCGAAGGAGAACAGGTCGGTGCGAGCGTCCAACTCCTTGGCACGGACTTGCTCCGGCGACATGTAGGCAACCGTGCCCACGGCTGTGCCGGGACTGGTCAGGTGAGCCTCCGAGTCTATGGTCGGGGCGCTCATGGCAACGTTTTCCGGCTTCAGCGTGATCTTGGCAAGCCCGAAATCGAGCACCTTGGCGTGCCCACGCTTCGTGACGAAGATATTGGCAGGCTTGATGTCCCGATGGACAATGCCCACAGAGTGCGCCGCATCGAGTGCGTCGGCGATTTCGATGCCCAGCGATAGCGCCTCCTCGCTTTCCATCGGCTTGCCGCCGATCCGGTGCTTGAGCGTCAGCCCGTCCAAGAACTCCATCGCAATGAAGTGCTGACCTTCGCGCTCGTCAATCTCGAAGACCATGCAGATATTGGGGTGGTTCAGCGCAGACGCCGCTTGTGCTTCTCGTTGGAAGCGGGCAAGAGCTTGTGCATCTTTAGCTACTTCATCGGGCAGGAATTTCAGGGCGACAAAACGATGTAGCTTCACGTCCTCGGCTTTGTAGACAACACCCATCCCGCCGCCGCCCAGCTTCTCGACTATGCGGTAATGCGAGATGGTCTGTCCGATCATGGCGCTCAGGCTGCAATGGTAGGGATGAGGGGAAGGGGAAGTCAACGAAGTAGGGGCGGGAAAGCCCGAACCAGCATCACCT
Source organism: uncultured Acidobacteriaceae bacterium (assembly GCA_963850165.1). Classification (GTDB taxonomy): domain Bacteria; phylum Acidobacteriota; class Terriglobia; order Terriglobales; family Acidobacteriaceae; genus Sulfotelmatobacter. The sequence continues at coordinate 249,290 of CAWKKK010000009.1, read as the reverse complement.
TGGCTAAACCCAAGCGAATCAACCGCTGGTCAAAAAGGGTTTCGCCGCAGCAGCCGCAAGGCAATGAATCCATTAGCCGAGATTTTCGGATTCCGCCGGTTCGCCCGGTATACCTTCTGAGGCTAATCGAACGAATACTCGATAGAATCTACTTCGCGGTTGATGGGGATTGATCGCCAGCGATCTATCTCATGAACTTCCCAACGGCATACTTCGTATTTCGTACCATAAGCGAGCGGTTGCAGGAGATTGGAGATGCCCAAACTTGTCGGCATGCTGCTCATAACACTTGCGCTCCTTGCTCCCTTCCCGAAAGACCCCAACCTTCCACAACCAGTAAACGAAGAGATGTTCGTCCCAATCGGGGGCATCGACCAATGGATCGGTGTCACAGGCGAAAACCGCAGCAACCCCATCATCCTCGTCGTGCATGGCGGACCGGGCGAAGTGCAATGGCCGCAAGCTGCACGATACAAGTCATGGGAGAAAGAGTTCACGGTCGCCCAATGGGATCAACGCGGCGCGGGACGCACCTACGGTCGCTACAAAGCGCAAACCCCAAACGTTAATCTGAAGCAGATCGTATCAGATGGGATAGAGGTCGCCGAATATCTCTGCCGCACCTACGGCAAGAAGAAGATCATCTTGCTGGGACACTCTTGGGGCACGATTGTCGCCGTGAACATGATCAAACGGCAGCCGGACCTGTTCGCAGCCTATGTTGGCACTGGACAGGTAGCGAGTTGGGCGGCGTCCGTGCAGTCGCAATTCAATCTCCTGCTCGCCAAGGCACGTGCCGACAAGGACACCAAGAGCCTCAAGATGCTGGAAGCCATCGGTAAGCCCGATCCGGAAAACGCCCAGCAGTATTTCAGCTTCTCCAAGAATTTATCCTCTGTGATGACGCCGTCGGACCGGGCTTGGCTAAAAGGCCTGCACACGGCCACGCCCACATCGTTGGGCATCAGCCAAGAGGACTATAAGAATCTGCTCGACGGCATGGATTTCTCAAGCGAGCACGTTCTCGCCGATCAAATTGCTACTGACCTTCCGAAAACAGCGACAGAGATAAAGACGGCATTCTTCATCATCCAAGGCCGCGATGACATCATCACGCCGACTGCGGCGGCGGTGGATTACTTCAAACAGGTGAAGGCTCCGATGAAGCAACTGGTGCTGATCGACGGCGGACATTTCGCCTTCATGACGCACGGCGAGCAATTCCTTGACGTGCTGGTGGGGAAGGTGCGGCCAGTAGCGATTGCCCGCGGGGGCCTAAGGGTGTCGGCTCCACTTCGTTAGTGCCGCCCGGATACTTATTGCACTTGGGCATTGGCGCATCGCGAAACTGAGCCGAGTTCGTTGCTCAAACGCCGGGCTTGGCAAACTGATTGTAGAGCCAAGCAAAGACAGCGCCAGCGATAAGACCATCCACTGCTCCGTAGAGAGTCCCGACGATCACTTCCGCGATGCTGCGAGTCGCATGGTAACCGAAGTAGACCGACGCCATTGTCTGGAGAAACTGCTGACCATAGCCGCTCCAGATCAGGCTCGCCAGTCCCATGCCCAGCATCGACACTCCCCATAGGATTCCCGACGCCAAAGCCAGACCCTTTATGCTCAATTTCATGGCTTGCTCCTTTCCTTTATTTTAGGGAGTCAACGGCTTTCTGCTACCCTTGCATACCAATCGAAAAGGAGAACCCATGCGAAAACTTCTGCCCACCATGCTGCTGTGTCTTCTTGCTCTGCCCGCCTTTTCTCGGGAAAAGCAGCCCTCCGACAATCCCCTCAGCGCATTCACTAAGCGCGTCTACGGATTTCAGAAGGGCATTCTGCTCCGCTCCGCCGAAAAGGTGCCAGAGGAGGATTACAACTTCAAGCCCACCGAGACGGTTCGCAGCTACGGCCAGATCATCGGACACTTGGCCGACGCGCAATACCTGTTCTGTTCGAAAGTGCTGGACGAGAAAAACCCAGAGCCGAAGATTGAGCAGACCAAGACCTCGAAGCCCGATCTGATCGCCGCTCTCAAGACCGCCTTCGCCTACTGCGACAAGGCTTACGATGGCATGACCGATGCGTCTGGAGGTCAAATAGTGAAGCTGTTCGGAACAGACACCCCGAAGCTAGGCGTGCTGAACTTCAACAACGTACACAACTGGGAACATTACGGTAACCTTGTGACCTACATGCGGATCAAGAACATCGTGCCTCCCAGCAGCGAGCAGGCAGCGATGCCCGCACAGAAGCCGGACAAGTCCGATGCACAGCCTAAGAAATAGAGCAGGTGTGGCGGGCAGCGGATGCGCGGAGCGGATGGCTCCCGGCTCTTCTCTTTCTCAGCCTCGCGATCCAAAACAGTGTTGTCCGCGACGGGATTCATGCCCACTTGTCATGACATAATTCGAATCACGAAGGATCGCTCCCCATCATCAGTCGCGGGCACCTTCGTGAGTGCGAGAGCTAAGCCGCTTTTGGTGCATCACCAAAAAACTGCTGAGCCATCGCATTGCGGAACGCTTCTTCCCCAAGCTGCAATCGCATTGCATACATCGCCTTTGCATCTGCGCCAGCAACGTAACGTAGCTGATCTTTTCTGTCCGTCGCAGCTTCGTATACAACCTCGGCGATCTGTTCAGGAGAGGAGTAAGTTTCCATCTGCTTGGGATCGGTGATCGTTCCCATGAATTTGTTCACAAGCGCGTCATAGGCAGGGTGCCGACCAGTATCGAGAGACCGACTGAAGAAATCGGTTCTAATCCCACCGGGTTCTATGGTCTTGATGCCGATTCCGAATTGATTCAACTCGAAAGCCATGCTTTCACTCCACCCCTCAATCGCCCACTTCGTGGCGTGATAGATGGAGTTGAACGGAAATGCCACTAACCCGCCGAGCGAAGTCGTGTTGATGAACAGTCCTGCCCTTTTCTCTCTGAAGTGTGGGACGAAGGCTTTCGTTGTGCGGATCGTTCCTAACATGTTGGTATTCACCAAGCGTACAATTTGCTCGTCGGTGAGCGCTTCAAGCGCACCAGCGAGACCATAGCCAGCATTATTGAACACCACATCGACGCCGCCTGACGCCATAACTTGTTCCGCCACACTCTCGATTTCATGGGGATCGGTGACGTCCAGCGCCATCAATGTCACGCCAGAAATGTTACCCAGTTCTGTTTCCTCCTTTGGGTCGCGCATGGAGGCGATTGCCTTCCATCCCTTTGACGCAAACAGTTTCGCCGTTGCTCGACCTAACCCTGAGGAACTGCCAGTGATAAAGATCGCTTTCTGGTCTTGATTGCTCATTGAGTCATACCTCCGTCAACCGGGAGATTATGGCAGATTGGGTGAACGCGGGCGAGCCTAGCAACAATCGCAGGTCTTCCCGCGTATGGCTTCCCGACCCTCCCAAACGATGAGAGGCAGAACCGACTAAAGCCGCAACTGGGTCTGCCCACTTCACGTGCCAGATCGCGTTGATCGCCAGTCCCGCCAAGGCGATGAGCGAAAGGTAAGCACACAGCGCCGACTGAGCGGCGTCCGCCCTCAGCGCAGCACTGCCTGTAGCTCCTGACAGCCGCCGTTTCTCTTTCGCAAGCCACGGCATAACGACGGCGGCTACGACCAAAATTGCTATCCCTAGAAATGTTGGTTTGGGTTCGCTATAGCCCAGCAGACTCGTGACGGAAGTGACTGCGACATAGGCAGCCAGCGCGAACAACAAGGCTCCCGCGACACGGGCAGCCCGCCTTTCCGCGTCCTCGTGTGCATCACTTGCACGAAATCTCCACAGCACTACCATCGCCGAGAAGAGTTCGATAGCGCTATCTCCACCGAAGGCGAGCAGAGCAGGACTATGTGCCCGCCAAGCTGCGAAAAGGGACACCACAGCCTCCACACTCATCCATGCGATTGTGACGGTTTGTACTCGCTGAACTCGTCGGATAGCGTCTGGCGCGGATATTTGCATGACCGAAGCCATTCACGACATTATGGCACTGTACCCGCATACTTCGCGGTCAAAGACCCTTGCACCTTACCCTTGGGGTAAGCTGTACGGTATTCCGAGGCGAACCATGAGACAGGCACTCAGCATCTCAGCCCTCGCAAAAAGCACAGGGGTCACATCAAAAACGCTGCGGTACTGGGAACGGGTCGGACTGCTGCCAAGAGCGAACCGAACTCACACCGGGTATCGCATCTTTGCTCCCGAAGTCATGCGCTACATTGACTTCATCCTGAAAGCGAAGACTGTTGGGTTGACGCTTTCAGAGATGAGAAGGGTCATCGAAGTCGCGCACGATGGCGCGAATCCATGCCCCGAAATGATGCAGTGGCTTGATGACAAAGACAAAGCACTTGAGCGGCAAATTCAGTCGCTCCGTGCTCTGCGACAAAGGCTGCGGCGGTTTCGTCACCTTTGCTCGGCAAACGATGTGTTGACCTGTGCGCGAGAAAAGGAACTGTGCTGCCTGATCGAGGACTTGCCAAATTCACGATTGATGAAAGGAAATGGTGATGAGAAAACTGTACTCGCTTGCGCTAGTGCTGTTGGTCGCACTCGGAGCTAAGGCAGCAACAGTCCTAGCAGCGGCGTGCTGTTTGCCCGTCTTGTCCGCTCTGCAAATGATTCGGGAAGGGGCTGCCCCTATTGATTGGCAGCCCCACGAATCAACAGGCCAAGGTTCATGACCGCTATGCTGCTTTTGCATCCGTGACCTCTGCGCTAGAGCGGTTGCGGCAGGATCGGGCGAGTTGAATCCAGTCCTTTCGGAACTGAAAGCTGCCCTCCATGAACACACCCAACGACTGAGAAGGATGGCGGCTGCCTCGACCTTTCGCTCCCCGCAAGAGTTCCCGCCAGAACGACGCAAAGGCGCGACTTGAGCGGAGTCTTACTGAGTGGTCTTGCTTAGGTCGGGACGTGCCGAGTATGCCTATTTCTGCGAGATGGCGAAGTTCACCGGGGCAGTTTCACCAGCATGGACGGTGACGTTCTGTTCCCATGTTCTCGGTTCGCTGAAAATAGCCCGCTGAATTGTTTTCTGGCTGAATACATCCAGTGCATTCTCTCGACCAAGCACCTGCCATCCTTCGTGCCACGCCACAACTTCATAATCGCCGGGGGGCACGTCGGTAAGCTCGAACCTTCCATTTTGGTCGCTGACAGCATAGTAAGGGTGAGGCACTACCATCATCTCAGCGTTCATCCAAACGTGTCCGCCGTTGCAGCGCAGGTTGACAAGACCCGGAGTGTTCATGTTCCGTGTAACCACACGGTCGGTGAACGGGAACGGCAAGTTAAAGCTGGCAGCGCCGTCCATGTGAATCGTGTGTAACACCGCGTCTGAGCTTTTCATCGCGAGCTCAGCAGTCTGCGGCACCAGAAGAATGTGCGGCTCGTATCGGCAATGTTTTTGATCCAGCGAGCGGCGAGGTTGGGGGAGGTTCATCGCCTTGCCGCGAGAAATGTTTTTCAGGTAGACAATCGTATTCGCTACCCCGCCGTCCGCCCCGATGACCATTCGCTCCAAATTTACTTTCTTGTGGGATTCAGGATCGCAGATTTCCGGGTCTTTGTTCACGGGAACGTCGAGACCTCTTGGCTCTGGGCCAGACCATTTCACAGTGCCCGTGATCGTTCCTCCATTGGTTACGGGTATGACGGTGTAGGCACTCTGCGCCGGGGCTTTGCTGGCCGCAGCCATGAGGAGCATTGCCAGCGTTACGCACGTTGTTTGGGACATCTTCATTGCTGCCTTGCGCCTAGAGTGCAACGGTGCGGGACGGATGAAAAGGTAACGGAAGTAATGAACCTGCCTTGGAACCCCGAATCGTCCCCTTACTACCGCAGACGACCCGTCCCGTACTTGTGACCGATCATCGTGCTGAAGAGCATTCGAATCAGGCAATGCATGCAGGGAAACGACCCTCGTCCCGAATCCGTCGCGGTGCTCCGTCTACGCGGCTCCCGAAGACTTCGAGGCAAGGAACGCTAGGAGGTCATGGATGCTGATGCCGGAATCGAGCAGCGAGATCATCTGCTCCGGGGTCACGCCGACTTGTTGTCCGAACTGCACAAGTTTCTCTGCCACATGTTCCAACAGAAGCGCGTCTCGTTCATCGAAATTTTTGGGTTGGCTGCCGTCTGTGATGGATTGTGGGGATTGCGGCGTTGCCATAGGAAATCTCCGAGCCGTTTGTGGCGGAAATTTCGTTCGACTGTCTGGATTAAGCCGAATATACCGCTGATCCCTACCGCGTGCAACGTCGTCCGGCGTGGTGACGGGAGTATATTTTAATTTCCAACAAAGGTTCGCCTCTATGCGTGCGCTCGTAGTCGGTGCAGGAATCATTGGCTCGATCTATGGCTGGGCGCTTGGCGAAGGCGGACATCAGGTCGTCCACCTTGTGCGGTCGGGCAGGGCTGTTGCCTTTCGTGACGGTTTACCGCTCGACGTGTTTGACCGCCGCAAAGGACACAAACGGAACTTCCGGGGGCTGTATAGACTGCACGCCGTAGAAACCGTGTCGCCAAGGGACGCCTTCGAATTGGTCATCGTGCCCGTGAAGCACTATGCGCTGGTGCAAACCCTCAAGGAAATCGTCCCGCGATTGGGCGCTGCCGAGTTCTTGCTTCTGACGCAGAACTGGCGAGGCACAGATGACATCGACTCCATCCTGCCGCGTCCGCGCTATGTATACGGCGACGCGAAGGCGGGCGGAACATTCTCTGGAGGCACCCTCGTCGCGGCTCTGAAGGCGATAGACATGGGTTCACCAGAAGGCGAACCAACGACACTCGCGAAAAAAGCCGCAGACCTATTCGCCTCAGCAGACATCCAGACCAGAATTCATTCGGACATGTTGCACTACTTGTGGGTTCAATATGCGATGACCGCAGGCCCGTGGGCAGCCCTCGTTCACGCCGGAAGCTTCGAGGCGATGCTGAATAACACAGATGCGTCCTCAGCAGCACTGAAAGCCGGGTGCGAATGCCTAGAAGTTGTGAAGCGGCGAGGAGTCGTGCTCTCCCAATACCCAGAAACAGCGCCGTTTCTGACGAATTCCGCACTGCGCAGACGAATCAATATCTGGTTCATGCGAAGAATGTTTCGGCACGATGAGTACACGAAGCGATGCTCTGCTCATGCCCTCGGTGACCCGGTTGAGATCAAGACGTTCTATGACGACCTCATCGCCACGGGGCACGATCTTGGTATTTCGATGCCCGTGATGGAGAGCTATGCTGAAGCCATCAGCCGGTTCGCGATGACAACGTAACCCATGCGATTTCTATCGCACATGGCTGCTGGGCGACAGGAGAGATTCTGAGGGGGTGGTTTACTTCGCGGCTGGGGTTTCTCCGGCATTCAGGGAAAAGTGCTGCACAATCTTCCACTCCCCGCCAATCTTCTCCATCACAATCAGGTATTGTCCAAGATGAACGACGGAACCAACAAGCCTTCTCGTTCGCCCTGTCCCATAGGCGAGCGTTCCGGAACTCTTTTCGACGATTGGCTCGATTGCTTCCAGCCTGCTTCCTTGGTCTAGTCCTGCCTTCACCCAGTTCCGAATCTCGTTCCGTCCTCTAAAAGTACCGCCATCACTGACCAGCGTAGCGTCTTCGGCGTACAGTGCGACGACCGCGTCCGCGTCTTTTGCGTTGTACGCTCTAAGGAATTCGTGCCTCAACTGCACCCCCGGTTCGGGGCTGGACAGCGGCTTCACGCCCGGCTCCTGTGCCCACGCATTTAAGCTGAATATCAACAGTAGTGCTGCTAGGTTCCTCATCTGTTCATCTCCAATGCTGCTTGATCTGGGCGGGGATCACGAACACTCACGGGAAAATGTTAGCAGCGTCGGCTTGATGCTCAGACACTCGATCCTACAAACTGGTTGTAGAGCCAAGCAAAGATCGCACCACCGATGAGACCGTCAACCGTTCCGTAGAGAGTCCCGACGATGACTCCCGCGATGCTGCGAGTCGCATGGTAGCCGGAGTAGACCGACGCCACTGTCTGGAGAAATTGCTGACCATAGCCGCTCCAGATCAAGTTCGCCAGACCCATGCCAAGCATGGCTGCTCCCCACAGGATTGCGGATGCCACGGCGAGAGCTTTCACGTTGATTTTCATGGCTTGATCCTTTCCCTAATCTTTAAGGCTCGAAAGCCACGTCGAACGGTTGGCTATCGAGGTTTTGGGCATCTAAACGTCCTTCAGTTGCTCCTCGGTCATCCCAAAATAATGCCCTAGTTCATGTATGAGAGTCTGGCGGATTTGATGTCGGACTTCAGCCTCATTCGCGCAGACCGCCTCAATGTTTTTCTGGTAAAGCACGATGTGGGCAGGACCGACTGAGAAGTCAAAGACGCTCTTCTGAGTAGCGGGCACGCCGTGAAAGATACCTAGAAGCAAACGCCTTTGCTGTCCGAGACGCGGGGATGGTTGGTTCGCCGGAGAATCCTCAACGAGGATCGCGACGTTCTGGATGCGACTGCGGAACTCTTCCGGCAGCGAATCCAATGTTTCTTCAGCGACGTTGATGAAGTCTTCGCGCTTCATCCTCCACCAACGGAAACAGTGGCTGGCTCACTCCGAGTAGCCGTCGTCGGTTTCGTCGCCATCATCGTCATCTTCTTTGCCGTCGTTCTCGTCTTCCTCTTCGTCTTCTTCCTCGTCTGGCTCTTCTCGCAGGAGGACATCGGCAGGCAACCCATCAGAAGGGCGCGAGTCGCGGCATTCTGGATTCATTCTAGTCATGCTCAATGTTACGCCTCGTGACCCATGTGCAAACGCGGCGACAATGGGCGACGCACCCAGAGACAGGAGTTCGCCCGGCGACTGATCGACGGTTCTTCACTGCGTGCAGGGCGCTCTCGCAGACACGTCATTGATGCCGTACCGTTTGACCGTTGCAGTGCTTATGTTGGATATTGAGACGGAATGGACCTTGAACGCATTATTGACGACATCGAGCAGCTACAGGAAATGTTCGAAGCGCGGGACATTAGATCACTCAGCGCAAGCGACATCTCGGCTGCAAATCGAAGGCACGACAAGATGCTCGCGCATAGTCCGTGGTTTCGGCTTTGGCAGAGATATGGCGTCTGTTGCCGACACGAATCCCCAGTGCTCAGACTAGGGGAATTGGAGAGCTAGACCTTCGCACGAAGATGAAAGCCGCTTGGTACGAGAAGCAGGGCGCTGCGCGGGATGTGCTGATCATCGGCGAGATGGATGATCCGCAGCCCCGCACAGGCGAAGTTCGGATTCGCGTTGCCTTTTCAGGCGTCAATCCGGGCGATGTCAAAAAGCGCGAGGACGCATTTGGTGTCGGGATGCCCTATCCGCGTGTCATTCCCCACAGCGATGGTTCGGGCACCGTTGATGCGGTCGGTGAAGGAGTGCCGCGTGAATGGATCGGTCGGCGCGTCTGGTGTTATGGCGGTCAGTCGTATCGCCCCTTCGGAACTGCCGCCGAGTACACTGTGCTTCCCTTGAAACTGGTCGTTCCCTTACCCGAAGGCGTGCCGCTGGAGCAGGGTGCCTGTCTCGGCATTCCGGGTATAACCGCTCATCGGGCGGTTCACGTCGGAGGTTCGGTCAGGGGCAAGACCGTTCTCGTGCAAGGTGGTGCGGGTGCAGTTGGCGCTTGCGCCGTTCAACTGGCGCATCGAGCGGGAGCGCGAGTCATCGCCACGTGCCGCTCCGAAAGCGACAAGGAGATCGCATCGCGAGCAGGGGCGAACGAGGTCTTGCTCACTGGTGAAAACTTAGCGGAGCGAATTCGGGCGTTGGCTCCTGATGGAGTTAATCACATAGTCGAAGTGGCTTTCGGGGCGAACATCAAGACGGACACCGAGGTTTTGGCGCAGGGTGGTTCCATTGCGACCTATGCGACCAACACGCCAACGCCGGAGACTCCAGTTTGGCAGCTTGTATTTGTGAACGCCAGACTCTTCTTCGTCGGCAGCGACGATGTGCCAGCCGACTCAAAGATCGAGGCGACTCGCGACATCAACAAGTCACTTGAGTCTGGGTGGAAGGGACTTGACATCGCAGAGATTGTCCCTCTGGATCAGATTGCACGCTCCCATGAGTTGGTAGAACATCCCGCGAAGCCGGGGCGGGTAATCGTCTCCATTTCTTAGATCGTAGATTGCTGGAGGCACAACCCGGCAAATTGCGGAGTTCATCGCAGTGACAAAAGAGAAACCAACATTCCGCTCCAAGCAGACGGTCATCATTAACGCGCCATTGGAGGTCGTGTGGGCGTTCAACATGGATATTACGAAAATTCCTACCTTTCATCCTCGCGTAGTCAAAGTGGAGCTTCTTTCAGGGACGAAGTTCCGTGAGCCGGGCGTTTCGTACCGATGCATCCTCTCAGGCGGAAAACACATGTGCGTTGAGAAGGACATCGAAATCGTTCCAATGCAGAAGCTTGTCACAGTACTGCCGGAGGACACGTTCGGAGTAAGCAAGATATTGCCTGACTACGTGGTCGAAACGACGGTTCATCGTGTCGGGCAGTCTTCTACGAAGATAGAGATCAGCCATTACTACTCCACACCGACACTGAAAGCCAAGCTGCTGAACCTAATCGCGAGACGAAAAATTGCCCGCGACACTCAAGACACCCTTAATGGAATGAAAGCTGCAATCGAAGAGAGGGGCGCAGCGATCAAAAATGGCTGACGAAATTCTCTTCCACTATGGAACCACGATGGTGCGCCGCCTGCGCCTTGCTCCCGGCGAAGCTATGCCGTGGCATCGCGATCCATTTCACAGGGTAGCAATGGTGATTTCGAATCTCAACACTCCTCACGGTGCGATATGATCCCTGCATGATCGCGGCTTCCTACAAAGCCAAGAAGAAGTTTATGCAGTTGGCAATCGCGGAAGCCAAGCGTGCCCGTGACCGAGGCGATTATGCCATCGGCGCTGTCATCACCCGCGTAACGGACGGACGCGAAGTAGTCATCGCCAGCGCGGGGAACCGGGTGAAGACTTCAGGATCAAGCATCAAGCATGTGGAGTTGGAAACGCTCAAATACGTATCGAGCGGTTATGGCCGCTACCTGACCGAGTTCGTGCTCTACACCACGCACGAACCCTGCGCGATGTGTGCGGGTGCCTGCGTCTGGGCGAGAATCGGTGCCGTCGTATACGGCGTCTCGCAGGAAGACATCGCCGCTTATGGCCGAAAGCGCGGGACGGAAGAATACAAATGGCGAGCGTGCCTCATTCCATGCCGACTCGTCTTCGAGAAGGGCAATCACGCTATACCCGTCATCGGCGGCTTTCTACGTGACGAATGTAAGAAACTATTCGGTTACAGGGCTGGATCGGATCGCAGGCTAACATAAACCCTGACTGATTCATTCTTCGAGACGGTGGTACCCTTCCGAAAGTGGGAGGCGTATCCAGTGAAAAGTTTTTCTCTTGGTGTATTGGGGCTGCTGGTCTTGACGGTGTTCGCGGGAACCGCACGGGTTGTTGCTCAGTCAACCCATGATGCCGATGTTCGCGAGCTTCAGCGGCTCGAAACCGTCTGGAACGAAGCTCACGAACATGGGGACGCTGATGCTTTGGAAAAGTTGTGGGCAGACGACATGGAAGTTGCCGTTCCGAAGATGCCTGTAATGACCAAAGCTGACGTGCTCAAGTTTGCCCGTTCTGGGCGGATGAAGTTCCTCAGCTATCGGACATCGGACATTCGCGTGCGTGTGTATGACAATGCTGCTGTGGTCACGGGACGTTTGCAGCGAACTCGTTCAATGAACGCGCAGGATATATCTGATGACTGGCGCTTCACGAAGACCTATATCCGCGAAGCACATGAATGGCGCGTGGTTGCTTTTCATGCTTCGGAAGCAATCCAGCCTTAACGATGTTCAACAACGAGAAGAGGAACGTCCTAGAACGATTGCGTTCAGTGGCCGATGGTCCATTGCGGGCAGTTTCGGATGGTTTTCAATCCGCGGTCATGGACACGATCGCATTGAACGGCCTGATCGCCGTTCGCCCCGATGTGGCGAGAGAAGTATTGCTCGCGGTTTGTATTGAGGAACCAAGGCCCTCGGACCCCTACAACAATAGATCGCGTCTTCACGAAGATTTTGGCCTTGCCGACTGGCGACATGGCTATCCGGCGATGTATTGGAAAGGGCCATTCCTGAGGTTCTTGCAGAGCGCGCCTGCACAGGGACTTGATGCAATTGTTCGCTTGGTGAACTACGCCACGACACGGTGGATTGAGGAAGGTCTTGGCCGAGAGCCAACAGATGAAGAGCGGAAGAGAAACGGATTTGAGTTCGAGTTCAACGGAAAACCTGTGTGTTGGGTGGGTAGCCCTAATGTTTACGCCTGGCATCGCTATCTCGGGATGCACGGCGATACCATCGAATGCGCTTTGATGGCTCTGGAGAAATGGTTTTATGACGAGATCGAAAATGAACGAAGCATCGCGCAATCGGTGCAATACATTCTCGATCACAGCACATCGGCGGCCTTCGCTGGTGTGTTGGTGTCGGTCGGGCTCAGGTATCAGGCGCTTTTCGCTATGGAACTTCAACCCCTGCTAGGGAATTTGTACGTTTACCAAACTCAAATGAGCCTGGCGATGAATGAAAGCGGCGAGACCTGGACGATTTCATTTGCGGGGCAGCCGCAAGAGGCTATCAAGATTGCGGCAGATTGGAACAGGATGCCGCATCGGCGTTTCCTGCTACGGGATATGGCGCCGGCGCTTATGCTCCAGCACAAGGGGACGATGGAATATCTGACTGCGAGAAAGGCTGTGTGGGCCAAACTCGGGCAGGGCAGCGACAAATCGCGGCTCGACATGGAATTCTTCCTCGCTCGTTTTGATCCCGCGAATTACACGAAGACTCCGCAAGGTGACGGGCAGGTGTTGATCACAATGGCCTGGCCCGCTCATTTGCAAAAGATCGCTGACGAATCACAGGACGAGAGCAAGCTTAAAATGCTCGCCCTTGGTTTGGCGATGCGCGCGAGGCAGTTGCTGGAGGGGGAGGCAGAGCTAAAGCCGGAGGAAGTGCCGGAATTCGCGACGCAAATTCAGCAATTAGCGAATTGGAAGGATTCCAGTGAAGACGGATCGCAGGAACATTACCGAATTAGTTCCATCGCGGGGGGACTTGCGGTTCTTGTTATAAAACATCGCGCCTGGCTCGCCGAAAACCCCGATCTTGAGAAATGGTGCCTCGCCACATTGCGCGACCTTAAGCCCTTGAAGACTGAGCATGACTCGCCAATGTCGATTAACAACCACGGGGCCGAGACCTTCCTTGGGGAAGCGGGCGTTGCACTTCTGCAAGAAAACGGTGAGGACTGGGTCTTACGGATGGCATTCGAGGGGGTCACGGGTTTTCACTACAATTCGACGTTATTTACTTTATTCCGAGCTTATCTGCTGCGTGAACAACTCGGTGACAAGTTTGGGGAATTAGTGAATGTGATGGTTCTGTGGAGCGCGCTGCGCCATGCAGCGACGCGCGAGTCCGGATATTACGCAGCCGATACCAAGCTCCCGGTGTACAGGACAACTCTGTTCCGAAGATACACAGCTCGCAAACTCAGAGGAGCTCTCATTCCGTTGCGCCGTGCGGAGACACTTGGGCGGAGGCTGGTAGAAAGAATTGAACGTAGATCAATGTCGAGCCGCGAAAAGCAACAGAGAAAAGCGCAGCGAGAATGGACCCGCGAGCAAAACGCTGATCGGAAGCTGTACCGGGAGATGCCGCATATCGATCTTGAAGTGATCCAGAAAGGATTTGGATTTGTGGCAGCAATGGTGCGCCAGCATCTTGCCGGAGAAGAGCAGAGGCTAGAACAATATGTCCGGGAAATGTTTGATCTGCTTTGCGTACACTTCCGCGCCCCAAGCCGGAAGATGAACGTAGCACAATTGAAGGCACTCCCTATCGAGTCTGACAGATGGACCATGGCACGGATTGCTGAATTTGTCGCCCACAGGAACTCTGTCGAAACCGCGCGCGAGTTTTATCGGCCAATTCTTGAGCTGGGTCCGGCCGCAAAATACTGGGTGGAAGATTTCCTGCAATCGTGGATTCTCCAAGGCCTTCAGGTTAGCCCTGACCTGGAGGGCTTCGCGCGAATCTGGCAGGATATGGTGGCATATACCGAAACTCTGCCCGCTTGGCAGCCGGGAGAAAGTAATTACTGGAATCGGGCCGCGCCACTTGCGACCGAACTCATGGGCTTGAGTGAAACCGGAGTAGCAGTCTTGGGCGACGCCAAATACAAGGATCTCATCGGGTCGATGGCTGGCGCCTTCGAGCAGTGGGGCAATCGCTGGCTGAAATATGCCTTCGCGGCGGGATGGTTCGCTTATTTTCTGCCCACGGAATCAGGTCAGGTACTGCTACCGCAGGGAATTAAACAGCTTGCAGGTACTGTTGGTTCTCTACCCGATGAAGACTGGCATCGCCATAGCCTTGGTGGTCTGTTCACGGAGGTTCTCTCATCGTGCTGGCACTATCTCCAAAGGGAAGTTGAGTCAGACGCCCGGCTGCGCCAGGCGTTTCTGCGTCTTCTGGCGGTGCTTTGTGCAAGGCAAATTCCAGAAGCTCTACATCTCCGTGCCAAAGTTTCTGAAATTCTTGGCGCTCCTTAGAGTGGCACTCTCTTCGTTCTGCACCAAGACCTCGTCAATTCCTCCTAGTCGGCGGTCACGGCTGACGGGTTGCTTTCACGTATTATGCGCAATGAGGGCTTGCCCCCATTAAGAAAAACTAGTATATTTTTTCTTAATCATCGAAACAGAGAGATTCATGCAAACCAAGCATAATCAGATAGTTGCAAGGATTGAGCATCTCGGTCCTGGAAAAGCCTTCTCGGCTAAGGATTTCCTGGACATCGCCAGCCGAACCTTGATCGATGTCACCCTCGCGAGCCTCGCTCAGAGTGGAAAAATCAGGCGTGTTCGGCGCGGCCTCTATGACATCCCCAGAATCAATCCCGCGCTGGGCGGGAAGTTGAGTCCAGATATTGACGAGGCTGCGCAGGCGATTGCTCGAAGGCAACGTTGGAAGATCGTACCGGAGGGAACTTGGGCAGCAAATCTGCTTGGCCTCTCTACTCAGGTGCCCGCGAAAATCATGTACCTGACCGATGGCCCGAATAATGAAGTGCTGATCGGACGTCGGAGCATCCACTTCAAACACGCTCGCCCTAAGGCGATGGCAGGACTTGAAGGCAAGTTTGCGCTCGTGGTTCAGGCACTTCGTCATCTGGGCAAAGAAGAAATTGGGCCACGCGAAATCGAGAAGTTGCGGTCGGCGCTATCCCCTGCCGAGAAACGCCGACTTGTAAAGGACGCGCGATTCGGCGTGGAATGGATTTATGAAGTGGCGAAAAAGATCGCGGAGAAAACCGCGTGAACAAAGTCGCCCAGATGCCTGCGCGCGATCGTGCCGACTTATTCACGGAAACAGCGGAGCGGAAAGTCTTGCCGGACGCCATTGTTGAAAAAGACTTCTGGGTCTGCTGGATGCTAAAACAGCTTTTCTCAATCGACGCTCTTACCGGACGACTCCTCTTCAAGGGCGGGACATCGCTCTCGAAGATATTCCACGCAATTAACCGGTTCTCCGAAGATATAGATCTTGCCGTGGACTACGTGGCATTGGGTTTCAAAGGAGAACGTGACCCGCGACGGGAGGGTATCTCAAAGACGAAGCGAGCAGGCATCCTTGACGAGATGATGACGGAATGCCAGCGGTATATCGGCGGTGAATTTCTGGATGTGCTTAAAGCACGTTGCGGAGAAATTCTCGGAGCGAGTGGCACATGGAGTCTCAACGTTAGTGAGCAGGACCCGAACGTGGTTCAGTTTCGTTATCCAAGTGCAATCACGAAGAATCTTGATTACGTTTCTCCTCAGGTCGTGCTTGAGTTGGGAACGCACGCGGAATTTGTTCCGCATGATCGGTTCACGATCCGCTCATTTGCTGCCGAAGAATTTCCGAAAGTTGTTACCGATGGCGATGTTCCTGTCATTGCGCTGCTAGCCAAGCGGACCTTCTGGGAGAAGGCAACAATTCTTCATGCGGAATACTACCGCCCGCCGGAGAAACCAATCCCCGACCGCTATTCGCGTCATTACTATGACGTTGCCATGCTGGCCCAAGGGCCGATACGAGCGGACGCTCTGGCCGACCGGGATCTGCTAACGCAAGTTGTGAGACATAAGGAGACGTTCTATCCTTCCGCGTGGGCTCGCTACGATCTCGCGCGTCCCGGAAGCTTCCGGCTTGTGCCGGTTGAGAACCGGCTTGCGGCATTGGAGCGGGACTACCGGAATATGGCTGTCATGATATTCGGGGATGCGCCTAAACTCGACTGGATCATGGAAATGCTGAAAGCGGTTGAACAGGAAATTAGCCGATGAACCAACGGTCGCTTTCTTTGTGCAGCCGAACAAAACACCCGTTGGCTCGTGTTGAATCTCTTTCAAGATATGTTTAGGCGGACCGCGACTCTCGGAACTGTTGGCTATAACGGACAGCGCGCCTTTGTAGTCGCAGCTCTCACTGATCCCGGTTCAGGAATTCCGCACGAATTTACCGTGCAACAGGTGGTAGGAGCAATTGAGCCCGTGGCCTATGACAAGACCTTCAAGCATGGAAAGATGGTCGTCAC
The DNA here is from genome assembly GCA_963850165.1 of uncultured Acidobacteriaceae bacterium. GTDB lineage: Bacteria > Acidobacteriota > Terriglobia > Terriglobales > Acidobacteriaceae > Sulfotelmatobacter. Next base: position 232,596 of record CAWKKK010000009.1, on the reverse strand, counting down.
AATCCATGAGAGCGTACGGTTCCACCTGAAAGCATTGGCGAAGCTCGGACAGCTTGAACAGATCGCCCCAGCGGGTAACCAAGCAGAAATTACTCCAGCTAAAGCACCTGGGTTCACGCCTGTGGTCGCCGAACCAATGCAACTGTTGACCGAATGGGAGCAGTGGGAATCAATCGGATCACCGCATGTTCTCAAAGCTGATCGAGACAAACTGCAAAGCTCCAACCACGTGGTTAACTTTACTAGCTGGTCTGAAGCGATCGCGGCGCCCGACTTCGGTCGGCCAGGCGACACTAGACTGCATCTTGGGCTTCTGCCACAGCCGTTCATTGGAGACCTCAGGCGCGCCTCGATTTACGTTCTGTCGCTCAACCCTGGTCTGGAGCCGACCGATTATTACGGGGAGTATGAGGTTCCAGAGTACAGAAACGCACTGCTGGCCAACCTGAAACAGCAATTCCACCAGAAGGCACGACCGTTCATCTTTCTCGACCCAAGGTATTCCTGGCACGGTGGTTTCAGGTGGTGGCACGGGAAGTTGTCTCAGGTGATGAAGACGTTGGCGGATGAGTCGGGAGCGCCGTTTGCATTCGCCGTGCTACGTTAGCAACACAACTCGCGAGTATCGAACTGCTGCCGTACCATAGCTCTAAATTCCTCGATGCTGACGGGTGGCTGAGCAAACTTAAGTCAGTGGCTCTTGCGATGAGTTTTGTCAGGAACTTCGTCCTTCCACGTGTTGAGCGGGGTGAGGCAATTGCTGTTGTCCTGCGAAAAGCACGCCTCTGGGAACTGCCCCGGATTCCCGGTGTGATTACGTACGAAGGACAGCACGCTCAGGGGGCACATCTCGATCCAGATAGTGCCGGTGGCAGCGCGATTCTCGCACACCTCCGGGCTGCGGAAAAGTAGTCTTACTACAAGGAATGGATGGCGTGGGCGAACCAGCAGGCTCACCGGGTTGATCCGTTCGTGTCCGAGAAACCGGTATCCGTGCTGGACCCCAAACACGAACTGCGCGAGTGTAGGTGTGCCGTAAGTGTGCCGTGCGCTTCGGAACTGTGCGCGCTAAAGTGCGCCTTTTCAATACCACGTCAAAAGTGCTTCCGTGCGGGCTTGGCTGTGGTAAATCATTGATAAGAGTGGTGAGCGCGGTAGGAATCGAACCTACAACCTACTGATTAAGAGTCAGTTGCTCTGCCAATTGAGCTACGCGCCCACGATGGGGAATCTTAGCGGCGGGACAATTTTGTGATTGTAACATTTCCGCGCAGGCCGGTCATTGCTTACCGTGAAACGCTGTGCAATCGGAAGCGCTGTCCTTGAAAACGAGCGGGCGCACGGCTCTTCGATCCGGCGGATGAACGAGGATGTATTCTTACGACCGCTGGCGCGCTTCGGCGGCCAGGCCGGCAGAACTTTCGCTGGCCACGGGGCGGCGCGGAGGCAGAGAATCCGGCCCCATCCTCGGGTTGGGGCGCCTCTCGACCGTACCGATTACCGGAGCATCGTCCATGCCATCGGCGTAAGCCATGGAGACGAACCGCTGCTCGGAACATAGCCGATCGATCATTCGCTGCTGCGCCGAGCTGAGCACGGCGTGAGGAAGAATGGGAAAGTGACGGAACATCCAGAGAAAATACACGCGCTGAAGAAAAGACGGCATCAGATAACGCGGACCGATCGGGGTCTGCACTTGCACCACACCGTCCGCGAGTTTCTCAATCCACATACTTAGACCCACCTGACTACTGAGTTTGGCCAGAGCAATTCCAGGGCCGCCATTATTGCACCAAGGTCGGTGCGAGGGGAAGCAATTTTTCACAGATTCCCGAGAATTCTGTCCAGGGCCGGGCAACTCTTGCCGGAGGTCTGGGCACATCTGGTCGAGCTTCCGGCATCTCGTCCTAGGTTGGCGCGGGTCTTGGAATGGATTCTATTGCACCAAAAATGGTGCATAACGACCGGATGCAAGGACTGGACCACGCGAGAAGACTAAGCGGGAATCTCCGGCAGGATGTCCATCCGCTGGATCTCGGCGGCAACCCCGAAGTCGTTGCCGTGGCCCTGCTCCACGCGCAATATGCGGGCATGGCAGCACACCCAGCACTTCTCCCCCGAGGTCAGTTCAGGAGGAAGGATGAGGACTAATTCGACGTCGGAGCCTTCTATCATGCGGGAGTTGGTATAAAGGAATACGCCATTCGTGCTGACATCGCGAGTCTGGGCGCTCAACTCGGCAGTTGCGACCGTGCTGCGGACGCGCACCGGCAGCTTGGCCACGACTCTGGAGCGGGAACGGCGATCAATCTTAGAAGTCATTAATCTTTAGTTGCCGGTTTCTGGTTTCTAGTTTCTGGTTTCTAGTTTTTGGTTTCAGGTTTCCAGTTTTTTTGTTTCCTGCAGTCGTGGCATCCACAAGAACCGGAAACTAGAAACCGGAAACTGGAAACTACCCGATGGCGTTCGACAGTATAGACCAATTTAGAAGAATGCGTTACGACCTGCTTACATTTGTGGGAGGCGCAGGCGTGCGGCGGGTACTACGAGGGCTTGCTCCATGGTGGGAACATTGGTGCCTCGCAGCCTGGCCTCGGCCTGAGCCAGCTTGTCAGATTGATTGGTCTGGTAGTAGGCCTGCACCAGAAGTTCCACGGTGAAGGGATTGTCCTGATCCTCTTCCAGATAGCTGATGGCTTCGTCGAGCTTCTTCTGATCCACACCGTTCTGACTCAGTCTCGCCTGATCCATGAGCAGAGTTCCGGCGGCGCCATTGTAGGAACTCTGGATGACATGGTTGCGGCTACCGGTCGCGATGGCCTCGAGTTGTTTCAGAGACTCATCGGCCAGCGCCGGGTTGCCGGCATGCGCGGCTCGCACGGTACGATTGCGCAGGATGCGGGAAAGTTCTTCATCTCTATCACCCTTGGAAATCGCGCTGCGATGTCCGAGCGACTCCTCTGCGTCCTGCAGATATTGCAACGCCACTTTATCGTCTGTTTGATACTCGGCCAGGGTGCGGTACGCCTGCGCTTCCTGCAAGTCCTGCTCTTTGGCATGGGCCGTCTGTGCAATCTCCTGGAACGCGGCGTCGGCCTCGGCGAACTTGCCGTCGCGCACCCAGGTCATCGCCTTCTGCATGTTGTAGGCGAGCCGATCCGCCTCGTTGTGGGCATAGCGGACGGCCTTGTCGTATTCAATCCGCGCCTGCTCCTGGTTTCCCATCAAGGCATAGGTATCTCCCAGGCCAACCTGAGAAGTAACAAAGTCAGGATCGATCTTCAGCGCGGCGCGGTAGTGCCGCAGCGAGCCCTCAAAGTTTCCCGCCATGCGAAGCAGTTCGCCGTAGGAATCGTGCGGATTCGGTTCGGTGGGCAGCAGTGCGACATAGCGATCCATGGCGGCAAAGGCTTTGGGGAACTGCCGGTTGCGGGCATAAAGGTAAGCCAGATCGTTCAGGGCGGCCGGATAATTCTTGTCGAGGGCCAGCGCCTTCTCCATGATTCTGAGGGCCTGTTCGTCGCCGTCTTCTCCCATGAGCCAGTTCCCGGCGAGATAAAGCAGGTGCTTGTCCTTGGGATACATCTCGAGCATGTCGTTCATGGCGGAAATGCCACCGATGAAGTCGCCTTCCTGCACTTTGGCGATCCAGGCGATCATCAACTGCTCACCCGGCGTCAGCTTGGGCGCGAGCGCCTTGGCCTTTTCGCGAGCTGCGCTCACTTCCTTGGGATCGCTGCTGTTGAAGGCAATCCAGGCCCAGGCGACGGCCAGATTAGGATCGACCTTGACGGCTGCGCGCCAGTCGTCGTTGCAGCGATCGAGATAAAGATTCTCGTAGTCGGCCATGCCCTTCGCGTAGAGCGCGCGAGCCTCGGCCGACGAGGTGCTCACCGGCAGCGAAGCAGCATCAGACTGCTTGACGTGATGGGCATACAGCGGCGCGGAAAAACACACGCCAAAGACTGTGACGATGAAGACAGCGTAAATGGAGCGACGCATCGAGGTCTCCGCAACAGACGCTTTGGGGAAAACGGATTACGACTTGAAGCGTAGCATCGCCGGAATCAGGTTACCTAGTGACGGAAGTCACAAGACGGGGCGGGAGGAAGGCCAAAGCTAAAAAACAAAAGCCCCTGCATGATGCGGCAGGGGCTGTGACTTTAATTTGAACTCGGAACCGGGCTTAGAAGCTGAACTTAGCTGCGATCTGAATGCCGCGCGGTCCGCCTCCACCAAGGAATGGGTTGCCGATGCCCACGTCGCCGGTGGCGGTGATTGGATAGAAGCCCTGGCCTACTTCGCGGGTTCCAGTGGGACCTAGTGTAAGTCCATTGAAGGCCGGGTCAGCAATGAACGCCGGTAGAAATGGATTGGCAAAGTTAGGATGGTTCGGAAGGTTGAAGATATCAGCGCGAAGTTGCAAGGCAACGCGTTCGGTGAGAGCAGTGTTCTTGTAGATAGCGAAGTCGAACTGACGGAAATTCGGCCCTCGGAATTGGTCGCGACCTTCGTTGCCGTAGTGGCGGGTACCGATGATGCAGTCGGAAGCGACCCCGGTCGCCGCCGTCACTGTGCACGGAATCGCAAACGAGCTTAACGGCATGAACTGATAAGGATTGTGGTTGTTTTGGGTGACTGGCGCTACGACGTCAGGCCGATCGTAGCAATCGCCACCGCCGCTAAAGTCATCTTCGCAGTTGTAATTAAACTGAAACGGCTGCCCGGTCTGAACCGTGAGGGTGCTGTTGATTCCCCAGCCATTCTTTAGCTTTTGCATTCCTCCACTCATCTTGGGAATGTCATAAGCAAATATCCAGGAGAGCCGCCGAGGCAGGTCAAAGTTTGAAGGTCCGTGCTCGGCCTGCGGATTGGTGCTGTCTTGCGGTTGGGCGGCGTTGGGTTCGAAGTCTTCGCCGTCGCTGGAGTTGTCCAGGGATTTCGACCAGACATAATTCAGGATAGAAGTGACACCGTGCCAGGCCGTAATTCGAAAGCTGCCCTGGAAGGCGCTGTAGTTTGACTGGCCGCTGGAGTTTTCCTGCAGGACGTAGTACGAGCAGTACGGATTGCCAGTGCAGTAGCCTCCAAACGGGCGGGCAGCGCTTCCGAAGTCCTGGAAGCCGACGGTCGCGTCCACCTGATTAATGGTCGCTGCGCTGGGCTGGTTGATGTCGAAGAACCGCCACAGATGATGCCCTTGCGCCCCCACATAGGCCAGCTGCAGCGTCATTTTGCCGGTCAACTGCTGCTGGAAGTTAATGTTGAAATTTTCCATGTAGGGGGTCTTGATATTGCGGTCGAAAGCAAAAGTGTCGCATTCCAGGCTGGCACAACTCGGCGCGGAGTAGACGGGAACTCCTTGCAAAATCGACCCGGTAGCGACTGCGGAAATGATCTGATACTGGCTGGGCCCCACGGGGTTGTAGGCTGGTCCGGGGTCGAAGAAAGGCGGATAGGGCAGGTGACCCATGACCATATCCTGCGAAAATGCGTCGAAGAAGATTCCGTACCCGGCGCGAACCACCGTCTTGCCTTTGCCCGAGATATCCCAAGCAACGCTGATGCGCGGAGCGAGATTGTGGTACTGAGGATTGTACAAGCCGCTCAAGCCCGGCTGGCCGACCTGGGTAAGCGTAAACGTTCCGTCTCCGGTCGCCGGTGCGACGCTGGTGATGTTGCTCAACAGATTATTCTTGGCTCCGACAACGCCGGCATAATCCCAGCGCAGGCCATAATTGATAGTCACGTTCGGGCGCGCGCGGAAGGAGTCCTGAATAAAGAGCCCGTAGTTGTTTTCATGGGTATCGCGGGCCGAGTTCCCCGAATATTGCAGACCACTGTCGACGTCACCGGCCAGGAAATCGCCGATCGCGGTCCCGGTATCGCCACCTGTAAACTTCAGCCTGCCTCTAAACCAGTGGCCGTCGATGCCTTGATTGACGCTGGTGCGATGGAAATCGAAGCCCATCTTCAAATCGTGCCTATTGATCTTCCAGCCGAAGTTGTCGACGAATTGATTGTTGCTGTCAACACGGTGGCGCGGATCGCTGGAGCTTGCGCCGAGCTGGGCCACACCGCTCACGAGAATGATGGGAAGACCCGAGTCGGAAACTCCGGAACCGGGGCATCCCGTCAAAGTGCTGGCGGCGCAAAGGCCGATTGAACTGGGATGAAAGGCCTGATCCGCCGGAAAGAAACCTTCTGCAAAACGATTCCAGCCATAGCGGATCTCGTTTGTTTTATTCGCGCCGATGGTGCGGACGTAAGACAACGAAACGAGCTGAACTCGCGTGGGCGTGTAGGTATTAAAGCCGGGAAGCTGGCCGCCGCTCGCCGTCAGAGCCAGAGGAAAAGACTGTACGCTGTCACCGAAGAAATAGCGCCCGGTAAGTAAATTGTTCTGATTGAAGCTATGGTCGATCTTGGCGATGAGGCTGGTCAGATTGTTAAACGAAGGCGAGACGATGGATGCCTGTCCCGGGGAATCTTCGGCAAGTTTGGAGCCGGCCAAGGATTGCGAGCGAGCAGCGCCGCTATGACTGGATTGGTCGCATCGGCGGGCGCCAGTTGGCCATTGGGCCCGCTTCCGGTGTCTGGAACTGTGGCAATCGTAACCACGCCCACTGGCTCCCGCTGGCCTTCGTAGTCAAAGAAAAAGAATGTTTTGTCCTTTACGATGGGGCCGCCTATCGAGGCACCGTATTGATTGTTATGGAAGGGAGCCTTGGGCTGGCTGGCAAGATTGAAATAATTGCGAGCATCCAGTCCGTCATTGCGGAAATACTCGCCGGCACTTCCGTGCAGCTGGTTGGTGCCGCTCTTGGTTACGATGTTCACCACGCCGCCCGCGTTGCGCCCATACTCCGGCTGAAAGTTGGAGACGACGTGCACTTCAGCGACTGCGTCGAGCGGCAAAATCGTGGCCGGAGTTCCGAACACACCTGCTTCGTTGATGGCGGGGTCGTTACGGAAGCCGTCGTTCATATCAGTGCCATCAAGCAGGTAGTTGTTGGACCGGCCGCGCGCGCCGTTCATCGAGAACTCGCCAAAGGAGCCGGGAGAATCGGTAATCATGTCAGGGGATCCGGCGACGCCGGGATTCAGGAAGATGAGCTTGGTGTAGTCGCGGCCATTCACGGGAAGATCTTTGACCGTCTCCTGAGTGATTACGCCCCCAAGGTCGTTGGTCGTAGTTTCCACCTGCGGCAAGAGGTCTCCAGCGACCTCGACTCTCGTCGATACTTGGCCCGTCTTCATGGCTGCGTCCACACGGCGCTCGGTGGAAACGTCCACGATCACGCCGGTGGTCACAAACGTCTGAAAGCCGGTCTGGGTGATGGTCACCGTATAAGTGCCGATCGGCAGTTCCGGCAGGGCGTAGCTTCCGTCCGCGCTGGTCTCGGTGGTGCGCTCCAATCCCGTACCCACGTTCTTCACGGTCACCTTGACGCCGGGGAGCACCGCACCGGAGGGATCGGTTACCGTTCCAAGAATCGTGCCGCGGAAGGTTTGTGCCGAAAGGCTGATTGCGGCCAGAAGCACAAACGCCAGGACTATGCGCACTTTCATAGAGGCTCCTTAGATATCGATGGGTTTGAGGGAGTAATTTCCGATGCGCCGGCTGGGCTTTTCAGGCCTCCTAGTCTCGGAAGGCCTTGCAATTCCTTGCATACTAATAAGTTGCAGCGTCCAGCCGCATCAGACACAGTATCCAAACCCTATCCCAGAGTCAACCATTGAGTTGTGATGGAAGCAATAGATTTTACGAATAGGTAACTTGGGGGTAAACGTTACCGAAGGGGGCCGGGTCTTGGGCCGGAGGTCCTACACGAGGCTTACGTCTTAAGATTCGCAAATCTGGGCCTAAGATCTAATGACCTGCAGCTAGAAAGTGATGGTTACGCCGCCGCGGATGGAGCGGGCGGCCTGCACCAGATAGACGGTCTGGCCGTCCTGGCCCATGACCGGCACATAGCCTTGCGCCAGCAGGTTGCGCAGGTCGATGAGCGCTTCCATGTGGGCTGGGCAGAAATCCCAGGGTCGGAATCGGCTGGCGGATGAAAAGATTCAGGAAGGGATCGCTCTGTCCCGGCGAGGCGTTGAACATATCCACCGGAGTCAGCGCCGGACCATTGACCCAGCGATAGGACGCGATCCAGCGGGTATGAGTGTGAGGCATTGTACCGCTGAGCTTGGCGGCCAGGGCGTGCCGGCTCTGAGTGGTGATCCACTGCGCGGCGTCCTGAAGTTCGACGTCGGGCTTGGCGAGGTCGAGCACATCGCCGCAGGCATAATCCAAGGTGGCGGTGAGATCGGAAGAAAACTTGCGCTGGAGCACGACCCGCAGACCATGCGCCTGCAGAGTGTCGCCACCATAAGTAAACGTGCCCGAGTAGACGTCGGGCAGCAGGAACCCGCCGGCGGCGCTGACCTCGCCGGTACCGATCAACGCTGTGTTGGCCACGCGATCGCTGAAGACCGCAACCTGGATGTTGTTCTTGCCGATGCGCCGGGAGAGATTCAGTTCCTGGTGATGGGCGCGTTCGAGCCGAGTCGCAAAGTTGACCATGCTGACGCGGGGATCGGCTTCGCTCAGATCCGCGGGCGCCGAATCGAAACCCTTCTCGGCCCGGGTGTTGGGCAAGGAGGTCGCGTAGTCATACTCCACGAGGGTGTTGGGAGAGACGTGCAGATCGACGGAGCCGTAGGGGCGGAATGCGGTCACGTGCCCGAGAAATTGGATGGTCTGCAGTTCGCTGCCGAACTTCAACTCCAGCACGTCGCCGACAGCGAAATCGTCCCCCGCATTGAGCGCCAGCGCCTGTAGCGCGGCATAGTGCAAGCTGGGATCGGAGGGCGCGAACCGGCGCATGGTAACCGCCATCGAGGGCCCGGAGCCATCGGGCAGGAAGTGCGAGTACATGACGCGGAGGACGGCGGTGGGGAGACTATCTCCATAGCCAACATTTCCGCTCACTCCGACGCGGCTGGCGGAGAAAATTGAGCGCTGCACCGAGAAGGCGGTGCTCAGATCCGATCCACTGCCATATCCGCCTGCCTCCGAACCGGCCAGGAACGAAAGGCTCGCCTTGAGGTCGTGATCCTGTTGTTCGGGACTTTGACCGGCGCCCATGGCGGGATCGTCAAGCACGCGTAAAACAGGACGATTCGCCACCGAACGCAGCGTCCACTTCCAGTCGTCATCGTCGGCGGTCCCGCGCAGCGGGCCCACTCGCATGGCGTTGAGCAACGTGTTCAGGGTGATGTTCAGGTGAATGCTGATGCCGGGCTGCAAGCCAACTTTTTCGCGCAGGGCAGGAAGGAAGGAAGGCGCCGAGACTTTGATTGAATAGAGCCCGGGAAGCAGGTCGGACGCGGAATAGAACCCGGCGCCGTCGGTAAACACGGTCAGAGTGCGCGCCGCCGAGCCGGCGATCTCCACCACCGCGCCCATCTGGGGTATGCCCGAGGCATCGCGCACGTATCCTGAAATGGCACCGGGCCGCTCTCCGGCCCACGCCGGAAGCGACAGCGCAACGATGACCGCCCAAGAACCGAGATGACGAAGCTTCACTCCAACCCCCGGGGAATCAAGCAGCCCGTTACTCTACAGCAAACGTCGCTGAAGGATCAATAGTCTGCTTGGAGATGTTGTCGTTCACTTTAATATCGATTCGATACACGCCTGGCGGCAGGTTGGCCGCGGCAATCGATTTTTGCAACGTCACCTGTTCGCCTATATTTCCCATGGTATCGGTGGATTCCGTTTTCTGAACCACCGGTTTGTTGGTTGCGATGTTGATGATGTCGAACTCAAACGTGGCCGAGGGCTTGTGGGTCTTCTCGTCCACGCCCAGATTATAGACTTGCATCCAGAAGTTCACCTTCTGGTCGCGAGTCCGTTTGAAGAGGGCGGGCTTGCCGTCGGCCGGAGCCACGCGCGGACGAACTTTATTCAATCCAATTACGAATTGGCCCGTGCTCACATCCTTGGTGGGCACCGGCTCCATCACGTCGGCCACGATCAGCGAGGAGGTCGACAGTTTGTCATCGGAGTACTCGGGCACCACAATCCCGCGGCTCCAGAGGCCCTTGCGATCGCCGTTCACGTCTTTCACCGCGATCTCGACTTTGTAGCGTCCCGGACGCAGCGGCAGCGCCTTCCAATACACTGCTGAATTCTCCGCGGTACGGGGCAACAGTTCCGCCGGCACATCCACCTGCACCGGTTCCTCCTGGGTCTGCACAATGCGTCCGGTTAATGTGCTCACCCGCATAAAAATATTCACCGTGCCGCGCTGCACGCCATCTTTGTTGGCAAAGGTAATGTCGCGATACTTCAACTGGATGGTGATCGGCACCAGCACCGTGTCCCCGGTGACCTTCACAAAATCCGTGCGCACATCGAAGGGCATCAGGTTGGTGATGATCTTGGTGTTGACGATTTCTTCCAGATCCTTGAATTTGACCGGCGGCGGCGCCTGCAGCTTGGCAAACTGCTCCAACCGGTCGAACTGCTTGGCGGCCTGGCTGGAGCTGTCCGGGCCGGTTCCCAGCTGTTCCAGACCACCGCCACTGAAACGGCTGTGCCTTGGTCGCCATGCCCATACTCTCATAGAGCGTAAGACCGGCGTTGGGCGTGTATTTGAGCGCGTCCTTCTCTGACCGGTCCAGGGTCATGTGGTAGTCGCCGCACATGCAGGTGTCGACGAATTCGATGATGACTTCCTGCCCGATGCCTTCCAGATAGCGGTAGCGCCAATCTTCGAAGGGGAACGTAGAAGTCTCGCCGCCGCCTTCTTCCATGGGCCGCTCATAGGTGCCGCCTGAGGGATGCGAGTCGACTTCGTCCGCCGGGCCGTACATGATGTAAATACGCCCGCGGTCGGTTTTCCAGCCCGGAATTCCCGCAGCGAAATGCTCATTGGCATAAGCGATGCGGCGGTAGTGTTCCTCTTTGTATTCGTTCTCTTCCGTGTCAGGCGTGGGGTCGCGGCGTTGCCAGAAGGCTTCAATAAAGTTGTCGCGTTCTTCGTCGTTCGAGAGCTGCTTAAAGGCGGCTCTTTCCTGGTCGGTAATGATCCAAACTACGTCCTCGTTCAGCCACTTCTTGTAGACCCTGCTGAGTTCGACCTTGAGCGCTTTCCCCTGCTGCTTCTTCTGTTTATCCGAGGGCGGGCGCTTGAGCGGATCGACTTCGTCCGTGGGCTGCGCCTGCGCGCCAGTCGTCGCGCTGGAACCTGCGGCGCTCGATGCGGGTGTGCTCGAAGCCGGTGTGCTGGACGACGGTGTGACGGGAGGAGCCGGTTTGTCACTCTGGGCTCCAGCCGGGCCGGCAATGCCCGCGGCGACAGCCAAGATCAAAAGCGACGAGAGATAACGTCGAACCAACCCGAACCATGAGAGGGACTCCTGCCACGACAAACTTCTGTCCGTACATTCTAGGCCCTCAGTTGGGCGAAAGCAAGGCTAAGTCACATCAAAAGAATGGATTGAAGACCCCAGCAATCCCGTTCCGTTGGACGCGGAGAGACTCCTGCCGAGTTGCCCGGCTGCCCTCCGAATATTTTGGAACCGAAGCCGCGACCAAGCTATAATTCCGGGTTGCTATAATCTTGCATTCGCGGGGCGGCGCTACTCTCCGGATTCCCCTGGATCTGGCTTTCCATTCAGATTGGAACTTTCCTGCTCGGCAGGATCGTATCCCAGAATGTGGGCTCGTCACGCTGCGGATCGGTCAGTAGTTGTCAGCGAGTTATTCTCGGGAGTAACCGCCTGAGATCGGAGCCGCTGCTGGCCTGATCGGGCAATTGCCTTGGACGGTGACGGGAGCATGAAACTCTGGAAAAAAATTGCGATTGGCGGCGGCTTGGCAGTCTTGTTGGCCGCCATTGTCGGCTTCACGGTCTATCAGAGTGGCAAGAATGTGGTCACGGTGCAGACCGGGAAGGCGCAGCGCGAGGACTTATCGTCGGTGGTGAGCGCCTCGGGCGAAATCAAACCCAAGACGTACGTCAACATCGGCGCGAATGCTTATGGCAAGATCACCCACCTGTACGTTAAGGAAGGGGATCACGTAAAGAAGGGTCAATTGCTGGCGCAACTGGAAAACGTGCAGTCCTCGGCCGACGTGAGCGCCAATCAGGCCTCGGTGCAGGCTGCGGAAACGGATGCCATCGCCGCGGATGCCGCGCTGAATACCTCGGATGCCGACTTGCTGCGCGCCCAGGCCGACTATGCCCGCAACAAGCTGGATTGGGATCGCGCGCAAAATCTCTACAAAGATGGGTTGATCGCGAAATCTGATTTCGACAGCCGCCAGAACGCGTGGGCAACCGCGGATTCCGGGCTGGTGCAAGCCAAGGCGCGCGTCGCCCAGGCCAAGGCTCAGAAAGACTCCGCCGACAAGCACGTCTCCCAGGCTCGCGCCAATCTCACACGCGTGGCGGATGTGCTGCAGAAAACTACCTACGCCGCTCCCTATGACGGAGTGGTCACCAACTTGCCGGTTCGAGAAGGCGAGTCCGTGGTCATCGGGATTCAAAATGCTCTCGGGAGCACTTTGCTGACTCTGGCCGATATGTCGGTCATCACGGCCGAAGTGAAGGTGGATGAGACCGACATCGTGAATGTGCACCTCGGTCAGCCCGCCGAAGTTACCATCGACGCGATTCCCAAAAAAGTTTTTCACGGCACGGTTTCAGAGATCGGAGACAACGCCATCGTGCGTTCCACCGGCGTGGCCACCTCGCAGCAGGCTACCGCCAGCGAAGAAGCCAAAGACTTCAAAGTAGTCGTGACCGTGACCGATTCTCCTCCGGATTTGCGTCCCGGACTCTCTACCACCGCCAAGATTACGACGGCATCCCGCAGCGGCGCGTTGACCATTCCCATTCAGGCACTCTCCATCCGCACCAAGGCCCAACTGGAGCAGGAAAAAGCTGCTCCTGGCGCCGTGCATGCTGCCGGTCCCCTGCCGAAAGATGCATCTAAGGACAAGAATATTAAAGATCAGAAAGATCAGATAGAGGACGTGCCGGGCGTCTTCGTCATCCGCAACAAGAAGGCAGAGTTCGTGCCCGTTACCACCGGCATCGCCGGCACCAGCGACATTGAGGTGGTCAGTGGCTTGAAAGAGGGGGACGAAGTTATCACCGGCAGTTACAAGATTTTGCGTACGCTGCGTTCCGGGAGCAGCGTCAAAATCGACAACTCCGTTCCCAAGAAGGAAGACGAGACTTAACCTTCGGGGGCTTCATCCGTCCAACGGACAAGCCAGTCTGGATCGCGGTCTCGAACAGCAGATTGGGCAGCAGTCTCGGATGGCAAACGGAGCTCTCGGAGTCGAATTCAATCTCGGAGAACCCAGTGGCACCGGAGCAGGAGAAAAAAATGGCAACCGCAGAACTAATCAGCATGCCCCCCAACGCCGTGGCAGCACCGCCTGAATCCTGCATGATCGCGGCCGAGGATCTTTGGAAGACCTACGACATGGGCTCGGAGCAGCAGGTGCATGCTCTGCGCGGCGTCAACCTCCGCATTGAGCGGGGAGAGTATGTTGCCATCATGGGGCCCTCGGGCTCGGGCAAATCCACGCTGATGAACCTTATCGGCTGCCTCGACACGCCCACCAAAGGCGAATACTGGCTCAACAGCCAGTTGGTGAGCGAACTCGACGACGACGAACTGGCGCGCATCCGCAACAAGGAAATCGGCTTCGTGTTCCAGACCTTCAATCTGCTGGCCCGCGCCACCGCTCTGCATAACGTGGAGCTGCCGCTGATCTACGCCGGCGTTCCAACCGCAGAACGCATCGAACGCGCCAAGGGCGCATTGACAGCCGTCGGCATGGAATCGCGCATGACGCACAAGCCCAATGAGCTTTCCGGCGGCCAGCGCCAGCGTGTCGCCGTCGCCCGCGCTCTGGTTAATCGGCCTTCCATCATTTTGGCGGACGAACCCACCGGCAACCTCGATTCGGCAACCGGAAACGAAATCATGGCCTTGTTCGACCGCCTGCACGGTGAGGGAAACACGATTGTGCTGGTCACCCACGAGCATGACATCGCCGAATACGCTCACCGCATCGTCAATATCAAGGATGGAGTGGTCGAGCGCGACGAGCGCAAGAAATAATCGGTTTCAAGAGCAACTGTCGTAGAGACGTTGCTTGCAACGTCTCTGTCGGCAGTTTAATCCGCAGCTGGCCATGGAGACAACGCCGGCAAGACGTAGCAAGCTATGTCTCTACTATCTCGTTAACTCCAACCGGCGGCCGATTTTTCTGCGCCGAGTGCCGCCACTTCCTGCACACTTTTTAGCGATGCCACGCTCACCTGGTCGCGCCCACCGCGCTTGGCCTCATACAAAGCGGCGTCAGCCGCCGCCATCAATTCCTTGGGCGACACACCATGCTCGGGGAACACGGCGACACCGATCGAAACGGTGAGCATCCCCATCGACCTGCCATGGTGCAGGATGGTCAGTTCCTTCATTTTCAATCGCAGGCGCTCGGCTCGCGCGCACGCAGCTTCCAGGTTTGCCGTCGGCAGGATCACCACAAATTCCTCCCCTCCGAACCGGCATACGAAATCCTCCGCCCGAATGCCCCTGCTCAAGGACACTCCGGTTTCGCGCAATACCGCATCACCCGCGTCGTGGCCATAGGTATCGTTGAAGGTCTTGAAATGGTCGAGATCGATCATGAGGACTCCGAGAGACTGCGCCGCTCTCGCCGCGCGGCGCACCTCGCGTTCTAACACTTCCTCCAGATACCGCCGGTTATAAAGACCGGTCAAGGCGTCCCGCACCGACTGAGTTCGCAACGCTTCGCGCAGTCTGATGTTGGCGATGGACAATCCCACTTGCGCCGCAAAAGTTGTCTTGAACGAGAGTTCCGACACGTTCAGTTGCGGCGCCTCATCCGTAGCCTGAAGGTGCAGGATGCCCAGCGTTTCACCCTGCGCCAGGATCGGGATGCACAAATACGTATTCTTCACCCCCGCGGCGTGGGCGCAGGGCGCGGTCGAATCGCCCGCCGATACCAGATGCGGATGCCCCGTGCGCAAAGCCCAGCATTCGGCAGGCTCAAACTCCATTGCAAGAAGCCGGCAGTCGGTCCACGAGCCGATCACCTCAGTCAGGCTCCGCGATGCATTCAGCAGCGCCATCGCTCCCCGGGCGGCGGGAAATATCTTGGGAGCAAATCCCAGGGCGGTCGCGAATACTTCCTCCAGATTGACGCAACTCTGCAGCAGTTCGCCCATCTTCGCCAGCAAGGTCGCCCGCTCCGAGCGCTGCTTTAGTTCTTCCATCATTTGGTCATTGTGCCGATCGAATTCCCCGCGGGCGGAGTCTTTCGCAAGAATCTCCTGCTGCAGCCGGGTGTTGGTGTCGGCCAATTGCATGGTCCGCTCCAGAATCTGCTCTTCTAGAATCTGCTGATTTTTCTTTTGACTCTCGATGTCGGTGCAGGTCCCGAACCATTTGACGACCTCTCCCGCGGCGTCGCGGATAGGATTGCCCCGGCACAAGAACCAGTGGTAGCTTCCATCTTTCCCGCGCAGGCGATACTCCACGTCGTAAGGTTCCCGGGCACGCTGCGCACTTTCCCATTTCTCTACGCACACGCCCAGGTCATCGGGATGGACGATCACCGTCCATCCTGTTCCCCGCATTTGCTCAAACGTCATGCCCGTGTAATCGAAACACTTCTGGTTGAAGTAGTCGTCCATCCCATCGACGTCGGCGGTCCAGATGATCTCTGGAGCCGCTTCCGCCATGGTCTGGAAATACAACTCGCGTTCCCGGGATCCAGCGTTCAGCCAGACAGTTCGTACCCAGCCCAGCACAGCCGTGACCCGTCCCGCGAGATTCAGCGCAGCACACGACCCAAACACCGCCAGCACGATGCAGAGCTCCACCAACCAGTAATCGTAGCTGCCATTTAGTACGGTCATCGAATTCATCGCAGGCCCACGACCCTCGGATCCTTGACTTTCGCAGACTGTGTGAGACGAGGCCTGAACCCAAGTTCCGCCAGCAAACTTCTGCTGAAGTCCCACAGTCCATATCGGCGGCATTCGCCGTCTCCATGTTAAGAAGAATCTAAGTTTGTTGAACCGCCGTCACCAGTAAGCTGGGTTCACGGACAACCTCCGAAGCGCTATGAGGTGGCTTGCGCGGCAGAAACACAAAGGCCTCTCTGACGAGAGGCCCACGGAATCGATATCAGGATGGGGTTCGACTATGGCGTCGTGCCTGCGGGTCGGGATGCGGTGGTATCCGCGGGCGTATGCGTGCCCGCGATGAAAAAGTTGTGATCGTAGAGGTTGCGGTACATCAGCCCAGCAATCTCAGCCGCCTTCGGACCGAACGTAGGCCGCCCGCCTTGCAGGAAAACAACGACCACGATGCGTCCGCTGCTGGTATTCGCGTAGGAGGCGAACCAGCCGAAGCGGGTGCCGGCGTGGGAGCAGGTTCCGGTCTTCCCCAGAATCTCTTCCTCGTTGAAGTTGAGCCCGAGCCGGCGCGCCGTGCCGTACTGCACCGCCCCGGCCATACCGTCGGAGATTTCCGGGATCAGCGCAGCGATATCAAGTTGCCGCTTGATGCGCGGCTGGAAATTCGTGATCTCTTCCGGCGACGTCGGATGCTGCATGTAATAAAGCGTGCCCCCGTTGGCGATGGCGGAAACCATTGCGCCCAACTGCAACGGAGTCATCGAAACGCCTTCGCCGAACGAACACATCTTGCCCACGCCGCCCAGCTTCTGCGGAATCACCTCTTCCGGATAAGCTCCCAGCTGTTCGCCCGGAATATCGTAGCCCGCCAACTCGCCCAAGCCATACTGATGGGCGTAGTAAGCGACCTTTTCAAAGCCCAGCTTGCGTCCCAGCGCCTCGAAGTATGCGTTGTTGGAGTGGGCCAGAGCCTGAGTCAAGTTCATCCGGCTGCGGCCCCCGAGCGGAACCTCAGTGTCTTTCGACACCACGCCCTCGTTCAGCGCCGCCAGAGCCACGGAAAGCTTGATGGTCGAGCAAGGTTGCGCGCCGCTCGACAGCGCCAGCTTCTGATTGACCATGGCCAGCACGCGTCCGCTGGTCGGCTCAATCGCCACTACCGTGCCATTCATGTTGCCCAGGGCATCGATCGCAGCCTGGCGCACAACCGGATCTTCGCCTTCCGTGACATCGCCGCCAGTGATCCCTTCGGCGAACGAACTCATAAAAAAGCGCTCGTGATATCGGTGTGACCTGCCGGCCGAGGTTCGCGTCAGGCCCGCACTGTGGCTGGCCGTACCGCGAACGGCAGTGTGGCTGCCGGACTGTGAACGGCCGTGCTGTGGCTGCTCGCCAGATGGCGCATGCGGCGCCTGGTCCGCTGGCTCTCACTCACTTTTGCGGATTTCGATTTCGGAGGATTCAGCGTGTGCGGGTTGACGTGCGCCGCCCACATTCCCGGCGCGAACAAAAGTGCTCCCACCATCACCACCAGACGAAGACAGCGCGTTCCCAACTTGGACATCTAGGTTCGTTCCCCTACTTCCCGATTCCCTATCTACTCCGATGCACGAAGCCTGCCAGTGGCCAGCCCTGACCGATAGCTTCGCCCATCTCCGCGATATTACGGGAGTTACACGGTTTCAGGCAATAACAAAGTTTCTATCGCAGCAAACACTAATTTCGATCTAACCCATTATGGAACAAGTACTTAAACGGGAATTACCTTGGTGCGACAGCCTCCAGTAACGATTACCTCGTTACTGAAACGATACGGCACTCTGCTGCAAAGCTTTTCCTCTTTAGCAGTGGTCAGTCGTCAGTGATCAGTGGTCAGCAAAACAAAATCAAGGACGCGGACAGGTCTTCACTGACCACCGACCACTGATCACTGACCACTGTTCTTACATCACTTCGCCGCGCTTGCGCAGAAATGCCGGAACATCCAGATCGTCCTGCTCGAAGTTCGCCACCATGGCGCTGCGCATGGTGTCGAGTGAAATCACTTCGCCGCCCGGTTGAACCGTCGTGACGGCGGACGACTCCGCCATCCTCGGCTCCTCCATATCCTCCGGTCGGGCATCGGCTCAGGAAACGACTCCGGAAACGGCGTGGGCGTCGGACCCACAGGATCGGGAAAGTCCATGGCGTCGTCGTGCGACGCCGCAAAGGATTGATGCGCTTCGAACCGCTGGTGCGCCCGGCTGACTCCTGCCCGGCTCACTTCTCTGAAGCCGGTGGCGATCACCGTGATCTTCACCGAGTCCTTCATCTTCTCGTCCATCACCGCGCCGAAAATAATATTGGCGTCCTCATGCGCCGCGCTCTGGATGATGGTGCAGGCCTGCTGCACCTCGGCCAGCTTCAGCGACGCCGACCCCGTGATGTTGATCAGAATGCCGCGCGCTCCGTCGATCGCGCCGGCCTCGAGCAGGGGAGACGCAATGGCCCGCCGCGCCGCTTCCATGGTGCGATTCTGCCCGCTCGCCGTCGCCGTGCCCATCACCGCATAACCCATGCGCGCCATGATCGTCTTCACGTCGGCGAAGTCGCGGTTGATGATGCCGGGAATCGTAATGATGTCGGAAATTCCCTGCACGCCCTGCCGCAGAATGTCGTCGGCAATGCGGAACGATTCGAAGAACCCCGCATTCTCCGCGACGGCCAGCAGCTTTTCGTTGGGGATCACGATCGTCGTGTCGACGGAATCCATCAGCTCGGCGATGCCCTTTTCCGCCTGCGTCATGCGCCGCTTGCCTTCAAACGAAAACGGCTTGGTGACCACGGCGACGGTGAGCGCGCCCATCTCGCTGGCCAGCGACGCAATGATCGGAGCCGCGCCCGTGCCCGTGCCGCCGCCCAGGCCGGTGGTCACGAACACCATGTCGGCGCCCTCGAGCGCTTCGATGATTTTGTCGGAGTCCTCGAGCGCGGCCTTGCGCCCCACTTCCGGATTCGCGCCCGCGCCCAGCCCGTTCGTGAGCTTCACGCCCAGTTGCAGCTTCACCGGCGCACGCGACAGGCGCAGCGCCTGCAGGTCGGTGTTGGCGACGATGAACTCGATGCCCTCCACGCCGGCATCGATCATGCGGTTGACCGCGTTGCCGCCGCCGCCACCCACGCCGATCACCTTGATCTTGGCATCGTTGAGAGGCTCTTCGTTGAAGCTGATGCGAATGCTCGAATCCTTTTTCATAATTTCTCCACCATTCTGCAAATTTAGTGTCCGCCGTGCACAGAAGTGGTCGGTGGCTAGTGGTCAGTGGCCAGTGAAAACCCAGGCCGCATTTGCCGGTTTTGGCTTTCACTGACCACTGACCACTAATCCCTGACCACTGCTTTCACCCCACTAGCATCGCCTTCAATCTCGATCCCCAGCGATCCCCTTGAAACCCTCGCGCTACCCGCGCCCGCTGTCCGTAATGCACCATGCCGAGCACCGTGGCATACTCCGGCTCCGCCAAAGTCGCAGGCATTTTTGCCAGGGGCGTCGGCCATGACAGCCGCACCGGACGCCGCAGCACCGACTCCGCCACATCGAAAATTCCCGGCAGCCGCGACCCTCCGCCGCTAAGCACGATGCCGGCGAGACATGCGTCGAACATCCCGCTCTGCCGCAAGGTTTCGCGCATCATCTCGAACAGCTCGCGGGCGCGCGGCTCGAGAATTTCCGCCACCAGCCGCTGTGGCAGCAATCGCGAAGGCCGGTCACCGACTGACGGCACCTCCACTTCATTCCCTTCCGGAATCAAAGTGACGATCGCGTTGCCGTGAGCCTTCTTGATTTTTTCCGCCTCCGCCAGCGGCGTGCACATCCCGACCGACAAGTCGCTGGTAAAGTGGTCGCCGCCCACCGGAATCACTCCCGTGAAAGCCACCGCTCCCTGCAGAAAAACGATCAGCTCGGTCGATCCCGCTCCGATATCGGCGAGGCAAACTCCCATCTCGCGTTCATCGGCGCGCAGCACGGAATCCGCCGCCGCCAGCGGTTCAAACACGGTGTCATCCACGTGAACGCCGGCGCGATTCACCGCCGTAATCACGTTCTGCGCCGCGCTCGCCGCCACCGTCACCAGATGAACCCGCACCTCCAGCCGCGCCGCCATCATGCCCAGCGGATCATGCACGCCCGCCTGATCGTCAAGAATGAATTCCTGCGGCAGAAGGTGCAGCACCTCGCGGTCCGCCGGCAGCGGAATCGCCCGCGCCCGCTCGACTGCCTGTTTGATTTCATCTCGTCCGATCTCTCGCGGACGCGTCCCCAGGCTGATGCCACCATGGCTATTCACGCCGCGCACATGCGCTCCGCCGATGCCGACGATCGCGTGCTCGACCGCCGCACCCGCCATATCCTCGGCCGCTTCTACCGCTTTCTGAATGGCCACGACCGCCTTGTCCAGTTCTACGATCACGCCTTTGCGCGACCCCCGCGACTCCGCCACTCCGTGCCCGCGATAGCGCAGGCCGTTGTCCGTGACCTCCACCATGAGGGCGCACGTTTTCGCGCTGCCCACGTCAATTGCCGTCAAGAAATTCCCCTGCTGCTTCGCCATTCTTTATAAGTTCCCCAAGTAAGTTTCCCCGATGAATTCCCTAATCACTTCCCGGCAAGCGACAATGTCTATCTCACTGTCCCGGTCCCTGGCTCTGAGTCTTAGCAACCGCCGGACTCGGTTTCTGCCCGCCCCTAGTAAAGGAGGATTTCTTCGCCGCGATGGATGTCACCGTCTTGGATCTCGGCGACTTGGCCGTCGGCGGCTTTCTCTTCGCGCCCGCCGTTGCCTTCCCCGTCTTCGAGGCGGTCTTCCTGACTTTCGTTTTCGGGGCCGGTTTCTTGATTCCGCTCGCGGCAGCGTTCGAATCAAGCTTCTTCTCGGTCAGTTCGAACGCGGGCTTGGGCACGGCACGATCATGCGGCGGCAAGCGAGTGATCAGCGCCGCCGGCTTCACTCCCGCCGCGGCCGCCGCTTTCACCGCCACCGGACTCAACGCCGCCTGCTTCGCCGGTCGCTGAATCTCCGGATTCACAATGATCTGGTTGTCGTAGCGCAGATCGACCGACTCCAGCTTCTGAAACTGCTGCCGCCAGCCCTGGGCATGCGTTACGTAAATCTTGTAGCGCCGCAGATAATCCGCCGACCCGAGATGCACCAGCACATCCCCCGCCGCGTCGTTCACCCGCACCTTCACGTCTTCCAGGTCGGAGAGATCTACTTCGCTCAGATCCTGCGAATAGCGCGGCCCGCCCGCGTCCAGCTCCCGCACCATCTCCGCATATGCCTTCATCCGTGGCGCCCGGGTCGAAAGCGGCTCGCCGGGATTCATTCCCAGAATCACGGGAAAAGAATATTTGTGCTTCGGCGTCAACTCCATCAAAGTTCCGCCCGCATCAATCAACGACATGCGCGGCCCCACGCGCGCGAACGCCACCGGCGTGCGCTCGTGAATCTCGACCTTCAACCGGTTGGGAACGAACCGCATCACGCTAGCCGATTCCACCCACGGAATCTGCTCCAGTTGCGCCTTCTGCTGCGCCAGCGGAATAAAAAAGATGTTGCGCCCAATGTCGGCGCCCATCACTTCCATGATCTGCGGCTTGGTCACATTCTGCGTGCCCGTGACTTCGAGGTTGTCGCTCGATTCCACGCGGAAACGCCACGAGTGTTCGCCGTAGTGGTATAGCCAGGCAGCCCCTAGTCCCGCCACGCACACCACGCCCGCGGTCACGGCAGCCCACAGCAAACCGTTCGCAGTTTTTTTGGGAAGAGTACTTCGGCGGGCGGAGACGCGCTTTTGCCCGCGCAGGAACGGAGATTCTTCGTCTACATCCAGGTCGATCAGGCGTGCGTCGTCCATCTCCAAGTCATGCCCGTGCAGATCATTCCCGTGCAGATCACGCCCGTGCAAATCATGGAAACCCTGGCGCGCACCTTCAGCGCTGGGTGGGTACAACTCCTCCTGCAAGATGGTGGAAGCCGATTTCCGCGCCATCAGTTCAGGGTCAGTTGTCGAAGAGGAATCGCTGAGCCTTCAAACTATAACTTTTTTTCGCGCAGAGAGATAGACAAAATCTTGGTTCTTTTGCACAGGCGCGAACCGGAGTAAACATCATCGAACAGAATTAAGAACTTGAAGACAAGAAGGGACCACATAGAGACAGCCGCCTCGACCGTGCGGCCAAGGGCAGGGGCCCAGCCGCTTCTTAAGCAGGGCTGTCCACACAAAAAAGCGGACGCGGCAGTTTCACGCGTCCGCCCATCCAGGAGGAGAGAGCTTTTAAACCGGTCCAGCACCCTTCATCTCGACATCCACCAACGGAACCGGAATCTTCACCATTGGCACCTCGGGAATGTTCACGCGGGGAACATTCACCCGCACCCGCGGACAAGTCACCACAGGAATCTCGACTGTGTCAAAAGCAACCGGAGCCAGGCGCACGTGCGCAAATTGCGCCTCAATCCGAGCCCGACTTGCTTCCACCCGGGCGAGCGCAGCTTCCTGCCGCGCCGACATCGCCTCAAAGTGCGCCATTCCGCTCTGCGTCCGAGCTATCTTGGTCTGGACCCGCGTCATGGCTGTAGCCAAACGGCAAGACGACGCCTCTTCCTGCGCCGCCACCAGGTTGGCGTTCGCCACGAACCGGTCAGCGCGTCCCGAAGCCAAAGCGATCACGGCTCCCGACTGGTTGATGATCCGCGCCATCACCCCATCCAGGTTCCGATGCGCCCAGGCCGCGCCTCCGTCGTGATAAATGCCATTCAATCCCAACGCCAGCACTCCAGCCGCCAGCCATCCCCAACCCTGTGTGGTTTTCATCGCTTTCGCTCCATCTGGCAGATTGGACGAATCTCGACCAAATCCGTTAGCAATGGAAGCTACGCAGCCGCCTGGAAATTAGTTCCTTAAGGGAGGGAAGAAAGCATGTGGAGACAGCCGCCTCGGCTGTCAGGCCTGAGCTTGCCCTGAGTGAGCGCAGCGAACCGAAGGGGCGAAGCCCGGCCGCTTGGGTACGAGCTGCCTGTCTGAACTACTCAAGGTAGGGCGACAACTCGCTCCTTCAGCTTCTCCAAGATCATCGGCCCCAACTGCGAAACGCTGCCCGCGCCCAGCGTAAGAATCATGTCCCCATCCTCCGCGACTGCTGCAACCGAACTCACTGCATCTGAGAATGAACTCACATACTGCGCGCTCCGCCCACCCTTCTCGCGCACTGTCTGGGCCAACGCTTCCCCGCTGATTCCCTCGATCGGCTTCTCACTCGCCGCATAGATATCGAGCACAAACAACGAATCCGCATCGGCAAATGCCGTGGTGAAGTCGTCCATCAGATCCCGCGTCCGCGTGTACCGGTGTGGCTGAAACACCACGTGAACCTTGCGAAACCCGCACTGCCGCGCCGCCGCCAGAGTCGCTTTAACCTCCGTGGGATGGTGCCCGTAATCGTCAATCACCCTCACCCCCGCCGCACGCCCGCGCAACTGGAACCGCCGGTCCACCCCGCGGAACTGGTCGAGCCCCGCGCGGATCGCCTCCACTTCCACATCCAGCCCCACCCCCACCGCGATTGCTGCGGTCGCATTCAGAATGTTGTGCACGCCCGGCACATGCAGCGTGAACTCGCCCAGGTCCTTCTTGCGATAGCTCACGCGGAAGCGGCTCAAGGGCTGGCCTTCGACTTTCGCTGTTGCCGGCCCAGAATTACTCTCCAGCTTGATTAGAAAATCCGATCCTCGCTTCGTGCCGTAGGTCACGGTGCGACGCTGCACTTCGCTCAGCAATCGCCGGAGCAGCGCATCGTCGTTGCACGCCACCACCATCCCATAAAACGGCACCCGGTTCATGAACTCCAAAAATGTTTTCTTCACGTCCCGCATGTTGCGGTAGCAATCCATGTGCTCGCGGTCGATGTTGGTCACCACCGAAAGAATTGGGGACAATTTCAAAAACGACCGGTCGCTCTCATCCGCCTCGGCCACCAGATACTGCGACTTCCCCAGCCGCGCATTCGATCCCAACGCATCCACCCGCCCGCCCACCACCACAGTGGGATCAAGGCCGCCACCGGCCAGCACCGCCGCCACCATCGAAGTCGTAGTCGTCTTGCCGTGCATGCCGGCGACCGCGATGCCATACTTCAACCGCATCAACTCCGCCAGCATCTCCGCCCGCTGGATTACAGGCACGTGCAACTTGTGCGCCTCAACGACCTCGGGATTCTCCGCCGCAATCGCCGAACTGGTCACAACCACTTCGGCCCCCGCGATATTCTCCGCGCGATGTCCTTCAAACACGGCAGCGCCCAATCCAGCCAGCCGCTGCGTGACTGCAGAACTCTTCAGATCCGACCCCGAAACCCTGTACCCAAGATTCAGCAATACCTCGGCAATCCCGCTCATGCCGATCCCGCCAATGCCCACGAAATGTATCTGCTGAATCTTGGCAAACATGTTCTGTGAAGCCTACCCCCTGTCATCCTGAGCGAAGTAAGTGCTTCGCGGACGCGAAGCGCTTACGCAGTCGAAGGATCCCTATCACTCAGACGCGCCCGCGGACCGGTCGAGGGGTTCTCTCAGCACTTTCCGCCGTTCTTCGCGACACACTGCGTTATCCTTCGACCCCCGCCACCCGCGCCGCCACTGCCGCAATATCCCGCGCAGCGTCAGGGTGTGCGAGTCCCCGCGCCGCTTCGCTCATAATCTCCAACCGCCGCGAATCGCCCAGCAGCGCCGCAATCGTCTCCGCCAGCCAGACTCCCTCCAGCTTCGACTCCTCGACAACTACTGCCGCCCCGACGCGCGCCAGCGCCTCCGCATTCACCCGCTGATGATCATCCGCTGCTCGCGGAAACGGCACAAAAACCGCAGCCTTCCCCGCTGCCGTAATCTCGGCCACCGTGCTCGCACCGGAGCGGCACACTACCAGGTCCGCCCGCGCAAAAGCCGCCGGCATGTCTTCAATGAACTTGAAAACTTCCGCCGACTCGCCTAAAGACGCATACGCCGCCAGCGCGTCATTATAATCACGCTCGCCGGTCTGATGAATGATGTGAATCCCCGGAGCCTGCCGCCGCAACTCCGGTAAGCACCGGATCATCGCCTCATTGATCGCATGCGCCCCCTGGCTTCCACCAAACACCAGCAGAGTCGGAGTCCCACCACTCTTCTTATTAGTTAAGACCGGAATCTCAAAAAACGCCTGCCGCACCGGCACGCCCGTCACTTCGGCGTGACGAAAATATTTCGCCGTGTCTTCAAAGTGCACCGCCGCCCCGGATACGAAACGCGCCACCACCCGGTTCGCGAATCCCGGCACAACGTTCGGCTCAAACGCCAGCGTCGGAATATGTTTCACCACCGCCGCCAGCATCGCCGGCCCCGACGCATATCCGCCAACACCAATCACCACGTCAGGCGCGAATTCATTCAGCATGCGGCTCGCATCCCACACCGCCCGCGGCAAATCGAATGCCGTCTTCGCCCGCGTCATCAGGCTGACATTCTTCAGCGCCCCCACCCGCACCAGTTTCAGTGGATACCCCGCCGCCGGCACCAGACGGTTTTCAATCCCGCGCGCCGTCCCGATGAACAGCACCTCCGCCGCATAACTTTTCTTGAGTTCATCAGCGATGGCCAGCGCCGGGATGACATGCCCGCCCGTCCCACCGCCCGCCAGAATGACCCGCATGAAATGACTATAAACTGGAAACTCGGCCGCCGTCGCAAGAGACGCCACCAACGATTTGCGGATTCCGCCAGCCGCTCACTTCTCCCATTTTGTCGCGTCCAAATTCTTGACCCGGCAATCCCGGCACGTTATGTGTCCAGGCCTTTCTTGGTAAACTGGCTGGCATTTGTAAATAGGAGGTTTCCGCATGAACCGCAGAAGCTTCTTGAGAAATTCCCTGGCAGTATCCGCAATCTCGGCGCTGCCCGCAATCTTCCCTTCCCTCGCCCGCTCGAGCACGACGCCAAAACGAATCTTGGTTCTCGGAGGAACCGTATTTCTTGGCCCAGCTCTCGTGGACGCCGCCCTCGTTGCCGGACACACGGTTACCCTGTTCAATCGCGGGATTACGAATCCCGATCTCTTTCCCCATCTTGAAAATCTCAGGGGCTTTCGCAGCCCCGATGCCAACGATCAGGATCTCACTGCATTGGCGCGCAGGCACTGGGACGTTGTGGTCGATGTCTGGCCCCACGATCCGTCGATGGCCGCATCGGCGGCAGAATTACTCCGGGGCCGCACCGGCCATTACCTCTATGTCTCATCCATCGCAGCATATGAATCCAACGACTTTGAAAAGTCCGGCGTCGATGAAACCGCCCCGCTCGAACCCTGGGCCGGACACGCCTCGGAATATGCCCGGGGTAAGGCCGAGAGCGAACGACGGCTCGCTGCCCTGTGTGGCGAAAAAATCACGATCGTGCGTCCCGGGCCTATCAAAGGACTTCGTGACGACACTCCCGACCTGCTCGCGTGGTTGCAGCGCGCACAAACCGGCGGGAGGCACATTGCGCCAGGCGACGGCAACTCCCCCGTCGAACTAGTGGATGTAAAAGACGTTGCGCGCTTTCTGCTGTTCGCCATTGATCAGTCGATCTACGGCACCTTCAATTTGACCGGCCGGCCCATGACATTCCGCGAATTCCTCGGCAAGTGCAAGGCCGCCACCCATTCCGATGTCGAATTCGTCTGGATTCCCAAAGACCTTCTGGACCACCATCTTGATCCAGATTCCACGTTGCATATCCACGGCGGCAACTTTCCCTTTTGGCGTCCTGCCGGGTCACAGCCGGGCGTCTATCAGGTAAACAGCGAAAAGGCATTCCGCGCGGGATGGCAAGTCAGACAGTTCGACGAGACGGCGATGGATTGCCTTGCGTCTTACCGCTCGGGATACGGGGATTTCTCCGCGTGGCACGACTACCTGTCCCCCGAGAAGGAAAAGCAAGTTCTTGATGCCTGGGCGCACCGGTCGGCTTAGGCTACCAATCCGGCGAGCCAAACGATCCATTCACAGCCAGCAATTCGACTTCACTCCGCCTGCTTAGTAATATTCAGCAGCACGCCCACACAAGCCAGCGTCACAAACAGCGACGATCCTCCATACGACACCAGGGGCAGTGGAATCCCCTTCGTCGGCATCATCCCCAGCACTACGCTGATGTTGATGAAAGCCTGGAGCACCACCATGCTGGTAATTCCCACCGCCAGATAGCGCCCGAAGGTGTCCTCCGCCCGCCACGATGCCCGCATACCACGCCACAGAAAAATCGCAAACAGCGTCACTACAAACATCGCTCCCACCAGCCCCAACTCCTCCGCCGTCACGGCGAAAATGAAGTCAGTATGCGGCTCCGGCAGATAAAACAGTTTCTGCTTGCCTTCCATCAGCCCAGTGCCGGTCACCCCGCCTGTGCCCACTGCGATCAACGACTGGATAATGTGGAACCCCGTCTTCTGCCGGTCGGCATAAGGATTCAGAAACGCCAGAATCCGGTCCCGCCGCCAGCTCACATGAAAGATCAGAAAATAGAGCGGCACCAGCGCCGCCCCGAAGGCATACCCGAAATACCGCAGCCGCATGCCGGCTACATACAGGATGCAAGCTGCAATCCCCGCACAAGCGATGGCCGTGCCTAGATCCGGCTGCAGCACAATCAGCCCCAGCAGCACCACCACAGGCACCGCCGCCGGCGCCAAAGTATTGCGCCAGTCGTCCATGGCCTTCGTGCGCATTTCGAGAAAATAAGCGAGGAAGAGAATCAAAACGGGCTTGGCCAGCTCCGACGGCTGAAAAGAAAACACACCCACGTCGGAACCAGCGGTGCGTGTTGTGCGAGCGGTCCAGAAAGAACACTGAGATCAGCAGCAGCGTGGTCAGTCCCAGCAGCGAAAACACCAGCGCCGGATGCTTGTAGCGCCGGTAATCCACGCGCATCGCCACCACCATGGCCACCAGCCCCGCCGCCGCCCAGATCAACTGCTTCAACAAAAATGCATAAGGAGACCCAAACCGCTCCCGCGCCATCACCGCCGAAGCCGAAAACACCATCACCAGCCCCACAAACGCCAGCAGCATGGTGACGGTAAACAGCCAGCGATCGACACTCACCCGCTTTGCCATGGGAAGTTCATTTCACCACGGAGGACCGGAGTCAGCGAGAACGAATTGCTGATTGTTGATTTTTGATTGTTGATTCTCTTGGTTCGGGACGGATCGCAACTCAGTTTTGTCATCCTGAGCGGAGTAAGTGCTTCGCGAAGGAGCAGCACTCACGGAGTCGAAGGATCCCTTGCACGATCGCGCGACCCGCGTCCTCAAAAGGAGTTTCTACTCTCACTTCGCGGCAGACCCTCGGCATGCCCTTCAGCCAGCCCCCGCACAATCTCCTTGAACGCCCGCCCACGCTGCTCGTAATTCTTGAACTGATCAAAGCTGGCGCAAGCCGGAGCCAGCAAAACAACATCGCCCGGCACCGCTGCCGCGTTCGCCTTGCGCAAAGCATTCTCCAAAGTCTCGGAGTGGACAATTTCAACACCCCCGCTTTTCGAAGAAACGATCTGCGACTCAATCTTCCCCGCGGCCGCGCCAATCGTGTACACGCGCTTCACCCGCTGCCGCAGCAGATCGTTGAGCACGGAGTAGTCGCTGCCCTTGTCCTTGCCCCCAAGAATCAGGTGGATATTCGCCGGAAACGACTCCAGCGCCTTGATCGTCGCATCCACGTTCGTGGCCTTCGAATCGTTGTAATAATCCACGCCGCGGATCGTCGCCACAAACTCCAGCCGGTGCTCGACCGCCTTAAACTCCTGCACCGCCTGCCGGATTTTCTCCGGCGCGCATCCCATCAGCGCGCCCGCGCACACCGCCGCCAGCACGTTCTCCAGATTGTGCGAGCCCTTCAGCGGGATTTCTGAAACCAGCATAATGTCGCGCTGCGGATTTTTCTCAGATGAAGACCCATCACGAAACAGGATTTTCCCCTCGCGCACCCACGCACCCTGCTTCACTTCCTTCTGCCGGCTGAACCAGAACACCTGCGCCCGTGTCCGCGCGGCCATCTTCACGCAAGTCGGATCGTCCTCATTAAGCACGGCAAAGTCGTCGCCGCGCTGGTTCTCAAAGATGCGTGCTTTCGCATCCACATAAGCCTCGAACGTCACGTGCCGGTCGAGATGATCGGGCGTTACATTCAACACCACCGCAATCTTCGGATGAAAAGTCTGAATCGTTTCCAACTGGAAACTCGAAACCTCCAGCACGATCACGGTCTCCGGTTTAGCCCGCTCCGCCAGCGAAATCGCCGGTGTCCCAATGTTCCCCCCGACCAGCGTCGGCAGGCCTCCCGCCGTCAAAATCTCGCCCGTCAAAGTAGTAGTCGTAGTCTTCCCGTTCGACCCGGTGATGGCCACAATCGGTCCCGGCAGAAACCGCGCCGCCAGTTCAATCTCACCGATCACCGCCTCGCCCATGGCACGCGCCTGCGCCAGCAGCGGCGCATCCACTGGAACGCCAGGGCTGACGACAATCAAATCCTGCCCGCGAAACGTCCGCTCGCCATGCCCGCCTGTCTCAACGGTGATCCCATGATCAAGCAGTGAGGGAATCTCGTTGCGCAGTTCATCTCCACTCTTGGTATCGGAAACGGTAACCCGCGCCCCATGCGTCTTCAAAAACAGCGCCGAAGCCACCCCCGACTTTCCAAGCCCAACCACCAGCACGCGTTTGTCTTTGAGTTCCATCGTTCGAGAAAGTGGTCAGTGGCTAGTGGTCAGTGGCCAGTGGTCAGTAAAACCAAAGGCCTTTACTGGCCACTGACCACTGATCACCGACCACTGCACTTCTACCTCAACTTCAACGTCGTCAACGCGAACAACGCGAACACCAGCGACGCAATCCAGAACCGCACAATAATCTTCGACTCCGACCATCCCATCAACTCAAAATGATGATGGATCGGCGCCATCTTGAAAACCCGCTTCTTCCGCAGCTTGTACGATCCCACCTGCAGAATCACCGACATCGCTTCGATCACAAACACTCCGCCAATAAACGGCAGCAGCAGTTCCTGCTTGATGATCACCGCCACGGTCCCAATCGCCCCACCCAGCGCCAGCGATCCAACATCGCCCATAAACACTTCCGCCGGATGCGCGTTGTACCACAAAAATCCGATCGATGACCCCACCATCGCCCCGCAAAAAATTGTCAGTTCGCCCACCTGCGGCATGCGCGGAATTTCCAGGTAAGTCGCAAACGTCGCGTGCCCGCTCACATACGTCAGGACGGTCAGCGCGCCCGCCGCAATCACGGTGCAACCGATGGCCAGCCCGTCCAGCCCGTCCGTAAGATTCACCGCATTGCTCGATGCCACAATCACGAAGGCCACGAACCCGATAAATGGCAGAAACGCCAGCGGCCAAAGATGCGGAAACCGTTCCAGATTCTGCACCACAAGGTCCGGATGGAACTGCTTGAGAAACGGCACAATCAGTTTCGTCGAATACATTCCATAGGTCTGCATGGCGATCAGCATCACGGCGATCACGATGCTGGTCGCAATCTGCAGTCCCAACTTCGCCCGGGCGGTCAGCCCCAGATTGCGGCGATGCACCACCTTGGTGTAGTCGTCCGTGAATCCAATCGCGGCAAACGCGCAAGTGGCAAACACCGCGATCCACACGAAGCGGTTGCTCAAGTCCGCCCACAGCAGCGTAGGCACGACAATCGCGATCGCGATCAACAACCCGCCCATGGTCGGAGTCCCAGCTTTTTTCTGATGAGCCTTCGGACCTTCTTCCCGAATGTATTGTCCAATCTGGAATTCCCGCAGCCGGTTAATCACCAGCGGCCCCACGATCAGTGCGGTAAACAGTGCAGTAAGACTGGCGAATGCAGTGCGGAACGTCAGATAGCGGAAGATGCGGAACGGCGGAAAATAATGTTGCAGCTTCAGATACAACAGCCAGTAGAGCAATCAGCCTCCGTCCCGCTCCAAAATGTTTTAACAGACTCCAGCCTGATTCGACCACGGAGGCACCGAGACACGGAGCAAATCAATACCAGGTTTTTTCTTTCAAAACGACCTTAGGATTGACTCTCCTGCTGTCAGCCTTCGAAAGATTTTTCTTTCTTTAGTTTTCTCCGTGTCTCCGTGACTCCGTGGTGAATGATGCCTTCCACACTTCCAGCGCTTTTTCCAGTTTCACCCCGCGTGAAGCCTTCATCAGCACCACGTCCCCATCCCGCGCCTCGCGCGCCAGCCATTCACCCGCTTCCTCCGGCGTAGAGACAAACTCCGCTCGCATCCCCGCCTGCCGAGCCGCTTCCACCACGGCTTGCGCCGGCCCCCGCACGCCCAGCAGCACATCGATCTTCTTCTCTGCGATATGCCGCCCCGCCTCTCGGTGCAATTCCTCCCCAGCCGGACCAAGCTCCAGCATCGCGCCTGCCACAACAATGCGGCGCCGCGCTTCCATCGCCGCCAGCGCATCCACCATCGCATTCAGCGCTTTCGGATTGCAATTGTAACAATCGTTGATCACCGTGATGTTGCCCAGTCGTAGAACCTCTCCTCGCTTATCCGCCGGAGCCAATCCAGCCAGCGCTCCCACCGCCTCCGAAGGCTTCAATCCGCGCTCCAGTCCCACCGCCACCGCCGCCAGCGCATTCAGGACGTTATGCTCCCCCACCAGCGGCAGCCTGGCCCCCTCGCGAACGCCTCCGACCACCACATCGAATTCCGACCCCTCCGCTCCTCGACTTCGGACATTCTCCGCGCGCACATCCGCAGTCGCCCGCGTGCCATACATCACGACTTTGCCCTTGAAGTCGCGCCCAAACTGCGAGACGTATTCATCATCGGCGTTCAACACCGCCGTTCCACCCGCCGGCAGCGACTCCACCAACTCATATTTCGCCCGCGCAATCCCCGCCACCGAATCAAAAAACTCCAGATGCACCGGAGCCACGTTGGTTACCACTCCAATCTCCGGCTGCGCAATCTTCGCCAGCGCCCGTATCTCCCCCGCATGCGACATCCCCATCTCGATCACGGCCACGTCATGCTCCGGCTCCAGCTTCAGCAGCATCAGCGGCAATCCAAAATGATTATTGAAGTTCCCTTCCGACTTCAGCACCCGAAGGCGCGCGCTCAACACATGCGCGATCGCTTCCTTAGTAGTCGTCTTTCCCATCGACCCCGTCACCCCGATCAGCGCCTTGCCCCACAGCTTCCGCACCGCCATCGCCAGAGTCTGCAGCGCCACCAGCGTGTCTTCCACCGCCAGCAATCGCGCCCGCTCCGGATACCGTCCCAACTGATCTTTACGGACAACCGCCGCAACCGCCCCGCGCTCCAGCGCCGACTCCACAAAGTCGTGCCCGTCCAGCCGCTCTCCCTTCACGGCAAAAAAGAGCTGCCCCGGCCCCACCGTCCGCGAGTCGATCGAATACCCCTGCGCCACGTCTTCAGGAACGATCTCCCCCGCCGCCGAAACAAACTCAGCAATCCTGGCCAGCGTCAGCTTCATCCCTTCGCTCCGGCATGAACCGCTTCGCACTCAAATCCCGCCCCCCGCAACGCCCCCCGCGCCACTTCCAAATCGTCAAACGGAATCGTACCTTCCCGCGCAACCTGCACCTTCTCATGCCCTTTTCCCGCCAGCAGCACAATGTCTCCCGGCCGTGCCTCGGCAATAGCCACAGCGATGGCCTTCCGCCGGTCGGCCTCCACGCTGTACTTCACCCCAGTCTTCTGCAGCCCGACCACGGCATCATTAATAATCGCCAGCGGATCCTCGCTCCGAGGGTTATCCGAAGTCAGCACCACAAAATCGCTGCCTCGTCCCGCCGCCTCGCCCATCAACGGACGCTTCTTCCGGTCGCGATCCCCGCCGCATCCAAACACGGTTAATACTCTGCCTGCCCCAGAAACCAACTCCCGCGCCAAAGCCGTCAGATTCCGTAAAGCATCGTCGGTATGCGCATAATCCACCACCACCGTAAACGGCTGCCCGCACTCCACACGCTCAAACCTTCCGGGAACACACGCCAGCCTGTCGATGCCCGCCGCAATCGCCTGCATCGGACACCCGCGCGCATACCCGGCTCCCGCCGCCGCCAGAATGTTGTACACATTCACCCGCCCGATCAGCGCCGAAAACACCGCGATCTTCCCCTCCGGCGTCACCAGATCAAACCGCGACCCCCGCGTCGTGATCTCCACTCTCTCCGCATGCAGGTCCCCGCGCTCCCATCCATATTTCAGCACGAGAGAACTTCGCTTCCGGCTGAACTCCCCCAGCTTCGCGCCCGACTCATCATCCACATTCGTCACCACCGCCCGCGGAGCATCCGTGCCGCAGCCCTCAAACAGCGCACGCTTGGCCGCGAAATACTCTTCCATCGTCTTGTGATAATCGAGGTGATCGCGCGTCAGATTGGTAAACACCGCCACATCGAACGGCACGCCGAACACTCGCTCCTGCGCCAGCGCGTGCGATGAAACCTCCATCACCGCGTCGGTTGCCCCGTTCCCCAAGGCCTCGCTCAAGATGCGATTCAGTTCCAAAGCCTCTGGCGTGGTATGCGGCGCCGGCAAAACTTTCCCCGCCACGTGATACTCAATCGTCCCGATCAGCGCGCTCTTCCGCCCCGCCGCCGCAAGAATCGATTCCACCAGAAACGCAGTCGTGCTCTTCCCATTCGTCCCAGTGATTCCCGTGATCGCAATCCGCTCCGCCGGCTTCTTATAAAAGTTCGCGCTAACCCGCGCCAAAGCCCGCCGCCCGTTCGGCACCACCGCCCAGGCCACGCCCGGACGCGCCTTCTCCGCGGCCGAATCCGTAACCACCGCCACCGCGCCAGCCGAAATCGCCTGATCGATAAACCGGTTGCCGTCGCTCGATTCGCCCCGCATGGCCACAAACAAGCACCCTGGCTTCACCCGCCGCGAGTCATATTCCACACTACTCACCGCCGGATCCCCGCTCTGCGCGAGAACTTCCGCTCCATCCAGCACTTGTTGGAAGGTCATTGCTAGCGATTATATGGCACCTAGAGTTCGGCTAGCCGCGGAGCGGCGGCAGAATGCAGCCCACGGCGTAAGCCGTGGGTAGGCGGGATAAAGGTTAACAAGTCCCGGAGGGACGAAAGAGAGTTACCACGCGACCTCGCTAACCCCAACCGCCCCCAGTTACCAACGGCACATTCCCCATCCGCCATCCAGGCGGTAGATTATTCCCATGTCCACCGGAACCACCCCCGCCAAATTCCGCTGCGGCCAGTGCGAAATGGCGGAAGATCACTGCGACTGCGATAAGTTCTGCGTCCTCTGCCAGTCCCAACTCGACATCCGCATCTGCAAAGACGGACTCATGTACTGCGAACCCTGCCGCTCCGCCTGCGACTACAAAACCTCCGACGCCGACTCCCGAGGGTATTAGCCAACGCCTAAGGACCGAGGACCAACGATCAGCATCAAATCACCACCGCCTCCCGATACTCCCCAAAGGCTCTCCGCATCGCATCCGAAATTTCACCCACGGTCGCGTAAGCCGCAACCGCCGCCACAATCCGTGGCATAACATTTTCGCCCGACCGCGCCGCATCTTCCACGCTCTTCAACCCAGCCTTCCACGGCCCCGCATCCCGCCGCGCCCGCAGCGCCCGCACTCGCTCGATCTGCTTCGGCTCCAGCCCCGGATCAATCTTCTGCGTCGGAATCGGCTTCTCTTCATCCACCCCAAACCGGTTCACTCCCACCACCACCGCATCCCCGCGATCCACGGCCTGCTGATATTCATAAGCCGCATTCTGGATCTCCTGCTGCACGAATCCCCGTTCGATCGCCTTCAGCATCCCGCCCATCACTTCAATCTTCCCCAGATATTCCGCCGCGCGCTTCTCGATCTCGTTAGTAAGTGATTCAATATAGTAAGACCCCGCCAGCGGATCCACTGTCTGCGGCGCGCCCGATTCATACGCAATCACCTGCTGCGTGCGCAAGGCGATCCGCGCCGCCTGCTCCGTCGGCAGCGCCAAAGCCTCGTCATAAGAATTCGTGTGCAGCGACTGCGTCCCGCCCAGCACCGCCGCCAGCGCCTGGATCGCCGTGCGCACAATGTTGTTCTCCGGCTGCTGCGCCGTCAGCGTCGACCCTGCCGTCTGCGTATGAAACCGCAACATCCACGACCGCGGATTCTTCGCCTTGAAATGTTCCCGCATGATGCGCGCCCACATCCGCCGCGCCGCCCGGAACTTCGCCACCTCTTCCAGAAAATTGTTGTGCGCATTAAAGAAGAAGGACAACCGCGGCGCGAACTGATCCACATCCAGCCCGGCTTTAATTGCCGCCTCCACATAAGTCATCCCATTGCCCAGCGTGAACGCCACTTCCTGCACCGCCGTCGATCCCGCCTCCCGCATGTGATAGCCGGAAATCGAAATCGTATTCCAATCCGGCACGTTCTCCTTCGCCCACGAAAACATGTCGGTAATCACGCGCAACGCCTGCTGCGGCGGATAAATATAAGTCCCGCGCGCGATGTACTCCTTCAGCACATCGTTCTGCACCGTGCCCGAAAGTTTCCGGATGTCCGCCCCCTGCCGCCGCCCCACCGCC
This sequence comes from uncultured Acidobacteriaceae bacterium, assembly GCA_963850165.1. Classification (GTDB taxonomy): domain Bacteria; phylum Acidobacteriota; class Terriglobia; order Terriglobales; family Acidobacteriaceae; genus Sulfotelmatobacter. The sequence goes on along the minus strand of CAWKKK010000009.1, from coordinate 196,964 downwards.
ACATACAACGCCAGAAGAATAGAACCCGTCGCATTGATGGTCATCGATGTAGAAATCTTGGTCAGATCGATGCCCGCAAACAGCCGCTCCATATCCTCGATCGAGTCGATCGCCACACCCACCTTGCCCACTTCGCCCGCAGCCAGCGCGTGGTCCGAGTCCATCCCGATCTGCGTCGGCAAATCGAACGCCACCGAAAGCCCGGTAGTCCCGTTCGCCAGCAAATATTTGTAACGCTTGTTCGACTCTTCCGCGTCGCCCATGCCCGCATACTGCCGCATGGTCCACAACCGCCCGCGGTACATCGTCGCCTGCACGCCCCGCGTAAACGGATACTCCCCCGGATATCCAACCTCACTCTCATAGTCGGACCCTTTGAGATCCGCCGGAGCGTAAAGGGCCTTAACCGGAATATGCGATGACGTCTCAGCGTCGGCCGCCGCCCCATGATTCGCTACCTTAACTATGTCTTTCATCTTTCCTTGTCATTCCGAAAGCGCGCAGCGTCCTTGTCATTCCGAGGCGCGCAGCATCTTTGTCATTCCGAAAGCGCGAAGCGCAGAGGAACCTGCTGTCGCCCGCAGCGCCACCAATCCCCGCCATCAGCGCCGCCCCTTCGACCGAACCCTCCAGAACGACGTCACCCCAAACCACGCAAACGTTACCGTAAAACAAACAGCCACCACCACCCCCCGCACCCCAGCCCGTCCAGCCGAATACTTTGCATACTCTCTAGCCGACTCGATCCCGCCAGCCCCCGCCATCGCGAGGAAAACAAGCCCCGTAACTTCCAGCCACAACTGATGCATCGCCTTCCCGAAAGCGCGGCCCGTGGCTGCGACGGCGCCACTCACGGCCCGCGCCGTCCGGCTGCGCTTGACCTGTTGCCCCGCCACACGCGCCACCACCCCTAACTTTCGTACAGTAGACACCTTGCTCACGGCCTCGATTTTAACAGCCTGCGGCTTTACAAAGGCGTTACAATGACGCAAACCTGCGTCCGCAAGAAACGATTCGGCGGCCGCCGGCATCTAAAGCGTCAGTGTCAGGTTCTGAGGGGACGGCGATCGGGGGACACGTGGACCAACAACTCAAACAGCTCATGAAGGAACTCGGCGAAGCCATCAACGAATCTCTCTCTGACTCCGAACAGATCGCCGAAGTCGTCTCCCGCATCAAAGAAGGCGGTTACGATATTTTCCTCGTCCTCGAAGCCACCATCGGCGTCAGCAAGCAAGGCGAAAAATCCTCCGACAAGACTTCCCTGGTCACCACTCTCTCGACCAACCCCGAATTCAAAATCAACGACCAGGATCTAAAGTTCCTGAAATCCCTCCGCATCAAAATCGAAGAATAAAAATAAAAATAATCCAGCAATCATTCTGATCTTGTCATTCCGAACCGCGCTGAAAGCGGGGTGAGGAACCTGCTTCCCGCTTCCCTGCAAAATTGCCCTTCGTTTTTCACCTAGCCCGCCCCGCCCTTTTGCATATTGATGATGATCAATATATCGTTGGCAAGCATCTGAAATTAGAACCGTTAAAGGCTTTGGAAGCTCATCCACTCGGCAGCAGCGGAAGTTGAATCCCACATGTTCCCGCCAACCTCTGCCGCTGTGCTATCATCCACTGTTTCTCTGGGGTGGTTCATGTCCATGAAAGACACTCTCGGAGTCCTTCTCGCTGGCGGCGCCGGCGAGCGCCTTTATCCTCTCACTCGCGACCGTGCCAAACCCGCCGTCACCTTCGGCGGAATGTATCGCATCATCGACATCACTCTCTCCAACTGCCTCAACTCTGACCTGCGCCGCGTCTACATTCTCACGCAATACAAAGCGCTTTCGCTCAACCGCCACATCCGCGAAGGCTGGAACATTCTGGGCCGCGAGGTCGGAGAGTTCATCGAAGTTCTTCCCCCCATGAAGCGGGTCAGCGATCAGTGGTATCAGGGCACAGCCGACGCGGTTTACCAGAATATTTATTCCATCGGCTCGGAGCAGCCCAAGCACGTCCTCATTCTTTCCGGCGATCACATCTACAAAATGGATTACGGCAAGATGATGAAGCAGCATCAGGATTCCTCTGCCGACATCACTCTCGCCACCATCCAGATCGAACTCGAAGAGTGCCCCCGCTTCGGCGTGGTCGACGTCGACAAAGACGGCCGCATCAACGGCTTCGAAGAGAAACCAAAAGAGACCAAGCTGCGTTCCCCCTGGAACCCTGAGAAAGTCGCCGGGTCGATGGGCGTCTACCTCTTCAATGCCGACGTGCTCATCCCCGCGCTGCTCAAAGACGCCGAGGATACGGTATCCAGCCACGATTTCGGGAAAGACATCCTGCCCAAGATGGTCGACGACTATCGCGTCTTCGCCTATGACTTCATCGACGAAAATAAAAAAGAAGCTCTCTACTGGCGCGATGTGGGCACGCTCGAGGCCTACTACGAAGCCAACATGGATATCGTCTCGGTCTCGCCCATCTTCAACCTCTACGATCACGACTGGCCCATCCGCACCCATCAACGTCAGTACCCGCCGGCGAAGTTCGTCTTCGCCGAAAAAGAGCGCATGGGCACCGCGCTCGACTCCATCGTCTCCAACGGTTGCATCGTCTCCGGAGGCCTGGTCAAAAATTCCATTCTGTCTCCCGACGTGCGCGTGAACTCTTACTCGGAAGTCGACCAGTGCATCTTGTTCTCGCACGTCGCCGTGGGGCGCCATTGCCGCATCCGCCGCTGCATTATCGACCGCAACGTCCACCTGCCGGAAGGCACCACGATCGGCTATGACACCGAAGCCGACCGCTCGCGCTACTTCGTCACCGATAGCGGCATCACCGTCGTCACCCGCGACTACTCGCTGTTCGAGAATCCAGTGACGGTCGACTACTTCACCAGCGAGTAGGAGAACAGGGCGCGCCAAGGAAGCAGGTTCCTCCACTGCGGTCGGAGTGACAAGGCTTCGGGATTGACGCTGCGGGGCCGCCCAGACGATAATCCCGCCATCGTTCTCCATCGCGGATTTGACCCAGCCAGTAAAAAGCGGAGGCTTTAATTCAGACCCTCGGCCTTGTTTTGCCTTGCTGCAGTCGACCGGGTAACCAGCTTGGGAAACAACAATCAGACTTAAATTTCTTAAGGAGCGAATCCATGAGGCGTACTTGTTTGAAGAAACCTGCCCGAATGATCACTGGGCTGCTGGCCGGCCTGCTGTTAGCGGTGGTGGCTGTTCCGCTCGGCGCCCAAGCGGCACCCGAAACCCAGAAGTTTTACGACATCACCAAGGAAGTCACACTAAAAGGCACAGTATCGAGCGTGCTCGTGAAGGCCTCTACAGGAATGATTATGGGTTCGCACCTCCTGCTGGAAACTGCCTCCGGCCCGGTGGATGCAAGTCTGGGGAGATTCGGCTTGCTGGGCAAAGGTGCCCTCTCAGTCGCCGCAGGCGAAGAAGTTGAGGTTGCCGGCGTTATGAAAGCGCTTGGGGACAAGGAAGTCTTCGTGACCCGCACCGTGAAAGTGGGTAGTCGGGTCTATACCATGCGGAACCTACACGGGATCCCCGTGTCGCCACAGACCCGTGAACGTGCCAGCCAGAGGGCCGCGCAGAAAGGAGAGTCGCTATGAACCGGAAATCGTATTGGAGCCTCCCCGCGTTAATTATCTCGACCTTGATCTTCTCAACCTTGACTTTCTTGACGAGCTGCAGCAGCAGTAGCAGTTCGAGCACGCCACCTGCCCAGGTAGTAACAATTGCGGCGACCAGCGGAGGCGGACAAAGCGCGCCGGTGGGCATGCCGTTCACAAATCCTCTTACCGCGACGGTATCGACCAACGGAACGCCGACGAGCGGCGTGAGCGTGACCTTCACTTCTCCGGCGGCAACCGACGGAACATTCGCGGGAGCAGCGCTCACCGCAACCGCGACGACCAACTCGAGCGGCGTAGCCACGTCGCCGACATTCACAGCAGGCACGGCGGCCGGTAATTATGCGGTGACCGCTTCGGTCACAGGTGCGACGACACCGGCCAGCTTCAACCTGACCAACGTCGCCGGCGTGGCTGCTGACCTGAAGATTTCGAGCGGAAATGATCAGAAAGTGGCGGTCAACGGCGCCTACGCGTCGCTTGTTGCTCAGGTCACCGATATTGACGGCAACGGCATTAGCGGTTTCCACGTGACGTTCACCGTCACTCCGGGAGCGATGGGCGCCAGCGGTTCCTTCACGGGTGGTGGCAGCGCTGAGGGAGTAATTACCGATGCGAACGGCAACGCCACCGTGAGCGACCTGACCGCCAACGGGATAGCCGGCGTCTTCACCGTGGCGGCTGCGACTATGGCACCACTGACGCCGCCGCAAGTCACCTTCACCGAGACGAACACCGCCGTGGTAACTGGTTCGAACACCTACGTGTTTTATCTGAGCGGTGAGGAAGGACTCAACGGTGGCCCGAATTATTATGCCGTGGCCGGGGCGGTCACGATCGATTCGGGCGGCAGCGTCACCGGCGGCGAACAAGACTACAACGACGCCATCGGCAACACGTCACTGGGCGAGCCTGACACCCCCGACTCCATCAGCGGTGGAACCCTCGCCGTAGATGCCACTACCGGCCAGGGCACCCTAACCCTCATCACGAACAACCCGAGGGTGGGTGCTACAGGGACAGGGACGGGAACCGAAACCCTCGGCGTGCAGTTCGTGAATTCCAACCACGCGCTCATCATGCAGTTTGATGGCTCGGCGACTTCCAGCGGAAGCATGGATCTGCAGACGCTGACGAGCGCCTCCGGCAACTTCGCCTTCACCATCTCCGGCGTAGATCACCTCTATGAGCCGGTGGCCTTCGGGGGCGTCTACACTGCCGGCAGCGGCAGTGTCACCGGAACTATCGACGTCAATGACGATGGAACTGTGATGACCGGAACGGTCTTCCACGGAGTTGTGGGGGGGCGGACGCATTCGGTCGCACCGTGACCACCGGTATCACCAATGCTGCTACGGCGACTGCAATCACTTTCGCCTCCTACGTGGTAGGTGCGGAAGTGGTTCGGATCATTGACGTGGACGCCGCCGATTCGGCTGTCGGCTCGGGCTTCGGCCAGGGCTTGGGCACCTTCAACAACGCCTCCCTCGGAGGCTCGGTACTTGGCCTCGCCGGGAACCCGTTTCAAGCGGAATACGGCGCGCTAGGCCAGTTCACTACCAGCAGCACTTCGTCTTCTCCCGCTGACCTCACTGGAGTGGGGGACGTCAACGAACTGGATAACTTCTTCGTGTCCGCACTCGCTTCGCCGTTTTCGGGCACGTATTCCATTGCCAGCAATGGATATGGCACCCTGACGATCACGGGCGGATTGGGGGGCGGGCACGTCAGCGCGTTGGGGATTTATATGACGGACCCCACCCTCAACCTGAACGACCCCAACAACAGAACAACAGGCAGCGCAGTAGGAGGCGCACTTCTTCTCGACTTGGATGACAGTCTTGCCGGAGGCACGGGACTCGTGACCCCGCAAACTGCCACTGCACCTGCCGACTTTAGCGGCGCTTATGCCGTTGGATGGCAGGATTTCAACTACTTCAGCGCTTCTTGCCCCGACTGCGAGTTCGACATGGTGGCGCAGGGGTCGATGACTGCGGGCGCTTTGAGTCTAACCGGGCTCGTCAGCGATCCGTTCTTGACGCTGGGCGTCGGGGGGACCGGGCTCTATCAAGGGTCTACCTTCAGCTCAATTCCGCTTGCGGACACCACCAACCCTGGGCGCTTCTCAATGTTAGCGACGAACACAACTCCCAATCCGCTCGCGGCCACGATCAACAGCGTGTTGGGAAGCTTCGACGTGGTCGTGTATCAGGCCAGTGGTGCACAGTTGTACTGGCTTAACTATGACACTGGTTTTGCGACGGTGTTTGTTGGGCCCTTGGAACAGCAGGGGTCGCTAACCGGACTTCCCGCAGTCAGAAAATCCGCGGCGAAGGCGCAAACGAAACGGAAACCGTAACCAGTAACCTGGAAACAGGGCATCGCCGCAATGATTCGGCTGTGCCCTGAATCTATACCTTCAATTCAGTGGCGCACTCCGGTGCGCCACTTTTTGTTGCCGGGGAGACGGTGAGAAGAGACTCTCGGGCTGGAACGCGGTGTCCGCATATCCCCACTGCTACAATGCCATGTTTCACATAATTTGCGGCTTGCGCCTTTAATCCCGCGAACTTACAGGACTACGTTCGCGTATTGTCTTGTGGTGGGGCTGTTGGTGGTGCGCAAGACAGCAGGTTCCTCCACTGCGCCGTCCCTTTCGACTTCGCTCAGGGTCCGGCTCCAGTCGGAATGACAAAGCTTTATTGAAGGTTCAACCAGGTCGAGCTTTCCGGGGAGCTTCGGTTGGAAGACGTTCAGGTAGTTGCGATGCTGGTGCGCCGCTGTGTTGCCGGCGATGCTGCTGCCTGGGAAGAAATCGTCCAGACCTACAACCGGCGTATTTATAACATCTGCTACCGCTTTGCCGGATCGGCCGACGACGCCGAAGACCTTGCCCAGGAAGTTTTCATCAAGATGTACCGGACGCTCGCAAGCTATGACAGTTCGAAGGGAGCGTTCGTAACCTGGGTCACGACCATCACCCGCAACCTGCTGGTGGACCATTTTCGCAAGACCAAGCAGGACCGGATTACCGACTCGCTCGACGCCACGTCGTCGGCTCACGAAGACGCCCAGCCCCTGAGTGAGCAAATTCAGGACCAATCCGCACCGCCCGATGCCCGCGTACGCAGCCGGGAGGTGGGCGAAACCGTTCACGCCGCCCTGGCCAGACTCTCGCCGGAGCTTCGTGAGGCAGTGATTCTAAGGGACTTACAAGATTTTGACTATCGCGAAATCGCAACCGTTTTGAAGGTACCGGAGGGCACTGTGAAATCTCGAATAAATCGTGGCCGCGCGGAACTAGCCCGGCTTTTAGAACGTACCTATAGGCAGGTGATGTGATGCCAGACCACACCAATAACGGAATGCAGTGTCACGAGTTTGACGGCCTGCTCAGCGACGCGCTCGATGGCGTTCTGACCGGCACTAAGCTCGACACCTTCCACGCCCACGCCCGGACTTGTTCCGTGTGCGGGCCGCTGTTCGCTGAAGTCACAGCGGGCCGCAACTGGCTGAAGGATCTCACGGAGGTGGAGCCTCCAGCCGGGTTTGTTAATAACATTCTGGCATCCACAACGGGCGTTGACACCCAACGCCTGCGGGTGAACGTATCTACATCGATGTTGCAGCAGCCGCGCGCTTCCTTCCGGCCTTCGTGGTGGGAGCGCGCGCAAGCCTGGGCCTCGGGGGCAATTCAGCCCATCTGGGGCACGGTGCGGCAGCCGCGGTTCGCCATGTCGTTTGGCATGGCGTTCTTCTCGCTGTCGGTGGGCTTGAGCGTACTCGGCGTGAAACCCGCCGATCTCCGTTCCGTGAGCCTGCGTCCCGCTGCGATACGGCACACGTACTACAATATGCAAGCCCGCGTCGTCCGGTATTACGACAACATAAAGCTGGTCTATGAGGTGCAGGCCGCAGTGCGTGTACTCAAGCGCAACGTAGAGCCTGCCGAGACCGCGCCGGCAAAGAAAGACCACAAGAACGACACAACACAACAGCCCGAGCAGAAGCAGGATCGCAATTACAGCCAGAACGAGAACCATCTCATTCTGGCGTGCGCTCCGCTGGGTCCATCTGTAAACGATCTGCCTGTAGTGTCGGTGACCACGTACAGGAGGTTCGTATGAACTGCGCCACGCACCAGGATACCGCCGCAGTGGCTTTCTGCCGCACTTGCGGCAAGCCGCTTTGCGGCACCTGCACCCGCGACGTTCGCGGAGTCATTTACTGCGAGCCCTGCCTCGCAGCTCGTCTGGAAGGCACTGCCCCGGTTGCCGCATTCGTGCCGCCACAGACTACCTATCAGCAGACTGTTTATCCGCCTGCTGGAGCGCCTGCCATTGGAGGATCTGGACCGGCCGGGCGGCCTGCGGGTCCTAACCCGAATCCCACTGTCGCCGGCATCCTCGCTGGGTTCTTTCCCTTCGGCGTCGGCGCCGTCTATTGTTCGCAATACGCCAAGGGACTGGCGCACCTGCTCATCTTCGTCATGCTGATCTTCGCTTCTGATCATGCCGGAAGGTGGGACTTCGTGTTCGGCATCGGCATCGCCTTCTTCTACGTCTACCAGATCATCGATGCCGTGCGCACGGCTCACGCTCTTCAGTCCGGCCAGCCTGCGCCCGATCCTTTGGGTCTGGGCCAGACCTTCAGCATGGGCGATAGGTTCGACAGCGGCAAGATTCCAGTGGGCGCCGTGGTTCTTATCGGCCTGGGCGTGCTCTTCCTGCTGCACACCATGGGCATCATGGAAAATGGCTTCGAACGCTTCTGGCCGCTGATTCTCATCTTTCTCGGCGGCTGGATGTTCTACCGCCGCTGGGAGCGTACCTCGCAAACCTGTACCTGCGGACGCTGCAGCACGCGGTATTTGATGGGGCCGGCGATGGTGCTCACTACCGGCATCCTGTTCCTGCTGCAGAGCATGGACATTGCCCAGATCGACCGTACCTGGCCGGCTTGGATTCTGGTGGTCGGTGTCGTTAAGTTAGTGCAGAGCAGCGCGTCATCGGCTGGGCACATCGGCCCGCTGCCTGGGTCGCCTCCTGCAGTCGCGCCGCCGGCTCCGCCGCCGTCAACTCCTAATCCGGAAGCAACGTCTTCGTCGGGGGAGGTGCACAATGTCTAGCCCAGTTCAAAATGCGGTTCCGCCCCCGGTTCCACCGATTGTTCCGCCGCGGCATCGCCGCCGCTCTTTTGCCGGACCGGTTGTGCTGATAGTCCTCGGCATCGTTTTCCTGCTGGGCAACCTGCACATGCTCTCCTGGATGCGGCTGGGAACAATGTTCGCGCACTACTGGCCCGCTCTGTTGATCCTGTGGGGCGTGATCAAGCTGGTCGAATATCAGCAAGCCCAGCGCGACGGCGTGCCCGCGCGCGGTATCGGCGCCGGCGGATTTTTTCTCGTTATCCTCATCGTCGTCTTCGGACTCATGGCCACCCAGGCCTCGCGTTTCAACTGGGGCGAGATCCGCGACAACATGAACATCGACGACAGCGATCTGGACAACCTTTTCGGCCAGACCTACAACTTCGACGACCACCTCGAACAGACGATACCGTCCACTGCCACCAGCCTGCGCGTCAACGACGATCACGGCGCGGTCCGGGTCAGCGCGGCCAACGACAACAAAATTACTGTCGTCGTTCGCAAGCGCGTCGGGGCCGACAGCAAGGATGACGCCGAGAAGTACAACAAGCAGGCTGCACCCGCGATCACCATGGCTGGCAACGTGATTATCCTCGACGCCCGGACTCAAGCCTCCGGCGACCACGCCGTACAAAGCGATCTCGATATCTCCGTCCCTCGCAAGATGGAGGTGCACGTTATTTCACGCCGCGGCGAAGTTTCGGTCATCGGCCGCGACGGAGAAGTTGAAATCACCACCCATAACGGCGACGTTTCCGTGGAAGACGTCGTCGGCAACGTAAAACTGCATCTGGAAAAAAGTTCAGCCAAGGTCGAGCAGGTCACGGGAGACGTCCACATTGACGGCCGGCTCAACGAGGTTTCCGTCACCGACGTCAAGGGTTCTGCCCAGTTCGAAGGCGAATTCCAGGAGAGCGTCAAGCTCGCCCGCATCACCAAGAGTGTCGCCTTCAAGTCCTCCCGCACCGACATGGAGTTCTCGCGCATCGATGGCGACCTCAATCTCGATTCTGATGACCTTCACGGCGACCAGATCTTCGGTCCCTTGCATCTGACGACGCGCTCCAAGGAAATCCGCCTGGAAGACGTATCCGGTGACGTTCGTCTGCAGGACGAACACGGCGGCATCGAAGTCTCCATGCGCTCGCTCGGCAACGTGCAGATCGACAGCCGCAACGGCGACATCCACCTGAGCGTACCCGAGAAAGCCGGATTCCATGTCGACGCCCGCACCCGCGACGGCGAAATCCAGTCAGACTTCCCGGATATAAAAATTGACGCCACCGAGCACGAGGCTAAGGCCAGCGGCAGTGTCGGCAGCGGCGCCGCTCATATCGTGCTCAACAACGAGCACGACGGCATTGAGATTCGCAAGGCAACATCCATAAAGAGCGGCGGCCCAGTCGAAGGCATCCCCGGCGGTATCTCCGGCGGAATCCCCGGCCCGCCGAAGCAGATAAAGCCGCCCAAGTCTCTGCCGCCGCCGAAGTCGAAAGTGGAACCCACGGAAAACTAATTGGACTGATTCAACTAACGTTGTCATCCTGAGCGGAGCAAGTGCTTCGCGAACGCGAAGCACCTGCGGAGTCGAAGGACCCCTTACCCACCTGCGCCACTGCAACCTTGCAAGGAGTTTCTACGACGGTTCTCTTGGCTTGAGCTGGCTCCCTAACTCCCACTCAAAGCCGACCCATCCAGCTCGCGGCAAGACTTATATCCACTCAATCCCAGCGTCAGATCGAACTCCGCCAGAAAATTCCGCACCACGTCGCGAACCCCTTGCTCCCCCGCAATAGCCAATCCCCACAAATAAAGCCGGCCCAGCAGCACTGCGCGCGCCCCGAGAGCCAGCGCCTTGATGGCGTCGGAACCGTAACGAATGCCGCTGTCGAACAGCACCGGAATCCTCTGCTGAATGGCGGCGGCGACCGCGGGCAAGGCGTCAAGCGCGGCGATGGCGCCATCCACCTGGCGTCCACCATGGTTGGAAACGATGATGCCGTCAACTCCGCAGTCGAGGGCGCGGCGCGCGTCGTCGGCATGAAGAATTCCTTTCAGCAGAATCGGCAACCCAGTCTGGCGGCGCAGCCAGCCCAGGTCGTTCCAGGTGAGCGCAGTGTTTGAAAACAGGGTCGCCCACAGGCGGATCGCGCCTGCCGGGTCGCCTTCCGGCGTTTCGCTGAGGCGGGAGCGGAACACCGGGTCGGTGAAGTAGTTGGCCAGTCCCTGGCCGAGAAGAAACGGCAGGTGAGGATGCTGCAAGTCGCGCTCGCGCCAGCCCAGCATGGCAGTGTCAAGCGTAACCACGACTGCCGAGTACCCAGACTGCTCCGCGCGCCGCAACATGCTGCCGGTTAATTCGTAATCTTTTCCCCAATAGAGTTGAAACCAGCGCAGGGCGCTGCCCATGGCTTGCGCCACATCTTCCATGGAGCGCGACGACAGCGTGCTCAGTACGAAAGGCACGCCAAGGGAAGCGGCAGCGCGCGCTGAGGCCAGGTCGGCCTCGGGATGAAGAATGCCTTGCACTCCGACCGGGCCGAGCAGCACGGGAGCAGGCAGCGTGTGGCCAAGAAGTTCAATGGAAAGATCGCGCTCCGACACATCGCGCAACATGCGAGGAACGATGCGCCAGCGGTCGAAAGCGGCGAGATTGGCGCGCATCGTGCGCTCCCCGGAAGCGCCTCCGGCAACGTAGTCGTAGGCCTGCGGCGTAAGAACTTCCGCAGCCTTCTTTTCCAGTTGCGCCAGCGCGATTGGTACGGAAAGCTTCTTCCCGGCCAAGCCCAGCTGGTAAATCTCAAACTGCCGCTGCATGCCAGGACTACCAGCAGCAGGATTCGGAACGGAGTGCGGCGCATCAGGCGCATCAGGCATTCATTCTTCTCGCGATCTTGGGGATACAACTGCCGGGGATTGATTCTACACAAGGGATATGTCCAATCGGCAGATGCGCATCTTTGCCTTCCGCCCCACCATCTGCGAAACTTGCTTATCTCCGCCGCAACTGAGAACTGAGAACCGAAAACCGAGAACTGCCCCATGGGCCGCATTCACGTACTTCCCGAGCATGTTGCCAACAAGATCGCCGCCGGCGAGGTGGTGGAGCGTCCTGCCTCGGTGGTGAAAGAACTGCTGGAAAACGCGCTGGACGCGGGCGCCACCCGCATCAAGATCAACGTCGAGGCGGGCGGCAAAAAGCTCATCCAGATCACCGACAACGGATGCGGCATGGTGCGCGACGACGCCATGCTGGCGTTCGAGCGCCACGCAACTTCCAAAATCAAGGACGCCGAAGACCTGCTCAGTGTCGCCACCCTGGGATTTCGCGGCGAGGCGCTGCCCTCGATCGCATCCGTATCGCGCCTGCGGCTGGAAACGCGAGATGCCGATGCTACGGCCGGAACCGTCATTGAAATCAATGGCGGCAAGATGGCGCGCGTCGAAGAAGCCGGCCTGCCTGCAGGCACGTCGATCACCGTCCGCGACCTCTTCTTCAATACCCCGGCGCGGAAGAAGTTTCTGAAAGCGGAGTCGACCGAACTCTCGCACATTGCTTCGCTGGTCACGCACTACGCGCTGGCGCATCCCGGGAAGCATTTCGAATTGCATTCGGCCACGAATGCCATGCTAGTTGCGCCGCCGGTCGCGGGATACAGCGAGCGCGTCTATCAGGTCTTCGGCAAAGAAACCCTCGACCAGTTGATCGCCGTAGCGGCCGTGCAGCCACTTGAGCACGTCGGCTTGGCGCAGCCTCCGCCCTGGCGGCGCAAGGAAGAAGAGAGTGAAGATCGGGCCGCGCCCGCCGATCCCGGCCAGATGCGTCTTCACGGCTTCGTTTCGAAGCCGGAGATTCAGAAGCTGAATCGCAATTCGATCTACGTCTTTGTGAACGGCCGCCTGATTCGCGACCGGCTGATCCAGCATGGCTTGACCGAAGCCTATCGCAACATCATTCCGCCGGCGGTCTATCCGGTAGTGCTGCTGTTTCTGGAACTGCCGCCGGGCGAGGTGGATGTCAACGTTCATCCCTCGAAGACAGAAGTGCGCTTTCGACAGCCAACGTTGATGCACGATTTTGTCCGCGACACCGTGCGGGCCGCGCTGATGAAGGCACGCCCCGCGCCCCAGTTCACCACCGAGATCCATGCTCACGCCACCGCCAGCTCCGGCCTCACGCCGGGCGCCAGAGAATGGGAACCACCTTCCGATCTGGGCAACGCGTCTGGAGCGCCATCGCGCCCATTGCATGAACCTGCAGCTGGAGGATTCGCTCTGCAAGCGCCGGCAGCGCAGCCAGTCTCCGCGCGCTTCCAGTTCGAAGGCGGAATTGCGGTCGAGGCCAACGCCGCGATTCCCGTTGCCCTCGGACTTGAAAGTCGCTTCGCCGAACTTCCCGGGAGCATTCCAGACACGATTCCAGACAACGGCTGTGCTCCCGCGCTCGATGCCGCGGAAAACGCAAGCGAGGAAGACTCCACGCTGGCCGCGCTCTCCACCCTCCGCCCCTTGGGCCAGATTCGCAACTCCTTCATCCTCGCAGTGAATGAAGACGGACTGTGGATCGTCGATCAGCACGTAGCCCACGAGCGCGTGCTCTTCGAACGCATCCTGAAGCAGCGCGCCGCGCAGAAAGTCGAAAGCCAGCGCCTGCTGATGCCGATCGTTCTCGAGCTATCTCCGGCGCAGCAGGCTGTCTTCGCCGAGATTGCCGACGAACTGCAGCACAACGGTTTCGAAGCCGAGCCTTTCGGAGCACGAAGCGTCGCGGTGAAAGTCGCGCCAGCGGGCGTAGACGCGGCCGCGGTCGAGCACATGCTCCACGAATTGCTCGATCAAATCTCGCGCGAAGAGCAGTCGCTGAACCTGGAAAAGATTCGCGGCCGCATTGCCGCATCCATCGCCTGCCACGCCGCCATCAAGGTCAACATGCCGCTCGAGCAAAACAAAATGGACTGGCTGCTCACGGAACTCGCGAAAACGGACCATCCCATGTCGTGCCCGCACGGTCGGCCAGTCGTCCTGCGGTATTCTGTAAAGGACATTCAGAAGGCGTTCAAGAGAATCTGAACAAAACCGCAATTGGCAATTAGCAGTTAGCGAGGCCGTTGTTGCTAGTTGCCAACTGCCAATTGCTAATTGCCAGTCCTCATGACCGAAAGCGACCTACAGCAACTGCGCCGCGAAAAGTGGCGCCTCGATGGCAAGCCCATCCGCACCATCGAAGAGGCGCGCGCCTTCGTCGAGGCCGTGGGATTCTGCCTGATGTTTCCCGTGCGCCCCACCATGCCCGTGCCCACCTTCATCGGAGCCTTCGTCGGCTCCGACGATCGCCTGCCCACCTGGCAGCACGCCTACTCCGATCGGCGCGCGTTGGCAGCCACGGAACTCATGGTCCGCCTGCTGCGCGAACGCGCGGCTTTCGAAGCGAACCTGTTCGAAGAGAACAACGCGTTCCTGGTCGCGGCTTCGGTCTTTCCTTATTTCTATGCGCTGGTGGGCGAGCGCAATCCCAAGCTCGCGCCCCGGCAGGGTCCGCGTTCTCCTTATTCTCCGCTGGCCTGCGATGCGTTCGAGTTGATCGTCCGGGACGGCCCCATCTCGAAGCAGAAGCTACAGGAGGCGCTGGGCGGCAGCGTTTCGCTGGCGGCGCTCGACAAAGCGCTGGGCGAGCTGTCGGCGAAGCTGCGCATCACGCGCGTCGACTACAAGGCCGGTGAAGGCTCGTTCTGGGATGTGCTCTATCGCTGGGCGCCGGAGGCGGTCCGCGAGGGCATAGGACTTTCAGTGCAGCAGGCGCTCTCGGCGCTGCTCTCGAAATATCTGGACTGCGTAGTTGCCGCAGAGCCGGCCGAACTCGAAACTTTCTTCGGAAACTTCGTAGCGCGTTCGCGCGTGAAAGAAGCCGTGAACGCGCTGCTGGCAGCCCGCGAATTCAGCTTCATCCACGTCAGCGGTCGGTCGATGCTGCATATCACGCCGGCGAAGGAGCCGGCGGTCATCTCCGCCAGGCCGCACCGCGCTGCAAAGTAAGCCGGCCAGCAGCGGCGCGTCTGGCAGAGCCGATCAACTCGCCTTCTTGACTTGGTAGCGATCGCAGATCTCGTTCGCCGATTCCCAAATCCTGTCGAACTCGCTCAAACGGTAGACGAGGACCCGCCGCGCCAACTCATAAATGATTTCTTCGGATTCCTGGTCGATCTGTGCTATTGCAGACATGACTGTACCTCTTTCCCGTCTACGTCTAAACCGCAATCGGGCGCTCGAAATTCCGGCTCACGAATAGCTGATATTCATTTTCGGGCCAGCCTGAGTCGACGATGCTGTGATAGCAGATCACCCACCTGGGCGCTGTCGTTGATTCAACGGCCCCGACTTCCTCAACCCGCAGCTTTCTCCGCGCCGGTGGCTGCGGATTGCGCCAAACAATCTCCAACATGACAACCCTCCTTCACTGCCCGGGCTTGCAACCGGACTGCCGCATTAGAGGGGGCAGGTTCGCCCCTCTGTGCTCTGCGTCACCGCCTCCGTTTCTAGGCATTGCAAAGCGGGTACACGCTCTCACCAATCACCTTCGAACGTATGCCATATTTGACGCGGCATTCGGGAAGAAGACGTGGGCGCGACTGTCACATGTTTGTTAAAGGATTGTCTGCCGCGCGTGACAAAGAGCGGACGCGTGACGAAGAGCGGACGCTCCGCGCACGCAAAACCTCGCGATTCACGTCGCCGTGTACAATCGTCTACTCGCAGCATGAATAACCACGACCACTCGCAGCGCAAGCTGATCATTGCCATCGACGGCCCGGCGGGCGCGGGCAAGAGCACCATCGCATCCCGCCTGGCGCGCAAGTTCGGCTACGTCAACCTGGAGAGCGGCGCCATGTATCGCGCACTCGCGCTTAAGGCCATCGACAATGACGTATCGTTCGACGACGAACCCGCGCTCGTAAAGCTGGCGCAGGAATCGCGCATTCAGCTCGAGCCCACCGCGGGCGGAAACCGTACCCTGCTCGATGGCCGCGACATTTCCTCGCGTATTCGCGAGCGCGATGTCACCGAAGCGGCCTCGCGCGTCTCGGTCCATCCCGGCGTGCGGGCGTGGATGGTCGCGCGTCAGCGGGAGATGGGCGCGGGCGGCGGCGTGGTAATGGAAGGCCGCGACATCGGAACGAAAGTCTTTCCCGATGCCGACTTGAAGATCTTTCTCGACGCCGACCCCGTCGTCCGCGAAAAGCGCCGCATGGAGCAGCAGAAGATCAAAGGCGAAGTAGCAGCCAACGTAGCCGCAGACCTGCGCGAACGCGACCGCCGCGACCGCACTCGGGCCGCGTCTCCGCTGCAAGCGGCAGAAGATGCGGTGGTCATCGACTCCACCAAACTGAGTGAAGATCAAGTGCTGGCGCGAGTAGAAGAATTGGCGGTTTCCCGCCTCAAAAAATAGTTGGCGCTTGTTGTCCGTTCCCCTTGCCATTGTCTTAAATCCAGATCAAAAAAATTACTAGATCGAATCTCTTAATTCTTTTGAATCAGCGATTTGCGAACATCGATCTGCACTCAATCCGGCTAAAATCCTGAATCGAAAGAATTTATCCGCAAAATCTTGGATCGATTGGACTTAACTATGCCTATTCGGTTGTCAAAGAGCGGGTAGAGATTTGGATTCAGTATGAGATGAATCGGGAGTGAGGCACAAGGTCAGATATCACAAGGTGGCTGTGGATTTCTTGGTTGAGGCTGTGCTGGCTGGAATTGGTGAGCATCGACCCAGCCGTCCCACGCGGGGGTTGTAGTTGCTACAGAACGCAGATTCCTCCTGTCTCGCTTCGCTCGCGCGTCGGAATGACAAGGCTCAATTGCGAAGCATCATTCCTTGGCCGCCTTACGAATCGCGATCCCCAACTCCTTCAACTGCTTCTCGCTTACCGGCGTCGGCGCATCCACCATCAAATCCACGGCCCGCGCTGTTTTCGGGAACGGGATCACTTCGCGCAAACTCTCGGCCCCGGCGAGAATCATCACGATGCGGTCGAGGCCCAGGGCAATCCCTCCGTGCGGAGGCGTGCCATACTCTAGCGCTTCGAGAAAGAATCCAAAGCGTGCGCGCGCTTCTTCCTCGGTCATGCCCAAGGCGCGGAAGATTCTGCTCTGCACATCCTGGCGGTGAATACGAATCGATCCCGAGCCCAGCTCCGTCCCATTCAGAACCACGTCATAGGCCAGCGCCCGCACGGCGCTCAGCGGCGACAGCGGATCGTGCAACGACTCCACGCCGGTCTCCAGCTTCGACATGTCCTCTTCATGAGGCGAGGTAAACGGATGATGCGCCGCCATCCAAGTCTTCTCGCCCTCATCCCACTCGAACATGGGAAAGTTCGTGACCCACAAGAATCGGAAGTCTTTCGCCGCATCGCCGGTCTTCTTGAAAATGCCATGCCGCTCGGAATACTTCTGCGCCAGCGCCAGACGCAGTGCCCCTGCCGAGGCATAGATCGCCAACTCCTGCGGCGTAACCTTGTTATGGCGATGCCCGGAAACCTCCGTCTGTGGCCCAGCCTGTGATGAACCAGGTTGGGCAGACCCAGCCACCAGCACAATCAGATCGCCCTCTTCCATGCCGGTCTTCTTCGCGATCGCCGCCGACGCTTCAGAAAACTTGTTTCCAATGCGTTTGAAATCTTCAAATATCTTCGCCCCGCCCTTTGAGTGGAACATCGGCTTGATGTCATCGCGTTCTTTGCGAGAAAGCTCGCCGACTTTCGGCGTGCGAATCGCAATCACCGGCAGACTTGCATTGATTGCTAACTCCTGCAGATTCTCCGCCGCAAAACATTCCCGCACATCGGTAAACGCAGGCAGCCGCAGATCCGGCTTGTCGATCCCATACAGCCGGATCGCTTCGTCATAATCCATGCGCGGAAACGGCGTCGTGATGGCAAACCCCGCCGCGGCAAATGCCGCCGTCAGAAATCCCTCCACTACATTCCACACCGTCTCCGGCTGCGGATACGTCATCTCCAAATCGATCTGCGTAAACTCCGCCTGGCGGTCGGCGCGAAAATCTTCGTCACGAAAACAGCGCACGATCTGAAAATATTTGTCGAAGCCCGCGATCATCAGGATCTGCTTGAACATCTGCGGCGACTGGGGCAGCGC
This sequence comes from uncultured Acidobacteriaceae bacterium, assembly GCA_963850165.1. Lineage (GTDB taxonomy): Bacteria > Acidobacteriota > Terriglobia > Terriglobales > Acidobacteriaceae > Sulfotelmatobacter. Next base: position 179,011 of record CAWKKK010000009.1, on the reverse strand, counting down.
GTAAAACGTCCCAGGCTGCACGCGGCTCGGCACCAGATAATCGCGCGCGCCCTCGGGCGTGGACCGCGTCATGAAGGGCGTTTCGATCTCAAAAAATCCCTGCCCCGAAAGATAATCCCGGATCGCCTTCGCCACCTTGTGCCGCAGCTCGATGTTGAACTGCATCACGTCGCGCCGCAAATCGATGTAGCGATACTTCAGCCGAGTCTCTTCGTTGGTGAGCGCAGTGTCGGAAGGCAGGAACGGCGGCAGCTTCGACTCGTTCAGAATGCGCAACTCCTCCGCCACGAGTTCCACTTCGCCGGTTGCAATGTTCTTGTTCACGGTGCTGGCGTCGCGCAGCTTCACCGTGCCGGTCACGGCAATCACGTACTCGTTGCGCAGAGCCTCAGTCTTTTCGTGGATCGCCGCGTCGCGCTCGGCGTTGATCACTACCTGCGTCACGCCTGTGCGGTCGCGCAGGTCCACGAAAATAAGTGAGCCGAGGTCGCGCCGCTTGTTCACCCAGCCCATCAGCGTGGCCTTCTTGCCTGCATCGGAAGCGCGCAGCGCCCCGCACATATGCGTTCGTCGTAAGTCGCCTAAAAAGTCGAGCAAGTTATATCCTTACAGTTAGAGATGGGCTGAAAGCCGAATTCCAGATTATAAATGGCGGGAGAACAAAGCCTTAAACCGCAAAGATCGCGGGTGCAGTTTGGTAAGGAGGCGAGCCAAACGCGCGATTATGGTGTCGCAAAGAACGCGACACATCGCGCGGCTCGCCCAGATCCTTCGCTGCGCAAAGAACGCTTGCTCAGGATGACAATCAAGCTGCACCACTACCAGATCGCGAAGAACGGCGGCGAAGAACGCAAAGAGTGTGTGAGGGGCTACTTCTTGCCGGCCTTACCCTCCATCACCGTTGACCACTTCGTGCCATCCTGCGACATGTCGAATACGAAGGTATACGACGCAGTCGAGGTCATGTGGATGGTGAACCGGCCCTTCATGGTCATGCCGCCCATCTTGTCCTCGTTGGTCCAGGTCCATGTGTCGCCATCGAGCGCGCCCCTGGAGTCGACGAATTCGCCGGTGCTGCTGAACTCGCGATAGGTATAAGCCTTGTCCTCGGCGGAATATCCCATCACCGACAATCCCACGCCATTGCCCATCGAACTCTTGAAGTCGGAGTGGCACACCAGGTAGAAGCCGCCCTCCATCCACTCGCACTTTTCGCTCTCCGTCATCGTTCCGCCCGGTCCCATCATTCCCGGCTTCATGGCGCCATTCAAGGCCCACGTACCGACGAACACGTCGAGCTTCTTCAGTTCCGGCCTCGGCTTCGGAGCTGACGTCTGCGCCATCGCCGTCCCCGTGAACATCAACGCCGCCAAAAACATCCACGCTCGTTTCATGTGCATCTCCCTGGAATTATTCTCCGGATATGCCCGGAAGCCCATCAATACTCCGCCGATTCTTCTCTTCTCTGTAAGCTCTCAATCCCTCGGTCCCGCGATGGCGTGCCCAGGCCTGGAGCTGGGTTCGCTCGCCTTCATACTTAAAGAGAGGAACTCCGTATCCGCAAGAGTCGGTAACGCGCGTAAGTTCGACGACGATGATCGATCGCGCGTTCTCGTGATCGGGAAACGATTCTGCGAGCGCCGCAAACTCGGCCTCGTGCGGCTCGACCACGCGGCCGTGGCCGTACAGGCGAAAAATGTTCGGGGGCCCTTGAAACGCGCAGAACATGAGAACGATTCTTCCATTCTCTTTCAGGTGAGCGATGGTCTCCACGCCGCTGCCGTTGAAATCCAGATAAGCGACGGTGGTCGGCGACAGAATGCGAAACGTGTCCAGCCCCTTCGGCGAGAGGTTGACGTGACCGGCGGCATCCAGCGGAGCAGAAGCGGCAAAAAACACATGCTGCGCCTCGATGAACTTTCGCGCCTCATCGTCGATCATGGATCGAAGCTTACCCACGGCTACTCCTGTATTCTCCGCGCCAACTCCGCGCGCGGAACGGAAACCTGCTCGCCCGTCGCCAGATTCTTCAACGCGAACGCATCCGCTTTCACTTCGTTCTCGCCGACGATCAGAATGTACTTCGCTCCCGCCTTGGTCGCGGTTTCAAAAGATTTCTTCAGCCGGAAGGTCTCATCTCCCAAATCGACCACCAGATCATGCCGGCGCAACTCCCGCGCCAGGCGCGCCGCTTCGGCGTTCATGCCCGCGCCCAGCGGAGCCACATACACATCCGGCTTCTTTAGCACGCTCTCAGCGGGCGTGGCCTCCTGCAGCGACATCACCAGCCGGTCTTCGCCAATCGCGAACCCAATGCCCGGGGCCGCCGGCCCGCCCAGCGCCTCGGAAAGACCGTCGTAGCGCCCGCCGCCCAGGATCGCATTCTGCGCGCCCAGCGCTCCGTGCGTGAACTCAAACGCCGTGCGCGTGTAGTAATCCAGTCCGCGAACCAGACGGTCGTTTAGGACAAAAGGCACTCCCACAGCCTTCAGAATCTGTTGCACGTCTTCAAAGTGTTTCCGGCAGCCCTCATCCAGAAACTGGCTGATGCGCGGCAGCGTCTCGATGATTGGCTGATCCGCCGGCACCTTGCAATCGAACACGCGCAGCGGATTGGTCACCGCGCGGCGCTGGCAATCGGAACACATCTGACTCACGACCGGCGCTAACGCAGCCTGCAGCGCCTCGTTGAATCGCGCCCGATCGCTTGCGCTCCCCACTGAATTCAATTCCAACGTCCAACCTGTGATGCCGAGCCGGTCGAGCAAAGTCGCGAGCATCTCCAAAACTTCCGCATCGCGCGCCGGAGACTCGCTCCCCGCCGAAGCCGGCCCAATGATTTCGGCGTCGATCTGATAAAACTGACGATAGCGGCCTTTTTGAGGACGTTCACGCCGAAACATCGGACCGATGCAGTACAGCTTGTTCAGACCGCGATCACCCAGTTTGTGCTCAATGTAGGCTCGGACTATGCCAGCCGTGGCTTCGGGGCGAAGCGTGAGAGATTGTCCTTTATCGCTTTCGGCGCAACCGCGATCCTCCCACGTATACATCTCTTTCGAGACGATGTCGGTTTCTTCGCCCACGCCGCGCGCGAACAATTCCGTCGACTCGAAAATCGGCGTGCGAATTTCCTGGAAGTTGTAAGCGCGAAATACATCCCGCACCGCCGACTCCACAAAATTCCACAACGCCGTCTCCGGCGGCAGAAGATCACGCGTTCCTCGGACTGCTTTAATCATTCAGCTCTCAATTCTAAGTCTGTCATCCTGAGCGGAGACTTGTCTTTCGCGAAAGACAAGTCGCAGTCGAAGGATCCCTTGCAGCTTAGCCGTCCCTGCGGCCGCTGTGGGAGTCCTCACCGGGGCTTCATTCGAGCGTCGAGAGAACACCTTGATGCGCACGCAGTAGTGCAAAATTAATAGGGATCCTTCGACTCCGAAAACCGATTCGCAAAGCGAATCGGTTTTCTCCGCTCAGGATGACAGCCTCTGCTTCAAATACTCCTCGGTGTGGCCCAAATAATTCCTTGCATACCGCATGATCGATTCCTGATCCTTCTCCTCCAGCTTCCGCCGGAACTTCCCCGGAGACCCCATCCACAACGATCCCGGCTCGACCACCGTCTGCTCAGGAATCAGCGTCCCTGCCGCGATAATCGATCCCGCTCCAATCCTGGCACCGTTCAGAATTATCGATCCCATACCGATCAAGCAGCGGTCTTCGACCACGCATCCATGCAGCGTTACCGAATGCCCCACCGTGACGTATTCGCCGAGCATCACGCCATACTGATTCTTCATGCCATGCAGCACGCTGCAGTCCTGCACATTTGAATGCGCCCCGATGCGGATCGCGAAGACATCCCCGCGCAGCACCGCATTCATCCACACCGACGCGTGCTCGCCCAGCACCACATCCCCAATGATTTGCGCCGACTCATCCACGTAACAGCTCGCAGGAATCACCGGCTTCATACCCTTAAAGGATCGAATCATAATGTCGGCGTCGCGAAAAAGCCCCGTCATCCTGGTCGAGCGAAGGGCCTATGCACCTTGCTGTCACAACACTGCCGCCCCGCAGCGAACACTGAACATAGCACGCCCCCACGCCTCCGCGTAAAGCAGAATTCCCACTCCGGCACTCATCCCAAAAAGAAACGCTCCCGTCACCGCTAATCCGCTCCTCTTCATGCTACAAAAGAATCTGGTTTCCCACCCGCTCGCCTCCGGACCCCGCGCGGGACTTATCCCTCCGAGCCTCATCCCGACCACAGATGGGACTCCTATGCCACGCACTTCGCTTTGCATCCTGATTTTCTCTTTTATTACTATTCCCGGTCGCCTCCGCCCAGGACGCCGCCACGGGCGCCATTCACGGGACGGTCGTCGATCTTCACGACCTGCGCATCCCCGGAGCAACTATCGCAGTAGTCAACGCCGCCACCGGCATACGCTATGCCGCCACCTCCGACGCCGAAGGCCGCTTCTCCATCGATCTGCTCCCGCCCGGCGACTACTCCGCCCGCGTCTTCGCCGCAGGCATGTCGCCGCAAGTTACCCCACAGATGCACGTCGATGTCGGCGCCGCCGCCGAACTCGAATTTCGCCTCACCATAGCCGGCGTTCAGGAAAAAGTCACCGTCTCTGGCGCGCCCGCTCTGGTCGATACCCAGCCCAGCGCCGTCTCGAGTCTCGTAGACGAGCGGGCCATCGCCGATCTCCCGCTAAACGGCCGCCGCTTCTCCGATCTAATGCTGCTCTCGCCCGGCGTGACGCAAGACCCTCGCAGCCTGACCTCTTCCACCAACGGCGATCTCTCTTTCGGCGGACTGCGCGGATTCCAGAACAGCTTCCTGGTCGATGGCGGCGACTTCAATAACGCCTTCTTCGCCCAGGCCCGCGGCCTCTATCGCGCTCCTTACCAGTTCTCGAACGAAGTCGTGCAGGAGTTCCGCGTCTCTTCCAATTCCTACGGCGCCGAACAAGGACGCTCCGGCGGCGCGGTCATTAACGTAGTCACCAAGTCCGGTTCCAATCACTGGCACGGCACCGGACTCTATTACATCCGCGACAGCGGATTCGGGGCCGCCGACGCCTTCCTGGCCTTCAAACCTCACAGCCGCCAGCAGCAAGGCGGAGGCACCGTCGGCGGTCCCATCAAGAAGAACAAGATCTTCTTCTTCGCCGGATTCGATCAGCACTACTTCCACGTCCCCGACGTCGTCGAATTCCTCAACGGCACCATGCAGGTCGTCCCGCAAGCCGGCACCGGACCTTACTCCCCCGGCGATTACGAAGCCAGCGATCAGGCCCTGGTCTTCGCCGCGGCCGCCCAACTCAATTCGCTGGCCGGATCTTATCCGGCCGCGCAAATCGGCAACGCCACCTACGCCAAGCTCGATATCAATCTCACCCCGCGCAACCAGCTCGCCCTGCGTTACAACTCTTCCCGCTACTGGGGATCGAACAACGTCTTCCTCGATCCCGCCAGCCCCGTCACCTACGATTCCATCTCCGACAACGGCGACCGAAACTGTCTCTACCGACACCGGTTCGGCGTCGTCTCATCTCAGGCCTCACCCCGCGACTCATCAGCCATCTGCGCGCCCAGTTCTCCCGCGATCTTCGCCAGTCCTACACCAACACCAACAACACGCTCATCAAAGTCACCGATATCATCGACGGCATCGGACGCTCCGACCTGCTCCCCCGCGCCACTCGCGAACACCGCGCCCAGCTTGCCGAAACCCTCAGCTTCGATACCAGTCACCATTCTCTTCAAGTTCGGCGGCGACACGCTCATCACCTGGGATCTACGATTTCTTCCCCAGCCAGCAAAGCGGCGAATATGTCTTCGATCCCATCAAAGTCGAATCCCTTCACCTTCGAACCCATGGAAGCCGGACTCCCACTCACGCCGCTCCGCGCCTACGCGCACGCCGTGCCGAAATACTACCTGCAGAGCTTTGGACCATCCTCCTCCAACCCCAATAGCAACGACTATGCCGCCTTCGCGCAAGACACCATCCGCGTTACCGATCATCTGGCGGTAAACCTCGGCGTTCGCTGGGATCTTCAAACCTTCACCACTGCCGGATTGATTTCCAATCCGCTATTCCCGCCCTCGGGCAAAGTTCCGTTCAAACCCAACAACTTCGGCCCGCGCGCCGGACTGGCCTACTCCCTCGGCAAGACGCACCCGCTGGTCATCCGCGCCGGCTACGGACTGTTCTACGTCCGCATTCCTCAGATCTACAACTCCGCCATTGCCACCGATAACGGCATCACCGACGCTCAAGTCTTTCTCAATAATTCCGACTATTACGGCCATCAGGTTTTTCCCACGTATCCCAACCCGCTGGTAAGTTGCCCGGTTGTTTCCGCTTCCTGCAATCTTCCTGCGGGATTCACGCAGGGCCTCACCAACGACGTCTCCGCGTTCGCTCCCAACTTCGTGACCCCGCGCGTGCAGCAAGCCAGCCTCACGCTGGAGCGCGAAGTGGCGGGCAAGACCACCGTCGCCGTCTCCTATCTCTATGTTCACGGCGAACATCTGATTCGCGCGCTTGACGTTAACCTGCCGCCGCCGGTCGCCGAAAACTATCCCATCTTCGATTCCACCGGCTCCATCTTTCAGGGCGGATATTACACCGCAGATTCCTTTGCCACCTGGCAGTACACGCAGTCGCTAACGTGCCCGTTCCCGCCCTGCATCAATCCACTCGGCCGGCCGATCGCCCAACTCGGCGCCATCGACGAATTTCAAAGCGCCGCCTCCAGCGTATACAACGGCGCAACTCTCTCCATCAACCGCCGCATGTCTCACGGAACCTATCTCCGTCTCTCCTACACTTACGCCCACGCGATCGACGACGGTCAGGATGCCCTCGTCGCCGGTGAACCCGCCACCGTCCAGAATTCCTACAATCCCAATGGCGAGCGCGGACCCAGCGTCACTGATCAGCGTCAGCGCTTCGTCGCTGCTTTTTCCGTCGAGCCACGTCCCTTCCACCGCGAACACCCGCTTCTCGGCGACATCTTCAACGACTGGAAAATTTCCAGCATCGTCACCGCTGGCAGCGGACGCCCCGTCAACGCCACCGTCTCCGGCGATCCCAACCAGGACGGCAACTACGACAACGACCGCCTTCCCGGCTACAGCCGCAACGCCTTCACCGGACCCGACTACGCCTCCGCTGACCTCCGCCTGGTGCGGAAAATCCACGTCGCCCAGGGCTATCGCCTTGAGTTCACCGCCGACTCCTTCAACCTGTTCAACCACGACAATCAGCGCGTCGAGATCACCTCCGACGGCCTCACCGCCGAAGCCACCACCTTTGTCCAATACACAGTTACCGCCAACGGAGTTCCCTCGCCCGCCTACTACCAGCAACCGCAAAATTTTCTGAAACCCAACGCCGCCTTTGCCCCCCGCCAAATCCAACTAGGACTGAAACTGATCTTCTGATCACGCAATCACACCTTTTGTCATTCCGAACCGGGCGCCAAGCCCGGTGAGGGACCTGCTTTTTGCTGGTGCGGACAAGAATGCCCACGTGAGGACGGCCGCCTCGTGAGCCTGCCCCGAGCGAAGCCGAGGGTCCAGCGAGCGGAGCGAGCAGCCTCTGCAGATAAATTATTTGGGAATTTTGGTAGTGGCCTGAACTTAGCTAGCGTGCTCAAGCCGTCGCCGCAAAGTCTCCACGGTCAGGCCGACCAGAGCATACGTCGCAGCATTCGCGAGAATCGCCCAACCGACGCCAAGCGGGAAATGAAAATAAAAACTGGCAAACGCAACTGGGCAAGTTAAGCAGGCAAGAGTCCAAATCGGTCCGGCTGAAGCTAGTGGAGTTTGGGCCGTCGGAAAGAAATAAAATGCCCAGAATCCCGCAAACAGAAAACCCGCTGCCGCCCAAATGACAATTCGGTATTTCATGTTCAGAACCGCCCACTGCTAACGCGCGAGGAAACAATCAAGCCGACCCACTGTGCCGTGTGACGGGCCGAGAATGAACCGTCAGGTAGACGTTGGGAACCCGCCGAGACCCTTTAGGCATCTCCGCATGGCGGAGCGTTGCACACCGGATCCTAGTTCGAGTCGAGTCCCCGTTCATTCAGCATTGGTTCAAAAATCGGTTACCGCCATCACCAACCCCGCAGGCCGGCTTTCATCTGTGATGCTAGGAGAACCCCAGGTGAATTAGCAATAGGGGAACCGCAAATAGTTGGCAGAACAGTTGCAACCAAAGTAATCCCACCGTCACATTCCAAGCTTGCAATCCCGGCGCTCACGTAGGGGACAGCAAGCACCAAAAGCTCGCGTGGGACCACAATCGATTGACCATGAAGAGTTGTTGCGATAACGCGCCACCAAACAGCAGCGCGAAAAGAAGAAGAGGATGTCCGGCAGGTCCCAGCATGCCCTGAGCGAAACCGAAGGGCTATCCCGCCTTGCGGTCTTCACCCAACACTTCATCCAGCGCATTGGCCAATAGATGAGCCCGCTTCTGGTAATCGGTCGACCCGCTGTCCTGCTTCCGCTTCAATAAATGATACTCATCGGCGATATTCAACGCCGCCAGCACCGCCAGCCGCACCGTGTCGATCGTGTTCGTAGCCTCGGCCACCGCCCGCATCTTCGCGTCTACATATTCCGCGAGCTTCAGAATGTATTCCGGATCAGACCCCCGCAGGTTGTAAGCCTGATCAAAGATCTCCACCCGCACGCTGCTATTCTGCGTGTCCTTCAACGTCGAATCCTTTGCAGCCGTAGCCATAACTAATCCATTTAGCGATTTGGCAATTGTGTGATTAGGCGATTAGAAGCCGCAAATCCAGACTGGGTTTCAATTGCCCAATCACCCAATCGCTCGATCACCCAATTCTTGTTCCCTAGCTCGCCCGCTCCTCCGCAATCGACTCAATCTGCTCCAGCATCTTCTCCACCCGCCCGCGAATTTCTTCCCGCTCTTTCCGTAACTGCACGGCCTCACGCCGCAACGCGGCCAACTGCTCCTCACGCTCTTCCAATTGATGTCTCACGCGTTGCGCATCGCGTTCCGCCACGGCCTGTGCCTGTCGCGCCGCTTTGTACATCTCTATAGTGCGGTAAATCTTCTCTTCCAGCGCCTGAAAATCGTCTACCGGTACCTGCTCGGTGACCTGCTCCACCGCATTCAACGCCATGATTGCACTTTTCCCGAAAGGATTTCAAACTTTCCCGCAGTATACTCCACTCCCTGTGGATCAAGCACAACCGTTCGGACCTCTTTTATCTTCGTCTGCTTATCTGCCCTGAGCGAAGCCGAAGGGTCCACCGAGCGCAGCGAAGAATCGCCAATCACACCGGCCGCAGCTTCTTCAACTTCTCCGCTGCCGCATCCAGCGTCTCCAACTTCTTGCAAAACGCAAACCTTACCTGCCGAGCCCCATCCCTCGCATCCCGATAAAAACTCGGCCCCGGCACCGCCGCCACGCCAATCTCTTTCACTAAATACTTCGTAAACGAAACATCGTCGTCAAACCCGAAGGCCGAAATATCCGTCATCACGTAATACGCCCCCCGCGGACGAAAGCTCGTAAACCCCGCCGCTTCCAATGCCGGAATCAAATGATCCCGCCGCACCCGGTATCCTTCCGCCAGCTTCGCGTAATATTCCGCCGGCAAACTAAGCGCCGCCGCGCCCGCTTCCTGCAGTGGCGCCGGGGCACCCACGGTCAAAAAATCATGCACCTTCCGGATCGCATTCGTAATCTTCTCCGGCCCAACCGCCCATCCCACGCGCCATCCCGTAACGCTGTAAGTCTTCGACATCCCGTTGATCGTCACCGTCCGCTCCCGCATCCCTTCGAGCGTCGCCATCGAAATGTGCTCGGTCCCATCAAACAAAATATGTTCGTAAATCTCGTCAGTAATCGCCAGCACATCGAACTCCACGCAAAGATCGCGAATCAACTCCAGCTCCGCCCGCGAGAAAACCTTTCCCGTAGGGTTGTCGGGGGTATTAAATGATGGCTTTCGTGTGCTTATCGAACGCAGCACGCAATTCCCTCTCGTCGAAAGTCCACTCACCCCCATCGGTCACCGGCGGCCTCAGCTTCACAAACCGTGGCCGCGCCCCGCTCAACACCGAATCCGGACCGTAGTTCTCATAAAACGGTTCGAAGATCACCACCTCATCGCCCGCGTTGCAAACCGCGAGCAAAGTCGAGATCATCGCTTCCGTCGACCCGCAACAAACCGTAATCTCTTTCTCCGGATCGACCGCAATCCCCTGCCACGCGCCCATCTGCCGCGCAATCGCGTTGCGCAAATTCTTAGCGCCCCAGGTAATCGCGTACTGGTTCACGTCGCCGTCAATCGCAGCCCGCGCCGCTTGCTTGATCTCTGCCGGGGCCGCAAAATCGGGGAACCCCTGCGCCAGATTCACCGCTCCGTAAAGCATCGCCTGCCGGGTCATCTCCCGGATCACCGACTCGGTAAACTGCGAAACCTTGTCGCTGAGGAATTGTTTCGTTGGATTGGAAAGAGAAGAAATAACATCTGCCATAGCTGGCAGATTAGCACAAGAGGAATTGCTGATTGTTGATTTTTGATTGATGATTGTAAAGCTCGGGAAGCAGAATGCTCTACCCTGTGATCCCCCGTGACCTCTGTGTTAAAGGCCTTTTGTCTCGCGGGACGAGCCTTTCAATCAACAATCAGCAATCATAAATCAACAATGAATCACGCCCGCTGCAGTCCCCCTAGCCCTTTCAGCGCCCCAACAATCTGCGCAGACCACGCGGCAATCTGCTCATCACGCAGCGTCCCCTCATCCGATTGCAACTTTGCCCTTAGCAGAATCGAATACCTCCCAACTCCAATCGATCCCCCACGAAAAATCTCGACGGGCTTGAATTCACGCAGCTCGGGAATGCGCAGCCCCATCACCACCCGCCGCATCGCCTCAAACTCCACCTCATCTCCAAACACAAACGAAAAGTCCCGCTCCACCGCCGGATATTTTCCCAGCGGGACGAACCGAACCGTCCGCAGTCCAATCGCATGCAGCCGCTCCATATCGATCTCTGCCAGAAAAACATCCTGCCGCAACTTTCGCTCCGCCTTGACCGCTTCGGCAATCTGCCCGAACTGCCCCACTACGGTCCCATCCATCAAAGCCCGTGCCGATCGTCCTTGATGAAAATACTCTGCAGTCTGCCGGTCAAAACTCAACTCACGATGAGCAAAAAGCGCCAGCACATTCTCCACATCTCCCTTGAACGAGCGAAACGCCTCCGCCGCCGCAGCCTGTTCGCCTTTGCTAACGTCCAGCGTCCCGCCCACCGGCAACCACTCTTTCACCGCCGCCGAAGTCGCGCCCAGGCACAAGCGCGCCGGCTCAGCCCGTTCCCCGCCCCGCATTTCATAGACCCGGCCCATCTCGAACAGCCGCACGTTTTCAGAATCACGATTAAGGTTCCAGGCCAGCATATCCAACATTCCCGGAGCCATCGAAGTCCGCATGACCGAAGCTTCTTCGCTCAACGGATTTTCCAGTTCGAGCACCGAAGCGCCGGCCGAACCAGACGCAAACCTCTCAGCGTCCGCATGCGAGATGAACGTCAACGAGACCGTCTCGTTGTACCCCAGCGCCAAAGCCCGCGTCCGCAAAGTGGCGTCCATGGCCGCATTCGGCTGCTCCATCACCGCGCCGCTGTAAGCCGGCAAAGTATTCTCGAACTTGTCGTATCCGTGCAGCCGCGCGATTTCTTCGATCAAATCAATCTCGCGCTCCACATCGAGCCGCCAACTCGGAATCTGCACCCGAAACTGCGCGTCAGCCTGACCTTCCGGAATCACCGTGAATCCAAGCTTCTTCAGGATGCGGAAAATCTCGCCCGCCTCCAGACTCCCGCCCAGAATGCGCCGCACCTCCGAAACCCTCAGTACAACCGGCGCCAGGTCGATCTGTCTCGATACCACATCGACCACATCGCCAACCAATTCTCCCCCGCCCGATTCCAGAATCAGCGCCGCCACCAGATCGCAAGACAAAATCGTCGACTCAAAATCCGCGCCGCGCTCAAACCGGTGCGAAGCGTCGGTGTGCAGGCTATGCCGCCGCGACGTCTTGCGAACGGTGACCGGATCCCACCAGGCCGATTCGATCAAAATATTCCGCGTCTTGTCGGTAATCATCGTGTCGAACCCGCCCATCACTCCAGCGAGTCCGACGGGCTTCTTAGCGTCCGCAACCACCAGATCGTCAGAAGTAAGCGTGCGTTCCACGCCGTCAAGCGTCTTCAGTTTCTCGCCGTCTTCGGCGCGACGAATAATCAGCCGCCCGCCCTCGAGCAAATCCATGTCGAAGACATGCGTAGGTTTGCCCATCTCCCACAAGACATAGTTGGTGGCATCCACGGCGTTGCTGATAGGCCGTTGGTCTAGCAGTTGCAAGCGGTGCGCAATGTTTGCGGGCGATGGCTTGATTTTGGTTCCGCGTATCACCCGCGCAGAGAAGCGAGGGCAAAGCTGCGACTCTTCGACGACGATAGGAAACGCAGCCTCGTGCGATGGTTTTGCCGAGGGCTGACGGCTGGGAGCTGACAGCTGCTTCAACGGCGAATCATAAATCGCAGCCGCCTCCCGAGCCACGCCATAATGATTCATAGCGTCCGGACGATTCGTCCCAATCTCCATCTCAAAAACAGTATCCGCGCCTGACCCGCTGATCCCCTCCACGGCAATCCCGACGCCAGTCAAATCCTCAGCCAGCCGCTGGTCATCGACGGTGAGATCAACAAAGTCCCGAATCCAATGTGGAGAAAGTTTCATTAGAATCTTCTAGTGACTAACTTCTAGTTCCCCGCTCCCCAAGAAGCCAGGAGCTGACAGCTAGAAGCTTTTCATCCGAACTGCTCTAAGAACCTGACGTCTCCGTTGAAGAACAACTGCAAATCATCCACCCCATACTTCAACAAAGCAATCCGGTCCGCGCCCATGCCAAACGCAAATCCCGAAACCTTCCTCGGGTCATACCCGTTGTCTTTAACAAACTCAAACACATTGGGATCGACCATCCCGCACCCCAGGATTTCAATCCACCCCGTCTGCTTGCACGGACGGCACGGATCGCTCCCGCGCTTCCCGCTCCCACCGCAAATAAAGCAAGAAACAAACATCTCCGCGCTAGGCTCGGTAAACGGAAAAAACGAAGGACGAAAGCTGGTCTTCACGCTCGATCCAAAGAATTCTTTCATGGCATGATCAAGCGTCCCCTTCAAATCGCCAAAGGTGATGTTGCTATCGACCGCCAAACCCTCGATCTGATGAAACATCGGCGAGTGGCTCGCATCCGGAGGATCGTTGCGATGCACCGTCCCGGGAATCACAATCCGAATCGGCGGCCGCATCTTCTCCATGGTCCGAATCTGCACGGGAGAAGTATGCGTGCGCAGCAGCAACCGCTCGCGCTGAGCTTTGCCGTGCTGCCCGGCGATAAACAAAGTATCCTGCGTGTCCCGCGCCGGATGATTCGGCGGAAAATTCAACGCCTCAAAATTGTAGTAATCGGTTTCGACGACAGGCCCGTCAGCCACGGAGTAGCCGAGCTTTTGAAAGACGCGAACCATCTCGTTCGTCGTCTTGATGACAGGGTGCTCCGCGCCGATGGGACGGCGCACTCCGGGAAGGGAGATATCGACGCGATCCGCCGCAGCAGACCCGCCGTCTTCGCCGGCAACGTGCGCTCCCTCCACCAGTTCTCGAACCCGCGCCTTTAACTCGTTCACGCGGATACCGGCTTCGCGCTTCGCATCCTTGGGAGCGCCCTTCAACCACACATCGTTGATCAGCGTCAGAATTCCGTTCTTGCGCCCCATCCACCGGTCGCGAAACGCCTTCAGTTCGGCCTCGCTGCGAACCGCTGCTGCCTCGGCCGCGCACGCGCGAACGCATTCGGCAGCATTTTTTTTCAGCGCCGCCGCCGAATAGTCCGTCAGTTTGGAAACGGTGTATGACATTTGTCCCGAGGAATTATCACGGTTTGTCATTCCCGACCGCGCAGCGGTGAGGAAACCTGCTGTTCTCTCACCACGAGCAGAAAAGCAGATTCCTCGCTCGCTCTCTCCGCGCGTTGCGCGGCTGCGAGCGGCTCGGAATGACAAAGGATTAGTTCTGACAGCTGAAAGCTGAAAGCTGAAAGCGACTAAGCCAGAGCGCCCTTGGCCTGCTCGACCAGGCTCTTGAACGCGGGCGCATCCTTGACCGCCAGGTCCGCCAGAATCTTGCGGTCCAGTTCCACACCGGCCTTCTTCAACCCGTGGATAAACTGGTTGTAGCTCAACCCGTTCAGCTTGGAGGCCGCGCCGATGCGCACAATCCAAAGCGACCGGTACTGCCGCTTCCGCTGCTTCCGTCCGGAATAAGCAAACTTGAGCCCGCGCTCGACCGCTTCTTTTGCGGAGCGGTAGAGTTTTGATTTGGTCAGGAAGTATCCGCTCGCGCGGTCGAGTATTTTTTTGCGTTTGGCGCGGCGTTTGGTTCCGCGTTTTACACGAGGCATTGGTGTTCTCCTTTTTGCGTTCTATGTACGGCGGCTGGAGGTAAGGACGATTCACCGTTGCGGCGATCTCTGGCCTCTTCACGCGCCTGAATGAGTGGTCAGTGATCAGTGGCTAGTGGTCAGAAAACCCTTCACCAACCACTAATCACTAACCGCTAACTTACTGATACGGAATCATCCGCTTCACTTTGCGGAGATCGCCGTCGCTCACCAGCGTAGCCGTGCCCAGCTTGCGTTTGCGCTTGTGGGCCTTGGAGGTGAGCATGTGGCGCAGGCCCGAATGTCCCCGCTTCACCTTGCCAGTGGCAGTTTTCTTGAAGCGTTTGGCTGCGCCTTTGTGCGTTTTCAATTTCGGCATATTCCCTCGGAATCGGCTGACGGCCGCCAGTTGCCAGCCGTCAGTTTTAGCTGCTTGCAGTTCAATTGCTCTGGAATCCTTTGTTGCGGAATCGTTAAGCCTGCGAAACCGGATTGGGAGTTGCTTCGGCTACAGCCGCTGCCGCCGGTTGCTTGTCGCCTTCCGCTGCTGGCTTCTCCGGCAACGGCTTTTCTTTTTCCTGCGCCAGCTTCTTCTCCTGCTTCGCTTTCTGCTTGGCTTCCCTTTCCCGTTCCTTCTCGCGCTCGACCGCCGTCTTCTTCGGCGCCAGGATGGCGTGCAAGGTATTGCCCTCCTGCCTCGGCCGGAATTCCACGATACTCTGCGCTTCCACGTCCTTAATCAACCGCTCAAGTATCTGGCGGCCCAAGCCGGTGCGGGTCATTTCGCGGCCGCGGAAAAAGATCGTGGCCTTGACTTTGTCTCCTCCATCGAGGAAGCGGAGCACGTGATTTTTCTTGGTCTCGTAATCGTGGTCGTCCACATTGATGCGGAATTTGACCTCTTTTACGGTGATCGTTTTCTGGTGCTTCTTCGCCTCGCGCTCTTTCTTCTCCTGCTGGTAGAGATATTTCCCGTAGTCCATGATGCGGCAGACGGGAGGCTGCGCGGTGGGCGAAATTTCGACCAGATCCAGGTTCTTGCTGCGGGCCAATTTGAGCGCTTCGAAGGGAGGCATAATGCCGATTTGCCCGCCCTCATCATCAATCACGCGAATTTCGCGGGCTCGAATGCGGTCATTGGTTCGGATAAAACGTTTGTCGATACGGTCCTCCGCGCGGTGAGCGACTGGGAATAGGAAATTATAGCATGGGAAATCCCGCGCTAAGGCTAGTTCACTGGCCCCAGATACTGATCGAGCCAGTTCAGTGTTTCCTTGATGAGTTCGTTGCGTGGGATGTTGTGGCCGGTGTCATAGAGCAAATGTTTTTTTGGTCCTTCTTAGACCCCAGCATTCGGAAGAACGGTTCCTGCGTCGATTCCACAGGGAAGAAGAAATCGTAGCGTCCGTTCAGCATCAAGACCGGCTGCTTCACGCGGGAAACGAAGTTGATGGTATCGACTTCCGGAAGCGAGCGCTGGAAGTCGAGCCCGCCCAGGGCAAGCACGCAAACCTTGAGTCTCGGCTCCACGGTCGGCACAATCGCGCCCATGGCCGCGCCCCAACTGTAGCCGTAGTAGGCCAGCTTTTCGTGGTCCAACTCGGGCCGTGTTTCCGCATAGTCAATTGCCCGCGAAACGTCTTTCACCCACATGACCACGTGGTCTCGCCAGGTGCTCGTGGTGTCGGTCACATCGGACTCCATGCCGTCGCCGCGTTCATACGTTCCCTTGTACACGGGGTACAGAACCGCGCGTCCACTTCTGAGAATGCCATCCAATGCTGCTGTGGGGTAAATGGCGAACGTTCGCAGCAGAAGCGCGTTCGATCCAGGAAAGAAGACAACCGTCTGGAAGGGCGGCTTGCCCTTTTTGGGGAGAAACAGGTACGCAATGGCCTGCTCGTGCCCGTAGGCAGCCGTGTACGTGATTCTTTCAGTCCTCCAATCCTCTTCATCCTTGCCAAAAGGCTCAACAGTGGCATTCAGCGGGATTTTGTCATAGGAGTAGACGCCTCGATAGGCACGGAATAATTCGTCCGAGATGGGTTTTTCCTTGCTCAGGTCGCGGCGGGGAGTGGGCATAGCAGCAGCGGCAATGGGCAGAGAGGCGTCCTGCTCGATGTACTTCACGCAACGAAAACCAATGTCGGCGGCACGCAGAAACGGCGATTGCGCGTCCGGATCAACGAACATGTAATTGGGATCGTCCCAGCCTCCGCCGAGCACGTAGCGCTCACCGGGATCGGCTTCGTTCCACACCCATTCTTTGACATTGCCGGCCATGTCGAAGTTACCCCAGGGACTCATGTCCGGTTTGCTCCCTACCGGCAAAACACCCACACCGCCAAAGTTGCTGACCGGCACGATCATGGCTGCGGAGGACGGACTCGCAGCCCGGTTCCAGTGATAGATCGTGGGCAGGTTCTTGCCGGCAAAATCGGCGTAGGCCCCGGCTTCATACCAACTGATGCCGCTCACTGGATAGTCGTCCTGCCCTTTCGGATATTCGCCCTGCACCCAATCCTTCGGCCCCGCCTGTCCCGCGGCATCGCGGAACAGCACCATAGCCTCTTCCCACGAAAGATGTTTGCCATCGCGCTGAAAATCGACTTTCCAGTACTCGCTCTTCTGATATCCGCCTTGATCCACGAAAGCCTTGAATTGCCGGTTCGTGACCTCATACCGGTCAATCCAATAATCTTTCAGGGGCAACTCGGGCATGCCTTCATAGCCCGGGATAAACAGCGTTTTGGAGTATCTTTCCGGCGAAACCCGCACCATGCCGGAGGGAATCTCTCCGGACTCATCGAGAGTGACTTTCGCCGCAACAGGCTGGCCCATGGGCGGTGGATACCGGCCAAACAGGGCAGCCGTGGTCCGCAAAACCGTGCCGAACCCTGGCTTCTCGAACTTCCACGCAAAGTTGCCGCGGGGCTGGCGGACATTCTTGAAAGGGGCGCGGCCAACCAGTTCCCACGGTGCGCTTGCGTCGCTGTACGCCCGGCGGTAGACATCGGCCCCGGCCGGGGTGGTTTCGAGCGAAGTTTGATACGAAATGAGTGGCCACAACTGGTTCAGCGCGGGATCGCCGGGAATCGCCTTCTCCGCCTTCACCGCCAGCCTGAAGCCTTCACCAAATTCCCCAAAGCCTCCTTGCTCAGCCTGGCGCGAGATCTCGGTCAAAGCCACTTCTCGCGCCCAGCGTACATCGCGAGAACGCTTGACCAGCAAGGCAATTCCTGCCGCCAGGGCAAGAATCACCAGCACCAGGGGAACTAAAACCCAGGGCCGCTTTGCTTCTCTGACGACCCTCGCCAGAGTCAGCGTCGATCCTGACTCAGGGAAGAGGGTATCGCGGCAGCTTTTCAATTCCCGCGAAAGCTCCGCCCCGGAAGCATACCGTTCCTCGCGGTCCTTCTTCATGCAACGGACAACAGTACGTCGTATTTCAGGCGGAACGTCTCGCTTCGCTTCTGCGAGCGGCTTCGGATCGTCACGCACGACTGCCGCCAGCAACCCCACGGCAGAGGGACCTTCAAAAGCCCTTTTGCCCGCCAGCATCTCGTAGAGGATCGAACCGAAAGAAAAGATGTCACTGCGCGCGTCAACGGACTTTCCTTCCGCCTGCTCCGGCGACATGTAAGCCACTGTGCCCACGATCATTCCCGGCGTCGTCGCCATCGTCTTGGTTTCGTCCAGTGCCGCCGCCGGGCCGGCAAGTTTGACCAGGCCAAAGTCCAGGACTTTGACCATGCCACTCTCGTCAACCATGAGGTTCGAGGGTTTCAGGTCGCGGTGAACGATTCCCGCGGCGTGCGCGCAGGAGAGGGCCTCGGCAACCTGGATGGCATACTTCAAAGCTAAATCCGTCGCCAGACCTCCGGGCGGAATCAGTTTGTCCAAGGTCTTCCCGGCAATGTACTCCATGACCATGAAGTCAACGCCATCCTGAGAGCCGATGTCGTGGACCACACAGATGTTGGGATGTTGCAGCCTCGAGATTGACTCCGCTTCATGCTGAAAGCGCGCATGCGCCTCCGGGTCGGAAGACGAACGAGCGGGAAGAATCTTGATGGCTACCGTACGCTGTAGCCTGGTGTCTCTGGCCCGGTACACCTCTCCCATGCCCCCGACGCCGAGAAGACCAGCGATCTCGTAGGGACCGAGTTTCGTGCCGGGGATCAGTGCCATAGACGATGGCGATTATACCCCCCCGGAGTTTCCATTATTCGGCGTGAGTTTCGCAAGGACAGCTATGGTTGGAGGAGCGAATTCAGGAGCCGCGCCAACTCGGCCTTTTGCTGGGGCTTGGTCGTGGAATCAGGGCGGTCCTCGGTAAGCTGCGCGAGTTGTTGCGCCAGGATGCGGGCGGCGATTTGTTGAGGCAGGTAGATCGTAGCCCGTGGCGGAGTCAGATCCCAGCTGGTTTTGTCGCGGCGAATCAGGGGCCACCGTTGTCGATCCGAATGCCTGCGCACGTCCGCCTTGCCGTCTGCGAGAGAAACCAGTTTTTCGATCTGAACCTCTGCCCAGCCCTGGCTTCCCGCGATGTGCACTTTGCTGACCGCGAAGTGGTCAAACACAATTAGAGGTTGAGCGGACCTGAAGAGGTCGCGCCCACGCAGGTTTTCTTCCGAGTCGGTGCAGGTTTGCAGGAAAGCTGATTCCACCTGATCGGGCTTGGGATGACTGAAATGCACCACCGGAACTCCCACGGGAACACCAGGAATCGTTGTGCTCACGGCTTGGTTTGTCGCAAGCCTGGTGGGGGAACGAGTTTCGCCAGAGGATGCTTCCGAAGCATCAGGCACTATGTCTTCAGCCGCCGGCTGGTGCGGTCCCGCGTCGTGCAAAGTTGTGGGATCCAAGCTTGCGGTCCGGAGCGAACCGGAGAGCACGGTACTTGGAGCCGCTTTGACATAACGAAAGAAATGCGGTCGGCCTCTTTGCTTCCAATATGGCGCATCGTAGGAATCGACTCCGGGGCCCGAGTTCAGCAGGCTGAAAAACGAACGCTGAACGGGATTGACTACGATCCCGGCATGCCCGCGCCAGACAGCCAAGTCGCCCGGCTGGGGATTTGTCACGCGTTGAAATTCGTCAATTCCCAGGTATAGGTCCCAAGAGGGCGCGTATGCATAATGAAAACCGGCGCGTTCATAGAGCGCGTGGACAAGGTGAGAGCAATCGGCAGTGGAAACCGGATGATGACGGGAATCCAGTGCGGCGCCCAGAATCGCCAAACCCTCGTCCGGAGTCAGCGGCCGGGAACTGGTTGTCGTGCGCTGCGAGCCGGGGCCTTCGCCAGTGGCTCGATAGGCCCCGTTTAGCCCCTGTTTCTGTTGTGCCAATCCGGCGGGGCCGCCGGCCAGGCAGAACAGAAGTAACCAAAGCGCGAGTTTGGCACGAAACCGCATCGTCGGTTTATACCCTGCCCTCGTAAGGCGCCCTAGGTCACAGGGGTGCCACTCAGGCGCACGAAAAGCGCGCTGAACTGAGATGCACTTTAGGGTTAGAGAGGTTTACCCGCGTGCGGGGTTAGTGCAATCCGGGCTGCGCGGCCCTACCGCACCACCAGCCCGGTGAACGGGAATACATAGGCCTGGAGGGTCACCAGAATTCCCACGAGGGCTGCGAGCGCGATGCTGTGGAAGAACACGAAACGCAGGATGTCGCCTTCGTGTCCATACCACTCGGTGGCGGTGCTGGCTACAACGATGCTCTGCGCATCCACCATTTTGCCCATCACGCCACCCGCGCTGTTGGCTGCGCTCATCAGGACGGGGGAGAGCCCGATCTGCTGCGCGGAGATCTTCTGCAGGCTGCCAAACAGCACGTTGGACGCGGTGTCGGAGCCGGTCAGAGCTACGCCTAGCCAACCTAGCAAGGTACCGAAGAATGGATACAAATGTCCGGTTCGCGCGAAGGCAAGGCCCATCGTGGCGTCCACGCCGGAGTATCGGGTCATGATGCCGATCGAGAGCATGGCCGCGATCGTCATCAGCGAGAAGCGGATATGCCATATGGTTTGAAACCACATGGCAATAATCTTCGGCAGCGAGAGGCCCATGATGAAACCGGAGATGATTGCCGCGAACAGGATGCCCGAGCCCGTGGCCGAGATCCAGTTGAAGCCGAACACAGCGGCCTCGGGCGTAGGTTTCACCACCACCGGGGGCATGCGTTGCGAAAGCTTGTTGAGACCGGTCACGGGAATCTGCGGGTTGGTGATCTTGCTGGGAAGAGTCGACCAACTGCTCAGCGATGGGAACACTTTTTCCGGAGTGTTCATGATCTTCTTGCCGGTGGTCGTGCCCCAGCAGAAAACGCATATGCCGAGCACCAGCCACGGCAGCCAGGCGCGGGCGACTTCGCCGCGGCTGTAACCGTGCTGGCCGCGAGCGGCGCGATGCTCGGCTTCCTGGTGTCCCTCATGTCCCCAAATCGTTTTCGGCTGCCATACTTTCAGGAACAGGACAAGGCACAACATCGAGACGATGGCCGCACCGATGTCGGTCAGCCACGGCCCATGGAAGTTCGAAATCAGGAACTGCGGGATGGCGAAGGCGACGCCGGCCACCGCAATGGCTGGCCAGATTTCCTTCATCCCTTTGTATCCGGCGTATGCCCACACCAGCCAGAACGGCACCAGTACCGAGAAGAACGGCAGAATGCGGCCAACCTGTGCGCCCAGAGCGAACTCGGAGAAGCCGGTGACTGTGGCCAGGGCAATGATGGGCGTGCCCAGCGCGCCATAGGCCACGGGCGCGGTATTGGCGATCAGGGACAGACCCGAGGCCTGCAAGGGCTTAAAGCCCAGGCCAATCAGAATCGCTGCGGTCACGGCGACCGGCGTTCCGAAGCCGGATGTGCCCTCAAAGAACGCGCCGAAGCAAAAAGAGATCAGCAGCAGTTGCAGCCGCGTGTCCTGGGTGATGCCGGTCATGCTCTGTTGCAGGACCTTGAAGCGGCCGGTGAGCAGCGTCATGCGGTAGAGAAAGATGACGTTCAGGATGATCCAGCCGATCGGGAATAATCCATAGCAGGCGCCGTAAATCGCGGTGATGCTGGCCATTTTGATCGGCATATGGAAAATGCTGACGGCGATCAGCCACGCGGTGACCAGGCCCAGCACAGCGGAGTAGTGCGCTTTCATGCGGAAGATAGCGAGGGTTCCGAGGAGCACGACGACCGGAACAGTGGCGACCATCGTGGAAAGCCACCAGTGCCCGAGGGGATCGTAACCTTGCGCCCAAGGCACGGTGGGCGTTACACCGGACCAGGCCAGCACGATCAGCGTGACTAGAACCAAAGCCATCAAGACGGCGGGAATTGGCCCCCCAGCTTCCGGCTTGCTGGCTGGAGGTGGAGCGGACGATGAAGCGGAAGAAGGATTAGCTACGACGGCCATAAGCACCTCGTTCGTACCTGCCGCGGACGGCGGCGCACCAACGAAATCGCATTAGCTGGACTTCCGGCATCAAAAGTCGTCGAGCCGGTCGAAAGAGTGTAGAGCTGTAGAAGTTTCTCAACCCGGCGACTTTGCGGCCCGGATTCTATCACAGCCGCAAACACGCGCCGGTCACACGAACGCCTGGGTAGTACTTTGAAAACAGAAAGTAGCCCACTACCAATGCCTGCAATACAAACATGCATCGATCTCAGCAGACCAGAAACCACCAGCGGCGGAAACTGTTCAAGTTCCTGGACAGCGACCGCTCGGCATGGAGAGGGGAAGACCCTCCCGCACTGGCCCTTGGACCACGGCGTGGGTACGCAAATTGTGCCAGCACAGTGAAGGGCGCGACAGGAGAAGGCAATCCGGAAGTCAGACGGAACTGCCTACGAGACCAGCTCTAGAACCGAGTCAGCCGGAACCGCCACAGTTCCCACAAGCGCGCCATCTTCCGCTCCCTCGACGCTCGCGGTGATCCACCGGTTCGCCTCGCGGCGTCCCTTCAGATACAGCTTCTGAAAATTGTCGGTGAGGGCTTCAGTGAACTCGCCATCGGAGCCGGCGTGAACCACATTGAGCGTGATGGCTTCCAGTTCTTTCCCCAGGAACGATCGCATGAAGGCGAGCCTTTTCTTCGCAGCGAGGTCCCGCAGGATTTTGTTGCGTTCGCGGGCGACTTGTACGGGGACTTGATCCGGCATGGCGGCGGCTGGCGTGCCGGGGCGCGCGGAATAGGTGAAGACGTGCAGATAAGTGAAGGGCAGCTCTGCGATGAGGCGGAAGGTGGAGTCGAATTCGGCGTCGGTTTCGCCGGGGAATCCGGCCATGACGTCGGCGCCGATGGCGGCGGTGGGCATGGCGGCGCGAATCTTTTCGATCTTCTCACGATAGTGCCAGGGGCGGTATTTGCGATGCATGCGGCGCAGCACCGCGTCGCTGCCGGATTGCAGCGGCACGTGGGCGTGCTTGGCGATGCGCGGCGATGAAGCCACCAGCGCAATAAGTTCGTCCGACCAATCCATGGGCTCGACGGACGAGATGCGGAGTTTTTCGAGTTGAGTTTCGGAGAGGACTGCTCGAATTAGATCTTCAAAACGCGGCTCCCGGCTTTCCAGATCTCTTCCCCAGCGCCCGAGGTTGATGCCGCTGATCACGACCTCGCGGTAGCCCGCGGCCACCAGCATGTTCACTTCGCGAATGATCCGGGGCAGCGGCAACGACCGGCTTTGGCCTCGGACACTCGGGATCACGCAGAAGGAGCAGCGGTTGTCGCATCCATCCTGCACTTTGAGGTTAGGGCGGGTGCGGTCACTTTTGTGAGAGTCGCCGGCATCGAACACGGGGGCGGCGAGCAGTTCAGTGTGGGCAAAGATGTCGGAGACAAAGGTCGGTCGTTGGTCGTTCGTCCCTTCGCTCGGCTCAGGGCAGGCTAAGAGCGGTCGTTGGCTGGAGGGCAGGAACGTGTCGAGCGAGACGAACGCTCCGCGCCGTGGGGCAATTTCATCGAGCACGATTTCGGCGAGTTGATGTTTGTGGGAGTTCCCGATCACGCAGCTTACGCCGGGCAGCTCAGAGATTTCCTGGGGAGCGCGCTGGGCATAGCATCCTGTGACGATGATTTTTGCCAGCGGATTCTGGCGCTGCACGCGCCGGATAGCGGCGCGGGCATCCCGATCCGCCGAATTCGTGACGGTGCAGGTATTCAAAATGACCAGGTCGGCTTGTGCTGCGTCAGCGCGGTCCAGCCCGCGGGATTCGAACTGACGTTCGAGGGCGGCGCCGTCGGCCTGGGTAGCGCGGCATCCGAAGTTTTCCACGTGGTAGGTGGGCACGGCACTATCGTAGCGCATCACGCGGTTTCGCTATTGCCGGGCCGCCGTCGCCGAAGCACATTACCGCCTCGGCAAAGCACGGAGATGCTGATGGCCGTCAGGCGGAGGCTACAGTCCTCTTCTGCGTGAAGCATTCGCGGCAGAGGATGGGACGGCCTTGTGTGGGACGGAAGGGCACGGTTGTGTCCTTGCCGCACTGCGAGCAGGTGGCGCGAGTCTCGACTCGCGTGTACTGCGGGGCGCGCGGAGATGGAGTGGCGGTGAGCACGGCCACGCGCTTGGACTTGCAGGTTTTACAGCGCTTCGGTTCATTCTTGAACCGTTTGTCATGAAAAAAGAGTTGTTCCCCGGCGGTGAAGACGAAGTCGGCACCGCAATCGACGCAGGTCAGTACCTTATCCTGAAATTCCATTGAGGATGGCTCCCTTGTGCCCGTGCTTGCGCTCACCACCGCGGGGAAGGCGATGGCACAGAGCAAACACAGGTTGTGTACATCCCCCTCAAACTGCCCCTGGACTCGGCCCGCCACGCACCTGGCAGGCGCGTGGATACAGCTACTCCCGCAAAATGCCGAATAAGTGATGAGTATTCGAGTAATCCCTCGTGCAACTCTCTCCGGTGGGGGCCAGATGGAGCAGGGCCACCCCGGGAAGGGGCGACCCTTTAATGCCTTTAGTCTTGCTCCTTGCGAACCTTCTTGCGAGCGCGCTTGCGAGCGAGCGCCGCCTTCACACGTTTCTTCTCACCGGGCTTCAGGTAAAAGGAGTGGCGCTTGACTTCTTTGATAATGTCTTCCTGCTGCACCTTGCGCTTGAAGCGGCGCAGAGCGTTCTCGAGGGATTCGCCCTCTTGCAGTCGAATTTCCGCCAAACAGACACACCCCCAAACCCGTCCGGTGGGACCGGATAGTTATTACAAGGATTGGGCGGGAAGTCAAGTGGGGTGGAAGAATTTAGGGGATCCCGAGTAGATTGGGGAATGGCGGGGCCACCTCGCTCCGCTCGGCGGGACAGCAGAGGCGGCTGTCCCCACAAGAGCATCCCTTGTCCTCTGTCCTCCACGTGAGAAGTTCCCTGCTACACTGGAGTGAGTATCAGATTTCCTCGCTTGTGCATCTAACTAACCGTGTATCCACAACTTGTGCATTTCGGGCGGTTTTTCCTGCCGACTTATGGCTTCCTGGTTTCCATGGGGGTGCTGATCGGTCTGTGGATCAGCGTGCGCAACTCCGAGCGTCTGGGGATTGATGGCGAGAAGGCCTGGAACCTGGGAATTCTGGTGGTGCTGTGCGGGATCGTGGGCGCAAAGGTGCTCTACGTGATTAACGAGTGGAGCAGTTACGCGGCGCACCCGTCGGAGATTTTCAGCATCGCCACGCTGCAGGCCGGGGGCGTTTTTTCCGGCGGATTGATTGCCGCGCTTCTCGCGGCGTGGTGGTACGTGCGCAGGCATCATCTGCCGGCGCTGAGAACTTGCGATGCGTTTGCGCCGGGGCTGGCGCTGGGGCATGCGATCGGCCGCATCGGATGCTTCGCCGCGGGTTGCTGCTACGGAAAAGAAACCCATCACTTTTGGGGAGTAGTGTTTCGCAATCCGCTGGCGAATCAGATTACAGGCACTCCGCTGAATGTGCCGCTGGAGCCAACGCAGCTGTTCGAGTCGGCGGTGGAGCTGGCAAATTTCTTCTTCCTGATGTGGCTGCTGAAGCGCAGGAAATTCGATGGCCAAGTGTTCGGCGCGTTCCTGTTCATCTACGGAGTGGCGCGGTTCTTTCTGGAATACCTGCGTGACGATCCGGGGCGAGGATCGGTGTTCGGCGGGGCGATGACCGGGACGCAGTTGATTGCGATTGGGCTGGTGATCGGCGGCGGGTTGATCTGGTGGTTGCGGCCGGGGGCTAAGAACATGACCGCGCAGCCGGTGGGGGCTACACGGTAGGTGGTTTTCAACACAGCCGACACAGCGTGAGACAACCTGAGCCGGCGCTTCCAGTGTTCGCGATTCCCTTCTAATATGCTTCCATCAATGCCGGAAGCCTTTCCCATTCTCATTTCCATTGCCCCCGAAGATGCGGGCAAGCGCCTGGACCAATTCCTCGCTGCGCACCTTGAGTCCATCAGCCGCGCCCGCGTGCAGGAGATGATCGCCGAAGGCAAGGTGCTGGTGAACGATGCTCCGACCAAGGCTTCGCTGAAGCTACGCGGCGGGGAGCGCGTCAGCGTGTTGGGCGAGGCGCAGCGGGCTCCGCTTAAGGCTATCGCTGAAGAAATTCCGCTCGACATTGTTTATGAAGACGACGATCTCGCCGTGATCAACAAGCCTGCGGGAATGATGGTGCACGCCGGGGCGGGGGCGAGCGATGATGCGCGCAATCACGGGACGCTCGTGAATGCGCTGCTGCATCATCTGAATAGTCTGTCCGGGGTGGGCGGGGCGTTGCGGCCGGGGATTGTGCATCGTCTGGATAAAGAGACCAGCGGGTTGATTGTAGTAGCAAAGAACGATGCCGCGCACCGCAAACTGAGCGCGCAGTTTTCGGCGCGCGAGGTAAAGAAGAAATATGTGGCGCTGGTGCATGGCTGGGTGAAAAAAGATTCGGGAACGCTGGCGCAGAGCATCAGCCGCGATCGCGTCCGGCGCACGCGCATGACTACGCGGCTTGAGGGCGGGCGCGCGGCGGTAACGCATTATCGCGTGGCGCGGCGGCTCGATACGAAGTTTGGGAAGTTCACTTTGATCGATGTGAAGATCGACACCGGGCGGACGCACCAGATTCGGGTGCACGTTGCGGCGATGGGGCATCCAGTGGTGGGGGATACGATGTATGGGGCGCCGCGCCAGGCGCGCGGAAAAAATGCGGTGATCAGTTTGTCGCGGAATTTCTTGCATGCGGCGGAGTTGGAATTCCGGCATCCCCGGACCGGGGGGACAATTGCGTTGAAGAGTAAGTTGCCGGAGGAGTTGCGTGAGTTTCTGGGAAAGGTGGATGTGGGAAGTCAAGAACTCTAACGCAGACGTCGCCGAGAACGCTCGTCAAACAGGTTGCGGATATAATAAATAGCAGATGAGAGGCATTCTGACGAGAGACATCTTCGAAAGTTCAGCGTTGCGATGGGCGGCGGTTTTGCTGCTGGTGGCGGGACTGCGCCAGGTTGGGATGTCGCAGGCTGCAACCGCGCCGGGAGCTGTGGCGGCGCAACCTTCACCATCGCAGGCGGCCTCGGCACAGAATACGTCCGATCAGAAGTCCGGAGAACAAAGTTCCGGAGAAGCGGGCTCGAACAACGGCGATATCCCTCGCATCAAGGTGGGCATCAACGAAGTGAGTGTGGTGTTCACTGTGACGGACAAGCATGGGAAGCGCGTCACCGATCTGAAACAGGCGGACTTCAGCTTTGTGGATGACAACAAGCCCGCGGCCGAGATCAGGAGCTTCCACGCGGAAACGAATCTGCCGCTGCAGGTGGGCCTGCTGATCGACGCCAGCAACTCGGTGCGGGACCGGTTCAAGTTCGAGCAGGAATCGGCGATTGAATTTTTGAACCAGACAGTGCGGCGGGGCTATGACCAGGCGATGGTCGTGGGGTTCGACGCGACTCCGGAAGTGACTCAGGATTTCACCGACGACACCGAGAAGCTGGGACAAGGCGTGCGCCAGTTGCGCCCGGGCGGGGGAACGGCGCTGTACGATGCGCTGTACTATGCGTGCCGCGACAAGCTGCTGAAGAAAGCGCGGAACGGGCCGACGCGGCGGGCCATTATCTTGCTGAGTGACGGTGAAGACAACCTGAGCCATGTGACGCGCGAGGAAGCGATTGAGATGGCGCAGCGGGCGGAAGCGATCGTGTACACGATCAGCACGAACGTGAGCGGCACCAAGGGTGCGGGCGACAAGGTGCTGGAGCGCATTGCCGATGCGACTGGTGGGCGACCGTTTTTTCCCTTTCAGATTCGCGACGTGTCGAACGCGTTCGCCGAGATTCAGGAGGAACTGCGCAGCCAGTATGCCGTGTCTTATAAGCCGGCGGACTTGAAAGCGGACGGGCACTTCCGCACAATTGAGATCGTGGCCCTTGATCGCAAGAACTTTCGGGTACGAGCGCGGCGGGGATATTACGCGCCGGTGCAGTAAAGCAGTTTCTAGTTTCCGGTTTCCAGTTTTCTGAGTTTGACTCGGGTTGCGCCCTCCTTCTTTCACAGGCAATTAAGAATGCCGGGATATTCAGGCACACCACTTCCGAAAAAATTGGGTATCAAGGCGGGGTTTCGCGCTCGATTGACGAATGCTCCGGCAGAAGTGCGGGCGGAATTGCGCGCGGAGTTGGCGGAGTGCGACGTGGCGAAGCAAGGAGAAGCGCTCGATTTTGCGATGATTTTCACCAAGTCTCGCGCGGAGCTGGCCAAGGAGTTCCCGCGAATTGCGAAAGAGCTCGCTCCGGCAGGAATGTTGTGGGTGAGCTGGCCGAAGAAAAGCTCTGGCGTGACGACCGACCTGGACGAAAATGTGGTGCGGGGCATTGGACTCGACGCGGGGTTAGTGGATGTCAAGGTGTGCGCAGTGACAGAGGTGTGGTCAGGTCTGAAGTTCGTGCGGCGGCTGAAGGATCGAAGAAGATAAAGTACCGAAAGTAATAATGGATCGGCTCGCAACTTTGCCGGCCGGTTAGCCGGGAAGGTTGAGGGCGTATCGCTTCCGTAAAACCGTCGCTTGAGAAGCTAGTTCAGACTGGTATCCTCCACCAGGTGCGCCGCAAGAAAGATGACGGCCAACACCAGCAACAGATGAATCAGCATGCTGGCTACGTGGAACATCAGAAAGCTGCCCGCCCACAGAATGAGCAGCCACATCGAGATCACGAGGAATGGGCCGAGCCTCATTTCCCTCCTCAGGAAGACCTGCAAGCACCGAGCTTGCGTAGCGATCCAGAAATTACTTCTTGTTTGTATCGCGGTCCGGGATGGTGGCGTATCGGCAGAACGCTGTAAATCTCTGACTGCGAAATGGTAGGCGGCAGAGTGAAGACTAGGAGCCGGCATGGTGCGAGTGGGATTAATCGGATTCGGCCTGGCGGGACAAGCGTTTCATGCGCCCGTAATCCGGGCCGTGCCGGGGATGGAACTGGCTTGCATTGTGGAGCGCAGGGGAACGCGAGCGCGGGAAAAATATCCTGACGTGCGAGTGGCGCGGACGCTTGAGGAGTTGCTGGCGGATAAGGAAATCCAGCTCTGCGTGATCGCGACGCCGAACGATTCACACTTTGAATTGACGCGGACGTGTTTGTTGGCGGGGCGGGATGTGGTAGTGGACAAGCCGTTCGCGCCGACGCTGGCGGAATCCGACGAACTGGTGCGGCTGGCGGAAGAGCGCGGGCGGCTGATTACCGTCTATCAAGACCGGCGATGGGACGGCGATTTTGCAACCCTGAAAAAGATTGTGCAGTCGGGCACGCTCGGCAATTTGCTGGAATATGAGTGCCGGTTTGACCGCTTTCGCCCCGAACCCAAGCCGAATGCGTGGCGGGAACGCGCGGATCAGCCCGGAGCCGGCGTTCTGTTTGACCTGGGGCCGCATGTGATCGATCAGGCGCTGGTGCTGTTTGGAGAGCCGCGCTCGATTACAGCGTCGGCATTCTGCGAGCGCACGACT
Source organism: uncultured Acidobacteriaceae bacterium (assembly GCA_963850165.1). Taxonomy (GTDB): domain Bacteria; phylum Acidobacteriota; class Terriglobia; order Terriglobales; family Acidobacteriaceae; genus Sulfotelmatobacter. Next base: position 149,546 of record CAWKKK010000009.1, on the reverse strand, counting down.
TCGCAGGTGGATGATTCGTTCGATGTTTGCCTGGAATATGCAAATTCGGGAGCTGGGCTGCGGGCATTGGTGCGGGCGCGAATCATCGCGTTTGCGCCGGGGCCGCATTTTCTGCTTCATGGGACGAAGGGATCGTTTGTGAAGTATGGGGTGGATCCGCAAGAGGAGCGGCTGCGGGCAGGGGATTTTCCGCAGGGGACGGATTGGGGCACGGATTGGGGCGAAGAACCAGAAAGCATGTGGGGAACTTTGAGCCGGGTGGGCGAGCCGAGTGTAAAAGTGAAAACGGAGCGCGGAGATTATCGCGGGTTCTACGCAAATGTGCGGGATGCAATCGAGAAGACAGCCCCGCTCGAAGTTACCCCGCAGCAGTCACTGCGCACCATGCGGGCAATCATGCTGGCGCACAAGAGCAGCCGGGAGCGGCGGACGGTGGGGTGGGAAGAAGCTGTGGAGTAAGGTCAGAGTTGCAGGGGCGTAGCGTAAAGGCCGGTGATCTGGTGTTGACCCGGGAGGCAAGCAACGCAAATGCTAGACTGGCGCTTCTCAACAACCGGGGGTGTGTATGCGTCTGTTAACTCTGGCTGTGTTTGCTGCCTTCTTGCTGACCGCTCTTTCCCCGGCCCAGAAGAAATCTGACCTGCCTAAGCCTTCGCCGGCTCCGTCCACGACGCCCGCAACGAATGACTCTTCGTCGCGTCTGCCCGTCAAACGCGTTGTTCTCTACAAAAACGGAGTGGGTTACTTCGAACACACAACCCGTGTCCACGGAACGCAGGATCTGAGCATCGACTTCACCACCTCGCAGCTCAACGACGTCTTGAAATCGCTGACCGCGATCGATCTGGGCGATGGCCGAGTCTCATCGGTTCGCTACAACTCGATCGCGCCTCTCAACGAGCGCCTGAAGTCGCTGAGGCTGCCGTTTGGCGAGCAAGTAACGCAGGCCGAATACCTTCTGGCTCTGCGCGGGGCGCGCGTAGAAGTACGCAGCGGTTCGGCTACCGCGGCCGGTCGCCTGCTCAGTGTCGAGAAAATCCGCAAGCAGCGATCCAAAGACGATTTCGAAGACGTTACCAGCTTCTCAATTGTTACGGACTCCGGCGAAATGAGGAATTTTGAACTCGGTGCCAGCACGTCGGTGCGCATCGCGGAACGCGAACTGACGGACGAAGTTGGACATTACCTCAGCCTCATCGGTTCGGCCCGGGCTCGCGACGTGCGGCGCATGAGCTTCACCGCCAATGGTTCCGGCGACCGCGACATCTTCGTCAGTTACATCAGCGAAGTTCCGATCTGGAAGAGCACCTATCGCATCCTATTTCCTGAGAAGCCAGGCGAGAAACCGTTATTGCAGGGCTGGGCGATTGTCGATAACACCATTGGCGAAGACTGGAAAGATGTCCAACTTTCGCTGGTAGCCGGCGCGCCGCAATCCTTCATTCAGGATATTTCACAGCCCTTCTACGCTCGCCGTCCGGTTGTGCCGCTGCCGGAATCGGTGATGCTGACGCCGCAATCGCACGAAGCAACAATAGAGACTGACCGGCTCGAGCAATTTGCCCAGTTGCAGTCGCCCTCTGGCGTGGGAGCCGGCTCGGGCGGCGGAGTTGGAGGCGGGGTGTTGCGTGCCTCGAACGCTACAACAGGCTTGTCGGGTATCGTGAAAGATCCTTCGGGTGCGACCGTCTCCGGCGCTCACGTGACCGTGCGCAACGAAGAAACTGGCGGTTCGCAAGTCGCCTACACCGATCGCCAGGGTCGATACAGCTTCACCGACATCCAACCTGGCAACTCGGCAATCTTCGTAAGCGCTCCCGGGTTTCAGCGCTTCAACTTGAGCAACGTTTACATCGGCATCGGCCGTACCAACGAGATCGATGCCATGCTGAACGTGGGAAATGCCAGCACGACCGTCGAGGTGACAGGCGCGGCGACGGTAATCAACACGGAATCGGCCGAGATCGCCACCGTCGCCGGCAAACAGGGTTCTGAAGCTGAGGGCAAATCCGCCGGAGACTTCTTCGAATACAAGATCAAACAGAAAATCACCATCGGCAAAAACCAATCGGCCCTCGTGCCTATTTTGCAGGCGCATGTTGACGCCGAGAAGGTCACACTTTGGAACGAGAACTCTGCTCCTCTACGCGCGCTGTGGATCAGGAACACGAGCGGCCAGGTGCTCGATCAGGGTTCGTTCAACGTGCTTGAGGCCGACGCCTTTGCCGGCGAAGGTATTCTGGAAACCATCCATCCGGATGAGCGCCGTCTGCTTTCCTACGCGGCCGATGCCGCTGTGCACGTAAAGTACACCAAGGACGTAAGCGAAAAACCGTTCAGCCGCGTGCGCATCGCCAAGGGCATTATGCTGCTCACCAAAGAGCAGCGCAGGTCGAACAAGTTCACGATCCGCAACGCCGACGTCGAATCACGCCAGGTTATCGTGGAATACCCTGCGGAACACGGGTGGGAACTCACATCCGCTACGCCGAAGCCGGAAGAATCCTCAGAGTCGTTTCACCGCTTCCGCGTTCCCGTCGACGCGGGTAAGACGGCGGAGCTAAACGTCGAGTCAGTCCATCCCGAAGAAACTCGTTACGAGCTGACTAATCTTGACGATGACGAAGTCGAACTCCTTGTGCAGCAAGAGCGGATGACGCCGACCCTGAAGCAGGCTTTCGACCGTATCCTGAAACAGAAGGAGAAAGTCGATGAGGTTTCGGGCCAGATTTCCGAGCGCAAGCGTGAGAGCGACCAGATAACGGCTGATCAGACCCGCATCCGCGAAAACATGAAGGCGTTGAAAGGAAGCTCCGAGGAAAAGTCTTTGCTGCAGCGCTATGTCGGTCAGCTCGATGCACAAGAGAGCCGCCTGGCAGCTCTGCGCAAGGAGTCCAGCGATCTCACCGTGCAGGAAAAGCAGGCTAGATCCGAACTCGACCGCATGATCATGGAAGTGAATGTGGACGAGACCTTCTGAAACAACAATACGGTTCGGTAAAGACTGCGCCGGAACAGAAGACCCGGTTCGTTTGGATTAGACTGAACATGCGATGCCGCTCCCCATCTACCGCCTCCGCCGCTGGCTGGCCGTGATCGCGGTGCTGTTTATTGCAATGATCGCGGGGACTTATTTCTATGCCCGTGTGCGGCTGCGCAACGTGCTGAATGAAATTCCCAACAAGATTGGGATTGACATCAAGCAGACAGCGAATGGCTTTCAGTTCTCCAAGTCCGACGGCAAGCGAACGCTGTTCACCGTCCAGGCCAGCAAGCTAAAGCAATTCAAACTGGATGGAAGCGCCGAACTGCACAATGTCAGCATCGTTCTGTACGGCCGTGATTCCTCCCGCTTCGATCAGATCTACGGGGACGACTTCTCCTACGACAAGACATCAGGCAACGTTACGGGACACGGCGAGGTGCAGATCGATCTGGAAGCCAATCCAACGGGCGTGACCGGACCGGACCAGGGCACTCCCCGGGAACTCAAGAATCCCATCCACCTCGAGACCAAAGACCTGGTCTTCAACCAGGAAAGCGGCAACGCTACCACCGACGCGCGGGTTGATTTTCGCACGCCGCAAGCCACTGGGTGGGCTGTCGGCGTGCAGTATTCCGGGAAGACAAACACGCTTACACTCGTATCGCAGATTCACATGACAATGGGCGGACCGAAGGCCGAAAGCCTTTTCGCCACTCATGGCAGCATCACCCACGAACCGCATGAAGTCGTGCTGGAGCATCCCCGCTTGAAGAGCGAAAGCGGAACCGTGGAAGCGGAGCAGGCGACGTTATTCCTGGGGCCGGACAATGAAGTGCAGCGCGTGCTGGCCACGGGGAATGTGAATGCGGAATCCACGGGAGAAGACGCCGACCCCATGCGCGCCCGCGCCGACGAAGCCGAGGCGTTGCTCACAGGCAAGCAAAACCTGCTGCACTCGGCAACGCTTACCGGCGACGTCCACGTGGAGCGCATCGGAGCGCAACCGATGCAGGGCGATGCCGGACGCGCGATCCTGGACTTCCGGGGCCAGAACGAACTCCAGAAAGTGCACGCGATGGATGGAGTCCGTCTGGCGCAGCACGGTGCCAGCACCGGCGCCCCTAAGACCGATTCTTCCGCATCCCAGGATTTCGACCTTATCGCCCCGGTGGTCGATTTCTTTGTGGTTGAGGGTAACCGCCTAGACCATGCCGAAACTTCCGGGGCGGCGAAGATCACTATCTCCCCGGCTCAAAACTCGAACGTGCTTGCCGCCAAGACTTCCGCGCAAGCTTCTACCCAGCGTACCGTGATCACCGCCGGCCGCTTCGATGCAAAATTTGCCGCGACCCCCGACGGCTCCAGTCGACTGAGTTCGATCCACGGCGCGCCCGATGCCAAGATCGTGAATCTGGCTCCGGGGTTGCCGGCGCGTGTGAGTACGAGTCAAACGCTGGATGCCGCGTTCTTCCCCCAGGGAGGGATTGAGTCCATCACCCAGCAGGGCAGCGTCGCATACGATGACGGCCAGGCTCCCAGCAAACGGACGCAAGCCTGGGCGGACAAAGCTCTTTACACTCCCACCGACCGGATCCTCGTGCTCACCGGCAGTCCACGCGTGTCCGAGGGCGACATGCTTACAACCGCTCAGACAATCCGCATCAATCGCGCCACGGATGATGCCTTCGCCGATGGCAACGTCAAGAGCACCTACAGCGAACTCACAGAACAACCAAACGGCGCGCTGCTTGCGTCCGCTTCACCGATTCACGTGACGTCAGCTACCATGACGGCGCACAACTCTCCGGCAGTCGCTCTGTACCAGGGCAACGCACGTCTGTGGCAGGACGCGAACATCGTTGAAGCCCCTTCGATCCAGTTCGACCGGGATCGCCGTTTCCTGGTGGCCCAGGGCACAGCAGCGCAACCTGTTTCCACTGTGTTGGTTCAGGCAAAGCTGCTTCAGCCCGAAAAAGGTCAGGCAGAAGCCAGTGCAAATGCCAGTAGTGTTCAGCGCGAGAAGGCTCAGGCTGGAGGAGAACACAAAACCAAGAAAAAATCTGAGGAAAAGTCCGGCGATACCGGCCCTGTGGCCATCACGTCAGCTCGCCTCACCTATGCCGATGCCGAACGCAAAGCGCACTACGAGGGCGGAGTAAAAGCCAAAGGCACGGGCTTCACCGCTTCCTCCAGCACCATGGACGCCTATCTTCTGCCGCGAAGACAAACCTCAAGCAATCAACCACTTGCGGGGCCTATTTCGGGAGCAGGCCAACTCGATCACATCCTCGCCCAAGGCAACGTGCTAGTCATCCAACCGATCCGAAGAGCCGAAGGGCAAACCCTGGTTTACACGGCCTCCGACGACAAGTTCGTCCTCACCGGCGGACCGCCCAGCATTTTTGATGCCGAACGGGGCAAGATTACCGGCGTTTCGTTGACTTTCTTCAGGGCCGATGATAGGGTGCTCGTAGAAGGCGAAGCAAGTACTCCTGTGGTAACTCAAACGCGAGTGGCCAAGTAAATGGCAAGATAAATGCGTACCCTAGCCACCGATGAGATTGGCAAGTCGTATCGTGGCCGCCGAGTTGTAAATGGTGTCAGCTTACGCGTCGAGCAGGGTGAAGTCGTTGGTTTACTGGGCCCTAACGGTGCGGGCAAGACAACCACTTTCTACGCCATTGTAGGCCTGATCCCCCCTGATACTGGCCGCGTGTTGTACGACGGTCAGGATATTACTGACGTTCCCATGTACCTGCGGGCGCGCCAGTATGGCATCAGTTATCTCCCGCAAGAAGCTTCGGTTTTTCGCAAACTCACGGTTGAAGAAAACATCCTCGCGGTGCTGGAGGCGCAGCCGATGTCCTGGCACGAGCGCCGCGAGAAAATGGAGAAGTTTATCGATGAACTTGGCTTGGAGCACATCCGGCAGAATCGGGGCTATGCCCTATCCGGCGGCGAACGGCGGCGCGTGGAAATCGCCCGCTGCCTGTGCATCAACCCAACCTTCATTTTGCTCGACGAACCTTTTTCCGGGATCGATCCCATTGCCGTGCTCGACCTGCAGAAAATCATCAGCGGCCTGCGGGCCAGTGGCATCGGAGTGCTGATCACAGATCACAATGTGCGCGAGACGCTGTCTGTAACCGACCGCGCCTACATCATCGACGACGGCCGAATCTTCCGTCAGGGACAGCCCGAACAGCTGGCCGCCGATCCGGAAGTGAGGCGCGTGTATCTGGGGGAGAGCTTCTCGCTGGTGTGAAAAGGCAGTGGTCAGTGGCTAGTGGTCGGTGTTCAGAACGGACGCTAACCACTAACCACTGACCACTGACCACTGATTTTTATGGTCCTACTTCAACACAAACTGAGCGTCAAGCTATCCCAGCGCCAGATCCTCACCCCGGGTCTGGTGCAGATGGTTTCCGTCCTGGCGCTCAACAAGCTTGAACTCAAGGACATGATCAATGCCGAGATGGTCGAGAACCCGGTCCTCGAAGAGCTTGAAGAATCGGTCCCGCTGATCGACGAAGTCGGCCGCAAAGAAGAAGACCGCGATCGCCCCACTAAGACCTCCACCGAAGAAACTCCCATCGTCGCTGAAAAGAAGGATCCGTTCGAGGAAATCGATTTCGGATCTTTTTTCCAGGACTATCTCGATCCCGGCTACCGCACCCGCGGCGAGATGGAGGAGATCGAGCGGCCGTCGTTTGAGAACTTCCTCTCCCGACCCACCACGCTGACCGACCACCTCGCCTGGCAACTTGGCGCGTTGAGCCTGCGGCGCGAGGTGCGTGAGGCGGCCGAGCAGATCATCGGCAACCTCAACGAAGACGGCTACCTGATCGCCAGCGACGACGAGATGTTGGGCGTAGCGCCACCCGCTCCGCCGGAAGCCGACGCCGCGGCCACAAGAAATATTGTCAGTGAAGCTGCGGCACTGGGATTGGGTCAGGACGAGCCGGAGTCGAGCGAAACAGCTCCCCAGGAGGCAGATCCCGAAGCCAGCCTTTCGACGACTGATGTGAACGACTTGATCGGCGCGGCCGCGAGTGCAACCGAATTCTCTCCAGTCGATGCGGCGGGCGGGAGTTCTTTGGGCAGCATGGATGCCGTCTCCGCCACCAGTTCGCCGCCCGAATCCTCTCTCGCCTCACGAACCGGAGATTCCGCCGCAGCGGTCGCGCCCGCGCCTTCGCGCCCAGTCTACAAATCCACCTTCACACCTGCCGACCTCCAGGAAGCCCTCGAGACAATTCGCCAGCTTGACCCTCCCGGCGTGGGTTGCCGCACTCTGCGCGAATGTCTGCTTCTCCAGTTGCGCCATCACCAGCAACAGCTCGCACTTCCCAAAAACGGAGAAAAGAACGGCGAGAAAAACGGCAACGGCACCGCGCAAGTCCTGCAAGACGCCATCGCCGTCGTGGACCAGCATTTGCGAGCGTTGCAGGGCAAACAGCACAAGGAGATTGCCAAGGCGATCGGACGCCCCGCCGATGCCGTGCAGCAGGCCATCGACTACATCCGCACTCTCGATCCCCGCCCCGGCCTGCAGTACAACAAAGTCCAGGCGCGCCTCATCGAGCCCGACGTCGCTTTCATCAAGCACGGCGACGAGTGGCTGGTGCTGATGAACGACGATGACCTGCCCCAGCTCCGCCTCAATCCCGCTTACAAGAAGCTGGTAACCCGCGACACCAACGACAAGACCACCCGCGACTACGTCAAGGAGCGCTACAAGAGCGCCATCCAGCTCATCAAGAATATCGAGCAACGCAAACAGACCATCACCAAGGTTTGTTACTGCATCGTCGCCCGCCAGCAGGACTTTCTGGAAAGAGGCATCGACTACCTGAAACCCATGATGATCAAGGAGGTGGCCGAAGAAATCGGCGTGCATCCTTCCACCGTGAGCCGTGCCGTGGCCAGCAAATACGCCCACACACCTCAAGGGGTATTCGAGCTGCGCTACTTCTTCAGCGAAAGCGTGCAGGGACCCGAGGGCGGCAACACGAGTTTGCTGATCCTGAAGCGCCGCGTCAAGAAATTGATCGACGAAGAAGATCCCAGCCGTCCGCTGACCGACGAACAACTAACCCGCATCCTCCAATCGCAAGGCATCCAGGTAACTCGCCGAACCGTAGCCAAGTATCGTGAAGACATGCGCATTCCCAGCACCCACCAGCGAAGGGTAAAAGAATAATGCCGAAAGCAAGCAGAGTTACCCTGTGGGCCTCTGTGCCCCCTGTGTTTAAGATTTTGATCTTGCTTCTGCATTCTGACTTCTAACTTCTGACCTTAGGAGGGCCGCTAGTGAACGTCGAATATACCGGCAGGCACTACGAAGTAACTCCCGCCATCCGCAAAGAAGTAGAAACCGGCTTAGCAAAGATCCGCAAAATCCTGGGCGACCGATTTGAAACCAAGGTGATCCTCGCCGTAGAAAAGCATCGCCACAAAGCCGAAATCACCATCAACCCGCGCAACGGCCTGCTAGTCGGCCTGGCCCAAGCCAAGGACATGATGATCGCCGTCAGCGAAGCCCTCGACCACCTGGAAAAGCAGGCGGTGAAATACAAGACCCGCTGGCAATCCAAGAAGCGTTCGGCCCGCAAGAGCGAAGAAGTAAAGAAGTGGAACGGCCACTCCCCGCAGGATGACGGCACAAGCACGCAAACCAAGGTAGGCCTCACGGAAAAAACCGCCGTGCCGGTCGCCGTACACCGGTATCCTCCAGTGGCCAGGACCACCGAGGTCCACCTCGTCCGCTCCGACGAAGCCGTCGCCATGCGCCCCATGACGCTCGAAGAAGCCATCAAAGAAGCTCACTTCCGCGACCGCGACGTCTTCGTCTTCCGCGATCCCAAAGGCAAGGTAATGATCCTCCACCGCACCAGAGACGGAAAGATGGAGCTCATCGAAGCCCCGTAGAAGCGGGCTCCGGCAACAAACCCATACTCCTGTCATCCTGAGCGGAGCGGCTGATTCTCGAAGAGAATCAGCCGCGCAGTCGAAGGATCCCTTTCGTGCTACCAGTGCCCAAGGCTCATAGAGGAACTCCTACCACACTCTACGAGGGCAGCGGAACCGACCATCCGGGGAACAAAACCATCCAGCAAAGCGTATCCTGAAACAGAAGATAGTTCGCACCACCCTAACCTCTTCGCTCCTCGGTCAGCCGCGAAGGATAGTCCCGGACAGTTCACCGTCGCGGTTATCTAACGACCAGGAGTCAATATGTCGAAGTTCACTTCCAAGAGCTTAATCAGAGCCCTACTCGCTGTCGTCATCTCGGCAGCATCCGCGATCACGCTGGCGCAAAGCCCCAACGTCACAACCGAATCCGGCGCAATCTCGGGATTAAGCGAAAGCGGGTTGATCGTCTACAAAGGCATCCCCTTCGCAGCGCCGCCAGTCGGCGACCTGCGTTGGCGCCCTCCAGTGCCTGTCGCACCCTGGACTGGCACGCGCAAGGCGGATGCATTCGCCCCGGCGTGCATGCAAACAGGTGTGTCCATGCCCGGTGAGACCCCGCCCGCAGTGAGTGAGGATTGCCTTTACCTAAACATCTGGACACCGGCAAAAGCTCAAGAGCGCCTGCCCGTAATCGTCTGGATCTACGGCGGAGGCTTCATCAACGGATCGGCCTCCATGCCCCTGTACTGGGGGGACCGCCTGGCGCGCGAAGGCGTGATCGTTGTCACCATCGCCTATCGCCTCGGCCCGCTCGGCTTTCTTGCGCATCCTGAGTTGACCCGCGAATCCCCGCATCACTCCTCCGGCAACTACGGCCTGATGGACCAGATCGCCGCGCTCGAATGGATTCAGAGAAACATTGCCGCTTTCGGCGGCGACCCGAAAAACGTAACGATCGCCGGTCAATCCTCCGGTGGGATGTCGGTCAGCATCCTGATGGCCTCACCCCGCGCGAAAGGATTGTTTCAGCGCGCCATCGGAGAAAGCGGCGGTCTGTTCGAGCCAACCCAACTCGCGCCAAAGTACTTGCTCGCCAATGCAGAACGCGACGGCGAGAAGTTCGCCGCATCGCTAAACGCGCCCTCGCTTCAAGACCTGCGCCGGCTCCCAGCCAGCCAGCTCACCGGCAACGCCGGCGGCATCGTTCACCCGGTCATCGAACCCTATGTGCTTCCCGTTTCGCCCTACGAAGCTTTCACGACAGGGCAGCAGAACGATGTCCCGCTGCTCCTGGGTTCAAACGCCGACGAAGCGCGCGCGTTGGTGGACGTCTCTCAAGTAAAGGCCGCCTCTTTCGCCAGCGACCTCGAGCACAGCTTCGGCGCGCTGCCGCCCCCGCTGATCGCGGCGTATCCCTACACCACCGACCAGGAGGCAAAGCAAGCTCGCCTCAACCTCGAGCGCGACCTCCGCTTCGGCTGGGACATGTGGGCCTGGGCCAGACTGCAAGCCGGTACCGGACACAGCAGCGTCTACTACTACTCGTTCCGGCAGCAGCCACCGTTCCCGGCCGGCTCCGTGTACGAAGGTTGGGGCGCAAGCCACTACGCCGAACTCTGGTATGTCTTCGACCATCTGGACCAGGAGCCATGGCGCTGGAGTGAGGCAGACCGAAAAGTAGCCGAGGAAATGTCCAGCTACTGGGTAAATTTCGCGAAGTCAGGCAATCCCAACGGCCCAGGCCTTCCCCCGTGGCCGGCATTCACGAACGCGGACAGCAAGGTCATCTATCTCGGCGATCCCATCACCGCAGGTGGTGTGGCAAGCGTTGATAGCATGAAGGTCTTCGACGCCGTCTACACGGCCGTGCGCGGCAAGCCATTCGCCGCTCGGTAACCAGAGAAGCGATTGTGGGGACAACCGCCCTCGGCTGCCTGCCCTGAGCCAAGCCAAAGGTCCGGCGGCCGCGGCCCTATCGGGCCGCGGTGTAGCGTCCATCTGCCAGGCCCGCAGCTGCCCGCGAAAACGCTTCCGACAAAAGTTCTCACGCATCCTTCCCGCATGGTCACCCATGTCCCTGTCATCCTGAGCGAAGCGGCTGATTCTCGAAGAGAATCAGCCGCGCAGTCGAAGGATCCCCTTCGTGCCAGCAGTGGACGAGGCTCAGCAGGGAGTTTCTATAGGGTCAGCGCCGCTGGGAGCTCGACTCGACCCGACTGATGTGAAAGCCTTCAGGCGTAGAGCCTTCATGTAAGGCAAAGGTCCGGCTAAGCATTGCATCCGAGACTACGAAATTTCCACAACCTCGGTGTGACATCTGACCTTGCCCCGCACATTTCATTCGCGCGATCATGGCCGAAGCGGGCGTACTGGAGAGAGGCTCGTTGCCCAACTCCTAACTCCCGCGTTCTCAAGATTTTGACCTCTAAGCTCTTTGACATGAAGATTTTGCAGACACTTTTTGCAAACCCCGCGCCCAGCAAGGCTTTCAGAGGGTAGAGAGGAGGGGGGGTATCCCCGATTTACGCCTCGTTTCCTAAATCGGGAGGTGTGACGCGCAGGTTTATTTTCGCAAGAAATCCACAGTGCGCCCCGCCCAAGAGCGTGAGCCCGGAGCCAGCTTTTCCATTTTTCTGAACTGAGCGTAAAATCCTCCCGCCGTTAGAATCACTTCAATTCAGGAGATGGCCATGAAGAAGCTGTGCGGTCTAGCCGTTTTTCTGCTGTTATTCGCGCCTGCGTTGTTCGCGCAGGAGCACTACACGGAAGATCCAGTCTGGCGCGTAACTTTGATCCGTGTGAAACCCACTCAGATGGATGCCTATCTCACCAGCCTCCGCCAGTCGACCAAAGCCGTCTACGAGGAAAGTAAGAAGCAGGGGTCCATCATCGATTACAAGGTCTTCCTCAAGGAGACGAAGAACAACCCGGAAGATTGGGACATCTGCATTGCCGTCGAGTACAAGAACCACGCTGCCCTGGACGGTCTGGGGGCAAAGGGCGAGGCGATTCGTGACAAGATCCTGGGTGGCAAGGGCCCGGCGCAACAGCTGAACGAGAAACGCGCCGAGATCCGCGAAATTGTCAGTTCAGAATTGCTCCAGGAAATTTTTCTGAAGTAGCTGCCAATTAGTTGGAGGGCCGGATAGTCGGCCGGCCCTCGGTTTGTCTCTGCTTCGTTTGTGCCTGCGGTACGTTTTCACGCAGAATTTCCGGATGCTAGAATTCGCCGCCCAGAGAGAATTATGACGCTTCGCAAACGCAACGCGATTTTCTCAGGCTTGCTTTTGGTTTTTTCTCTGACGATCCTGAGCGCTAGACCTATCGCGCAATCGCAAGCCGCCGCGCCACAACCGAAGCTCTCCGTCCACTGGGAAGAACTCACTGCAGCCGATTTCCGCGAAGGCATCCGCCGCTCGCAAGGCACCTGTCTGCTCCCCTTCGGCATCCTGGAGAAACACGGGCCGCATCTGCCGCTGGGCACCGATCTGCTGGACGTGCGTTACGCCGCGCTGCACGCCGCCGAGCGGGAGTACGCCGTCGTCTTCCCCGAATATTATTTTGGACAGATTGCCGAAGCGCGCCACGAGCCCGGAACCGTCGCTTATAGCCGCGACTTGCAACTCGCCCTGTTGCAGGAAACCACGGACGAGATGGCGCGCAACGGGTGCAAAAACGTAATCATCTTAAACGGCCATGGCGGCAACGAGTATCTGCTCCCGTATTTCGCCCAGACGCAACTAGATAAGCCGCACGACTATGTGGTCTACGTGTTCGACCAGCGAACGCCGGAATCAGGAGGCCCGACGAAGAAGACGAAGATCGACATGCACGCCGGTGAAAGCGAAACCTCGAAGATGATGATCTCGCGCCCCGACACGGTCCACATCGACCGCGCCGGCAACGAATCCGGTGCCGATCAGCACCGCCAGAGTCTCCCCGAAGACGTCTACACCGGTATTTGGTGGTACGCGCGTTTTCCGAATCACTATTCGGGCGACGGCTCCGCCGCCACACTGGAGCTGGGGAAATTCCAAATGGATTGGTGGATCGATACGTTGGTCAAGGCGATCCAAGCCGTGAAGGCAGATGACATGAGCCTGAAGCTGCAAAACGAATTCTACGAGAAGAGCAAGCACCCGCTGGACACGCAGCCTTAGATGCAAGTGAGATGCGCTGTCGTAGAGACGTAGCTTGCTACGTCTAGGCAGCAGGGAAATGTGTCAAGAACTTCCAATCAACACGCCGGTAACAAACACCAGCACTCCGCCCAAGCCGATCTGCAGCGCGGCTGAAACCCACGGACTATCCATATAACGGTGACGGACCCAGGTAATCACACCTAACTCGGCGACCACGACCATGCCCGCAGCCCAGAGCGCCATGCGGAAATCGCGCAGCAGAAACGGCAGCGTATGGCCGATGCCGCCGAGCGCAGTCATCGCACCGCAGATCAGTCCGCGCACCCATGGATGACCGCGCCCGGTCAAGCTGCCGTCATCGGAAAGCGCCTCGGCGAATCCCATGCTGATGCCCGCACCGGCCGACGCCGCGAGGCCCACGAGAAACGCCTCGTGACTATTCTTGGTGGCGAAAGCTGCGGCGAAAACGGGCGCGAGCGTGGAAACGGAGCCGTCCATCAACCCCGCCAAGCCCGGCTGCACAATCTGCAACACAAACAAGCGGCGCTGCGCCCGCTCTTCATCTTCCTTCACGTTGGCGGGAAGCTTTTCCTTGTCCAATTCCTGCGCGCGCTCTTCGTGCTCGCGTTCTTCGTTGATCAGGTCGTCGAGCAGTTGCCGGATGCTGGCGTCCTGAGTGCGCGCCGCGGCCTTCTCGTAAAATCGCCGCGTCTCCACTTCCATGGTGCTGGCTTCTTTGCGGACCGCTTCGATGCGCAGGGGACGAATCAGCCAGAGCGCCGGACGCTCCACGAATCCGCGCACGTCCTGGCGCCGGATCAACGGAATGTGTTCGCCAAACTTCTGCCGGAACATCTCGATTAACTTTCTGCGGTGCTCCGATTCCTCTTCACGCATGCCTTCGAACATCGCCGCCGAAGCCGGATAGTCCTGACGCAGCCCTTCGGCGAAGTCGGCATATACGCGCTCGTCTTCTTCCTCCAGAGCAATTGCCAACGCCAGTACTTCGCGTTCACTAAGTTCATGAAACTTCTTCATGGCGACATAGCTTACCTGTCCGAGCAGGGCTTAGACAAATCGGAAGCAGAGTTGAGAAGACACCCCGCCTTCGGTGCTACTATGCATTTCATGCCGCCTCGGAAATCGTCCGGGTCCCGGAAGCGCGAGATACCGCCGCGCCGCGGGAAGAAAATGCCGCGCGCCATCGCGCGAAACGCGTCGCATGCTCCGGAACTGGTAATCATCACGGGGATGAGCGGCTCGGGCAAGGCGTCTGTGCTCAAAGCCTTTGAGGATTTGGGCTACTACTGCGTCGACAACCTTCCCGTCGAACTGATCCCGCGTTTCGCCGAGATGGCGTTGCAGTCAGCCGAGATCCGCCGCACCGCGCTGGTCGTGGATGTGCGCGAAGGTTCGAAGCTCGAAAAACTGCCGGGCATTGTGAAGGCAGTGCGGCGCATGATTCCAACCAAGGTCGCATTCCTCGAGGCTTCCGATGCAGTGCTGCTGCGGCGCTTCAGCGAGACTCGCCGCCCTCATCCTCTGGGCACAGATTCCCCGGTCAATGCTTCGCTTAAGACCGAACGGCGCCACCTGGCCAGCATTCGTGCCCTCGCCGACATCGTCATCGACACCTCCAAGTTCAACGTGCACGAACTGCGCGCTCATATCACGGAGCGTTTCCGGGAACAGGCGACGGAGAAAAGTATTCTGGTTTCGTGCGTGAGCTTCGGCTACCGCCACGGTGTGCCCGAAGACGCCGATCTGGTCTTCGACGTTCGCTTTCTGCCCAACCCGCACTTCGTGCCCGAATTCCGTCCCCTGACGGGCCGCGATCGGCGCGTGGCCAAGTACATCCGCTCGTTTCCGCAGACGCAGGAGTTCATTCTCCGCATTTCCGATCTGCTGGTTTACTTGTTGCCTCACTATATCCACGAAGGCAAGAGCTATCTCACCATCGGCTTTGGCTGCACCGGCGGCCAGCACCGCTCAGTGATGATCGCCGAAGAAGTCGGCAAGCGCCTGCGCCAAGCGGGATACCGCGTTAAAGTTGTGCATAGGGACATGCCGAAGTAATCGTCTGGTGTGCCCTACGGATCTTGGCCTTATTCAATTCGAGGTCTGATAAAGCGGCATCGCTAAGGGCACGCGAGAAACTGGGGACTGGAAGCGACAAACCCTCCTTCAACCGTGGTGGTCTGCGCGATAACCAGATCCTGAAAGACTTGACTCGGTATGGTGCCGCTGGCGGAGCTGTGGGATCAGCCGGCGCAACCGCGACGAGTGTAGCGTTTTCGCACGTCACCTCGAAAGGCTGACTGGTTAGCAGGTAGGGCATTCCGGAGGGAACCGGATTGACCACGTACCAACTCACCGGCAAGGGAGAGACGGTTGTCGGCGTCACGGTAAAGGTGCCGGTAGCAGTGAACTGCATCTGAATCATGCCCGTACCGTTGACTGCGATCGACTGCAGTTGACGACTGCTACCTCCGCTGCCGCATCCCAACGTCGCCGACAGAAACAACGAAGCGAAAAAAGTCGCGGTCATAGGAGGCCAGGATTTTGTCATGGTGTCCTCCGTTAAGTTGGAACCCAGAGATTTTGGAACCGGTTGCTTCACGAAGCAAGTATTTTCCGAAAGCATTAGGACCGCCCCCGCCCCGCCAGGTTAGCGGCGTGGTCGGAATCGGGCGGACGGACACCCTCCAGTCAACGACAAACCTGTCGCAACAGCAGTAGAATAGCGGCTTACGCCCCATGCTTAATCCACCGCCAGCAAGCGACTGTAGTTGGCCGCGCTTGGGAGCCGTATGCGCCAACTGACGCGACTCGTGCGCTATGCGCTTCCCTACTGGTGGCAGATCCTATCCTCCGTCCTGCTGATGGCCGCGGTCGGAGCGCTCGACGCATTCAAATTCCTGCTGATCAGCCCCATCTTTGACCGGGTTTTGAATCCCTCTACCGGGTCGAAGGATATTCGACTGTTCGTGATTCCGGTCACGCACCATCCGGTTTACTTGCAGCAGTTGGTGCCCCCTCACTTCACGAATGCATGGACCATGGTTGCAGTAGCTCTGATCGGTTCCACCATACTCAAAGGAGTTTTCGATTACACGGGAACGTATCTGGTGAACCACGCCGGCTTCGGAATGATTACTGACTTGCGCGACGATCTCTATAACGCAATCATGCGCCGCTCCGCCGCTTTTTTTTCCAAGCACACAACCGGCACGTTGGTTTCCACGATCGTCAACGACATCGAGCGCGTGCAATACGCCATGTCGACGGTGCTGGCGGAGTTTCTGCAGCAGTTTTTCACCTTTCTGTCGGTGGCCGCCGTGGTGGTAATCCTGGGGGGAAAGCTTGCCTGGGCGTTGCTGTTGTTCGTTCCCGTGATCGTTTATTCGTCGCGTAAGATCGGCTCCCGCGTACGCAGCACGACCCGGCATGGACAGGACAAACTTGCGGAGATCCAAAACATCCTGCACGAAACCATTACCGGCAACCGCATCGTGAAGGCTTTCAATAGCGAGAAGTGGGAAATTTCGCGCTTTCGCGGAGCGGCACGCCGCCTGTTCCGCGCCAATCTTCGTTCCGTTGCCGCCACCGCGATCAGTTCGCCGTTGATGGATATTTTTGGCGCCTCCGGAATTGCGCTTCTGCTGCTGTTGGGCCGTGAACAAGTCAAGCACGGCGAGATGACTCCATCAATTTTCGTAGCTTTCATCACCGCCGTATTCAGCCTTTACAACCCCGTACGCAAGTTTGCCCTCTTCAACAACAACTTCCAGCAGGCGCTGGGCGCTTCCAGCGAAATCTTCAAGTTCATGGACGTTGAAGATGACGTCCGCGAAAAGCCGCATGCCCGGCGCTTGCCTGCATTCTCAAAAGCCGTGCAATTCGATCATGTGAGCTTCACCTATGGCAGCGAGGGTGAAGACGCGCGCGTGTTGCACGATATCAGCCTCGAAGTTCGCCGCGGAGAAGTAGTTGCAATCGTTGGATCGAGCGGCTCGGGCAAGAGCACCCTGGTTCACTTGATCCCGCGCTTCTTCGATTCGACGCAGGGCCGTTTGCTGATCGACGGCTACGATGTGCGCGATGTGACGCTGGCTTCGTTGCGGGAGCAAGTGGGAATCGTCACGCAGGAGACGGTCTTATTTAATGACACAGTTCGCAACAACATTGCCTATGGCCAGCCGCACGTGGCGCTGAAAGAGGTTGAGGCCGCGGCGCGGGCCGCGTTGGCGCACGACTTCATTCACGCATTGCCTTCAGGGTACGATGAAATGATCGGAGAGCGCGGCGTGCGGCTTTCCGGCGGAGAGCGGCAACGCATCGCCATCGCCCGCGCGATTTTGAAGAACGCGCCTATTCTGATTCTGGACGAGGCTACGTCGGCACTCGACAGCGAATCGGAGGCCCTGGTGCAATCCGCGTTGCACAATTTGATGAGCGGCCGCACCGTGTTTGTGATTGCCCACCGGCTTTCAACGGTGCGCCGAGCCGACCGCATTGTGGTGATCGAAAATGGCGCCATCGCCGATATCGGCGCTCATGAAGACCTGATGGCAAAGTTGGGCACGTACCGGCGCTTGTACGAACTGCAGTTTGCCGACTTCGAGCCGAAACTGGAACCGGCGCAGCCGAGCTGACATCCGCAATCGGATATTTGGGAAATCAATTTATGCCTCTCCGCTCCATGACGGGTTTTGCGCAGGTCAAAGGCGAACTCATAAGCCAGACGGCAGGCAGCGTCGGTCCGCCGCCGACAGTTTCGTCTGCCATGTCGCCTGCCGCGTCGTCTTCTATCCAGGGCACCGGGCGTCTTGCCTTCTCGCTCTCGTTGAAATCGGTGAACCACCGTTTTCTCGATCTCCACTTTCGTTTGCCCTCAGGCTCCGACTCGCTCGAAATGCAGCTTCGCCGTCTGCTCAAAGAGAAGATGGCCCGTGGACATGTCGAAGTCACGCTCAGCCTGGAGCGCGGCGGCGGGGAAACCCTGGCGCTGAATCGCCCGCTGGTCAGCGCTTACATAGCGGCGTTCCGGGCGGCGGCGGGCGAGTTCGCCATCCCCGCCGAGCCCGATCTCAACACGATCCTGCGCATTCCCGGCGCGCTGGATACAGCCAGAGATCCGGAGGATGGAGCGCTCGAAGCGGCGGTGATGGCCCGAGTAGGCGAAGCGCTCGATCGCCTGAATCAGATGCGGGAGCAGGAAGGCCGCAGCATTGAACAGGAACTGCGCGAGCGTATGTCCCACCTGCGCGAAGCCGTCAAGACCGTGCAACTTCACCGGCGCACGGTGTTGCAGAGCTACGTGGAACGTCTGCAGTCGCGTCTTCAGGAACTGCTGGGCGCCAGCGCCGACCGCGAACGTGTGCTGCAGGAAGCCGCGCTGCTGGTCGACCGCAGTGACATTCAGGAGGAAATCGTCCGCCTGGAAAACCACGTCCAGCATTTCCTCGGACTGCTCGACGAACACGGCGAAGTCGGGAAAAAACTGGACTTCCTGCTGCAGGAAATGAATCGCGAAGCCAAC
Organism: uncultured Acidobacteriaceae bacterium; assembly: GCA_963850165.1. GTDB lineage: Bacteria > Acidobacteriota > Terriglobia > Terriglobales > Acidobacteriaceae > Sulfotelmatobacter. Next base: position 130,960 of record CAWKKK010000009.1, on the reverse strand, counting down.
ACCCTGCTCTCCAAGACTTCAGGGCTGGCCGGCGACGCGCTGAAAATCACCGAGGCCGGGCTCATCATGAAAGCGGAGATCGAAAAATCACGCGAGCAGGTGCAGAACCTGGAATGAGTTCTCCGGCCCATAAGCCAATCGTATACATCATCTCGGCCCCGTCCGGTTCGGGAAAGTCGACGCTCGTGAACGAATTGCTGAAGAAGGTGAGCAATCTGGAATTTTCCATTTCCTACACCACGCGCGCTCCGCGTGGCAGTGAGACGAATGGAAGACAGTACTACTTTGTGTCACGGGCCGCGTTCGAGAAGATGATTGAGGAAGATGCGTTCCTCGAGTACGCGGAAGTGTTTGGAAATTACTACGGAACGGCGCGACGATTCCTGCACGAAGCGGAACAGAACGGCCGCGACCTTTTGCTTGACATCGATGTACAAGGCGCGGCGCAGATCCAGCAACAACTCCCCGACGCAACCAGCATCTTTATTCTGCCCCCGGATCGCGAGACGCTGGAAGAACGCTTGCGCAAGCGCAGCGAAGATCGCGAGGAGGTTATACAACGCCGCCTGGTCACGGCCACCCGCGAGATTGAGAATTACGACCGATACAACTACATCCTCGTGAACGACCAGCTCGAGGACTCAATCAAAGCATTGCGAGCGATTGTGCGTGGCGAACGCCTGGTGCGCGCGAGTCGCCCGCTGTCCCCTGAGGAGCTTAAGACTGTGTCTCTCGCAGACCGCTGTCGCCTGGCCAATGTTCGCGACCGTCTGAAGCCGATTCTGGATTCGTTTAAGCCGCCCGGCGATCTCAACGGGGATTAGTCCTTGGTAACCATATTTGAGGGCCGCAGGCCCCGTAACCTTGATTTTCGTGGGAAAATAGGTGGAGCAGTTCTTGGCTTCCCTGGCGAAGAACGAAGCGCACAAACTTTCGGCAATCGAAATCTTGCAACCCGGTACTTAAGGGGAGAGAATCCATGAAATTGATCGAAGGCTTCGACAGCAACTATCGCTACATTCTGGTCGCCGCCCGGCGCGCCCGCCAACTTCAATCCGGAGCCCCACCCGTGGTCCAAACCAACTCCCGCAAACCGTGCCGCATCGCGCAGGACGAAATCCGCGCGGGCAAGGTGAAGTGGGAAATTCCCGAAACCCGCAGTGCGGCCGAGCAGGCCGCTGAAGTTCTGGACAAAGCATTCGGAGACGCGTAGAGGTTGCGGTCGCAGCTATGAAAGTTGCTCTCGGAGTGACGGGCGGCATCGCGGCTTACAAGTCGGCCGAGATTGTGCGCCTTCTGCAGGACCGCGGGATTCATGTGCAGGTCATCATGACGCGCGCGGCCCAGGAGTTCGTTCGCCCGCTCACCTTCGCGGCACTCTCCGGAGAAAAAGTGATTACCGGGATGTTCGCGCCCGGGGAAGAGCACGCTGCCAACATCGATTCCGCTATCGAGCACATCGCCGTCGCGCAGTCGATTGACGCGCTGTTGGTGGCTCCCGCCACCGCCGATGTTCTGGCGCAGTTCGCGCAGGGCATTGCCGGGGACTTTCTCACTACGCTTTATCTCGCCACCACTGCTCCGGTCGTGGTCGCTCCGGCCATGAATGTCAACATGTGGAATCATCCCGCGACCCAGGCGAATCTGGAAATCCTCCGCCGGCGTGGCGTGAAGATCGTTGACCCCGGCTCGGGATATCTCGCCTGTGGTATGACTGGCTCCGGGCGGCTTGCGGAGAATGAAGCCATCGTCGCAGCGGTTCTTGAAGCGCTGGGCGCGTCGCAAGATCTCGCCGGTGAAACCGTGCTGATCACTGCCGGACCTACTCGCGAAAAGATCGATCCCGCGCGCTATCTCACCAACCGCTCCAGCGGACGCATGGGGTACGCCATGGCTGAAGCTGCTCTGCGCCGAGGCGCGCGCGTGCTTCTGGTCAGTGGACCGACGGCGCTGACGCCGCCGGGAGCGGCCGAGGTCACGCGCGTGGAATCAGCCGAGCAGATGCTCGACGCTGTGCTCAATCTTTTGCCGCAGGCCAGCGTGGTGATCAAGGCCGCGGCGGTCTCCGATTACCGCGCCAACTCTGTTTCGGGGCAAAAAATAAAACGCAAAGGTCCGCTCACACTCGAACTTGAACCTACCGCTGATATTCTCAACGAAATCTCTCTCCGCAAGGAATCGCAGATCGTTGTCGGCTTCGCCGCCGAGACTGAGAACGTCCTCGAAAATGCCCGCCAAAAGCTGGCCACAAAACACCTCGACGCCATAGTGGTCAACGACGTATCCCGTGAAGGCATCGGCTTCGATTCCGAGCGCAATGAAGTCACAATCATCACCCAAGACGAGGTCGTCGAAGTTCCGGAAACTACGAAGTGGGAAGTAGCGCAGCGCGTTCTTGATCAAATTGTCCGCATTCGCGCGCGACGCAAATCTCCTGTGAAAGCCTGAAACACTTTCTCCCCAGCTAGAGTACAATTCCGTCAAACTTCTTTCTTCTCATCTTCTCAAGGAGCGTGCAATGACGCAGAAAGTTATCGATGTTGTTGGAACGTCCAAGGAAAGTTTTGCCAGGGCGGCGAAGAATGCGGTCGCCGAAGCGGCGAAGACGGTGCGCGGGATCAAGTGGGCGCACGTAGACTCGCTCGACATGGAACTCGATGGGGGAAAGGTGTTGCAGTATCGGGCGACGACGAAGATTTATTTTGATGTGGAGCACTAAAGAGTGGGAAGCACACTTGACCCGGGATTGAGGCGCGCTCTCGCCGAGCGCGTCCGCTACTATCGCGAATTAGGCATCTACGATTTCTACCGGCGTGAACCCCGGCTTGGCCACTCCATTGAAACTGCATCGGTGGCCGTAACCGATGCTGTTGGAGGATTGCTGTCTCCAACATCTTCAGAATTTCAGCCAGAAGTGCGAGAGGAAATGTCCGCAAGAAAATCCGCCGTCGTCCCAGCCATCGTGGAGGACAACATCTTCGAAATTGTTACGCCGAAGCCTGAATACGGAGTTGCCAACCCGGCCGCGGCGCTCAAGCAGATCCGCGAAGACCTTGGCGACTGCACACGTTGCAAGCTGCACAAACAAGGGCGCAAACATATCGTCTTTGGAGTGGGCAATCCGCAGGCGGAACTGATGTTCGTGGGCGAAGGCCCGGGTGCCGACGAAGATGCGCAGGGCGAACCATTTGTCGGACGCGCCGGCCAGTTGCTCAACAACATGATCAAAGCCATGGGCCTGCGGCGCGAAGATGTTTATATCGCGAACATAGTCAAGTGCCGTCCGCCAGGCAACCGCACGCCGGAGCGCGACGAGTGTGAAACCTGCTCGCCATTTCTCATGCGGCAAATCGCCGTAGTCAAGCCCAAGGTCATTGTCGCGCTGGGCGCGGTGTCGGCGAAGAATCTGCTTGCTATCAATGCGCCTATGTCAGAACTGCGCGGCCGCTGGTACGACTTCAAACCCGCCGGCGTGCGCAGCTCATGGCCGGGCGCGCGACTGGCCGTCACCTACCATCCTGCATTTCTGCTGCGCGATCCGCGACAGAAAGGCGAGGCGTGGAAAGATTTGCAGATGGTAATGAAGCATCTGGGAATCGATCCTCCGAAAAAATCTGCCGAATAAATCCGTACTCGCCGTTTTTCCTGCGCCACTGCTATTCTCTGAGATTACGACTCCCTGAAATCAATGCCCGAGTTCTGCGACGTTGCCCTTCCCGTGCCGCTCGACATGGTCTTTACCTACCGTGTCCCCGGCGAGTTTACTCCGGTGGTCGGCGGCCGTGTGCTCGTGCCCTTCCGACAGCAGCGCATGACTGGCATTGTGGTTGAATTACACGACCGTACCCCATCCGTCAAAACAAAATCCATTCTCAGCGTACTCGACTTCACGCCGGTGTTCGATGATCAACTGCTCCGCCTCGGCCGTTGGATTGCGGACTACTATCTCGCCCCGCTCGGCGAAGTCTTCCGTACCATGCTGCCGCTAAATGCGGAGTTCAAACGCGGCATCGCTTACCGCATCACCAAAGAAGGGCAACTGGCGCTGCATCTGGCTGGCATGTCAGGATCGTCCACGCGCTCGCGGCGCACTCCGGAAGAGCAAGCCGCGGAATTCCGTGTTCTGGATTACCTGGCTGCTCAGGAGCCGGCGCCCGGAGAGGCCATCCCAATCCGGGAAGAAAGCCTGCGCTCCGCCACTCGCGCCTCAAAATTAATCCTGAACGGGATGGTGCGAAAACAATGGCTGGCGCGCGAGGATGTTTCCGCTGTCCGTGACGCCACGCGCACCATCAAGATCGCGCTGCTCAAATCCGCCGACGGCAAACTGAACGCCAACCAGCGCCGGCTCGTCGAAACCCTCGCTGCTTCAGGAGGCCGGGTTCCCGTGGAAGCGCTGCAAGCCCTCGAAATCCCGCGAACGACGCTCAGCACGCTGGTCAAACGCGGTCTGATCGAGATCATCGAAGAGCCAGCAGCCTTCGCCGTTTCACGCAGTAAACCACGGCCATCTTTCCAATTCGATTTCAACTCGGCGCAGCAAGCCGCCCTGAACCGCTTGCGAGAAGCGGTCAAGGCGCGGGAGTTTTCCGGCATCCTTCTGCACGGCGTAACCGGCTCCGGCAAAACTGCGGTTTATCTCGCGGGTATGCGTGCTGTGCTCGACGCCGGTCGCTCCGCCATTCTCCTTGTCCCAGAAATCGGCCTCACGCCCGCGGTCGCCGCCGATCTGCACCAGATCTTCGGCGACGAAGTTGCCATTCTGCACTCTGCGCTCTCTGACAAAGAGCGCGCCCAGCAATGGCATCGCATCAAGAGTGGAGACGCACGCATGGTAGTCGGTACGCGATCCGCGGTCTTCGCGCCGGTCGCCGATCTCGCACTGATTATCGTCGACGAAGAACACGATTCGTCCTATAAGCAGGAAGAAACGCCGCGCTACCACGCCCGCGACGTTGCGGTCGTGCGCGCCAAGATGGCGAACGCAGTCGTAGTCCTCGGTTCGGCGACGCCGTCGCTGGAATCCTATTTCAACGCGAAGAGAAACAAGTACGCTCTGGTCGAATTGCCCGACCGTGTGGAGCAGCGTCCTCTGCCCGAGGTCGAGATCATCGACATGCGCCAGGAATTCCAGGAAACCGGCCACGAACAGGTCATTTCGCGCAAGCTGGCTTCGGAGATCAAAGAGCGCTTCGACCGCAAAGAACAAGTCATGGTGCTGCTCAATCGTCGCGGATATTCACCCGTGGCGCTGTGCCGCGCCTGCGGCAAAACTCTGCAATGCCAGAATTGCGCTATCGCCCTTACTCATCACAAGCGTGAGCACAAAATGGTTTGCCACTACTGCGGATTCACGGCGCCGGTGCCGAAAGTCTGCGCCGAGTGCGGCAGCGAGTATGTATATTTTCTCGGGACCGGCTCGGAGAAGCTGGAAGAACTTCTGCACGGAATGTTTCCGCAGGCGCGCATCGCGCGCCTCGATCGCGACACGGTTCGCGGACACGAAGATTTCGAGCGCACGCTGAACGCGCTCAGCGAAGGCGAGCTCGATTTGCTCGTCGGCACCCAGATGATCGCCAAGGGCCACGACATTCACGGGGTCACGCTGGTCGGTGTGGTAGGCGCAGACAGCGCGCTCGGACTGCCCGACTTCCGCGCCGCCGAGCGCACCTTCCAGTTGCTCACCCAAGTTGCCGGACGCGCCGGACGCGGCCAGTCTCCCGGAAAAGTGATTCTGCAAACTTATTTTCAGGATCATTATGCCGTGCAATACGCCGCCCGCCACGACTTCGCCGGATTCTACGAAAAAGAATTGCGCTTCCGCAGTTGGATGCACTATCCGCCATACTCGGCGCTGGCTAACGTTCTTATCCGCAGCGACAAACTTGACGAAGCGCTCGAGTGGTCGGGCACACTGGGAAGGTGGTTCGAGCAGAACCGTCATGAAGGGGTGCGCGTGCTCGGACCAGCCGCCGCACCGATTATGCGATTGAAGCGCGATTACCGCTATCACTTCGTGCTGAAGTCGCCGAGCCGCGCAAAGCTCAACGCGACGCTACGCGCCATGCTGGCATACGCAACCAAGCAGAAGATCCCGCGCACGCAGGTGATTGTGGACGTGGATGCAATTTGGCTGATGTGAGAACGGCAGTCAGCCAGCCATCGCGCGCTATTTTGCGCGTGCCACATCTCCCCGAATCACCACCACCGACGCTGCCGGCAATTCGTACATCGTGTCCCGCGCCGCCGTCACCTTGGCATGAACGATCGGTCCATCCGGATCGGCCCAGCCTTTGGTCGTTGGCACTATGGTGCTTTCGCCACTATTCTCGGCATGAGCCATGAATCGCGTCTGCGGCGGATGCCATTGATACTGCCCGCTCCCGAAAGTTGAAACCTCTACCGGCCCGGCAAAGCTCTCCTTGTCTGCCGCTCCATCAAACGCAATCCGAACCCGGTGCGCATTCTGCTGATCTCGATTCACTGCCATCACCGCCCATTTTCCATCCGGACGTTTCACCGCATAGGCCGTCACCAAGTCATGCCCCGCGCCATCCGAGACATCACTCTTCGCCGCAAACACCTGATGCTCGCCGCCAGCGGGCTGCACCCACTCCAGATTGATCAACTGCGCTACAAAAAACTGCGCCAGCGGCTGCTGAATCTGGTAATTGCTATCGACTGTAAACATTCCAAACGTTCCCGGAGAGCTGTTGCATCCCGGCTCCATCTGCAGCGGCAGATAATGAAAGAAATAAACCGCCTTCCCTCCCGAGTTCAAGAACGAGCCAATGTAATCGGCCAGCCAGACTCCCGCAAAAATATCCTGATAAGTTTCGCTGGCGCCCGACGAAAGGTTTCCTTCCGTGATGAACAACGGCATGTCCGCCGGAATCCCGTCCTCATGCCAAACTTTCACGATGTGGCTCACCAACTCGGGCTCGTCATAGAGCACGCCCCACGGCGTTTTGCACGCATCGTACGGATAATGCTCGAAGGAAAAAAACGCAAGATCGTTAATGCGCCCGTGTTGCTTCAAGTAATCGACAAACCGCGCGGTCCAGGAAACGTTGCCCTTCGCGTTCGCCCAGACTTTGATGTCTTCGTTCACTCCCTGAAACGACGGCCCGCCAAGTTTTAGCGTGGGGTCGACGCGATGAATCGCCGTTGCCCATTGCAAATACAGTGCGGCATAGTCTTCCGGCAACATGTACTGGCCGTCGGATTCCTCACCCATCTCCACGTAAGAGATCGGATAGCGGCGCTTTTTTAAATATGCAATTTCCGCCGCCGCGTTGTCGGGAGTGTCATACAGCAACGCCACTGGAACCATTGCCGGCAAGCCACGTGTCACGCCGCTAGTGAAGAACAGATCGAAACCCATCTGCGCCTGCTTGGTCGATCCCAGGTCTGACGGCTGATGCCACGGATCCACCGACGAGCAGTACGTTGCCGTCTGCTCCTGCTCCGGCGTGTGGCGAAGGATGTCGTGAAACGCACCGTCTTCAGTGGCGGTGCCGAGATAGAGTTCGCGAATGGCATAGCCCACGCAATTCCTTGGGTCGGATTTCAGATCGGCGGGACCGTCAGCGTCACAGGTGTTCGACGATTCCGTCATCCAAATCCGCACGAACCTCACCGCGACTGGAGCGCTGCTCAAGCGAATCGTTTCGGTCTGACCTTTTCCATCGGTGGTGGTTCCTTGCGGAAATGTGTGCCAGGTGCCGCTCGCTTGTGCTTTTATCGGACCATCGGCCGCCGGATCATCGCCGGTCCAATACTGCACTACATAACGCCGGGCATAAGGCTCTGCCCACGCGATCCGGATGCTGTTAACCTGCTGCACTTGCGCCAGATCCATCACCACCCACTGCGGATGCAGCGCATCGCTCTCGCCCGTGAAGTGCTCGGTGAGATACGGGATTGCTCTTCCAGAAAGTCTTCAGATCGCCATCGGTCAGCCGCGAAAACCCCACGTTGTCGGTGCCGTCGTTGCGGGTAAATCCGCGGCGCGGCAACGCATAGCCATACGAATAGCGAATCATTTCGGTTGGAGTCGCCGACCCGGTGAAATATCCTCTTCCGCGTCCTTTCGCTCCATGTCCCTTGTGGATTCCAATGCCACGCTTCGACGGCGAGTTCGGTATTCTGGCGATAGGTAACCGGCTGCCAACCCGAGGCCAGTGTCTTCTCCAGCGTAGGTGGCAGCAAGTCTTTGTCGATCGCCTCGACGGCGATGCGGTCGACTCCCGCGCCTAAAGTCTCCTTGGGAACGAAGTGGTTCGTGGGATGCGAGATGTCGACTGAAATGGTCTGACCTTCGGCAGAAACGGTTAAGGCAAGAACCCCAGCAAGAACTGCAGCGAGCTTTTTCAAAGCAGCACAACCTCCGGGTCCAGTAATTAAGTCCGGTAATTCAGGCGGCAATTAAAACGATTGAATAAAGGAGTATACGCAAGAAAAGCTGAATGGGCGAGTCCGCTGCCCCAGCATTTGAATGAGAGACATAAGCCGGCTGCGTGGCATCAGCGGTTAGAAGTCATCGATATCACGAACGCCTAACGGTTCCGCAACTGATGCACAAACTCAGGCAGCGACGCATGGACAAAAGGCGCCGGAGTCAGCGTCACCGCAAGCATCAGCAACGCAAGAACAGCCAGCCACGTCCGCCCACCCGAAATTCTCGGCCACTCCGCAACTTGCGGATGCCGCAAGCTGCTGATCTGCAGAAGAATCGCCCACACCAACCATCCCATCCACAAGTAGTAGGCCATGGGCAGAAGAATGACAATCGTCAGCCGCGACACCAACTTGTGTGCCTGCGGAGAAATCGAAAAGATAATATGACCGCCATCAAGCTGTCCGCCCGGCAGCAGGTTGAGCGACGTCGCGAACATCCCGACCCAGGCAGCGATCGCCATGGGGTGCAGGAGAACGCGATTCAAGGGCAGGGCTGCCGGACCGCGCAGCAGATTCATCCACGCCAGGAGTCCATGCGACCACTGAAAAATCAACGGATACCCGAGGTCATACTCCGCCAATCCGAAGCCGGGACGCATTGGCTTCGACCAGCCGAGTGACACGATGAGCACGGCCAGCGCCACCACAAAGCCCGCGATGGGCCCGGCAATTCCGATATCGAACAGTGCCGTGCGCGAGCGAATCCGCGAGCGAATCAGAATGACCGCGCCCATGGTCCCGATCAGAGTCGGCATCGGGATGAAGAAGGGCAGCGTGGCGTAGACGCCATAGCGGCGGCAGTATAGGTAATGTCCCATTTCATGCGCCATAAAGAACAGCATCAATGTGGCCATGAACGGCAAGCCACCCAGCAGCCGCGCCGGGTGCGAGAACATCCAGCTCGCGGGAAAATATGGCACGGAATCGTCACCAATCGAGAGCGCCGCCTGGCCATGTTGAAAGTTGTATTGCATGCGCGCCCCCATCACCAGCGTGGTGAAGCAAGTCGCCAGCAGCAGCAGCGCATGCAGCCAGTATCGTTGCCGCGGTACGAACTGCTCCGGAATGGGCACTGGCCGAAGGTATTCGAGGGTGGAGGAAGCTATTGGAGGAGTAGGTTCCGACATGCGATTCTTGGGCCCCGCGATTCCGTGGAAGCCTTTCCCTTAGATGCTACTACGAGGGGCCGGAGGTAAGTCGCTCGAAGAGTCTGGGTTTCATGCCTAGAGACGTTGGCTTGCAACGTCTGTCGTAGGCTGGACCGGCAAGACGTAGCAAGTTCTACGTCTCTACTGGTCTGGCTCCCCTTCAATCAATCGACTGCAATTCTTTCCCGGGCTTGAACCGCACGGCCTTGCCTGGAGGAATCGACACCTCGGCTCCGGTGCGCGGGTTGCGTCCGATGCCGGTCTTCCGCGGGCGCACGTTGAATACGCCAAATCCCCGCAACTCAATGCGATTGCCGCGGGCCAGCGCGTTCTTCATGCTCTCAAATACGGTTTCCACCGCCAACTCGGCCTTGGTCTTGGTAATGCCGGTTCTGGCTACCACTTCGTTGATAATGTCGAGCTTAATCACGAGCGGCTCCCGGATGCGATCTCAGGATGATCCCTCAAGTGATTGATGCTATGGGAGATAAGGGAGATTGTCAACGGGAGCATCAGTAGCGTAACCCATTGGGCGATCGTGTGATCGGGTCATTGAGTGGTTTAGAATCCGAATTGAGGAACATCCTTCGTTCCTCAATCGCTCAATTCCCTACCGTCAGTTCTCGTCTTCCTTGAACATGTACTTAATGGCGGGCTTGTAGATCATGAGGTTCGGTCCACCATCTTCGCGGGCCACCTTGAGGCAGGTTTTGTCGTACCACTCGATGATGCCATGTATTTCCTCGCCGTCGTGCAGTACGATCACCATCGGCGTTTTCGACTGCATCTGTTTCTGATAATAAAAATTCTCCGCGTTGGTTTGCTCCGGAGGCGCTGCCTTCCGCGTGCCTCCCGGCCCCATAGCGCGGTCGCCGCGGTCGCTCCTTTCATACCTGCGCTCCCCGCCGCGCTCCGGACGCTCTTGCCTCTCGGGCCGTTCCCGCCGTTCCGTGAGCTGCATTTGATTGGGGTTGTGGTTCCCGTGGTGGTGATCCGCGCGCGGCAGCGCCGGACGGATCAACTTGCGGTTGGCAAACTTCTCCTCGTCCCCTGACGGCTGGGTCGAAATCGAATTCGTCGCTTCCTTCATAGTGGCGCTACTCCACAACGCTTTTGCGCAGATCGCGCTATTAGGGGCCCTGAAAATGTTTTTACGAAGGCGTGAAATTTCACTTACCGTAACACAGGAATCCCCCCGTGACAATAACCCTGAAGGTCCATCTCGCAGAGTATGCCAAATCTTGCGCACTCCCTAGAATACCGGTTTGTTACAATCCGCGGTCGAATAGCTGGCCCTAACTAACCTTGCCATGGTTACAGATCACAGCCGTCGTGCCTACAGATTACAATCGGCTGCGAGCTGCTGGCAGCAGAGCACCCTTCAGTTGGACGGGCTGGAGAAAGGCAGGCGCATTTGAAGGCGCTAGGGCAGCGCCAGTCGAAGTGGTGTTGCAAGTTAGTGGAACTCGAACCGCACAGAACGACGTCGACGTTCGAGGCGCGTCCCCCTACGTGTGCGCTAACTGGTGTTCGACAGGTCCCTGCCTCTCCGTTCGCGCCCCACCCCGGTGACCACCGCCACCAGGGTCGCAACGATCAGAAGGGTTAATGCCAGCACCGGCGCGAATACGCCACCGATAGCGCTGTTCAGCAAGCTTGGCCTGCAACACGCCGTTGCGCGATGACAGCAGATTTCCCAGTTGGTAGGCAAAGCCGGGAAACGTTCCCCGCACCGCGGGCGGAGAAAGTTCATTCAAGTGCGCCGGGACAACTCCCCACGCGCCCTGCACCATGAATTGCATCAGAAAGCCGCCCAGCGCCAGCATGGGCACGGTGTGCGAGTACGCCCACAGCGGAATGATCGGGATCGACAACAGGGCGGCGATCACAATCGCTTTTCGCCGTCCGATTTTTTCCGACCAGGTCCCAAAAATAATTCCTCCCAGCAGCGCACCAATGTTGGCAACGATGGCGATGAACCCCACGGTCTGCGGCGGGAACCTGTGGTCCTTGGTCAGGAACGTCGGATACAGGTCCTGGCTCCCGTGGCTGAAAGAATTGAAAGCAAACATCAGCACGACCAGAAAAGCAAAAGTGCCCAGATACGTCAGGATGTCCTTGCCCAGCCGGCTCTCTGTTTTTCTCGCTACGCGTCCTTGCGCCCAGGCCGGGGATTCATCCACCTTGGTGCGAATGTAGATCACCAGAAATGCCGGCAGTGCGCCGATCACAAACATTCCCCGCCAGCCCACGAAGCGGAACAATGTCCCAAAGACCAGAGCCGCCATCAGATAGCCGACCGCATAGCCTTCCTGCAACAATCCGGAGAAAAATCCGCGTCCCTCCGCAGGCAGCGTTTCGAACGCCAACGCCGCGCCCACGCCCCATTCGCCGCCCATCGCGATTCCGAACAACGCCCGCGTGATCAGGAAGATTTTCAGAGAGGGTGCAAATGCCGAGGACAGTTCAAACACTGAGTACGCGATGATATCCACCATCAGCGTGGGACGCCGTCCGAAGCGGTCCGCCATCATTCCAAAAAGAAATGCCCCCACGGGACGAAAAGCCAGGGTAATGAAGATCGCCTCCGCCACGGCAGAAACCTTCGTCTGGAATTGAGTCGCGATCGCGCTGACGCAAAAAGTCAGAATAAAGAAATCAAAAGCATCCAGCGACCAGCCCAGAAAGCAGGCGATGAACGTATTTCGCTGCACCGGCGTAAGTCTGCGAAAATGACCGATGAATTCCATTGAGGCTCCTCCGCGAAATTCGTACGCGCTGAAAATGTCCTGCGAATGCTAGCATAGGTTTTTCAATCAACAATCAAAAATCAACAATCAGCAATTTCCGCCCATGCCCGAACTCGACTCTCTCCAACGCCAGGCGCCCGACTCGCTCATGCTCACCGGCTTCTGGTATCGGGCCCTGCCCGCCGACCGCGTCCACCGCAACCAACTCCACAAAACCATGCTGCTCGAGATTCCGCTCGTTGTCGGACGCGACCGTGCAGGCCACCCCTTCGCGCTGCGCGACGCCTGTCCCCACCGTGGCATGCCGCTGCACTGCGGCAAGTTCGATGGAGAGAACGTCGAATGCTCCTATCATGGTTGGACTTTCGACGCCCATAACGGCCAGTGCAAACTGATTCCTTCACTCACCTCGGACCAGAATCTCAAAGTAGACCGCATCTATGCCGGCAGCTATCCCTGCGAAGAGCAGGACGGTTTTGTCTGGGTTTACATCCCGGATCCCGAGCCCGCCGGGCGCGGGATTCAGCGCGAGAGAGGAAGCTCCCGATCCCGCCCCGCAGATCGAAAAGTTCGGAGTGTCGGGAGAGGTGCCGGGAGGGGTGTCGAGAAAAGAAAAGTACAAGCTTGCCTACCTTACCGCCGACATGCCCGTCAGCATCGATCACGGCATCATTGGCCTCATGGACCCCGCCCACGGACCATTCGTCCATCAGGCCTGGTGGTGGCGCAGCCGCCACAGCATCCACGAGAAACACAAGAATTTCGAGCCCATCCCCAACGGCTTTCGCATGAGCGCCCACACGCCCAGCTCAAACTCCGCGCCCTACAGGCTTCTGCGCCTCTACGCCGCCGCCGACTCCATCACCACCACCACCATCGATTTTGTCCTGCCCAACCTGCGCACCGAAACCATCCGCGCCGGCAAGTACTGGTTCTCCAGCCTCACCACCGTGACTCCCATCACCCGCAATCAATGCCGCATCGACGTGGTCGCCGCCTGGAACATCTTCCGCTGGTTGCCCTTCGGCCCAGAGCTGCTGAAATTTGTCTTCGCCAAGTTCGTCGAGCAAGACCGCCGCTCCATGGAACTGCAAGCCGAAGGCCTGAAGCACAATCCTCATCTCATGCTGATCGACGACGCCGACCGTCCCGCCAAATGGTATTTCCAGTTGAAGGCCGCGCATTTGGAAGCGAAGCGCACAGGCAGCCCGATGAAGCACCCCATGGCGGGCCCGGTCACGCTGAAGTGGAGAAGTTAAGTGTGGCGCGGGCGCCCACGCCCGCGCAACGTTGTACGAGGAACGCGGGCCGATGATCACCAAATCAGCTTCAGTCCTTTGTAGAGGCTGAATTTCGCGTCCGAAGTAACAACGGGAATATCTTCCAAAAATGCCTGAGCAATGATTTGCCGATCAAAAGGGTCACGATGGTGAACCGGCAACTCGAACAAGCGGAATGCATGATCGGCGGTGAACGGCAGGATGTGAATATCCATATCCTGGATCGCCTGCCGCGCCATTTCAGCCGAAATATTCAGCCTGCCTAAGGTCTTCTTAATGGCGATTTCCGTGAGCGAAATAGAACTCAATTCGCGAAAGTTTTCCGGATTCCCCAGGGCAGCAGCTGCGCGCTTGCTAAGACGTTCCGGCGACTCGGTAGCGAAAATCAAGACCGCCGTGTCCAGCAGCACCCGCAAGTCACTCGCCCCCGCCAAAAAGATCTTCGATTTCCTTGTCGGTCATCGGCTTCCACCAGTCCGGATCGAAGATCTGAATCTTTCCCCGCAAGGTTCCGAACCTTGGCCTTTTCTTAGCTGGCTTCTTCGTGCGCACGATGTCCACGACCGGAACGCCCCGGCGGCAGATGGTCACAGGCTCGCCCTGCTCCACGGCCTTAATCAGTTCCGGCAGTTTGTTCTTGGCGTCGGCTACGCTGACTTGCATGATTCCATGATAGCTATCTCAGATAGCTATGTCAACAATTACTGCCCTGAGGACGCGGGCCGCCGCTTGGGCAGGTCCCCCAGGGTACGATCCTGGGTGCCATCCGGCGACCGCATCTCCTCGCTGCTCACCAGCCAGTCCATCGCTTTCTCGCGCGTCTCAAATGCGGGCAGATCGCGCTGCGAGAAATTCTTGATGTGTTCGTAAAACACTTTGGGCAACCTCTCGATTCCCACCCACGCCGAACGCTTCAGGTGCGGACGGTCGAAGACCGTGCTCTCTTTCATGCGATCAATCGCGATCCGGTCAAACTCCGCTCCCGTAAAGTCGGCGAGCAACAGCACCGAACCCAGGGGTTCGGTAGTCACGTAAGAGGGAACCAACAGCGCAAGCTTCGCGACTTCGGTCGGCGTGCAGTGAGAAAGGTCCACCAGCAGGATTTGTTTTCCCTTGTGTTCGATGACGCGTATACGGTCTTCCATACGCACCTCCTTACAACTGAGATGCTAAGCATCCAAAAGCGATTCCACAACGGTATACGCCTCGGCCAGCGCGGAGTCCAGTGCGGCGGCATCCTTGCCCCCAGCCTCGGCCAGGTCGGGACGGCCCCCGCCCTTGCCTCCAACTCTCAGCGCCACCGGAGCGATCACCTTGCCGGCCTGCACCCGGCCAGTCAAATCTTTGGTGACGCCCACGATCAGAGCAACATTTCCATTCGAAGCCGATCCCAGCACCACCACGCCCGATCCAATTTTGTCACGCAGTTGGTCGACCAGCGTCCGCAACTGCGCCCGCTCCAGATTGTCCACGCGGTGCGCCAGCACCTTCACGCCTTTCACATCCTTGATCTGATCGCCAATGTTCGCCGTGCTGATCGAAGACGAAGCCGACTTCATCCGCGCCTGATCCAGTTCGCGGTGAAGCCGCTTGATCTCCGAATCCTTCTTGTCCAGTTCAGCCCTCAAAGCCTCGGCAGGCGATGCTTGCGCCATCTCGTCCGAGGGTGCCCCATCCTTGCGCGTTCTTTGCGCAAGAGCCTGCCCTGAGCGTGCCGAAGGGGTGGGTGATACAAAGGCCGACACCACCTGTTCCAGTGCATGATCAGTCCGGAAGTGACGCAGCGATCCCTCCCCGGTAACCGCCTCCACCCTCCGCACCCCCGACGACACGCTACCTTCCTTCAAAATCTTGATCAACCCAATCTCGCCGGTAGCACCAGTGTGCGTCCCGCCGCAAAGTTCAGTCGAAAAATCGCCAATCCGCACCACCCGCACCTTGTCGCCATACTTCTCGCCGAACAGCGCCATGGCGTGATAAGTATTGATCGCTTCGTCGATAGGAACATCAGTGATGGTCTCGACGATCTGGTTGCGCAGCACTTCTTTATTGATGATGTCTTCAATATCCTGCAACTCTTCGTCTTCCACCGCGGTAAAGTGCGAAAAATCAAACCGCAAATGATTCGGCGCCACCAGCGACCCCGCCTGCTTCACATGCTTCCCCAAAACCTCACGCAGCCCGGCATGAAGCAAATGCGTAGCCGTGTGATTGCGCATAGTCGATTGCCGAACGTCAGCATTCACCACGGCATCGACCCTGTCGCCAACGCGCAACGCATGTTTAGCAACAACCTGATGCGCCCGCACCCCCTGAATCGGCGAATAGCATCCCGTAACGTCGGCAACAAGGGTATTGTGATCATCCGAATAGAACCATCCCCGGTCACCAACCTGCCCGCCGGATTCAGCATAAAACGGCGTGTGATCAAGAATGACTTCGCCGGATTCCCCAGCCTTAAGTTCCCGCGCGCCCTGCCCGTTGTGAATGATCGCCAGAACCTCGCAACCGTCAGAGTGAGTCTGTCGATACCCTTCAAAGATCGATTTCGGGAGTTGCTGATAAGCAGGATTCGCGGTTTGCTTCGCTCCGCCCTTCCACGAGGCGCGAGCCCGCGACCTTTGCTCCTCCATCGCATGATCAAAGCCGGCCTGATCAAACGCGACGCCTTGGTCGCGCGCCGCGTCTTGCATGAAGTCGAGCGGCATGCCGAAAGTGTCATAAAGTTTGAACGCTTCCGCGCCGGCGAGTTGGGCCTCGGATTTCTTGAGAAGTTCTTCCAGCTTTTCGAGCCCGATATCCAGCGTATGTGCGAAACGGGTTTCTTCGGCCAGCACATTCTGGGAGACGCGCTCCGATGTCTCCTTCAATTCCGGATACGCATCCTGCATGAGGTCGCGGAGCGTGAATACCATCTGATAAAGAAAGGGTTTCGTCTGACCCAGCAATCGTCCATGCGTGATGGCACGGCGTATGATTTTCCGCAGCACGTAGCCCGCGGCCTTCATTCGAGGGCAACACTCCATCCGAAATCAGAAATGTCGCCGCACGCGAGTGGTCCGCGATCACCCGCAGAGAAGCCGCCGATTTCGCCCTAGCTTCTTTCTCCAGTTCTTTGGTAAGCGATGTCCCAGTCAACTCCGCCGCCCGCTTGATCAGTGGCGTAAACAAATCCGTCTCGTAATTCGAAATCACACCCTGCAACACCGCCGTAACCCGCTCCAATCCCATGCCCGTATCAATCGACGGCTTGGGCAACGGATTCAGCTTCCCGCTCAAGTCCCGGTCAAACTGCATGAACACAAGATTCCAAATCTCAACATACCGCCCGCAGTCGCAAGGAAAATGGCATTCCGCGTGCCCCTGCTCGGAAGCCATCGGCCCCATGTCGTAATGAATCTCGCTGCAAGGCCCGCAGGGCCCGGTGTCGCCCATCTGCCAGAAATTATCTTTCAGTCCCATCTCGAAGATTCGATCCTTGGGCACGCCCTGCCCCACCCACAGGTCGTAAGCTTCGACGTCGCGCTCCACGCCAGACTTCGCCTTTGAAAATCGTCACGTACAGCTTGTCCTTCGAAATCCCAAACCACTCCGGCGAAGTAATCAGCTCCCAGGCGTAAGCGATGGCGTCTTTCTTGAAGTAATCGCCAAACGAAAAATTCCCCAGCATCTCGAAAAACGTGTGATGCCGGTTGGTGAACCCCACGTTCTCCAAATCGTTGTGCTTGCCGCCGGCGCGTACGCATTTCTGCGAAGTGGTGGCGCGCGAGTAGTCGCGCTTCTCAAGGCCCAGAAAAACGTCCTTGAACTGGTTCATCCCCGCGTTGGTAAACAGCAGCGTGGGATCGTTCGCCGGCACCAACGACGACGAATGCACCTCCTTGTGCGGACGCTTATTCTGCTGCACAAAGAAGTCAAGAAACTTACGCCGAATTTCAGATCCAGTCATCATGCCAATCGCAATGCCAATGTATGGCTGCAAAGGCTAAGAATCAATTCTAAACGAAACTAGAGAGGGCACAGAAACACGCAGAGGAAAGCATTGTCGGCTCCTCTGCGATCTCTGTGCCCGGAGCTTGCCCTGAGCTATGACGAAGGGTGTTGAATCCCGCCGGCGTTACTGCGGCTTCGGCTTGTCCTCGATTTTTTCGCCAACCTTTTTCGCCGCGTGTCCCGTGTCTTTGGCGCCCGTCTTAACCGCACTGCCAGTCTTCTTGGCAACTTTCTCGGTGCCTTTGGCGGTGTCTTTCGCGACTACTTTGGTTTCGTGACCGGTCTTTTCGGCGCCCTTCTCGGTATCCTTGCCCACGGTTGTAGCTGCCTTCTTGGTGGCGTGTCCCGTCGCCTTCGCACCCTTCTCGGCAGCGACGCCAGTCTTATCGGCGGCCTTCTCGGTGCCCTTCGCGGTGTCTTTCGCCACTACCTTGGTTTCGTGCCCGGTCTTTTCGGCGCCCTTCTTCACATCCGTGGCCACGTCCTGCGCCAGCGCGAGCGGTACTGCGCTGAACAAAATTCCTGCGAGAACTACTTTCAGATCGAACTTCATACTGCCCTCCTGAGAAACGGTATTGGGATAAGCTTTGGAGTATGCAACATAGAAAAGCCTCTTGCCAAGTGCATTTTCAAGTAGGATGCTCCGAAACCCGCCGGAGAGGCCTGCTAGAAGCGCACTCAAAATTCTGGCCCTCATGCGCTTTCGCTCTCCAACTCGGTCAGGGTCTCTTCATCCACGTCCCACTTTTTCAAAATGCTGAAGATCGTCTTGGGCCCAAACCCGCCCCGCGCCAGTTGCCGGAAGATGCGCGCCGCCTCTTTCTGATCTTTTGGTTTCACCAGGCGCTTCCGCCGCAGATATTCGCGGGCCTGTCTTTCCTCGTTGACGACCTCATAAGCCGCGTCCACGGCCTTCTCAATCACATCGCCGTGCATGCCCTTGACCTTCAGATCGGTGGCCACCCGCATCCGGCCAAACTTCTGATTGTCCCGCCGCAGCGAAGAAAAATAAGCGGCATACTGCGAATCGTTCAGATACCCACGGTCCTTCAATCGCCGGATGATCAACTCTACCAACGTTTTTCCGTACTCGGATTCGGCGTCCTCCACCCGCATGCGCAGCAACCGCTTCAATTCCGCCACAGTCCGCATGCGCCGCGCCAAAGCTCCCACGGCGTATTCGTACAACTCCTCTTCGGAATAGAACCGTTTCTTGGGACGCGGGAACGCCATCCGCTAACGATAGACCTTTTCAATGGCGATTGGAAAACAGAATGGAAAAGCGGCGTCCGGCGCCGGAAAGAGCCGAATCCAATAATCCTGAAACTAGAAACCAGAAACTAGAAACTATAAGCGGAAGGCCGAAAGCCGAAAACCCTACCGGCCGCCGTACCCAGCCGACTGCATCGACTGCCGCGAAATGTCCGCGGTCGATGCGATGCCCTGCATGCGCAGTTTGAAGTCGTCGGCGTTCGAGGCATTCTCCAGCGCGGTTTCGTAGTTGACCAGCCCCGCCTGAAACAGATCCCACAACGATTGATCAAACGTCTGCATGCCGTATTGCGATGTGCCCGCCGCAATCGCGTCTCGAATCGAGCGCGTCTTTTCCGGCACCAGAATACATTCCCGGATGAAAGCCGTATTGATCATCACTTCCACCGCCGGCACTCGCCCTTCGGCATCGCAGCGCCGGACTAATCTTTGGCTCACGATTGCCCGCAGCACCGCCGCCAACTGCAGCCGAATCTGCTTCTGCTCCGGCGGCGGAAAGATAGAGATGATGCGGTTCACGGTTTCCACCGCGTCCAGCGTGTGCAAAGTCGAGAAAACCATGTGGCCAGTCTCGGCCGCATGCAGCGCGGTTGAAATCGTTTCCAGGTCGCGCATTTCGCCCACCAGAATCACGTCCGGATCCTGACGCAGCGAAGCCCGCAAGGCCGCGCTGAACGAAGGCGTGTCCACCTGAATTTCGCGCTGGTTCACATACCCCTTCTTATCGCGATGCAGAAATTCGATGGGATCTTCAATTGTAATGATGTGTTCGGCGCGGCTCGAGTTCACTCGGTCCACCATCGCGGCCAGCGTAGTCGATTTACCGGAACCGGTCACGCCCGTCACCAGCACCAGTCCGCGCGGCATTTCGCAAATCTGCTCCACCACCTTGGGCAGGAACAACTCATCCAGCGCGCGAATCTTCGTGGGAATAACGCGCAGCACCAGGCCAACGTTGCCGCGCTGCTGAAAAATGTTCACACGGAATCGGCCCAGCCCGGCCACGCCGTAGGCCATATCGATTTCCGTGGTCTCTTTGAACTTTTGTTTTTGCCGCGCCGACATCATGCTGAACGCCATGGTCAGCATGTCTTCCGCGGTCACCCGCGGCTGTTCCGTCAACGGCGCTAGTTCGCCGTCAATGCGCAGGTGAGGATAGTTCCCCACCTTCAAGTGCAAGTCGGAGGCTCGCCGTTCCGTAGCAATCCGCAGCAGATCGTCAATATTCATCGCAGACTTTTCCTGGGAGGCGCCTTGCCTCCAAGCTCTGCGTATGATGACTCGAATCGTCACCTTCCCCAAGATGACCTAGGTAACTGCCCGGCTCCGGCAATCGGACAGCACCTTACGTTCGTGAAGTCGCTCGTTCCCGCCCCGCTCGGCGGTACAAAGAAGGCGTTGGCTTCCACGGGGCGGCTCGGAGTATTGTCTTGTCTATCGGTTTTGCCGGTGAATTGAAGCGGAGGGAACCTATGCCAGTCCGGAACGCCTTGCACTGCTTTTTGGCCGGAGCGCTCGTTGCTTGCGCGACCTCTTTGCCCATCGCAGCGCAGTCCAACTCATCTGTGTCGAACCTGGGCGCGTTGAACGTGACCGCGGCAGCGGCCACTCCGATCGAGGCTTCGTCTGGATATAACCAACCACCGAAAAATATTCTGGATGTGATGCACGCGCCCTCACCGCCAATGCCCAGGGTAAGCCCGACGCAGGACGCGATTCTCCTGGTGTCCTGGCAGGACTACCCGTCGATTTCCCGCGTCGCGACACCTTTCTTGCGCCTGGCAGGCGTGCGCGTGGAGACCAAGAAATCACAGCAAGCACGACACTCCGGGCGGTTACGGCATCACACCCTGCGCCCGGAGCTTCGAGCTGGTGCACATCGCCGATGCTTCGCCCAAAGATGCTTCGCCCAAAGACGCCGCGCAAATTCATATCGCGCTTCCCGCAGGCGCCTGCCCAGGCGCGCCCATCTGGGCCGCGGACGGAAAGCGATTCGCCTTTGTGAACCTCGCTCCCGAGGCGGTCGAACTCTGGATCGGCGACGCCAAGACTGGCGAAGTCCATCAAGTTTCCGGAGCGCGTCTCAATCCCATGTTCAACGACGAGATGCAATGGATGCCTGACCAGAAAACGCTTTTGGTCAAGCTGGTGCCCGACGGCATGGGCGCGCCGCCGCCCGAACCAATCGTGCCGGCCGGTCCAAGCATCCAGGAGACCGAAGGCTCAAAGGGACAGAGCAGCACCTATGAAAACCGCGACACGCTGCGGCAACAAGCACGACGAGGACGTCTTCGATTACTACGCAGCCTCGCAACTCGCTTTCGTCGATGCGGCCACTGCGGCGATCACGCCTGTGGGAAAGCCGGCGAATTACGCATCCCTAAGTCCCGCGCCGGATGGGCAGCACGTCCTGGTCACCGCGATCCACAAGCCCTACTCCTACGTCACCACTTACGATCGCTTCCCGAAGGAAGTTGAAGTCTGGGAGGTATCAGACCGCTCGCAGGTTCGTGTTCATACCATCGCGTCACTTCCGCTGGCGGATCGCGTTCCCATCGCAGGCGTTCCCGTAGGTCCGCGCGATTTTTCCTGGCGTGCCACCGAGCCGGCGACGCTGGTCTGGGCGGAAGCGCTGGATGGCGGCGACTGGAAAGTGAAGGTTCCGGCTCGCGACAAGATCATGCTTCAGAAGGCGCCGTTCAATTCGCCCGCCGTCGAAATCACGCGCACCGAGCAGCGTTATGTCGGCTTCGCCTGGAGCGAACAACCGGCCACTGCTCTTTTGAACGAATACGATGAAAACCGGCACTGGAGACGGACCTTCGTCATTGACGTCGACGAGCAACAACCAAAGCCGCGCTTGCTTTGGGATCTCTCCACGGATGAGAAGTATGCGAACCCCGGCATTCCGGTGAGACGCCAGCTCGCCAACGGGTCCTGGGTGGTTCGCCAGGAGGGTGACTCGATCTACCTGGCAGGCTTCGGCTCTTCGCCCGATGGGGATCGGCCATTTCTCGATCGGCTCGATCTGAAGACGTTGAAATCCGAACGTCTGTTTCGCAGCGATAAGACTTCCTTCGAGCAATTTCTTTCCTTTACCGGGCCGGACACAAAGACGTTTCTCACCTGGCATCAATCGCCAGTCGATCCGCCGAATGCGTTCGTGCGAACGCTGGGAAAGCCTGCCGATGCGGCCGCCGGAGAAGCGGCCTTTACTTCCACCAGCGTCGCGATGACTCACATCCCCGATCCCACGCCGGAAGTGCGGGCCATCAAGAAGCGGCTGGTCAAGTACAAGCGGGCCGACGGGCTGGACTTGTCGTTCACGCTCTATACGCCGCCCGGCTATAAAGAGGGCACGCGCGTCCCGACTATCCTTTATGCCTATCCTCTCGACTATGCCGACGCCTCGAAAGCCGGCCAGGTCACAGGCTCTCAGGAAACCTTCACCCAGCTGCGGCAATATCGGCTGTTGCTCCTCGCGGGCTACGCGATCATCGACAACGCCTCGTTCCCCATCGTCGGCGATCCGAAGAAAGCTTACGACACCTATCTGGAACAGCTCGTCGCCGATGCGAAGGCAGCAGTCGATGAGGCCGTGCGGCTGGGCGTTGCCGACCCAGATCGCATCGGAGTCACCGGACACAGCCACGGCGCTTTAATGACCGCAAATCTGGTGGCCCATTCCGATTTGTTCCGGGCCGGTGTCGCCACCAGCGGCTCCTATAACAAGACGCTCACGCCTTTCGGCTTCCAGAACGAGCGGCGATCGGTTTGGGAGGCGTCGGATGTCTATCTGAAAGTCTCCCCATTCTTTTTTCGCCGACAAATTGAAGACGCCGCTGCTCATCGTGCACGGCGCGGAAGACGCGAATCCCGGCACGACGCCGCTGCAAGGTCAAAAGCTCTACGAAGCGATTCGAGGCAACGGCGGTACCACTCGCCTCGTGATGCTCCCGCACGAGCCGCACTGGTATACCGCCATGGAGTCGAACGAACAACTTGTTTACGAGATGCTTCGCTGGTTTGACAAATACGTGAAGAACGCGCCGCCGCGTCCCGTGACCGGAACCCGTTAGAAGGCTCCTGCCACCTGGCAAACTGCCGACTACAACAAGATTCTCGGTCGATCAGCAGCCGATGATGGAGCGGGGCCACCTTCGCTTGCATATGGTTGGGTCCGCACAGGTTACGTCTCAAATTCGACAGCAAGCTCTTCGACAACTCCAACGAATTGCAACTTGTGGCACTCCCCGCAAAAACGGTAGGGCCGTAGCGCAAGGCGATCCATCGCACTGTAAGAGCGCAGATGCCAATAGTGCATCAGTAGCGTTCACAAGGGATCGAGCTGTCGGGACGGCTTTTTCTTCACCCCACCGACGGCGTAACTTCTGCAATCAGGCGTTTAAACTCATTGAGAATTGGCCGTCCCGGTCAATGGGTTCTATAAAAGGGGATGTCAAGAGAAAACTTCTCCCTCGGCCGGAGGGCGAGAAGATTTTGTCTCGAGATCCAGCCCACTTCACTGTCAGAGTGCCTCTCGATTTGCGCGAGAGGTTTTGCTTCTGAGTTGTCTTCCATTCCTGTAGCTTTCATGGTCCGGTGGTGACTACGCCAATCGAGTCTTGAGACATGGCAAGCGAGACGGATACTTAAGTGGCAACCATGGTTCTATCGGAGGCTCGTGGCCTATCGCTATTTCTGGTTATCCGAGGAGGCATAGCGTGTAATGGGTGACTCGGTGCCGAAGCACACAGGGCCGATCTCATTGATTGATACTCACCTCGAACCGAGCGTCTTGAGAACCCGACCGACCACCACCAGAGAGAAGCGTCGGAGATGGAAAGGCCTCATTCCGCGAGACACTCAAGCGGCTTGCCGATTCAATGGTTTGGCGTCGAACTCCACTCCCTTCTTCCAAATGATTAATGTAATGGCGGCCATCTTTCGTGCCAGGGTGAGACGCGCCATCGTCGGCCGCATCCCTTTCTCGACCAGAGCCACATAGAAATCGCAGAGTGGTCCAGGCCGAGTACTGGCAGATAGGGCAGCGCCTTTGAACAGATTTTTCAGATCGTGATTATGGTTGTGATTCAGACCGCGCACGGTGATGCGCTCCCGGTTGCGTTGCAGTTTCCCTCTTACAAAGCGGTACTCGCCGCTGTCGTGAGTCTCGACTGCGAAACCACTGTAAGCCCACAGCTGACGCTTGGTACGGAAACGGTGTGGGGTTTGCTGTTTCGGCTCCCCTTAAAGCATGGATCGACCAGATTGTCCGCGTAGGCCGCACGGTTCTCCGGGGAGCGAATGGCACGAAGGCCTGTTGAAGGGAAAGGAGGCGGTAGTCCTCACGTCGCGTGGTGGCGCGTTCCGCCCGGGCACGCCGACCGCCCAGTACGATCACCAAGAGCCCTACCTCCGGCACATTCTCGCCTTCATTGGCCTGACTGACGTCACCTTCATCCATGCCGAGAACCAGAAGCCCGGAGAACTCGCGGAACCTTCGCGGGCAGCGGCGGTCGAACTCCTGCAGGCGGCCGCTGTTTCATAACAGTCCCCGCGGCCGCGCAGACCTGGAGGTCTGTTCAGCGAATTTGCTCCACAGTGGTTAACTCGAAACTCTTAAAGGAGAAATAAAATGTCAGCCAGTACATCAACCATTTCCGTTCGATCGGAAGCACCAAGTATCTCCTTGCAAGGAGCGGGCCCGATCGTTCTGTTGGGACGCTTCCTGTTCACCCTCATATTTCTGATGGCCGCACCCAACAACTTTTCCAGCCAAACCATCGCCTACGCTGCCTCGCAGGGCGTGCCGCTGGCGTCAATCGCGGTTCCGTTCTCCGGCGTGCTCGCGCTCGCCGGAGGCCTCTCCATCCTGCTCGGCTACCGCGCCAAAGTCGGAGCCTGGCTGCTGATCGCGTTCCTAGCCGCCGTCACCCCGATGATGCACAACTTCTGGACCATCGCTGACCCCATGATGCGCCAGATGCAACTCATCATGTTCATGAAGAATGTATCCATGCTGGGCGGCGCACTGCTGGTCACGCAGTCGGGCGCCGGACCATGGAGCCTTGATGCGCGCAAGAAGTAAAGCGCAGGTCTCCAGGGTGCTCACAAATTTCGACTTGGCTCTAGACGAATCTAAAAGGAGAAAAATATGTCGGATCCAACCACTCAGGTTCTGCTAAAAGGTCCATACTTGGTTGCCGGGAAGGTGACTCTTCTGGATGCGAGCGGCAACAAGATTGAAGCGGGGGAGAAAATAGCTCTCTGCCGCTGCGGCGCTTCCACCAACAAGCCCTTCTGCGACGGAACCCATTCGAAGATCGGGTTCGACGCGGCAGCCGCAGCCGTTCCTCAAAGCGCGGAATAGTTCGGCAACGGAAAAGGCCGCCCTTCGCGGGCGGCCCTTGAATATCGCCAGAACCGAATCCTACGCGGCGGTTTCTTCGGACGCGGGTGGCTGGAACGGCTCGTCGTAACTGCCGCCATAGATCGACGGCACCTTCGATCCCATGGGACGAAGGTAGGTCGCCAGCTCGCCGCGATGGTGAATGCTGTGGTTGTTGAGGAATCCCAAATACAGAACCGCCGGAAGATTGAACACGTTGTAGAAGTTGACGGGCGTCATCAATTGCTCTGGTGTCATCGCCGCCACGCGAGCGGCTCCGCGCTTCATGTTGGCGTCGTACCACGCGACCACTTCGGCTGAGGTTTCGGGCTTGTGTTCTGGGTTTGCCATGTTGAACTGCAAGTCGGCAATTCCATCCAGAAACTGAATGTCGCTGTTGGCGATATGCCACGCCAGCTCCTTTGCAGTGCGCGCGTTGGGATCGGGCCGGTAGCTCGAAGCCGCATCGGGCACGGCCGCGATTACCTTTTTGGTGATTTCCGCTTCGCGCATAATGCCATCGAGCGTCATCGCGCAGTAGCCTTGGGCAAATTCCGCTGTCAAACCTTGTTGCTCGGACATTGCTGCCTCCTTGTGAGGGTGTTATGTATTCCTGGTTCTAACAAGCCGAGAGGGGCGCTGTGTGCGCCCCTCGGGTTGAATTCGATGCAAGCGGATTATACGCCGACCGGCTGCTTGCTGCGCACCGGCACAGGCGTCAGCCAGCCGTGGCGGTCGCTCTTCTCGCCGCGCACGACGGCGTAGAACTCTTTCTGGATCGCCTTGGTGATCGGGCCAACTCCGCCCTTGCCCACTTTGATCTTATCCACGGTGCGGATGGGAGTGATCTCGGCCGCCGTTCCCGTGAAGAAGGCTTCGTCGGCGATGTAGAGCATCTCGCGCGGAATCATCTGCTCGACGATGGGAATGCCCAGGTCGCGCGCGATCTGCAGCGTCGAATCGCGGGTGATGCCGGGCAGCACCGAGTTGCCCAGAGGCGCTGTGATCAGCTTCTCGCGATGCACGATGAACACGTTCTCGCCCGAGCCTTCGCTGACGTAGCCGTTCACGTCGAGCGCGATGCCCTCGGCAAAGCCGTTGACGATGGCTTCCATCTTGATGAGCTGTGAGTTCATGTAATTCGCGCCCGACTTCGCCATCGCAGGCAAAGTGTTTGGGGCAATTCGCGTCCAGGAAGAAACGCAGACGTCACAACCGTCGTTCTCTCCTCCCAGATATTTTCCCCACGGATAATTGATGATGTAAACCTCGGTGGGCGAGTTGAAGGGATTCACTCCCGCCTCGCCATAGCCGCGGAGAACGATGGGCCGCACGTAGCACGGCCACACGCCGTTGCTGCCCACGGTTTCAAGCATCGCCTTCACCAGTTGCTCGCGCGTGAAGTCAACGTCGATGCGGTAGACCTTGGCCGAATCGAGCAGGCGCTGAATGTGCTCGTGCGCGCGAAAAATCGCGGGGCCCGACGGCGGCGCGTAGCAGCGGATCCCCTCGAACACCGAGGAACCGTAGTGGACCACGTGCGACATCACGTGAATCGTCGCGTCATCCCAGGGGATGAGCTTGCCATTGTGCCAGATGTTTTCCGTCTTCTGGATCGCCATGCGGACTCCTTGGGCTGCGTGTGCGTTCTATGTAACGAGGCTGAATCCATCCTCTGGCACTGCAAGGGGAGCGAGGCTCGAAAACCCAACCCGCGTTACAGGACATTATAGCCGAGCATTGTGATCTTCCGGGCAGCGTTTTCAGCCCGATCGCCGGCGGGCGGCCGTGCGTGCAGCCGGCGCGGGCTTGATGGCGGCGGGCGGTTTGGGGCGGGCGGCATTGGGGGAGGCGGCGGGAATGGGTGGCCGGGGCCTGGTGATGCTGACTGGCTTGGGGCGCGGGATTCGCGCTAGCGCGCCGGCCTGGGCGAGTGCGGGCGATGGCGGCTTCTGCGCGGCGGGGGCGGCGGGATAGTTGGGGACTCCGTGGATCATTTCATTCTGGTGGATGCGGAAGTGTACGCGGGGGGAATTTTTCACGGCGATGTGAAGGGCGCGCAGGATTAGCTGGGCGCGGCGGAAGTCGATTGTGTTGCGAACCAGGGCGTTGATGACCTCCATGAGCGAGGACTGGATGGACTCTTCGTCCTCAATTTGCGCGATGGGGTGGAGGCGCGACTTGGGCGGCGTGGCTACGCCGCGGATCATGCGCTGATGGAAGTAGCAGAAGACTTCGTCGCGGAGGGCGGGGGAGCCGCATTGGACTCCGTTGACCTTGATGTGGGTGCAGACGCGGATGTTCTTGTTGAGCGACATGGAGCTTACACCTTTCGGATCTGGATTGAAAAAATTCTCAGATCGAGTTGGTAAATTATTGATTTGGTTGGAGTTGGTGGAGATGATCTGGAGGCCATCTGCGTAAAATCTTGATAGCCAAGGGTTTGCATGGAAAATATTGAAAAGATGGGACTTCGCCACGGCTTGCAGGGCTGGGGTCAGGGTGGAGATTTATTCCTGGAGGCTTTGGGGTTGGGTGAGCATACTACTTATAATTTAAGGGAGGGGTGCAAGGTTGGATGTCACATAGGGGGGTGTGGAAAAGAGCGGGCTTCGGGCTTCGGCTTTCGGCTATGCGTTTACCGGGGCTGAAGCCCGCGGATTTTGGTGCTCTTTTGACGCAGGCCTAGAAGGCCTGCTCCACCCGCATTTTTCCTTCAAATTCAGTTACGCGGGCGCTTAAGCGCCGCTCTTCCACTTCGTGCGGGCCGGCGGCACGGCTGAAGCCGTGCCCTTCCCCAACCCGCAGCGGCCCGATACGGCTGGGCCGCCTGGACGGGCGAGGGCGGCTGTCCCCACATGAGTTGTGGTGCTGCTTGCAGACAGCAGGTTCCTCACCGGGCTTGCGCCCGGTTCGGAATGACAAAAGGACGGAGAGCTATCGACAAGAAACTTCAGCGGGCCAGGGTTTGCATCCACGTGGCGAAGTGGTGCCAGACGGCGGATTAGCCGATGGGGACTCGGAGTTGGCCCACTACCAAGACGAACAGGCTGGCCCAGATGGTGGCGCGGTGGACTTTGCGAGTGGACCAGAGGTCGTAGGCTATCAGCAGGAGGAGGAAAGCGTAGACGAAGATGCTGTCCAAGAAAGGCCGGTGAGTGATTACATCGAAAGGAGCGCGGCCCGTGGGGGCGTCGAGGAGGGCGATGGTGGCGATCAGGATCAGGCGTTTGTGGGCGGAGGGATTGATGCGCTCGCGGTAGGCGAAGAAAATCAGCGTGGCAAAGATCAGCATGCCGCCCATGGGGATGGCGTAGAAGGTTTGGGCATTGAAGACGGGAACCGGGGAGATTCCGCGGGCCATTAGCCTGGTGGCGGTCAGGACGCCGATGATGACCATTAGACACGCCAGAGCGAAACCTGCGAGGCCGAGGCGGCGGTGGATGTCGACGCGTCCGGTGGAGACTAGAGCGATTTGCGTGATGAGGAGGAGAATCCAGGTAGAGAAGAGTGCGCCGTGAATGTGGACTAGCAGGCTGGGTAGAGGGGCGCGAAACACGCCGGCTAGAAAATAGGTGCGAGCGAAGCCGATGAAAACTGTGGCGAGGATCAGCAGCGCCATGGCTGAGAAGAAATAGTTGTCGTACTGGCGGCCGGGTAGTTTGTGGGCGGTGTGGCGGGGCAGGGCTACTGTGGCCATGGAGTGGCTCCGTGGAGAGCAGTTTGATTAGTCCCGGACTGCGAGGAGAATTGTATACCTGAGGACAGCGGCCCGATACGGCCGGGCAGCATGGCTAGCCGAGGGCGGCTGTCCCCACATTAGTTGTGGTGGTTCCGGCAAACAGCAGGTTCCTCACCAGGCTTACGCCCGGTTCGGAATGACAAAAGGTCTGGAGCGGATGGCTCGCTGCCTTAGAATCTTTTGGCATGGACCATCACACTGTGGCCGCGGTCAGTATTGCGGGGACTTGCCTAGATGTTATCGGGAGTCTTTATCTGGCTTACGATTTGCTGGGCGGACAGCATGGGCCTTTGCGGTTGCTTACGCGGGCGGTGACTTACTCGATTGTCTTTGGAGTTGGCTATGGGATGGGCCTGGGGCTTTGGTTTGGGCTGGCTTCGGGCGTGGCTAGCGGAGTCACGATTGCGATTGAACTTAATCGGGCAGCTCGGGGGCTGGACCATTATTCGTTGTGGTGGGAGGGATTGTTCAGCGCTATACGGGGATTTGCTTTTGGAGCGGCGCTCTACCGGAATCTGGGATGGGAATTTGCTGGGGCGTTTGCTGCCCTGCTTACGGTGGGGCAGGTGTTTGCTTATTCTCGCGGCATTCGTCCGGCGCTGGATTATGCAGCGACTGGAAAGCCGCGGATTACTCGGCGGCACGCGTGGGCGATCCTCGTGCGGACGCTCGGCTACATCGCGACTGCGCTGCTTTGCAGCGCTTTCGTGCGGCAGGTTGAGCATGTGTGGTGGTTTGCGATTCGCGTTGGGCTGGTAATTGGGATTGTGACTGGATTTGGCAGTGCCACTATTCCGTTGATTGAGTACTACGCTGACAATCTTCCGGAGCGGCGGCTGGGAGCTTTTGGGATAGTGCTTATCTTTTGTGGGTTTGCTTTGCAGTCGTTTCAGTATTGGCTGGCGCTGTTGGATGTGCGGGTGACTTAGGGGTTGTGGCGCGGCAGCGGCCCGATACACCTGGGCCGCATGGACAGCCGAGGGCGGCTGTCCCCACATTAGTTGTGGCGGTCCGCCGGGACAGCGGGTTCCTCACCGGGCTTTCGCCCGGTTCGGAATGACAGAGCGTTTATTTAATGGCTTATGGGTGTGGGAAGGGCCAGTGGCGTCAGGCTTGCTTTTACGGGTGCTGTTGACAGCTCGTCGCCGCGGAAATATTTGGCTTTATCTTTTGATCCCTCTTTTTGGTCTGCGGCTTTCATTTCGGGCATGGCTTCGTAGGGCTTCGAGTAGTCGTTGGCGGCGTTCCAGAACAAGAATCCTATGCCGCCTTTTTCTTTGGCGGTGGCTACTTGCACTTTTATGTATTCGGGCGAGTAGGTTTTGGTGCGCCAGTGGAAGGCTTGCAGCCAGGGGCGGATTACGACGCCACTACCTTTAGTGATGAGTTCGAAGCGCTGCATGGATTCGCCGATGAAGTGCTCGGGGGCGTCGCCGGGGTGGGCGATGTTATCCATGCCGAAGAAGTGCGAGGGGTAGATCATGGGCGAGAGCACGTCGCAATATTTCGCCATGCCTACGATATCTTGTCCGGTGTGGGAGAGGTCGACGGGGCGCTGCCAGGCCATCACGCCGAAGACGTCCAGGGAGAGAAGGACGCCGGTGGGGTGGAGTTCGGCGTAGGCTTTTTTCAGGAAGGCTACGATTACGTCGGAGCGCTGGTAGCCGCGGTGGGCTGGGCTGCAGGCGGTGTTTCGGGGCGATGTGTTCGTGCCGTCCCTCCGGGACTTATTCCCGTTTTTGCCGGCTACCCGGCGCTTAAGCGCCGGGCCATTATCGGTCGCCCCCTTCGACAGGCTCAGGGCAGGCTCTCCGGGGCTTGGAGACTCTGGCTGAACCTCTTTACACGGCTGGGTTTCGGCTTCTGCTTCAGGATGCTCGGTTTGGTAGACGAAGCTGGCGTCTTTTTGATCGCCTTCGGCGGGGAAGCGGACGTAGTCGAATTGAATTTCGTCGGCGCCGGATTGGGCTACGAATTTGGCCAGCGCGATGTTGTAGTCCTGAACTTTGGGGTTGGAAGAATCGGTCCAGACCAGCTTGCCGTTTTCGCGCCACGGCTGGCCGGTTTTCTTTGACTTGATTGCCAGCTCGGGATGCTCGACTACCATGCGCTGGTCGCGGAAGATGGCAATGCGGGCTATGGCATGCATGTTCTCGGAGTGCAGGAAGTGGACGAACTTCGGCAGGTCGTGGATGTAGACCTGGTGCTGGCCTAGCAGCGGGTGTTCGAAGGGGATGGTTACGCTGCCGTCGCTGTCTTTGATGTCGAAGACTACGGCGTTACCGCCGACTTCGCGCCAGTGGCGGATGATGCGGACGCCGTGGTCGCTGGCGGCCATGATGCCGGTCAGGTAGATGGCGCGCACTTCAAAGTCTTTGGCTACGGGAACGGTTTTCTCGACGATGGGCGCGGGGAGAATTCCGGGGATGGTGATTTGCTCGCCAGCCTTGAGAATGCCGGTGGGGCGGGCTTCATTGTTCATTCCGTTGGTGTGGCGGATGGCTTCGGCGAGTTCCGAGGAAGTTAGAAAAGAGGTGCGCTTTAGATACTGGCGGGCTACTGTGGGGATGCTTTCGCCGCGCTTCGCGGTGTAGATTTCAGTGCCTGGGGTGGGCGAGAGCGGCTGCGGTATGTCGGCGCGCTTCGCTGTGGGCGAAACCTTTGCATTCACCGGCTGCAGTTGGGCGGTCTGAGGCGTTGCGGCAGCTGCTGGTTGGGCGCTTTGCGGCTGCGCCGCGGATGCCGAAGAGAGCTGTGGACTCAGCCGCATTGCGGCTATGGCAAACAAAACACACGAGACGGCGGCAATGGTGAGAACTGACGAGCGGCGCAAAGTCCCTCCGGAAACCTACCCAAGCCGGATGCTATCCGGGGCCTCGTCGGGCTGCCAGTTACGCACGGTCATATCACTCTTGTCTAGGGCTTCGGGGGCTTTACGGGACGCAAAACCTTTCACCACAGGGGGCACGGGGGAACACGGGGTAAACCTTGACCCGGGCTGGGTGCCGGAATTGGAATTCCTCCTTGCGCAAACTATTTCTCATCCTTCCACTTAACTTTCCACCGTGGTCTGTTCTAATATCGTCGCCGGCCATCTAACTCCAGCCAGATGCAGGGTTTTTGGGCGGCAAATCCATCCTCGGACCGTGGCCAGTCGCTTGCTTAATCCAAGACAACCCCGGACGCGTATGGGGTCAGGCAAGCGACTGGGTTCCAAGTGACAGATTTTGTCAATCCTGGAACCGGTGGGCTAGTCGAAGGGCCTGGAGAGTCCGGGAAAATGCAGGAAAGAGGCCGGGGAAGACGGCCTGGGATAGGGAAGACGCCACTTCTATGAGAACGAACCTCGCTACAGTGCTCGATCCGAACCGCCGCAGCGCCGATGCCGGAGAGTTTGAAGCCGCACTGCGCCGGCGCATCGTTGGTCAGGACCAGGCCGTGGAAAAAGTTGCCGAAATTTACCAGATGTTTTTGGCGGGCCTGAACGCTCCTGGGCGTCCCGTGGGCAACCTGCTGTTTCTTGGGCCCACCGGCTCGGGCAAGACTCGGGTGGTGGAAGCGATGGCGGAGGCGCTTTTTGGCGACTCCCATGCCTGCATCAAGATTGACTGCGCCGAGTTCCAGCACTCGCATGAGATCGCGAAGCTGATCGGCTCGCCTCCGGGATACCTGGGGCATCGTGAGACGCATCCCCTGCTCACGCAGGAAGCGCTGAACCAATGGTTTACGGAGAAGCTGAAGCTTTCGATCCTGCTGTTTGACGAGATCGAGAAGGCGAGCGACTCACTCTGGCAATTGCTGCTGGGCATTCTGGACAAGGCAACTCTTACGCTGGGCGACAATCGCCGGGTGGACCTTTCGCAATGCATCATCATCCTGACCTCGAACCTGGGTGCCAGCGAGATGACGGATCTGGTGGACGGTGGTTTCGGTTTTGCGCCGAGGGCTGTTGAAGTTGACAACAACTTCGACGACAAGATTCAGCGGACCGCGGTGGAGGCGGCGCGGCGCAAGTTTACGCCTGAGTTCATGAACCGCATCGACAAGACGGTGGTCTTCAAGACGCTACGCGACGAGCATCTGTCGCAGATCCTTGAGATCGAACTGGGGATGGTGCAGCAGCGGGTACTGATGGCCGCCGGGGCGAACCAGTTTGTGTTTAATTGCTCCGCGGACGCGAAGCAGTTCCTGTTGAGGGAAGGTACCGACCCACGTTATGGAGCGCGCCACCTGAAGCGTGCGATCGAACGGCACCTGGTTTTCCCGCTGGCGAATCTGGTGGCTACAAGCCAGGTGAAGCTGGGAGACTTTGTGCGGGTCGATATGGCTTCGGAGAATCAGATGATCTTCGTGAAGGAAGCTGAAAACAGCATGACGCCGGTTCTGCTGGAGCGCTATGGAGCGGCTGCGGCGAATATGCCTGCGGCACGCGCGGCGCGGACGGCAGTCAACGGCCGCCGCGATTTAGGGGCGAGCCCGATCGCGGAGAGCAAATAAGTTTACTGGTAGGTAACACCCCTCGCCTGACCGCATCTCGCGAGATTTTGCAGGCGCCGGAAAATATCCCGGCGCCTTTTTTCGTGCGCGTGATTCGGGGGCTTCGGCAGGCTTGATAGTGCAATGGCGACATTTCGCCAATCGACACAGTGAAGCGACCCCCTCTGCCAGCGTCCGAGGGCCCATCCGATATACTTGCATCTTCCAAAAGGCGGAGGAGTTATGAAGGCGTCACTCTGCGAATTTTCGCTTCGCCAACGTGCATCCGTCTTGCTGCTTGGGGCAGTCTTGATCAGTATCGCATCTGGTTGTCACAAGACTGACGTGGAAACCACTGAAATTCTTGCAGCGTCATACAACGGCGATTTGGCGAAGGTCCGGCTGCTACTCGACCGTAATCCGAACCTGGCATTCAGTAAGAACAGGGAGGGCTTCTCGGCTCTCCATTACGCCGCGTCTTATGGCTACTTGGAAATCGCAGAGTTGTTGCTAACCAAGCACGCCGATGTGAATGCAAAGACCGGCAAAGGCGACACTCCGCTGCACTATGCTGCGTCTTATGGATACTTGGAAATCGCAGAGTTGCTGCTAACCAAGAATGCCGACGTGAATGCAAAGACCAGCAAAGGCGACACTCCGTTGCACTACGCTGCGTCGCATGGCCACAAGGACATCGCAGAGCTGCTCCTGTCGAACAAAGCCAACGTTAACGCTGGAGATGGAATCGGACGCACGCCGTTGTATGACGCTGCGTCAAGCGGTCGGATTGAAGAAGTCAGGATACTTCTCGCCGCCAAGCCCGATGTGAACGCGGGAACTCTCCGAGGCTATACAGCACTGAGCGCGGCAGCCTCTTTCGGTCATGAAGATGTCGTCCGGCTGCTGATCGACAACGGGGCCAACGTCAACGCCGCAGACATCGACGGCGGCACGCCCCTGCATTGGGCCCGGATAAGAGGATACGAGCACGTCGAAGCTCTATTGCGCCAGCAAGGTGCCTTCGAACTACCGCGTGCGAAGTCAGAGTGGCCCTACCCTTGATCTTCGATGTATGACGGCAACTCGGTTGACGAAATCAGATAACACGGCCACCCAGGGATGGCAAAAGGAGGCATCATGGAGTTTGTAATGTTTGAAGATGTGGAGGGCCTGGAAGTGTTTGTGAACCCCGAACGCGTGATCTGGGTGAGGGAATATCACAACCAAACTACGGAAATCAGCTGTGGACACGACGACAAGTTTACGGTGCGCCTGGCTCCCGCTCACGCCGTTGCCGCGTTGGGCAAGGGGGCTCGCTAAAGGGGGAGAGCTGGGTTTTTGACGAGGGTTTAGGTAGTGGTGCCGTTTGATAAAAGGCTCATCGTTGATGAAAGGGACGATTGCCCCGTCGATGAGTGCGGCGATATTTCGCCAGTCATCCGTATGCGCGATGGCGTCCACGGGCTACAGGCCCGGACCCCACTAAAGTGCCATTGACGAGGTAGCACTTTGGTCCTAGCGTCCGTGTTGCGCCGCTTTCCAAGGAAAATAAGATTCCCCCGTTCAGCAAAGGCGACTGGCCGCGCCTTTGCTCCTCACCGCGACGTGTTCGAGACTCCAGGGCACGGCCCAAATCAAGAATGAAATAGCAGAATCTCTGCCCTCTAGATGCAAGAGGATCTAGCGGGGCGCGCTTTCCAAAAAGGAGGATAGCGATGAAAAGAATATTGTCAGCGGTGGTGGTTTTGTTCCTGTCGGCCAGCGTAGCTTTTGTGACGCCAACGAACCTGGCGGCGAGCGGGGGGCAGAACTCGGAAGAGTGTGACCGAAAAGTCCACAAGCAGAAGTGGACGGCAGGCTGGGACAGCTTCAGTGAACCGCTTAACTACGAGACAAGCCATGTCAGATGGTTTGTGGATCCTGAGAAAAGCGCGTTGCGGGTGCAATTTGTCTTAAAGGGTGCGACGCCCGGCAAGGTTTATCAGGTCGGAGTTCACATCTATTGCAACACGCCTCCCACGAACTTCGGCGTGCCTCCTACGCCCGCGACCTTTGGCCCGTTTCCCACCAATGGCGGCACCGGCGGTACGTGTTGGGCGAATACAAGGCAGGGTGTGACCGAAAACGTTGTGTCGGTGGAAATGGGCGTGGTCACGACCGACCTCAACGGAGATGGCTCCTTCGCGATCACTGTGGGCCCGATCGCTCCGGGACCCTATAACGTCGAATTCGACGCGCGCGATGGCGCGGGTTGCAATTTGATCGGTGGAGCGGCGACCGTTGGTCTTGACTGCTACGTTGACTTCCAATCGCCCGGCCCATTTGGAGATTCGACTGCGATTACCATCCCCTGACGCAGTGACGACCTGTCCGGACGCGGCGATCCTCTTTGTCGTGTCCGGGGAGGAAAGAAGTAGTCAGGTGCGAAGACAGAGTG
The DNA here is from genome assembly GCA_963850165.1 of uncultured Acidobacteriaceae bacterium. GTDB lineage: Bacteria > Acidobacteriota > Terriglobia > Terriglobales > Acidobacteriaceae > Sulfotelmatobacter. The sequence continues at coordinate 95,011 of CAWKKK010000009.1, read as the reverse complement.
TCTTGCGTCCGATTACACTCTTACGATGACGACGATCGGCCGGCGCAGATTTCTTGTGACCGCGGCGCTATCTCTGGCTGCTGCGCGCCTTCATGCGCAGCGCGGGGCGGGAGCCCAGGTCACGCTGAAGCTTTCCCCCGACGCTAGCGGGCCGCACATGCCTGCCGACTTTGTGGGCCTGTCGTATGAGGTGCAGCAACTGGCTGATCCGCGTTTCTTTGCGGCTAACAATGCCGGATTGATCCGGCAGTTCAAAGCTCTGGCGCCGCGGGGCGTGCTGCGACTGGGCGGCAATACCAGCGAGTTTGGCTGGTGGAAGGCTACGCCCGGCTCTTCTGAACCGGAGCACCCGCAGACTCGCGTGGTTGAAGGCGAGCCCAAACCACAGTATTACGCCGTGACACCCGAGGCGGGGCGGAATCTGGCAGGTTTTCTGAAAGCGGCCGGCTGGACCTGCCTGTATGGCATCGGCATGGGAACCAATACGCCGGAGCGCGCGGCCGAGGAAGCTGCGTTTGTAGCCAAGACTCTCGGCTCGAGCCTGCAGTACTTCCAGATTGGCAATGAGGTGGATCTGTTCGGCCGACACCTGCGGGATGCGAAAGCGTGGTCCGCGAAAACCTATCTGGAGGAGTGGCTCGCTCTTGCGCGGGCCGTTACCTCGCGGGTATCGGGAGCAAAGTTCGGGATGCCGGATGTGGCGTCGAATGCGGCGTGGCTGACCGAGATCGCGGATTTGTGGGGTTCGATCGAGAATCCGCCGCAGGTGACAACGCTTTCGCATCACTACTATTTCGGCGGGCCCGCGACAAATCCTGAGGTCAACATCGCCAACCTGCTGAAGCCGGCTACGATGGCGAAGGTTCAGAAGACGGCGGATACGGCGACCGCCGCGGCTAAGAAGATGGGTGCGCGCGTGCGCATGACGGAAGGCAATACCTGCTATCGCGGCGGGAAGCCGGGTGTGTCCGACGTTTTCGCGGCGGCACTGTGGTCTGCCGACTATTCGTTGTTGCTCGCGAGCAACAACTATTCCGGAATCAATTTGCACGGGGGCACCGGGAAATCCGTCGCAAATTCCGTGGGAGGTTTCCTTCCCGGCGACATCCTTCTTAAAGAGGGCGGTGAAAGCCCGGAGCAGATCGCGAGTCGTCCTCACCCTTTCTATACGCCGATTGCGATGTTCGGCTCGGAGTACGCGATGGAACCGGTGGCTTATGGCCTGAACTTCGCTAGCGAGCTTAGCGGAGGGTCCTTTCTGCAGGGTGACTTCAGCTCAGGGCTCCAGGCGACGGGAATTAACGCGAGCGCCTATGCCGCGAAACTTCCGAGCGGGCATGTGGCCGTCGTCATTTTGAACAAAGACGCGGAGCAGAACGTAGAAGTAAGCCTGGACTTTGGGAGGGGAAGAACGGGAGCGGTGGAGACCAAGACGCTGCACGCGCCGGCGCTGGATAGCCGGGAAGCTCACATCACGCGTTCGGGGGAGGCTGGCCGTCTCCGGGACGGCAAGTATACGGTGACGGTACCTCGCGCTACGGGAGTCTGCCTGACCGTCAGTTGATGATTCTGAAATCCTGACTGTCGACAATAAGGCATAGCACTCGGTTAGCGCGTGGCGGCGAAAACGCGACGGTTCACGATGGCGTCATAGACGCTTTTTTCGACGGTTGGCAACTCCGCCGTGCTTGCGAGGACGAGATCGGCGTAGCGCTTGCTGGGCAGCACGTACTGGCGCGCTGCCGGCAACACATTGTTCTTGTACTGCCACAGGATAAAGTCCAGAGAACGCTGACGCTCGGTGATGTCCCTCACCTTGCGCCGATGGAAACAAACCTCGTCGGGAGCTTCCAGGTAGAGAGACAGGTCGAAGAGCGGGCGCAGTTGCGCGAAATGCAAAGCCAGGATGCCTTCCACGATCAACAGCGACTTGGCAGGAACGTGCAGGTGCTGGTCGTTCACGCGCAAGTGGCGGGCAAAGTCGTAAATGGGAGCCTCGATGGATTTGCCGGAGGCGTAGTCGCGGATATGGCTCTCCAGCAGGTGCATGTCGATGGCATGCGGCGCATCGTAGTTGAGTTTCGCCCGGTCCTCGAGCGGAAGATGGTTCATCTCGATGGAGTAGTTTTCCATGGAGATAACGTGCCCGTTGAGACGGGAGGCAACGCGCCTGGCTATTGTGGATTTGCCGCTGCCGGACGGGCCAGCCAGTCCAACGATAACGATAATCCCCTGAGCCGGCGCTGGGGGGTTTCGGTTCAGTCCTTTGTCAGCCATGCCAAAGCTTCCTTGCGGGTCTCAAAAACGGGAAATTCGCGGCGGGAGAAGCTCCTCACGTTCTCAGAGAACACCTGAGGGAAAGTCTTGGTTCCCATCCATGCGGATTTCTTGACATAAGGCCTGTCGAAGACGGCGGTTTCTTTCATGACGCGAATGGCTTCCGCGTCAAAGGAGGCTCCTGTGAAATCGGAGAGTATGAGAACTGAATCACGCGGACGGGTCGTCACCACTTCGGGGACTGCCCGGACAATCTTTTCGACCTCGGCAGCGCAACAGTTTGACAGATCCAGCAGAAGAACCTGCTTACCCAGATGATTGATGAAATGAATGTGGTGGGTTAGTTGAACATGACTGGCGGCAGCGTGCCGTTGGGCGCGGGAGGCCTCATCGACCGCAGACAGCCGCGCTTGTTCTTTCTTGTCTTTGTCTCTGTGTTCTTCTTCGTCTCTCGGCAGTGTTGTGTGGGGTGCCACTAGGTAAATGCTACGCCAGTAAACGAGGCTCGCGGACGCACTATAGGTCACTGACCCCGACATGTTTTCGTCAATGAGTTGGAAGTGGGAATCGAGATTCTAATGTGGAGCCAGCTTGTCGCAGTTTCACGCGTTATGAAATAAGGTCCCTCTTAGCCTAAAATGCTGGCCACCTGGCTTTGCCGGGCGAAATCGGCAGGGTCGCACGTTTCCATGGCGGCAACGACTCAAGTGAGCAGTGATCATGACGTGGAGGTGGCCGGAAAGGCCGCCGGTCCTTGTGTATTCGTGCTGTTTGGGGCGGCTGGAGATTTGAGCAAGCGCAAGTTGATTCCAGCGCTGTTCAATCTGGTGAGGGCCAAGCTGCTTCCCGACAACTTTGCGGTTATGGGCGTTTCCGTCGATGACCTGGGGGTGGAGGAATTTCGCAACCAGGTCACGGGGTTCCTGCCGACCGGAGAGGATGAAAAAGTTCACCTGGAGTGGTTCCGGCAGCGGCTCTTTTACGAGCGCGGGGATTTTGGGGACGAGAACACATTTGTAAAGCTCCGGGAGCGGCTCAGCGCCGTGGATGTGGAGCGCCACACCGAGGGCAATTATCTTTTTTACCTGGCGGTTGCGCCCCGGTTTTTTGCGCCGATCGTGGAGCAACTAGGAAAAGCCGGGCTGGCGGCGCAGGCGAATGGGCAGTGGCGGCGCATCGTGATCGAGAAGCCCTTTGGCCAGGATCTGGATTCGGCGAAGGGGCTGAACCGGGAGATCAAGGGTGTGCTGCAGGAAAATCAGATCTACCGCATCGATCATTACCTGGGCAAAGAGACGGTGCAGAACATCATGGTGTTCCGGTTCGACAATGCGATTTTCGAGCCAATCTGGAACCGGCGCTACATTGACCACGTGCAGATTACGAATGCCGAGACCGTGGGAGTGGAACGCCGCGGCGGTTACTTCGACACCGCGGGAACACTCCGGGACATGGTTCCTAACCATCTTATGCAGCTTCTTAGTTTGACGGCGATGGAGTCACCGGTGTCGTTCCAGGCGGATGCGGTGCGCAACGAGCAGGCCAAGGTTCTGCATTCGGTGGTGCCCATGAATTCGGATGATGTTTTGCAACAGAGCGTGCGCGGCCAATATGGGGCAGGGACGCTGGATGGGGAAAAAGTGCCGGGTTATCGCTCGGAATCGGGAGTCGCGCCTGAATCGCGGACGGAAACATTCGTGGCGTTGAAGCTCAACATCGACAATTGGCGATGGGCAGGCGTGCCCTTCTATCTGAGAACTGGCAAGCGGATGACGCAGCGCCACACCGAGATTGCGATCCAGTTCAAACGGATGCCGTTCGAATTGTTCCGCAACGCTCCGTTCCGCAAGCTGCACACGAACACGCTGGTCATACAGATTCAACCGTTCGAAGGGATTTCACTCAGCTTTGGCGCGAAGATTCCGGGAGCGTTGCTGCGGGTTGGATCGGTAAACATGAGTTTTGAGTACTCGAAGTATTTTGGAACGGACGCCTACACCGGGTACGAAGTTTTGTTGTATGACTGCATGATTGGAGACGCGACTTTGTTTCAGCGCGCGGATATGGTTGAAGCGGGGTGGAGGGTGGTGGATCCGGTATTGGACGTGTGGAGAGCGCTGCCGCCGCGGAAGTTTCCGAACTATGCATCCGGCAGCTGGGGGCCGGCAGAGGCCGATCAATTGCTGGAACTCGACGGCCGGAAATGGAGGACGATTGAGCCATGATTCTTGCAGGTGACATCGGCGCTACGCGCACCCGGCTGGCGGCGTTCGAGACCGAGGGTAATCGGCTGAAATGCGTGGTGGAGAAGACCTATGTAAGCCAGCAGCATGAAGGGCTATCCCCGATTCTTGCCGACTTCATACGAACCGAGGGCATTCCGGTGCACAGCGCGTGCATGGGCGTAGCCGGACCGGTGCGAGGCGGGCGCAGCAAGATTTCAAACCTGCCCTGGATCATCGATTCGCGGGAGTTGGCGAAACAGCTCAAACTGAATTCCGTTGGGCTGCTCAATGATCTGGAGGCTTACGCTTACGGCATCGATGCGCTCGAATCGAAGGATTTCGTCAGCTTGAGCGAGGGTGCGGAAGATGCAGAGGGAAACCGGGCGGTAATCTCGGCGCGAACCGGACTGGGTATGGCGGGGCTTTATTGGGATGGCTTCCGGCATCATCCTTTCGCTTGTGAGGGAGGTCACGCTGACTTTGCGCCCCGGAACGATCTCGAAATGGAGTTGCTGAAATATCTTCAGAAAAAGTATGGGCGCATCAGTTGCGAGCGAATTCTCTCCGGGCCCGGGATCAAGAATATTTACGACTTTCTTCGGGATACGCATATTGCGGAGGAACCGGAATGGCTGCGAACGCAGATGGACGCGGCGGCCGATGGTCCCGCGCTGATTTCGAAGATGGCACTGGAGGATAAGGCGGCGATCTGCGATCAGGCGCTGTCGATTTTCGTGAGCGTCTTCGGGGCCGAGGCCGGGAACTGCGCGTTGAAGTTCATGTCCACCGGAGGTTTTTTTGTTGGGGGCATTATTGCAGGGAAGATCGCGCCTAAGATGAAGGAACCTGGGTTCATGCAGGCTTTTCTGGACAAAGGCCGCATGGAAGCGCTGCTTAAGGACATGCCGGTGAAGATCGTGCTGAATGACGATTGCGGGATGATTGGGGCGGCTCGGTATACGCTGATTCAGAAAGCGTTTCGCACATCGAGCCGGGCGGCGGATTAGAGGGTTCTGCCACACTAAGGTAGTGGTGCAGCTTGATAAGGAAGCGAGCCAAACGCGCGATTATTGCGTCGCAAAGAACGCGACGCTTCGCGCGGCTCGCCCGGATCCTTCGCTGCGCAAAGAACGCTTGCTCAGGATGACAACCAACAGGCTGCCCCGTGTCAGCGGCGCTTGACGGCATCTGCAGCAGAAACTACCATCGAGCGACAGTTATGAGCCAGGATCCCTTAGTTGGGCAGTCGCTTCTCCACTACAAGATCATTCGAAAGCTGGGCGCGGGTGGCATGGGCGTGGTCTATGAAGCTGCGGACTCGCAGCTGGGCCGGCGCGTGGCGCTGAAGTTCCTTCCGGCGGATATGGCGCAGGACAGCCAGCTGCTGGAGCGGTTTCAGCGCGAAGCGCGCGCCGCTTCATCGTTGAATCATCCGAACATCTGCACCATTCACTCCATCGAACAGCACGAGCGCCGGCACTTCATCGTGATGGAGTTGCTGGAGGGGCAGACTTTGGCGCAGAGCATGACGGGCCAGAGCTTGACAGGCCAACCCATGGAAATGGACAAGCTGCTGCCGCTGGGATTGCAGATGGCCGACGCGCTGGAATCGGCGCACGCCAAAGGGATTGTGCACCGGGACATTAAGCCGGCGAATATTTTTTTGACGGAGCGCGGACAGGTCAAGATTCTTGATTTCGGCCTGGCCAAGGTGAGTGCGGGCGAGAACGCTCGCGGAGCTGCGGTGGAGCAGGGGGAGACGCAGGCCTTCGGAAACGAACTGACTTCGCCGGGCGCGGTCGTGGGTACGGTTTCCAACATGTCACCGGAGCAGGCGCGGGGGCAACTCGTGGATGCGCGCACGGATATTTTCTCGACAGGTACGGTGCTCTACCAGATGGCTACGGGAACGCTGCCCTTTCAGGGAGACACGTCGGCTGTGATTTTCGACGCGATCCTGAACCGCGACCCTCGGCCGGCGGGCGAGGTAAATCCTCATTTGCCTGCCGATTTTGTGCGCATCCTGGAGAAGACCCTGGAGAAGGACCGGAATCTGCGTTGCCAGACGGCAATGGAGCTAAAGACGGACCTCAGCCGGCTGAAGCGTGACCTCGAAACCAGCGCACGGCGAACGAGGGAGAAGACGGATTCGGATTCCGGCGTCCAGAAGCAAACGGCGAAAAAATCCGTGGCTGTGCTCTACTTTGAAAACTTGAGCGGCGCCAAGGAGGACGAGTACCTGCGCGATGGCATCACCGAGGATGTGATCACCGAACTTTCGAAGATTCGCGGACTGAATATTTTTTCGCGCCCCACTGTTCTTGCCTACCGGGACAAGCAGGTGACGCCGGGGCAGGTGGGCGCGCAGCTAGGTGCGGCTTATGTGCTTACGGGAACTTTGCGACGGGCTGGGGCGCGGCTGCGCATCAGCGCCCAACTGGTGGATACGCACACCGATTTCCCGCTGTGGTCGGACCGTTTCGACCGCGAGATGAAAGACGTCTTCGAAGTGCAGGACGAAATGGCTCGCAGAATCGCCGAGGCCCTGCGCGTCACGCTCTCGCCGGAAGAACTCGAGGCCTTGTCCATTAAACCCACGGAGAATCTGCAGGCCTACGATCTCTACCTGCGGGGCAAACGCTACGCCCGGCGGCAAACGCGGCAGGACCTGGAGTTTGCGCTGCAGATGTTCGAAAATGCGGTGGCGATTGACCCCAGCTTCGCCCTCGCTTACGCTGCCAGCGCCAACGCCTGCGCCATGTTCTATTGGACCTTCAGCCGCGATCAAACGTGGGTGGAGCGGGCGCGCGAAGCTTCGGGCAAGGCTGTGGCCCTGCGCTGGGATCTGCCCGAAGTACAGGTCAGCCAGGCGTGGGTGCTGTATGCGGCATCATTGCATGACGAAGCGGTGCGCATGTTGAAGAAGGCTATCGAACGCAAGCGCGACTGCGAGGGCGCCCATTACCTGCTTTGCCGCGCCTTGTTCGCTACCGGACGCTACCAGGAAGTTGTGGACATTGCAGAAGCCGCCATTGAAGCCAGCGGCGAGGATTACAACGTTTATGTGCCCATTCTGAACTGTCTTGGCGCCTTGGGAAAACAGGAGGCGGCGCGCAACATGCGTCAGCGAAAAATGGCAGCCCTGGAAAACCACTTGAAGCAGGTGCCCGAGGACGCGCGTGCTCGAATCCTGCTGGGCTCCGACTATGCATCTCTGGACCGTCCCGACGATGCGCTACGCGAACTTAACCTGGCAGTGACGCTGCGCGCGAATGAAGCCTCGATTCTCTACAATGCCGCGTGCCTCTACTGCAAGCTCAAAAAGAAGGCGGAGGCTCTCGATACCCTGGGTAAAGCGTGGGAGGCGGGGTTCAGGGACTCGGTGTGGGCGCGCCGCGATCCGGACCTCAATCTTCTGCATGACGATCCGGAGTTTGACCGGCTTTATCCGGAGCACCGGCCGACTGCGCCGGCAGCGGGCTCGCATTAATTCGCGCATTCATTCGCAAAGAATAGAAGTCAGGCGTTCCACCCTGTTTTGCTCTTCACTTCTTGATAGATCTCCCGGCGAGAGCTGCACGCTCCGCAGCTGCGATTGAACCGTGCAGAGTTCCTCGCTTAGAGGCGCATGCGCCCTTCGCGCCACACAACCGGAATTTCCAGAATGGGAAGCTACGACCATCTGAGGTGCCCCAAACCCTTGTGTTCATCACCGCCGCAGATTAGTTTGCGAATTAGAGCCGAGTAATCGCGGCAGCGAAAGTGAGAGGAAAAGGATGACGGTCATTCGCAGGTACAGTAATCGCACGATCTGTTTCGCAGCATTTCTGCTACTCATTGGCGGCGCCGGATGCAGTGACCATGAGAACAGCGGCACCAACCCAGCCTTAACGCCGCCTACAGCGACTTCCGCGGCGCCTCCGAATGCCACTGGCGGGGCGTGTCCCAACACCATAGTTACGGTCACGTTCAGCAAAGCGATGAATCCGACAACGATCGATGGCACGACCTTTACGCTGACCGGTCCGGGCGCGGCAGCCGTGACCGGAGTGGTCAGCTACGATGCACCCAGCGACACTGCGACCTTCTCTCCATCAGCCAGCCTTGCGCTGAATACCGTGTACACCGCGACGGTTACGACCGGAGCCCAGGACATGTATGGCAACACCCTCGCAAACAATTTCGTATGGAGCTTTACTACGGGGAACACAATCTGCCAGGCGGGGCCGCCCACTGTGGTTTCTCTAGCGCCGCCGAATGGCACGAACGGCGTGTGTCCGAACACGGTGGCCGTTGCTACCTTCAGCGAAGCGATGAGTCCGGCGACCATCAATACGACAACGTTTACGCTGACCGGTCCGGGCGCGGTGTCAGTGACGGGACAAGTCGCCTACGATGCGGCGGACTATGCCGCGACCTTCACTCCATCGAGCAACCTCGCACTGAGCACCGCCTACACTGCAACTGTTACGACAGGGGCTCAGGATCTGCTGGGGAATCCACTGGCAACTGATTTCACGTGGAGCTTCACCACCTCGACAGCAGCGTGTCAAACATCTTCTGTGCCGTTGGGATCGGCGGCGACTTTCGAAGTTCTGGCGGGCTCAACCGTCACCAACACCGGGCCGACTATCATTACGGGTGGAGATCTGGGGCTAAGCCCGGGAAGTGCGGTCACGGGGTTTCCGCCCGGAACGCTCACTCCGCCGGCGGTAATGCTCGTAACCGATCCAACGGCGGCGCAGGCCGAACTGGATTTGACCACAGCGTACATCTACAGTGCTGGACTGGCGGGGGGTGCCGTTCTGCCGGGAGATATGAGCGGCCTGACCTTCGCTCCCGGCCTTTACACGACCTCGAGCACGGTCATGTTATCGGCGGGGAATGTGACTCTCGACGCCGGGGGCGATGCGAATGCTGTGTTCATCTTCCAGGTAGGGTCCACACTCACCACCATACGAAGTACGCAGGTCATCCTGGCCGGCGGCGCCCAGGCCAAGAACGTCTTTTGGCAGGTCAGCAGCTCAGCCACTCTGGGAACGAACTCAATCTTCCAGGGAACCATCATTTCGCTGCAATCTATCACGCTGGATACGGGTGCAACTCTTGTCGGCCGGGCACTGGCGCGCAATGGCGCGGTCACTTTGGACAGTAATGCGGTTACGGCCCCGTGAAGTCTAGCGACCGTTTTGGCGTTTGGAGGTATGTGACGTAACCAGGGATTTATCCGGAGCCGATCGCTGGAAACTTGCAAAGCTCAGCGCTTTCCCGGCGCGGAGTGAAACGGGTCGTCTTGTGGGCTGTCGGGCGAGGCTTCCGGGCTGGGAATATCCAGATTGACCACGATGGGCTCCTGACCACTGCGCACGATCACAGCCTCGACCGGCTGGTCTTTGCGGGCGTTCAGTTCCTGGTGAGGAACGTAGGGAGGAACGTAGACGAAATCTCCCGGACCGGCTCCGTCGACGAACTCCAACTGATTTCCCCAACGAAAGCGGGAGCGGCCGCGCACGACGTAGATCACGGTTTCCAGTTCTCCGTGATGATGCGGACCGGTTTTGGCATTGGGATGCACGACCACGGTTCCCGCCCACAGCTTTTGTGCGCCGACTCGGGCACGCGAGATGGCTTCGGCCCGGGTCATGCCGGAGGTTTGAGGCGTGTTGCTGTCGAGTTCACCGCTGCGGATGATACGCAGGCCGTGAGTTTTCCAGTCGGGCATTTCGTTTCCCCTAGGGTATTGCTGTCGCACCTCTGTGATAAACCAGCTGTGGCAAATCAGCAGCGACAAATCGGAATTATGTTGGCCTAGAACTTCTTTCGAAGAAATTCGACCAGGCCATAGCCGATGACAGCGGCTATGGCGGCGATTCCAAAGTTGGCAGCGGTAAAAACGTCTTCGAATGCCGAGGCTATACCCCGTTGCTGCCCCAGGCCTGAGCGCTCGAATTCTCCCATCAAAAGATTGGAATAAAAGAGAAAGATAATAAACCCTATCTCGATTACCGCTCTCCAGACATTTTTCCTCATCGTGATCTGTCAATCTCCATCGGACGCGGCTTCCCTTCCAGCGATTTCTCGACGTGCGGCTGCCATTTTAGATGATTACTGGCGCGTTCGTGAGGGCTCCAGGGTGAGTGCGAGAATCAGGACACTCCCAAGCGAAAAAATTCATTGGAGCAATAGAAATTCTCCAGCCGAACTTTACACCTTCCTTATGCGGCGCTAGTTAAGCTTCTCGACTGAGGAGCTAACGGCTTGATCTTTTCCAAAGCTCGCAGTTCTCTTGCGCTTCTGTCCTTGCTCCAGCTCGCGATTCCGTTTTGCTGCGGCACGGGCTATGGCCAATCGACGTCCGCGGAATCTTCGAGCGTCGCGGCGGACGCTTCGGCCCGCGCAACCGGGCAAGCACAGGCCGCGCCGGCTGACGCAAGTCCCGCTGGCAGGGGGCTCAACATAGGAACAGGTCACTCCACGGCAGATCATTCCACAGCAGATCAATCCACGGCAGATCAATCCAGCTTCTTCCACCGGCTTTTCAAGGCATATGCGGATGACTGGAAACCCGCGGCGGCGAATGCGAGCGCGACTGCACCGGCGTTTCGTGGCGATCCCGCGCCGGTGAATGGACCGCCGTTTCCCTTTTCCACCTGGCCGATCGGAGGCACGGTGTCGATTGGCCAGCCCTGGACGCAGGCCGGCCCTTTAATGACGGCGCTCTGGGAAGGTCCGCACGGCGACGCCTGGAAGAAAAGCAAGATTCAGATTTATGGCTGGCTGAATGTTGGGGCAAACTTCAGCACGTCGAAAAGTGGAGTGGATTCATCCGCGGGGAAATACGAGAATTTTCCCACGGCTTACGACGAAGTGCCGAACGCGATCGAGCCGGATCAGGAAGTGCTCTACATTGAGCGCCAGCCCGACACGGTGCAGACCGATCACTTTGACTGGGGATTCCGGCTTTCCGGGCTGTGGGGCCTTGACTACCGTTTCACTACGGCTAAGGGCTATTTCAGCCAGCAGTTGCTGGGGCACCCTCCGGGAAAAGAGTATGGCTTCGATCCGGTGATGATGTATCTCGATCTGTATTGCCCTCACGTCGGCGAGGGCACGGACGTGCGCATCGGACGCTACATTTCTCTGCCTGACATCGAAGCGCAGCTCGCGCCCAACAACTATACCTACAGCCACTCATTGCTCTATACATTCGATTGCTACACGCAAACCGGGATCACTGCGACTACCCGGCTCAACTCGCATTGGACCACTCAGGTGGGCCTGTCGCCGGGCTGCGAAACCGCGCCGTGGAACCTGACCGACTCGAGGCTTACGCTCAATTGGTGCGTGCAGTATTCCTGGCGGACCAGCAAGGATAATCTCTATCTTTGCGATAACGAAACCAACCTGGGGAAAGACAGTGGCCAGTACGCCTACAACAACCTGCAGGCTTACTACCTGACCTGGTATCACGTGATCGACAAGAATTGGCATACGTCGACCGAGAGCTGGTATCAGTGGATGAAGCAGGTGCCGAACCTTGCTTACAGTCCGGCTGAGGGTTCGAATTTGCCTCCGGTCGATCCGATTCAGCCGGAGACGGGCTCTAATGGAGCGGTCTGCAGCAGCCACACGGCCTTTACTTGTTATGCCCCGGAGTGGGCAATCGTGAACTATGTGGAGCGGCAGTTTGGGACGCACAACTACATCTCGATTCGGAATGAATACTTCGACGACATCGTGGGCCAGCGCACGGGAACCAAGACGCGTTACACGGAGCACTTGTTCGGTTGGGGGCATTGGGTTGGAACCACGGTTCTGTTCCGTCCGGAAGTCCGGTATGAGCACTCCTACGATAATCCGGCGTATCAGAACGGGACAAAGAAGAGCCAGCTTACGGCGGCGGGAGACGTGATTTTCTTTTTCTGATTCCCTTTCTTGAAAGATGGACGGAGCGAAAATGATTTAGCATCCTTCTCATGTACGCTCCCGAGTTGACTGCGGATCAGGTCTTGCAGGCGTTTCGCCACGATGCTCCCAGTCTTCTTTTCGGCGCCATGATTATGGCGGTGGGGCTGGTCGCGGTGGCGTTTTCAGAAATCCGCCGCAAACATGATCCCATGCTGATTTACCTTGCCCTCTTTGCCGGCCTGTATGGCCTGCGCATGTGGATGCAGACCGGCATTTTCTTCATGATGCAGAACTGGTCTTTCTATCCGAGAGTCAGTTCCGCAATCGACTTCCTGGTTCCCATTCCCGCATTCCTTTTCCTGGACGCGGTTGGGTTTCTGCACCGCCGCTTAAGGAACGCTACTTACGTGCTCGGGGTCATCCTGGGGCTGTTAGCTGTCGCGACCCTCGTGGTGGGGCCGCAAACCATCTTTTACCAGATCAATGCCGTCTTGATTATCGCCGGGCTGACAACGCTGGTCCTGATATCCATGAAGAGGAGGTCGGTCAATCGGGACGACATCGTAATACGCCGCGGCCTGTTGATTTTTGCCGCTTTCATTTTCTGGGAGAACTTCAGGAGCCTGCTCGGGATTTCCTTGCCCGATATCGAGCCGATTGGTTTTGTGGCGTTTCTGGGATCTCTCGGATACGTCGCGGCGCGCCAGACTCTGCAACGGGACCTGCAACTCAGCGAGATTCAAAAGGAACTTGAGGTAGCCAGGCGCATGCAGTTGTCGATTCTGCCCGCCGGGTTCCCAAACTCCGCCAACTTCTGCGTCGCTGTGCGTTATGTGCCGATGACCTCGGTGGCGGGAGATTTCTACGACTTCATTGTTGCCGGCGATAAGCAGGCCGGGCTGCTGATTGCCGACGTCTCCGGGCACGGCGTGCCGGCCGCGCTCATCGCGTCGATGGTGAAGCTTGCGGCCACTTCGCAGCGCGCCAACGCCGCCGATCCCGCTCGTTTGCTGGCCGGGATGAACGCGGCTCTCTGCGGCAATACGCAGGAACAGTTCGTCACCGCGGCTTATGTTCATCTCGACGCGGGATCGAGGACTTTCAGGTATTCGGCCGCGGGACATCCGGCAATGCTTCTGCTGCGCCATGGAGAAGTAACGGAGATCGTGGAGAATGGTTTGATTCTTGGCGCTTTCGACTATGCGACGTACACGGAGACTACGCGTCCATTGGAGCGGGGCGATCGTTTCCTTCTCTACACTGACGGGGTTATCGAAGCCGCCAAAGCCCAGGGAGACCACTTTGGGCAGGATGCTTTGTCGGCGGTGTTGCGGCAGACGGCTGAACTTCCGGCTGCGGCAGCCTCGGATCAGATCGTCTCTGCAGTGCAGCGGTGGTCGGCATCACAGGACGACGATCTGACCGTTTTGATATGCGATTACACTGCGGGTGGGCTAGAATCGCCGGGCACAATGGGGAATAGCTTATGAGAAAGATTTCTTTCAACGTTCTGCCTTTGTTAAGTCTGATGGTGCTGGCAGGCGCGGCTTTCGCGCAAACGTCAGCCCAGTCGAGCGCGAAACCCGCACAGCACTTTTTCGTGCTGCTGAATCGTCCCGCGAATGCTCCGCAACTGAGCAAAGAAGCGGGTGAAAAGCTTCAGGAAGAGCACATGGCCAATATTCGCAAGATGGCGGCCGAACATAAGCTTGTGATTGCGGGACCTTTTCTGGATAACACGACGCTGCGCGGGATATTTGTGTTGCAGGCGGAGTCAGCGGCGCAGGCGAAGGAGTGGGCGGATAGCGATCCGGCGGTCAAGGCCGGCCGGCTGTCTCCTGAGGTGCATGGGCCGTGGGGCGTCGACCCCGGCGCCATTCACGACCCGGCGGAGCCTCCCGGGTTCGAGCAGTACACGCTGGTTCTGCTGAAGAGAGGTGACCATTGGAACCCCAACGCGCCGGAGTTCATGGATGTGATGAAGCTTCATCATGCTTACATAAAGGAAATCACAGATCAGGGAAGCCTTGCGATTGCGGGGCCGTTCCCGTTCGACGATCCGGGCGAGTTGCGCGGGGTTGCCATTTTCCGGGTGGGAACGGAGCAGACTGCCAAGTTGTTGCAAGACGATCCTATCGTCAAGGCGGGGCTGCTCAAGACTGAGATGCATCCGTGGGGGACGGGCAAAGGGGTGCTGGCGGCGGGGCAGCCGATGGAATAGGTCTCAGGGCCTGAAGAGTATGCGTGGGGAGATCAGTCGTCCCTCCGGGACTTGCTCTCTGTGTTCCAGCTTTCCCAGCGCTCAAGCGCCGGGCTATTTTCGGGTTGCCCCTCCGGAGTGTTAACGCTAGCCGCCGGCTTTTAGTTCGGTCAGTACCTGCTTGGCGATTTCCTTCAGAGTCTCGAACACGCCTACGCCTTGAAACGCTACGGCCTCGACCACGGCCTCGTTTTTCTTGCGCAGTTCTTTGTTGAGGTCATCCGGGGACAAAATATTGGGCAGGTCGCGTTTGTTGAGCTGCAACACGTAGGGAATCTTGTTGAAGTCGTAGCCGTGCTCTTTCAGGTTCGACATGAGGTTCTCGAGGGCTTCGACGTTGGCGTCCATGCGCTGTTCCTGCGAGTCGGCGACAAAGACGATGCCATCGACGCCGCGCAGAATCAACTTGCGGCTGGCGTCGTAGAAGACCTGGCCGGGCACGGTGTAAAGATGGATTCGCGTTTTGAAGCCGCGCACGTTGCCCAGATCGAGGGGCAGGAAATCGAAGAAAAGGGTGCGCTCGGTTTCAGTGGCGAGGGAGATCATCTTGCCCTTCTGCTGTTCCGCGGTCTTCTGGTAGATGATCTGCAGGTTCGTGGTCTTGCCGCCTAATCCGGCGCCGTAGTACACGATCTTGCAGTTGATCTCGCGGGCGGCGAAGTTGATGAAACTCAAGGCTTTCCTCAATCGCGCGTGCCGCACACCCTCGCGGGCGCCGGCGCGCAAAAATATCCCTATGGGGGCTTGGGGTTTTTATATCACACGCGGAGGATCGAAGGCAGGTTACTCAGGTGACCCCCTCCGGGAAGCGGGTCTGGAGGACAGAAAAAGGGACGGGAATTGATGATTGTTGATGATGACTGCGATTGAAAACCCTTAGGCTCTCCGGGTCGGCTTTGAATCAACAATCAGCAATCTTCAATCAACAATTGGCTTCATCGCGCCGCGACCACCGGATAGTAGCCATCCCGGGCATAGACCTTCAGGCCGGGCCGGTGCACTACCACTTCAATGCTGCGGTAGGCGACCGCGGTCGGCGTCTTCGGCCGGCTCGGGTTGTAGCCCAGGGTGTACTGGTTGCGCGCCTCGGCCATGACCTGGGAGTACATTTCTTCAATTGAGTTCCGGGTAAGCTGACGGTGTTCAGCTCCGCCCGTGGCCGACGCGTACTTGGGCATGAGGTCGTCATAACCCTGGCGCGGCAGGTGGAACTTCTCGAGCTTGTCGTAGACCGGAAGCGCCGAGTTTCCAACCGATATGGCCTGCACCTGGATCTCGTTCGACAGCAGCACTTTCTTCACGTCGCCGTAGCTGGCCTTGCTGCCATATTCCCGTCCGTCGCTGATCACGAAAATGATCTTCCGGCGAACGCGGTCGCGTTTGCGCAGGTCGAGCGCGGCCTGCAGGATTGCGTCGTTCAGTACGTGCGACTCTTTGGTGGGCGTATACACGGGCTCGGTCGGACTTCCTACTGGAACTCCATTGATGATGGGCCCGCTGCCCGCCAGAGGTCCGCCTAAAACCGGCGGCCCATCGTAGTTTCCGCGCACAGTCTTCATCTGATTCAATACTGCGGTCAACTTCTTCGTCGCTCCGGCAAAGTCGCTGACCTCGCTCACCGTGCTGCTGTAGGTGTAAATCGCGACTTCATCGTAGGGGGCGAACGCTCCCACCAGTGCGGGAAAAGTTTGGTCGACCTTTTGCAGATCCGCATCCGACATGCCCGTGTCGAGCACGATCGCCACCGAAAGCGCCATGGGATCGGCGGTGAAAAAGCTTAGCTTTTGCACCACTCCATTCTCCTTCACGGTGAAGTCCGCGGAGAGCAGTCCATCGACCATACGGCCGTCCCGGTTCTTCACCGTAACCGGAATCTGCACAAAGTTGGTGTGCACCACCAGCGTGTAAAGCTGATCCTGTGCGCTGGGACCCTGTTTCGTCGAACTCCCCGGCGGGAGCGTCTTGACCGGCGGCATCGGCGGCGGGGGGGATGTTTGATCACTACTTCCAGCGCCCGGCAACTCTGCTGCCGGCTTATTGATCGGCTGGTTCGTCCAGGGGTCTCTTTCGACTGGTTTTTTTTCTTCCGGCCTTGGAACCGGCGGGGGCTCAGGTTTGTTTTCAGGCGGTTGCACGGTCGGCGCATCGGGGATACTCTGCGCCTGTCCCTGCGCTTGTCCCTGAGAGCCCGGCGTCTGGCTCGGGGAAGATTGTCCCGCCATCGTCGGACGACCGGCGCACAGGCATGCCAGGACCAGCGCTGCCACAAGCCAATTTGCCCCGCTGCACCGTTTCTGTTTCGTGCTATCCGCCGCCGGTTTGATGTTCACAAAGGCCATCCGTTCTTTTCCAATCCGTTCCGTGATCGTTTCTTCCTTGACCTGTTTCTTCCTTGACCCAGGTCCATTGGCGATTCACGCATCCGCCACCAGCAACAAAATTACCATCTTTTTCTTCGGATGCTCGAGCTTGCCCATTTGGTGCATCCAACTGCAAGGATTAGACTAACAAAAGTCCTTAGAGGGATTCCTGGCATGTCCAAATTATCCGCTCACCGAAGGCTCTTCCCGGCTCTGACCGCTGCCTTCATAATATTCTCGCTGGCAGCTTTGTTGGCTGCCGCTCCATTCGCCGCGGCCCAGATTCCTATTGTCCCAAAGGCCCCTGAAAATCAACCACCCGCAGCCCAGAAGCCCAGCGAGGCCCAGAAACCAGAAGATCAGCAGCCAACCGAAACGCTCAAAGTGAGCGTCAACGTTGTCGGACTTTTCTTTAACGTCAAGGACAAGCATGGCACACTCATGCCCAACCTTACCAAAGACGATTTCACAGTCTCCGAAGACGGGAAACCGCAGACCATCAAGTATTTCGCTGCCGAATCGAACCTGCCGCTCACCCTCGGCATCCTCATCGATTCCTCGGGCAGCCAGCGCGCCGTCCTTGACATGGAGAAGGAAGTCGGCGGTGCGTTTCTCCGCCAGATTCTCACCGACAAGGACGAGGCCTACGTGATCGACTTCAACGTCGACGCGTCCCTGGTGCAGGATTACACGCGTGACGTTCGCCGCCTGCAGGCGGCCATGAACAAAGTGAAAATCAACACCGGTGTTTCCGGCATAGGCGGCGGTCCTGTTCCCACCGCACGCCAGGCCGGCACCGTGCTGTACGACGCCGTTTATCTCTCGGCCCACGACATGCTGGCCAAGGAAGTGGGGCGCAAGGCCATGATCCTGCTCACGGACGGCGAGGACGAAGGCAGCCAGCTTAAGATTAAAGACGCCATCGAAGCCGCGCAGAAAGCCGATTCCATCGTGTACGTCCTGCTCTGCGCTGATCGCGGCTTCTACGGATCGTTCGGAATGGGTGGCGGCTATACGGGCGAGAGTGAAATGCGCAAGCTCACCGAGGCTACGGGAGGCCGCGTGATTAACGTCGGCAACAAACTCGACAAATTGCGGGAGGCCTTCGACCAGGTCGCCGCCGAGCTGCGCAGCCAGTACAACCTGGGCTACACGCCCACGAACCCGGTTCAGGACGGCGGCTATCGCAAGCTGGAAGTCAAGTCCAAAGAGAACTACAAGATCCAATGCCGCGCCGGCTACTACGCGACGCCGCGCGAACCCCTGCCGCAATAATGCGGGGACGAGAGGAAGACGATTCCCGGAGAAACCTAATGGCAAATAGATTTGGTACGGATATTTTGATCCAGGCCAAAGACCCAATGAAAGCTGCTCGCTTCTATGTCAAGGAACTGGGCTTTGAGATTACGCATAAGAAGCCAAATATGGTCAGCCTCCACGGGAAAAACATCAATTTCTTTATTGAGCGAGGTCCTGCGCTTGGACCGGTTTTCGAAGTTACGGTCAAAAGCGTTAAGGAAGCCAAGGCAAGCCTCAAGAAAAAGGGCTGTCGCGTAGTTAAGGACGAACCTGATTTTCCCCGATGTTACGTGAAAGATCCACACGGGCTCATCTATAACCTGACAGAATAAACTGACAGAGTGACGGGCCTTGTGATCTGATGTCTTAAACATGAACCGGAGCTTTGCCATGCCAACCCAGAATCTCTCGCCTTTTTCCCGCCGGTCGTTTCTGCAACTTTCGGCAGCTGCTTCGGCCGCCGCGGCTTTCCAGATCGTCACCGAGCCCATGCTCGCTGCTGCTGCTCGCCGACCCGCTCCCAAGGATGGGGTCATGATCGACTCCAACGAGAATCCTCTGGGACCGTGCCAAGCCGCTCGCGACGCCATTTCCGCCATCATCCCTCTAGGGGGACGCTATCTCTTCGATCGCACCGACGACCTGGTGCACACTTTCGCGCAGCTCGAAGGCCTCAACCCCGACGATGTCCGCGTGTTTCCGGGTTCCAGCCCTGCGCTGAGCTTTACGGTCGTCGCCTTCACTTCGCCAAAGAGAAGCTACGTTACCGGCGATCCCGGCTATGAAGCCGGTATGTTCTCGGCCAAGGCCGCCGAGGCCCGCGTCGTCAAGGTTCCGCTTACCAAGACTTACGCTCATGACGTCAAGGCCATGATCGCGGCCGCACCCGATGCCGGACTGTTCTACATTTGCAATCCCAATAATCCCACGGGCACGCTAACGCCGCGCTCCGACATCGAGTACCTGGTCGAAAATAAACCCAAGGGTTCTATCGTGATGGTCGATGAAGCCTACATTCATTTTTGCGATGCGCCCTCCGCGCTCGATTTCGTCAAGGCCGGCAAGGATGTGGTCGTGCTCCGGACCTTCTCGAAAACCTACGGCATGGCTGGACTGCGCTGCGGATTCGCCATCGCCCATCCGGACCTGCTCGAAAAAATGATGAACCGCGGCGGTTGGAACATGATGCCCGTCACCGCCGTTGCCGCTGCCTCAGCCAGCCTCAAGGATCCGGGTTTGATCCCGGAACGCAAGCGCATTAACGCCAGCATCCGGCAAGAAACTTTTCAGTGGCTCGATCGCAACGGCTATTCCTACACGCCCTCGGAATCGAACTGCTTCCTGCTCGATACCAAACGCCCGGGCAAAGAGGTGATCGACGCCATGGCCCAGCAAAATGTTTTCATCGGACGCATCTGGCCGGTGATGCCGAACTGCGTCCGCGTTACCGTCGGCACTCACGAAGAGATGGAGAAGTTCCAGGCGGCGTACCAGAAAGTCATGCGCGGAACCACGGCGTTCTCGGTGCAGCCGGCAAGGCCTGTCAGAAGTTCGCGGCGGCACGAGGCTTTGTTGTCGTGATTCGAATGCGGAACGCTGCCTGCAACTCTGCTTTTCTCGCACAAGACAAAAGCCACGTCGATTAGGGACGTGGCTTGTTCACAGACGACTTGTCTCCATTCAGGTCTATTTCGGCGTCAGCAGGAAGCCGTGTTCCGCGCCATTTAGCGTGCCGGTGCCGACGATCTTCCGTGCGTTGTTGATGCCATAGGCTTGTTCGAGCACCCATCCCGATCCCGCCGGGATCAGCTTGTTGAGGTCTTTCATCTTCCCGCCGCTGTACACGAAGGCATGATACGTACTCTGATAATCGGAATAGCCGACGACAACGCCTGAGTCGTTGATCGAGAGTCCCCAGCTCGCAACCAGCGCGCCAGCAAGGGTTCCCAGGTCCGCTATCTTGCCTCCACTGTCGAGAAACGCATGCGCCGACATATTGTTCTTTGTGTATGCGATGCCGGGGGTCTGCCCTTTGCTATTGATGGCGTACCCTTGACTCCAGGAGCCGCCCAGAGTCCCGAGCTCGGTCATGATTCCGTTTTTCCAGGTGAAGCCCCGGAAGTTGCCCGCCGCGTCATAAGACGTTCCCACCACTTCTCCGAATCTATTCACGCCCTGCGCGCTGTTCCACCAGGCGTTTCCGTTGGGAGACCCCAGAGTTCCCAGGTCGGTCATCACCCCGTTGCTGTAAAGAAATGGATGGTTGCTGCCGTCCGTGGTGACAGCGGAGCCAACAACCTGTCCCGCGTCGTTGAGGCCATACGCCACCGCCGACCCGCCCCCCAGATCGCCAATGTCAGTTAGCGTCCCGCTGATCGTTCCACCGCTAGACAGGAAGGCGCGATACGTCTTGGAAGCGTTTGTGGAATACCCGGCGATCTGTCCGGAGGAATTGATCGCGTTGCCGATTCCGACATTTCCACCGAGGGTGCCGAGACTGCTCATCTCCCCGGCGCTGTGGAGAAAAACATCGCTGGTGTTGTTCGTATTGCTGCCCACGGCACCCGCGACCTGACCGGTGGCGTTGATACCGCGGGCCACGCTGTAATCGTCGCCGGAAAGTGCTCCCAGGTCTGTGACCGTGTAGGTTTGCGCGGCACACAACGACGATAACGCAGTGATAGTGACCAGCAGAACCAAGACAAATCGTGGAAAGCTGGCGCGCATGTTCATAACCGATCCTTTTTGCAAACTAAACCTGAATAACAGCAGGCTCGACGCGCGCGATTGTGCCACGTCCGGTTCGCGCAGTTGTCAAAAGATTGTCAAAATTGGGTGTTCGGCGGCGGCGCGTGGAGCGGGCCTGTGCGGAGCGGACCTGAGCGAAGCCGAAGGAACGTCTGCCCGCTGCTTTTTGACTTTGCTCCCGTTCTTGCCGCGGCCTCCTCAACGGTAGCTGAGATTCGGATACCAGTCTGCGCCCCGGCCCTCGGGAGTGAAATCCAGCAGGTTCCACAGCGGCCAGATCATGTCGACGTGACGCTGGTTCTGTCCCGGCTCGGACGGAACCAACAGCAGCTCGGAGTGAAAAAAATGGTGAACCTTCCCGCCACGGCGAACAAAGACATTCAGCGATGGCTGTTGGCCTCCCGCCGCATTCTCGCCGTAGTAGTCGCGGTTGTAATTGTTGCCGGCGGAAGAAAGCAGGCGCAAGCGGCTCCATCCGCGCTCGCGCGCGAGCGTCCGGATTCTCTCCAGAGGAGATTTCGCCACTACCGCGAGACTCATGCGCTGGCCGGCATTGACTGCCGTGGCGTTCAAGCCGTCGATGATGGAACTGCACATCGGACACGCCGCCTTCATCTCCGGCCCAAACATGAAACTGTAGATGGTAAGCGTATCTTTACCGGGTTGAAACAGTTGGGAGAGGGACACCTGCCGCAAGGTTTGTGACTCGGTAAGATCGGCTGAGCCCTCATCAAAGACGTAGTCTTCCGGTATTTCGCCACCCAGGGGAAGTTGGCGGCGCATCGCTGCAATTTCTTCGACGTGCCGTCTCAGCTCGATCTCTGCCTCCAGCAATCGGTTGCGGGCACGGCGGTAGGAATCAGTTTCGCCGGGAAACCGAAATGAGTGAGATTGGGACATGTGTTCCTCCAAGGCGCGCACTGCGACCGGACGTAGAGCTGAATTCGATCGCGATCATACTGACAGCTTTCGCCGGAGATTGGAATAACCTCATCCGGTCCATATTGACCAGTTATCCATGAGCAAGAGGACGATACTGAACCTATAACTTTCGATCGAACGAGGAAAGTCCGGAGGATAATAAAATGCGGCAACTCAAAAACCTGGCCCCTTGGGTTCACAGGCTCGCAATGCGCAGTCTGCTTCTGGCCGGTACGACAACGTTGCTCACGTCTTTGGCCCTGGTGCCAACGGCTGGTGCGCAGGTGGTGGTCGGTATAGGTGTTCAGCCAGTCTGTTCCTACGGGTATTACAACTATGCACCTTACGGTTGCGCACCCAGCGGCTTTTATGGGCCGGGCTATTTCTATAACGGTATCTTCCTGGGCGTGGGACCATGGGCGAATTGGGGCTACGGCCACGGCTGGGGTGAGCATCGCTTCAGCGGCGGTGGAGGAGGAAGGTACGTCGGCGCACGTGGAAACGGCGGACGCGGTTATGCAGCCAATCGCGGTGGTTACACAGCGAATCGTGGCCGTGGGCCTGCGGCGGCGCGTGGCAACGGCGCCCACACCGCAGCAGCGCGTGGCAACGCACCTCATGGTGCCTCCCATGCCGCAGCGGCGCACGGTGGCGCCTCTCATGGCGGCGGATCGCATGGTGGCGGCGAGCACCACTAGCCCGCAGGTGCTGAATTCGGCAGAGTCTGAAACAGGAAGCGGCGAGGCATAAACAGCTTCGCCGCTTTTGCGTTTTCCGCGCGGTACAGTTACGGAGGGCGTCTCCGCTTACGGCACCAACTCCTGAGTCAATACTGCTCCGCCCATGGATGCCAGTACTGCTGATTCCTTGACCGCTTTGTGGGAATCGCGCGCTATCCAAAGCGTTTCTTTGTCGTCGCCGCCATCGGCCGAAGAAATCTCTACTTTGTAGGAGTCAAAAGTTCCGGCCGGCACGGTCACTTTGTCGATGCCGGAGACCTTTAACTGCATCAACTTCACCTTTTGTTTTTGGACGTCAAAGTTCCGGTACGTGGTGCTATAGCCCTCAGCCAAAGGCAGGCATGAGATAGACTGTTTCGCGGCGGCGGCATCGGCAAAAAGCGGTCCGCCGAGGTCGACTGAGATGGGCTGGTCCTTTCCGTTCATGTTCATGTTGCCGACCGCCTTGTCGCCGGCGAAGTTCAAATCAACCGCTACCGGGCCCTGTTTCAAGTTGAGCTTGCGCGCGACCAAGCTGCCTTTTTCCAGGGTCGTTGTTTCGGTCACGGTGCCGTTGGGTGTCTCCATCACATCAGTGGCGGTCCAGGCGCCGCCGTCCTCGGCGATCGTGGTCGAGACCGTCAGCGAAATCTTCTGGCCGCCGACCTCAATCTTGGCTTGATACTTGTACGTGCCGGGTTGCAGGTCCATGGCCAGCTTGGGCACGCCGACTGAAGTTGCGTCCACTTTCTTGGCGAGAACCACGGTCTTAGGGTCGACTGTGACCTCTTTCAGGCGCGCCACAACTTCAGGCGTTCCGCCTTCCTGGTAGCGGCCACCCAGATACTGGGCGAAGAATTTCTCTGTGGCCATCACTGAGGCCATGTTGTTTACGGGACGGGCGAAGCCGTGGCCTTCGTCGGGAATCAAAAGATATTCCACTGGGAATCCACGGTCACGCAGCGCGATCACAATCTGCTCAGACTCGGCGTGGTTCACCCGGGCATCGTTGGCGCCTTGCGCGATCATAAGCGGGGTTTTGATCTTTGCGGCAGAGGTGAGCGGAGAGCGCTCGACCAGCAGCGCTTTGCCTTCCGGCGTGGTGGGATCGCCCATGCGCTTGTAGAACATCGCGCGAATGGATTCCCAGTAGGGCGGAATTGACTCCATGAGCGTGATGAGGTTCGACGGACCGAAAAGTTCAACCCCCGCAGCGTAAAGGTCCGGCGTGACGGTGACGCCGGCCAGCGTGGCGTAGCCGCCGTAGGACCCGCCGAAGATGCCCACGCGCTTGGGATCGGCAGTGCCTTCGTCGACGAGGTACTTCACGCCCCAGGTGATGTCGTCCTGCATCTTGCGGCCCCATTCTTTGTTGCCGGCATCGAGGAATTTCTTGCCGTACCCGGTGGAGCCGCGGAAGTTCATGCTCAACACGGCGTAGCCGCGGTTGGCAAAGAACTGCGCATATCCGTTGTAACCCCAGAAGTCACGGGCCCACGGGCCGCCATGGGGGAAGATGATAGTCGGCAGGCTCTTCTCCTGAATGCCTATGGGGAGAGTGAGGTAGGCGGGAATCTCCAGCCCGTCCGACGACGGGTAGCGGATCGATTTCATATGCGCAAGAGATTCGCGGGGCAACCGCTCACGCACCTTGTACTGCAGCGTGAGTTTGTGGGTCTTGCGTTCAAAGAGGTAGGTCTCGCCCGGTTCGGTGTCGCTGTAGGCGCTTACCAGCCAAACCTGTTCATCGAGCGTGGATGAGGACCGGCTGATTTCCTTGCCGGGCAACTTGCCCGTGAGCCATTTGAAGTCCGCCTCAAAGCCTTTGTCTTTGAAATAGCGGCGCACGCGATCGTCGTCGTAAGTGGTAATCGCCAATTCGTCGGTCGCTTCCGAGAAGACGGCTCCGCCGAAATCCACCCTCTTCAGCGGATCGGATTCGACCATCTCGGTCTTTCCGGTCGCCGGATCGAACAGCATCAGAGCGCTCAAGTCCATATCGGCGCCCTTGTTGGTGTTCAGATAGGCGCGCTTGCCGTCCTTCTGGAAACGGAGCGTGTTGCAGGATTCGAAGACATTGCAGGAATAAATCTGAGTGAATTTATCGGAATCGACGCGCAGGATTTCCGTGTCGCCATTCTCCGCGGACCGCGAGGCCAGCCGCAGGTTGCCTTGCAGATCGAAGTCCCAACCGACGATGCGTTCCGTGTTCTTGCGCAACAGCGTCTTTTCGCCGGTGGAGAGCTTCAGCTTGTACAGGTCATGCCAGGCTTTGTCGCGGTCGTTGAGGCCGATGTAAACCGTGTCGGGATCGTTCTTGGGTACGTCCACGAGTTGCACCCGAATGCCTTTGAGTCCGGTGAGATCGCGCGAAGCGGGAGCATCCGCGCCCGCTGCCGGTTTGGCGCCCGGATCGACAGCGTAAACGTTGTAGTTTTCGTCGCCGTCGTTGTCTTTTACGTAAAGAATGTATTTGCTGTCGCGGCTCCATAGATAGCCGGGGATCGGGCGCTTTAGTTCCGCGGTGAGCAGCCGCGCCGAGCTGAAGGGTTCGTCCACACCCTTGACATAGATGTTGCGCGTGTCTTTCCATGGCTTTTGAAAAGCCAGATACTTTCCATCCGGTGACAGTTGAGCGCCCGAGATTTCGGGATTCCCGAAGATCAGCTCGCGGTCAATCAGCGGCGGTAAGCCGGCCGGAGATGTTTTCTTATTTGTATTGGCATTCTGCGCTACGAGCGATGACATGGCGAGCGCGAGACACAATAGGCCCTTGAACACTTTTTTCATGGCGGCAATTTCCTTTCGGGCTGGCAAGACGGCTCCTCTTAGACGAGAGCACGTTGTCCGGCAAATTCTAGCATTATGTTGCTGGTGTGGCATCACGCCGAACCGCCTATTTCCGTTCGCCAAGGTTTATCCCATTCGGATTGGCACTGTGAACCGCTCGCGGGTAAGTCTTGAAATCACGCAGGGAAAGCTCCAGGCCGCCGAAGTCGGGATGGTCATTGTGGCCAATGGTAAAGGCGATGTCGATGGCGTCGCCGGCTAGAAGCGGCGAGTGCCGCAGGCGTTCGGCCATGTGCCAGCCCAAGGCATCGAAGACAGTTCTCAGTTCTCGGTTCTCAGTTCTCAGTTGAAAGCCTTTGGCGTCGGCTTTTTCATCGCGCCTTATCGCTGCGCCATCCGGATGACAGCTTGGCGTGGCCAGGATCGCTACCGCTGAGAGCTCTTCTTTGCCGGGCTCTGGTTTGGCAAGATCCGCGGGAGAGAATTCGTGGCCGCCATTGTCCTCTCCTGCCTTTAGCTTCAACTTGATGTGTTTGTCTTTCAGGATCTTCGGGGGCGCGATCAGGCGCACCCCACGGGCGCTAAATGCGGGTTCGTGATTGCCGGTGCCGTAAGGCTCGAGCAGACGCAACACTTGAAAGAGTTCGGGAGTAATCTCATCGAGATCGAGTTCTGCCTCCACATCGAGCACGGGATCGAAATCCGCCGCCGTCAGCCGCGTTCGCGCGAACGCATCTAGTTCCACCCGCAGTTGAGGCACGTTCGCTGCCGGCATCGCGAAGCCGCACGCGTGAGAGTGTCCGCCGTAACGCGTGAAAAGAGTGCGCGATGACTCGACGGCCTCGAGCAGATGAAACGGGCGAATGGAGCGGCCGGAACCAAACGCCTCCTCGCCCTCGCACGCGATGACGATGGCAGGCCGATGGTAGCGCTCGACCACGCGGGTCGCCGCGATGCCAATGACGCCGCGGTGCCAGCCCTCGCCATCCACCACGATGCAGTAGGCCTCGCACAGCGCCGGGTCGCCGCTGATGCGCTCGTCGATGGAGCGCAGGATGCGGCGCTCTTCTTCCTGCCGTTCGGCATTGAGGCGGTCGAGTTTGGCGGCTAGTTCCCTGGCTCGCACGGGATCTTTAACGCTGAACAACTCGATCACGTCGCGGGCTACGTCCATACGACCAGCGGCATTGATGCGCGGCGCAATGCGGAACGCGACCTCGGTGGAAGTGGGCGGACGCTTGGCGGAAATCTGTGCTACTTCGAGCAGCGCCTTCAGCCCCGGATTCACAGCGCGGCGCAGGGCATCGAGCCCGAGTTTCGCGAACACGCGGTTTTCGCCGGTGAGCGGCACGGCATCCGCGATGGTCGCGATCGCCACCACTTTCATGAAAGATCGCAACATGCGCGTGTGGTCTTTTTCGTCTAGCCGGCGCTGCATCAATCCCTGCGCCACTTTGAACGCAACCCCCGCTCCGCAAAGCTGTTTGTAGGGATATTCGCATCCAGCCTGATTGGGATTGACCACGGCCAGCGCTTTCGGAACGCCGTCCGGTCCGGGCAAGTGGTGATCGGTGACGATCAGATCCACGCCCAGCCGCTGTGCGGTTTCCGCCGGAGTAAACGCACGGATGCCCATGTCGACACTGATGATGAGGCGAATGCCCGCGCCCGCGGCGCGTTCGATCACGTCGTCGCGCAGATCGTAGCCCTCGCGAATGCGGTGAGGCACATGAAAATCGGCCGCACCGCCGCAAAGTTCGATTGCAGTCTTCAAAATGATGACAGCCATCGTGCCATCTACGTCGTAATCGCCATAGATCAGGATCGGCTCTTTGTGTTCGATCGCGGCATCAATGCGGTCGACAGCGGCGCGCACGCCGGTCATTTGCTCGGGTGCATGCAGGTGGGTGATAGACGGGAAGAGAAAGCGGGCCGCGTCCTTAGGCTCGGTCAAGCCGCGGCGGATGAGCAATCGCGCCAGGTTGTGAAGGGGTACGGGCTTGCAAACGCGAAACGGCAACTCGGGTAAATCGCGGAGAGCCGCAGCCAGAGCATGCACGCGAACTGGATCTTCCTCAGCCAGTTCCCAGCGCACGGCTAGTTCTCGTCGTCCTGGTCCGGTTCGTCGATGGGGATGCCGCCAAAATCTTCCGACACTTCCAGCAGGTGCTGATAGCGGTCGGACCAATCGGTACTGACTTCGCAGAGGAACATCGATCCCTGGTAAGCCCAACCCAACTGCAGGAATCCAACCTTGCCCACGTGGGCGCGCAGCCAGCGCGCATCCTCCACGTCATCGCCGTCGGAGAACTCGGAGTTGGTAAGGCGCTGCACCAACTCGTCCAGCTCCTCGCGTTCCAACTTCCAGGAATGCATAGTCAGGAACGGCGCAGCCGCAGTCTTGGCCAGTTCGACAAAGTCCTTCCAGCCATCGGGATTCGTACCCATCTCCCACATGACGCACTGCACCTCGTCGTAATCCACGTAGCCGTGGAAACGGCTCATGCCATGGCCTTCGATGAAGGCAATCATGTCATCTTTGATGATAGTTAAATCTTCTGGCGTGGGCGACATAGCGGCTTCGAATAAGTATTGTATGCCGTTTGCCCACGAACCTGCCAGCGCGGTAGGAAAAGGCTAACTACGAAGGGCACAAAGGATCACAAAAGAAACATTCAGGATTCCAACCTTCGTGCGACTTAGTGACCTTTGTGGTCGATGAGTTTTTGAACGCTACCCGGATTCTTCTGCTCTGGCCTCTTTTCCCGACTCCATTTAGAATCCTCTGTCAACTTTCACCAGCATATTTACCAACAACAGGAGGCGCATCCGCCTTGATTCTGCGTTATACCCGCCCGGACATGGGCCGCATCTGGAGCGATGAAAACCGCTTTCGCACCTGGCTGGCCGTGGAAGTCGCCGCCACCGAGACTTTGGCCGAGGCCGGCATGGTGCCGAAAGAGGCGGCCCGCGCGATCCGCGAGCGAGCGGATTTCAGCGTGGAGCGCATCCACGAGATCGAGGCCGAGGTGCGCCACG
The DNA here is from genome assembly GCA_963850165.1 of uncultured Acidobacteriaceae bacterium. Lineage (GTDB taxonomy): Bacteria > Acidobacteriota > Terriglobia > Terriglobales > Acidobacteriaceae > Sulfotelmatobacter. The sequence continues at coordinate 66,465 of CAWKKK010000009.1, read as the reverse complement.
ATGTGATTGCGTTCACCACGGCTGTGGCTGAGATCGTTGGCCCGCATGCGCGCTGGTTTCACTATGGACTTACCTCCAATGACGTGGTCGATACGGCGCAAGCGCTGCTGATCAAGCAAGCATCTGCATTAATTGAGCAGGATCTCGAACGCCTGGCGGAGGTGCTGGAGCGCCGGGCCTGGGAATTCAAAGACACGCCGATGGTTGGGCGCACCCATGGCATTCACGCGGAGCCCATCACGCTCGGCTTCAAGCTGGCCAACTGGTATTCCGAGACGCAGCGCAACATTGCGCGATTCAAGGCGGCTGCAGAAGATATGCGGGTGGGCAAGTTTTCTGGCGCGGTGGGAATCTTCGCCCACCTGACGCCGGAAATCGAAGAGAAGATTTGCTCCCGCCTGAGCCTGAAGGCAGCCGCGGTTTCGTCGCAAGTGATCCAGCGCGACCGGCACGCGCAGTATCTGGCAACTTTGGCAGTGATTGCCTCGACGCTGGATAAGATCGCAACCGAAATCCGGCACCTGCAGCGCACCGAGGTGCGCGAGGCTGAGGAGTTTTTCAGCGAAAAGCAGAAGGGGTCGTCGGCCATGCCGCACAAGCGGAATCCGGTGACCAGCGAGCAGATCAGCGGCTTGGCGCGGGTGGTCCGCGGCAATGCCCAGGCGGGATTTGAGAACGTGGCGCTGTGGCACGAGCGCGACATCTCTCACTCTTCGGCGGAGCGCGTGATTCTGCCGGATTCGACCACGCTGGTTGATTATCTGCTCAACAAAACCACAAGCCTGATCGACACCATGTTCGTCTATCCCGAGCGCATGCGGGCGAATCTGGAGAGCACACACGGACTGATCTTCAGCGGACAACTCCTGCTCGATCTGGTGGAGCACGGAGTTTCCCGCGAAGACGCATATCGCGTGGTGCAAGCGCACGCCATGCGCGCCTGGAAAGAAGGTCTGGACTTCCATCAGCTTGTCCTGGCCGATAAGGAGATCACGGGCAAGGTTCCACACAAGCAGATCGAGTACGCCTTCGACCTGTCGCGTCAGCTGAAGAACGTGGACAAGATTTTCGCGCGCGTGTTTGGAACTGGCCGGCCAGCGGGAAGCGCGAGCCGGTCGGTTGTCACCAAGCCTGCCAAGACCGCCCGCACGGCAAAAAAACGGCACTGAGTTGCTCCGCAACTTTCCGGGGCCCGCCGGGTTCATCTCATTACGAAGCATTTAACCACACGGTTAATTCGTAAAGATTTGTCAACAGGGTCGGAGGTGGCCTTATGACTGGAAGAAGTTTGCTAAAGGCGGCGGGAACTTTGCTGGCAGTGGGATTGTTGGGCGCGACGCTGGTCGCCCAGACCGCGGCGGCGGCTCGCTACGACAATCAAATTCAAACCGCTGTCACTCAGAAGCTAGCAACGAAAAAACAATTTCGTGATGTGCAGTCGAATGTGGAAAACGGCATAGTAACCCTGACAGGCAAGCTGGACGCCGCCAAACTCGCTCGAAAAACTGCGAGCGCGCAGGGCGTACGCAACCTGATCACCGTAGCGGGACCGAACGTTTCTGATGAGCAACTGCAGCAGAAACTGGCTCAGAAGTTGACTTACGTGCGGGTCGGATACGACAACACGTTCGATTACTTCGCGCTCGGAGTCAAAGATGGCGTGGTTACAGTGGAGGGGCAGGATCGAACCGGGGTTGGCCGCGATGAGGCACTCGCCGACGTCTATAACCAGCCCGGTGTGAAAGACGTGGTCGCGAATATCTCGGTCGAGCCGGTGTCCACGTTCGACGAGGGACTGCGCTTGCGCACAGCCCGCGCGATCTATCGTGACCCTGTCCTGAGCAAGTATGCGATTGACCCGGCACAGCCGATTCGCATCATCGTAGAAAACGGCCATGTGACGCTCTACGGCATTGTGGATAGCACGATGGACAAAACCGTCGCTGGATTGCGGGCCGGCCAGATCTTCGGCGCGTTCACAGTAGAAAATAAGCTGGAGGTCAAAGGGAACCCAGCGGATCAGCCAGGGATGTAACCAGGGATTTATGAACCTGGTGGCGGGCGGCGGGCGAGGCTTGGATGTAGCGGTGACAGCAGGGCGCGGCGCAAGCCGCGCCCTTTCTGCTTACATCCGATGCTTACAGGTGATGCTTACAGACGATGCCTACAGCCGATTGATCAACGATGCCACGTATCCAGCGCCGAATCCGTTATCGATATTCACCACGCTCACATTCGACGCGCAGGAGTTCAACATGCCCAGCAGCGCAGTCAGTCCCTTGAAGGACGCCCCATAGCCGACGCTGGTGGGCACGGCGATGACGGGAACACCAACCAGGCCTCCCACCACGCTGGGGAGAGCGCCTTCCATGCCGGCGCAGACAATCACGACACGGGCTTTCATCAGCGCTTCACGATTGGCCAGCAGGCGGTGAATTCCCGCGACGCCCACGTCATAGAAGTGCTCCACTGCGTTCCCCATGAGTTCAGCAGTCACTACCGCTTCTTCCGCCACCGGAATGTCGCTGGTTCCCGCCGAAACTACGGCGATGGTCCCTTTGCCGTATTTCTGCGGATCGCGCTGCAGCACGATGGCGCGCGCCAGGTCTCGATATTCCGCCGCGCGTACTTTCCTCTTTACCGCGGCAAACTGTTTCTTATCGGCATGGGTCGCTAAGACATTCCCCCCATGCTTGGCCAACCGAGCGAAGATCTGCGCCACCTGTGCCGGAGTCTTCCCCTCTCCGAAAATCACTTCGGGCATGCCCGCGCGCAGCGTGCGATGATGGTCGACCTTGGCAAATCCCAGGTCTTCAAAAGGCAAATGGCGAAGACGATCAACGGCGGCGTCGGGCGAAAGTTTGCCCCGGCGCACTTGCTCGAAAAGTTTGCGGATGGACTCAGCGTTCACGGCCGGCTTCTAGAGTAGCATTCGGAATGACAGTAGCGGCGGCGCTACATTGAGGCGGAGCGGATTTTGGCAAGCACGGCGGTGCAAACCTTACGGGCCGCGCCCGGCTGGTCTAGATGCGCCAGGAACAAGCGGCGCAGGCCGCTCGGCTTCACTTTGCCGGCAAGGTAGGTGGCGTAGATCCGGCTTCCCACGCGGTATCCCCATTCCAGCGCGGTGGATTCAAACGTCTCCTCATCGGCGCGGACGGCTGCTTGCGCAGCTTTTTCACACCCGGCGCGCGACAGCCCGGGAAAATCTTCCATCTCAGGGGCCGGCCTTGAAGGATGAAGCACTCGCGAGCCAAAGTAAGCCACGGCATGCTCGATGACCCGCGTATAGAAAGCGTCCGTGGCCAACGCTGCGCACTTGTTTCTCTGTGTGCCGTTGCCGTTTGCGCTATGTCCATTCAGGCGCTGGGGCAGACCCCGACAGGCGTGATGCAGAAAGCGCGTCGCATCCTCGGCGGCGTGCATCATTTGAAATTCGCGAATGTGGAAGGCGTTGACCTCAGGCAAATACGCGCTGCCGCGTTCTTCCACGTTCGCCAGCATCGTCTCCAGTTGCGGCTCGCCGATGCCTTTGCGCGATAGCAGGCGGCGCAGCATCGCGTCCGACGAGTTGCCATGAACCTCAGGCAGCATGTCGACCAAAAACTTCGGCTGCGTCCCGTTGTGCGGCGAATAACGGTTGATCTGGAGAAAGCTGGCGAGGCTGTCGATGAGGTTGTAGATCGTGGGCGCGAAGTCGGGTCCGCTATCGCAGCGGCTCCACTGGTCGAGAAAAAGCCGGTAGCTTTCATATTTCTCAAGGGGCGTGGCATTGAATACGCACAGCACGTCATTGTTCACGCGCACGGCGTCGACCTTGTCGACGCGTTCGCCCGCGGCGCGCCAATACAGAGCGTCGACGTTCTGCAACACGGTAACGACTCTGGCAGTGGGGATTTCCTTCCGCAGCAGACGCGGGAGATGTGCCGGAGCGAGATGCGACTCGCCGAACAAAACGAAAATCACCGCGTCGGGATGCTGCTCGCGGATCTCGGCAATCTTGGCGGCGGCGTGACGATCGCGCGCTCCAATTTTCCGCAGGTTTTCGCGGGGCATGCAATCGAGGCCGTAGATGCCTTCGCCGTGATCGCGGGCAGCGACCAGTAGTTCGTGGAACGGCGTCCAGTCGTAGCCCCAGTCGAGATCGAAGCGGATGCGCTGGCGCAGTTCGTTCTCGTCAATCTCACGGCGCCACCATTCTTGAAGGATGTGCTGGTCGCGGGCGAAGATAGTTTCGACTCCGAGCACGACGCGGCGATCCCCGGCCAACGCACGCTGCTCGATCAGAGATGCGGCATAGCGCTGGGCCGCGGGCAGGGCATGGTAGTCGCCGATCAGGACCACGTCGGCGGAATGCAGGACATTCTGAATCTGCCGGGAGTCGAGGAGAGAATCGTAGCTGCGAAAAGCCTGGCTGAACTCGCGAAGATATTTGCGGCGGCTGTGTGAGTCCTGGGCTCGGATTTCGCGTTCCACTCCAGCCAGCGCATGGAGTTGCGCGGCGCTGCGGCGGGATCGCAAATTGACCGTGGATGCCATGAGGCGGTTTCCAGTTTCAGGTTTCTAGTTTCTAGGCCTTTCTCTTCGCCTTGACTCCTGTTGATCTACTGCCTATGCTCCAAACTCGGGGCGACGCTCTCGCCGCCTCGCCGGAGGCGAATTGCCGAACCACCCACCGCAAAATCTGACCATCGCGACCACTGGCGCCAGCGGGTCGGTGTTTCTGCGGCAACTGCTGCTCGCGGCTGAGCGTGATGCCCGCGTTCAGACCGTGAACCTCATCGCTTCCGACTCCGGCCTGCGCGTGCTGGCCGAGGAACTCGGCATTAAGGGCCGCTCCAATCTCGTCCGCCAGATTCTTAACGGCGAAAAGACAAAGACCTCAGCTCGCGCCGCCTCGTCCAAAATCCCCGCATCGTCCAAAATCAAAGAGCAATCGAACGCCGACATCGGAGCCAACGTGGCCAGCGGCTCTTATCCCGCCGACGCCATGATCGTGATCCCTTGCAGCGTGGGCACCCTGGCCCGCATCGCGAACGGCATCGCTTCACACCTGATTGAGCGCGCCGCCGACGTCTGCCTGAAAGAAAAACGTCCGCTGGTACTTTGCGTGCGCGAAACGCCGCTCAATAAAATCCACATCCGCAACCTGTACCGGGCCGCCGATGCCGGGGCGACCATCTTTCCACTCATCCCGGCCTTCTACTACCGGCCGGCGAGCTTAGATGACATGGCCCGCGAGTTCGCCTACCGTGTGCTCGCCCACCTGGGCTTGTGCCAGCCAGACGCCTTCCGCTGGAAGGGCTGAGCAATCAGCGAGTTACCCGACTACATTCAAAAGGTCCTCGACCTAGGGGAAAATCGGTCCGGACTGAGGGGAGTCTTAAGTGTAGGCAGCCATAGGTGCCGGTCCCAGATGCCCGGCGGTCATGTACAACCGGGAGCAGCGTGAGCACGCGCTAAGACTGGAAGATTTCCTGATACAAAGTGCCATCTAAGCGTGGATGATGAAATAAGCTGGAAAATGTGATGACGACTCTCGAAACCCGATGCTGCATTGTGGGCGGTGGGCCGGCCGGAATGATGCTCGGTTTCTTGCTGGCCCGGGCGGGTGTGGATGTCCTGGTGCTCGAGAAGCACGCCGATTTTCTGCGTGATTTTCGTGGCGATACCATTCATCCTTCCACTCTGGAGTTGATGTACGAACTTGGCATCCTCGAAGAGTTCCTGAAGCGCCCGCATCAAAAGGTGCGCGAACTGGCAGGGCAGGTTGGGGGCAAAATAGTTAAGATTGCCGACCTCACGCATCTTTCGACGCGATGCAAGTTCCTCGCCTTGATGCCGCAATGGGATTTTCTCAACTTCATCGTTGAGCAGGGCAGACGTTATCCCAGATTTCAAGTCATAATGGAGGCCGAGGCGACCAATCTTATCCAGGAGAATGGTCGTATCGTTAGTGTGACTGCTAAAACTCCCAAAGGGACAATGGAAATTCGCGCCAGCCTAATCGTCGGGGCCGATGGCAGGCATTCGATCGTGCGGGAACGCGCCGGTTTGCAAGTGATGGATTTGGGCGCCCCCATGGATGTTTTCTGGATGAGGATCAGCCGGCGCCCTATCGATCCGGGGCAATCTCTTGGCCACGTCGACCCCGGCAAAATGTTCGTGATGATCAACCGCGAATCGTACTGGCAGTGTGCTTTTCTCATTCCGAAAGGCGCTGCCGACGAGGTTCGCAAGCTAGGAATCGAACAGTTTCGCGAACACATTGCGGCTCTCGAACCTTTTCTGCGTGACCGCGTCAGCGAACTGCGAGACGAACGACGTAAGCCTTCTCACCGTGAAGGTAGATCGCCTGAAGAAGTGGTTTCGACCAGGACTGCTGTGCATCGGCGACGCCGCGCACGCCGCGCACGCGATGTCGCCGGTGGGCGGGGTGGGAATCAACCTCGCGATCCAGGATGCCGTGGGCACAGCTAATATTCTTGCCACGAAGCTGGCCGCCGGGAACATCGACGAACACGATCTTCACGCTGTCCAGCGGCGGAGAGAGTTTCCAGCTCGCGCCACTCAAAAGCTGCAGATATTGCTACAAAACGCTGTGATCAAGCGCGTTCTATCCAGCACGAAGGCGCTTACCGTTCCATGGCCGTTAAAGCTGATGCAGCGATGGCCGATACTGCGCCGCATTCCAGCCCGCATCATTGGGATCGGATTTCGACCCGAACATGTGCGCCACATCTGATGACTTCGCGTCGTTATCACTTACAAGTGTGGCGCCGTTTGCGGCGGTCGTGCGATTTTAGTCTTCGCAGTAAAAATGCCAGTTCGAGGCCTGCAGATTCTAAGCTGAGGGTTTTCCCCTAGGTATTTTCCTTTAATTTCTCTCGCAGGAAGTCCGCTGTGAACTTCTTGCTAGTGACCCTAAGTACTGACTTCAGTGTCAGTTAGCTCCGCAAGTTTTGTGCGACCCGAAAAATTTACTCTCCCGTTTTTCGCGCGAACTTGGGCCGACCATCTGCAAGCCTTTGAAAATGGGGGCAGTTCGTCCGAGCCACCATAGTTTGGCAAGGTGTTTGCACCATTCTCTTCGACATTCGCGCCCTCGTCGAGGAGGACTACAAACTTATGAAAAAGCGATGTGTGTATCTAAGGCATTATTCAGCACTCCTGGCGCTCGCAAGTTTGCTTTGGATTGTTCCCTCGGTGAGTTCTCAGGAAGTGCCGCCTCATACAGCGCCGCCTTCTCCGCCGACAGACGTCACCAGGCAGGAGCTGGCGAGTTTCGATAGCTTTCTGGACAGTCATCCTGAGATGGCGGAGCAGTTGCACAGGAATCCGTCTCTGGTGGATGACCGCGAATACGTCAATAATCATCCCGAGCTGCAAGCATATTTGCAGGACCATCCAGGGGTGCGGGAGGAATTGAGGGAAAATCCCCGCGCCTTCATGAGAGATGAAAATCGCTTCGACCGCAGTGCTAGCGACAGGGACAGAGGCGATGACGCCAACCGCCGGGAGCTGGCAAACTTTGACGCCTTCCTGGATAAACATCCCGAGATCGCAGAGCAAGTGCGCAAGAATCCGAGTCTGGCGGACAATCGAGAGTTTCTGCAGAACCATCCTGCCCTGCAGCAGTTCATGCAGGAGCACCCTGGAGTGCGGCAGCAGTTAGCACAGGATCCGCACGCCTTCATGAGACAGGAAGACCGCTTCGACCGCAGCGACTTTGACCGCAGGAACAGGGAGAATGATGCCACCCGGAGGGAATTGGCCAACTTTGACACCTTCCTGGACAAACATCCCGAAACCGCGGAGCAATTGCGCAAAAACCCAACGCTCGCAGACAACAAAGAGTTTCTGCAAAACCATCCTGCGCTGCAGCAGTTCATGCAGGACCACCCCGGAGTTCGGCAGCAGTTGGCACAAGATCCACACGTCTTCATGAGCGAGGAAAACCGCTTTGACCACAGGAAAGACGATACCAACCGGCGGGAACTGGCCAGCTTTGACAGCTTCCTGGACAGCCATCCTGAGATCTCTCGGCAACTTTCAAAAGATCCATCGCTCGCCAAGAATCAGGAGTACTTGGAGAACCACCCGGAACTGCGCGAGTACTTGAAAACTCATACTGGGGTTCAGCAAGAGTTGGCGCAGAACCCGCAGGCCTTCATGAATTCGATGAAGCAGTACGACAACAGTGGGGCCACCAAGAAGCAGCAAATGGTAGACCCGAAGCCAAAGCCGTAGATTTGCCATGAGTTGCAGGCTGGGAGGCCAAGCAAAACAACGAATGGCCTCTCAGCCGATTTAGGCATGAGAATCTGAGAATGGGAGGCGCTATGAAAACCGAAGCCTTACTCGTTGCGATGCTTCTTCTCGCCGTCGCATTACCAGCGGGAGCTGGAAAGAAGAAGCATCCCGAAAGGGGCATGATCGAGAAGATGGAAGCCGTTCCTTGTGGCGCCAAGGAGAAAGGCATAACCGGGCTTGGGAGTGTGTTCGCTTCAGCTGGCATTGAACATGTGAATTCCGATGAGAAATTGTGCCCTCAGTATCTGCTGCGCACTGACGAAATGGATTATCACATACGCCCGTTGGACAAGAAGCACCCGGTAATTCTGCCAGTCGGTCAGGAAGGAGAATTTCGAATCGATAAGGACCGGCTTTATCTCAAGGTATCCGAGGGAGACAGGAAAACCCGGCCTTACCAGGTTGTCGCAATGAAGCCCGTCGGAGGTGATCAGGATAAGGCGACAGCCAAACCTCTCACGCCCTCCCAGTGAGGGGCGCATGGTTCAGGCGTTTGCCCTTGGACGCGAGCCCTGATAACCTGCGTCAGAACCGCACAACAGCTCCTGCGGAGAATCGGTAATTGTCCTGATGAGTTGCAAGGCCTACTAACAGGCTGCCACCGAAAGCGTTTGTGTAGAACTTACTCAGATTGATGCTGGTATGGTACCAGTCCAACTGCCCCAACCGAATAGAAACGTGCCGTGTCATTCTGCAATCGACTCCCCCTCCCAGCGCCATTGCGAAATCGTTGTAAGTCGTGGCAGCGGAAGACACCGGAGATGTTACGCTGCCGGTAATGGTGGTCGCGCTGAGGCTGGTTCGATCCCAACCGAACAAGCCGTGCACGAAGGGAGTGAGTCTCGATTTCGTTCGGTATGAGAGTACCGGCCCCGCCAGGAAGGAAAACGCAGTCTCTTTGGGGAGCCCGGAGAGCGTGCTGTCCCTCGCCTCTGTGATGGGCGTGCCGTAGCGTCCGCCAACATCGGCGGCAATCCCCAGCCAGCCGCCGGTGTTGTACTGTGCCTCCGCATTCCAGCCGTCGAGAAAATAAGTTCTCACGTCGAAGGGGCTGGTAGCCTCTTCCAGATCTGCATTCAGGAGGGTGCCGGTCAATTTTCCATGATCCGCGCGTAGCAGTGAATACCCGCCAAATACCTGCACTTTCGGCGTTTCGTCTTGAGCAAAAGCAAACGAACCAGTCAGCACGGTCAAGGTAATCGTTGCGGCAAGCAAGCGAATCATTCCACGTTCTCCCTCTTGAGAATAGCGCAACTGAGAATAGCGCATCCAGAAGTCCACGTCTCCAGAACGGGAGCGTGTTCCGTAGATGCTTCACACCGATTGTATCTATGAATCAAGTTAAGAACGCGGACGCATGCCAGGGGTTGCCAGCGGACATGTAAATATAGGAAAAAGCAATGGGAAATTCGCTACGGCCGCCGTTCGGGATCAATGGTCTGGTCCAGATAGATCCAGAGCACGCGGGCGAGGAGCGTGATCGTGGGCGCGAGCGGCAGAAACAATACGACGGCCCAGAGGGTATCTTTCGTGATCCACCAATCAGTCACGGACCATAGCAGCCCAGCGATAATCGCGACGATCACGACTCCCAAACCGTAACTCACATACATCGCGCCCAGAAAGTAGCCCGGCTCGCGTTCGAACTTGAGATCGCAGACCGGGCAGCGCTCGTGCATCTTGGGAAAACCGCGGAAGATGGAATGACGGAAAATGTTTCCCGCGCGGCATCGGGGGCAGCGCTGGCGAAGAATATCGCCCGCCGTCGAAAGCTTTGCGGATGTTCCCATGATCCTTCCGTCATCCGAAACCTCTAAGCTAACAGATGGGGGAGTAGCACTCTCGGCACCCACTTTCGGTAGTGGTGCCGTTTAACTTTCACAGGCGGTATCGTTGGCCGTTGGATTGCTGGCAAGCGCCTTTGCGACGAGTGCTTTGTCGAGTCGCGCTGCTGGCGTGCATGTATTGGGAAGCAATCCGCACAACTCTTGCAAACTCCAAACGTGTTCAGTGATCCCAGCTTCCATCGCCGGGGTGACGCGCAACGAAGAATGCACGCGACAAAAATTGTAGTGGAAGAAATACAAGGCGACTTGATGGGCATGGTTCTCGAATTTCTTGCTGAATCCGTTGGTCAGGCGAGTGTAGCGCCGCATTCCCATACGCATGGAAAGGTTGCTGCGCTCCACGAAACTTGTGCTGATGTGCCTGGGGTCAGGAGTACCACTAAGCACGCCAGTGCGACAGCCAATGCACGTTGCCGGGCTGTAGCGCGATTCGGGACTGTCGCCAGACGATCCGTACAGTTTGACCAGCATGGCATAGTCAATATTGGCTCCGAAGGCTTCTTCCACGGCATCGGCATAGACGCGGTGTCCGTCTGTGGTCAACTGAATCCGGTTGCTGATGCGCGAAGCAGCATCTTGCATAAAAGCCTTGGCTGTGGAAGCGCCACGATCCCCGAGCGCGTAAGAAATAATCAGTTTCGTGTCCGCATCGATTGCCGTCCATGTCCAAACATCGCCCGCACCCTGCTGCATTTGTTCCAGCGTGACATTCTTTTGCTTCGCATAGATAAACGCCCAGACCTCATCGCACTGTACGCGCCGCACGCGCAGATTGCGAATGTGCGAATGGTGGTAAGCGGCACACGCGCAACCCAAGGCTTCCAGAAGTCTCAACACCGTGTGCTTTCCAACTCCGAGCATCCGGCAAGTTGCATTGATGGAATTTCCTTCCACCAGCGCGCTTACAATCTGGGCTTGTTTATTGGCCGAAAGGCGATTCATGATGCCCTAATATTACGTGACCGCTCACGTATATGTCAAGAAGAAAATGCGCTTGACTTTCGTAACCGCTCACGTATAATCAACACGATGGCAAAGAAGCGCAAGAACCCGTATGCTGTAGCGCTAGGCCGCAAGGGTGGTCGTGTCGGTGGCCCGGCGCGAGCAGCTAACATGACTCCACAGGAGCGTAGTGAGAGCGCACGCAACGCTGTCACCGCGCGTTGGGCAAGAGTGAAAAGGGAGGAGTCTAACAATGTCAGAGAAGAGAGTGAAAATTTCGTTTCCGCCCCCGTCAGGCCCCCTAGTTGATGTTTCGTGCCGGTTGACGCACAAGGGGACTTCGTACTATTGTGCGGTTACACCGGAAAGGAGGTGGTCGAATGACAAGTTCTGATTGTAGTGGCAGTTGTGGGAGTCTAAGACCAGGTGAGGTGGCTGAGACTTAGAGCTGGTTGCTCTAAGCGGGGCTCCAGGCGCATAAACGCCGGAGCTACAGCCCGCACACTAGCCGGTGAGTACGGATGCAGGCATCGCATAGGTCGCGCGAAGGCTTTCATCCTCGGGACTTCGGCCCCGTGCTTTAGTCCCAGACCCGGGGGTTGCCGTGAGAGGCCACGTAGAGTGACCACCTCTTGGTCAATCCCAAACAGTCCACCGGACGGCCCGCAGGTTCAACACCTGCGGGCCGTTTGTATTCATGGATGCGTTACCATTACTCCGATGACCACGCAGTCACTCCGCATCCCGCTCGTTCTGATGCTGGGGTTATACGCCTCTGCTGGCTTCGCGGCGCAGAGCGCCTCATCGTCAGACTCGCAGGCCAGCGTCAACAGCGAAGCCCAGGCAGCTTATCAGGCGGGCGCGGCAGCAGCTGCGAATAACGACTTCAAGACCGCAGAGGCACAATTGGAGAAGGTTGTACGCCTGGTGCCTCAAGTCGAGGAGGGACACAGCGCCCTGGGCGCGGTCCTGGCGCATCTTGGGAAACTTCCAGAGGCCATCAAGGAACTGGAAACCGCACTCAAGCTGAAGCCTGGCGACGTAGCCGCCGAAACCAATCTCGCCCTGGCGTATGAGCAAACCGGCGCTAACCAGAAGGCGATTGTTCTGTTTAAGAATGTTGAAGCCGACGCCGAGCGCAAGTCCGCCTCAGATCCCTCCCACGCACTTCCTTCGTTTGTTCTTGCAGCCTACGCTCGCTCGTTGGCCGCGACAGGTCAACTCGCGGCGGCAACCGCCAGGATGAAGACCTCCGTCACCGAATCGCCGAAGAGCCCCGAACTCCGTGACGCCCTGGGGTCGCTGTACGCGCAACGGCGGAACTGGCCTTCGGCGGTCGACGAATTCCGGGAAGCGATTCGGCTCAACCCGCAGTTCGCCGCGGCTCACATGCACTTGGGGATGGCGCTCCTCGCGCAGCAACAGACCTCAGCGGCGGTCCAGGAGCTGACTGTGGCTTCCCAGTTGGCTCCGGATAACGCAGTCGTCTTGACAGAACTTGGCGAGGCTTATGCGGCGAATAATGAAGACGACAAAGCCATCGTGGAATTCCGGCGTGCGATCAGCCTCGATTCCGCCTACACGGAAGCGAAGTATCAACTGGCCACGACCCTGCAGCGAGCCGGCCACGATCGTGACGCCGTTCCCCTGCTTCGCCAGGTGGTTGCATCCGAGCCGAAGAACCGCGAGGCTGGTTCGAGCCTGGGATTGGCTCTTCTGATCACGGGAAACCCAAAGGATGCGATTCCGTTTCTTCGGGGTACGCTGGCAGAGAAGCCAGCCGATGCCGCCGCGCATGAGAATCTTGCCGCAGCATACTTGCAGATGAACGAAGTGGATGAAGCCATCCATGTGCTCAACTCCGGCCTAAAGACTAATCCCGAGAACTTCCAGCTCCGCTACAATCTCGGTCTTGCCCTCAAGTTGAAGGACGACAAAGTGGCCGCCATCCCGGAGCTCGAGGCTGCGTCCAGGCTGAAGCCTTCGGCCTGGGAGCCGCACTACACGCTGGGCATCCTCTACATGCAGGACGGCCGCTACGACGACGCAGGCCGCGAACTCTCGCTGGCGATGAAGCTGCACCCCGACAATGCTGACGGCTGGGCGACCCTGGGCAGTCTCTATCGGAAGATGGACAAACTGCCGGAGGCCGCCGAGGCCTTAAGGGAAGCGATTCGTCAAATGCCCGACCAGCCCGACTCTCACCTGACCCTGGCGACGGTGCTCGCACAGCAGGGTCAAGCGGCCGAGGCCGCCGCCGAACGCAAGAAAGGCGCGGATCTGGAGCGTGTGGCCATGAATCGCCAGCGGGCCACAGTGTCTACAAATTCCGGCAACTCGCTGCTGCAGAAAGGGCAGGTTGCAGATGCCATTGAGCGCTACCAGCAGGCGCTCAGCGACGATCCCAATTATGCCGAGGCCCATCGCGGGCTAGCCAACGCTCTGGAACGCCAAGGCAAAAAGGAGGAAGCCGCAGCTGAACGGCGCAAGGCAGACGAACTGGAAAAGCCGCAAAGGTAATCTTCAAGCTTTGCCTGCGCTCCCAACGAATGCTTCCTTGCAAATGCCCCCATTTACAGTAAGCTTGGGATGCGTTATACCAGACGCAGGTGGATCATGATGAATTCGAGAGCAGGCCGAATTCTCCTCAGCGCCGCCGGTTTCCTGGCGATTGCCTGGCTCACGGGAGTCCCGCACTTCATCATCCACGCCCAGTCGGGCGACGATCCCGAGAAGAAGAGCTACTCCGACGAAATAAGGAAGACCTACAACTTTCATTTCGGCAAAGACAACCTGTCCCTGCCCGGAAACGCTGCTATCGAAGGCAACGATTTCATTCGCCCCGGCGCTTTTCCCGAGGCCGAATACTGTGGCCATTGCCACGAAGAGGCCTACCACCAGTGGCGTCAGGCTTTGCACTCCAACTCATTCCGCACGCCGTTCTACCGGACCAGCGTCAACATCCTGATCCGAACCGAAGGCATCGAGTTCTCGCGGCACTGCGACAGCTGCCACAATCCGGTCGCCGTGCTGTCGGGCGCCCTGACCACCGACTCGCATGTCGATCGCGCCTTTGACAAGGACGGTTTGACTTGCACCACCTGCCATTCCATCCAGCGCTTGCAGTCGACCTCGGGGAATGGTGGCTTTGTGATGGGGGAGCCGGCAGTAATGGTGGATGAGAAGGGCAATCGCATTCCCGGCAAAGTTCCGTTCGGCGATATCCTGCAGCATCCTGAGCGCCACTCACGGGCCGTCATGCAGCCGTTTTACCGGACCCCGGAATTCTGCGCCGCCTGCCACAAGGCTAACCTGCCGAGCACGCTCAACGATTACAAATTCCTTCGCGCCTTTACGGTCTATGACGAGTGGCAGAACTCCAAGTTCTCGCAGCGTAATCCGCTTACTTTCTACCAGACAGACTTCAGCCCCTGTCAGAACTGCCACATGCATCGCGCCGCGATCACGCTGCCCGACTACGGCGCAAAGAAAGGGGAGTTGGCCTCTCATCGCTGGTTGGCGGGAAATACTGCGGTGCCGTTCTATTACGGCTTCGACGAACAACTGCAGAAAACGATTGAGTTCCTGCAGCGCGGCACCTTCCTCAACGTGGATATTTTCGCGCTGAAAAAGTCCAGCGACGATCAAATGATCGCGCCCCTTGGCTCCGTGCCGTTCCAGCTGGAACCGAACGACGTGGTGCAGGCCTACGTCGTCATCCAGAACAAGAACATCGGCCACTCGCTGATTCCCGAGGTGCGCGATCTCTACGAGGCCTGGGTTGAGGTCGTAGTAAAGGACGCGGCAGGGAAGGATATCTATCACAGTGGTTTCCTGAAGCCAGACGGCATGCTGGATACTCGCGCCCACAGCTTCACCAACCGCCCGGTGAATCTCTCCGGCGAGTTTGTCGACAATCACAAGGTCGCGACCATCCATTCCATGGCCTACGACAACTCGATTCAGTCCGGACGCTCCGCGTTGGTGCGCTATGAATTCCAGGTTCCGGCTGACGCGAAGGGGCCACTCAGCATCACCGCGCGCGTGAACTACCGTCACCTGCGGCAGAGTTATCTAAACAACGTGTTCGGTGCCGATCACCCGCTCTACCCTGTCGTGGAGTTGGCTTCCCGCACCCGCACGTTGAGTATGGGCATGAATGATCCCACCCCAGCCTCAACCGGCGACAACCCCGACTGGATGCGGTGGAACAACGTCGGCATCGGATTTCTCGACCAGCAGCAATACTCCGACGCGATTGAGGCCTTCGAACAAGTCGTGAAGCTGCGGCCCGACTACGACGACGGCTATGTGAATGTGGGCTTGACTTATATCGAGTGGGAAAAATATTCGTCAGCCCGGCCCCCACTGGAGAAGGCGCTGCAGTTGCATCCGGATTATGCCCGAGCGCTCTACTACCTCGCGTTGGTGGAACGCCGCGAAGGACATCCCGAAGCTGAGGTCGCCGATCTGCAACGGGTCGTGGAACAGTATCCGCAATCGCGCGACGCGCGCCGCGAACTTGGCATCGCCTACTACCAGCAGCATCGTTCCGAGGATGCCGTGGCGCAGTTTGAAGCGTTGCAGGTCATCGATCCTGATGATGTTGCGGCGCACTACAATCTTGCCATCCTGTATCGACGCAAAGGCATGAAGGCCGAAGCCGCGAAACAGGCCGCGCTATACGCCACCAAGAGAATCGACCCCGCGGCTCCCACTTATTCGCTCGATTTTCTGCGCAAGCATCCCGAGATCTCGACCGAGAGCGTGCCCTGGCACATGCATTCGGATCTTACGCAGAAAGATCTGGAGCATGGCATCGCCGGCGGCGGAGGTCAGCGGTAGCTCAGGAGGAGATGTGTTGCCTTTGGATCGCCGGAAATTTCTTCGCTCGCTGAGCCGCACCGCTCTTGTACTTCCATTCGCAGATCTTCTGGCCTTGGCAGCTCCTCAACAGCAGGCCGTCCCGCAAACTGGCACCAAAAAAAATATCGGTCCAATCGAGCGCAGCTATGACGCCAAGCCCGCTCCTCCCCCACCGGGTCCGAAATCTCCAATCGAAGGCACGCCACTCGGCGTCAGTTTCGTGGATGTCGTCAAAGGCTCGGGGCTCGACATCGAAACCATCTACGGCGGCGTGGGTAAGAACAAATACCTGCTCGAAACCACGGGCTGCGGACTCGCCTTCTACGACTACGACAACGATGGCTGGCTCGACGTGTTCATGGTAAATGGATGGCGCCTCGAAGGATTTGCCAAGGGCAAAGAGCCGCATTGTCATTTGTTCAAAAACAACCGCGACGGAACATTTACCGACGTCACAAAGGGTTCGGGCCTGGAAATCCGCACAGGTTGGGGACAGGCCTGCTGCGTCGGCGACTACGACAACGATGGTAATGACGATTTGTTCGTTACCTACTATGGGCAAAATGCGCTTTATCGTAACAACGGCAACGGAACGTTCGTCGATGTCACGGAACGCGCCGGGCTGATCCAGCCCGGACCGAAGACGCGTTGGAATACTGGATGCACCTGGGTCGACTACGACCGCGACGGACATCTCGATTTGTTTGTCGCGAACTATGTGGAGTTTGACCTGAAGACCGCGCCCCTGCCCGAGGACGGTCCATGTACTTACAAAGGGATCCTCGTCGCCTGCGGTCCTCCAGGCCTCGCGGGCGGAAAAAACATTCTGTATCACAACAACGGAGATGGAACCTTTACCGACGTGAGTCAAAAGGCAGGGATGTGGAATGCGGTTGGCACTTATGGCCTCAGCGTTGCCGCGTCCGATCTCGATAACGATGGCTGGCCCGACATCTATGTGGCGAATGATTCCGCGCCCGCGACCCTGTATCTCAATCAGAAAGACGGCACCTTCAAGGACGTTGCCATCGAAAACGGAGCTGCGCTCTCCGCCGAGGCAAAACCTCAAGCTGGCATGGGAGTTTCAATCGGCGACTACAACCGCGACGGCAATCTCGATGTGGTGAAGACAAACTTTGCCGGCGATACCGACTCGCTCTACACCAATCTCGGCGAGGGTGTCTTCGAAGATCGCACCTATCCCAGCGGACTTGGCGTCAACACGCGCTTGCTGGGCTGGGGTGTCGGCTTCTTCGACATGGATAATGACGGCTGGCTCGACATATTGATGTCCAACGGCCATGTCTATCCCGAGGTGGATAAATCGAAGGCCGACCTAAAGTATGCCGAACACAAGTACCTCTACCGCAACCTGCGCAACGGACGCTTCGAAGAGGTCACCACTCAAGGCGGTCCCGGAATTGTTGAGAATGCACCGGCGCGCGGTTGCGCCTTTGGCGACTACGACAACGATGGCGACCTCGACATCGCAGTCAACTGCGTCAACGCGATTCCCCAGCTTCTCCGTTGCGACTCAACCCTCAACCGGAACTGGATCAAGATCAAGCTCGTGGGCGTGAAATCCAATCGCACGGGCATCGGCAGCCGCGTGCTCGTCACCGCCAAAACGATTCCGTCCGCGGAGAAGCCGCTCGTGCAGATGGACGAATTGCGCAGCGGCGGCAGCTATTTTTCACAAAATGATATGCGCATGCACTTTGGCCTGGAGCAGGCAACCAAGGTTGACATGGTCGAAATTCGCTGGCTAAGCGGGCAAATCGATCAACTGAAAGATCTCGAGGCGAACCGCGTCTACGTCATTCAGGAGGGCGGCAAGATCCTCAAGGCGGAAACCTTGAAGCCCGCGACGAAATCGTAGCGCGCTCAAAACGATAGGATCGTACTGAAAAGTGATGAGAAGCTTCCATGTATTCTTGCTCAGTCTGGCCTTCATGCCTGCCGTGTGCCATGCCCAGGCGAAATGCCCCTGGATCAATGAGGCTACAGCCCGCGGAGTTGTTGGTGGCGCCGTGACGGTTACGGTCAAAGTCAACGATCAGGGCGCCGGAGTCTGCGAATTCTCGCGGCAGCAAGGAGCCGCAGTTCACCAACTGCGCATCTCGGTCGACATCATGACCGACATCCCCAAACAATTCCCCAGCTACCTGGCGCAATGCCCGCCGAAAAGCGCTCCTCTCCGGGCCATCGGCAATGAGGCTGTGATGTGCAGCATTGAGGGCAAGGAAGATAAATACGCCGAGAGCGTGGTAGGCCGGGTGCGCAATCAGGCTTTCGCCGTGAGCGTGAGTTCCAGCGTCCAGGACGATCCTTCGATGACGCAGGAGATGCGTCGCGAGAAGGCGAATCTCATGGCGGAGCAGGTAGCCGGAATTCTCTTCTAGAGTGGTTTCAAGACGGCTATTGAAACCGATATCCTGGTTTGGCCGTGCAGCGGCAGACCCGCCCTTTGTCGGGATTGACGCCGGCATCGCAACTGGCCCAACTCAAGAAAAGCGAGGGCCCGAGCGGAAAAATAATCGTCTGCCCGTCGAGATCCGCCTCAATGCTGACGCTCTCTGCGGAGGCGGGCAAGGTAAAAGAAAGTCCCTCCCCGAGAACAACCGGATAGGACCAGTGTTCCATTTGACTCACCATGGGACGAAACACCTCGGCCTCCAACACAAAAGTGGTGGTGTCGGACCAGTCGCGCGCCGAAACTGTGATGATCTGGCCATTCTGGGAGAAGTTGTCAGCCTCAATTCTTGTGAAAGGACAAGGGCCAGCAATGCATGAGGCGCGAGCGTTGCGAAATTGATTGCCCGCGCCCGCATCCAAAGTAGCCGAACCGATGGCTGCCTTCCATTTCCCGTCGGGAGAGCAGGGATGCTCACCCTTACAAGGCACGTTGCCCTTGTTATCAATCTCGAAGGTCTTGACCGCACCCCCCACATTCAGCTCGGTCTTGAATTTCACCGTATATCTCACGCGGACATTCGCCACCTTAACTTCGGGTCGATTCTGCGGAGCGGGATTGCTGGACAGCGGAACCAGATGGACCACATACAGCTGGTTGGTGACATATTCGTCCAAGTCCAGGGGCTGGTATTGTGGGTGGCGAAAGTCAAGCGCAATGGCATGTCCCCTGCGAATCGGCTTAAGCAGCTTAAGAACGAAGAGTCCGGAGGAGTCAGTGGTTGCGCCGGACGCAGCGAGTTTGCCGGCGGAAATCGCAACTCCCGCGATCGGCAATTGTTTTCGGGGGTCCGAATCCTGGACGAGGACGGCTCCCCGTAAGGTAATCGGTCTCTGCCAGCCAATCAGCGCCACCATGCCGGCGCTAAGCAGGAGCCCGATAAACAAAGCGATCCCAATCTCGATTTTGTGAGTACGAGTCATGCGCACATCACCAGCCGCATCCGTACGTTGCCGGTTGGCCTCGAAGTTTCCGTCGGGGCACCAACGACGGACTCTTTATTGACATCCTTAAATGCTATCGTAAATATACAAACAAGTGACAGCCCTTTGCTTTGTGGGTTGAGGGCGTCGAACTGTGTTCCGTCATTTTTTCGAGTTGTTAAGATCCAAGTTGCTATGATCCACGGAAACGCATGACAGATTCCAAAACCCATCTGCTTTCACGCCGGCAACTCCTGCGTCAGGTTCTGGGGACAAGTCTTTGCCTGCCCCTGGCGCAGGTCCTGGCACCTTTGTACACGGAGGCGCAAACTTCCTCTCCCGTGCGCAGTGCTCCCGAGGCTTCGATTCTATCAGCGGAAGACGATCAGTTCTTAAACGAGTTGGAAATCGCAAGTTGTCTTTTTTTCTGGGAACAGGGCAACCCGAAAACGGGGATGGTCAAGGACCGCTGTAACGTTCACAACGACAATCCAGGGGTTGCCTCCAGCATCGCCGCGACCGGCTTCGGTCTTACCGCTCTCTGCATTGCAGAGCAGCGAGGCTTCATTCCCACCGCGGACGCGCTGGAACGCGTCCTTACCACCCTGCGCTTTCTGTGGAAGAAGCTGCCCAACCACCGCGGGTTTTTCTACCACTTCGCCAACCCTGAAACCGGGGAACGTATGTTCGACTCCGAAGTGTCTTCGGTGGATACAACGATCCTCCTGTGCGGGATTCTTACCTGCCGCGAGCACTTCCATCATTCCGGCGTTCCACAACTTGCGAATCTGATCCTCAACCGCGTGGATTGGACCTGGCTCTCAGAGGACACGTCCCTGCTAACCCACGGGTGGACCCCGGAAGTAGGGTTTTTGGCCTCGCGCTGGGATTACTACAGCGAGCTGATGATGATGTACCTGCTGGGCATGGGATCGTCGGCGTATCCCCTGAAGCCGGAAACCTGGAACGCCTGGAAGCGTTTGACGTTTGAATATGACGGCCTGCGGTATATCGGGTCGTTCGCGCCGCTCTTCGTGCACCAGTATTCTCAGGCATGGTTTGATTTTCGTGGCAAACGCGACAAATACGCGGACTATTACCTGAATTCCGTGACCGCCACTGAAGTCCATAAGCGTTTTTGTGTGGAATTAGGCAAGCAGTTCCCGGATTACAGCGACGACTTGTGGGGAATTACGGCTTCCGACTCCGAGCACGGCTACGTCGCCTGGGGAGGCCCTCCCGCCATAGGCCCTATTGACGGCACGGTTGTTCCCAGCGCGGCCGGCGGTTCATTGCCGTTCCTGCCCACGGCCACCATGCGTGTTTTGAAGAACATCCGAAGCCGCTACCCGTCGGCCTGGACCAAGTATGGCTTCGTAAACGCATTCAATCCCCTCAAGAACTGGTATGATTCCGATGTAATTGGAATCGACACCGGAATCGTTTTGTTGATGGCTGAAAATCTGCGAACCGGGTTTGTCTGGGAAACCTTCATGAAGACGGCGGAAGCACAGCGTGGAATGGAGCGAGCCGGATTCCACAAATACTAGCGATGAATCGCAGGATTTGCGCTTCCCGGAGTTTTCTCATCCGACCAACCGCGAGGACGGCTTCTTTCATCCAACCGTCGCTTGATGAGTTGGGCCTGGTTTGCCTGGAATTGATTGCCCGGAATTGATTTCGGCAACACTTGGAGTATCCGCGCCACTTCGACTGACACCTCGCTCGCGTCGGGTGCCGTAGGGACCGAGGAACTCCTTCCGGCAGACGGGGTCCGTATTGGATCAGTCATGGGCGAAAAATCTGAGTCGCGCGGCGGATGGCGGGAGCGATTCTCAGCTCTCCGCAATGTCCCGGCCGTCTTGCGTTTTGTGTGGGAGTCCGGTCGCACCGTAGTCGTTCTTGGACTGATCACTCGCGTCCTTGCTTCTCTGCTTCCGCCCGCGCTGTTCTGGGTTTCAAAGCTCATTATCGACAATATCTTTCGCCTCATCACCACTCATCAGCCCCCCGGTGCCAGGCTTTGGTGGCTGGTCGCCACCGAGTTCGCCCTCGCCGTAGCCGCCGGAGTCCTCGGCCGTGTCATCGACTACCTCGATGCCCTGCTCGCCGGCAGGTACACCCACCACGTGAGTGTTCGCGTCATGGAGCACGCTGCTTCACTGGATCTGATGGCTTATGAGGATCCCGCGTTCTATGACCGACTGGAGCGCGCCCGGGTTCAGGCCACCGACCGCCTGTACATGATCCAGGCGATCGGACGCCTTATCCAGCAGGTGATTACGACGATTACGTTATCCATTTCGATCATGGTGTTTTCACCCTGGCTCCTGCTCTTGCTGATTGTGGGGGTGATTCCAGCCTTCGTGGGCGAGACTCATTTTGCGTTCGTAGGGTATGCAAAGAATTTTCGCCAGACTCCCATCCGCCGCCAACTCGACTATCTTCGTATTCTGGGCGGCAGCAAAGAGGCAGCCAAGGAATTAAAGCTGTTTGGTCTGAAGGATTTCCTTACAGCCAGATTTAAGGGGCTTTCCACCCAGGTTTACGAAGAAGACATTGCGCTGGCGCGCCGCAAGGTGGTAGCGGGTGGGTTCCTCTCCGCGATCGGCACCGCTGGCTACTACACCGCCTATGTCTTCGCAGTTTGGAGGACGGTCACCGGCGTCTTCAGTTTCGGCACGCTCACTTTATTGGCAAACGCCATTCGAGAGGCCAGCTCGAACCTGCAGCAAACCTTTTCCACGCTCTCAACCATCGCCGATCAGGCCTTGTTCCTTACCGACCTTATCGCATTTTTCGAGATGCTTCCCAGCATCCAGTCGAAGCCCAACGCTTTGCCGGCGCCGCGTCCCATCCGGAGCGGATTTGAATTTCGCAACGTTTCCTTCCGTTATCCGGGAAGTCCGCGCCTGGTGCTGGATGGATTGAATTTTCATTTGCGGCCCGGCGAGAGAGTCGCGCTAATCGGCGAAAACGGGGAAGGCAAGACCACCATCGTCAAGCTGCTGACTCGCCTCTACGACCCGGTCGAAGGGCAAGTCTTCCTGGACGGCGTGGATTTGCGCGAGTACAGCCTTGAAGACCTTTATCGCGAGATCGGCGTCATCTTTCAGGACTACATGCGCTACGAGATGACGGCACGAGAAAACATCGCGGTGGGCCGGATCGAGCAGATCGACGACCTGCCGTTGATCCGGCAGTCTGCGCAGAAAAGTATGGCGGAAGAAGTAATCGCAAAGCTTCCCGCCGGATATGAGCAGATGCTGGGCAGGCGCTTTGATGGCGGAGTCGATCTCTCCGGTGGCGAATGGCAAAAAGTTGCCCTCGCCCGGGCTTATCTGCGCGACGCGCAGGTACTGATCCTCGATGAGCCCACTTCCGCGCTCGACGCGCGCAGCGAGTATGAAGTCTTTCAACGCTTTGCTGAGTTGACCGCCGGGAAGATGGCCTTGTTCATTTCGCACCGCTTCTCGACCGTGCGGATGGCGGACCGAATCGTAGTGCTCGAGAAAGGACGCATTGCGGAAGAAGGAGACCATGATGCGTTGACGAATCTCGGCGGCCGCTACGCGGAAATGTTCGAACTGCAGGCAGCCAGCTACCGGTGAAAGTGCAGGTAGCAAGATGGATTCGTCGAGCAGGAATTGATCGTAAGGGATGGTTTTTGAGTATGGTTCGCAGTGTACCAACTCACAGCGTCATCGGAGAGGAAGAGCAGCAGCTTTCTTCCCTGGACAAAGTGGCAGAGGTCCGGCCGCTGCGCAGCGCCGCGACCGAGTTCGCCACGAGCCTGGGTTGGCTGCCTGGGACGCCATCGTCGGATACATTTTCGAAGCGTTGTCAAAAGCTCGCAGCAGCATTCGACGCCATATTCGAAGACGTGGATGCAGCCTTCGCGAAGGCCCCTGATTCGGAAGATCTGCTCTGGCTCCGTGACAACAAGCAGCAGCTTAACTCGGCAACGCGCGGTGTAGGGAGTGAACTTGGCCCGCTGACGCACCTTCCCCACGTCACCAGCAAGGGCGAAATTGTGCCCCGCGTGCTGGCGATCGCACAGGCTTTTCTCGATGAGACAGACACGGTTTTTTCCGAAAGCAAGTTCGCGGAGTTTTGTATCGCTTTCGAGGAGATCACGCCTCTCGAATTTCACGAGATCGGCGCCCTCGTTCCCGCGCTAAAGCTGGTTCTGCTGGAAGAGATTGCCGCCCGGGGCGGCGCTCTCGTGAACGATCCCACGAAAAAGCTCCGCAAGCGCGTCACCACTTGCATCCGCAGCTTGGAAAACGTAACCCAGGCTTCCTGGACGGACCTGCTGGAGCAACTGGTCGCTTTCGACGGGATTCTGCGCGAGGATCCCGCCGGCGCCTACGCCGGTATGGATGTTGAAAGCCGGAATGTGTATCGCGAGAGAGTTTCGAGGATCGCCCAGCGCTCCGATCGAACGGAGTTGGAAGTGGCGGAGCAAGCGCTTGCCCTGGCCCGCCAGGCTCATGAAAGGAAGTACCGCGATCCGCGCATCGGATTGCGCGAAAGCCACATCGGCTTCTATCTCATTGGTGAAGGAACAGAACTTCTCTGCCAGAGAGTCGGCTTTCACCCGAGCTTCGGCGAACGCCTTCGGACATGGTTGCGCAGGCATCCCGACGAATTTCTTCTTTTCGGAATTGCAGCCCTCACTCTTGCCATCATCACCGGGACCCTCTTTCTCTTGACTCCGGCCACGACTTCTCCGCTCCTCGTGCTGCTTTCGATGTTGATTTTGTTATTGCCAAGTTCGCAGGCGGCAGTTGAGTTGATGAACTATGTCATCACCAACCTGCTCCCGGTGGCAGCTCTGCCCAAACTTGACTTCTCCGAGGGCGTCTCCGACGACTGCGCGACCCTGGTTGCGATCCCGACGCTCCTGCTCAGCGAAAAACAAGTGCAAACCCTTGTGGAAGATCTTGAAGTACGTTTCCTGGGCAACCACGACCCCAATATTCATTTTGCGCTGGTATCCGATCTGCCGGATTCGGATCAACCCTCTCCGGAAGAAAGTTCGCTGGTGGCATTGTGCTCGAAACTAATCGCCGAACTCAACGAAAGATACTCCGGAAAGAGTATGGGGTCGTTTTTCCTTCTCCATCGCCACCGGGTCTACAACCCGCGCGAGCGAGGATGGATGGGATGGGAGCGGAAGCGCGGAAAGCTGCTCGATCTCAATCAGTTCCTGCTGAACCAATACGACAGCTTTCCAGTGAAGGTCGGGGATCTGTCGATTCTCCCCAAGGTCCGCTTCGTAATTACGCTTGACTCCGATACTGAACTGCCGCGAGGATCGGCGCACCGCATGGTGGGAGCGATCGCCCATCCTCTGAATCAGGCAATCATCGATCCTCTGAAGAACATCGTGGTCGCGGGCTACGGCATTTTGCAGCCCCGAGTCGGCGTAAGTGTGCAGTCGAGCACGCGCTCTCGGCTCGCGGCCATCTTTGCCGGCGAGACCGGTCTCGATCCCTACACCCGCGCGATTTCAGATGTCTATCAGGATCTGTACGGAGAAGGAACATTTACGGGGAAGGGCATCTACGAAGTCGATACCATGTTCCGCGTTTTGAACCGCCGCTTTCCCCGCAACGCTCTGCTCAGTCATGACCTGATCGAAGGTGCATACGCGCGCGCCGGCCTGGCCACGGATGTTCTAGTGATTGAGGACTATCCTTCGCACTTCAGCGCCTATAACCGGCGGAAGCACCGCTGGCTTCGCGGCGACTGGCAGATTGTGCAATGGTTAACCGACCTCGTACCCGATGAGGCGGGCGCGCGGGTTCCCAATCCGATCTCGCTGGTTTCGCGCTGGAAGATTCTCGACAACCTGCGCCGCAGCCTCGTCGAACCCGCAACTTTCGCGTTGCTTTTGTATGGCTGGCTCGTGATGGGCCACCCTATCTTGTGGACGCTCGCCACGATTTGCATTTTGTTCGTTCCAGCATGGCTCGAATTGGGCTTTGGGTTGGTTCGCGCCGTGGCGGCGCGCCAGTTGCGAATGGCCGGGGACGCTCTCATCAACCTCTTTTCGGCCAATTTTGCGGTCCTGCTCGAATTGACACTTCTGGCCGACCAGACGCTGTTGTCGCTGGACGCTGTGGTGCGCGCGCTCGTCCGGCATGCGGTCACGCGTGAGCGCCTGCTCGAGTGGGAAACTGCCGCGGAAGCGGAGATGGGAGAGCGCCGCACTCCCGTCGACCGCTACATCGACTGGATGCCCTTTCTTGCCATCGGCCTGGGTTTGGTGATTTGGCTCGTGCGCCCTCAGTCGTTGCTGGCCGCGCTCCCGATTCTCGGCCTGTGGGCCGGCAGCAAGCTCCTCGTCACCTGGCTCAATGCTTCTCCACTCGAACCGGCGCCAGAACTTGAGCGCCGGGATCTCCTCCTTCTGCGCAAAAGTGCTTTGTATATCTGGCGGTACTTTGCGGAGTTTTCCAGCCAGGAACACAACTGGCTCGTGCCCGATAACATTGAGGAACCGCGAAAGGTCGCGGCCAGCGTATCCCCAACTAATGTAGGCCTGCTTTTGAACGCGCGCCAGGTCGCGAACGAGTTCGGCTATCTCACCCTTCCCGAAATGGTGGAACTCACTCAGAAGACACTCGGTACCATAGTCCGCCTGCGCAAGTATCGTGGCCACTTGTTGAACTGGTACGACACCCGCACCCTCGAAGCGAAACCGCCGTTTTTCGTTTCTTCAGTCGACAGCGGCAATCTGGTTGCCTCTCTCTGGACGTTGCAGCAGGGCTCTCTCGATCGCTTGCGTCAGCCTATTCTTTCGAGCTCCCAGGCTGAGGCGCTGCTGGACCATGTTCGCGCCCTCGTGAACCTGCGCGCGTTACCCAAGCGCGTGTTGTCGCGCTGCGAAGCGGAGTTTCAAGGCGAAGATTGGCTGACGTCCGTCTTGAATTTCCCCGAGGAACTTCTCGGCGACAAAAATCCTCGCGGGGAGTCTGACCAGTCTTCCGATATCGCATGGTTTCGCGAGCAAACGGGCTTGCGATTCCAGAAAATCCGCGACCTGGCGCGAGCGTATATGCCCTGGAAGCTCCCGGAGTTCGCGGCACTGCGAAAGGAACTGGTGGCCGGCGGGGCACTCCTTGGCGATGTGCCTCTGCAGCAACTGCCCGACTTGATTTCAGAACTGGAAGCTCGTCTCGACAAAGCGCCTGGATCTTCTCGCAATGGAAACACGTCGCTCGGCGAGCGTCTCAAGCCAATGCTCGGGGAGGCGCGGCAGAACTCGCTCCGTCTCATCGCGGACCTGCGTCAAATAAGTAAACATGCTCGCAGCCTGGCAAACGCCATGGACTTCGGTTTCTTGCTCGATAAGCGGCGTCTTCTGCTTTCGGTGGGCTTCGACGCCCAGTCCGAAGAACTGCAGCCTTATTGTTACAACTTGCTGGCGACCGAGCCGCGCACCGCGGTCTTCATCGCGATCGCAAAAGAAGACATCCCGCAGGATTGCTGGTTCCGGCTCGACCGCCCCTACGCCAGCGATCACGGCCGCCCGGTTTTACTCTCCTGGACCGGAACCATGTTCGAGTACCTGATGCCTTCGATCTGGATGCGTAGCTACCCCAACACCTTGCTCGACCGCGCAATCGTGGCTGCCGTTCGGTCGCAACAGGAATACGCCGCCGGCAAAGGCATTCTCTGGGGCATCTCTGAATCGGCCTGCTCTAAGCGCAACGAAGCCGGAGATTATCACTACGAAGCATTCGGCGTGCCGGGCCTTGCGCTGAGAAAAACCGGAGCCGAGCCCTTGGTCGTCTCTCCATACTCGACGCTTCTGGCTCTCAACGTCGATCCCAAAGGCTCGCTTACCAATCTGCGTCGCATGGAAGCTCTGGGGTGGTTCGGCTCGTACGGATTCTATGAGGCCGCCGACTACACCAACTCGCGGCGGCGTCTCCTCCCAGCCCGTTACGAACTCGTCCGATCCTGGATGGTTCACCATCAGGGCATGAGCCTGCTCTCGCTGGCCAACTTTCTTCACGACATCGTTGTGCAACGCTGGTTTCACTCCGACCGGCGAGTTCAAGCCACAGAACTCCTCTTGCAAGAGAAGCCGGTCGCCCACAGCCCCAACTAGAAGCAGCCGATGTGGGGACACAGCCTCGCCTGCCCCGACCCGGGACGAAGGAGCTGTCCATCGAGCGAAGCGAGACCCCACTCATCAGAGCCGGCGCGCGAAACGCCAGGCCAGTTGGCCGATGCCCCACAATCGCAGTATCCTTGCTGGGTGCCCTATTTGGGCGAATCCTACCTGGCGATCTTCGTATGGACGATCAGCTTATGAACGATCAGCACGAGCACCGCCGCCTGGCGGCGAACTACGCCGGAATGACGGATGGAGAACTGCAGAAGCTTGCCCAGAGCGCGGAGTCGCTGACCGAGTTGGCCTGGGATGCGCTTGAAGATGAACTGGACCGAAGGCATCTGGAATGTTCCGACGGCCCTGCGCAAGAACCGCGGCAGGAAATCGAAATGCGGGAACTGGTGACCATCCGGCAGTTTCGCGATCTGCCGGAAGCGCTGCTGGCGAAAGGCAGTCTCGAGTCGTCGGGCATCGAATGTTTTCTAGCGGACGACAATTTGGTCCGGCTCGACTGGTTCATTTCAAACTTCATCGGCGGCATCAAACTCAACGTCCGAGCGGCCGATGCAGAGAACGCCCAGAAACTTCTCGACGAGCCGATTCTCGAAGGTCTCTACGTGCAGGGCATCGGGTTATACGAGCAGCCCCGCTGTCCCAACTGCCAGTCGCTCGATGTGAACTTCCAGGAACTGGACCGTCCCATCGCCTACATGAGCGCATTCCTGCGCGTGCCCATGCCCGTGCAGCGCCCGGCGTGGCGTTGCCATGCGTGCGATGCCGAGTGGGCAGATGATGGGGCGGCAGGCGGCGAGTGCGAAGCCAGTTCGTAGAATTTTCAGACACTCACTTAGTCCCTCTGGGACATTGGCTCCGGAAGCACGGCAAAGAAAATCAATCCAGCACGACAGCCATGCATCTAGGTTAGGCATGCCAATCACTACAGAGTTCAGCCTAGCCGAAGCAATGGCAGTTCTCGCCCGCACTCCCGCCACCCTGGATGCGCTGTTGCGTGGATTGCCGAACAGCTGGGTGCGCGGCAACGAAGGACCCAGTAAGAACGGACGCAGTGACCAAGGAAAAGAGACCTGGAGCCCCTTCGACATCGTGGGCCACCTGATCGTCGGCGAACGCACCGACTGGATGCCGCGCGCGCGCATCATCCTCGAACACGGCGAAACTCGCGCATTCGATCCCTTCGACCGCTTTGCCCAGGAGAGAGAGAGTCGAGGCAAGTCGCTGGAACAGCTTTTGGACGAGTTCGTCCGCCTGCGCAAAGAAAATCTGGCTGCGCTGCAAGCGCTGAATCTACAGCCGGAAGACCTGGCTCGGCGAGGAACGCATCCAGAACTGGGAGTGGTAACCCTGTCGCAACTGCTGGCGACGTGGGCCGTTCACGATCTCACTCATCTGCACCAACTATCCCGCGTGATGGCTCACCAGTATCGTGACGCAGTTGGCCCGTGGAGCGCCTACCTGGGAGTGCTGCATTGTAACGGTCACAGCGCGTAGGCAGGGTCTACAACAGCAAAAAGCGGACGTCATTACGAACCGACTCTCAGTTTGGAAAAGCCCTTGCGAATTACATCTCTCGTATCCTCCGCCAGCCCTAAGCCTGGCAATTCCTCTCTCCTGAACCACCTGACCTCGGCAGCGTCACTGGCGGCGGCGAGATCTCCCGCAACCCGGCAGCACAGAAAATCAACCAAAACGTAATGGTATTGCACGCGCCCCTCGGCATCGCGCAGCACGCGGTCGTAGACGCCGAGCAGTTCGCCGGGCTCAACCGTGAGTCCGGTTTCCTCGCGAGCCTCGCGAATAGCGGCCTCGCGCACCAGTTCCCCAACTTCAAGCACGCCTCCGGGGATCGACCATTCCGCCTGCAGCGGCGGGTGCGCCCGCTTCACAAGCACGACGAGGTCATCTTCAATGATGATGGCACCCACGCCCACGAGCGGCACCTCAGGAAATTCGCGTTGCATAGTGGATGGATTCTAAAACAAAAGGCTTTACCCCGTGTTCCCCCCGTGTCCTCCGTGGTTAAGGTTTTGACTTTGTCCGTGTGGTTAAATAGTTCTCGCTATGGCACTCGAAGAATACAAACGAAAGCGCAAGTTCGAGCAGACGCCGGAGCCTCCTCCGAAAGTCGAGACCAAAACAGGCCACCGCTTCGTAGTGCAGAAGCATGACGCCACTCGCCTGCACTATGACTTTCGTCTGGAGATGGAAGGGGTCCTGAAATCGTGGGCCGTGCCCAAGGGCCCGTCGCTCGATCCGGCGGACAAGCGGCTGGCCATGCAGGTCGAGGATCATCCGGTTTCATATTTCGATTTCGAGGGCATCATCCCGGAAGGCAACTACGGCGCGGGCACGGTGATGGTGTGGGACGTAGGCACCTGGCAGCGGCTTTCCCCGGTCGCGGTGCAAGGAAAATACGTCCCTGGCACCGAGGCCGAAGCCGTCGCCATGCTGGCCAAGGGCGATTTGAAATTTCGTCTCGACGGCAAGAAGTTGAAAGGAGACTTCGCGCTGGTAAAGATGAAAGGCCGGCGTCCTGGAAGCAAAGGCACGGAATGGCTGCTGATCAAGAAGCATGACGACTATGTGGTTGAGGGTTACGACATCGATGAGTACGACGAATCAGTGCTGAGCAAGCGCAGCCTGGCGGAGATTGCGGGGGACGCGGGATCGAAGGAGTGGACAAGCCGTCCGGCAGGCGGCGGAAAGCTGAAAGCGGCGTGGCTGGCCGATGCCGTCGCCAAGCTCGATCAAAAAAAAAAGAGAAAGCTAACCACAGAGCGCACACAAGAACACGGAGTAAGCGAAGCTAAACTCGCGAAACCCAAGCCCAAGACCTACCCCGTGCCCCCCGTGCCTGCCCTGAGCGAAGCCGAAGGGCCCCCTGTGGTAAAGGTTCTTCCCTCCGCAGCGATCAAGCGCCCTATGCCGAGCACGATTCATCCCATGCTGGCAACCCCGGCAGATGAGCCCTTCGACGGCCCTGACTGGCTGTTTGAGATCAAGTGGGACGGCTACCGGGCGATCGCTTTCATCGAGGACGGAAAACTGCGTCTAGTCTCGCGAAATCAGAATGAGCTGACCGAGCGCTTCCCCGAGCTGAAGGACTTGCCGAAGTTTGTCCATGCGAAAACTGCGATTCTCGACGGAGAAGTGGTCGCGCTCGATGACGAGGGGAAGGCCTCGTTCAGCCTGATGCAGCAGCGGACAGGCTTTCGTCCCGGCGGCCGCCGCGGCGCGGCAAAGTCAGACGTGCCCGTACTCTATTACGCCTTCGATTTGCTCTACCTCGATGGCTACGACCTGCGAAAGCTTCCGCTGGAAGAGCGCAAGAAGAAATTAGCGTCGATCCTGATCACGGGAGACTACGTACGCTATTCCGATCACTACGAGAAGCAGGGTAAAGCGCTGTTCGAAATGGCGCGTGCGAAAGGCCTCGAAGGCATCCTGGCCAAGAAGCGCGATAGCATTTACCAGGAGCGGCGCTCGAGCGAGTGGCTGAAGATCAAGATAAGGCACCGCCTGGAAGCCGTGATCGGCGGATACACCGAACCCGAGGGCAGCCGCGCGCATTTCGGCTCGGTCGTGCTGGGACTCTATGACAAACAGGGCCGCCTGATCCATGTGGGACAGGCGGGCAGCGGATTCGACCAGAAGTCGCTCGACGAAGTTTGGAAACTGTTGAAGAAGCGCGAGACCAAGAAGAATCCATTCTACGGCGAAGTCGAGGCGCTAAGAAAAGTGTACTGGGTAAAGCCAGAACTGGTGGCCGAGATCGAATACGCGGAATGGACAGACGGAGCAAGCACAGGCACCGGCCCAAAGTTGCGAGCCCCAGTATTCCTGGGCCTCCGCGACGACAAAGATCCAAAAGATTGCACCCTGGAACAAGAACTGACCACTGAGCACTGACCACCGACCACTGCTACTTGATCTCCTTCATCGCCAGCATAGTGCCATAGTCGCGTCCGCTGGGATCGACGGCGCGGACGACGATCCCGGCGAACGCGACTCTCAGTTCGGGAAACTTCGCGACCAGCGCCTTCATCACGGCAACGTTCATCTGATAAGTCTGGTTGCTGTTTGAAATATCGCTCGCCTGATATTTCACGATCAACTCCAGATCATCGCCCACCGCTTGAGGAAACAGGGCCGTGAGCTTATAGGTTGCGGCACCGGCCGGGGCAGCGGCGGCAGCAGCAGAAAGATCCGCGGTCTTGCCCTCTGCCGGAAAGTCCGCCGGCTGTACCTTCTGCAACTCGTCGTTCAAGTCGTCGGAAGCCTTCGTAGCCATGAACGGCAGAGGCGAGACCAGAGAGATCGCCTCGACATAGTAGAGCCAGGCGTTGTGCATCTGCCCCTTGGCCTGGAATTCCCGCGCGCGCGCGGCAAACCAGTTGCTGTCGTGGCCCGCAATTTGGGCGCCTTGGATATACAGGCTCCCAAGCTTCCAGTCGGAACCCTGCTGCTGCATCATCAACGAAACCGTATATGCGCCCTTCGATGACGGTGCGTCCAGGATGACGACGCCATACTTGCCGGGCGGAAGATCATTCAAGGAGAAGACCGCGCTGTCGCGAGTCTGGCCCTTGCTGCCGAAAACACCGCAGAAAAATTCCGCGCGCGCGATGGGCGCTGCGCCTTCCGCTTCCAGCAGAAACGGCGGCCGAGCGGCGGCCTTGGATCCCGCAAGGGCAGCTTGGTTGTCTTTGACAGTGTTTTCAATGCCCGAAAAATCGGCCGCGACACTTGGCATCGCTTTCTGGCGAAGCGAGTCCGTGTCGCCTTTTGCCACCAGGTCGAAATAGCGAAGAGCGGCGGTCGTGAGGGCGGTGCGCGTGGCATCGTCCAGGTCGCTGGCTGTAAGGCAACTCTGCGCCATAACACTCGACGTCGGCAAATGCCAGCAGCGCCAACGCGGCACAACCTCAGCAGCAGGCGCCGCCGGCAAATTCTCGACCGCCTTCCGCTCTTTAAGACTCTGCGTCTCAACAGGCAGCCTGCGCCCGGCATTTTCTTCCCCCTGCGACAAAAATTGTACGCTCCGCGCGAATTCCAGTAAGTGCAAACAATTGCACATCTGGGCGGCGCCTGCTATCGAACTTCCGCTTGCAAGAGAATAAAGTCAATACGTTCTATGAGGTAGAGAAGTCGTGGGTTGGCGGCTAGGGGGCACCCGGGGTCAAGAGCGGTGCTAAAATTGCTGTTATAGATCTACCGTCTCCCTGAATGAGTGTGAGTAGATCGAAGTGGAGGGTTTCTCATGAACGCGGGATTGAAGTTTACCGGGTTGCTGGTCGCGGGCATCCTCTGCCTGCCGGGCGCGGGACGGGCTGATACGCAGTCAGCGCCGCACCGCGCACACAAGGTCAAGAAGCAGCAACGCTTTGCCGCCTCCACTGCCCTCGGGACCGCAAGGGCCCATTCCACAGATTCCGTTGGATGCCATCGCGCCTGTGGCGCCCCAAGTGAGTTACCAGGATGGGCAGTTGACCATCGTCGCGCCCAACTCCACGCTGGGTGACATTCTGCGCGGCGTGCGCAAGCACACCTCCGCCGACATCGAAATCCCGCCCACCGCCAACGAGCGAGTGGTCACGCGCCTCGGTCCGGGTCCGGCGCGAGAAGTCATGGCCGAACTGCTGAATGGATCACGCTTCAATTACGTATTGCTGGGTTCCCCGGAAAATGCCAACCAACTAGTGCGCGTTGTGCTGGTGGCCAAGACATCGGACACGCCAACTCCAGCGGCGGCGCGACAAAGCCCATCTCCGGAGACAGCCAAAGCTGGCGGATGCTCCCGATGCCGACCCCGCCGATGATGCCGCCGACGATACCCCCGACCGGCACAGCGGAAGCCGAACAACCGCCGGCCGCCCGCAGAGCAGCCGGGCGTAAAAACTCCGCAGCAGATGTTGCAGGAGATGCAGCAACGGCAATTACAAATGCAGCAGCAGCCCGGACAACCGGGCATCTACCCCCCGGGCAGGCCCGGCGCGGCAGTCCCGCCGGGGCAACCCCAGCAACCGGATCAGCCACAGTAACCCGTTGAAAACGGCGCGGCTTCGAGCCGCGCCTCAAGGCCCGCAAACTTCACAGCGGCTTGTAGCTCGCCAAGCTCGTAGTTCTCGACGATCAGGGCTGGTTCCCAGCGCGCTCCACACGCGCTTGGGAGCCAGGCTGCAGCGGTCTGCTCGACCGCGCGGCCACCTCAGCGTCAGGGCCGTTCATGGCTTTCTGCAGCAGATTCCAGTCGCGCGTAACATCGCTCTCCGAAGCCTTGGGCGGTTTCCCGCGCCGCAGTTCCGCATGCAGCCGGGCCTCAAGTAACTGCTCAGTGAAGTGTTCCGGCGCGTCACTCGCGAAAATGTTGCTGCCGGAAACGCCCACGCTCACCACTTCTTCTCCCAGGTGAATCCGCATCACCGGATGCCCCTGAGCATCGAGATCCGGAGCGGAGTCGCGCATCAGGCGCTTCCAATTTTCCACGCGCGCGCCGCTGCTTTCCGCAGCGGGATCCGCCACGTTTAACTCCAGATGCTTCAGTTCGCTCTGATAAGAGCGGCGATCCTCGGCCCCGAGCGGCGGTTCCAGAGGGCGCTCGGCGTTGAAAACCATGCGCCTGCCGCGCCGGATCAAAGCGCCCAGCTCCAGTCCCCACGTAAACCGCGACCACGCATCCGGCAAAGATTGGACTGGCCACGGCACTGGGAACAATATACTTCTTCGATTTAAGGAAAGACTCAACCACTCCGTGCACCGGAGTGCTGCGCGCCATGCTGCCCGGAACCTGCGGGATCACAAAGCGTGAGAACTGCAACTCTTCATGCCGCCCGCTGAACTTGATCAGCATCTTCGCCATCTGCTTCGGGGTAGTGATTCCGACGTCCGCAACAATGCTGCGATGCAGCGATTTCGGATAATAGAAGTTCATCACGTCCTTGGCAAAATCGGCGCAGTTGCGGTACGTGAGGTGGAAGTGAGAACGGTTCGGCGCCGAATTGTATCGCTCGATGAAAGCTTCGTCCTGCGCCGAAGTGGTTTCGATTTCAAAGCCGTAGGCCGCGCGGTCGTAAGCCGAGCCCACCAGTTCATACCAGTTTCCGCCCGGAGTTTCTCCGTTGTCCCGATCCGGCGCGACCATCTCCAGATGCTTGCGCCGGTACTGGTCGCGCAAAAAAGCGACCATCTTCGAATCCGCAAACAGCGGAATATCATCCGGCCGCTCGACCGCGTAAAGATAAGGAATCAGCGGGATCGCCACCCAGTCGTATCCGCCCACTCCGTCATAGCGGCTGATCACTGCGCCCAATTCTCCCGGAGCGCAAGGCCGCAGCACCAGCGGCGTCTCCGCGCACACTCCCGACAAATACACCGCCGCATGTCCCGTGGCCGTAAAGAATCCCAGCTTGCCGTAAGGCTCTTCCAGCAAAAGAGTAGCCGACGACGCCCCAGCCATACCGGCGCAGCTCAACACCAGCACTAACAACGTGCAAAGGCCGCGTCGAATTGTCCACAAACCAGGCATGGCTATCCCTAAGTAGTAACCCTTTCAAAATAGATTAGTTGCCAGAACTGGGGAGCGCGAGTTACGGAAGTCAATGAATAAACAGGGCTTCCGGGTACAGTGCGTACCTGATAGAAAAATCAAAGGTTATGGAAATGTAAAGGGAATGTAAATCTCGACGAGGAAGTTTGTCATTCCGACCGGAGCCGGACCCTCAGCAAAGCCGAAGGGGACGGCGGAGCGGAGAGCCTGCTGTTTCTTTCCATCGGCAGCCCGCCGATCAAGAATCCGTCCAGCCCGCCTCGAATCCCCTTGACTTCGATTCCCAACCATGAGACCATATTCTCTACGCATTAGCTCTTTGACAAATTAATAGCAAAGAGATAACCCCCGCGAATGCAATATTTTACGAGGCGACCGCTGATTCCAGGGCACTTAGCCCACCAAGAATCTCCTAAGTCCTTTGAATGGAATATTTTACGGGTAAGTCATTTGTTTCCAATATTTTACCTGGATTCCGACGACCGCGGACTTCGTAACTTGCTGATTCCAGATATTTTAGCTAGATCGATCTGCAAATTTTTTCATCTGGATCTAGCTAGCTTCCTGATCGCCCAGGCAGCACTCTCAGCGACCACCTCGTCCTCATCCGCAGCCAGCCGGTCGAGCAAAGGAAGGAACTTCCGGTCTCCACTGTTTCCCATAGCGATGACTGCATTCCGGCGCAAGCCCGCGCGCTTAGCCCGCCGCACCGGAGAGCCGCGAAACGTTCGCCGAAATTCTTCCGCGCTGATCTCCGCCAGCCAGTCGAGCGCTGGATTCACCAACTCCTCACGCGCCTGAAGGTCATCGGCGTTCGTCGCAGGAGCCTTCCGGTTCCAGGGGCAGACATCCTGGCAAATGTCGCAGCCGAACACATGCCGCCCCATCCCGGAGCGCAGGTCGTCATCCTCAGGAAGCGCACCCCGCTTTTCGATTGTGAGGTACGCGATGCACTTGTTCGAATCGAGTTGATAGGGCGCGATGAACGCATCAGTAGGGCAGGCGTCGATGCAGCGCGTGCAACTGCCGCAGCGATCAGGAGCAGGCAAATTCATGGTCGCGAGATCGAGCGAGGTAAGAATCACTCCCAGAAACAGCCACGACCCCAGCTTCTGATTGATGATGCACGTGTTCTTCCCAATCCATCCGATGCCGGCATACTTCGCCGCCACACGCTCGACGATCGGGCCGGTGTCGACATAACAGCGAG
This sequence comes from uncultured Acidobacteriaceae bacterium, assembly GCA_963850165.1. Classification (GTDB taxonomy): domain Bacteria; phylum Acidobacteriota; class Terriglobia; order Terriglobales; family Acidobacteriaceae; genus Sulfotelmatobacter. Next base: position 30,196 of record CAWKKK010000009.1, on the reverse strand, counting down.
TGATGAGGTCGTCACTGCGACTTGCATTTCTAAATGCCGCTTCAACTCGCCGCAGCCGCGGCATCACCGCGTCGTGATAATCCTGCCGGCTCCAGGCGTAGCGGGAGATCCATCCGCGCCCTGCACCCGTCGCCTGCGTGGAGTAAGGTTGCGCCGTGTTGTAGTTGAGTGCGCAGACCACAACACTGCGCGCCCACGGCGCGGCGTGCGCCAGCGACGCGCGCTTCAAGCGACCTTGCTCGTCGCGCGCTTCAAGATATTTCATCTCGCCGGCATGCCCCGCGGCAATCCAGCGCGGAAAGTACTCCAACTCCGGAGCGTCCTCGACCGGAGCGATGCCGACCAGTTCAAAACCCGCATCTGTAGCGGCTTGTGTGACCGCAGCCTTGATTTCAGCGGCTGGAAGCATGGTGGATGAAAACATAAATCGGACGTAGAGACGTAGCTTGCTACGTCTTGCCGGCGGCACCCCCATGGCCGGCGGCCGATACGCTGCCGACAGAGACGTTGCAAGCAACGTCTCTACGGCAACTCACCTCAGAACAAAGTCTCAGTTCCAATTTGGAACCGCGCTTCAACTTTTTCGGCGGCTCAAACATTTCCTCCGCATGATCAGCGTATAAGCTTTTGCTCACAGAGTCACGCAACTCACGCTGCGCGTTCTCCGAATTTCTTTGCGAAGGAGACCATCTCTATGCCTCAACCCACCCACGCACAAACCCCAACCATCCAAATTTCTGTGATCAACGAGAGCACCGTGCTGGCCGACGCGGATGTCGTGCCGGTCGTAGCGGCGCTTCAGAAGCAAGTCACCAACGACTTCCGTCCTGTCTGGGGCACCGACGCCGAACTCACCATTGTTCCCAAGGGCACTCAACCGCAAGCGGAAGCTGGTGGCTCGTGATGCTCGACGACTCCGACCAGGCCAACGCTCTCGGCTATCACGACCTCACCACCGAGGGGCTTCCCATCGGCAAGGTCTTCGCCGCCAGCGACCTGAAGGCGGGCACCTCCTGGACCGTCACCGCCAGCCACGAGCTACTGGAGATGCTGGGCGACCCCAACATCAACCTGACCGTGTTCGTGCAGAACAACAACACTGCCGGAACTCTCTACGCCTATGAAGTCTGCGACGCCTGCGAGGACGACAGCCTGGGCTATCAGATCGACAACATCCTGTTGTCAGATTTCGTCTACCCGGCATGGTTTGAGAGTTTCCGCACCGAGGGCTCCACGCAATTCGATCGGATGAACAAGATCACCACTCCGTTCCAACTGCTGGTGAATGGCTACATCGGGGTCTATAACGTAAGCGCGGGCAGCGGCTGGCAGCAGCAAACTCAGGACAAGCGGCCTGCCAACGTCCTGCATCGAGGCGCAGTCGGCACGCGCCGCGAGCGCCGCGACATTCCTCATGAACTGTGGATCAACAGCCTGCCGCAGCGCAAGATCGTGGGCAATGCACAGAAGTATCGCCAGACGCTGCAGACTATCCAGAAGCGGCGCGAAGCTGCCTGAGAATTTACCCTGTCCCTACACTCGCACGCCCCGCGCGAAACATTGCGCGGGGCTTTTTGGTGGCCGACGCTTCCATTTGACTCTGCGCAAGCAAAAGGTGTAGAACCGCAGGCTAATGTAGGAGGTGGTTGCCATGAAGCACCAGAAAAAGCAAGCCGTTCCCACCTGGGAGAAGTTGACGATTAACGGGGAAACGCTTGAGGTGCTCAGAGTCTGGCAACTGAACGACACCGCCCATAAATGGCCGGAGACGGCGATCCTGCGAGCCAAGACCACGGGCGCGAAGCAACAGGTGGAGAACGACACGGTGCTGCTGAAATTTCTGAACGGCAACGACATTTTCTCGAAAGACGTAAATGCTATTCTTCCGCGGGTCTTAGTCCCGCCCGGACCAGTGCCCTGTAACCCTCCTCACTGGAATTTCGTGCTGGTTCACGGCAGGGCAAGCAACGCGGCTGTGGTCGAAGTGCCCTGTTTTGAATAGCGAAGCAAGAGACTCTAATCTGCAAGGCCTACACGCTGCAGTAGTACCTTAAAGCGCGCATCAGACCGCAACGGATCCATGGCAACGTCAACTCTTAACCTGGCGAGGTAAGGATCGCGGCCATTGAACCCTTTTTCCAGCCAGGCGAACGCCAAGTCCTTTTCTCCCAGTGCACCCTCAATGATGGCGAAGAAATATGGTGCGATGTATTCGGTTTTCGAAGCCTTGTTCAGCTCGGCAAGGATCTTCCTGGCATCCGACTCCCTTCCTGCCAGCGCGTAAGTGCGCCCCAATGAAGCAAGGCGCATCGGATCGTGCCCGGAACCGGTTGCTGCCTGTTGGCTCTCTGCGATCGCCTGCGGGAAGTTTCCCTTCGCTGTATAAGCATTACCCAGACACTCGTGGGCCCCACTCCAATTGTTGTCTAGTTCAAGCACGCCCCGGCATTGTTGCAGGGCACGATCATATTGACGCCCGTAATAAGAGATCCATCCGGCGGTCAGGCTGGTGAAAAGTGAAAGAGGATCCAGCCGCTGGGCGGTTTGTATCTCGCCGAAAGCATCCTCCGAGCGCCCCATCGCCGACAGATACACGGAATACATGCGATGGCCTTCGGAATAGCTTGGGTCCAATGCCAGAGCGCGCTTGAACTCTTCCTCTGCCCCCAACCAATCCCAATCGCCGTAGAATTTGATACTCGCTAATGTTTTGTGGGCGTCCGCTAAGCCGTCGTCGAGCGCGAGCGCTTTTAGAACGTTTTCCCTGGCCCATGGCATTGCCGTGCGCGGGGGCAATTCGTCCGTGGCCCAGAAATAATCCGCCAACCCCGCGTAGGCTGGTGCGTAGTTGGGATCAAGTGTGATGGCCTCTTCGAAGTCGTTCCTGGCATCCCGATAATTCTCCTCGGTCCCCTTATTCAAGTGGTAGAGACCCCTGAGATAAGCCTCGTGGGAACCGGGGTCGACGGTTCGAGTGGTTGCTAAACGCAATTGCTCCTGAGGCGTAACTTTGATCTTGATCTGCTCCGCGATATCGTGCGCCAGTTCACCTTGCAACTGCAGAACATCCTTCAACTCGCGTTGATAACTGTGCGCCCACAGTTGCTTGTCCGCTTGCGCCAGCACCAATTGGGTATTGATACGGACGGAACCATCTGAGCGCAACACCGAACCCTCAATCACGCCGTCGACCTGCAACTCTCGCGCAATTTGCGGAAGTGTCTTGGTAGTCCGTTTATAACGCATGGCAGAGGTGCGCGAGACAACCCGCAAAGCGCTGATGTGAGCCAACTCAGTGGTCAGCTCATCAGTCATCCCATCCGCGAAGTACTCCTGTTCCGGATCACGCGACAGATTTTCCAGCGGCAGCACGGCCAAAGACCTGATGCTGGGAATTTGACTCGTGGCCTTCGTGCGTGCCTGCCGGGCACCGACCTTAAGAAAAGAAATTGCCGCGACTACCAGTATCGCCATCAGCGAAGCGATCAGCACCCAGCGGGCGTGAACGCTGGCCGGCTTCCGGCCAACAGTTGATCTCGGCGCTGGGTGTTCGCACCCGCCGGAGGTCGACGGACAACTCTCGAGCCGTCTGATAACGGGTTGCGGGTTCCTTTTGCAGACACTTCAAAATGACTGATTCGAGGGCTGACGAAATTGCCGGACTTAACTGGCGGGGTGAGACTGGGTCTCGTGTGCAGTATGGCTTCCGAAATGGCGGTCGGGACATTCCCTTGAAAAGGAAGCTTACCAGTAGCCATTTCGTAGAGCACCACGCCGGGAGAATAAATATCACTTCGGCAAGTCGGGAGGCTTTCCCCACAGTTGCTCGGGCGACATGTAAGGAAGCGTACCCGGCCAGACCGTGTATGCCGCTCAATGTTTCAGTGGGCGCTGATTCATCCATCGTCACAAGTTTGGCAAGGCCGAAATCGACCACCTTAAGCTGACCATCAGATCGAATGATCACGTTCCCTGGTTTTAGATCGCGATGAACCACTCCGTACCCGTGAGCGTGCTCCAGGGCCAGCGCGATCTGCTGGCCAAACTGCAAAACTGTTTCCTCTGAAAGAGCTCCGCTGGCGAGCTTCGAGGCCAGGGTGACGCCCGTCACAAGCTCCATGACCAGGAAATCGACCCCAGCGTCAAAGTCGAAGTCATAAATGGCGGCGATATTGGGATGGTTCAAGCGAGAGAGAGCCGACGCCTCCTTACGGAAAAGTCTCCGAGCCTCATCATTCCCCAGCCGACTCGAAGGCAAGACTTTGAGGGCGACGTCGCGATCCAAGCGTTCGTCGTGGGCACGATAGACCGTACCCATCCCCCCGGCCCCGATTTTCTCAAGGATGCGGTAATGTCCGAGCGTCTGCCCGATCGTGACCGTGAGGGCTGACATGGCAGCAATCTTACGAGATCGACCCTCTTCCGACAAGGCAGCTTCATCCGTAGCGTCGGTTGTTGCGCCTTCGCTGTAGAAGGGACTTCAGATGGCGCTTATGGGGTTCGCCCCGGACACGCGCGTGCGTCAGAGGGCCGGGGTCAGATGCCCAGCTTCTTCACTTCCTCGTTGTAGTACTTGCGATAGAGGATGTCCCACTCCTGGGAGCCTTCGAGGATGGTGCGCTTCTGGCTTTCGATCTTCTGGCGGGCGGCCTGGTCGATTCGCTCTTCGTGATTGAGCAGGTCTTCGAGAATCTTGCGGGTTTCCTGGCGGATGGTGTTGGGGTCTTCGATGAAATCGACCTCGTCCATCTGTTTGAGGGCGTCGGCGACGGCTCGGGCCAGCACGTTGACTTTGTCGCGGCTCAGTCTCACAACACCGCCTTGTACTTGCGCACCAGCTCGCTTTTCACCTTGCGGAACATCTCCTGATAGTTGGCGCCGGTCTTGTTCATCTCTTCGGAGTAGGCTTCGAGGATGACGCGGACTTCGTCGTTGATGCGGTCTTCGAGGGTGAGTTCTTCGAGCAGAGCGGCGTGGACGCGCTCCGTGACCTTGGGCACGGCCGAGGTCTCGATGGCCTTGGCGGCAATCAGTTTCTTGGTAACTTCGCGGGCCAGGTAGCCCACGTAATCCTTGGAAAGAAGCATGTGCGGGTCGGACGTCCTGTGTTAGCGGGAACTTGTCTGCGAATTGAAAAGTGTAACACAACGGCAACCGGAGCGCGGACGGCGGAACCGTATTCGGTAGTGCGGCATCGATATACATGGAATGCACTCTGACCTCATTTGGGTTACCTCATCAAGGAGAAATTATGCCTCTGGTTCGAATCGATCTTCTGGAGGGCAAGTCGCCGGAATATCGCAAACAAGTTGGCCAGATCGTTTATCAGGCGTTGCTGGATGCCTTCACTGTCCCGAAGGACGACCGCTTCCAGATCATCACGGAACATCCCAAAGGCTGAGTTGCAGTTTGACCGGGATTACCTTGGCATTCACCGATCCGACGATTGCATTTTTGTGCAGATCACGCTGAGCAGCGGCCGCACGGTTGAAATGAAGCAGCGCTTCTACAAGGCTGTTGCCGACGGCCTGCACGAAACCCTGAAGCTGCGCCGGGAGGATGTCTTCATCAACCTGGTTGAAGTGGCGAAGGAAAACTGGTCGTTCGGCAATGGCGAGGCGCAGTACGTGACCCCGAGCGGCTAAGCCGGCGGCCGAGGAGAGCCAGTTTTCATGTTGTATCGTCTTACGATATACTGGAAGGCTACTGGATCGCGGCACGATACAATCGGCGGCATGAAGAAGCTCACCTTGTCGGACTATCAGGCGCTGGCAGAGTTCCGTTACCAGATCCGCCGCTTTCTCCACTTCAGCGAGCAGGTGGTGAAGCAGGCAGGCCTGGAGCGGGGCCAGTATCAGCTCATGCTGGCGATCAAGGGCATGCCGGCCGGGGTGCGGCCACGGATTCGCGAATTGGCCAACCGCATGCAAATCCGCCACCATAGCGCCGTGGAGCTGGTGAACCGCCTGGAAGCGGGCGGATTTGTCCATCGCACCCGCGCGCAGAAGGATCGCCGCGAAGTGTTGCTCGCGCTTACTTCCAAAGGCGAGAAAGTTCTCGGCGAACTCGCGCTTCATCATCACGACGAACTGCGCTCGGCCGGACCCGCGCTGGTCGCGGCTCTTCGCCGCATCATGCGGGAAGGCAGCGAAAGCGCGTTCCTGCATCCTGCCTCCTCCCGCGAAAAGGGAAAGTCATAAAGCATTCTATGAGTGAAATCGCTCCCGCCGCTCCGGACCGCGACCGCACTGATATCTCAATCGAATCGCCACCACCCGCACCCTTCCGCATGCTGCTGGTCTCATGCCTTGCCGCCGCAATCGGCCTGGTCGCGGGCGTCGTTGCTTTCGCTCTGTACAAACTGATCGGCCTGTTCACGAACATTTTCTTTTTCCATCGCTGGTCGGCCGACTTCTCCAGCGCGCAGCATAACCATCTCGGCTGGATGGTCATCGTCGTTCCGGTCATCGGCGGACTCATTGTCGGCGTCATGGCCAAGTACGGGACCTCGAAAATCAAGGGGCACGGCATTCCGGAGGCCATGGAAGCGGTGTTGTTCAATCGCAGCCGGATCGCGCCGCGTGTGGCGATCCTGAAGCCCATTTCGGCGGCCATTGCGATCGGCACCGGCGGACCGTTTGGCGCGGAAGGTCCGATCATTCAAACTGGGCGGAGCGATTGGCTCGCTCGTCGGCCAAGCCTTCCACACCACAGCGGTCGAGCGCAAAGTGCTGCTCGCCTGCGGCGCCGCCGCCGGCATGTCGGCAACGTTCAACACTCCGATCGCCGGCGTGATTCTCGCCATCGAGCTGTTGCTTTTTGAGTTCAAATCGCGCTCGTTCATTCCACTCGTGATCGCGAGCACTTTGGCAACTGCCGTCCACATGCAACTTCTGGGTTTGGGACCGATGTTCCAGGTCAGCGCGATGGATTTCGCGATTCCCCGCGCGCTGCCTTTTTATCTTGTGCTAGGACTGATCTGCGGGCTTGCCGCCGTGGGCTTCAGCAAACTCCTTTACTGGGTGGAAGATCAATTCGACAAACTTCCGTTCGACGAGATGTGGTGGCCTGCCATCGGCGCGCTCGGCCTGGGAATCATCGGCTTCTTTGTGCCGCGCGTGCTCGGTGTCGGCTACGACACCATCGGCGACATTCTCAACGGCCAACTCGCCTGGAAATTATTGCTCGTCGTCATGCTGGCGAAGGCCGCGGCTTTGGCCGTGTCGCTCGGTTCCGGCACCTCCGGCGGATTGCTGGCGCCCTGCTTCATGTGGAGCGCGGCCATGGGCGGCATTTTCGCCATGGTCTCCAATCATTTCCTGCCCGGCGCGCACCTTTCGCCCGGAGCTTTCGCCCTGGTGGCCATGGGCGCGGTATTTGCCGCCGCTTCGCGCGCCACGTTTACGTTCATTATCTTCGCCTTCGAGATCACGCGCGATTACAACTCCGTGTTGCCGCTGATGCTGGTCAGCGTGATCGCCGACGGCATCGCCATGCTTTTGATGCCCAACAGTTCGATCATGACCGAAAAGCTAGCGCGCCGCGGACTGCATGTTCATCAGGACTATGAGGCCGATGTTCTCTCCCAAGCCCGAGGTCGCGGAAACCATGGAACAGGAATTGCCGGCCATCCCGGCCAACACCACAGTGGGTGCGCTTGCTGCTCGCATCGCGCAGCATGATCCCGCAGTCGCTCGCCACGAGGCTTTGCTGATTCTCGACGACGCCGGAAAACTGGCTGGCATCATCACCCGCGGCGATCTGCTCCGCGCGCTCGACAAGGATTCTTCCGGAGCCATGACCGTTCAGGAGGCAGGGAGCACGCGGCTGGTGGTCACTCATCCCGACGAACTAGTTTCCGAGGCTGCCTCGAAGATGCTGCGCTATGACGTCGGACGCCTGCCGGTAGTCGAGCGCGCCGACCATCGCAAAGCCGTCGGCTACCTCGGCCGCAGCGGCGTGATGGCCGCGCGACTGCGCCGGTTCCAGGATGAACACGTGCGCGAGCCGGGATGGTTCCCCAGGAAAGCTGGCCTGAATGTTTCGGGATTGAAGTAGGTAACTCTCTACGGCTTTTTTTCTGCCGCTTCGATCAGCGGGCGCAATGCGTCCACGGAGACTCCCAGTGTGCCGCCGGAGAATCCGTCAATGTAGGCGGAGTTCACTCCGATCACTTCGGCGTTGGAATTGAATACCGGGCCGCCGCTGCCGCCGTGCGCCGTGGGCGCATCGTAGATCAGCTTGTCGCCCACTACATCGCCCAGATGCCCGCACGTGGTCGAAGGACGAATCAGCGAGAGCGCCGCCAGTTCGCTGGCCGCCGTGATGTCGTTGTGCCGGTAGGCCATCCGTTGATAAATCCCGCTCGGCGATTTGGCCACCATCCCGGCAATGCCCATGGGATAGCCGATCACCGTCACGAGTTCTCCGGGCGTGGCGATGCTCTTGGCCAGGGGCAGCACGGCGAGTCCGCGCACCGCATCTTTATTTTCGATGCGCAGCACGGCCAGATCGCCCGTGGAAGAAACCGTGCCCGGCGTCAGATCACGCGGCGTCGGCGAGCCCGGGAAGAACACGACCAAACTCTCCAGCATGGCGGTTGCGCCATGATCGATCAGCCCTTCGGCCTCGGTGTCGCCATACCAGGGCTCGGCCACATGCCGGTTGGTGGCCAGCAGACCGTCGCCTACCAGAAATCCGGTGCCCGAAACGCGCGCGCGAATCGTCGGCGACTGGTGGGGAAACCCAACCTGGTATACGCCGTAAATGTAACCGATGGAGTTTCGATAGCGGTTCAGCACCAGGGCCGGCATGGCCTGCTGTTTTTCGAGTTGCGCCACCTGCTGGGTAAGCTGACGTACCTGCTTGTGCAGTTCGTCCGGCTGCGCGCCCTGCGCCGTGACGGGCGCATAGTAGTGGAACATGGCCACTGCGCCGACCAGCAAGCACCACGCCCAGCACGGCCTGCACCATCTGCTGCCAGCTCTCGCTGACCTCGTCTCGTTCCTGCGGACTCTCCGGTCCGGACATGAGTGGTCATCTTCCCTTGTCCGGCAAAGCTTTTCCACGGTACGGAAGATGATGTACAGGGGATATCGAAAGTGTCTTGAGGAATGGCAGGTCGCAGCTGCTTCGAACAGAATTGGCACTTACTCCGAATTAGGGCTTGCCGATTCCCAGGCGCTTGGCCATTTCGTCGTAGAGAAATCCTTTGCCCGCGACGTAGGGCTGCACCCATTCGCCGTCGATCACGAATTGCGGGATGGCCCGTTTGCCGGTGTGCTTGACGATCTCATCCACCGCGCCCGGCGTGGTTTCGATGTCAATGTCTTTGTAAGGAATGTTGTGCTTGGCCAGAAAGCGCTTGGCCTCGCGGCAATCGGGACACCAGGCGGAAGAATAAACGGTAAGTTCCATTCTTCTACACCCGCTCCAGTTGAGGCACGTGCGCTCGTTCACGATGTTGCCGGTGTTCAGCGTGGAAGCCGGCTCGAACAGCAGAATCCAGCATTCTTCGTCCGCGACGGGGCGATGCTCCACGCCGCGCGGCACGACGATGAACTCGCCTTCTTCGATCCATTCGTGGCGGTCGCGGAACTCCATGCGGAAGCGGCCTTTCACCACCAGGAACATTTCGTCTTCATTTTCGTGGTGATGGAAGACGAATTCGCCCTTCAGTTTGTCAAGCTTCACATGCTGGCCGTTCAGCTCGGCGGCGATGTAGGGCTTCCAGTATTCCGAAATCTTGGCGAACTTGTCGGCGATGTTGACCTTGTCCATGATGCGCCTCCAACCTAGTGTATCCGTCTCCAGATTCGTTCGGCGGAATTGGTCGCAAATGAAAGCCGCCAGCTCGCGCTGACGGCTTCAGACGGCTTCCCAGGCGACGCAGCCTCGCGGATCAAATCTGGCCGGTGCCGCCATCCACATTCAAATCCACGCCAGTGATGTAGGAAGCCTCGTTGCTGGCCAGGAAAAGAACGGCATGCGCCACTTCCTCGGGAGTGCCGAACGCTTCATGGGAACCCGCGTTTTGATGCCGGCGGCAAACTCATCTTGTGCCGCCTGCGGCATTCCCGACCGTTCCAAGAATCGGAGTTTCGATCGGGCCCGGACTGACAACGTTCACGCGAATGCCGCGATCCACCAACTCGGCCGCGAAAGTGCGGGCAAGCGAGCGCACCGCCGCCTTGGTGGCTGAATAAATGCTGGCTCCGGGGTAACCCTTGGTGCCGACCACGGAGGCATTCAACACGATTCCGGCATTGTCGTTGAGATGCGGAAGCGCCTTCTGCAGCGTGAAATACAGGCCCTTCACGTTGATGTCGAAGGTTTCATCGAACAGCTGCTCGCTGCTGTCGGCCGCGGGAGCGAACTTCGCGATGCCGGCATTGGCGAAGAGAGCGTCGATCTTGCCGAACTTCGCGGTCACTTGCGCGTACAACTTATCGATATCTGCCAGCTTGGAAACATCGGCCTTCACCGCCAGCGTACCGTTCGCCGATGGCTCTTGACCGCCTCATCCAGCGTCTTCTGATCGCGCCCCGAGATGGCAACCTTCGCTCCCTCTTCATGGAACAGCTTGGCGGTGGCCAGGCCGATGCCGCTGTTGCCGCCGGTAATCACGACCGACTTTGCCTTCAAATCTTTTTGCCATAAGAATCTCCTCCGAATACGGATTCTGAAGTCAACTCGCGGTACCGCAGGCCTGACTTATTTCATACGTTTGATGAGTATCAAAGTATCCGAGGTTCAATTTCTTCAGGAGGCTGGTACGGCCAGAGGACTTTGGTATGGATCAAAAGGAATTAGCTCGGATTTCCAAGGCGTTGAGCGATCCTACTCGCTTCAGATTTACGAAGGGATCTCCGCCTGCAAGGAGATGTTTTGCGGGCAGATTGTCGAGAAATACGGGCTTACGCCGGGCACCATTTCGCATCATCTTAAGATTCTTGGCGGATGCGAATCTGATCGCGACGCGCCGCGAAGGGCAGTTCATCTATCTCAAGTCGCGGCCGGAAACTATCCGCGACCTACGGTAGCACTGGCGTTAGCCGAAACGTAGCGGGCAAAACAAAAGCCGCCAGCTCGCGCTGACGGCTGATAACTGATAGCTCGCCAGCTAGCTGTTCTCGTACAGCAACACGCCCTCGGTTCTTCTCCGCGTCCACCGGACGGTAGAACAGCTTGTTGTCTTCGAGGAAGACCTCGATAAATGCCGGACGCGTGGTGATCGTGCCCTGAATCAGCGCCTCCGACAGCGGGTCTTCAATGTATTTCTGCAGCGCCCTGCGCAGCGGCCGCGCTCCGTAGGTGCGGTCGGTGAGGGTTTGGTTGAGGATCCACTTCTTGGCCTCATCCGCCACCGTGACCGTGATCGCCTTCTGCGCCAGGTTCTGGTTGAGCTGCGTGACCATGAGTTCCAGAATCTGGATCAGGTCGGCCTCGCTCAGACGCCAGGAACAGAATGATCTCGTCGAGCCGGTTCAGGAATTCCGGATTGAAGGTGCGCTTCACCTCGCCCTTCACCAATTCCTCGACCTTGCCCGAAACCATTTCTTCCTTGGTCGACTGGAAGCCGAAGCCCTCGCGCTTCTGCAGGTGCCGCGCCCCGATGTTCGAGGTCATGATGAGGATCGTGTTCTTGAAGTCGACCGTGTTGCCCAGGCCGTCGGTAAGCTGGCCGTCTTCAAAAACCTGCAGCAGGATGTTGAACACATCGGGATGCGCCTTCTCGATTTCATCGAGCAGCACGACCGAATATGGCGCGCGCTTCACGCGCTCGGTGAGCTGGCCGCCTTCTTCGTAGCCGACATATCCCGGAGGCGAGCCGATCAGCTTCGAGACCGAATGCTTCTCCATGAACTCCGACATGTCGAAGCGGACCAAAGCTTTCTCCGTTCCGAACATGAATTGCGCCAGGGTGCGCGCGACTTCGGTTTTGCCGACGCCGGTCGGGCCCAGGAACAGGAACGAGCCAATCGGCCGGTTCGGACTCTTCAATCCCGCGCGCGAACGCCGGATCGCCCGGGCCAGCGCGCTGATCGATTTATCCTGCGAAATGATGCGCTTGTGCAGCTCTTCTTCGATGCGCAGCAGCTTCTGCGTCTCTTCTTCCTTGATCGAGGTGATGGGAACGCCGGTCCAGCGCGAAACCACATCTTCGATGTCTTCGCGGCCGACTACGCCGGTCGAGGATTCGTCGAGATGATATTTCTCGCGCAGAGCGCGCAGGTTCTCGCGCTCCTTGCGTTCTTCGTCCGAGTAGAAGCGCGCCTTCTCGAACTCGTGGTTCGCGATCGCGTTCTCCATGCGGTGCACGATGAACTTGATCCGCTTCTGGACTTCGGTGATCTCCTCGGGCTGCGAAGTCTGGCGCAGCTTCACGCGCGCTCCGGCTTCGTCGACCAGGTCGATCGCCTTATCCGGCAGGAAGCGGTCCGGAATGTAGCGGTTCGAATGCGACACCGCGAAGTTGATGGCATCGTCGGTATAAGTGACGGCGTGGAACTTCTCGTACCGGTCCTTGATGCCGAACAGAATCTTGATCGCGTCGGCCTCGTTCGGCGGCGGAACTTTCACCGCCTGGAAGCGCCGCTCGAGCGACCGATCTTTCTCGATCGACTTGCGGTATTCGCCCGGAGTGGTTGCGCCGATGCACTGAATCTCGCCGCGCGACAGTGCCGGCTTCAGGATGTTCGCCGCATCGAGCGAGCCTTCCGCCGATCCCGCGCCCACCAGCGTATGCAGCTCGTCGATAAAGATGATGGAGTTCTGCGACTCCATCAGCTCTTTCATGATGGTCTTCAGCCGCTCTTCGAACTGTCCACGATATTTCGTTCCGGCGACGATCAAGGAAAGATCGAGCGCCAGAATTCTCTTGTCCGCGAGGAACGACGGAACCTCGCCGTCGGCAATGCGCTGCGCCAGGCCTTCGACGATGGCCGTCTTGCCCACGCCCGGCTCGCCGATCAGCACTGGATTGTTCTTGGTGCGCCGGCACAGAATCTGGACCACGCGTTCCAGTTCGCCGTCGCGGCCGACCAGCGGATCGAGCTGGCTATCCATTGCCGCCTGGGTAAGATCGCGCGAAAACTCGCTCAGCAGCGAGGACTCACGCTGCCGTTGCGGCTGCGCTTTTTCCTGGCTGGTGCGGGCCAATTCTTCGCGAATGGTCGAAAGCCGCAGGCCGCGCTCGTGCAGAATCTCCGCGGCAAAGCACTTCTCTTCTCTCAGTAAACCCAAAAGCAAATGTTCGGTCCCAATGTGCCGGTGCGAAAGCCGCTCCGCTTCTTCCGCGGCATAGGCCAGCACGCGCTTGCACTCGTTGCTCAGCGGAAGATCGACCGAGGTCGAGACCTTTTCCCGAATGGTGGTGTGACCCTCGATCTGCTTGCGGATGGACTCAACCGAGGCGTGCGAACGCAGGAATCGATTGGTCAGGGCTTTATCTTCGCGCAGGAGCCCCAGCAGCAGGTGCTCGGTCTCGATATAAGGAGACCCGAACTGGCTTGCTTCGTAGCGCGCAAAAAAGATTACGCGCCTGGCTTTCTCCGTATAACGTTCAAACATAATGCCCTTCCCCCTGAACTACTTCCGGTCGAGAAGGCACTTGACCCGCTCGACCTGGCCTAAATCCCTGACCATAGCTCGTTGCATCTGACTTGCCGTCATTCTCATTATGCAATCAAACGGCCACCGAACCCAAGTACCCAAACGTTTTTATAATGTTACTGAAGGAACCTGTTCAAATCCCTCCGGCTGCCGATTGACCTCATATTTCTTGCACTTTGTCTTACTAATCCTGCTCTTCTGATTCTCATTCCACTACTATGCCGGCAACGATTCCGGCCTGATCTCTTCCACGCGCCCCCGCTCCAGCCGCAAAACCCGATGGCAGCGCCGCGCAAACGACAAGTTATGCGTTGCAATTAGAGAGGTGAGCTGGTGCTCGCGATGTAATCGCGCGATCAATTCGAAAACCGCTTCCGCCGTCTGCCCATCAAGGTCCCCGGTAGGCTCATCCGCCAGCAACAACTTTGGACCGGTAATGAGCGCCCGCGCCAGAGCCACCCGCTGTTGCTCTCCGCCCGAAAGCTCTCCCGAACGGTGATGCCCGCGTTGCTCCAACCCGACCTCACGCAGCCAGCGTGAAGCTTCCGGCGCCGCCTCGTGCCCAGGTTCGCCCTCGCACCAGCAGCGGCATGGCCACGTTCTCCGCCGCCGTGAATTCCGGCAGCAGATAGTGAAACTGCCAGACGAAGCCCGCCTCGCGATTGCGAAACTCCGCTGCTTCGTCCGCCGACAAAGCATTCAGCTTCAATTGCGCGCAGTATACGTCACCCGCGGAAGCATGATCAAGAGCGCTGAGGATGTGCAACAAGGTACTCTTCCCCGCTCCCGACTCGCCGACAATCGCGAGCATCTCGCCCCGCTTCACCTCAAACGATAAATTCTCAAAGAGCACCAGGTCCGATTCGCCGGACCGGAAAACCTTCTTTAATCCTTGAACCCGGAGCAGCGCCTCTTGTTCCGCGTCATGTTCCGCCGCCTGTTCCTTAGATGCACTCCGCCTCTCGCTGGGGTCCATCCTGTCCCGGCCTTAGTCTGCCCGGGGCGGAAACAGTAGAACGCGCCATCTTCTCACACCGAGGCAGCCAGGCTCCACTATGGCACGTTCGAACCATATGGACCTGATACGAGAATACCTCTGAGAAAACGATACTCCGGGGTATTGCTGGCCGCGATGTGACATGCGTCACTGCCGAACAACTTTCTCGTTTCTAGACTTCGACCTTGGCCTCCGCTGCCGCCAGCCTGCGCAGCGACTCCTGGTAAGGCGCGCGGGCGATGCCGCGCTCGGTGATGATCGCGGTCACGTACTTCGCCGGAGTCACGTCGAAGGCGGGGTTTTCAATGGACACGCCGTCCGGCGCCATCTGCTTCCCGGCGATGTGGGTGACTTCCCTGGCATTGCGCTGCTCGATCGGAATCTTGCTGCCGTCAGGGCAGGCGAGGTCGATGGTCGAAATGGGCGCGGCCACGTAGAACGGGATGCCGTGCTCTTTCGCCAGAACGGCGACGCGTGTAGGTGCCGATCTTGTTGGCCACGTCACCGTTGGCCGCGATGCGGTCCGCGCCCACCACGATCGCTCCGATCTTGCCCTGCTTCATCATGGCGCCGGCCATGTTGTCGGAGATGACGGTGGTCGGGATGCCGTCTTTCATCAACTCCCAGGCGGTAAGCCGCGAGCCTTGCAGGAAGGGGCGGGTTTCGTCGGCATAGACGTGAATCTTCTTGCCTTGCTCGACGGCGGCGCGGATCACGCCCAGCGCGGTGCCGTATCCGGCCGTGGCCAGCGCGCCGGCGTTGCAGTGGGTAAGCACTCCGCCTTCGCTCGGCATCAGCGTGGCGCCGTGGCGTCCCATGGCCTGGTTGGCGGCGATGTCTTCGGCGTGCATGCGCTTGGATTCTTCGATCAGGTCCTGTTTGATTTGCGCGATGGGACGAATGCGGATGCGCTCGAACTTCTCCTGCATGCGGCGGATCGCCCAGAAGAGATTGACCGCCGTCGGCCGAGTCTTGCCGATGACGTCGCAGGTCTGGTCGAGGTCGCGCTTCAGATCGCCGGTGGATTCGGCCTTGGAATTCTTGACGGCCAGCGCAATCCCCATGGCCGCGGCCACGCCGATGGCGGGCGCTCCGCGCACCACCATGGTCCGGATCACGTCGGCAACCTGCTCGTGCGTCTTGCAGGTGACGTAGGTTTCTTCGGTGGGCAGCTTCGTCTGGTCGATGAAGCGTACGCCTTGGTCAGTCCATTCGAGAGTTTGAATCATGAGTCGGTCGTTGGTCGTTCGTCGTTCAGATCACGTTCTATAGCTCTATGCGCTGCACAGCGATTCCCTGGGACATTCGTTACTGCCGGACGGCCGCAGACTTCGCAACTGGCTGCGACCGCAAAAATCGTGGGCTGCGGTGTCGTCCGTCTGCAGAATGTGCTCGGCGCGCACGTCGCGCGCGGTGAAAATGGAAACGAACGGCGCCGGCGCCGCGGCCTTCTCTACGCTTGGGCCTTCCTTTCGCTTCTTCGCGCTCCACCAGGCACATCACGCCCACAATCTCAAATCCAAATTCGCGCGCCGCTTCGATCGCCTGCACCGTGGAAGCGCCGGTCGTGCAAACATCGTCGACGATCACCACGCGCGCACCCTTCTCGCGAAAGCCTTCGATGCGCTGTCCGGTTCCGTGCTGCTTTTCCGCCTTGCGCACCAGAAATCCATGCAGCTCGCCGCTCACCACCGAAACCGCCACCACGATGGGATCGGCTCCCATGGTCAGTCCGCCGATGGCCTGCGGCTTCCATCCCCGCTCACGGATTTCGTCGGAGAAAACTTCGCCGGTCAGGCGCGCGCCCTTGGCATCAAGAGTGGTGGTGCGGCAGTCGATGTAGTAGTCGCTGGTGCCGCCCGAAGAGAGCTTGAACTCGCCCAGCCGGAAAGACTTGTAGGCGAGCAGGCGCAGCAGATCCTGACGCGGGGAATGCATGAAATCTTACGATACCATCGGAGAATGCCGGACGTCCGTCGCGGCGCGACGCCAGGCCTTCGGCCTTCAGCTTCTGCATCCATCGGGCGTGGTAACCTGAATATTCTTCCACAACGACGCTTCGAGGTATGAAATTGCAGAGTGCGCGAAAGCTTTTCTTCTTCCTTCTTGCTGGTTTCTTCTCTCACAAACTTGAGCGGTTCCGGCCTGGTTTCGACGGCATTCGCCGAGGGCACGCGCACCTGGGAACAATCGAAATTTGACGAACTGACCAAGGGCACGGCCACAGGGGTGGCGATTCGCAGCACCGGCGGCCTGGAGCTGGCGCCCACGTTCAAGAGCCTGTATGCCACGCCTTCCACCTACATCTGGGCGATTGCAGCCGACGATGCCGGCAACGTCTATGTCGCAGCGGGCGCGCCCGCCCGCGTGTACCGCATCACGCCCGATGGCAAGGCGACGATCATTTTTGAGCCCAAGGAACTCCAGGTGCAAGCGCTGCAGACTGGTCCCGGAGGCGCGATCTATGCGGCCACCGCTCCCGATGGCAAGGTCTACAAGATCGAACACAAGCCGCGCGGCAAGGGGCAGCCGGCAAAGGCCGATCCGCCAGGATGCAGCTTCCGGCAAAAGACAAAGAGAAGACAAGGATAAAGACGCGGCCAAACCGGCCGCCGATCCCTCCTGGAGTTCGTCCGTCTATTTCGAGCCGGGGACGAAATATATCTGGGATCTGGCTCTGGACAAATCCGGCAACCTCTATGTAGCGACCGGCGACCACGGGGAAATTTATCGCGTCACGCCGAAAGGCGAGCATTCGGTCTTCTTCAAGAGCGATGAAACCCACATTCGCGTTCTGGCCTTCGATGCGCAGGAGAATCTGATTGCCGGCTCCGACGGCAGCGGGCTGATCTATCGCATTTCTCCCGCGGGCGAAGGCTTTGTGCTTTACAGCGCGCCCAAGAAAGAGATCACAGCGCTGGCGCTCGATCGCTCGGGAAACATCTACGCGGCGGCGGTCGGCGAAAAGCGCAGCGGGGCGGACGAGCTCATCGGGCATGGCCGCAGCCCTTCTCGACCTGGGCACAAACGCGCCCGCGGCGCGTACGCCAGCACAGTTCCGGGCATCACGATCACGCCCGCGCCCAGCTGCGCCTCAGACGGCAGGACCGTTTCCATTTCCCGGCGGCGGCAGCGAGCGGCGGATCGGATGTGTACCGCATCGCGCCGGACGGTTCGCCCACAAAAGTGTGGACCTCTCACGAGGACATTGTTTATGCGCTGGCCTTCGATTCGCAGGGACGCCTGCTGGCCGGCACGGGCAATCGCGGCCACATTTTTGCCATCACCGGCCTCGATGATTTTTCCGATCTGCTGAAAGCGCCGGCTTCGCAGGTCACCGCCTTTGCCAAGGCTCCCGGCGGCGGACTGTATGCCGCGACCAGCAATCTGGGAAAAGTGTTTGTGCTGGGACCGGGCCCGGAAGCTGAGGGCACCTACGAGAGCGATGTGTTCGATGCCAGGATTTTCTCGCGCTGGGGACGCGCCGAGTTTCGCGGCGCAGGCAACGTGGATCTTTATGCGCGCAGCGGCAATGTCGATAATCCCGACCGCAACTGGAGCGCGTGGAAGAAGATCGATCTGCTAAGAATGACATGAAGAACGGCGAAACCGGAATTCCAGCGGCGCGCTATGCCCAGTGGAAGGCCGTGCTGCACGCGGGAACCGCGGCGCCCGGAGTGGACAGCGTGGCGCTGAATTATCTGCCCAAGAATGCCGCTCCGGAGATCGACGACGTTACCGTCCAGGTTGGCGTGAAGTACCAGCCGCTGCCGAAAATGCACGGGCCAGCTGGGATCGGATTCCAGCGGAACTTCTTTCGGCGGGTCTCTCTCGGGAGCACATTTCGAAGCGCCAACTCCCAGTTCGCACGATCGCGATTCCATCGGAGTGAAGTGGAGCGCGCACGATGAGAACGACGACCAACTGGTTTACTCCGTCTACTACCGCGGCGACGGCGAGACACGCTGGCTGCTGCTCAAAGACAACCTCACCGACAAGGCATATTCGTTCGACGCCAGCCTGCTGCCGGATGGAGGCTATACGCGTGAAGGTGGTTGCCTCGGATGCGCCGTCGCACTCGCCGGGCGAGGCTTTGACGGCATCGAAAGAAAGCCGCCGGTTTGAGGTGGATACGACTCCGCCGCGCATTGAGAATCTGGCGGCGTCCGTCGAGAGCGGACAGATTCATGTCACGTTCCGCGCGGTCGATGGATTTTCTCCCATCAAGCGCGCGGAATATTCGGTGGACGCCGGCGAGTGGAAATACGTGGAGCCGGTCGGCCAGCTCTCCGATGCCAAGACCGAGAACTACGATTTCAAAGTCACGCCGGAAACTGCGAAAGACGGCGCGGCTTCGTCGGAGCATGTCGTGGTGGTGCGAGTCTACGATCGCTACGACAACATGGGCGCGGCCAAGACCTTGGTGCGCGGGAAATAAGGCGCGACTTTCCTACTGCGTTGCCTGTGCGGCTTCTGCGGCATCGTCTGCCACACTCTTAATAGTGCTGAGCTCCCCGGCGCGGCGCAGCTCAGGAAAACGCCACGCCCAGAGCGCAATCACCACCAGCGTTCCCACTCCTCCCAGCAAGACGGCAGGAACGGTGCCAAACCACTGCGCCGTCAGTCCCGATTCGAACTGCCCGAATTCATTGGATGCACCGATAAAAACCATATCGACGGCCGTCACGCGCCCTCGCATTTCATCGGGCGTGCGCAATTGCACCAGCGTCGCGCGAATGATCACGCTGATCATGTCCGCACGCACCGAGGAAAATCAGCGAAATCAGCGAGAGCACCAGGCTGCGTCGAGACGCCAAAAAGAATCGTGCAGATTCCGAATCCGGCCACCGACCACAGCAGCGTCGGCCCCGCTCGCCCGCGCAGCGGACGATGCGCCAGCGCCACGGCCATCACCGCGGCGCCCACTCCCGGGGCAGTCCGCAACAATCCCAGCCCCCACGGCCCGGTGTGAAGAATCTCGCGAGCATAGACCGGAAGCAGCGCCACCGCTCCGCCCAGCAGCACGGCGAACAGATCAAGCGAAATCGCGCCCAGAATCAGCTTCTCGCGCCAGATGAAGTGCAATCCGGCCAGAACAGTCTTCACCGTCGTGGGCTCGCGCCGCCGCGCTTGCGGCCGGGTCTTGATGCGGAACGTGGAGAGCAACGCGCCCACTGCGGTGAGCATGGCAGCCGCATAAACCGCCGACGGCCCGCGGAACAGCGCATAGAGAATTCCGCCGAGAGATGGTCCGAGAATCGTGGCGGCCTGAAATGTGGTCGCGTTCCATGCCACGGCGTTGGCGAAATGTTCTTCGGGAACCAGTTGCGGCAGAATCGAGCGGCTGGCCGTTCCGTTGAATGAACGCACTACGCCCAGCAGAATCAGCACCAGCATAAATCGGATGCACCGAATGCGCTCCGCGCTGCGCGATCACGAGCAAAAGCCCGGAGCAGAGCGCGTATCCCGCATAGCACGTCGCCCAGCACCTTGCGCCGCTCGAAGCGGTCCGAGGCATGGCCGGAAACCAGAAACAACAAAATGCCCGGAAGAAATTGCGCCAGCCCGACCAGGCCGAGATCGAGGGCGCGCTTGGTGATGTCGTAAACCTGCCATCCCACCGCGACCGCCTGCATTTCGACCGCGGCCACGATCAGGAATCGCGCAATCTGGAACAGCACGAAGTCCGGATGCGTGAAGGCGATGCGTCCAGCTCTGGAGTCGGCGGGGGCGGGCATTGATCTTCTGATGGATCTTCCGATGTGATCTTCTAATGTGCCACAGAACGAGAAGACCTGCATGGCGCGCCATTTCGAGCAGGTAAAATCGACTGATGCTGACGTTGCTGCGAACCGTCGCGTGGATCGCCTGCGTCATCTACTCAACCATCCCGGCGTTCTGGCTGCTGATCCATCCGCGAGCCGAGTTTTGGCGCTCCGCCGACGATCTCCTTACCGGATTCTTCTGCCGATCTGGATCGGAATGTGGGCACTCGTGGGCGCGATCACGGCGCCCTGGCGCGGTGGCTCGCTCTATGAAATAGATGGACGTGGATTCCGGCTGCCGCTTTTTTCTGCGCGGGACTCGTCTCTACAAACTCTCTGACAGCCGATTCAGCCTGGCCCAACTCGGCGGACTGCCCGAGGTGCTGCCCGGCCACGGCCAACAGCGTCTGGCGACCACGGGCATTCGCGCCCGCGTGCGGCATCCCGTCTATCTGGGCCATCTCTGCGAGATGCTGGCCTGGAGCGTGGGCACGGGCCTGGCGGTTTGCTGGGCGCTGACCGCATTTGCCATCGCGACCGGCGCAGTCATGATCAGGCTGGAAGACAGGAAATTGGAGAAGAGGTTCGGGGAAAAATACGGACAGTATCGGATCAGAGTGCCCGCGGTTTTGCCCAAGAATCAGGCCGATGATGCCGTATCAAGAGCGCCGGTTTCGTCCGCACTGCGTATAATCCGAGTGCTGCAGCCTGCTGACTGCGGACGTCCGCATGCGCTTTGAACTCTTCATCGCGACCCGCTACCTGCGCGCCAAGCGCCGCCAGGCTTTTATCGGCATCATTACCGGCATCTCGATTGTCGGAGTGGCGGCCGGCGTGGCTTCGCTTATCGTCGCGCTCGCCATCAACAACGGCTTTCGCCAGGACTTGCAGGAGCGCCTGATCGGATCCACTTCGCACGTCAGCCTGCTGCGCATTGCCGACGACGGCATCAAAGATTGGCCGCCACTGCTCGAACGCCTTTCCAAGCGGCCGCAAGCAAGCACGAACGAGCCGAAGCGCGGGCAGCGCCATGGCCGGGTCAGGCGTGGGCCGGTCAGTCCCCCGGAGTGTGATGGGCCACGAGCTCGATCCAGGTCACGCTGGACCCGGGCGCCCGGCGACATGCTCCCTCGACGAGCGCCGCACCCAGCCGCTCTTCCATGACCTGGGGCCTGGTGCTCGGGGCTGTCCCAGATCTCGGTCAGGACCATGTCCCCTTCCTCGTTGAGCCCGGGTCGCCGTGTGGAACTGGGCAGCCCGTCGGGCCAGTCGCCGGCGCCGGTCGCCGGATCGATGCCGAGCGCCGGTTTGACGGCCTCGTACTCCTTCGTCGTGACTCCTGGCGAACTCCAGGATCAGCTCTGACGGCATGTCCTGACCTCCATCGCGGGGCCGACCAGGGTGTGCCCAGTATGCCCGTGGCAGCTCGCTCCCCCACTGTGGAGCGTCGGGAGGCGCTCAGGCGGCGGGCTCGGTGAGCACCTCGAGCAGGACCGCGGCAGCGGAATGCTCGACGTCGCGGTCGAGGTCAACAGGACGACCCCTTCCCCTCGGCCCGGCCGCGGAGCCGCGGCCACGGCGTCGTGGGCGGGCGTCGTGGCCAACTCGGCCCGGTAGCGCACCGCGAACGCCTCGAATTTCGCGGGGGTCGTGCCCGTACCAGCGCCGGAGGTCGGTGCTCGGCGCCACATCTTTCAGCCATTCGTCCATGGGCACATCCGCCTTGGCGACTCCCCTCGGCCAGAGCCGATCGATCAACACCCGGGGCGTCCCGTCATCGGGATGGTGGTCGAGACGCCCGCCGGATCTCGACCCGCGGTGCCGGGATGGGGTCAACCCAGCGCTTCTCGATACGGATCCAGTCGATGCCCGGTATCGTGCGGCGACGCCCTCGGAGCGTCTTTCGTCCCAGTACGGATCTCCCGGACGCGGCCAACCGAAGAGGTCGCGCTGGCGCACGGTGCACTGCGGGATGAACTTTGCCCAGCGCTCGGGCGACTGCTTCGGCCACGCCATCTTGCCGCCCCACGTCGTGCCGGACCTGGAAGTCGGCCAGGAGCGAGAACCGTGCCCGTCGGGCGTACCGATGTCTCCGATCCCGCGGTGGAGGATGTCGGTCCGGTACATGAGCAGGGACCCTGCCGGCCCAATGCAGCGGACCTCGGGGTCGGCCAGCGAACCGAACCCGCAGGTAGAGCGGCGAGAACGGGACGTCCTTCACCGTCGCTCGTAGGGGATGATCACGGTGGCCCGTCGTCCTCGGTGACGTCCGACAGGTAGATGAACCTCCTGATCTGCTGATAGCGGGTCTCGGGTCGTGGTACCACGAGGCTGTGGCTGCCGTAGTCGCGGTGGAGCGGCTGGTCGTAATTGACGGCTCCGGCGATTCGCCCAGAGCTCGACCTTGTAGAGGTGCAGTTCGGCCGTTACGAGGTAGCGTTCGACGGCATCGACGAGGTCGGGGTGCACGGCCAGCCGGTTCAGGTCCCAGGAGCGGTACGGGAACTCCACGACGCCGGCGAATTGGCTCCCCCGCGTACGGGCGATCGCGCTTCGGGTCCGCGAAGTACTCCGCGGGTCGGGGGAAAGTGGAGCCAGAGCGCTTCTTGGGCGGCGACGCCAGCTCCCCGGCATCAAGAAGCCCTCCAGGAGCGAGTAGCCGCGTCGCGCACTTCGGCCAGGTTGGCGTCAGGGCCCCACCGCCCGGCACCTTATGCCAGGCCATCTCCTGGTGAGCCCGATAGGGCGCGCCGACGCTCGCCGTGTGCGCGCCGTGTTTTCGACATGGTTGACCCGGAGTTCCCCGCTTCGCCTACCGAAGTCCCCGAACCGGCGTCGCCCGGG
The DNA here is from genome assembly GCA_963850165.1 of uncultured Acidobacteriaceae bacterium. Taxonomy (GTDB): domain Bacteria; phylum Acidobacteriota; class Terriglobia; order Terriglobales; family Acidobacteriaceae; genus Sulfotelmatobacter. Next base: position 6,976 of record CAWKKK010000009.1, on the reverse strand, counting down.
CCGTCGTGGGCGCGCGTGCAGGTCGCGACGGGGGTATCTGCGGCAGCGACCTTCACTGGCTGGACAACACCGGCCCGTCACCGACGCTGGCCGCCCTCGGGACCTTTCCCTTCGTCCTCGGCCACGAGACGGCTGGCCGGCTGCTCAAGCCGGCCCGAACTGCTCCGTCGCCGCCGGGACGCGGCGTGGTGACGACCCGCGCACTCCCTGCCTGCCCCGGGGATCGAGCCGCCGTGCGAGCAATACGAAGAACTCGACGAAGAAACGACACACATACCCTTCCGGCGGCGATTGCTGTCCTGCCCGACCGCCATGATGACCGGGGTTCGGCGGCGAGCGTCTCCAGCTTCCTGCTCGACGCGGTCGCCCCTCCTCGTCCAACTGCATGACCTCTACGGCGAGCTGTCGAAGGCGGCGATGGTGCGCAGCCAGTTGATCGCATGCTCTTCCTGTTCGGCCTCCAGGCGCCTCGGCGCGGGCATCTGCGCCCGGCTGCGTCGGGTGCCACCACGCGCGTCCGCGCCGAGCTGGTCACCCGCGCCGCGTCCATCGCGGCGTTGCTGCTGGCCGTACACCGCTACCTGGTCGGCCGATGGCCAGGCTGGCCGGCGCCGCGGGGCAGATGTCCCGCAGGAACGGCACCGCGTCGACTACTTCGTCGTGTCCTGTGGCTGGATGTCGACATGCTTGAACAGGTGCGCGCCGACGGCGAACGAGAACACCGCGTCGACCTGCTCGTGGCCTGCTCAGCGGCTAGGTCGGTGACCCGGTGGCCGAGCGCTATCTGCAGCTCCATCAGGCCCTTGACCTGGGTGGAGCTCGCCGGCCAGGACGTCGCGGGTCAGGCGGGACGCGGGGACGCCGAAGCGCACTACTCCCTGCCCCGGTTCGTCGCCGCGTGCTGATCTCCCCACCCCGTGGCCCCGGCGGGCCAGGTGAGAGGCCGCCGACAGGCCGCTGGGGCCCGCCCCGACGACCAGTACCGCTTGCCCGGCGGCTTGCCGGCGCATCGTACTGCCACCTGCGCTCAAGCGCGAGGTCGCCGAGGAACCGCTCGACCGAATGGATCGAGACCGAGCTGTCGAGCTCTGCTCGATCGACACGCTTTATCACGCGTGATAGCAGACCCGGCCATGGATGGCCTCGGCACGCCCTGCTCGGCCTACTGCTGCTCGCCACGCCCGCTCATGCTCGCCCGCCCGGGTGCTGGCCAGCCAGGCCGGCTTCTTCCCCTGGCCGGCAGTCTGCGTTGCAGTGCGGGAGCAGGTCCACGTAGACGGGGTCGCGGGTCCTTGTACCGGGCCTGCCCAGGACGGCACGTTGCCCAGCAGTTCGGCAGCGGTGTTGCAGCGCGGCGAAGGACGGGCTGATCCGTCGACGGCGGCAAGTCGGCGTTCCTCCGCGTTACGGGTCAGGGACAAGTGCCCGAACCCCTGGATTGATTCGGCCCCGGCGGTGCCGGCTCATCGGACCTCGGGCACTGGCGTGCTGCTGAACGCGTCCATGGCGCGCTCGTCGAACGGGGCCTTTGACGAGGCGGAGCGTTTACCTGGACGCGGTGGCCTCTGCACCCTTCGCGGTGAGGCGACGTGTCCTGGCCCGTCGCTTCCCCACCATAGAGACATGAAACTGAACGAAGCCGGCAGCGGGAAGTCGATCGCTGCTGGCGCTGATGTCGAAGCTCGCCATGTCGCCGCCGATCAGCGTGCGCCGAACTCGCGCATGGAGGCGGCTCGACTGCCCGCCAGAGCGTCGTCGCGCAGCAGCTTGCGATAGGTCGCGAACAGCCGATCGAAAATGACCGGCTCGGCCCATTGCTGCAGGCCGGAAAAGCCCTCGGACGGATCGGTCGTCGGCATGGCGGCGATTCCTGGGCGATCCGATACGCGACCTGAATCGGCGGTCAACTAAAGGCGAATCGACCTGCACTCTCGACTGTAATGGTTAACACAAAATGAATCCTTGCGCCAAGTTGTCCACAAGGAGTCCCAGAACAAGCGACGATTTTGTTTGACGAAGCGTCAGCGCTATTAGGCAGCGCCAAACTCGCCCGGACGCGTCTGGCGGGCGAGCGCGTCGAGTACGGCGTTGATCATGCCGCTCTCTCCGGCCCAAAGAAGGCGGCGGCGACGTCGACATATTCCGTGACGACCACCCGCGCCGGCACGTCGGGACGGCTGCGCAATTCGTAAAGCGCCGCCCGCAGGATTGCTCGCATCAGCGCTTTGACCCGGCGCAGCGGCCAGCCCTTGGAGAGCGTGTCATCGAGGCTGCGGTCGATCGGCAATTGATCGAGCACGGCGCCGGACACCAGGTCACGAAGACGCAATTTCGGCGGGGCCATAGGTCTCGCCCTCGATTTCGTGACCGATCCAATGCGTCTCGAATTCCGCGAGGATGTCGTTGAGGCCTTTGTCGGCGACTTCCATCTGGTAGAGCGCCTGGGACGCGGCGAGGCGCGCGGCGAACGCCGGTCGGCCGTTTCATCACCGGCCGAGCCGGCGCTCAAGCAGCGCGAGGCCAATCGCCGCCCGCGCCGCCTCCCCGCCCTTGTCGCCCCGATTGGGGTCGGCGCGTTCTTCGGCCTGTTCGATGGTCTCGGTTGTCAGAATGCCGTTGCCGAGCGGGAGCTTGCGCTGAACCGACATGTCCATCAGCGCGCGGGCCGATTCGCCCGCCACGATCTCAAAGTGAAACGTCTCGCCGCGAATGACGCAGCCAAGCGCAACCGCGCCGTCATACGGGCGCCCCCCTGCTTTCGGCCGCGTCGAGGGCGATCGCCATGCCGACCGGAATCTCGAGCGACCCGGCGACGCTGACCAGGTCATGGGTCGCCCCGGCGGCGGCGAGCGCGCCGGTCGCGCCCATGAGGAAACGGCCCCGATCGTATCATAGTAACGCGCCTCGACGACGAGGAAGCGCCCGCCCTCGATGCGGGGCGCGGAGGCGGCGGCCGGGCGCGGCTCGGCCATGCGTCAAGTTCTCTCAGGGCGGATGCGGATTGGTGTCAGTCCATAAAGACCGGGTGGACCGGACGCAAGGCGCGCGCTCTGCTCATCGGCCTGGCATGCGCCAGCGCCCATAGCGCCACGGGCGCGCCCACGAGGCGGCGGCGGGAAGGCGATCGGAGGGCGGATCGTAGCCCGATCCTCCCCACGGATGACAGCGGCAGACCCGGGCGACGGCCCATCCAACTCCCCGCCCAGAGGCCGTGCCGCTGGATCGCCTCGTCGGTATAGCTCGAGCAGCTCGGCAGATACCGGCACTGCCGGCCGACGAGGCTCGAAAGCGTCAGCTGATAGAAGCGGATCAGGGCATGCGCGGCGCGGCGCGGCGCGGGGACCAGCGCGGTCATGACGCCCGCGCCGCCCCGGCCACTGGCTCCCGAGCGGCGATCTGCCCGAGGGCGTCGGCGACCGCGTCGAAAGTCAACAGCGTCGAAGCGTGGCGCGCCTTGTAGTTCCGAATCGGCTCCAGCACCGCGAATTCGGCCCATTTTCCCGATGGGGGCGGCCCGTTCCCCTTCAGCATTTGGGTCATGGCGTCACGCAGCGCGAACAGCTCCTCCGGCGTCGCGCCGACGACATGGCGCGCCATCAGCGACGATGAAGCCTGACCCAGCGCGCAAGCCTTGACGTCGTGGGCGAAATCGACAACGCGTCCGTCTCGCACGCAAAGGTCGACGACGACGGTCGAACCGCACAGGCGAGAGTGCGCTTTCGCTGTCGCGTCTGGGGATGCGAGCCGCCCGAGCCGCGGAATGTTCGACGCAAGCTCGAGCACGCGACGGTTGTAGATCTCGTCAATCATTTCAACGCCGACGGTCCCGCCCGGCTAGCCCCAATTTGGATTTCTCCTATATAGGGGGCGAAATAGCGCAAATCGAGACCCGGAGTGGGCGAGGGGCGCGCCGCCTGCCGCTGACGAGGAACGGGGATGGGTGACATCTTGATAGGGCGGGGGCGGCCATGACAATCTGCGGCGACGCCAGCGCCCGCGAGGAGGGATCCGCGTTCAACCGAAATTCGGCCCGGACGGTTTGGCGACATGCGTCACCGTCGACGCGTCGCGGGGCGACGTGCTGATGGTTGCCCACATGAATGACGCGGCCCTGCGCGCGACGCTGACGACAGGGGTCGTCCACTACTGGTCGCGCTCGCGCGACACATTGTGGCGCAAAGGGGACACCTCCGGCCAAACCCAAAAGCTGGTTGAAATGCGCGTCGACTGCGACCAGGACGCCTTCCTCGCTTTTGTCGAAGTCGCAGGCGATGGCGGCGCCTGTCACACAGGCCGGCGCTCATGCTTTTACCGCCGGATCGAGATTGACGGAGACCGGACGCGGCTTGGCTTCATCGACGCCCCAGGCGGCTGACCGGCGATTGACGACAGCGTCTTAGATCGGCCGCGCGCGCAGTAAGCGGAACCGCCGCGAGGTCACGCGGGTTTGACACCTGAGGCGTTAATTCTCTGGCGATCTTTCACGCGCAAGCTTAAGTTTCGTAGCGGAATGCAAGCAGGGGGCATTTTTCAGGCGGGTTGCGTGATGTTTGGGGCGGCCTATCGCAGAAATGAGTTCGACCCTGCGGCGGGCGGCGAACGACCGCGTCGAGCCAAAGTCGGCGTCGTGCTCGGCGCGGGCGCGGCGCGCGGCTGGGCGCATATCGGCGCCCTGCAGGAATTGGACTCCCTAGGTTTGCGGCCGGATGTCGTGGTCGGCTCGTCGATCGGGTCGCTGGTCGGGGGTTGCTACGCCGCGGGCCGGCTCGACATGCTGGAGGCGTTCGTCCGATCGCTGACCAAGCGGCGGGTCTTTGGCTTCCTCGACTTCTCGTTCTCGGGCGGCGGCCTCATCGCGGGCGAGCGCCTCCGTGCGAGGCTCGAAGCGGAGCTTGGCGACCTTCGCATCGAGGACCTGCCGATCCGGTTTGCCGGAGTCGCGACCGAGATCGGCGGCGGACACGAGATCTGGCTGCGGCGCGGCGCCCTGGTCGACGCGATCCGCGCCTCTTACGCGCTGCCAGGGGTCTTCGAGCCGGTCAAGGTCGACGGGCGTTGGCTCTTCGATGGCGCGCTGGTCAATCCGGTGCCGGTCAGCGTCGCCCGCGCGCTTGGCGCGGAACGGGTGATCGCGCTCAACATTTCCAGCGACAGCGTTGGCCGCGGCACGGCGATCCAGGATCCGTTCGGCGCCTCCGACCCGCCGGGGGCGATCGGCGAGCCCCTTAATGGCGGCAACGGCAAGATCGCGCGATGGTGGCGCGGGGCGAATTCCTCTTCCCGACTTGGAGGGGAATTGCCGGCGCCGGGCCTCATGACCGTCATGGTCAACGCTTTCGACATTTCCCAGGACCGCATCATGCGCTCGCGCCTCGCCGGAGATCCGCCGGACGCGCTCGTCCAGCTCAAAGTCGGCACGATCGGCCTCTTCGAGTTCCACCGCGCCGATGAACTGATCGCGCTCGGGCGCGAAGCGGTCCGCAAAGCAGCCGGCGAAATCACGCAGCACATCGACCCGGCGCGGGTCACCGCGGCCGGCCCCTGACGGCCGACGCGCGCTTCGCGCTCAGGCCGAGGCGATATATTCGCGCAGCGCCTGCCGCTCGGTGTCGATGGCGCTGACGTGATGCTTGACGACATCGCCGATGGAAACGATGCCGATCAGGCGCCCTCCCTCCACGACGGGAACGTGACGGAATCTGCCCTCGGTCATGGTCTGCATGACATGGTCGATCGTGTCGTCGCGGGTTACGGTGATGACCTTGGGCGTCATGTGCCGTGACACCGGATCCTCAAGGGCCGCGGCGCCGTTCCTGGCGATCACTCGAACCACGTCGCGTTCGGAGACAATGCCGAGCACGCTGAGCGCCGCGTCCGACACAACCACCGCTCCGACGCCTTTTGACCCCAGCAACTCCACGACTTCCTTCAGGGTGCGATGCGGCTGGGTCGTGAAAACGTCGCTGCCTTTGCCAGCGAGAATGCGCGCAACATTCATCCCTCTCTCCCCTTTTCGGGCGGTCTTCTGGCCGGCCGCCGCTGCGCTGTGAGGATGCGCCGCTATTCCGGCGCGATCAAGCTCATTTTTGCGGGGGATTAACGGAGCCCGCCGTCGACCAGGAAGCACTGCTTGGTGATCATCGAGCTGTCGTCGGCCGACAGGAACAACGCCAGACGCGCCACGTCCTCGGCCATGAGCGAGCGGTCGAGACATTGACGGGCGCGGAAATCCGCGATGTCCTTTTCGCTCATCCACAAACGACGCTGCCTTTCGGTAATCACCGCGCCGGAGAGAAACAATACGTAACTGAACGAAGTAGACGACAATTGCTGACCAAATCGAAGGCCAGGTAGAAAGATTTGCGCCGGGTTTTCGCCAGCTCATCTTGATGCGAGGCACGACGGCGGCCAACCTCGAACTTCACAACCCGAATCCGGTCGGAGGAGATTTCACTGGAGGAGAGCTCTGAACTAGATCAGTTGTTGTTTCGTCCCACACGACAACGTTATCGAACTCCCGGTCGCGGGACTCTATCTTTGCTCGGCGTGTACTCCTCCGGGGGGCGGCGTTCACGGTATGTGCGGCCAACTGGGCCGCCCGCGCGGCTCTGCAAGACAATTTCTGAACACGTTGCACACAGCGCGGACGGATGAATGCAGGATTCGGCGTCATAGCCGGCAGTTATTTCGATGTGTCGCGGATGCGAGGCAAGTTTCGTGCGCAAGCATCGCTGAGGTCACCCCGGGCGATTACCACTGCAATGCCCGTCCATAAGAACCAATGGCGTATGCTGAAAAAAGTAAGCCCCAGAATTTGTCGACCATACATTGCAGCAAGCACGGCCAGAATCGAGGAGCCAACAGCCCGCCCAAGAAACAGCGCGAGGAGAAACTTATCAAGAGAATACTGTGCAGCGCCGGCGGCGATCAGGAATGGAACCATCGGAAAAGGAGGTGGCAACAAAAGCAGAAATGG
>CAWKKK010000008.1:0-87500 GCA_963850165.1 uncultured Acidobacteriaceae bacterium | reverse complement strand
CGGGAAGCTACGGGGACCATCCCGTAAGGCTAAATACTAGCTTCTGACCGATAGTGAACCAGTACCGTGAGGGAAAGGCGAAAAGAACCCCTGCGAGGGGAGTGAAATAGTACCTGAAACCGTGTGCCTACAAACGGTGGGAGGACTATGCGGCGCAAGCCGAAAGTCTGACCGCGTGCCTATTGCATAATGAGCCGGCTAGTTATTCTTGTCAGCAAGGTTAAGCGAAAGCGAGCCGCAGCGAAAGCGAGTCCTAATAGGGCGAATCAGTTGGCAGGAATAGACGCGAAGCGGGATGATCTACCCTTGGCCAGGCTGAAAGTGGGGTAACACCCACTGGAGGGCCGAACGGGTGTTTGTTGAAAAAAGCTCCGATGAGCTGAGGGTAGGGGTGAAAGGCTAATCAAATTCCGTGATTGCTCGTTCTCTCCGAAATAGCTTTAGGGCTAGCCTCGTATGATTTGTCGTGGTGGTAGAGAACTGAATGGACTAGGGGGCTTTCCAGCTTACTGAATCCAATCAAACTTCGAATGCCATAGAACAACCAATACGGGAGTCAGACGGCGGGGGCTAAGCTTCGTCGTCGAGAGGAAAACAGTCCAGATCGCCTGCTAAGGTCCCAAAATACAAGCTAAGTGGGAAAGGAAGTCGGAACGCCCAGACAGCCAGGAGGTTGGCTTAGAAGCAGCCATCCTTTAAAGAAAGCGTAATAGCTCACTGGTCAAGCGGTCCGGTGCCGACAATTTAACGGGGCTTAAGCTTGTTACCGAAGCAGCGAATGCACACTTCACTGGGGTGCGTGGTAGGAGAGCATTCTCAACAGTTTGAAGGTAGACCGAAAGGACTGCTGGACGGTTGAGAAGAGACCCTGCCGGCATAAGTAGCGATAACGGAGGTGGGAACCCTCCGCGCCGAAAGTCTAAGGTTTCCTGAGAAAGGTTAATCCGCTCAGGGTCAGGCGGTCCCTAAGGCGAGGCCGAAAGGCGTAGCCGATGGACATCCGGTTAATATTCCGGACCTCCCTTGTTTTCGTTATTACGATGGGGTGACGCAGGAGGATAAGCAGGCCGTCCTATGGCTATGACGGTCGATGCGCGTAAGGTGTCTCCGATAGGCAAATCCGTTGAGAGAGTTATCACTGAGGCGCAAAGCAGTACTCCGTATGGAGGAAAGCTGCCGATTCCACGCTGCCAAGAAAAACCTCTAAGGAGAAAGTAAGGGAACCGTACCTCAAACCGACACAGGTAGACGAGGAGAATATCCAAAGGCGCTCGTGAGAACAGTTGGTAAGGAACTCGGCAATATAACCCCGTAACTTCGGGAGAAGGGGTGCCCCGGTAGAGTTCATAGCTCGAGGGGGCCGCAGAGAAATGCGCACTGCGACTGTTTAACAAAAACACAGGTCTCTGCAAAGTCGAAAACGACGTATAGGGGCTGACGCCTGCCCGGTGCTGGAAGGTTAAAGGGAGAGGTCAACCGCAAGGTGAAGCTTCGAACTGAAGCCCCAGTGAACGGCGGCCGTAACTATAACGGTCCTAAGGTAGCGAAATTCCTTGTCGGGTAAGTTCCGACCTGCACGAATGGCGTAACGAAAGTGCGACTGTCTTGCCGACTGACACGGCGAACTTGTAGTGCCGGTGAAGATGCCGGTTGCCCGCAACTAGACGGAAAGACCCCGTGCACCTTTACTATACCTTTACTATGAACTATGGCCCTTGCTGCGCAGGATAGGTGGGAGGCTTTGATTCCAGGCTCTCGGGCTTGGAGGAGCCAACGGTGAGATACCACCCTGCGAGATCTGTGGTTCTAATCTACTCCCATTATCTGGGAGAGTGACATGGTAAGGCGGGTAGTTTGACTGGGGCGGTCGCCTCCTAAACGGTAACGGAGGCGCGCGAAGCTACGCTCAGGCTGTTTGGAAATCAGCCGATGAATGCAAAAGTATAAGCGTGGTTGACTGCGAGACCAACAAGTCGAGCAGGTACGAAAGTAGGCTTTAGTGATCCGGTGGTTCTGCATGGAAGGGCCATCGCTCAACGGATAAAAGGTACGCCGGGGATAACAGGCTGATCGGAGCCAAGAGTTCATATCGACGCTCCGGTTTGGCACCTCGATGTCGGCTCATCGCATCCTGGAGCTGTAGAAGGTTCCAAGGGTTAGGCTGTTCGCCTATTAAAGCGGTACGTGAGCTGGGTTCAGAACGTCGCGAGACAGTTCGGTCCCTATCTGTTGTGGGCGCAGGAGATTTGAGAGGACCTGTCCTTAGTACGAGAGGACCGGGATGGACGAACCTCTTGTGTTCGAGCTGTCATGCCAATGGCACCGCTCGGTAGCGAAGTTCGGTAGTGATAACCGCTGAATGCATATAAGCGGGAAGCACTCCTCAAGATGAGATCTCCCAACCCGTAAGGGATAAGAAGGGCCCAGGAAGACTACCTGGTTGATAGGCTGGAGGTGGAAGAGTGGCAACACTCGTAGCTTACCAGTACTAATCGCCCGTTCGGCTTGACCATAAAATTTACTCGGTGCAGATACAGTCGTCAGCCATCAGCCTTCAGCTCTCAGCTAGAACCTGAGCTGGGGCGGAGGCAAGTTTTTTCTCGACCGCCAGAATCTGGGTGGAAAAGATTAAACACGCTGACTACTGTGCGCCGACGCTTTTCGAAATTCCAAGACGAAGCTGATTCAGCAAAACTGATCCAGCTTCGACAACGAACAAAAGAAAGCAAAGCCGAAGTACGGTGGCAGAAATCGGAAGTAAACAAATATGAAAGTACGCCACACCCAATCTATTCAGTAGTGAGGCATCGTCCTCATGATCTTTGAAAGTTCGTTAGATCGTCTGATTTACGGATCAGACGATCTGACACCGAGATGGCGTCCAGAGATCCTTCGCAAAGAACGCTCAGGATTTCGGCAGCAGGCTCCCAATCGCCGCCCCTTCGGGCGGCTCATTCACGCCTGCTAAGCGCCTCAAGTTGTCGGTGATCTTACCGCGGGGGTTCCACCCGTTCCCATCCCGAACACGGAAGTTAAGCCCCGCAGGGCCGATGGTACTGCACGCGCCAAGTGTGTGGGAGCGTAGGTCGTTGCCGGCATTAATAAAGGCTACCAACAGAAATGTTGGTAGCCTTTTCCTATTTTGGGAACCGTCTCGTTCTGGTATATTAAGTAGAGGGATCAGGGTCGCCGGCCGGCAATAACGCCGACCGAGTGGCAAACCTGGACCCCATACCGACGTACCAAATGTCCGTCGGAGAAGGATAATACATGGCAACCAACTCCCGTACTCCGTTCGGGGTACTACTTCCCAGCTTACCTTCGGCGTCTATGTGTACCGTAATGGCCGCTTGATACTCGGCGGTGACACCCTCGGCCTGTTCGGCAAGGACTTTCAGTTGAACGCGTTCCGTGCCGAACTCGAATATACGTCCGCCGCGGACGAGCATGTCCTGGTAGATGTAGCCAAGTCACACATCACACTCACGCAAGAGGTGTTCTCGCGTCTCTCGGAACTCGTGAAGGTTTGCACGAGAACCGCGCAGACTCTATGGCGCGAAAAGGACATCCTGACGGAGGACGATATTCGAGGGCTGTTCGACGAATCGAACAGCTTAATTGCATCAAGACAACGCCTCATCATCGACTTGGCAAAAAAGCGCCGAGAACAGCAGGAGAGAGCGGAAACAGACGAACCGGGTAGGAACGGAGGCAGAAAAGGAAAAAAGCCAGCTAAGGCCACTAAAGAGGTCGCCTACTTGCGGCCCCAAAGCAGGCTGCCCGAGGACGTCCTCTATCGACCGATGTACGACCCAGAGGTTCGCTCCGTGGTTGTGGATGTCAATCTCGACCATCCCTTTTCGAAGGCAGTATTTTCCGTCTCGCCAGGGGAGGCAAAGCGGTCGGTGCCGCGAAAGGCAACCACTGCCGTTCAGCAGTTGCTATATGTCCTCGGACAGGCTGAGTACATGCTTAACGACGAAGAAGACAACCGCGAGTTGCTCGATCAGTTCAGGCGATTTGCGTCGCTAAACCTCAGGGCCCTCCTCGCGGATTAAGAACGAAACCGGGAAGTACTCACTGGGGGCGGGAGGCCCGCCCCCAAGTTTTCCACAACCCCAATGTTCACATAACCTTTACCTCGCCTCCGCAATACGAAACAATATCTCTATAGCTCGAAAAAGCTATAGCCCTCCGCTAACTTGACCTGCCCCCAATTTCCGTTCATCTGAGAATACGACAACTTTCTGCTGCGCCCTCTCCGGTTTGAGCCGGGATGGGGGAGCGCGAGGGGCAAGGGACGGCGTTTGAGTCCCTTGCCTCTCGCTCAGCTGTGTAGAAGCCAGCGGCCTCAGCAGCAGCAAACTCTTTCGGGGTTTTGTATCCCAAGCTGCTGTGTGGACGCTCTTCGTTGTACTCGATCCGCCACGCCGCGATTTTGCGCCGCGCGTCGAACAAGTTTTGAAACCAGCTCACCGTCAAACACTCATCCCTCAGCCGTCCATGAAAGCTTTCCACGCGCGCATTCTGCGTTGGCTTGCCCGGCTGAATGTGCAACAACTCGATCTTTCGTTCCACGCACCACGCCAGAAAATGTCGGCTCGTCAGCTCCGGCCCGTTGTCGCAGCGGATGGCTAACGGCTGCCCGCGTTCGGCGACGATCGCATCCAACACCCGCGTGACTCTCCGGCTGGCAAAGCTCGTATCCACTTCCAAAGCCAAGCACTCTCGCGTATAGGCATCCACCACGCTCAGCACCCGGATGGTTCGTCCACACTCCACCGCATCGTGCACAAAATCCAGAGCCCACTCCTGGTTGGCCGAAGTCCGCGCCAGCAGCGGCTTTCCCTCGCGCACGCGATGCTTCCGCTTCTTCCGACGAATCGCCAGCCCGGCTTCGCAGTACACTCGATGCACTCGCTTGTGGTTCACATGCTCTCCTGAGCGGCCCAACAAAACCTGCAGCCGTCGATACCCGAAGCGCGGTTTCTCCCGTGCCAATTCCACCAGCCGCGTGCGCAACGGCTCATCCGAGCGCCGGCTCTGGTAGCGATAGCTCGACACCGCCATCGTCATCAGGCCGCACGCACGCCGCTGGCTGAAGGCATACTCCCCGCGCACCTGCTCGACAGCCGCCTTCAAGGCTACGAGCTCCAGCCGTTTTTTCGGATCACCGACTGCAGCGCTTCTTTGTCCAGACTCAGATCCGCCACCAGCTTTCGCAGCTTCGTGTTCTCGTCACGCAACTGCTTCGCCTCCTGTGCCTGGCTTACATCCATGCCGCCGTACTTCGCCTTCCAGGCGTAGAGCGTGTGCTTAGATACTCCCGCCTCTCGCGCTACGTCTTCCACTTTCCGCCCTGCCTCCACTTGCTTCAGCGCCCCGATCATCTGCGCTTCCGTGTGCCTGCTCTTCGACATACCTTCTTCCCCTTTCTTTCGCACAAATCATACTCAGCTTTGTGCGAAAACAGGGGAGCAGGTCAAACTCGTGAGGGCTCAAGATTTTGCCCCTAACTCATTGCAACCAAGAGATTAAATAGCAAAATCCCGCCAAACCCATGATTCCAATAGACCGTGGGGGAGGGGGTAGGAGATCACCAAGCCAAATTTCCCAAATCGGTGTCAGCACATCAAAGTCAACGGCATCCTCTGCGGATCGCCCGCCCTGCGCCGCAACCGCTTCTGTTACTTTCACAAACTCCACCACGAAGAGACTATCCAGCTTAAAGCCGACCGAGCGCGGCGCAAGCGCAACGTCACCATCGAACTTCCCGTCCTTGAGGACGCCAACTCCATCCAGGTCACGCTCATGCAGATCATGCGCCTCATTGTCGCCGGACAGATCGACGGCAAGACCGCCGGACTCCTCCTCTACGCCCTGCAAACCGCCAGCAACAATCTCCACCGCACCAACTTCGCGCCCTACCTGCACGAGATCGTTCTCGACCCGAAAACCGTCAGCCAAACTCCTCTCGGCGCGTCCATTTGGGACGACTCCGATTTCCGCTCCGCCAATGAGGAAGACGACGAAGAAACCATGCGCATGCAGGCCTTCGAGGAAGCCCAGCGCAGAGCCCGAAAGAAAGAAGCACTCGACAAGTGGGCCGAAGCCGAAGCCGACCGACTCGCCGCAGTAGGCGCTCGCGAGCGCGAAGCCGAACGTCAAGCCGATCTCCGCGAAGCCCGCCTCGAAGCCGAGCGCCAGCAAGTACAGAGCGCGGAAACCACCGCCCGAAAAGACGCAAGCCCCGCAGCAGCCGTAAGCCCCGCGGGACGCGCCGTCGTCTCGCCCCCACAACCGCCCGGCAAACGTCTGCCCGCCAACGTGACCATGGATGAAGTCAGAAAAAAGGTCACCGCTCAAATCAGGAAAGCGCTCCCCGCCATCGCCGCCGCACAAGCCAACAGAGAAAATGGCGGCCGCAGCGGATGAAAATCAAGTCGGACCTTATGATTTCACCGGCTCAGGTTTTGAATACAATTGCACCATGAGCAAAGTTAAAGTCGCTGCCTTTTCAATCTCCATCGACGGATTTGGCGCCGGGCCCCGGCAAGATCGGCAGAACCCTCTGGGAGTGCGCGGGCTCGAACTGCACGCATGGTTTCTGCAGACGGAAATATTCAAGAAGATGCACGGTCAAAGCGGCGGGGCCACGGGTATCGACAACGATGTTGCCGGGCAGTCTTTCGAGAATGTCGGCGCCTGGATTCTGGGCCGGAATATGTTCGGGCCGCTTCGCGGCCCGTGGCCAGACGATTCCTGGAAAGGCTGGTGGGGCGATAATCCTCCGTACCATGCTCCCGTTTTTGTGCTGACGCATCACGCGCGGCCCGCCCTCGTGATGGAGGGCGGCACTACGTTTCACTTCGTCACCGACGGATTGGATTCTGCTCTCAACCAAGCGAAAGAGGTGGCCCAAGGCCAGGACGTCCGAATTGGCGGCGGCGTGTCCGTCATTCGCCAGTACCTGATCGCCGGCCAGATCGACGAAATGCATTTAGCCGTGGCGCCGGTCTTCCTGGGCGAAGGGGAAAATCTGTTTTCCGGAATCAATCTTCCCCGACTTGGGTTCACACCCTTCCGAACCGTCCGCGGAGAAAGTGCAACTCACGTTTTTATTAAGAAGAAGTAACAACGCCGGGGATCAGCGCCTACTCGGCAGTTGTTGGATCGATCACCGAACGAATTCGCGAGATTCGATTGGCTGGAAAACCGCTCTGCTGGGCGTGCTTACGTAACGCGTCTTCATCGGGGGCAACGTATATGCAGTAGACTCTGTCGTCCGAGACATAGCTCTGAACCCACTGAATCTGAGCACCCATCTCTCGCAAAACTTCACAGGACTTCTGTGATATTGCCTGCAGTTGCTCCGACGACAGGCTGCCGGCTTTCGGAATGTCTCTCTCGATAACGAACTTCGGCATGGCAATACCTCGTTTCTTAAGTTTTGGTGGCGAGCATTGGATGATCAGATCTCAGCCTTACATACTCGTAACCGCCCAAAGATTCCCAGCAGGCATGGAGACATGGAAAACGCTCCGCGGTTTCCACATCCCCACACCCCTCAGGAGAAGACGTTTGCCATTGATCTTTTTCTATTAATCGTCTTCTATTAATCGTTTTCCATTGATCTTTTTCTATTGAACTACTGATTGTCGCAAGTCACCGCATTGTTCCAGTCCACGAACGATCCTTGCGGGTTATCGCGCCAGGCCCAGACGTGGAGCTCGAAGAACGAATTGATGCTGAAGCGATTGGGGAAGCCGACGAAATTGAAGACCTGCCCGTCGAGTACGGGAGAAGCGTTGTCGTGGGCCGCGAGCCAGCTCGCCGAGTCGAGGATGAACTCGACGCCTACGAGGGTCATCTTGCCGTCGTTGGGCTCGTAGATGAGAGCCTGCGGTTGCGCGGGGTCGAGAGTGAGATTGCCGAGCAGGGTGCCGTTGACGTAGTGGATGCCCATGGCCCCGTGGTCAGTACCGGCGACGCACCCTAGAAATGGTCCGTAGCCGGCTGCGGTGGCAGCGTTGACGTTGATGTACTGCTTTGTGCCAGCGCGAACGAGTTCAACGAGTGCGGCTGGGGTGGCTGGGGCAGATTGTTCGTGAGCGGAATGTTTGGTCGCAGCATTGTCGGCTGCGAAGAGCGGCGCCGTGGCTAGACTGCTTAGCAGCGCCAAGCGCAGGATGCTGGTGGTTGATTTGCCGATAAGACTCGTGATTCGTGTGGTCATAGCATTCTCCTCAAAATGTAGTTTTCCGCAAGCATGCGAAAAGGTATTGGGCGCCTGTCACTCTGCCCTTACACCTAGATAGGCGTAAGTGGCGGGACGAAACTATCATTCGTCCGCACTTTCTTTGATGGGGCGGGCAATGCCGCTATAATTGGCGAGGCTTGGGCATCTGAGAGGGCACGGGGTTTGAGCGATCCGGCAACAGCGTCACGCGAGGGGGACGTAAGCACGTTGCTCCACGCGTGGAGCGACGGGGATCAGAACGCCCTCGATAAGCTGGCGCCCATCGTATATGACGAATTGCGCCGGCTCGCCAGACTCTACTTGAACCGGGAACGCACCGGCCACAGTCTGCAGGCCACGGCCCTGGTCAACGAAGCTTACCTGCGGCTGGTGGATTACAAGCGTATGCGCTGGGAGAACCGCGCCCACTTCTTCGCGGTTTCGGCGCAACTGATGCGGCGGATTCTGGTTGACCACGCGCGGCGCCACAACTTGAAACGTGGAGGCGGGGTCCCGCATGTTCCGCTGGAAGAGACCGCGATAGTTGGCGGAGGCCGAGCCGAAAACCTGGTGGCGCTCGATGACGCCCTGCATGCTCTCGCTCGCATGGATGCGCGTAAGGCGCGAGTGGTTGAGTTGCGTTTTTTTGGAGGCTTGAGCGTGGAGGAAACGGCGGAAGTGCTCCAGGTATCGCCGGGCACTGTGATGCGCGATTGGAGTACCGCTCGCGCCTGGCTTTACCGCGAAATGAGTGGTGGATCTAGCGATGGATGCTGAGCGCTGGAAGCGAGTCGATTTCCTGTTGCAATCCGCACTGCTGCTGCCATCCGGCCAGCGCGACGAATTTCTGCGCCGGGAGTGTGCCGGGGATGCCGCTCTGGAACAGGAAGTAAGGTCCCTTCTCAATTCACACCGGAACATCGACGGTTTTCTGGAAGCGCCGGCAATCAAGGTTGCGGCGCAGATTGTCGCGCGAGCGGAGGCGCGCGAGGGCGGCGATTCGATGGCTGGCCGGACCATTTCGCACTATCGCATCCTGAAGAAGTTGGGCAACGGCGGGATGGGCGAAGTGTATGAGGCGGAAGATCTCCGGCTGGAACGGCGGGTCGCTCTGAAATTCCTGCTGGAGAGTCTGGCACACGACCCGCAAGCCCGCAAACGGTTTGAGCGCGAGGCTCGCGCGGCCTCGTCTTTGAATCATCCGAACATCTGCACCATTTACGGAGTGGAGCAACACGACCACCAGTCAGTGATCGTCATGGAGTTGCTGGAAGGGGTGAGCTTAGAGCGGCGGATCCGCGAAGGACCGATGTCGATCGACGAGGTCCTGGATTTTGGGATTCAGAGCTGCGATGCCCTGGAAGCGGCCCACGCCAAGGGAATCATCCACCGGGACATAAAGCCGGGAAATATGTTCATCGTCGGCCACCAACGGATGAAGATCCTGGATTTCGGATTGGCCAAGGTGCGCGTGCGCGATATTGCGGAAGAACTCGAGGAGGACGAAGCGCTTACTCTCCAGGGGACTATTCCGGGTACAACTTCTTATATGTCGCCTGAGCAGCTGCGCGGAGAGGAGATTGACGTGCGCAGCGATCTGTTTTCGTTCGGCGTAGTTTTGTACGAGATGGCCACAGGCCAGCGGCCGTTCGCCGGCAAGAGTCGTTTACTGACGATGAATGCGATCCTGAACGCGGCGCCACCCGCTACCAGCAAAGTGAACCCGGCCTTGCCCGCCGCTCTGGATGCGATCATCGCGAAGGTGCTCGAAAAGGACCGCGAGAAACGATTCCAGCACGCCGCCGAGATTTGCTCGGACTTGAAGCGGATTAAACGAGAAAGCGAAGGGGAAAAGGTAGCCGTGGCGGTTGCCATGGCCGCGCCGTCAAGATCGAACACCCGCCCGAATCTTCCCGTGCAGCGCACTGGGTTTGTGGGCCGGGAGAAAGAGGTAGCTGCTGCCACAGAACTCCTGCTGCGGCAAGATGTGCGTCTGGTGACGGTGACCGGTCCAGGTGGGATCGGTAAAACGCGCCTCGCAGTGCAGGTGGCATGTGGCCTTGCCGAACGCTTTCCCGGGGGCACCCATTTTGTATCGCTCTCCACCCTGAACGATCCGGACTTGATCCCCTCCGCCATCATTCAGACGTTGGGGATACGGGAGGCAGGAGGGCAGTCACCGATCAAAACACTCAAGAAGAAGTTGCAAAATTCATCGGGAGTGCCAATGCTCCTCCTGCTGGACAATTTTGAGCAGTTGGTGCAGGCGGCTTCCATAGTGGCAGAGATCCTGGTCGCAGGTCCGGATCTCAAAATCCTGGTAACGAGCCGCTCCGCGCTGCACGTGTACGGAGAACATGAATTTCCGGTGCCGCCGCTGGCCGTGCCGGATTCGCGATCCGAATCCGTAGAAGCTCTTTCCAAGTGCCCTGCGGTTGCGTTGTTCGTACAGCGCGCCCTGGCGGCCAAGCCAGACTTTGAACTCAATCGGGGAAACGCATCCGCCATCACGGAGATTTGCGCCCGGTTGGATGGCCTGCCTCTCGCCATCGAACTGGCAGCCGCCCGGGTCAAAGTTCTTTCGCCTTCTGCCATGCGAACGCGGCTGGCGCGGCGGTTGCAGCTATTAACGGGCGGCGCCCAAGACCTGCCGCAGCGGCAGCAGACGCTCCGCGCCGCCATGGACTGGAGCTACGACTTGCTAAGCGCCGCCGAGCAGACGCTTTTCCGAAGATTATCGGCGTTTGTGGGCGGATGCAATCTGGAAGGCGCGGAAGCCGTGTGCGACGCCAAAGGCGATCTCGCTTTGGACCTGCTCGACGGAATGGCATCCATGGTGGACAAAAGCCTGGTACAGAAATTCGAACAGGCCCAGGACGAATCGCGCTTCGCGATGCTGGAAACCATTCGGGAGTACGCCGTAGAAAAACTGCGGGCCAGCGGCGAAGAAGCCTTGACGAGGCGCGCCCATGCTGCCTACTGCCTGGTGCTGGCCGAAGAGGTGTCGGATCAGAGCGGCCCGGACGACACTAAATGGTTGGAGCGCTTTGCGCTGGAGCACGACAATTTTCGCGCGGGTCTGGAGTGGCTGACAGAAACCGGCGATGCGGAGTGGGGCCTGCGTCTGGGCGCAGCTCTGTTTCGTTTTTGGGAGATGCGCGAGCATCTAGCGGAAGGCCGGGACAGGCTGGGAAAATTGCTGAAGCTGGCGGGCGCTGCCGCTCCTACAAAGACGCGAGCCCGCGCTCTTTTCGCCGCGGGCGTGCTTGCGGTCGAGCAGGGAGATTATGCCGCGGCGGATGCGCTCCTGCGGGAGAATCTGCATATTGCGCGCCGGTTGGACGACAAGCAGGGCGTGGCTGTGTCACTCAATGCGCTGGCGGTGATCGAGCGGGACCGGGGAGAGATCTTAGGGGCGCACTCTCTGCTGGAAGAAAGCCTGGCGCTATGGAGGGAATTAGGCGACCAGAAGGCCGTCGCTCGTTGTCTCAGTAATCTGGCGAATGTTGCAAAGTTGCAGGGCGACAATGTCCGCGCGCGCTCCCTATACGCGGAGTGTCTTTCAATCTTCCGGGAGCTGGGAGATCCGACGGGTGTGGCGTGGTCAATGAACTACCTGGGGGACCTCGCTCGCGATCAGGGTGACTCGGCGGCCGCGCGGGCATTGTACGAAGACGGTCTGGCAATTTTCCGGGAAGTCGATGACCGTTGGGGCATTGCCGGCACGCTCGCTGACCTGGGAAGCTTAGCGAGAGAAGAAGGGGATTATGTTAAAGCGCACTCCATGTACCGGGAAAGCATAAGACTCTTCCAGGAACTGGATCACAAACGCGGAGTCGCCCGGCTGCTGGAATGTTTCGCGTGCTCAGAGGCTGCTCAACTCAACGCGGAGCGTTCGCTGATACTGGCAGGCGCCGCGGCCGCGCTGCGCCAGAATATCGGCGCTCCGCTCACGGCAGCGGAAAAAGGCAAGCTGGAAATAAGTCTGCGAGCGGCACGGCAGGCATTGACCTCCACGGTAAGCGAGAGGGCATGGTTGGAAGGTTGGGCTTTGCCGGCCGAGAAAGCTATTGACGAGTTGCTGATGGCCGAGCCTGCACCTTCCACGCATTAGTGCGGGAACGCGCGGCTGGCGCGGATCACCCGGGTCTCGACACTCCCGAAAGGTTTCCCGGTCACTCCGCACTGGTCGGGTCAAGCAACCGGCGTACGGCGGAGACGCGATTGGCAGGAAGGCCTACGCGCTTGGCGTGTTCCTGGATGGTCGCCTCGTCGGGCGCAAGGTAGACGCAGTACACCTTGTCGCCGGTCACGTAGCTATGGAGCCACTGAATCTCCGGACCCATTCCCTTGAGAACGTTGACTGACTTTTGGGAGACTTCGCGCAATTGAGCGTCGGTTAGACTTCCGGCTCCCGGGATTTCCCGTTCGATGACGAATTTTGGCATGTGCCTCCCTCTGAGGTGCAGAGATGCTAGCATGCAGATGGATCGGCTTCAAGATGGCTTGGCCGAAGCGGTTGCGGTTGGCGAAAATGCCAGGAATATTGTAAGGAGCGATGTTGCCATGGATATTCGATCCCTTCAAAAGCCGTTGAAGGACCAATACCGCAACGACCCAAATGCCTCGCGAATCACAATCCGGGCGAAAGGTGGGCAGACGGATGTTCCGGTGGCATGCTCGGTCGACATCGGACGCGCCATCTACCAAGCCGAAGCGCACAAGGGAGTTGGAGGCGCGGGCGCGGGCGCCTGTTCCGGTGACCTTTTGCTGGGGGCTCTGGCGGCTTGCGCCCAAATCACCTGTCAGATGGTGGCTGCGGCTATGGGTATACCCACCGAACGCATTGAGGTCACGGTGGAGGGAGACTTGGATTTGCGAGGTACCCTCGGCATTTCAAAAGACGTGCCGGTAGGATTTGAAAGCATTCATCTTCATTTTGATATTTCTGCGCCTAAAGCAACACCGGAACAACGGCGCGCATTGCAGGAGAAAACAGAACAGTATTGCGTTGTGATGCAGACCTTAAGGCGGCCTCCGAGTTTGCAGACCGAGTGGGCTGGTGAGGATTAACCTGGTCGCGATAAGCGCAGATTCCTCCTGTCTCGCTTCGCTCGCGTGTCGGAATGACATCCCTTTTGAACGAAACGGAAAAAGATGGCGAGCCGCGCGCTAGAGGTGTATCCTCGCGTGGGCCGGGCAAGCGGAATTGAAGACCCGGCTCAACCTTCCATGTCCACTGTCAACGCAGAACGCGTCGGGCCAGCACTCGGTCCGGAGAAAAAACTGAGCACGACGATCCTGACCGGTCGAAACGGGATATTGAACCGGTATTTTTATTTCGCGATGTCGCTGCTGGCGGCTGCGATTGTGGTCGCCGGCTTCAGGCGTACGGTCAACGACAACCTTTTCCATCCTGCTATCCCGCGGCCCTTTATTCTCTGGATTCATGGCGCAGCTTTCGCCACGTGGGTGTGCTTCTTCATTTTTCAGTCCACGCTGGTCCGGATACACAAAGTTAGTTGGCATCGCTTCTCCGGATGGTTTGGCGCCGGGCTGGCCACGGTGATGGTTGTGCTGGGCGTTTCGACTGCCATCATCATGGCGCGCTTTGACGCGGTCCAACTCCATCAGAAGGACACGGATGCTTTTTTGAGCATCCCGTTCTATGACATGATCGCCTTTGGCGTGTGCATTGGGCTGGCCATCTATTGGCGCAAGAAGCCAGAGTTGCATTGCCGGCTGATCTTCATTGCAACCTGCGGGCTTTTGGACGCGGCCTTTGGCCGCTTTGACTACTTGTTCGACCATAATCTCTATTTTCCTTGCCTCGACCTCGTGATCCTTCTCGGCGTGGTGCGCGACCTGCTGGTGGATCGGCGCGTGAACAAGGTGTATGTCTATGCGCTGCCGCTACTGATCGTGGGCCAAAGCTTCGCGGTATACATGTTCCGGCACAATCCTTCCTGGTGGCAGGGGATCACGCACGCGATTTTGGGATAGCCATGCACGGAGCACCACGATGAACCTCTGCACGAAGCCAATCGCAGATGCAGCGCGACTTCTGGCGGCTGTGGCTCTGCTGATCCTGCCCGGCGTTTTGCTGGCCGGCGAGCCTTTCGACGGCAAGTGGCTCACCACCGTCTCATGCGAGAACGCGCGCGATGCTCTTGGCTATTCTTTCCGCTTTGTCAGCGACGTGAAGGACGGCAAGCTCCGCGGCCTGCACGGCACTGAGGGTCAGCCGAGTTCCCTGCTGATCGAGGGCAAGATCGACGCCGACGGCTCCGCCAAGCTTTATGCTATCGGCCGCACGGGATCGAAGGAATATGTCCCCGGACGCGACACGCCCCGCGGCACCGAGTACAGCTACAGCATCGACGCCCACTTCAAAGACAAGAAAGGAGCCGGCACGCGGGTTGAGGGGCGGCCTTGCTCGTTTCAGTTCGAGAAGCAATAGGCGGTTCCGTGACGGCGGAAAAGCAGGTTCCCTTCGGCTTCGCTCAGGGCAGGCTCTCCTGCCTTGCTTCGTTCGCGCGTCGGAATGACAAGATTTTTTGGCCTCGTGGCCTGCCATCTTCCGGGGGAATCTTGGGTAGCACTTTTTTCTGGCTGCTAACGATCTCATCATTCCTACCTGGGAGTTCTTTGCCTCCTCAAGCCATGTCAGCAAATCAGGAATTCGTTCCGGAGCGGCGGCGGTGTTTGCGGCAGATGGTGCATGCTCCGGCATTTGCCAGCTTTGACGGCGTGAGCGGCGGGATGATTCTGGATTTGAGCGAAGAAGGATTGTCAATGCAGATGGGGCATGCGCTCGATGGCCAGAGCCTCGATGGAAAGAGCATCGACAAGGATCGGCCGGTGCGGGTGGAGATCGATCTTTCCCCGAGCGGACACGTGGAAACTACGGGCTATATGGCATGGGCTGACGCACTGGGACGCGCGGGCGTACGCTTCTCGGATTTGCCCGAAGCGGCGCGGCGGCGGTTGAACGAATGGTTGACGGTGAATGCGGGAGCGCCCAGCCACATCGCTCCGAAAGTGGCGCTGGGCCGGGGATGGGGTTGGGGCACGGCTGGAAAACCCGGGAGCCGCGATCGCGAACACATGGCGATCAGTCTGGAAGCGGACACCGAGACGCCGGATCAGCCGGGAGAAAATGGGAGTGAACGTCAAAGTGAAAGGCAAAATTCCGCGACGGTGCAGTACGAATTCAGTTCGCTGGGCACTGATCTGACGGCGACACTGCGGCTGATTGGAGAGCGGGCGCGGGCGCTGACGCGAGGCACGAGCGCGGCGATTGCGCTGGTCCACAAAGGTGCGGTGATCTGCCGGGCGAGCGTGGGAGACAGCGCGCCGGCGCTGGGGACGCGGCTGGATGTAAACTCCGGGCTGTCGGGCGAGTGCCTTCGCGAGGGAAAAACGTTGCGTTGCGACGATGCGGAGAACGATCCGCGAGTGGATTTGGAAAACTGCCGAAGGCTTGGAGTGCGCTCAATTCTGGCGGCGCCGGTGCGCTACGAGCGGGATACGGTGGGGCTGCTCATGGTGTTTGCGCCTGCGCCATTTAACTTTGATGAGGGCGATGTGGCGGTGGTGGAGAGCCTGGCGCATACCGTGATCCGGAGCATGCGGCAGGCGGAGATGCGGTAAGCTGCTAGCCCTCGGGACTGAAGCCCAGAATCAGAGTAGGACTGATCGCAGGGCTGGAAGCTCTGCGCCGACCAAGGACAGAAATCCCCACTTCTCGCAAAGAACGCGAGAAATGGGGCACCCGGGCATCAAGACAGAATCCAGATCAAAGTCAAAGGCAGCGGGCGGGGGCGCCCGCTCCACACAAGACTTTTTACGCTGCTGTTTGTTCTCGATAAGCAGGGACGAAGGACCCGGCTACGAACGTCTCGTACGACGTTGGTGTTGTGTTGCGGGAGGTGCGGGGTTCTATCGTCCGCATATATCCCGAGTTCAGGGCGCCTGCCATTTCCAGGATTAGTGAGACGAACGGGTCGGACATTCCCATCTGAACCATCGCAACTCGAATCTGATCGTCGGGCGGATTGACGTATTTGAGATCGGGTTTGCCGATGGCTTTGCCGATGATGGTGGCGAGCTGGTTGTAGTCGAGATCGCGCTCACCTTGCAGTTCGTGAGTCTGCTTGCCGCGGAAAGCCAGGCTTAAGAGGGCGTCGGCTGCTGCGTTCCCGATGTCGCGAGTTGCAATCATGGGAAGTTTCTGGTCGGGGCGAACGGGCCCGATCATGGAGCCGGTCATGCGAATGACGCCGGCTTGGGGCAGCGTATTTTCCATGAAGTAGCCGGCGCGGAGATGGAGTACGTTGGCGGTGTCGATCTGGTTGAGTTTTTGCTCAAGGTTGTGGAGGCCGACTACGGGACCGGTGCCTTTGGTTTTGTCAGATCCGAAGCTGCTGAGCGAAACTATATTTTTGATGCCCGTGTTTTTTACGGCGGCCGCGATGGCATCGCCGGCACGTTCGGCGTACGCGAGCGGATCGTTGCTGGTGGGGTTGGGTGGAATCATGACATAGGCTGAGTCGGCGTGGTTAAAGGCTTTGGTGAGGGCGGCTGCGTCGGTGACGTCGCCGATGAATATCTCTGCTCCCTGCGCCGCGTGAGATTGCAAATGAGCTGCATTTCTGCCGACGACGCGAACCTTCTGCTGGCGGGCTAGAAGATTTTGCGCCACTATGTGTCCGGTGTTGCCGCTTGCTCCAAGAACTACGTACATGGTGACCTCCATTGTTGGATTGGATGCTGCGGGGTGGGGTTCGGCTTCGTGGCGGGGGACACACTGGCGGACGTACACAGGAAGTCAAAATCCCCACCCTTGCCGCAAAGAACGCGGCAAGGATGGAGCACCCGCAGCATATGTGGCTCAGGATTTCTTTGAGGGTTTTAAGGATTGCCAGTCTTCGTTTGTCAGGGCGCGGCCGAGATTGCTAAACTCGCCGGCGCCTTGTAGGAATTCTCCGCCGTCCATGCGGATTACTTCTCCGTTGATATAGGACGAGCCGTCGCTTATCAGGAATGCGGCCAGATCAGCCAACTCTTCTTTTGTGCCGAAGCGGTGGAGGGGGTTGCGGTCCAGTGCCAGCGCTTCGAGTTCGGGGCGCGGCATGAGGCGCGAGAACGCGCCTTGCGTGGGGATGGGGCCGGGCGCGATGGCGTTCATGCGGATGCCGCGATTGCCCCACTCGACAGCCAGACTGCGGGTGAGAGCTTCGACTCCGGCTTTGGAGACGGCGGAGGGAACTACATAGGCCGAGCCTACGGGAGCGTAAGTTGCCGAGATGCTTAGCACTGTGCCGGGGTGGGAGGATTTGAGCCAGCGCCGTCCGCAGGCCATGGTGGCGTGGAGCGTGCCCATCAGCACGATGCCGATCACGGTGTCGAAGGCTCGCGGGGAAAGTTCCTCGGTGCGGGCGATGAAATTTCCGGCGGCGTTGTTGACTAAAACGTCGAGGGGAGCGGTCTTCCAGATGGTGTCGATCATGGACTCGACGGCTTCGAGATTGCGGACGTCGCAGGGGAGGGAGTGGATTGGGCCTAGGGGACTCAGGTCGGCCGCCGTTTTCTGGAGAACTTCTTCGCGGCGGCCGCAGATGTAGACTGTGGCGCCCAGCTGGAGGAAGCGGTGGGCCATGGCCTTGCCGAGTCCGGTGCCGCCGCCGGTGATCAGGATGCGCTTGGCGCTCAAGAGATTGTCGCGAAACATTCGTGCTTGACCTCGGTTCGGAGTCATTGCCGGCGAAAAGCAGGTTCCCTTCGGCGTGCGCCTCAGGGCAGGCTCTCACCGGACTTTCGCCCGGTTCGGAATGACAAGATTATATGAGCTGCCGGCAGGACGGATTATCAGAACGGATTATATGGTGTCGCAGGCTACGCGGAAGCCGTAGTCGGCGTAGTGGAAGTCGGGAGGGATGCTGGAGCGGGCGGAGCAACGGGATACTTTTACGTGATGACGCCATGATCCGCCGCGAGAGGCTTTGCGCTGGGCGATTCCTGGGCGAAGCTCGGGGCCGCGCGGATTTTGGTCGGGGGAGACGGCGTAGTAGTTGGGATCGTACCAGTCGCTGCACCACTCGTGGACGTTGTCGCAAATGTTGTAGAGGCCGAAGGCGTTCGGGGCATAGCGGGCGACGGGTTCGGGTCCGGTTTGCCAGCGGGTGGCGTAGTCGGGGACAGATTGCGGCGGGTTGTTGTTATTGTCATTGTTCTTGTCATTGGCCCAGGGGAAATCCTTTTGGTCGAGGTCGGCGCGGGCGGCGCGCTCCCACTCGGCTTCGGTGGGAAGACGGCAGGGGCGGGCGGTTTGCGCGGCGAGCCAGTGGCAGTAACGGTCTGCGTCGAACCAGGAGACTCCGGTCACTGGCTGCCCGGGATGGTTGAAATTCTCGATCGTGCCAGAAGGGTGGAGGGTCAGACTTTGTGGAGTGCAGAAAAATCGCGTACTCGGCGTTGGTGACTTGTGTGGCGGAGAGAAGGAAAGCGTCGATCCAGACGCGGTGGACGGGGCGTTCGCAATCCTGACCGGCGGCGGAGCCCATGAGGAACCAGCCTTCTGGGATGGAGACGAGCTGGTGTTCGATGGGGAGTGTCGGGTTGGGAGTGGGAATGCGTTGTGGCCATGTCGTAGTATCCGGTTTGCGAGGAAGAGCCGCGACCGACACTCTCTCAAATAATTGCTGTCATCCCGATTCGAAGCGAGGAATCTGGATTTTTGCCTGCGGCGTAATTGGCCGTTACCATCCGCGCGTGCCTTATGCGATCATGAACGTGATATCCGAATTTCTGCGGCCGATCCCATTCACGCGAGTGGTCATCCCATTTAGGATTTGTCGCTCACGACCAAGGCAATCACGCTTGGCGCGAGTCCACGCTTTGATCTCCTTCTCTCGTTCAATTGCATTCCGCACGTCGTCGAAGCTCTCGAAGTGGACTAGCCGCGTGATGTGTACTTGGCTGCAAAACCAGGAATCAGTTTCAACCCGTGTTCCCGAACTCACCGGCGAAGATTATTTGTCATGCCTGTATAAAGCGTGCGGGAGGGTTTGGTCATGATGTCGCGAATAGCGCCGCTCTTCCCTCTAATAACTCCAACGAAGCTATCGTCGTAAGTGATACGGTTCTTGCCCACCTCCAAATCAGTGATGGCGCAAGCAAACACCGAGGTCCCTCGCTTCGCTCGGGATGACACTCCCTTAAGACGGCTTTCTTTATAGACTCACCTAACGCTTTGCGGCTATGGGCGCTCTGGCGGTTTCGGGTGGCGCGGTGGGCATGGTTGTTACTCGCGCGCTTTGAGTTGGCGGCGAAGTCTGCGCTGTTGCTGCGGGATGCGCTTGCGCTGGAGTTGCAATCAAGCCTAGGGCCTTGCGCACCTCGGTGTCTAGCTTGGCCATGGTGTCTTTGTTGTCTTTTAGGAACTGGCGGGCATTTTCGCGGCCCTGGCCGATGCGCTCGCCTTTGTAGCTGAACCACGAGCCGGATTTTTCGAGGAGGTTGTTGTTCACGGCGATATCGAGCAGGTCGCCTTCGCGGGAAATGCCTTCTCCATATAGGATGTCGAACTCAGCTTCGCGGAAGGGCGCGGCCACTTTGTTCTTTACAATTTTAACCCTGGTGCGCGAGCCGGTAACGATGTCGCCTTCCTTGATGGCTGCAATGCGCCGGATGTCGATGCGCACCGACGAATAAAATTTCAGGGCACGGCCGCCAGTGGTGGTTTCGGGATTGCCGAACATGACTCCGATTTTTTCTCGGATCTGATTAATGAAGATCAGGCAGGTGCGCGACTTGGAAACCGTTCCGGTCAGCTTGCGCAGGGCTTGCGACATCAGCCGCGCCTGCAGGCCCATGTGGCTGTCTCCCATTTCGCCGTCGAGTTCGGCCTTGGGCACGAGCGCCGCCACGGAATCGACCACCAGTACGTCGATGGCGTTCGAGCGCACCAGGGCTTCGGTGATTTCGAGGGCCTGCTCGCCGTAATCCGGTTGTGAGACCAGCAGGTTGTCGACATCGACTCCTAGTTTTTTCGCGTAGCCGGGATCTAGCGCGTGCTCGGCATCGACGAACGCGGCCATGCCTCCGGTCTTCTGCGCCTCGGCGATTACCTGCAGCGTAATGGTGGTTTTGCCGGAGGATTCCGGGCCGAAGACTTCGACCACGCGTCCGCGGGGAAAGCCGCCGACGCCGAGGGCCGCGTCGAAAGAGATCGCTCCGGTCGAGATCACCGAGATGGGGACGATTGCTTCCTTCGACCCCAGGCGCATGATGGAACCTTTGCCGAATTGCTTTTCAATCTGCGAGACTGCCAGTTCGATTGCCTTGCCGCGTTCATCCGCCATGGGAGTGTGGCTCCTTAGAGTGCCTATTAGTGCGCCTGGGCGGATTATACATATGGAATGAAGCGAAGAAAAGGCGAATCTTGATAATAAACCAAGATTATTCACTTCACAAAAGCGGCGAGGGGGTGTTAAATGATCTCTAAGCCGCGCTTCGACAAGCGCAATCTGTGGCCGTGGCGAGATTTAATGACCATCGGAATCGGACTCGTCGCAACAAGCGCAGCGGGTCGGGCGAAGAACGTCCTTCCCGATACCGCAATCCTGATCGCAGACACGATGGGTTCCTACGGAGATGTTGATTCGCACGCCCGACTGCACAAGGCTTTCATGTTTCCCGATGCTGGTGTCTACGCAGTGGCAGCAGATCAGGTTGACAGGGCTTCGGAATTACTCTTTGCGTTCGCTAAGTTTGTGAAAGAGATTCCGAAAACAGAGCGTACCCAAGGCGCTATCGCTAAGACGCTTGCGACGGTCTGTTACGGATATAAGCGCGAGAAATTCACGGTCCACGAGCTTCCCAAGCTTCGCCTGCCGCCGACCGCAATGGATGTATCAACCGTAACCCCTGAACTGTTTGCCATTGTGCAGCCGCACTGGGAGAAGTTCTCGATTGGATGTGATCTCATCGTGGCAACCTTTTGCGGTGACGGCACGGTTTCTTTTATCCAAGTCCACGGCGCAGAACACGAAATTGCCAATATGCTCTTTCCTGGTTTCGCCGCTATCGGCGCGGGAGCCGAGCTTGCCATTTTCTGCCTCTCGCGCAGAGAGCAGACGCTTGGGCAGCTTCCTTTGCGCGCTGCTTATCACGCCTATGAAGCCAAGCGCATGGCCGAATCCTCGCCTCACGTAAATGACCATCTCGACATAATTGTCGCCACAAACGAGGAGCACTGGTTTTGCACTTCGCACTCCTCGCTGCACGGACAGAAGGAGCACCCGGAGATCAATATCAAGAACCTCAAGCGATTATGGAAGCGATACTCTCCGCGAGACACGGCTAAACTGGGAACGCTTGTAGACTGAAAAGCCCCGGCTGGAACCGGGGCCGCAAAGCTTAAACAGGATCGCGCAATTTCATTTTACAGGAGTGCGCGAAATGACGATCAATGAAGTGCTGGAGGACGAGAAAAACAAAGAGCTTATAAGCCAAGTCCTTTTTCAGAAAGAGAAGGTACGTCCAGCGAGTCCATTACGAAGGAAACTTGGTGCCACGGCAAGAAAAATATCGCGGTTCTTGGGGCGGTGGCGGCGCCAAACTTCTCCAAGATCTGATTAGTTAGCGGCTGGCTTTCAATCCAGATGCCGCCATTTTCTACCCCGCGCAGGAGGACCTTCTGTAGCTTGGTCGGATGAAGAAACGGAGTCAGTAGAATGATTGGTTGGCCGATCTTGGATTTTAGGTCAGGCATTTCTCGGCTCCTATGCGGTCAGTTCCTCAAACGTGAGCACCGGGGCTGTAATCATATGACGCAGGGTATCCAAGAACAAGGTCGAAGACTTCCGGCGGTCGAAGCGGAAGGTCATTTCGTCCAAGTAGGCTTGCAGGTGCTTCGCGCTGATCTTGTGCCACGATCCGATGATGCCACGCTTCAAAAGCGAAAATGCGGACTCCACGGTATTCGTGTACACGTCGCCGCGCACGTACTCTTTCGCTTTATGATTGACCGTCTTGTGCTTTCTGCCATGGATTCCAGCTTCGATCATGGCAGAGGGATAACCCGTCAATTCGTCGGTGACCATGACTTCCACATCGGTGCTGACGTTTTCCTTGATGTACTTCGCCAGCGTGCCGGACTTCGCGTCTTCGGCATGAAAGAATCGGAGATCGCCGCCGCGCTCACGAATGCCAATGACGCATTCTTTAGTGTCTTTGTGGAACCCCTTGCCGCGTCCGCGAGTACGTCCGCCAATGTAGGTTTCATCCATTTCCACGGTTCCATCCAGCATGGGCTTGTCAACTTCTTTCATGGCGGCCCGGATGCGGTGACAGAGATACCATGCGGTCTTGTAAGAGCCTTTATGCTCACCCCAGATCGTGCGCCTGATCTGATTCGCAGACATTCCCTTGCGTGCTTCGCAGAGCAGCAATGTGACCGTGAACCATTTGGTCAATTCCAAGTGGGAGTCGTGGAAGATAGTTCCAGCCGTGACGGTGAACTGGTAATCACAGTCTTTGCAATAGAGCAATTTGGTCGCGGTCGCAAGGCGGACGACTTCGCGGGTCTTGCATCGCGGGCATTCGGGGCCATTAGGCCAGCGCAACCGCTCCAACAGATCGCGGCATTTATCATCGGTAGAGAACAGTTCAGTAATGTCAGGGAGAGTCATTGTGCATACCCCATCTGAGATAGAGAAGAAAGAAGCACTTCGGAAGGTGCCAATGCGAAAATTGCTGGCATCCATAAAGCGGGACATTCGCAGGCAGTTGCGGGCATCCGCTCCGATTGCCAAACCCAAGAAGAAATAGCACTTAACTTCATGGGTAGAATTATGGGCTATCGGATTACTTTTGTCAAGTGAATAATCGTGTAATAAACAGTGGAAATCGTTCCGAAATGGGCAAACAACTGTGTGGCGCGGGCGCCCTCGCCCGCGAACACTAGCCCGCAAGGCACAGGGGGAAGCGCCAGAGGTTCGTCGCGCTCTATGATTTAACCTCGCGGACAGTACGCCTTGATCGGAGCCCGAGCCACGCGCCGATCGAATAGGCAACCGAGTTCAATACTGGCGTCGTGAACAGCACCTTCCCCAGCCCTTCATCGCTTGCTTTACTCGGGTCCAAGCTAAAAAGTTCCCCACCAATGTATTTCGTGAACGAGTTGTCGGATCGCTTCATCTCATACGGCGAGTGCTTATAACCCGGAAGTGACAGCGCAATTAAGAGCGCCAGGATAAGCACCCCAACTGGGCCCACCCAAAGAGCGAAACGATCACCGATGCGATTTCCTATAAGCAGTCCCAAGAGCAACGCCGAGCCCCAGAAGGCTGGACTATGTGGAATGTCCGCAAACAGGGTGATCAGTCGCCAATGAGGGCCTACGGGGCGTAAGTGCACCAAACTAACCAAGACAGAACCAATTGCAAGCCCGCCAATTATCGCGAGCGCCGAGTGCATAATGAAATGAAGAATTATCTTCCTGAAGCCCGGCTCATTGCTCTCAAATCCGGGAACTTCTCCTTCGCGAACGCTCCACATGCTCTGACGGTCGGCCATCTCCTACTCCTTACTACCTCTGCAGCAAATCCACCGGCGCCGTCACATCGTGCACGCGGAAATACTTGGCCAGCGCGGGATACTTCCGCGCTACGGCTTCGTACATGGCATAGGCGACGTTACGGTAGGAAACGTGGCCGGCCGGGGTGGTGCGGAGTTCGGAGATGTAGACGGCCTCGGCGAAGTCCATTTTGAAGAGGGCGCGCTTGCGATAGGCGAGCGGGATTGCATACTGCGAACTTTCTTCCGCCTCGGGCGCGTTGCGCGCGGCTAGTTTTTCTATCGCGGCTTGCGTGCGGCGCATGGCGGCGTCGTAGCGGAGGCGCATGCCGGCGTCTTCCACGTCGAGCAGCATCTCGTATCCGTGCTGCGTGGTGAACCCCTGCATGACCTGGATGCAGCGGCGGTGACGGTGCATGTCGCGGAAGCCGCCCGTGTCCATGAGGATGTCGAAGCGAAACTGCTGGCCGGCGCGGAAGCCGCGCAGCATTTCGTCGTGCTTGCCGCGATGGCGCAGGCCGAGGTCGATGATCTCGCGGCGATAGCGCTCGCCGGAAACCTGCAGCGCTTGCCGGACTTGGCGGTAGGAATGTTGGCAGTGCTCGTAGAGGAGCGTAGTTGCGATCTCGACTTCCAGCGGTTCTTCGTCGAGCAGGTCGACGATTGCCTTTGAGGGCGCGACCGACTCGCTCTTCATCAACTCAGTTGCGGCCTGGCGCAGTTCGCGGCGGGTTTCGATTTCGTACGGATTTGGGTCGGCGTACTTGACCAGCGTGGGCGCTACGCGAACTTCATGCAGCAATTCCTGCTCGGCGCGTGCGCCCAACTCCGGATTCATCGCCCGAATGTCATCCACTAATTTCTTCAAAGATTCGGCATTGACGTTATAGGCTGCCAACGTTGCCGCCTTCTTTAACGACTCGCCGAGGACGCGGACTTCTTTGTGTGTGTGCGAGAGCAGGTGCGCGACCTGGGTTTCGAGCGTGCGGGCGTTGACGATCTCACCCAGCGAAGTATTGGTAGCCAGCGGGAGCAGGTAGCGCGTGATGTCGAAGGCGCGGGCCTTCAGCGTGCGCTCGTAGGACTCCTGCTTCATGTCGACGGGCTTCGGGGTGATGCTGATCAGGTGCTGGGTCATGTGCGCGGAGAGCGCCTGGTACTCGGCAAAAAGAAAATCCATGGTCTCGCGGTAGAGGTTGCGGGCTTCGTCGTCGTCGCGGCCTCCGGCGCGGAAGTCGGGGATGTAGTAGCCGCTTTTTTTGAAATCCTGATAGCGGGTCGAGCGCTCCTGGCCGTCCCAGCGCTGTTCGTCGGCCAGTTCGATCGCAGCTAGAATCGATAGCCTTTCGACGGCCAGCGCGATGTGCGCGAGGTCGGCGATGGAGCGGTGGCCGTATTGGAAGTAGAACGTGTTGAGAAATTTCTCCGCCTTCTGGGCGCTGATCTCGCGTAGCGACTCCTTCATCGACAGAGCCGAGCGCGAATATTTGGCCATGGCGTAGGCCTGGATTTCCGGCTCAACGCCGTAGACGGCGAAGACTTCGGTGGAGGGAGCTTCGGGCTGCGGCTTTTCTGGAGCGGCGGGATTCTCGTTGGCCGAAGCCCGCTGCGGAGAACGGTGTCCGGGGCTGGGCGACATCGAATCAAGCGAGGATGATTTCTGGTCAGATGGTTCGGGCAAGGTGGTCACTTCATTCGTTACAGTTTGTGACATGGGAGTGTTTGAATGTTAATCGGCGTGCGAACAATGTGCAATGCACAATGTGCAATGCGCAATGCGCAATGCGCCAGAGATCGCGACGCGTCTGGGGCTAAACTGGTGAGTGCATGCTCTGCTTCAGATTGTCGCGCATCGTCCGTGGCCGTTGCCCGCGGGTCCGTGGGTGATGCGGCAGACTTGGCACGATCTGCTTTTTGCTCATTGGCCGGTGCCGCCGGCGGTGATGCGGCCTCTCGTCCCCGCACCCCTGACGATTGATACTTTCGATGGGCAATCGTGGGCTGGGGTGATTCCGTTTCACATGAGCGGAATTCGCGGTCGCGGACTTCCGCCGCTGCCTGGTCTCTCTCGTTTTCCGGAGCTGAACGTGCGGACCTACGTGACCTACGGCGGCAAAGCTGGCGTTTATTTCTTCAGTCTCGACACCGGCAATTTTCCGGCGGTATGGGCTGCTCGCCGGTTCTACCACTTGCCATACTTTCTTGCGGCAATGTCTTCGCAGGAACTGAGCGGGAACATCCGTTACTCCTCTCGCCGCGCAGGTGGTGCTGCGGAGTTTCGTGGACAATACAGCGCCAGGGCCGAGGTGCGCCTGCGTGAAAGAGGGTCGATTGAACACTGGCTCACGGAGCGATATTGCCTTTATACGACTTACGATGGTCAGGTCTATCGTGGAGAGATTCATCATGCGCCGTGGCCGCTGCAGGATGCGGCAGCAGAGTTCGAGATTAATACCGTCGCTTCGGCCGCCGGAGTTTCACTTCCAGCGACTGCGCCCCTGCTGCACTTTGCCCGCCGGCTAGAGGTTCTGATCTGGCCACTAAGGGGCGCCGAATAGAGTCATGGCGCGTATAATTCCACGTTCCGACGTAGAGACTTCTTAATCTGGACTCGAAGCGAACTCTGGAGACTTTCATGTCCCTTTCAGGACGGGTGGCGTTCGTCACGGGCTCGTCGCAAGGCATTGGACGGGCCTGTGCGCTGAAGCTCGCCACGGAAGGCGCGGCGGTGGCCGTCGCCGCGCGCAATCAGGAAAAGTTGAACGAACTGGTGAGCGGAATTACCGCCGCGGGCGGCAAGGCTGCGGCCTTCGCTCTCGACGTTACCGATGAAGAGCAGGTCAAGTCGGCGATCAAGGCTGCAGGGGCGCAGTTCGGCAAGATCGACATCCTGGTGAATAACGCCGGCATCACTCGTGATCAGCTTGTCATGCGCATGAAGCGGGCCGACTGGGACGCGGTGCTGCAGACTAATCTCACGTCCGCTTATCTTTGCATTCAGCAGGTTGCCATTTCCATGATGAAGCAGCGCTGGGGACGCATCATCAACATCGCCAGCGTTTTCGGGCAGATGGGGCAGGCGGGGCAGGCGAACTATTCGGCGTCGAAGGCGGGGCTGATTGGGTTGACCATGGCGATTGCGCGTGAGCTGGGATCGCGCAACATTACTTGCAACGCCGTGGCTCCGGGGTTCATCGAAACCGCCATGACGGATGTGCTTGGCGACGAGTTCAAGCAGAATGCCGCTAAACAGATTCCGCTTGGACGTGTGGGTTCGCCGGCCGATGTCGCCAGCGCCGTGGCTTTTCTTGCGTCGGATGAGGCTTCTTACATTACCGGGCACGTGCTGAATGTGAACGGTGGGATGCTGATGGGGTAGGAAAATCTTAAACACAGAGGTCACAGAGGTTCACAGAGGAATGAAAGCTGAGCGCGCAATTCCCTCGGATTACCCTGTGTCCCCTGTGGTAAAGATTTTGAGTTTTGCTCAGGCCGACTCTCCCGCGCAGATCGCGCTAGTCCGTGAACTGTTTCTGGAGTACGCGCAATCCCTGGGCTTCAGCCTGTGTTTTCAGAACTTCGATCAAGAACTCGCCGGACTGCCGGGTGATTATGCTCCGCCGGGGGGCCGCCTGCTGCTTGTAGAATGCGAGGGGCGACTCGCTGGTTGTGTCGCGCTCCACAAGTTAGACTTTGGCATCTGCGAAATGAAGCGGTTATACCTGCGTCCACAATTTCGGGGTAAGGGCCTGGGACGCGCGTTGGCCGAACGCATCATTGCCGAGGCGCGCCAGATCGGTTACGGGCGCATGCGCCTTGACACCGTCGAACCGGTGATGAAAGACGCGGTTGCCATGTATCGCAAGCTGGGGTTCAAGGAGATTGCTCCCTATTGCGCAAACCCCATGGCTGGCGCGCTGTATATGGAACTGGAATTGTAAATAGTGAGAGGTTTTTGATCATGAAGAAGATATATCTGTTGATCCTTGTCGGGTTAATCCTCGTCGGGCTATGTGCTCCCATCGCCTTCGCCGCCGACGGCAAAACCGTCTCCTACAAGAGCGGCGACGAGACCGTGCAGGCCGTGCTGTACGCTCCTGTGGGCAAGGGGCCATTTCCCGCAATAATCGTTATCCACGAGTGGTGGGGGCTCAACGATTGGGTCAAAGATCAAGCCGCGAAGCTGGCCGGCGAGGGGTACGTGGCGCTGGCGATTGATTTGTATCGTGGCAAAGTCGCGACCACGCCTGACATGGCTCATGAAATCATGCGAGGGGTGCCGGAAGACCGGGCCAAGCGCGATCTGCACGCGGCTTTTGCATTTCTCGAGGCGCAGCCGAACGTCAAGAAGAACCGCATCGGCGCGATCGGCTGGTGCATGGGCGGCGGCTACGCGCTCGACGTGGCACTGCAGGAGCCAACGCTCGGAGCCGACGTTATTAACTACGGCCATCTCGCCACTGATCCGGATGCGCTCAAGAAAATCAACGCTCCCATCCTCGGACTGTTCGGCGGCCAGGATCAGGGCATCCCACCGGCGGATGTGAAAAAGTTTGGCGAAACGCTGGATAAGATGGGCAAGAAGATCGACATCAAGATTTACGACGATGCCGGCCATGCCTTCGAGAATCCCAATAATAAGGCTGGTTACCGCCCTGATGATGCCGCCGATGCCTGGAAACGCACGGTCAGCTTTCTGGCGGAGACCCTGAAAAAATAGCCGGGGACGGCCGCCGCCGAAGCGCCGTGCCGCGCCGGGCGGGGATGATCATTCCTTGCACACTGTTTAAGATACCCATGCCCCCGTCCTGTCAAGCCCTGGCAAAAAGGTGCCCGGGATATGGCACTAATTTCCACTTGCCAGAAAATGCCGATCTGGTTACTATGTCGCATCCTGTAATGCTCCCCCAGATCAATATCGGCCAAACGATCCGAGACTACCGGCTGCAGAGAGGAATGTCTCAGGGAGACATCGAGAAGCGCACCGGGCTGCTGCGCTGCTACCTTTCGCGGGTAGAAAACGGGCATACCATCCCTTCGCTTGACACGCTGTCGAAAATCGCCGGGGCCATGGAGATTGCGCTCTCGCAGTTCTTCTCGGAATCGGGCCATAACAATGGTTCGAAGGGGCTGCCGCAACTCTCCGATGACGAAGTTCGCTTCCTCAGCCAGGTGCGCCGCTACGCGACCAATTTGAATGACAGCGACCGAAAGCTGGTGCTGGCCATGGTGAAGAAGATGGCGGCGAATTCCAGCAAATAGCCGTCAGCCATCAGCCGTCAGAAATAGCCGAATCCTTCTTTCTCCTTCTCTGTGAATCCTCGTCTGGGGCCTCCGCGGAGGATTTCGACACTCTCCCCTAGGCAAGGTTTTGCTGACGGCTGACGGCTGATGGCTGACGGCTGCTTACTTTCGTACCATGACCTCTCGTGACCGCCGGGTACCTCGCGCCTGCCGCGGCTTCTCACTACACTGTTGACTTGGAGACCCCCGCGTGACTACTGATGAAGAACTGAACGTGCTCGAGACGCAGCTGCGGCGACTGAAGATCGAGTACGAAGTTTACTTCAGCAACCCGACCAAGCGGCCTCCCACCGACATCGAGTGGAAGGTGCTGTCGCTGCTGCGCAAGTTTTCCGACGGCGGACGCATGAGTTTTTCGCAGCGCTTCCGCTACAACGAAATGGCGCAGCGCTACGCCATCTACAGCGACCTGTGGCGCAAGAAGTCGCGCATCCGCGAAGAGGGCTACCGCCGCCCGCAGGACGCGCTGCTCGCCGTGCAGGGAGTTCGTCCCGACGTTGAGGAGCACAAGCCTCACCACAATCCCGTTTACGGTTTGAGTCACGCCGCGGCTGCTGGCGCCGACACGGCTGAGGCTCCCGCGACCTCGCAGCCGGTCACCTTGCACACCGCCGTAGATAAAGCGGAGCGCGAACAGGTGGAGCGCTTGTTCAACACCCTGGTTACTGCCAAAAAGAAAGCGGGAGAAAAGGTCTCCGGCAACCTCGATTCCTTTTCTACTTTTGTGCAGAAGAAGACCGATGAAATCCGCAAGCAGTATGGGTGCCAGGATGTGGAGTTTTCCGTCGAACTTGCTGGGGGGCAGGTCAAGCTGAAGGCTAAGGCGAAGACGTAGAAGGTTCCGGCGAAACCGACGTGGCAGATGATTCTTTCCCAACGCTGGAAACCGCAAGCTGGACTGGGCCATTTTCCTGTTCGGCTTCTTTCTGTTGTAATGAAGCTGTGGATGTTGAAAAAGTCTGTGATCGGAATGTACTCTTGGTTGCGATTATCGCGGCCATCCAGTTTTTCTTCTCACCTCAGCTAAGTGGCAGCTTCTACAGTGGGAGCCGTCGGTCGGCTGAGGAACCGTACCAGTCGCTTAAGATTCTGGGCAGCCGCTGCCAGGAAGAACTGCTCCCGCACGAACTTCAGTCTTCGCAGGCGCAGGCGACGCAATCCGATCTGATTCTTCAGTTCCGCGAACAGCGCCTCTACTTTTTTCCGCGCCCGTTGTGCACTAGCGAATGCTGGTGTGTTCGACAGATCCCTGGCGCGTTGTCGCGCAGGTTCATGCATGTGAATAGCGAGATACTTATATCGCCCACTGGTGCATTGCGCCTTTTGCGAACATGCCCCACAACGCTTGCCTGCTGCCGATATAGGTCGTGAGCGCGGTTGCGAACATTCAGGCCGACATAGTTGAGCTGTTCCCCAGCCGGACAGAGATAGCTGTTACTTTCGGGTTGATAGGTGAACCGCTCGGGACCGTAGAGCGGGTTGTTCTTGCGGAGAGCACTGTCCCGCGTGCGCATATACGGTGTGATCCCCCGCTCCATTAACCACTGCAGGAACTCACCGTTGCCGTACGTGGCATCAGCAACCACCGACTCTGGATCGCGTCCTTGCCATTCAGCGAAACGAGTGATCATGTCTTGTGCGGCTACCGTTTCCTGACTCATCCGGGCTGCGGTGGCTTGCACTCCCACGATCACGCAACTGTGGTTGTCCACCAGATAGTTGTCGTAGTAACCGAGCCGGGCCGGAGTTCCACCCTTGGTCGCGTAGGTCGCGTCGGGATCGGTGGTGGATACCAGTTTCTGCTCATGCACTGGCTCGTCGGTCGGATTTTGCTGCTCTAGTTCCACCAGGTACTGACGCACAGTGTGGTTCACCTGCGCCACTTCCGCTAGCTGCTCGCGTGGAATGCGGCTCTCCTTGCTGGCATTGGCTTCCACGAAACTGCCGTCCACCGACAAGTCATCTCCCCGCACTAGTCCCGCTTCCAGACAGCGCGCCACGATCTGTTCAAACAACTCCTCGAACAGCTTCGACTCCTGGAACCGTCCGTGCCGATTCTTGGAAAACGTGGAGTGATGTGGGATCTCCTGATCGAATCCCAAACCCGTGAACCAGCGCCAAGCCAAGTGCATGCGCAGTTCCTCCACCAGTTTGCGTTCGCTGGTGATGCCGTACAGATAGCCGATCAACAGGATGCGCAGCAGAAGCTCAGGATCGATCGAGGGGCGACCCGTCTCGCTGTAGCTGGCTCTTAATCGCTCGCGCACAAACTCAAAACTGATGTGCTTGTCGATCAGCCGCAGCAGATGGTTCTCGGGGACCTGATCTTCCAGGCGGAAGTAGTAGAACAACGCTTCAGAGCGGTCGTGTTGCCCCATCATGATCAGCAGGCCTCCGACGATCGGAATCAAACAGAGCATGGGCGGATGCTTCCTTCTAACATGCTTCTGCTGAATCCCACCTGCCTATATCAGTGACTTTTTCAACACCCACAAGCTAATCTCACTGTTCAGGCCGAAGGACAATCCATAGTTCCGACCAACGACCGAATTGCTGATAGAATTTTCGGTCACTCCGCATTCACCTTTTGCGTCCGAGGCCTCACATGTCCCGCAGTGCTGCCCGCATCCAGCGCGCCATCCTCAGCGTTACTGACAAGACTGGACTCGTGGACTTCGCGCGCCAGCTCTCCGGCCTTGGGGTCGAACTCATTTCCACGGGAGGCACTGCCAAGCTGCTGCGCGATTCCGGCGTCGCCGTCAAAGACATCTCCGAGCTTACCGGCTTTCCTGAAATGCTTGATGGGCGCGTGAAGACGCTGCATCCCAAGGTGCATGGAGGTATCCTGCATCGCCGCGAGAATGCGGCGCACACCGCCGCTGTTGCTGAGCATGGCATCCAGCCGATTGACATGGTTGTGGTGAATCTTTACGCCTTTGAAAAGACCGCTGCGAAGCCGGGCGTGGCTTTCGAAGAGTTGATCGAGAACATCGACATCGGCGGACCGTCTATGATTCGCTCCGCCGCCAAGAATTTTCATGATGTCGCCGTTGTCATTTCTCCCGCTGACTATCCGGCGATTGCCGAAGAACTTGTCCGCTCTAGCGGCGCGCTCTCGCTCGAAACCAAGTGGCGGCTGGCGCAGAAGGCCTTCGGCACTACCGCTGCTTATGACTCAGCTATCGCAACAACTCTGGAAAAAATCCCAGCCGATTTTCGTCTGCCTCAAGACAAAGACGAGTCTTTCCCGCAAACCCTGCGCCTGTCATTTCAGAAAACCTTCGATCTGCGCTATGGCGAGAACCCGCACCAGAAGGCGGCAATGTATTCCGACGGCTCCGGCGTGGGCGTGGCCAACGTACGTCAGCTTCAGGGCAAGGAGCTTTCTTATAACAACATCGTTGACCTGCAAGCTGCCTGGGATCTGGCGCAAGAATTCGATGCGAACGACGAACCCTTCTGCGCCATTATCAAGCACACCAATCCCGCCGGCGCCGCGACCGGTAAGACTCTTGCCGAGGCCTACATGCGAGCGCTCGAATGCGACCCGGTCTCGGCGTTCGGCGGCGTGATTGGCGTGAACCGTCCCATCGACGGCGAAGCTGCCGAAGAGATGCACAAGCTTTTTCTGGAAGTGATTGCCGCGCCGGGATTCGACGATGCCGCCAAAGCCCGCTTCGCTACCAAGAAGAATTTGCGATTAGTCGAAGTGAAAGCAGCACCGCAGAAATGGACTCTCAAGAACGTTTCCGGCGGAATCCTTCTGCAAGACAACGATTCTCGTCCCTTGCAAGATGTCGACCTCAGGGTCGTCACCCAGCGCGCGCCCACGCCCGAAGAAATTCGCGCGCTGCTGTTTGCCTGGAAGGTTTGCAAGCATGTGAAGTCAAATGCCATCGTCTACGCCCGCGATGGGCAGACCGTGGGCGTCGGCGCGGGACAGATGAGCCGCGTAGACTCAGCGAAGATTGGCGCTATGAAGGCGCAGTTAGCGTTAAAGGGAACGGTCGCCGCGTCCGATGCGTTCTTTCCGTTTCCCGATGGCGTGGAGGAAATTGCCAAGGCAGGCGCGACCGCGATCATTCAGCCTGGCGGCTCGCAGCGCGATCCCGAAGTAATCGCCGCCTCCGACCGCCTAGGACTCGCCATGCTGTTCACTGGCGTGCGGCATTTCCGGCACTGACTGTTTTTCAATCAGCAATCAACAATCATCAATTTCCTCGCTTTACTAATCTTGACAATGAACACAATACAAGTCCCCTCGGTCGTTGTACTTCCGCGTCCACCTCAACCCGCACGGCGGGCAGGGTTTTTCCCCAATGCGACCGATATCAGGTTAGAATTAAAGCACCCCACCCCCCGGCGGTTTTGCATCCAAAAGAAAGATGCTTCCGGGAAGTGCACGAAGCTCGAACGGAAACGTTCTAATAGAAGTAAGCCCGATAGAGTTGATTCCAGAGTCGTCAGGTCGATCATGAACAGAATTTTTCGCGCTATTTTAGTGTTCTCAATCTTCACAGCGGCTGCCACCGCGCAGACCAATTCAACGGAACCGGGCTCCAAGGCTGCGGCGAAGACACCGTCGTCATCCCCGCGCAAAATAGACCGCGCCGCCGCGTACTACCACTACACGCTCGCGCACATGTACGAAGAGCAGGTTACGGTTTATGGCCGCAGCGAGCTGGCGAACAAGGCCATGGATGAGTATCGGCTGGCCATCGAGGCCGACCCATCTTCCGAGTTCCTCACCTCAGGGCTTGCCGAACTCTATGTGAAGACGGGGCGCATCCGCGACGCCGTGCTCCAGGCCCAGGACATTCTCAAGCGCGACCCCAACAATCTGGAAGCTCACAAACTGTTGGGCCGGATTTATCTGCGGTCGCTGGGCGATATGCCGGGCAGCGGCAACGGTTCCGATAACGTCCTCAAGCTGGCCATCGAACAGTACGAACAGATTGTGAAGATCGAGCCCAGCAATGTTGACGACCACCTTCTGCTGGGCCGGCTGTATCGCCTGAACAACGATTTGCAGAAGGCGGAAGCTGAACTCAAGATCTCGGTGAAGCTCGATCCGGATTCGGAAGAAGCGGTCACCCAGCTCTCCCTGCTTTACAGCGACGAAGGCGACACCGCGAAGGCCCTGCAGGTGCTCAGCGCCGTGCCCGATACCGGGCGCTCGGCCAAGCTGTATGCCGCATTGGGCGCCACCTACGAACAACGCAAGGAATATAAGAGCGCGATCGACGCCTATAAACACGCCATCCAACTGGACCGCGACAATCTCGATGCCATTCGCGGCCTGGCGGAAAACCTTTTGAACGACGGCCAGATCGACGCCGCCCTCGATCAATACAAAGTGATTGCCGACGCCAATCCCGAAGATGCGCAGACCTACCTCCGCATTTCCGAGATTTATCGCCGCCAGGGAAAATACGATGATGCGCTGGATAGCCTGAAGAAGGCTGAAGCCATGGTCCCCGATTCGGTCGAAATCCCCTACAACGTCGCGGTGGTTTACGAAGCCCAGTCTCGCTACGACGAGGCCGCAAAGATTCTGCAGGATCTGCTGAAGAAAACCGAGAAACCCGACAGCAGCTACTCGCAGGGCGACCGCAACAATCGCGCCATCTTCATCGAGCGCCTCGGCATGGTCTACCGCGACCAGGAGAATTATGCGACCGCGGTGGAAACTTTCCGCAAGATGATCCCGCTCGGCGATGACAACGCGCGCACCGGCTATCAGGACGTAATCGATACCTACCGCGAAGCCAAGCGCTGGCCGGAGGCCACTGCCGCCGCCAAGGAAGCGGTGCAAAAGCTGCCGGACGACCGCGAGCTGCGCATGTTGCTGGACGCTCAACTTGCCGATACCGGCGACCCCGACAAGCCTCTCGCCGACGTGCGCTCGCTGCTTAAAGGCGCGCCGGAAGACCGCGACGTTTACCTCCGGCTGTCCATTATGTACACGCGTCTGCACCGCTGGAGCGATGCCGAAGAGGCTCTCAACAAGGCCGAAAAGCTTTCCACCAAGGCCGAGGACAAAGAGTACGTTTACTTCCTGCGCGGATCGACCTACGAGCGTGAAAAGAAATACGACGAGGCCGAGGCCGAGTTCAAAAGAATACTGGCAGCCACTCCGCAGAGCGCCGCCACCCTCAACTATCTCGGTT
This sequence comes from uncultured Acidobacteriaceae bacterium, assembly GCA_963850165.1. Taxonomy (GTDB): domain Bacteria; phylum Acidobacteriota; class Terriglobia; order Terriglobales; family Acidobacteriaceae; genus Sulfotelmatobacter. The sequence goes on along the minus strand of CAWKKK010000008.1, from coordinate 52,205 downwards.
ACATGAATGCCGACCGCGATGTCCGGCTGGAAGAGTCGCTTAACTACATCAAGCAGGCCGTGAGCCTGGAGCCCACGAACGGCGCCTATCTGGATTCGCTGGGCTGGGCTTATTTCAAACTTGGCAAGTACGATCTCGCCGAAGAGAACCTGACGAAAGCGTCCTTGCGCATGGGTTCTGACCCAACCGTGCAGGATCACCTGGGCGATCTCTACCAGAAGACAGGCCGGCTGAAACTGGCCGCTGCCCACTGGGAGCGCGCCGTCGCTGAGTGGAATAAAACCGTCGGTTCGGAACTGGATACAGATCTGTTCGCGGCCACACAGAAAAAACTCGATGCCGCCAAGGTGCGGCTGGCTAAAGAAGGACCGGGGCAGCAATAAAAAAGAAGAACCGTCTTTTCAAGCGTATTCCATAAAAGCCCCGCACTCTTGCGAGGCTTTTTTCTGCGATCCGTAACCCTCGCCAGTTTGTTAAACTCCGCGCATGTCCGACCATTCAGATCGTTCGCTGCCGAATCTCGAAATTCGCGGGGCCGCAATAAGCGATATTCCGGAAATCCTGCGCCAGAGGCGCGCAATGTACGAAGACATGGAATATCGAGATGCCGGCGCCCTGGCAGCGATGGTTTCCATCGCGGCTGATTACCTGACCAAAGCCATGTCCGACGGTTCATTTCGAGCCTGGCTAGCCTCAGCCGGAGGTCGTGTCGTGGGCGGAGGTGCGATCATCATTTCTCCGTGGCCTGCTCATCCCTACGATCTGGAATGCCGCCGCGCAACGATTCTCAACGTTTACACATATCCGGAGTATCGCCGCCGCGGCATTGCCCGAAGACTCATGCAGATCATAATTGACTGGTCGAGGCGCGAAGGCCTCGCCCGAGTCAATCTGCACGCCAGCGAGGACGGCCGTCATCTCTACGAGTCGATGGGATTCGAACCGAGCAACGAGATGCGACTTAAGTTGCGGGATTGATGATTGTTGATAGAACGGCGCTGCGGCGTAAGCGTTTTCAATCAGCAATCATCAATCAACAAATGCTAGACTCTTCCCATGCTGGCCGGCTACGCCGTGCAGGTGGAACATTCCCGCGGACGCCGCTTCCCTGAACCGCCGCATCCCTACCGCAACGACTTCCAGCGCGACCGCGATCGCGTCATTCATGCCAGGGCTTTTCGCAGACTCGAAGACAAGACTCAGGTTTTTACCCGCCGCTATTCCGATCACTTTCGCAACCGCCTCACTCACACCATCGAAGTGGCGCAAATCACGCGCACCGTCGCCGCCGCGCTGACCCTCAACGTGGATCTGGCCGAAGCTCTGGCCTTGGTGCATGACCTCGGCCATCCCCCATTCGGCCACGCCGGCGAAAAAGCGCTGGATGCGGCCATGCGCGCTCACGACCTGTTCTTCGACCACAACCTGCACGCCTTGCGCATTGTGGAAGACTTCGAGCAGCGCTACGCCGCCTTTCGCGGCCTGAATCTGACCTTCGAAGTGCGCGAGGGCATCATCAAACACTCGCGCGATTACGACGCGGCGAAACATCCCGAACTGGCGGAGTATCTGCTCGACCAGCGGCCTCCGCTCGAAGCCCAGCTCATCGACTTGACGGATGAAATCGGCTACAACACCGCCGACCTCGACGACGGCTACGAAGCCCATTTGCTGACGCTCGACCAGATCCGCGCCGGCTTGCCCGTGTTCGAGCGTTTCTTCCGAGAGGTCGAGCAGATTTATCCCGATGTTGCCGACAAGTTGAAATTCAATGAAGCTGTAAAGCGCGTGTTCAACCGCCTGGCCGGCGATCTGATCCTCAACACGCAGTCGCGGCTGAAGCGGGCCGGGATCCGAACTCTGGCCGATGTCCGCCTGCACAAAGAACGCCTCGCCGCTTTCAGCCCCGAGGTAGAAGCCGAGCGCAAGCAGATCAAAGATTTTCTCTACGAGAATCTCTATTACAGCCCGTCGCTGGCAGAAGAAAAAGACGATGCCGAGCGCATCGTCAGCGAACTGTTTGCCTTCTGGATGGAGAAGCCTTCAGTTCTGCCGCTTTATTACCAGGAGAAAGCCGGGCAGGAATCTTTGCCGCGCGTGGTGTGCGATTACATCGCGGGCATGACCGATCATTTCATCATCGAACAGTACGAGAAGTACTGCAGCAAAAGATCTTCACCACAGAGGGCACAGGGGATCACAGGGTAAAGAGAGCCCTACCCGGTGTCCCGTGTTAAAGATCTTTCTTGCGTGTTCACTTCGCCGCCACGGCCGCCACCACATCAAACAGAATCCTCGGCCCACGCCGCACTTCTTCCACGCGGATGCGTTCGTCGTTCCCATGCTCCGTGTTGCCTTCTTCTTCAGTAGCCGTGTAAGGACAGAAACCATAGGCATCGATGCCCAGCGGACGGTAGCGCTGGTTCTCCGTGTAGCCGCTGGTGATGTGCGGCACCACGGGAGCCCCCGGAAAATACTTTCCCGAAACTCTACGGATGGCATCGTAGAGCGCCGTATTCGTGGGTGAGTAGTTAGCCTGGCGGAACTCGGCATTCACCGGTTCGACCGTTACGTTCGGATCATCTACGACCAGCCGGATCTGCTCCAGCAGCGCCTTGGGATTTCCTCCCGGCAGAATGCGCACATCCAGGTTCGCCCAGGCTTGCGTCGGGATCACGTTGGTCTGCTCCGAACCGCTCATCATGGTCAGCGAAATGGTGTCGCGCAGCAAAAAGTTCAGCGACTCGTCCTTCTCCACATCCTCCTGAAATTTCTCGTCCTTAATCGCCTTGCGGATGTTGCGATATTCCCGCGCCTGCTCCGGAGGTTCGTACGGCGCCATCTCACGCAGGAACTCCTCGACCACTGGCAGCACCTTCAGTGGCGTGCGGTAGGCCAGGATGCGGTTCAGCGCGCGCACCAGGCGATTCGGCGCCGAATCTGCATTGGGCCGCGATCGCATGTCCCGGCCTCCCATGCGCCACAACGTGCAACCAGAACGTTGTCTTCTCGCCCACATCCACGCCCACATACTTCACCCTGCCGTTTTCCAGCAGGTTTTCGCCGCCTTCGTTGATCAGGAACTCCGCATTCTCCAAGCATTTCGCGCTGATGAGCGATAAACCAGTCGGTGCCGCCGCCGTCAACTTCCTCGTCGGCCACGGCCAGGAAAATTACATCGCGGTCAAGTTCCACCTTCTCGCGCTTCAACATGACCATGACCACCAGTTGCGCCAGGCCTTCGTCTTTCATGTCCTGCGCGCCGCGGCCCCACAGCCAGCCGTCTTTAATCTCGCCGCTGAAAGGCGGAACTTTCCAGTGCGCCGCGTCGCTGGTGACCACATCCATGTGGTTGAGCAGGATGATCGGCCGCCTGGCTTGCGCCGTGGTATGCGGCAGGCGCGCCCAGAAGTCGCCGCGTCCTGGGGTGTACTCGAAAGCGCGATTCTCAATGCCTTCCTGATCAAGAATCTTCTTGTAGAAAGCAACCGCGCGCATCTCATGCCCCGGAGGGTTGGTGGTGTCGATGCGCAGGTACTCCTGCATCCATGTCAGAGCGAGATCGGAATACTGCTGCAAATGCTCCGCGGGAATGCGCGACGAGGCCATCGCCGGCGACGGTTCTCCCGGCACGGGCGCAGGCTGGACGGTAGAAGACTCGACGGAAGACGATCCGCTCGAAACATACTCGCCGAAACATGCTCGGCGGAAGCTTGGCGAGCGACACTCAACAGCGTCGCCGCTGCCAGCACCACTACGCGCTGCTGAAGTTGTCTTTTCAAGATTCCAGAGGTTCCCTTCCACCATGATCCTCCCAGCTCGCAAGCGTTTGCCCGACTCTTTGATCGCAACGTTACCCCTCCCCGGACTCCCCGATCCACGCAGTTTTTATATCAGGTTTGCCAAAATTACCCTGCCAGAGACCCCTCAGGCTATCCTCACGGCCGCGGCAGGGGTACAATGTCTTTAGATATCAAGGATTTAGCGGTCAATCTCCGGAGCCCGGTTTGGCATCCGACCTGTATAACAGAGGGCGGGCGCCAGCAGGGTTTTGCGGTGTCTGGACTTGATATGTTCAGGTGTGCGTCGCGTCAGCGCATGCCGGCAAAGCGGCAACCGCTTGCTTCAGGTCTGTAGTTTTAGGGGACGCAATTAAAAATCACGCAACACGCCCGTTTCGGCGTGCTGGAGTGGAGCCCCCAAACGCTCCCCCAAACTTGGAGGAAGTTTCTTATGAACACGCCGCATTCTCGTTACTTTGCCTCTGGCCGCAGTGCTCGCATTTCCGGCCCTCGCTCAGACTTCGCCTTCATCTCAGAATCAGTCCAACACACCGGCCGCAACGCAGCCAGCGTCGACCGACACCGCCACCGGCAAACAGCCTCTGCAGCCACCCAGCCGTGAAGGCTTCTGGGGCCGCGTGAATCCATTTGCCCGCAAGAACTATGTGAAGCGGCAGACCGATCCCATCCGCGACCGCGTGAATGAGCTGGACGATCTGACCGCCGCCAACAGCAAGGCCATCAAAGACACCGACGCGCGCGCCCAGGCTGGCATCAAGCTGGCTTCGGACAAAGCCAATGAGGCCGATCAGCACGCCATCGACGCCGGCAACAAGGCCACCATGGCGCAGCAGAGCGCGCAGCAAGCTACCACCCGCATCCAGACCGTCGAGACCGTAGTCAGCAACATCGACCAGTACAAGGCGTCGAACCAGACCGAAATTCGCTTCAAGCCCGGCCAGACCGTGCTGAGCAAGAACGCCAAGGACGCTCTTGATGAGATGGCGAACGGTGTGAAAGGCCAGCGCGGCTACATCATCGAAGTGCAGGGCTTCTCTTCCGGCAAGGGCCAGATCGCGATCCAGAACTCGCAGAAGATGGCCGAGTCCGTGGTTCGCTACATGGTGCTCAACCACGAGATTCCGGTCTACCGCATTTACCTCGTGGCATGGGCAACGCCCCGGTCGCGGGAACGGACGCGGATGCGAAGACCAAGCACATCAGCGGCGGCCGCGTGGAAATCAGCCTGCTGAAGAACGATCTGGAGCAACTCTCCAGCAATTCTCGCCGGCTCCGGACCAGCACAGCAACCGAAGTAGTCGTACTCAACCAGTTTGGGACCCAAGGGCGCCTCGCCCAAGTCCCTCCCCCAGAGAAAGCCCCTCGCGCAAGCGAGGGGCTTTCTCGTTTAGGGAGTGGGCGGGGCAGGCCTTCAAGGCCTGCTTCAGAAATCGCGCTTAGCTCAGATGGTGATGGAAGTGAAGCAGCAGCATGTGAGCCACAAAGCCCATGACAAACCAGACCGCGGCTTCCAGGATTCGTCTAAATCGTGGCGTCATCAGAAAAGAATACCTTATCGCACGTCCCCATCCGTTTCCACGACCCCGAAACTCACGTGCGATAATGCTCCCGGCTTGATGCCGAGATGGTCGAGCTTCGACTGCAGAGTCGTGCGTTTCAAACCCAAACGCGCGGCTGCGCCATCAGGTCCTCCGAGCTGGCCGTGGCACTCCCGCAGAGCGCGAAGAATGCGTTCGCGCTCCTTGTCGTGGAGATTCGCATTCTTGCCGCCTCGCCCTCGTCAGCGTCCGTCTCCAATTCGGAGAGCGGCGACTGCAGAACCGAGCCCGGAGTCAGAATCACCGAGCGCTCCACGAAGTTCTCCAGTTCGCGGATGTTGCCCGGCCAGTCCCACCGCACCAGAGTTTCCATGGTTTTTGCCGGAATGCTGGTGATGGATTTCTTCATCTGAGCGGCGAACTTGCGGACGAAGTGCTCGATCAGAGGCCGGATGTCCTCGCGCCGCTCCCGCAACGGCGGTATGTAGATGGGAAACACATTCAGGCGGTAATACAAGTCGCTGCGAAATTCGTGCGCCTTCACACTCTGCAGCAAATCGCGGTTGGTCGCCGCCAGCAGGCGAAAATTCACTTTCAAGGTCTGCGTGCCGCCCAGCCGTTCGAACTCCTGATCCTGCAACACGCGCAGCAGCTTCGGCTGCAGGCTCAACGGAATCTCTCCGATTTCATCCAGAAAAAGCGTGCCCTTGTCGGCCAGTTCCAGGCGTCCGAGTTTCCTCGCAACCGCGCCCGTGAAGGCTCCTTTCTCGTGGCCAAACAACTCGCTTTCCAGCAGGCCTGAGGGAATGGCGGCGCAGTTCAGCTTGATAAAACTATTGCTCTCCCGGCGTTGCTCATGCGGTGGAGGGCGCGCGCCACCAACTCCTTGCCCGTACCGGTTTCGCCCAGCAGCAGCACCGTAGCGTCGCTGGGAGCGACCTTGGCTACTTTCTCCATCACCTCTTTCAAGGCGCGGCTGCGCCCAATAATTTCCCCGAACCCCAGTTCGGTGTCGATGGCTTCTTCCAGATAAAGCTTTTCTTCCGCCAGCTTCTCCTTGGCCAGCCGAAGTTCTTCCGTGACTTCCTGCAGCTGGGCAACATTCTGGCGCAGGGCTTCCTCCGCCTTCCGCTGATACTCCTCCGACTTCACTTTCTCGGTGATATCCCGCTGGATGCCCCAGGTCCGCACCAGCATTCCGTTCTCCACCGTGCCGATCATGCTGTTGAGGAACACCTTGGGATTGCCATGAATATCGACTTCGTGAGACTCGCGGTCCAGCATACGAAAGCCGGAGCGGATGTAATGCCGGGTCAGTTCGATGTTGTGCGGATCGTCCGGCGGCACCATCTCCGTCAAGCGCTTGCCGACGAACTCCTTGACCGACTTCATACCGTACATCCTGGCCATGGCGTCGTTGCATTCCGCCATATAGGAGTCGTAGAGAATGTGATGAATCAGTTCGTCCTCCGGAAGGTCAACGGAAACCGGCGCGTCCATGTCCTCCCGGAAGATGCCCTCCGAACTCTGCGAGATAAACATACGGTAATTCTCTTCGCTGCGCCGCAAGGCTTCCTCACCCTGCGAGATGAACATACGGTAATTCTCTTCGCTGCGCCGCAAGGCTTCCTCCGCCTGCTTTCGCTCGGTGATGTCGCGGCAGGTACCCATCAGCCGAATTGGCCGTGCTTGTTCATCGTGAAAAACCTTCCATTGCTCCTCCAAGAGCTTTGACGCGGCCGTCTGCCATGACAATCCGATATTCGACGTTGGAGGCTGCGCCCTTTTCGAGCGAAGCCTGAAATGCCGCATCCACTTTCGCGCGATCCTCCGGATGGATAAATTCCACAAAGTCCGGACGCCTGGGGTGAAAATGGGAGGGATCAGTCTCAAAAATTCGGTGCGTCTGCTCGGACCAAGTAATCTGAAGGCTTGGCAACTCGGTTTCCCAACTGCCCACTTTTGCCACGGCTTGAGCCTCGATCAGGCGGGCACGTTCTGCCTCCAATTGCTTTGCGATCTTGTGCTGTCGCCGCTCACTGGTTCGGAGGGCCTCCTCCGCATGCTTGCGCTCGGTAATGTCCGCAGTCACTGCCAGCATGCACGGTTCACCATTCAGTTCGATCACTTCCGCTGTTGATAAGCCGATGCGGACACTGCCGTCTCTCATGCGGAAACGGGCTTCGACGTTACGGACACTGCCTTCGGAGAGCAGCAGCTTCGCCAGATCCACCCCCTCATCCCGGGTCCACAGCCCAATGTCGAGCGCCGTGCGTCCGATCACCTCGTCGCGGTGCCAGCCGGTCAGACGTTCAAAAGTTTCGTTAACGTCGATGTAACGATGGTCTCGGATGCTCGATAGCGTGAACGCCATGGGGCTTTGCCGGAATGCCTTCGAGAACTTCTCCTCGGACTTTCTCAATGCCTCTTCCGCCCGCTTGTGCTCCGTGATGTCCTGCACAACAGCGGCGATTCGATCGATGCCCGCGGGCCCTTCGATGGGAAAGTACGAGACGGATAGCTCCCGCTCTCCCAGTTCGGGATACTCGTGCTTGATCTCTAACTGAACCACTCTGCCCTGGAAAGCCTCATCCAGCTTTGGTTTGAAAACAGTCTCAAAGGCCTCTTTGCCTATTACCTCCGCGACGGAGCGCCCTATAATCTGTTCCTTTTCTAATCTCCGATAGTTCAGCAGGGCGCGATTGGCAATCACGTAACGGTATTCCCGGTCCAGCACCACGATCATCTCTTCCACGCCCTCTGCGACTCTTTCGTATTCTCGCAGCCGCGCCTCGGCCTGCTTGCGCTCCGTGAGGTTGCGGACGATGGTAACAACGTAATCCCTGCTCCAACTGGACCCGTCTCAAGCTGACTTCCACGGGAAAAGTCGATCCGTCCTTTCGCCGGTGGACAGCTTTCCATCACGAGCGATCCCGATTTCCGCAACTCCTCCTTAATCTTCTCCACCGAAGACTCGGTGATCGCAGGATCAATATCGAAAACTCTCAGAGACAGAAGCTCTTCGCGGCTGTAGCCAAGCTCAGCGCAGGCTTTCTCATTGGCATCGAGAAAGCGAAGCGTTTCCGGATCCACCACTTCGATGGCATCGTTGCTTTGGTCCACCAGGGTTCGGAACAGCTTCAGCTCCCCGATCGTGCGCTCGTTTTCGCGCACCCTGGAAAGCAGATGCTCGCTTAGTTCGCGCATCCGTTTCTCCGTCTCCCTCTGTTCGGTGACATCGTGGGCCATGCCGCGCACAATCGGCGACGCCACGCCTTCGGTTCGCAAAGTGTTGTGATATTCCCAGATACGCCGCTCGCCCGATCGAGTCATCACCGTCAGCAACCCACGAGCCTCGCCCGTGCGCTCGATCTGTTCCATGTAGGCATCGAACTGGTCGCGGAACTCCGGAGGAATCATCTCCCGCATGGGAATCCGCAGAATTTCTTCCACGCTGTATCCCAGCAGCCGTGCCGGCGCGGGATTTACCGCCAGCAGCCGGCCTTCAAGATCGTGAACGCACAGCAGATCATGGCTGTGCTCGACCAGATCCTGATACCAGTCTTCGTTTTCGTGGAGGGCCCGCCGGATGGGTTCAAACTCGGCGAGCTTTACTTCAGCAGCGCGACGCTTCTCTGGCCCAGGGTGCACAGCCATGGCTACCCCTGCAGGGTGAGTTGATTTGTCCGCTTGGATCCGGCGTCCCCCGCTGTTCTTCCAGATGACTGGAAGTCACACCAAGCGCCCCCTGACGCGGCCCAGACCCAATTTCGCCGAAGTCTACCAGAAGTTGGCTTGGTACGCCAGCGTACCCAGTAATGGTCGGCAGAGGTGCTCGTGTTGGGACGGGCGCCTCGAGAGCCTGCCCCGAGCGAAGCCGAGGGGTCCAGCCGAGCGCAGCGAGACGCCGGGAGGAGCAGGCCTTCCAGGCCTGCGCCAAAAGGTGCAAGAATCAGCGGGCTTTAGCCCCGCAAGTTTGACCCTGCACTTCCCGCTCAACTAGACTCGCTTCTTGTGGGGTTTCTATGAAGCGTTTCGCGTGCCTGCTCTTTGCCTCTGCTTTCATTCTCGCCGCCGGCACCGCCGTCGCCGACGACGACAAAAACCACCAACACCACGAAGACCTCACGGCCTCCCAGCTAGGCACGGTGGCCTTCCCGGTTTCGTGCGCGCCTGATGTTCAGAAGCCCTTCGAGCGCGGAGTGGCCCTGCTCCACTCCTTCTGGTACGAAGAGGCGCAAAAACAATTCCAGCAGATCGCCGCAAACGATCCGCACTGCGCCATGGCTCATTGGGGCGTGGCCATGAGCCTGTGGCATCAGCTCTGGAACAATCCAGATACCGAGGTAATCCAGCGCGGACAGGACGAAGTTCACCAGGCGAGAACCACCGACGGCCCAACCACTCCGCGCGAGAAGGCTTACATCGCGGCCATCGCAGCCTTTTACAGCGATTCGAAGAAACTCAAACACGATGCTCGCGCCAAGGCTTATTCCGACGCGATGAAGAAGGTCTACGAGACCTATCCCGACGATGACGAAGCCGCAGTCTTCTATGCGCTCTCTCTGCTCGCCTCTGAACCGCACGACGACGCAACCTTCGCCAATCGCAAACAAGCCGCAGCAATCCTGGAAAAACTCTTTGCCGTCGAGCCCGACCATCCCGGCGTGGCCCACTATCTGATCCACAGCTACGACAAACCGCAACTCGCGCAACTCGGCCTGCCCGCCGCCCGCCGTTACGCGCAGATTGCGCCCGCCTCTCCGCACGCCTTGCACATGCCGTCGCACATCTTCGCCCGCGTCGGCCTCTGGCAGGACGACATCAACTCAAACCTCGCCTCTATCGCCGCCACGCGCAAAACCGCCGCTATGCACATGGGCGGCGAAGGCCACCAGTTCCACGCCATGGATTTTCTCTTCTACGCCTACATGCAAAGTGGACGCGACGCCGATGCCAAAGCGCTGATCGAAGAAATCCGAGCCATGCCCAACAAGAAAGACGATATGTATGGCAAGGGATACGACCCGCATGCCGCAGCCCTGGCGCACCTGACCGCGTTGTATCCGATCGAGATGCGCGACTGGTCAAGCGCAGCGGCGCTGCCTCCATCTGCGGTTGCCGGCACGGCGGAAGAGTCGGTGATTTACTGGGCGCGTGCAATCGGCTCGGCGCATCTACGTAAGCCGGATGACGTGCGCAAAGATGTTTCCGCAATTGAGAACCTTCACAAGAAACTGGCCGCCGAGAAGTCAGACTTTGCCGACGCAGTAGAAGACGATCGCAAAGAAGCCCAGGCCTGGCTGGCCTTCGCCGAAGGCAAAGATGACGATGCCGTCGAGGCGCTGCGTACTATCGCTGACAAGGAAGATTCGCTGGGCGACGAACCGGAAGGCATCCCCGCCCGCGAAATGATCGCCGACATCCTGCTAGAAGCCAAACGTCCGCAGCAAGCGCTGGCCGAGTATCAGATCGACCTGAAGCTGCACCCCAACCGCTTCGACGGCCTCTACGGCGCAGCCCGCGCCGCCGAAGCCGCCGGCAAGCAGGCGGATGCGACGGAATACTACGCGCTGCTACTGAAAGTCTGCGACGGATCAAACTCGACAAGGCCGGAACTGAGTCAGGCAAGGAAATTGGTCGCGCAAAAATAGCTTGTCGGAGCAAGAGCAGCCGTAGCGCCGGCGTCCCGCTGGCTTTTGTGTGGCGCGGCGCTTTCAGCGCTTGCGATAAACTGGGTGGAGCAGGCCTTCCAGGCCTGCGTCAATGCCGCATAAAAACACCAGGCTTCAGCCTCTGAGGTACTCATTCCGAGTGCCTTGTAACATTGCTACCGCCGAAACAGCGTCATCTTCACAATCAGCGCCGCCATCATTCCCGCCGCCCCCAGCAGCGCATTGTACTCACGATGCTTCCAATACAAACCCCAGGAAAATCCCGCCGGAGCTTCTTTCTGGTTGGTTGAATCAGGCGTAAGACGCGGCAACATTCTCGGCACCCGCCGCGCATACCCGTCGAACTCAGGGAATTTCGCCCTCAGGAAGTTTTCTTCATCGCGAATCACGGGAAGATAAATAGCAAAAAACATCACAACCAGCGCCACACCAACCCACCAACTGCGCGCGGCAACGCAGAATCCCAGCCCCATGAGCAGCGATCCCAAATAAAGCGGGTTCCGCGTATAAGCATAAGGACCCGAAGTCGCCAGCGTTTCATTCTTGCGCACATGCCCCGAAGCCAGCGCGCGAATCAGAAGTCCCGGCACAACCGCAATCGCGCCCAGGGCCAGCGAGCGCCACGAAGGCCGCGCCAGCCAGAAATAAAACACAGCGAAAAGAAATCCCAGCGGCACCCGAATCCGCCGCGCGATTTGTGACCACTCACCCATGCGTTAACCCAAGTAGCGCCGCCGCCCCGAGTAGCGCCGCCGTCCCGGCGGCTGTCAAGCGGGTGTTCTCGCCCGCGGCACTGTCATTGCAAAGCGCCGTCCAGCAACTTACTCGCCGCCGCCAACACAACATCACTCCCAATCGTCAACATCCCAACATCTGCGGCGGCTCGCCGCGCATGCGACGTAATGCTCTCCGCACTGCGCAGCACGATGCTGCATGTCCCATAAGGTCCGTTGCGGGTCGGATCTGTAGGCCCATAGATCGCCACCACCGGAACCCGCAACGCCGCCGCAAGATGCAGCGGCCCCGTGTCGCCGCCAATAAACAGTCGCGCCCGCTGCGTCAACGCAATCAGTTCTGTAATCGTGCAACTCATCACGCACGCGGACCCTCCGCTGGCAGCCTCCGCTGCACGCACCAGTTCCTCTTCGCCCGGGCCACAATTAAGAATCGAACCGATACCCTGATCCGCGAGCTTACGCGCAACCTCGCCATAGCGTTCCGCCGGCCATCGTTTCGCGCCCCAGCCCGCGCCCGGGTTCAGAATCGCAAAATCGCCAATGCCGCGTTCCGCAAGCCGCTGCTCGATCCGCGCCTCAGCCCGCGGATCATGAGGAAGATCGCAAGAAACATCCGCCGGCGAAGTTTCCCCCCGGCGCTCAACCAGCGCCTGAGCCACCGAAAGATTCTGCTCGACAACATGCCTGCCGCGCGTGACTACTTTCCGCGCATACCACAAACTCGCGGGACTTTCCCGCGGCTCCGCGCCGCCATACACCACGCTTGCCCCCGACCACCTCGCTAGCAGCGCAGACCGCATCGCCCCCTGCAGGTCTATCGCGGCATCGTAGCCCGCGTCCCGCACATCGTTCCAAATCGTCGCGGAGCGTTGCAGCGTCGAAATCGAGAATGGAGATTTCCCCCATGACTTCAGGTTCACGGCGTGAATTTCATCCACTAGCGGCCGCAGCGCCGACCGGCGCCCGCGCCGCGGATATCCCGGCGCGCACAGCAGTTCGGCCCAGCGCTCTTCAATCAGCCAGCCAATGTGCGCCTGCGGAAATGCCTCTCGCAGCGCGTGAACCGCGGGCAGCGTATGGATCACGTCTCCCATGGCGCTGAGCCGCACGATCAACAGCCGCTCGATTTTTCTTTCGGAAGCAGTATCGAGACTCGCGGACTCGAAACTCACGGCCGCCTCGGCCTAGGGCGTGAGCGAATGATTTCGCTGGTGGAATGATTCTTCGGGTCGCCCACGATCGCGACGCGCCCGCCATATTCTGCAACTGCATCGCGTTCAGGAACGGACTCTTCCGTGTAATCCGTTCCCTTGGCCTGGATATCCGGACGAATCTCGCGAATCAGCGCGCGGACATCGAGTTCCGAAAAAATCACAACCGCGTCCACGTCAGCAAGCGCCGCAAGAATTTCGGCGCGCTCCTCGGCGGGCACCACCGGCCGACCTTTACCCTTGAGCGCGCGCACCGATTCATCCGAATTAATTGCCACGACGAGCTTGCCGCCCAACTCCTTCGCGCCGCGTAGATAGCGGACGTGGCCCACATGCAGCAAATCGAAATTGCCATTGCCCAAAATAATGCGATCCCCGGCGCGCCGCCACTGCTCAACCTGCTGACGCAACTCGCGGCGACTCAGGATCTTTCCTTCGCTCATAACTCTTATTCGAAAGGGCCTTACCCCGTGATCCCCCGTGCTTGCCCTGAGCGAAGCCGAAGGGTCCCCCGTGGTTGAAGGTCTTTACGATGCCACTTCTAGTGCGCCCTCGTCTCTGGCGGAGCCTGCTCAATCGCGCGCAATAGTTCCTCGCGAGAAACCGTAGCCGTGCCGCGCTTCATCACGACAATTCCGCCCGCGTAGTTGGCTAACTGCGCCGCTTCCTCTGTGCTGGCCCCAGCCGCCAGCGCCGCGCTGAACGCCGCAATCACGGTATCGCCCGCGCCGGTCACATCGGCAACTTCGTCAGAGCCACAAATCGGGATGTCAACCGGCGCATGCCTCTGATCGAAGGCAACCATGCCGTCGCGGCCCCGCGTAATCAGCAGCGACTGCAGCTTCATCCGCTCCATCACTTGTTTACCGGCCTGGGTCAGCTTCTCCCAGTCCTGACCAATACGAACGCCCAGCGCCGCTTCCACTTCGGGCTCGTTCGGAGTCGCTGCCGTGACCCCGGAATATTCCAGCAGTCGATACCGAGAATCTAGAATCAAGGGCACCAGCACAACTCTTCGCCGTCCCGCTTGCCGCAACGCATTCACGATCGCCGGGCTCGCCGATCCATATCCGTAGTCGGAAACCAGCAGCGCATCCGAAGCCCGCAGATATTCCCGCGCCGCCAGAAATAACTCATGGGTCAGATGCTGGTTGGGAGGGTTCTCCGGCTCGCGATCCACGCGCACCACCTGCTGCCGCGAATTGTGCGTCATGCCCGCGAGAATGCGCGTCTTGGTGACCGTCGTATACGTCTTATCCTTCAGCACTCCACTGACTGCAATGCGTTTGTGACGGAAGAACTTCAGCAGCAGCCGTCCCGGCTCATCGTCACCAATAGCGCCGACCGGCAGCACGTTCACTCCCAGCTCCGCGAGATTGTTGACCGCATTGGCCCCGCCGCCGGGCACCACGGTCCGTTCGCGATGCTTCAGGATCAGCACCGGAGCCTCGCGCGACACTCGCGAGATCTCTCCGAACACGAATTCGTCGGCCACCAGATCCCCCAGCACCGTAATGGTGACCTTGGGGAACGCTTCGATAATCTTCCGCAGCCGCTCTGCTTCCTTTAAATGTTTAGTCATCAGATTGTGTCATCAAAAAGTGGTCAGTGGCCAGTGATCATAAAGTTCCGCCGGGTTTTACTGACCACTGACCACTGACCACTGATCACTGATCACTGACCACTGCTCTCCGGCATTTTCTCACGAGCGCCTTCGCCGCTCATCGATCACGCGCAGCATGGTATCCACAGCGTTAGCTGCATCAGCCAACTCCATCTTCACCGGGACCACCGCCAGCGGTGCGAGCGCGGTTAGATAGCCTCCCAGATTCACCGCATCTTTCTCCGTAGTGACGAAGCCGCCAGCCTCGCTGCGCTGCTGAAGCTGCTGCAAGTCGCGAACATCGCTTTCCGTATACGCGTGATGATCGCGGAATAACGCCTCGGCGGCGGGATCAATACCGGCCGTCCGCAGCTGCAGCAGAAAATTCTGCGGCCGGGCAATACCGCAGAACGCAACCGGCCGGGCCGGAACCTCGCACGTAACAATCCCACGCCGCACCCGCCAGACCGTCTTGCCATTCAGCGGAAACGATTCCGGCAAAGCGCCGCTGGTCAGCACCACTGCATCCACTCGCCGCAACGAACGCAAAGGCTCCCGCAGTCGTCCCGCTGGAAGCAAACGATCGCGCGCGTCCTCCGGAGTTACTAGCACAATGTCGAAATCGCGAGCTAACCTGCGATGCTGAAATCCATCATCCAGCAAATGAATCTGTGCCCCGAATCGCGACTCCGCAAACCGCCCCGCCTCATAACGATCTTCCGCGACCACCACCGGCGCCTGCAATCGTCGTGCAATCAGCAGAGGCTCATCGCCAAATTCTCGCGGCAGCCCGCCGGGGTCGACCAGCAACACTCCGCGAGTCGTGCGCCCGTAGCCGCGCGAAAGCACGTCGAAGCGAATTCCGCGTGCTTTCAGCAACTCGCCCAACAGAATTACAAACGGAGTCTTCCCCGACCCTCCTGTAGAAATATTTCCCACGCTGATCACGGGCCCTTGCAGCGCCCGCGAGCGCAACCAACCCCGGTCGTAGAGCGCAGTGCGCGTCCCAGCCAAAGCGCCGTAGATGCCCGACAAGGGATTCAAATTCATGGCCGCGCCAGCAACTCCTCCAGTGCGCCGGCCGTTCGCTCCGTCGCTCCACTCTGCGACCGCATGGTCTCTGCGGCGCGCCGTCCCATCGCGATTCGTTCCGCATCGTTGGCTAGCAACTCCAGCAACACCAGCGGCAACTCCGCCGGACCAACGATCCGCACGCCGTCGCGGCTCTGAAACAAGTTCACAATGTCGCGAAAATTCTCGGTGTGATTCCCCACCACGATCGCCACACCATGCTGTGCCGGTTCAATGATGTTATGTCCGCCGTGTGGCGCCAGACTGCCCCCCACAAACGCAACGTCAGCGACCGCATACAGCGCGGCTAGCTCTCCAATTGTATCCAGCAACAAAACTCCGCCCGTCAACCTGTCGCCCTTCCACTCAGACCGTCGGCAGAAACGAATCGACATCTGCTCGAGCAGCGCGGCCACGGCGGCAAAGCGCTCCGGACGCCGCGGCGCAAGAATCATCACCGCCCGCGGATGTTGCGACAGCAAGTTCTCAAACGCCTTCAGCAGCAACGGCTCTTCTCCATCGACGGTGCTGCCGCAAACCAGCACCGGGCCGTCCGCGCTCGCGGCGATCGACTTCCGCAAGCTCTCCACAATCGCAGGCGGAGCCGGCACCGGAATGTCGAACTTCAGATTTCCGCTGACCCGCACCCGTTCCGGACTTGCGCCAATATCTTGCAGCCGCTCCGCATCCTCAGGCGTCTGCGCCGCGAACAGATCCACGTTGGCCAGCACTCGTCGCAGCCATCCGCGGAAACGCCGGTATCCCGGCCACGACCGGTCCGAGATGCGCGCATTCACCACTGCAATCCGCGCCCCGCTTGCATGCGCCAGTCGCATGAAGTTAGGCCAGAACTCGGTCTCCGCAATCACCACCAGCCTCGGCCGCAGCGCCCGCAGATAAGCACGGATGGCGAACGCGAAATCCATGGGGAAATAAAAAACATTCGCCTCGCCAAAGCGTTGGCGGGCCAGGGCCTGCCCCGTGTCGGTGGTCGTGGAAATAAAAATCCTATCCCGCGGGAAACGGCGTCGCAATTCCTCCACCAAACCCGCAACCGCCAGCACCTCCCCCACGGACACCGCGTGCACCCAGATTACCGGTTCTTCCCTCCCCGGCATCTCAAGCCGCGCAGGCACCCGCCCCAGCCTCTCCGCGAGGCCCTTGCGATATTTGCCGTGACGCGCCATCTGGAATAGCCAGTAAGGCAGGCTCGCCAACATCCCCACGGCGAGCGCAACGCTGTAGAGAAAGCTATAGAGAGAAGAGATCAAGTCCAGCTATTCTAAGACCTTCGTGAACCTTCGTGCCCTTAGTGGTCAAAGATTCTGGAAAGCTGCTCAAGTTCTGGCCGGCGCAAGGCGACCGCGTTTTGCCTCTATAATCGGAAGCATGCAGCCAGTCATCCCTCGCTCCGCGGTCGTCCTGTGCGTAATCGGCTTCTTCGCCCTTTGCCTCGCCGCCAAAGATTTCGTGAGACCCTCAGCCCACCCCGCCAATACCTATCCCGCACACGACGACCACACCGACGAGAAAGTCGCCATTGCCGCCGATCCCTACGACACTCCCGAAAAAGCGAAAATATTCTCCGTGAACTTTCACGAGCACGGATTCCTGCCCATCTTCTTCGTCGTAACCAACGACGGCAACCAGCCCATCTCCATCGCCAACCTGCAGGTGACTCTGGTCACGGCCAACCGCGACAAGCTGACGCCGGTTTCGCCCGAAGACATTTACCGCCGCATCAGCAATCCCCGCACCAACACCAACGCGCCCTTGCCGTTTCCCATCCCACAAAAAAAGGTAAAAGGCACCATCAGCGCAAAAGAACGGACCGAAATCGAATCCTCGCAATTCGCCGCCAAAGCCGTCGAGCCCCACAACACGCAATCTGGATTCTTTTTCTTCGATGCGGAAGACATCGCCGCTCCCCTCGCCGGAGCCCACATCGACGTGACCGGCGTCAACGATGCCAAAGGCGCCGAGCTGATGTACTTCGAGCTTTCGCTCGACCAATACCTGAACTCACCGCAGAAGAAAAACTAATGCCTTATTTGACAAGTACCTCTCGCAGAGAGCATCATGCGCCCCGGTAGATTCGGCCCACTGGCACCCCGGAGCCATTTACATCTGCGGGAACGGTGTCACGATGTAAGGTTTCGCCCGTCATTTGCCAGCCAGCCCACTTCGATCCCGTTAGTCCGGAGGCGGCAAGGGGAGAAGGCCATGCGCAATCCGAAAACCTGGATTTTCTGGGCCGCGCTGCCGGGTCTCGTATTGTTGTTGCTGGGCGTGGCGCACGCGTCCGGGTCGAAAGCCGCGCAGGATCAGTTGACCACGTTGCTACTCGGCAAGGATGTAAAAGCCCTGGTCGATCTGCCCGCCTACAAAGACGGCGTGGACGTCTACTACCTTCCTCTGTCAAACAAGCGCACCGATGATCGCGGAGTCGATCTGGCCGAGATGACCAAATGGCTCAAGGCAAAAGGAGTGGGAGTCGAGCGCGACGAATGGGTCATCATCACCAACGTCAAGATCGACAGCGACAAGATCGAGATCCATCTGGAAGGCGGCGGCGAAGGCCGGCGCGGCAGCAATCACGCCAACAAAGTGGGCGCGTCCTACAAACGCGCCGGAGGCTCGCGCCTGAATCTGAAGTATCAGAAAGATCTCACCGACGCCGACATCGCTCCCGAAAACATTTTGAGGTTCATGTCCAGACTGCTCGACGTGACCCGCATCGAGGAAAAGCTCGAAGAGAAGGACATGCCGCCGGAACTTCGCACCGCCATCGAAGCCCACACCGTGGTCGAGAATATGACCTACGAAATGGTTCTGCTGGCCTTCGGTGATCCCGATCAGAAAAAGGTGGACGATGTCGATGACACCAATCTGAAAGAAACCTGGTTCTACCTGAAGAGCGGCCACCGCTGGGTAATCCACTTCGAGAACGGCAAAGTAACCAAGACCCAGGTTTTCTGAAATGGCTCGCTTCCTTATCAAACCGCACGACTATGCTGAAACGGCCTCAGCAGCTCGAGCGGATACGGACTCCCCGGTTTGGGGTACAATGCTATCGCTCGTTGAGAGCCTAATGGCGGAGATGGGATGGTTACGCCTGATAAGGGAAGCATCCGAGTCCGGCGGCGCCAGGTGGACGCCGTCAGTCTTGTTCTCATCTTTCTAACTTTTTCATTCGCGCTCGAATTTGTTGACGCGCAATCTGCGCCGCAAACGCAAGCTCCATCGCCCGGCACTGCGTCCTCAGGCACCGCGTCCCCGAACACCGTGGCCGGAGCCGCTCAAGGCAACGATCGAGCCCCCAGCCAAGCCCCCAGCCAGGCCGCCGATAAGAATGCGCCCGAGATCGCGTCCAGCGACGTTCCTACCACGTTTAAGGTGAACGTGAAACTCGTTGTGGTGCGAGTCGTGGCACGCGACTCCCAGGGACATGCCGTAGGCAATCTTCAGCAACAGGATTTCCAGGTGTTTGACAATGGAAAGCCGCAGGCCATTACCCAGTTTTCCATTGAAAAGGCGGGGGCTCGCGCCACGATGGAACTGAACGCGCTGAATCCTACCAGCGGGTCTTCTTCCACCAATGGGCCTCCTAATGAACCGAGCGAAAATGTGAAAGCGACGGCCGTGCCACAGCGCTACGCGGCTTATCTTTTTGACGATGTTCATTTGAAATTTGCCGATTTAGCCCTCGCGCGACAGGCTGCCGAACGTCATCTGGCTTCGTTACAGCCTGCGGATCGCGCCGGAATTTTTTCGACGTCCGGTCAAACCACTCTCGACTTCACCGACGATCACGCTAAATTGCATGACACCCTGCTTAGGCTCCAGCCGCGCCCCATTGCCGGCGTGGAAGGGCCCAATCCATGTCCCGATGTGAATTACTACATGGCGGATATCATCATAAATAAGGAAGACTCAAAGGAATATGGACCGGCTACGCAGACCGCGACCTTCGACGCTCTTTATTGCGCGTTCGGCAACGACGCCGAGCAGATAGGAAATGCGCGGCAGTTGGCCCTCTCGACCGCCAGACGAAGTCTCGAAGAGGGCGAACAGGAGAGCCGCCTCGCTCTGGGTGTTTTGAAGGAGTTGGTCCGCCGCCTCGCCCTGATGCCCGGCCAGAGAAGCATCGTGCTTGTCTCTCCCGGATTTCAAACGCCACAACTCGAACACGAATATGTCGACGTCATCGATAAAGCGCTTCATTCCGAAGTCATTATCAACGCTATCGACGCCCGCGGCCTTTACGTACCAGGCAGTTCGTCCGACGCCAGCAAGACAGGATCAAGTAACTCGACCGGCGCAATAGTACAAACTGGCCGCGCCACCTTTGCGACCGTGCCCGGCAGTGGCGTGATGGTGCAAGAACAAAAAGCACTCTATGATATTGCCAGCGCTACTGCCGAAGCTGATGTGCTGGCAGTGGTGGCTGATGGTACCGGCGGCACTTTCTTCCACAACAGCAACGACCTGTACGAGGGATTCACACGCGTCGCCGCCCCGCCGGAATATTCTTACGTGCTCGCCTTCACTCCCCAAAATCTGAAGCCGGATGGCAGCTTTCATACCTTGAAAGTCAAGTTAAACAGCCCGCTGAAGCTGAATCTCCAGGCCCGCCGCGGCTATTACGCTCCCCAGCATTTTGACGATCCCGCGGAAGAGGCTAAACAGGAAATCGAAGACGCTGTTTTTTCGCAGGATGAATCCCACGGCATTCCTGTCGAACTGCGCACGCAGTTCTACAAATCGAGCGATACCGATGCCAAGCTCTCCGTATTGGCCAAGGTCGACGTAAAGCACATTCGGTTTCGCAAGGTAGACGGACGGAACCGCAACGATCTCACCGTAGTCTCCGCGCTCTTCGACCGCAACGGGAATTACCTCAAGGGAGAAGAAAAAATCTTCCAGATGAGCTGGAAAGACGAGACACTCGAAAGCAAGCTGGGATCCGGCATCACAGTCAAAACTAGTTTCGACGTGAAACCCGGAACCTATCGTGTGCGTCTCATCGTGCGCGATGCGGAAGGGCAGTCGATGACCACGCAGAATAGCGCTGTCGAGATTCCCTAGTTCCAAAGTTCAATGAACTCATAGGAGGGAAGGCGTGCGTCATGAAGCGAAGTGTTTCGTTCTGGCGGCGGGGGTGATGCTTGGGGTCATGCTTACGACCGCTAGCGCCGCCGGACAGCAATTTCAGCTCATGGAAGCTTCCATCAACGAAATTCATCGCGGCTTGCAGAGCGGCACGCTGACTTGCCACAGCCTGGTGCAGCAGTACCTGGACCGCATCCAGGCGTACGACCAGCAGGGGCCCGCCGTCAATGCCATGCTGTACCTGAACCCCAAGTTGCTGGAGCAGGCCGAGGCGATGGACCAGCAGCTCAAGCTCGGGGCCAAGATCGGCACCCAGCTCAAGCCGCTCCAATGCATTCCCGTGGTGCTGAAGGATAACTTCGACACCGCCGATATGCCGACCACCGGCGGTTCGCTGGCACTCAAGGGCATGCAGCCGGCGAAGGATGCATTCATGGTGACGCGGCTCCGTGAAAATGGAGCCCTGATTCTCGGGAAAACGAACATGCATGAGCTGGCGATCACCGGCATAACCGTGAGTTCGCTGGGTGGGCAGACGAAGAACCCCTATGAACTGACGCGCACGCCGGGCGGGTCTTCCGGCGGTACCGGCGCTGCGTTGGCAGCCAACTTCGCTGCTGTGGGCACCGGTTCGGACACGGTAAACTCGATCCGTTCGCCATCCTCCGCGAACAGCCTCGTGGGCATTCGTCCGACGCGTGGCCTGATCAGCCGGGCGGGAGTTATTCCTTGCTCATTTACGCAGGACGCAGTTGGGCCGATAACGCGAACCGTGGCCGATGCGGCAGTCATGCTCGACGTGATGGCAGGCCACGATCCCGACGATCCCGTAACCGCGCTGGGTGTCGGCAGGATTCCCAAGACCTACACCGCTTTTCTCGACCGCACTGCCTTGAAAGGCGCGCGCATCGGCGTTCTGCGCACATTGTTCGGCACCGGCCCCGATCACCAGGAGGTCAACCGGGTGATGGCCCGTGCCCTCGAAGTGCTGAAACAGCAGGGCGCAGTTCTGGTGGATGTCGAAGACGCAGCCTTCGACACGGGCAAACTGGTTACCGATCTCGACGTCCAGAAGTATGAGTACAAGTTCGTTCTCAACAATTACCTCAAAGCTCAGCCCAATCCGCCGGTGCACTCGCTTGCCGAACTCATCGCTACGGGCAATTACCACAAGCCTACGCTGGAGAAGTTCCTGGCTTCGGCGCAAAGCTATGAGGACGGGCTGAACGAAGCGGACTACAAGGACCGCCGCGTCAAGCTCGATGACCTGCGGGTGCGGCTGGCGAACACCATGGCGAAAAACAACCTGGTCGCATTGGCGTACCCGCATCAGAAGCGCCTGCCGGTGATGATCGGCGAGATGAATCAGGCGGAGCGCAACGGCATCCTGGCCTCAATTACGGGATTTCCCGCCATCACGATACCGGCAGGGTTTTCCACGCCGACGGAGAGCGCGCCGATCGGGGTGCCGGTCGGGATCGAATTCCTCGGTTCGCCGTTTAGCGAGCCGCATTTGTTGCAGATCACATACGGCTTCGAGCAGGCGACGCACGCACGCAAACCACCGCAATCTACGCCGCCTCTAAATGGCCGTTGAATTGAGGAAACAGGGTTTTAGGACTAAAGATTCAAAGATAAAGACACAGATGGAGGCGGTTATGGGGTTTCGCCACCCCTCGACTCTGATTGGATCCATCAGTTTGGCTATTGCACTGGCAGGTTGGAGCCTGACGGCCCCCGATGCAATCGTCAGGGCTCAACAAGCCACTCCGCCTCCAGACAGCAGCCCCACTTCCGCTTCTCCCGCTCAGCCGCCCCAGGCAGGTCCGGCCAACGACTCGGCCAAGGGTCTCCCTGTTATTAAAGAAGAAGTCCGGGTCGTCCTTGTGGATTCGGTTGTGACCGACAAGAAAGGCAATTACATCCGCGACCTGACCGCTAAGGACTTCCGGGTTTGGGAGGACAACAGAGAACAGCGCATTACAAGCTTTTCAATGGGCGACGATCCTGCGGCTCCGGACTACTCCCAGAAGAGATACTTGGTCCTCTTCTTCGACAATTCAATCAGGGACTTTCTCAACCAGACCGTTGTTCGGCAAACCGCAGCGAAATTTATCGACACGAATGCCGCCCCCAACCGGCAGATGGCGGTCGTCGATTTCAGCGGTTCACTCCGGGTCGCGCAAAACTTCACCTCCGATGCGGATCGCCTCAAGAAGGCAGTCGCCGATCTGCAGCCGTCGTCGTCGATGGCAATGAGAGAATTAGATCTCGTACGCGCTTTAAGGTTTGCCTTGGTCACTCTGGCAAGAAGCTTGTCCACCGTCCCCGGCCGAAAGACTCTTGTCATGTTTACTCCGGGATTTCCGCTCCCTCCCAACCTCGCGCCCGATTTAACTTCGGAAGTCGTGGCGGCTATCAACGAGTGCAACAAAGCAAACGTTGCGATTTATCCCATCGACCTGCGCGCCCTGACAGCCGATTACCGGCCCGATCGCTCGTCGCTCCATTCTCCCGCGAGACCGCAATCTTCTCATCTTGTCCCAGCTGCTTTCCGTTATTCGGGCAGCGGACTTCCTGGGTATCCGCTTCTCCAACCGGCGGTCGGGGCGCAAATCGGACGCAGTCAAGGCTCTCGTTCTATGCCTGGAGTTCCGCCTGCCCCCTTCATCCCTTCCGCGGACCAGCAAGTTCTCGATGAATTCGCCGCCGACACCGGCGGCTTCGTCATCGCGAATACCAACGATACGCTCGGGGGCCTGGAGAAAATTGGCAGGGAACAATCCCAGTACTACGTCCTCGGTTACTCTCCTTCCGAATCGCCCCAGGGGAGTTGCCACACTTTAAAGGTAAAGGTAGACCGGATCGGAACGATCGTGCGCTCACGGCGCGCATATTGCAACGTGCGTCCGCGCGATCTGCTCGCTGGCAGCACAGTTGAGAAGCGTATGGAGAGTCGGGCATCCGCTGATATGGCGGGAAATATCACAGGCTCCATGGAAGCTCCGTTCTTTTACATCTCGTCGAACACGGCGCGCGTAAATTTGGCGCTGGAGATCCCCTCCAGCTCGCTGAAATTGGAAAAAATGAAAGGAAAGATGCACGCCGAGGTGAACATTCTCGGGATCGCATACCAGCCCGACAATGCGATCGCAGCGCGCTTCAGCGATACCGTAAACTTCGATTTCGCGGACCAGCAAGAGGTCGACAACTTTAACCAGGCTCCCTTCCATTACGAAAACCAGTTCGAAATATCGCCTGGCAAGTACGTATTCAAGGTTGTTTTCAGCTCCGGCAACGAAAGCTTCGGCAAGCTGGAAAAACCGCTGGTCATCGATCCTTATAACGGAAATCAGTTCGCATTGAGCGGACTCGCTTTAAGCAACCAGGCTCACCCGGCTCCACAGAACGACTCGGGATTGGGCTTTCCGCTGCTCGACAGGATGCGCTTGATAGCTCGGGGAATGGAGATCGTTCCTTCCACCAGCAATCGATTCAAGGCAACCGACGCGGCAGCCATCTATGCCGAGGTCTATGAGCCGCTGCTGGCCTCACCGAATCCTCCTCACGTCGGCATTCGAGTGATTGTCCGGGATCGCAAGACCGGGACAAAGAAACTCGACATTGGCGTCCCCAACACCGATTTTTCCATTGAAAAAGGGAGTCTGGTAATTCGTCTCGGGCTGCAACTGCCCCTGAACTCACTCACTCCAGGCTCATACGAATTGCAATTGGGAGCCGCAGATTCAGCCGGTCATGCCTCCGAATACAGGTCTTCCGATTTCGAAGTGGAATAGGAAGCTTCGAGGGTGGTCTCCTAATTCACCGGCGAAACCGTCATCTACTGCCAGCCTTGGCGCAATGGCACGCCAATCGGTTCTCCGGTCCCAGCCCTGGAAGTCCCCCTGGCTTTGCCCGAAGACTACAACGGCAACCCCTTCACTGGGTTTCCACTGATCTTTCCTCAGTCGTCTATGCCCGCCCCAACGGCCACGACGACCTCTACCTCCTCCACAAAAATAACCCGCATCGCGGTTAAAAGCTTTCGGTCTTACCCCGTGAACCCCCGTGGTTAGAGCCTTTCTCGCAACATGCCCTACGCAATCCACTCCAAACCAGCTAAACTTAAAGGTTCCGGTAATAGCTTTAGCCCGCCCTGCGGCGCCAGCCGCTCGCGGCATCTATCATCAGGAAGGCCATCATGTCCTTAAATAGTTTCAACTCCCGCTCCACCCTCAAAGTAGGCAAGAAAGAATACGAGATCTACCGCCTCAGCGCCCTCGACAAGCAAGGCATCTCCACCAGACATCTCCCCTACTCCCTGCGCATCCTCCTCGAAAATCTCCTGCGCACCGAAGACGGCCGCAACGTCTCTAAAGATGAAGTCCGCGCACTGGCTGCCTGGAATAAAAACTCCAAGCCCGACAAGGAGATCGCCTTCACCCCCAGCCGCGTCCTCCTCCAGGATTTCACCGGCGTCCCCTGCGTAGTAGATCTGGCCGCGATGCGTGACGCCATGCAGCAACTAGGTGGCGACCCCGCTCTGATCAATCCTCTGCAGCCGGTAGAACTAGTGATCGACCACTCCGTGCAAGTCGACGAATTCGGCACCGCAAGCGCCTTCGACGTAAACGCGCTCCTCGAATTCCAGCGCAACAAAGAGCGCTACTCCTTCCTCCGCTGGGGCCAAACCGGATTCCGCAACCTGGCCATAGTCCCCCCCGACACCGGCATAGTCCACCAGGTCAACCTCGAATATTTAGCCCGAGTAGTCTTCGTCCAGGAATCCAACGCCCACAAAACGGCCTACCCCGACACCCTGGTAGGCACCGACAGTCACACCACGATGATCAATGGACTCGGCGTGCTGGGATGGGGCGTGGGTGGCATTGAGGCTGAGGCTGCGATGCTGGGGCAGCCTGTTTCCATGCTGATTCCACTTGTCGTCGGCGTGAAGCTTACGGGACGCCTGGGCGAAGGCGCTACCGCCACCGATCTGGTTCTCACCATTACCGAGATGTTGCGCAAGCATGGCGTCGTGGGAAAATTTGTCGAGTACTTTGGACCGGGCCTGCGCGATTTGCCGCTGGCCGACCGCGCCACCATCGCCAATATGTCGCCCGAATACGGCGCGACCTGCGGCATCTTCCCGGTCGACAAAGAAAGTCTGAAGTATTTGAAACTTAGCGGCCGCAGCGCCGAGCAGGTTGCGCTGGTTGAGGCTTACTGCCGCGAGCAGGGACTCTTTCACGACGAGAAAACGCCGGAGGCGGAATATTCTGAGTTGCTCTCACTCGATCTGGGAACGGTTGAGCCCAGCCTTGCCGGACCGAAGCGTCCGCAGGATCGGGTGATCCTCTCGCAGGCAGCCGACTCGTTTAACAAGGCGCTGCCCTCGCTCATCAAGCCGAGGTCCGGTGCGGCCGCCGCGTCTGCGACCTCAACTCAAACGGCGAAAGCCGGAAGTGCCGCAAACTGGGAGCAGGAAGGCGGCAGTCCCGCAGCCATCGGCGTTGAAGACCCTAACGTGCACGAGCACGTTGCGCCGTGCGTGAAGGACGTATTGAAACACGGCAGCGTGGTGATCGCGGCAATTACTTCCTGCACTAACACCTCGAACCCCTCGGTAATGATCGGCGCGGGATTGCTGGCGAAGAAGGCCGTGGAAAAGGGCTTACAAGTTCCGCCGTGGGTAAAGACTTCGCTCGCGCCTGGGTCGAAAGTCGTGCGCGATTATCTGGAGAATGCCGGCCTTACTCCGTATCTTGAGAAGCTGAAATTCCACATCGTCGGCTATGGCTGCACCACTTGCATCGGCAACTCCGGCCCGCTGCCTGCTGAGGTGTCACAGGCCATCGACGAAAAAGAATTGGTCGTTGCTTCCGTGCTCTCCGGCAATCGTAACTTCGAGGGACGCATCAACTCCGAGGTCCGCGCCAACTATTTAATGTCGCCGCCGCTGGTGGTCGCCTTCGCGCTCGCCGGACGCATCGACACCGATCTTCGCAAGGACGCGATCGGCAAGGGCAAAGACGGCAAGCCGGTTTACCTCGCCGACATCTGGCCGACGCAGCGCGAAGTCGAAGATGCCGTCGAACATTCAGTCACCGCTGCGATGTTCTCGAAGAGCTATGCCGAGGTCTTCGCGGGAGACGAGCGCTGGCGCGGCCTCTCCGTTCCCAAAGGCCAGACCTACGCCTGGGAAAAAGATTCCACCTACATCCGCCGCGCGCCGTACTTTGAAGGCATGAAGATTCTGCCTTCGCCTGTCGAAGAGATCCACCACGCGCGCGTCCTGGCCGTGCTTGGCGACAGCGTCACCACCGATCACATTTCTCCCGCCGGCTCCATCAAGAAAGACAGCCCTGCTGGGAAATATCTGCAGGAGCACGGTGTCAAGCCCGCCGACTTCAACTCTTATGGCTCGCGCCGCGGCAACCACGAAGTCATGGTACGCGGCACTTTCGCGAACGTCCGCCTGCGCAACAAGCTGGTGAATGTAGAGGGCGGATTCACGCGCTACCTGCCCACGAATCAGGAGATGTCGATCTTCGACGCGTCCCAGAAATATATCGGGGAAGGCACGCCGCTCATCATTCTCGCCGGGAAAGAATACGGCTCTGGGTCGTCGCGCGATTGGGCAGCCAAAGGCCCGCGGCTCTTGGGCGTTTCAGCAGTGATTGCGGAAAGTTACGAGCGTATTCATCGTTCGAACCTTGTTGGCATGGGGGTTCTGCCTTTGCAGTTTCTTGCGGGACAGACCGCTGAGTCGCTCAAGCTGACTGGCGAGGAAGTGTTTGAGATTAGCGGCATCCGCGATTGTGTCGAACACTTCGCCGCCGGGCGTTCGGTGAAAGTTCGGGCGACGACCAACGGCAAGACGACAGAGTTCAACGCCCTGGTCCGCATCGACACGCCGCAAGAAGCGCTCTACTACGCTAACGGTGGGATTTTGCAGTATGTGTTGAGACAGTTGCTGGCGGCGAAGCCGAGCGAGCAAACTGTGGGGGTGTAAGTTGGCGCGCACCTCATACGCATCGACGTGGGATCAAAGAACGACTTGGGCCCGTGTGGCGCGGACACTCCTGTCCGCTGCCTCTGACTTTGATTTCACCCCGGCCCTTGCCCGCATGGCATCACCCGGCAGCAGTAGCCTCCAAGCCTCCCGATAACACTCACACTTGTACCGCTCCGGATGGAGCGGCTTCGTAGGCAAGAGCGTCAGAGCCTTCTTCGTCTGCTTCCCCCGCAATAGAACCCCCGCTGGAATCAAATACCACACATCTTCGGGAATCACGTAAGCCGCAAAAAAATCAACCTGCTTCAGCGCGTAAGGCCTGCTGTGTGCATTCGGCTTGAACTGGCATAGGTACCCATATAACGTCCGGCAGTCCGTCGATTTCACCTGCACCCGCAAAATCCGCTCACCCGATTCGATGCCGACGTCGTAGGCTGAGGAATCTCCCCAAGGCTTCGATACCCTGAAACCAAGCCGTACCGCCATAGCCATAAACACCAACTCCACCCACTCGCCCCGCTCCTTGAAAGTCCTGAACCCTTTACACTTAGTCATCTTCACGCCCCGTCCAAAACCAGATTGTAGGCACCAAAAGAAAAGGCGCGGCCTGTGGGCCGCGCCTCGTTTTCTTTTATTTTTACTCTATACTTTCAGTATAGCATTTTGAAATGGGTGATTGGGACATGTTCCCCGGAATTATATCTCCGTAGCTGTGAGCTACTTAGGATTGATCGCGTAATTCTTGCCTATTGACAACTTTTCGGGCGGCGGGCGGTTGGCCCGCTTTAACCGGAAAGGGGACGAGGCCGGTTAGCCGCGGCATGAAGCGTCGCCCGCGGCTCACTGCAAAATAGGACAATGAGGCCACGCACAGGATGACAAGTCCCGTGCGAATACAGATTGCGGTCGATACTGAGATCCCGATCCCGCTGCCGATCGCAAAGTAAGCGGCCAGACACGCCGGGCACTTCGGCAACAGGGCCAGAATACTGCTCGGAACAATCCAACGTGCGACCTCGCGACCACGCCGCGCCAGAGTCCGCTGACGCGGACCGCCATGGGCGATCCGCGCTTCGGCAGTTACACGATTCGATCCGGCCGAAATCGCTGCACAGCAATTCATGATTTGTGCTCCGCACAGCACGAGGATCCCGACCCCTTCGGAGCCACATACTGCGCCTTGGGATCGACGACATAGCCTCTCCGCATATCGATCGTGATGGCGGACCCATGCCATGCTGAAAGCCAAGCCGTCCTCGTCCCGACCTTTCGGCGCGAGATCGAGAAAGTTGTAAGCGCCCACCAGGATGTCGAGGCCGCGCGCGTAAGAGGAATAGGTGTGGAAAATCTCGCCCGCCTCGTTTTTGTAGAAGACGCTTACGCCGGGCGCTTCTTCGCTGGGGAATTCGGCCATTTCGTAGTTGTAGTTCACCTTGCCGTTCGCCATTTCCTCTTTCGTGAATGACACGTGGTAATCGCGGTTAAAGTCATTCTCGAACGACGACACCCAGCGGAACTGCCAGCCCATGCGCTTCTTGAAAGCTTCGATCTGGGCCATGGGCGCGCGCGAAATCACGGCCAGAGTGACGTCGCGATTCGCGAGATGCACCAGGCTGCCGCCGAAATGATCGGCCAGGTAAGAGCAACTTGGGCAACCGGCCTCCCACCCCGGACCGAACATGAAGTGATATACGATCAACTGGCTCCGGCCGCCGAAAAGGTCGGCGAGAGTCTGCCTTGCCGTTCGGCCCATCGAACACATATTCTTTTTCAACCTTTTCCCAGGGCAGTTCGCGGCGTTGCCGGCTCAGTTCGTCCCGCAATCTGGTGAACTCTTTTTCTTTTTGCGAAGCAACTCTTTTCGGCTTGCGATCCATTCTTTTGGCGAAACAACTTCGTGGTCTTGAATTCCCGTGCTTGTAGTCTAGTGTCGTCATTTGCATTCTCCTATTTAGTATTTGAGTTCTAGATGTTTGTGGTGCTGTTTTTGTGTTGACAGGCCGCTCGCTGGGCGGTCTAGATGTTTTTTCTGCTTTGCGCGAACTTCCTCGTGTTGCGCCCGGCTCGTCTTTCTCGGCGATCTCTTTGATCCGAAGCAATTCGCCCGACCAAAGCTCCTGAAACGGGCCGACCCATCGTTCATAAATCTGCCGGATGGGGACTACGTTCAGCGAGTTGACTCGCTGCCTTCCCTCCTCGCGCGTCTGCACCAGATGCGCCTGGCGCAACACTTCGAGATGCTTCATGACTCCGAAGCGGCTTAAATGCGGGAACGCTTCCACTATTTCAGTGGTGGTGCGGGGACGATCTCGCAGAAAATCCAGAATCGCGCGCCGGGTCGCATCCGAGAGCGCCTTCCATACTCGGTCGAGTTCGTCCGCGCGACCAGCGATTTCTCTCACGCCGCTACTCGCAGTCCTTTTTTACGCTGTCGAGCATGTGACTCCACCCCCGGCCAACATTCTTGCGATGCTCCGGGTCGATCATTCCAAGCGCGCGATGCCGCAAAGCAACCCGGCAGCCCGCCGGACACTGGTTCAATCTTCACTTCCATATGATTCGTCGCCGGGTACGACATGAACATCGGCCCGCTCAGCTCCAGCAGCGTTGGCGGCTTTGATCACCTGCACGAATCCCCACAGGTGCCCGATCGCCATTTCCGCGATCGCGGTACCACCGGCCGCCCGGTTTTGGCTCCAGCAGCAATTGCAGGGACTGGCCTTCGGGCTGGGTGTTGCCTTTGCCCAGGCGATGCAAAACCGCCGCGAATGCCTTTTCCGGCGTGGCTTTGATGTCTATGTGCTGCTCAACTTCGAGGATCAAGTCTTCCAATTTCATTGTGTTTCTCCTTATTGTTAGAGAATCTCATCTTTATGTGAGTTAATATAACGTGACCTATGCTCACGTCAAGAGATATTTTTCAGTCGTAGAATCTCGCGATTTCGCAGTTCTGCAGATTGGCGGTCTCATCTAGCCTTCATCGCATACTGGAGTTATGCAATCAGAAAGTCCCTTACGCTCTCCGGCAGGCACGTTCGCCTCGAACCGCTCGACCACAGGCATGTCTGACGGCCTCGCAGCTGCCTCTGCCGCCGATCCTTCCCTCTACCACTGGAGTCCCGTGCCGCAAGGCGAACTCGAAGCCACTGCTATATCAACACTGCCCTTGCCTGGCGCGACGCCAGCACCGCCGTTCCTTTCGCGATCGTCAGCGTAAATGATGCTAGCGTCATCGGTTCCACGCGCTTCTGGAACATCGAGCGCTGGGCGTGGCCGGAGGGCCACGCGCGGCACGGCCGCCATCCCCCGACGCCTGCGAGATCGGCTACACGTGGCTCGCGCGCTCGGCCATCCGCACTGCGGCCAACACCGAAGCCAAACTGCTCATGCTCGCCCATCGCCTTCGAAAGCTGGCAGGTGCTTCGGGTCTGCTTTCACACCGACGCGCGCAACCAGCGCTCCCGCGCCGCGCTCGAACGCATCGGCGCAAAGTTCGAAGGCATTCTCCGCGCCCATCGCATGGCCGCCGACTTCATCCCGCGCGACTCGGTGCGCTATTCGATCGTTGCCGCCGAGTGGCCAGAGGTGAAGCAACAGTTAATGAGCCGACTGCGAGCGGCGTAGTAGCCTGAGCGCAGCGGACACTGCTATCCGCTGACGAATCGAACTTCCTTCGCTGCTATAATCAAGGATTGCGCCCATGTCTACGAAGCGACTGATCCGATCCACTACAGTTTTATCCATCCGCCGCAACGGCAGCGTGGTGCTGGCCGGAGACGGCCAGGTTACGCTCGGCGAGTCCGTCATTAAACACACGGCGAAGAAGATTCGGCGGCTTTACAACGATAAGATCCTTGCGGGATTTGCCGGGTCGACCGCCGATGCCTTCACCCTTTTCAGCCGCTTCGAATCGAAACTCGAGCAATACCACGGCAACCTGGGGCGCGGCGCCGTGGAACTGGCGAAGGATTGGCGCACCGATAAATTCCTGCGCCATCTGGAAGCGTCTGCTGCTGGTGTGCGACAAAGAGCAGACTTTCCTGCTCAGCGGACAAGGCGACGTGATCGAGCCCGATGGCGGCGTGGCGGCCATCGGCAGCGGAGGCCCCTATGCGCAGGCCGCGGCCGAAGCGCTGTCAAGACATACGGAGCTCACCGCCCGCCAGATCGCCGAAGAAGCCATGAAGATTGCGGGCAAGATGTGCATCTATACCAATGATCAGGTAACGATTGAAGAACTGTAAAAGTCAGTTGGTCAGTGGCTAGTGGTCAGTCGCTGGCTCAGTAAAACCGCTGCATGCGAACGACTGAGCCACTGATCGACTAATCGACTGAATTTATGGCTATCTATCTACCCAGCAGCGCCGAAGAAGAACAACTCGCACTCGACGAACTTACTCCGCGCGAGATCGTCGTCGAACTCGACAAACACGTGATCGGCCAGAAAGACGCGAAGCGCGCCGTGGCCATCGCCCTGCGCAACCGCATGCGCCGCCAGAAGCTAACGCCGGAGTTGGCGGAAGAAATCATTCCCAAAAATATAATCATGATCGGGCCCACGGGGGTGGGGAAGACGGAGATTGCGCGGCGGCTGGCGAAGCTGGCGAATTCTCCGTTTTTGAAGGTGGAGGCTTCGAAGTTTACTGAGGTTGGGTATGTGGGGCGGGATGTGGAGTCGATGGTGCGGGATCTGGTGGAGATTGCTATCGACAATGTTCGCGAGGAGAAACTGGAGGATGTTGCGGACAAGGCTGAGTTGAATGCGGAGGAGCGGCTGCTGGATATTTTGTTGCCGCCTTCGCCTCCGTCGACGCGGGGGAGAGACAACTACTGCCGGGGGAGTGGTGATCGACAGCAGTACGGCTTTGGCGGAATCTTCTTCGCGCACGCGGGAAAAGCTGCGGCAGCAACTGCGCGAGGGCAAGCTGGACGAGCGGCAGGTTGAGATTGACGTGCGCGAGCGCAATTTTCCATCTTTTGAAATCATGACGAACCAGGGCGTCGAGGAGATGGATATCAATATCAAGGACATGCTGCCGAACATCTTCGGGGCGCGGACCAAGAAGCGGAAGATGAAGGTGAACGAGGCTTTTGAGTATCTGATTCAGGAAGAAGAGCAGCGGCTGATCGACATGGACCAGGTTACGCGCATGGCGATTGACCGGGTGGAGAATTCGGGGATTGTGTTTCTGGATGAGATCGACAAGATTGCGGGGCGCGAGGGCGGGCATGGTCCGGATGTTTCACGGGAGGGCGTGCAGCGCGACATTCTGCCGATTGTTGAAGGAACGACGGTTAACACGCGCTATGGGATGGTGCGGACGGATCACATTTTGTTTATTGCTGCCGGAGCGTTTCACGTTTCGAAGCCCAGCGATCTGATTCCGGAGTTGCAGGGGCGGTTTCCGATTCGGGTGGAGTTGCAGTCGCTGACCATGGAAGATTTTGTTCGCATTCTTACCGAACCGAAATCTTCTTTGGTGAAGCAGTACACGGCTTTGCTGGAGACTGAAGGCGTGAAGCTGGAGTTCACTCCGGAGGCTTTGCAGGAAATCGCGCACTTTGCTTTTCGGGTGAATGAGAGTACGGAGAATATTGGGGCGCGGCGGCTGCATACCATCATGGAGCGCGTGCTGGATGAGCTTAGCTTTGATGCTCCGGAGAGAAAAGGCGCGCATGTGGTGATTGATGGGGATTATGTGCGGAAGATGCTTACCGACATTGTGAAGGATCAGGATTTGTCGCGGTACATTCTTTAGAAAATCTTTAACACAGAGAGCACTGAGGAACACAGGGTGGTGCTTTTTGCGGCGTGTGCTTCTTCAAGGGGCTGGCCGCTTGTGGGACTTGTCATCAGGGAGCGACGGTGATGACTGACGTTCCGGTCTGAGTGGCGGCTGGTGGGCCGGTGAGACTGACTAAATCTTCCCACTCCGCATTGATGTGGTACGTACCCGGGGTGCTGGGAGCGAAGTAAGTTACGGTCAACTCGTCGGCGTCCGTGAGCTGAATCGTGCCGGCGGGGCAAGGTCCTGGGGGAGTGATGCCCACATCGGTGGCGCAGTCGGCGCCGCTGGGTTCTCGGTGACGGTCCAAAAACTGATCATAGTAATGTATCCCGAGGGGAGACCTTGAATCGTAGCTTGCAGAGGCACCTGCCCGTTCGTCGAGGTCGTAGCATTCGCCGGTGAAACGGACACGGACACATTAGCGGGATTAAGCTTGTTGCCCGTGCCGCAGCCGGCGGAGACGATCAACAAAAGGAATGCCAGCACGCAGGGGACCCGCTCTGGGATCATGCCTTAAGCTTGCTCGCATACATTCCTTCAATTGCTTCCTCTGCGGATGGGCAACCTATTATGAATCTAGTTTGAGGTTTTGTGTTCGATTTTTTCTGGCCCGGCCCGAATCTTAGAGTGAAAGAATGCCGGCCCTGACCATCTGCACTTCATCAATTCGGGGCGGCGGAACCTCAGGGGCTAAAGCCCAAATCAAATGCCTATCTTTAACGCAGGCCTGAAGGCCTGCTCCACCCTCGCTGAAGGCTGCTCCACCCCTGGCTGAAGCCGCGCCCTTTCCAATCCCGTACGGAGGCCTCCGTCGGGAACTGGCGCTGGCAATGATGTAGTCTGTTGTTTCTGCGCATGAAGCGTTTATTGGGACAGTTGGTGCTGGCGGTTGCGGCGTTGGTCTGGTTGACTGGGTGCGCTCAAATGGGTGCGCCGCTGCCGCCTTCGCTGGAGTTGCCAAAGGCGCCGACTGATCTGCGGGCGGCTCGCAAGGGCGAGAGGGTTACTCTTACATGGACCATTCCGGCGCGGACTACGGACCGGCAGCGGGTGCGGTATTTGGGAAAGACTCGCGTCTGCCGGAGTCTTGAGCCAGCTGTCGTTGTTCCGGGTGTCAAGGTTCTGGGTGTCAAGCAATGTGACGCGCCGGTCGGTGAGGTGGCGCCTCCGGCGGATTTTGCGGCGGCTAATAAGTCTCCATCTGCGAAAAAACTTACTGCTAGCTTTACCGATACTCTGCCTTCCGCAACGGAGCAGGCTAACCCAACCGGCTTTGCCACTTATGCCGTCGAAGTGCTGAACGCTGCGGGCCGGGGGGCGGGAATCTCGAATCAGGTGCGGGTGGCGCTGGTTCCTACGTTGCCGCCTTTCGGTGGATTTGCCGCACAGCCTACTGGTCAAGGGGTGCTGATTTCGTGGCAGTGTCCCGCGACGCCGGGAAGGAGAGCCGGCTTGAAATATTTGTTCCGCATTTACCGGCATCCGGAATTGAGCGCGAGCGCCACTCGAATCGCCGAAATTGATGTTACGGAGTGCGCCGCCGGGCCGGGCAGGCTGGTGACATCGTCGGGGCAGGCTTCCGGTGCGGCGAGTGGGTCGCAAGAACAAGACAAGATGGTTACTTCTTTCCTCGACCAGACCTTTGAGTGGGAGAACACATATTTCTACCGCGGCGTGGTGGTGAGCGTGGTCGAAGCTGCGGGAAAGCCCGCGGTTGAAGTGGAAGGCGACGACACGCCCGAGGTAAAAGTATGGGCGCACGATGTGTTCCCGCCCGGAGTGCCAGCGGGGTTGCAGGCGGTGTTTTCCGGGCCGGGGCAGAAGCCGTTTATCGATCTGGTGTGGGCGCCGGTTACGGATGCGGATCTTGATGGGTACAACGTTTACCGCCATGAAGAGGGCGGCGCGGCGGTTAAGTTGAATTCAGAACTGGTGAAGGTGCCGGCGTTTCGGGATGCGCAGGTGGTCTCGGGGAAGACTTATTTTTATTCGGTTTCCGCGGTGGATTTGCGGGGGAATGAGAGTGGGCGGTCGGAGGAGGCGAGTGAGAGCGTACCGGGGAATTTGTAGCGATTGCAGTCTTTTGAAGCCCGGCGGCTATGGAAACACCTTGCGAGGCGAATGGCGGTGCAGGCGTGAAAGGGGTCCCCTCAGCTTCGCTCGGGGCAGGCTCTTCGACTCCGACACGCCCTCCGCTTCGCGGAGCGCGTGTCTCCGCTCAGGATGACAGAGTTGAGGATTGCGTGGTTAGATAGATTTTATGAAATATTGCCGGTTTCAATTGAATGGTGACGCTCACTACGGGCTGGTGGAGTCGGTTGCGGGGCGCGAGGCGATCCTGCGAATTCTGCTTACGGCGCCGGAGGAGTCCGATGGCGACGTGGAGGGTTTGCGGACGCGGCGGATCGACGCGATTGCGCTGGAGGAGGCGGTGCTGTTGCCGCCGGTGCGTCCGTCGAAGATTGTGTGCGTGGGCCGCAACTATCGGGAACATGCGGCGGAACTGGGGAATGAGGTGCCCAAGGAACCGCTGCTGTTTTTCAAACCGAGTTCGGCGTTGCTGGCTCCGGGTGGGGTGGTGCGGCGGCCTCGGCTTTCGGAACACGTGGATTATGAGGGCGAGCTTTGCGTGGTGATGGGAAAGACCTGCTATCAGCCGGCGGCGGATGAAGATGTGCGGCCTTACATCCTTGGCTATACCTGCCTGAACGACATTACGGCACGCGATCTGCAGAAAAAAGATGGGCAGTGGGTGCGGGCCAAGGGGTTTGACACGTTCTGTCCGGTGGGGCCGGTTGTGGCGGACGGGTTGGATATTGATCCTTGGGCGGGGGTTGGGGTGGAGACGCGCGTGAATGGCGCGGTGCGGCAGTCGGGGAATACGCGGGACTTCATCTTCACTCTGGACGTTGTGATCCGGTACATTGCGCAGGTCTTGACTCTTTTTCCGGGCGATCTGATTGCCACGGGGACTCCAGCTGGCGTGGGGCCGGTTGTGGCGGGGGATGTTATGGAGGTTCACGTGGAGGGAGTGGGGGTTTTGCGGAATTCTGTGGTGGATGAATAGGGAATAAGGAAGCGAGCCAAACGGGGAGACGCTTCGCGCGGCTCGCTCAGATCCTTCGTTCCGCAAAGAACGCGCTCGCTCAGGATGACAGCGTCATTTCATTGCAGGCGGAAGCGTTCTCGCATTAGGCGCTGCAGGCGGGGTTTGTAGAGGAGATCGTAGGCTAGTTCTTTGTCGGGAAACATGGCCAGGGCGGCGCGTTTAGCTCCTGCGGCCAGTTCTGAGGCTTCTTCGACGGTCAGGGCGGGGTCCTGGCTGATCACGGACGTGACCATGCTCATCATGACTTGCAGGCGACGGATTCTCCGGGCCTCGTCGTTGGACTGATCTTGATTCTGCTGCTCGATCCTCGTTCTTCTCCTGGCATTTGTAGCATTCTCCTCTAATGGGGAGAGAAAGCAAACGGCCCGAAAGTGCTGGTCCGGAGTGCGACCACCGGGGCTGAAGCCCGCGGTGATCTTGCAGACGTCCGCCGCCCATTCGGCTTTGCTCAGGGCAGGCCGCTGAAGCGCCGCTCTTCCCCGCTACTGGGGGAGGCCGAAGCGGCGCATCAGGTCGGCGTAGCGGGGATCGGAACGGAGCGGGTCGAGGGCGGGATAGCGAATGCAGATGAGGAGTTCGTTGTCTCCATCGGCGTAGGCTTTCTCGAGGTTCGCGAAGGCCTGGTCTTTGTCTCCGGTCAGGGCGGATGCGACGGCCACGGCGCCGGAACGATCCGTGCCTTCCAAAGTTGACATGAGCTGGAGATAGCCTTTGGCATCGTCAGTCACTGGGATTGGTTTTGAGAATACCTTTCGGAGTTCGCTCACGGCTTCGTGGAATCGGGCGGTCGTGGCATAGAACTGCGACAGCTTGTAATGCGCCGGTCCGAAGTTCGGATCACGTTCGAGAACCTTCTGGAACTGCGCGAGCGACTCGGGATAGTGTTTCGTCTCCATTAACAGGACCGCATAATTTGTGTTGATGATGGAAGAAAGAGGGTCGAGCGATAGAGCAGTGCGGTATTGAGCCTGGGCCTCGTCGAGGCGGTTTTCGGGGCCGAGATAGGCGAGAGCGTAAAAGTAGTGGGCATTGGAGTTGTTGGGATTCAATTCGATGGCGCGCTGGAATTCAGGCTCCGCCTCGCTCCACTTCCATGCCGTAGCCAGCGCCAGGGCGCGGGCGGCGTGGGCCTCGGGCAGGGAGTCATCGAGTTCGAGAGCTTTGCGGGAGGCTTCGTCGGCCAGCAAGACGCCTTGCTTCGAGGAAATTGTGATATAGCTGGGGGCTATGTTATAGGTGTCGGCAAGGCCGGCATAGGCGAGAGCATAGTTGGGATCGGCGGCAATCGCCTGCTGGAATAAATCGATACTCTTCTTGAGGCCTGACGGGGTTCGGCCGTACCAAAGCTGGCGACCTTCGAGATAGAGACGGTAGGCTTCCGGGTTCGACGTGCCCGCGCTGCCCAGCTTCGGCGATGCCTTGCCGGGTTCGATGCGGCGGAGCCGGCGCGAAAGATCGCGGGTGATTTCGCCCTGCACCTGGGTGACCTCGGCGGCCTTGCATTCATAGTGCGATCCCCAGAGCTGGCTGCCGTCGGCGGCATCGACGAGTTCGGAGTGAATGCGGAGATCATCGCCGTGCTGCGTGATGCGGCCGGTGAGTACGGCGCTGACCTGCAAGGTTTGGCCGATCTGGCGCGGGTCGTCCTGGTTGGTCTTGAAGCGGAAGACTGTGCTGCGCGCCAGGACTCGGAGGCCGGGGAGTTGCGAAAGGGTGCCGATCAGGCTCTC
Organism: uncultured Acidobacteriaceae bacterium; assembly: GCA_963850165.1. Classification (GTDB taxonomy): domain Bacteria; phylum Acidobacteriota; class Terriglobia; order Terriglobales; family Acidobacteriaceae; genus Sulfotelmatobacter. The sequence goes on along the minus strand of CAWKKK010000008.1, from coordinate 13,809 downwards.
GGTGAGGCCGTCGCTGAGGTACTCGTTGCCGGGATCGGAGGTGGCGTTGACGAACGGCAGCACGGCGATGGAGTCGATCTTCCGGATATCGGATCGTTGGCGCAGGAAGTAGACGGCGATGGCAGCGACGACCAGCAAGACGGCGGCGAGGCCGACGGCTAACGTCTTGCGGGAGCGGGCCGGGGCAACCGCGGGGATGGAGGCCGAGAGGGCAGAGGCCGGACCGGATCCGATCAGGGCGGAAGCGCTCGGGATGCGGCCGGAGTCGGAGTCGCGCTTGAGGCGGGCGAGGTCGGTTCGCAGATCGGTGGCGCTCTGATAGCGCAGGGTGCGATCTTTCTCCAGAGCTTTGTCGATGATGCGTTGCAAATCCGGGGACACGTCGGGATTGAAGCGCATGGCCGGGACGGGGGCCGCGTCGAGAATAGATTTGAAGATCTCGGCGGTACTGCCGCCGTGAAAAGGGAGCGTACCGGTCGCCATCTCGTAGAGAACGACGCCGAAAGAGAAGAGATCGGTGCGGGCGTCGAGCTCTTTGGCGCGCGCCTGCTCGGGCGACATGTAAGCGATGGTGCCGATGGCGGAACCGGGGCTGGTCAGGTCGTGTTCCTGGAGGGTGGCGGTGTTTGCGGAGGTGGCATCGCTGGAAGGAGTGGCGGGGCGTGCCAGCTTGGCCAGGCCGAAATCGAGGACTTTGGCGTGGCCGCGCTTGGTGACAAAAATGTTGGCGGGCTTGATGTCGCGGTGGACGATGCCCTGGGAATGGGCGGCTTCCAGGCCATCGGCAATCTCGATGGCCAGCGAGAGCATGGTTTCGTTATCCACCGGCTTTCCGCCGATGAAGTGCTTGAGGGTGACGCCGTCCAGAAATTCCATGGCGATGAAGGACTGGTCGCCGTGTTTGCCGATTTCGTAGATGGTGCAAATGTTGGGATGATTGAGAGCCGAGGCGGCGCGCGCCTCGCGGCGAAAGCGTTCGAGCGCTTGCGGGTCTTGCGAGAGACGATCGGGGAGGAATTTCAGGGCGACGAAGCGGCCCAGTTCGGTGTCCTCGGCTTTGTAGACCACGCCCATGCCGCCGCCGCCAATCTTTTCGACGATGCGGTAGTGCGAGATGGTTTGGCCGATCATTTTGTGATCGAATCGAAGAGGCCTTGTTTTCGGGATTCATCTTATATCAGCCGGGAGAGGCAAGAACAAGGGCAACAGCAAGGTTGAAGGCTGCGGGCAGGCAGGCGGCTTTCCCCACATACGTTTCTGGCTTCGATCTTGGGAAGGGTTAGAATTACAAGGACTGTGGGGTCCGTGCCATTTTGTGGCGGCGGATCCCGGGAAGAGGAGATGTTATGGCAGCGCAACCCAATCTGATCCGGCGGAACGACGCCGGCCTGATCCTAATGAAAAGCTGATTAAAGTCTTTGACAGTGAAGAGGAAACGGAGGCGTTGGTGGTGAAGGGGTTGCTCGATTCTGCAGGGATTGAAAATGATCTGGCGCCGGCCAGCCTTTCGCAGGATGCGTTCCCGGGGCTGGGGGGAGTGATTATCACGGTGCGGGAAGAGGATGCGGAGAAAGCGCGGAAGTTGATCGCGGAGTCGCGGGTCGCGGGAAATGGATGATGACGAGACCCTGGCTTAGGTGGCCATATGTTTCGACCCTCAGGGGCTAAAGCCCACATTCTTCATGACCCCGTGGCGGCGCGGCTGAAGCCGCGCCCTTTCAAAGCGGATCAAAATTAAAATCAAGTCAAATCAAAGTCAAAATCAAAATCAAAAGCAGTGGACAGGAGTGTCCGCTCTGCACGTTCTACTGCAGAGCTGGCAGCGACGGGGTTACGGAGTGGCCGTCGAGGTAGAAGGTTACGGCGCCGTTGATATCGGTGCGGTAGACGTGGGCTCCGGAGGCTTGCAGGCGCGCGAGGACGTCGGGCTTTTGGGAACCCGAAATTGGTTCGGAAGCCGAGCGAGATTATGGCGAAGCTTGGCTTCACGGCGGCCAGAATTTCTGGGGTGGTGGATGTGGCGCTGCCGTGATGTCCCACTTTTAATAGATCGGCGTGCGGATGGTGCAGGCTGGCTATGCGGCGCTCGACCGCTTTCTCGGCATCTCCCTCTAACAATACGGAAGTCTCGCCGTAGCTGACGTGCAGGACCATGGAGTCGTTGTTCTTGGGCTCGAGCCCTACGGGCCAGTCTCGGGGTGGAAAAAGCACATCTACTTTGGCTCCGCCCAGTTCGAATTCGTCTCCTTCCCAATGCCGCACGACTTTGATTCCCAGAGTGTGGGCTTCGGCGATCAGATTCTCTAGCGCTCGACTGGGCGGCAGCAGGCCTATCCATAATTCTTTCGGGCGAAAATCTTTGAGCACTGCGGGCATGCCTCCGATGTGGTCGGAGTGGCCGTGGGAAATCGCAACGGCATCGAGGCGGGAGATGCGGCGCGTCCAGAGGTAAGGCGCGACTACATCTTCCCCGAAGTCGAGTTGGGAACCTGCGCCAAAGATGGGGCCGCCGGCGTCGATGAGCAAAGTGCGGCCTTGCGGCGTCACCAGCAGAATGGCGTCGCCTTCGCCTACGTCGATGGAAGTTACTTCCAGCAATCCCGCTCGCGTCTCTGGTTTGGGCGGCAGAAAGGCTAGCGCCAGCGATGCGAGGAGCAACGCGGCCAACCCGGCGACCGCGAGCAGCGCACGACGGCGCGCGAAAATCATCGCGAGGACTAATGCGGCGGAGGCTGCGATCATCATCACGAAGGACGGCGTCGCTACGCGAAGATCGGCGAGGCGCAGGCCTCCTAAGCCGTGGACTGTGCCGGTAATCGCTTGCAGCGCGAAGATCGTGAGGAGCGCGGGAAGTTTCGCGAGCACAGGAGAGACGTATCCCAACGCGATAGTGAGGATGGCTGCGGGCATGAGGAGTTGCGTGAGGGGAACGACTGCCACGTTGGCGGGGAGACCGATGGTGGTGGCGCGGTGAAAGTAATACGCCATGGGGAGGGCCAGTCCCATCTGCATTACCCCCGACACCAGTAGCAATTCGAAGGTGCGCAGGCTGATGGTTGCCGTGCCGCGCACGAGACGCAGCGACCACGGCCTGCCGAGAAAACGCGCGAGGCCTTCTGCAATCCAGCGCAGGTCCAGGCGGAACTGCGCGACCCGCGGAGGCAGCGATGGCCCGTAATCATCGGCGTCCCAGTGGGCCAGCGCCTGGCGGTAGAGTTGCGAGGTGCGCTCTACGAATGGCAGGCCGATCGCGGCCACGATCAGCACGCAGACAAATGTCATCTGAAAGCTGGCGGTGAAGAGCTGACGCGGATCGAAGACGAGCAATCCCAGAGCGGCTGCGCCGAGCGCGTTGACCATGGCGCGGTCGCGGTAAAGCAGGCGCGTGCCCAGGAAGATGGCGCACATCAGCGTGGCTCGCCACACGGGCGCTCCTACTTCGGTGAGGAAGGCATAGGCGACGCAGAAGAGGATGGTCAGCACAGTTGCGGGAATGTCGCCGAGGCGCAGGCGGCGGAGCGTCCAGAAAACCACGAATGCGAGGATGGTTACGTTCATCCCAGAAACCACGAGGATGTGATAGGTGCCGGAGCGCTGGAAATCGACGCGGGTGTCGCGATCGATGAAGGCCTCTTCGCCGATGACCATGGCGTCGATCAGCGCGGCTTGCGGCGGGGGCCAGAGCGCGTGGACTTTGGCAATGATGCTGGAGTGAATGCGGGTGCGCCACAGTTCGATGCGGCTGCCCGTGAAGCCGGGTAGTGGTTGTACGTCCTCGGCTTTCGCGGAGCCTAGCGCTGCGATGTGGTTTGCGGCGAGGTAGCCTTGATAGTCGAAAGCTCCGGGATTGCGGAAGTTGCGGGGGAACTTCAGCTTGAGGGGCAGGCGGAGGCGTTCGCCATAGCGGAAGATACGCATCGCTTGGGCGAGGGCCTGGTTGCTGTAGATCCCGAGGCGCAACGCCGGAGTGCAGGGGAATCTTTGTGCCGTTTTCCGTGACTATCTGTTCGGTTTCCACGTCGAGGCTCTGTCTGACTTCGTTGGGAGATGCTTCGCGCAGTTTGCCTTCCCGGGTTACGTGCGCCGTGATTTCGACTGGCTGTCCATCCGCAAAGGGCAGCAAGCTGGTATCGAGGATGGCGGGACCCTTTAGTTGGATGTGAAGCGCTCCCGCCAGGAAAAACGCGCCCAGAGCCAGACTCGCGCTGAGGTATTTGCGGCGGCGCACGAAGAAGAGACCTGCGGCTAGAAATGCGGCTGCGGCCGCGATCCACCAGGATGCTGGGCGCCAGGCGTAGGACCCAGCAATTATTCCCGAGGAGTATGCCAGGGCGGCCCAGAGCATTGGTTGCCGTGTGGGCTTGAGTTGGAATTGGTGGGGAGGTGAAGGATTTTGGATTGGGGTTGGAGGTGGCATTTTTAGTCTTGTGCGAGCAGGTCGATGCCGACCGTGTCCTCGCAGAGTGCTGAAGACGCCTCGCTGCGCTTGGCTGGACCCCTCGGCTTCGCTCGGGGCAGGCTCTCAGGGCGGCCGTCCCCACACGGTCAGTTCGGAGATCAACGAGCTAACTGCACGACGCTTTCCAGGTGGTAGGTCTGGGGGAACAAGTCGACCATATGCACCTGCTCGACGCGATAGCCTGCCGCTTGTAACGGAACCAGATCGCGGGCCAGGGTTGCGGGATCGCACGACACATAGGTCAGAGGTGCGCCTAGGCTTGCAAGCGCCTGCGTCACCGGATCTCCTAGTCCACTTCTGGGCGGGTCCACTACTACCAGGTCGGGCTTGTGCGGGGCACGCGCGACCTCAAGCAGGTACTGCTCAGTCGCTGTTCGAAACGCCTTTCCATTTACGGGCAGATTGTATTGAAGATCGCGGGCGGCCGTCTGTGACGACTCAACCGAAATGATGTGACGGACGTTACACGCCAGGGCTGTGGAAAACAGTCCTACTCCGGCGTAGAGATCGAGCGCCAGTTCGCCGGAGCGGCCCGCGGTGACGATGTTGACGAGTTCATCGATGAGAAAACGGTTGGTCTGGAAGAATGTCCCGGCGCTCACGCGGTAGGCGGTTGTCTTCGTCTGATAGGTTAGTTCCTGCGCGCCTACCGCGACCAGCGGCTCCTGCACGCCTTTCTGGGGTTCGCGGAACGCCACGACGCCCACGATCTCTGGCATGGCGGCGCACAATTCCTCGGCCCACGCCCGCACTGCGGCGCGGCGAGCCTCGGGAGCGCACAGGAACTCGAGGAGTAATTTTGTGTCGTCGGCGTTGGAGAAGAACTCGACCTCGCGCACACCTTCTGCGGCTTTGCCGGCTCGTCCGGCTTGCCACAGGGCGGCGATGCCGCGGTTGATCAGAGGGGAGCTGATCGGACATTCCTCGACTGCAAGGAGTTCGTGGGAGGCGAACTTGAAGTATCCGGCCGCGAACTCGGGCTGCGTGCGCATTTGCAGGCGGGAACGATTGCGATAGTTCCAGGGCGGCGAAGGATGGACTTGAATTTCGCACTGCAATTCGAGTTTGGCGATGCGGCGCAGATTCTCGCGCAGGATTTCTTTCTTGATTTCGAGTTGATGCTCGTAGGTGGCGTGCTGATAATGGCATCCGCCGCAGCGGGTGAAGTGCGGACACGGCGGCTGCGTGCGATGCGGCGACGGCTCTATTATTTTGCTGGCCTGGGCGCGGGCGAAGCCGGGTTTTTCTTCGGTGATTGCCGCTTCGATTTTCTCTCCGGCCAGGACAAAGGGGATGAAAACCGCCTTGCCGCGTCCGCGGTCTTTCTGGCCGGGCGAAGCATTTCCCGGCGAACCATTTCTTGGAGATCCGTTTCTTGCCGATTCGGCAGGAAGGCGAGCGAGTCCGTCGCCGCCGTAGATGAGCTTTTCGATGGTTAGGAGCAAGAGTTGATTCTACGGCATGGTGGAGGGACAAAGCTGGACTGTGTGTTTTGCAAAAAACCCGCCCTCCGGTAACCGAAGGGCGGATTCTGTAGCACTTGGACTCAAGTCTTAATGACTATCAGCCGGCTTCTCGGCAGGTTTCTTGGCGGCCTCGTGCGCCGCAGCGGCTTTTGGCTTCCAGAACTCCGGGTCGGCCTTGACCCACTCGTCAGCCGGGTAGCTCATGCGGGGATTGAAGGCGAACAGGTTGGTCTGGCTCGACTCAATGGCGGCAGCCGACAACTCGGAGAGTTTCTTCATGCCTGATTCACCCATCGCGGCTGCAAAGTCCTTGCCCTGCGCGAAGCCTTTGTCAATCTCTTCCGCAGACTTCATGGGGTTGAAGATTACGTAGGTGTTGTCTTGCAATCCGTAGACAACGTGGTAGGTCGCCCAGTGCGCATCCGGGATTTTCTCGTAAGCCGCCGTTACCAGCTTCACGATTTCGTCCCAATCCTTGTCGTGTCCATGGCGAACCTGATAGACCGAGATTTCGAAATAGCGCATGTGTGGAATATCGACCTCGGGGCGTAGGCTGTATTCCTCGTGGAACAGGAGCGCGGAGGCATCGGTCTCGCTTAGGAGTTCACCGTCTGCTGCCCAGGCGCGGTCAAGGGCCGCGGAGAAAGTGGTATTTTTCGCGGTCGCGAGCCGATCCTTTTCCCACGCCGCGAACGACTCGTAGCCGGTGAGAAACAGCGCCCGATCCCTGCCCGAAACAGATTCCACGGCCAGATAGTGGGTCGGCCATTTCGCCTGCATACTGGCCTGAACAAACGCGCTTTCCGTTTTCTCATGCGGGCTACCCGCCTTCCCCGGCTTGGTATACTCCCGCGATATCGTCAGTATCTTGGGTGGCATATGGCTCATGGGCTTGTCCTGGCCGACTGCGACCCCAGATACGCCAACAACTAACAAAACAACCGGGGCTAGCATTGCCCCTCTGATTCTTTTCATGGTTGACCTCCTCGGTCACACAAGTAGATTGGAACTCGGAATTGTCCTCTTGCTTTCGAAAACACTTGGCATTGTACACAGATTCGTCAGCGTGCGCGGGCGCATGCCGGCAGGGGTTTTGGTTCTCCGAGAATCGGACATCGGGACGGTTACACCGCGCGCCCTGCCGCCGCGCCGGAGGCCCAGGCCCACTGGAAATTGAAGCCGCCGAGATGGCCGGTTACGTCGACTACTTCGCCGATGAAGAACAGGCCAGGAACATTGCGGCTCTCCATTGTTTTGGCTGAGAGTTCGTCGGTGTCGATGCCGCCTGCGGTTACTTCGGCTTTCTCGTAACCCTCCGTGCCCGTCGGTGAGATCGCCCAGGCATGAGTCTGCTTTTCAAAGTCAGCTAGCGCATGATTCGTCCAGGAAACGGGGACGTGTGCGTCTAGCCAACGATCGGCGAGGCGATGAGGGAGAAACTTTCGCAACTCCGCCTGGAGTGTGGTCTGGTTTCTCGGTGTTGTTGAATCGTAAAATGCGGCGGTGACCTCGCGTTCGGGGGCAAGATCGATCAGGATCGGCTGCGGCTTTTCCGTGCTCATTCCAGTACGACGAAATCTGCAGGATCGCGGGACCGCTCAGGCCGCGATGCGTGATCAGCATCTTCTCGCGAAACTGCTGGCCGGCGCAGGACGCGATCACTTCCGCCGAAACGCCCGCCAGATCGCAGTAGCGCGAAGAATCCTCGGCGTTGAGCAGCAGCGGCACCAGGCCCGGCCAGGGTTCGCGGATGGCAAGCCCGAACTGCCGCGCCAGATCGTAGCCGAATGAAGTTGCGCCGATCTTCGGAATCGAAAGACCTCCGGTGGCGACTACCAGCGCTGCGGCGCGGAACTCCGTGTTCGCAACGCGCACGACGAAGTCTTTTGTTCGCTCGACTTCGTGAATTTTGGTGTTCGGGAAGATGCTCACTCCGGCGTCACGGCATTCGGCTTCGAGCATGGTGAGGATGTCGCTTGCGGAGCGATCGCAGAAAAGCTGGCCGAGCGTTTTTTCGTGATAGGGGATGTCGTGCTTTTCGACCAGCGCAATGAAATCCTGCGGCGTGTAGCGGGCCAAGGCCGATTTGGCAAAATGCGGATTCGAGGAAAGAAAGTTCTCGGGCTGGCAATGAAGGTTGGTGAAGTTGCAGCGTCCGCCGCCGGAGATGAGAATCTTCTTGCCCAGCCGGTCGGCGCGTTCGAGCACGGCAACGCGGCGGCCGCGCTTGCCGGCTTCGATGGCGCACATCAGTCCCGCTGCGCCGCCGCCGAGAATGAGTGCATCGAAGGAATGGGTCATGAATCTATGATGAACGTTCTCACATGTAGAACAGGCTGAGGCGCGGCAGTCCGTATTTTTCCAGAAGGCTTTTGTGGACGTACTGCTTTTGCAGTTGCTCGATCTGTGGCGCCGCCATTTTGCGGCGGTAAGGCGCCAGTTCGCGATCGGCCTGGGCGCGCACGGTTACGATTTCTTGATCGGGGGTGGCGGCGAGCAACGCGGCAAAAAGCTTTTCTTCGAGCACGGTGAGATGGCGCTCCAGATCCTCCAGCCTTGACGCTGATGTCTTGCTTTCGGTTTCCTGCGCCAGTTTGCGCAGTGTGGCAGCGGATTCGGCGGCGACCGCGTGAACCGAGATTCCGGCGCTTTGCGGCAGCTTCGCCGAGTCCAGAAGATCGGCATTACGGCGCAGGAACGCCGCAATCGTCCCCGGCTCGAAGCCTTGCCCCGCGCCTGATTTGCTCGATACCGGTTGCCCGGGAGCTGCGCCTACAGCCGCTTCTTTCATATCCTCCGCCGCCACCAGCACTTCCTGCGAACAATAGGCCAGGCTGTTCACCTTTTTGGTTTTCGACGGACGCTGGTCGTAGCGGTCGAAGGCGGCATCGATTCCGCGCAGCGCAGCCTCCAGAGGAATTCCGGCGTCCTTCCAGGTTTCAATCAGGGCCCAGTCGAGCGTGGTAAGCAAAAGCCCGCCGCCGCGGCGGCGCAGGAACTGCTCTTCAATTTCGGTGAAGTAATTGAAAATGATTTTCCACGGCTGCTCAGCGGGTGGAACGCGGAGTGGCGCGCTCGGCGCCGCCGGTCTTTGTCTTCGAGGAAGCAGGAGCGGCCTTGGGCGCGAGTCCAGGCCGCGCCGCCACATTTCGCTCCCAGATGATGCGCAGGCCTTCGAGGGTTAGAAAATCATCCACAGTCTTGATGTACTTCGATCCCGTGCCGATCATCGGACCGAGGCCGCCGGTGGCGATCACCTTCGTCTCTTTGCCCAATTCCTCGAGTAAGAGTTCGAGAATACCATCGACCAGTCCGAGATAGCCGTAGTAAAGCCCCGACTGCAGGCTGCCCACCGTATTCGTGCCGATCACGCGCGCAGGCTTGCGAATCTCCACGCGCGGCAGGCGGGCGGTGCGTTGAAAAAGCGCGTCGGCGGAGATGCCGATGCCGGGGCAAATCACTCCGCCGAGATACTCGCCCTTCGCGGAAACACAATCGAACGTGGTTGCGGTGCCGAAATCGACAATGACGCATGGGCCGCCGTACTTTTCGAACGCCGCCACGCCATTGACAATGCGGTCGGCACCCACTTCCGCGGGATTATCGTAGTGCACGGGCATGCCGGTTTTCACGCCAGGTTCGATCAAGAGTGGCTTGGAATTGAAGTAGCGCTCACACACTTGCCGGAGTACGGGATCGAGCGGCGGCACCACCGATGAAATCACGATGCCACGAATGGCGGACGCCTCCAGACTGGCCATCGAAAACAAATTGCGGAACAGGACGCCGTATTCGTCAACGGTGCTGCCTTGCCGGGTCGCGACCCGCCAGTTGGCCATGAGACGCCCGTAGCGCAAGGGTTCGCCGGCGTTTCCGTCGGGATGCGGCGCAACCTGGGCAAAGACTCCCAGGACCGTATTCGTATTGCCGACATCGAGAACAAGAAGCATGGTTTTCCGTATTAGCAGTTAGCAGTCAATTGGCACTTGGCTTATAAGGGACGGTCTCTGCGAAATGCCAACTGCTAATTGCCAGCTGCTTCTTTCACGCCGCTCTCACCGTTCCACTCAGAACTCTCTGCAATCCCTGCGGAGTTCGCACTTGCAGGAAGCCCTGCTCGTCCAGTCCTTCGGTGATTCCTCCGATTGCTGGTTTACTTTCTTCGATGTGGACCTGTTTGCCTTGCGCCCACGACGACTGTTCTGTAAAACGCCGCAGAATCGACTGATGCGCATCCGGGTCTTCGAGCAGCATGCGATATTCCCGGTCGAGCGATTTTAGCAAAGCCGCGCCGACTTCTACGCGGGAGGATTCGCTGCCAGTCTCCATTAGGAGCGATGTCGCCTCGCGCTCCAGTTCTTTCGGAAAGCTCTTCTGGTTCACATTGATTCCGATCCCCACCACGATATGGCGGACCCGGGTGGCTTCGGCATGCATCTCGGCGAGAATGCCGCACACCTTTTTTCCCTTGATCAGCACATCATTTGGCCACTTCAAGTCGACGCTGACGCGCGCGTCCACCTGCGCAATAGCCGCGCGCACGGCCAGTCCAGCCGCGAGAGTGAGCACCAGCACTTCCGATGGCGGCACTGCGGGACGCAACACGACTGAACAATAAATGCCTGCCGAGCGCTCCGACTCCCAGGAGTTCGATCCGCGCCCGCGCCCGGCGGTCTGCTCTTCGGCAAGAAACACGCTTCCCTCGGGCGCGCCCGCCGCCGCGGCAGCCATGGCCGCTGTGTTGGTGGAGGCGATCTTGTAGAAATGATGAAGGTGATTGTCGAAGATGGTGCCGCGAAGCAGTGGCCCCAGAATTTCTGGCAGCAGCAGATCCGGAACCGACTTGAGTTGATATCCTGTCGCCGGATGGCCGGCCACATCCACGCCCAGTCCGCGCAGTTGCTGGATCAGACGCCAGACCTCGGTGCGGTTCGACGAAATCTCCTGCGCGATTTTGGTGCCACTGACGACGAACGTTGCATGCTCCATCAACAGCCGCACGATGCGGCCGAGACGCACGTCCGTGGGTTGTTCGTGCGGCGCGGACTCTCTTGTCCGCGAAAGCCGGGTGCTCCGAATTGCGCTCTTTGTCTTGATGCGGTGATTATGCGGGAGGGCAGGGAAAATCACAAATCATCTGTCCGAGCGACTACCGCCGAGCCAGTTTACGCCGGCACCACCCGCAGGCTCATGTCTGCCGCTTGCGGCGAGTGAGTCAGCAGGCCGACTGAAATAAAATCGACGCCCGTCTCGGCGTAGGCACGAACATTTTCCAGCCGGATGCCTCCGGAACATTCCAGCGGAACATGGCGATCCAGTTGAGCACAGCGCTCTACCGCGCGGCGCACTTCCTCGGGAGACAGGTTGTCCATCAGGATCGCTTCGGCGCCATAGGCCAGCGCTTCCTCGAGTTCATTCATGGTGCGTACTTCGAGTTCGATGGGCTGCGAGCCACGCCGGTTGCGCACGGCACGCTCCAGCACGGGCCCGATTCCTCCGGCCAGGGCGATGTGGTTGTTTTTGATCAGCACTCCGTCGGAAAGATCGAGGCGGTGATTCTGTCCGCCGCCGCAACGCACCGCGTACTTATCGATCAATCGCAAGCCGGGCGCGGTCTTGCGGGTATCGAGAATGCGCGCTTTGGTGCCGGAGATTGCGTCCACGAACTTCCGCGTCAGCGTGGCGATTCCGCTCATGCGCTGCAGAAAGTTCAAGATCACTCGCTCGCACGAGAGAATGACACGCGCGTTGTGCCGGATCACTGCGACCGACTGGCCTTTGTGCAGCCGTACACCGTCGAAGATTTCGGGGTGCGTTGTTACCTCGTAGTGCGAAGTAACAGCGCCGTCGAGCGCGGCGTAGACATCCAGGATGCGGCCCACGCAGCCGATGCCGGCCAGAATGCAATCCTGTTTGGCGAGAATGGTGGCCGACGCCCGCTGATTGGGATCGATGCAGGCATAGCTCGTCGCATCGCGCGTTGCCCGGTCTTCGAGCAGCGCGTTCTCCAGAATCGCGGTGATGCGTCGGCTGTTAAAGTCCATAGAGCAGTGGCCAGTGATCAGTGGTCAGTGGCCGGTTTCTTGTCATTGGGTTCCTATGCCGTTTAATTCATCTACCTGACTCTTTATCTTTTCTCGCAGGCCAAGCAATTCCTGCGACCGACCGCGCAATCCCTCGACTACTTTCTGAGGGGCTTTCGCCAGGAATTGTTCATTGCTCAACTGCCGCTGCCCGTTCGCAATCTCTTTTTCGATCTTCTCCAGTTCCTTTGTCAACCTATCTCGTTCGGCGGCGGCATTAATCTTTTTCTCATAGATCACGTGAACATCAAAGCGCGCGGTACTGCGCGCTCCCGCCTGTTTGGCGAGGGAAGTGTCCACAAATGCGATCTTCTCCACATTCGCCAGCCGTTCCACGGCACCGCGGTTCTGCTCAATCATCGCGCGAATCGCGGGCTCATGTGCGAATACGTCGATTGGAACCTTCACCTTGGGCTCAACCTTCAATTCCGCTCGGACGTTCCTCACGTTTACGATCAAATCCTGCAGAATCGCCATCTCTGTCTCGGCGGAAAGGTCAAACTGCTTCTCATCCGCCTGGGGATAACGCGCCAGCGCAATCGACTTCAGCGGCGGCTTGCCCTCATATATCGCCTGCCAAATCTCTTCGGTAATAAACGGCATCACGGGATGCAGCAGGCGCAACGACGCGTCGAACAAGTTGACTAAATTCGCGCACGCGACCCGGGCCTGTGCCGTGTCCGCCCCCTCCTCAAAGTTCAGCCGTGGCTTGATGAGCTCCAGGTACCAATCGCAGAACTCGCCCCAGAAAAAATCGTAGATGCGGTTCGCCGCTTCGTGGAAGCGGTAGGTCTCAAGGGCGGCGTTCACCTCCGCGGTGACGCGGTTGAAGCGGGAGAGAATCCAGCGGTCTTCGAGGGTGCCAGTTTCAAACGTGGCAACCGGACGCAGTCCCGGCTCGATTCGATCCACATTCATGAACATGAATCTAGCCGCGTTCCATATCTTATTGGCGAAGGCGCGGTAACCATCGGTGCGGCTTTCGCTGAAAGCGATGTCAGTTCCCGGCGCAGCCATCGCCGCCAAAGTGAAGCGGGTCGCGTCCGTGCCGAAGCGCTGAATAATGTCCAGCGGATCGAGCACGTTGCCCTTGGTCTTCGACATCTTCTGGCGCTCGGCGTCGCGCACCAGGGCGTGGATATAAACCTGGCGGAAGGGCACGCTGTCGTTTCTCTTTTCAGCCCAGCCGCTGGCCTTCTTGATCGCGGGATCCTGTTCGTGCCCCTGCATGAAGTGGCAACCGAACATAATCATGCGCGCTACCCAGAAGAACAAAATCTCGTAGGCAGTGATGAGCAGCGTGGTGGGATAGAAAACTTCCAGGTCGCGTGTTTTCTGCGGCCAGCCCAGGGTCGTGAACGGCAACAGCCCTGACGAAAACCAGGTGTCGAGCACATCGGAAACCTGCTCCAGCTTCTTGCCGCCGCACCTCGGGCAACTCGCCGGAGCTTCACGCGCGACGATAAATTCGTTGCAGCCATCGCAAGTCCACGCCGGAATGCGATGCCCCCACCACAACTGGCGCGAGATGCACCAGTCGTAGATGTTGTTCATCCAGTTCAGATAAATCTGTTTGTAATTCTCCGGGACGATCGTGATCTCGCCGCTCTCGACAGCCTCGATTGCCTTTTGCGCCAGCGGCTTAATTTTGATGAACCATTGTTCGGACAACCGCGGCTCGACCACGGTTCCACAGCGATCGCACTTGCCGAGGGCGAGCGTGTGATCTTTTTCGCCTACGAGGAATCCCTGCTCCTGCAAGTCGGCGAGCACACGCTTGCGCGCGTCATATCGGTCTAAA
>CAWKKK010000007.1:0-156674 GCA_963850165.1 uncultured Acidobacteriaceae bacterium | reverse complement strand
AACCCGCAAAGCGGCCGGCGTTCTGGTTCATGTGCGCGTGTTCGTCCATCACGTCGATCTGGGGAAGATTGTGGCGCTTTCCGGCCTCGAAATCGTTGGGATCGTGCGCCGGCGTCACCTTCACCGCGCCCGTGCCGAATTCCGGCTGCGCCAGCTCATCGGTGATGATGGGAATCTCGCGATTCATCAGAGGCAACAGAACATGCTTGCCGTGCAGATGCGTGTAGCGCTCGTCTTTTTCGTTTACCGCAACCGCGGTGTCGCCCAGCATGGTCTCGGGACGGGTAGTTGCCACAGTAATGAACTCATTCGTTCCGATGACCGGATAACGAATCTCCCACAACTTGCCGGCAACCTCTTCGTGCTTCACTTCGAGATCGGAGATCGCCGTCTCGCAGCGCGGACACCAGTTCACGATGTACTTCCCGCGATAAATCAGGCCTTCTTCATACAGCAGGACGAACACCTCGCGCACTGCGCGCGAAAGATTTTCGTCCATGGTGAAATACTCGCGGTCCCAGTCGACCGACGCCCCCAGCCGCTTCATCTGGTCTCGGATCGTACCGCCGTAGAGCTTCTTCCACTCCCAGACGCGCTCGATGAATTTCTCGCGGCCCAGGTCGCGGCGCTTCTTGCCTTCTTTCGCGAGGTCGCGCTCGACCATCATCTGCGTGGCGATGCCGGCGTGGTCCGTCCCCGGCAACCAGAGGGTGATGAAGCCGCGCATGCGATGCCAGCGCACGATAATGTCCATCTGCGTCTGGTTGAGCATGTGGCCCATGTGCAGGCGGCCGGTCACATTCGGCGGCGGCAACAGCAGGGTAAATACTGGACGCGTCTCGCCCTCGGGCGGCGTGCGCACGGAGAAAAGTTTTTCTTTGACCCAGTACTCGGCCCAGCGCGTCTCAATCGCGCCCGGCTCGTAGGATTTGGGCAGTTCGTGCGGCATGGTTCAGTATTCAGCAGATGGAAAAAAGCTTTAACACAGAGGCCACGGCGGACCGCAGGATAGATCGTTGGTTCCTCTGCGTGACCTTTGTAGTCAGGGCTTTGTATCCAGATGCAGATGAAGCTTGATCTTACAGGCGCGAGAAAAGAAGGGTCAAACCGTCAACGGGATAGTGTGTACGTGATGTCACGATGTACACACCCCAATTTTCCCCGTTGCGAAATCCCCTGTATTCATGCGGCTCCGCGCTAGGCGACATGCGTTCCACCCGCGTAAAATGCGGGTGGAGCGAGGTGGGCGCTGTGAGCTAAAATGGAGGGCGATGGCGGGTGTTCGCGCCGGACAGATCCGCTCTTTCTGATCAGTCTAACGCGCGGCTTGACTATCCTATTGATCTGCGAGAAGCTGTCGCCATTTGGCGTGCTGTCACGCCGTGGCCCGCAACTCCGGGAGGCGGACGTGGGTTCGGCAATCTCCTCGCTTATTGTCGCAGCTGAACGAGGGGACAGGCCCGCCGCGGAAGCATTGTTTGCTGCCCTCTATTCCGAGTTGCATCGGCTCGCCAAGCGTGAACTCGCACGACGCGGCTTACAGGTGGGCCTGAGCGCCACAACCCTTCTGCACGAAGCGTACCTGGACATGGCTGCGCACGACGGCCCGTCGTTTCCCGACCGGGCACGATTCATGGGATATGCCGCTCGAGTGATGCGAGGATTGATCATCGACCATGCCCGAGAACGGCACGCCCAGAAGCGCGGCGGCCTATTCGAGATTACTTCGCTGAACACCGAAGCGATGGAGAACGCGGTGGATCACCGAGAGCTTGTCCGAATCAGCGAAACGTTAGACGAGCTTGGCAAAGTGGAGCCTGCCCTCGCTGAGATCATCGACTTGAAGTTCTTCTGCGGCTTCTCGTTCGCGGAAATCGCCGCCATGCGGGACGTCTCGGAACGAACAGTGCAGCGCAGCTGGGAAAAAGCTCGCATTTATCTCCATCGGAAAATTCGCACAGATTTGTCGCTCTGAGGAATCGCGATGTCAACACTCAGCCCCGATCAGTGGCAGGCTCTAAGTCCATATCTGGATCAGGCGCTCGCTATGACCGGCGATGAGCGTGCCGCGTGGCTGTGCCAGCTTCGCGAGCAAGATCCCGCGCTGGCTGCACAATTGGGAACGCTTCTCGACGAACACCGGCTGCTGGCGCAGGAAGGTTTTCTGGAGAATAGGCGATGGGCGTTGCCGAACTCCACAGGACTGGCGGGCCAGACGCTTGGTCCGTATACCTTAGTCTCGCAGATTGGCCAAGGCGGAATGGGAAGGGTCTGGCTTGCCCGTCGCAGTGACGGCAGGTTCGAGCGGAAAGCTGCGGTGAAGTTCGTGAACATCGCGCTGGCCGGGGGCGCGACGGAAGAACGATTCAAACGTGAAGGCAGCATCCTTGGCCGGCTCACTCATCCGCACATTGCCGGACTCCTCGATGCCGGCATTTCCTCCGATGGCCAGCCGTATCTCATCCTCGAATACGTCGACGGCACGACGATCGATCACTATTGCGACCAGCACAAGCTCGATCTGGAGGCGCGCCTTCGACTGTTTCTGGATGTGCTGGCCGCAGTGGCGCACGCCCATGCGAATCTGATTGTCCATCGCGACATCAAGCCTCCGAACGTGCTGGTCACCACCGCCGGTGAAGTCAAGCTGCTGGACTTCGGGATTGCCAAACTCCTGGAGGGCGAAGGCCAGACGGGTGTCGCAACCTTGCTCACGCACGAAGGCGGTTCGGCTTTCACTCCCGAGTACGCAGCGCCAGAGCAACTTACCGCCCAGCCAGTCACGACTGCCACCGATGTTTATGCGTTGGGCGTGTTGCTTTATCTGCTGTTGACCGGCCAGCATCCGGTCGGCCTTGGGCCTCATTCTCCGGCGGAACTCGTGAGGGCGATTGTCGAGATGGAACCTGCACGCGCATCGGACACAATTGCATCGGCTGACGACAAAACTATAGCCGAAAAGCGCGGCACTACGCCCGAAAAGCTTCAGCGCCAGCTACGTGGCGATCTGGACACGATTGTTGGCAAAGCTTTGAAGAAGAATCCGCAGGAGCGATACGCCTCAGTCACTGGGTTTGCCGGCGATCTTCAGCGATACCTTAAGCACGAACCGATTGGCGCGCGACCTGACACACTCGCCTATCGCACCGCCAAATTCCTCCGCCGCAACCGCGGGTTGGTGGCGCTAACCGCCGTCGCCATTGCGCTTGTGATTGGCAGCCTCGCCACCGGGCTCTACGTGGCGAACCGGCAACGAAAGATTGCCGAGCAGCGTTTCGCGCAGGTCCGTCAACTGGCGAATAAATTTATCGATCTCGACGCCCGGATCCGAGGTTTGCAGGGCTCGACCAAGATTCGGATGCAGATGGTTTCGGATTCGCTTCAGTACTTGAGGTCGCTGGAGAGCGAAGGACATGTCGATAAGGAACTGGCGTTAGACATCGCTTTTGCATATGTGAGGGTCGCGCATGCGCAAGGGGATCCGACTTCTCCGAACTTGGGGCAGTTTGCCGAGGCCAAGGAGAGCCTCAGCCAGGCATCCAAGTTCGTGGACCCGATTCTTGCCGATGACGCGAAAAACCGGCGGGCGCTGTTCATCGCCACGACCATCGCTCACGATCGCATGGTGCTGGCCGATAGAGAGGGCCGCCACGAGGAGTCTTTGGCTTACGCAAAAAATGCCGCTTCTCTCATCGAGCGATTTCTCGGTCTCGGAAATACCGAACCTCGCGATGTCTACAGCATGGTTTACTTCTATCTGAACGTTGCCGATGTCACGGCGACCTGCCGGCACTTTGATGACGCCACACGATACTGCCGGCGTGCGCTGGAGGTTGTGCGGCCTGTGAAAAAGGCGCAGATCGCGGAGGGAAGTATTTATGAGGTGCTAGCGAATACTCTTCGCCAGTCGGGCGATCTCGAGGGGGCGCTCGAGACTGCGAATCAGGCAGTGGAATTAGAACAACAACAGGCAACTGATGGACATGCCGCCCTGCTCATCAATCTGGGAAACGTTCTAACCCTGAAGGGCATGATCCTCGGCAGGGCCGATGCTGAGCCGAGCCTTGGCCGAAGCGAAGAGGCGTTGGCCACCTTTCAAAAAGCGATTGATATCGCTGAGGAACTGGCTAAGAAAGATTCTATCGACTATCTCAGCCGGCATGCGGAAGCGGTCTATGCGCTCGAGGCGGGGAATGTTCTGCGCCACAGAGATTCGCGCAAAGCGTTGGCTGTATACGACCAGGCCATGGTGCGAATACGAGAGGCAAAGGCCAATTCGAGCACGCAGCACGATGAGGCCGAGTTGCTCTCCGCGTCGTCGTACCCAGTGCGCTGGATCGGCAACAAGGCGGAGGCGCAGCAACGAATCGACCGGGCGTTTCAACTGCTGGGCGAGGCCAAAACATACCCGGCCGACAAAATCGATCCGATGTCGGATGCTTATCATGCTCTCCAAGCACAGGCGGATCACTATGCAGACACCGGCCAGACGCAGAAGGCAATTGATGTTTACCAGCAACTGCTGAGCAAACTTATGGCCGGGAAACCCGACCTGCAGAACGATCTGCGGGATGCAACGTGTATTTCGCGCACTTGGACCGCCCTTGCCAACCTCCTCCGCCGAACCGACCGTACCGAAGAAGCTGACCGCCTTGAAGTACAGCGAACAGAACTCTGGAACCACTGGAAGGACAAGCTTCCAAATGCTCAATTCCTGCTTCGCCAATCCTTAAGCCAAGTCTCTCCTCGCGCGGCCTTCCGCTCTGCAGCCACGCATTAGAACAGCTTGGGCCAGGGCCATCCCAGTCCCGAACCGGCCCGTCAACTTTGCCGGGGGACCTGGCCCCCAATAAATTTTTTGGCCCTCCTGTCGTCTTTTGCCCGCCGTTTCCGATCTCCTAAATAGAGGGGCACGCGCGGCAGTAGCAGACATTCACTGAACGGTCCACGGGAAGCAGATCCAACCGCCGTCGCAGGGGTATCGCCATGCTTACAACGCACTCCCGGCAGAACTGGCAGGCCAATATGCAGGCGTCCGGTGAATAGAGGAGCCTGCGCCGGCTTCCGGATGAATTAAGTAAGACGGGAAGAGACGCGGAACACCTTGTCAGATAGGCACCCTGTCGTCTTTTTCCATCCATTTCCGATTTCTTCAGTAGAGGCAGGAACCTGGCCGATTCGAGGGCGTGGTCCTGGGATGGAGGGTGTATGACGATGTCCGGGAGGATAACAATGCCGAACCAAAAATTGTGGAAGCTTCTTATCGGGACCACGTCGGCACGGGGCACGCAGATGTCGGAGGAACGTAGAGACCATACGCCCACCATTACAACTCATGCCAGTTCGCGCCAATGTTGGCGGAGCGATGCAGCGAAAGGACACCTTGCGATCTACTTCGGGCGGATTTTTAGTCTGATGGTTAATGACTTTTCTGGTTCTATCGCGATCGCAGCAATCAGGTTAAACATGCAACATTCGCGCCCACTTGAGCGATTTAGATCATTCACGAACGCGAGATTTCATTTGAGAGCCATTGCACTCGTTATCGCCGCGGTGATCGGCGTGTGGGGATGCGGCGGAAGTTCAACCTCTTCGCCTGCTCCTACTCCGCCTTCTCCTCCTCCTTCGCTCATGAGCGTGACGGTCACACCCAATTCCGTCACGGTGTTGCGGGATGCGACACAAGCCTTTACGGCCAAGGTCACCGGAACGACCAACGCTGCGGTCACGTGGAGCGTCGAAGAAAGCTCTGGGGGTACGATCGACAGTGCGGGCCTCTACACGCCTCCACAAAATGGAGCTGGCACCTTTCATGTCGTAGCGACGAGCCAGGCCAATTCGGCCGCCGTTGGCACAGCCGTAGTTATTGTTCCGATGCCCCAAGTAACGATTGATCCTATGGTGGTAACACTGCATCCTGGTGGGACGCGGACGTTCGCGGCAACTGTCTCAGGCCTGACCAATACGGCTGTAAATTTCACAATTCAGGAGAGCGCTGGGGGGCTGATAAACAGCGCCGGACTCTATACCGCGCCGACTGCTGGCGGTTTCTATCATGTCGTCGCCGCCAGTATCGACGAAACGACGGTCACCGCGAGTGCGACCGTTACCGTGACGACCTCTTCCAGTGAATTTACGCCTACCGGGAGTCTCGTCGAGGCGCGGGGCCTGCACACTGCCACCTTGATGCCGAATAACAAGGTGCTCGTGGCGTATGGCTCGAACAGCAGCTCATACACCGAGGCAGCGGGTTACGTGGGCCTCACATCGGTCGAAGTGTACGACGTTGGCACGGGAAAGTTTACTGAAATTCTTGGAGACGATGGCCTAGGGATATTCGGTCACACCGCGACGCTATTGCCAAACGGAACGGTTTTGCTGGCCGGGGGCTTTATAAACGATGTTTGGGACGACTACTTAGGTAGTACCTCAGACAACGGAGCAGGACTGTACGATTCCGCCACTGGTGTATGGAGCGGGACGGGCAACATGACGGCCAACCGCGGGGATCACACAGCGACTTTGCTGGCGAACGGCAAAGTCCTGATTGCAGGAGGGGCCGATTCAGATCCAACTGGAACGGGCTTGGCCAGCGCTGAACTCTATGATCCCAGCACAGGCGTTTTCACACAAACGGGAAGCATGTCCGTGGGGCGCTACCTGCACACCGCTACGCTGCTGCAAAACGGGAAGGTACTCATTGTGGGTGGTGTCCTAACATCTGCATCGGACCCGGATGCCACGGCGGAAGTCTACGACCCGGCCACTGGCATCTTCACTATGGCCGGTGCGATGGCGACGGCCCGCGAACAACATACGGCAACGCTTCTCGCCGACGGTAGGGTGCTGATCGTCGGCGGCACAACCTCCACGGGCACGGGTGACTTGCACCGGACCGCAACTGTGGAAGTTTACGACCCATCTACTGGATCATTTTCGGTTACCGCGTCAATGGCCGAAGCCCGAACTTTACATACAGCGACGCTGTTACCGAGCGGGAAGGTGCTGGTAGCAGGCGGCGGCGACGAAAATTCCACCGCGGAGGTCTACGATCCGGCGACTGGCTCTTTCAGCATTACCGGTGGGATGGAGATCGGGCGCTCGGGACACACCGCAACGCTGCTCCCGAATGGGAGCGTATTGGTTGCGGGCGGCGGTATTTTTGCCGGTCTGGCATCCGCGGAGTTGTATCAATGAATACCTGGGGCTAGATAGACGAACGCAAGGGGGAAGAGGAGAGCACCATGATTTCCAAAACGTTTCGCATCGCTCGAATGATTGTTCTTGCCAGCTTAGCGCTCAGTTCCGCTGCCTGGGCGACTTGTTCAAACGAGTCTCTGAGTGGCACCTACGGGTTTCTGCACGGCACCACAGATAGCAACGGCACCCCTGACAGCGCCGCCGTGAGCCAGGTCACGTTTGACTCAACCACAGGCACGTTTACCGGAGAGACCACAGCATCCCATGACGGCGTGATTGCCACCGAGCCTCTCACCGGAACATACGCAGTCGCCTCGAACTGCACCGGCACGGGTATCAGACCTCCGCTCAGTCCCCCTTCTTCTTGCCTTGATGTGCAACATATATCGAGGCGAGGGCTACATTCCCAAGAACCGACCCGATGTCTACGCGAAGTGCGCAGAAATGCTCTTTGAGCGTTGGGATAAAAGTAGGGGCATCCCGGTTCCCTTACCCTTCGACGCTCACCTTCGGCCTGCCATGATGTATCTGGCCCACTGGCTGTACACCTCTGAGCAGCGGGAGCAGACGGTAACTGAGCATCAGCTAGTTGAGAAGGCAACTGAGTATCTTTGGCCGCGCAGATTTGAGGACAAGGATCAAGCGATGGGTGCGGCAAAAGGATTTGTGGAGTTTTGCTGGGGGCGAGCGTGGGTGTTTACAGATACAGGCCTTACGAGAGAAGGTGAACCTCTGTACCAATTTGCCCACCAGACCTTCTTGGAGTATTTCACCGCAGCGCACTTCGTGCGCGCCAACAAACAAGCGAGCGACCTGATAGAGACGCTGCTTCCCCATATCAGGAGGGGAGAATGGGAGGTTGTTGCACAGCTTGCGTGCCAAATCGAGGATCGACAGCGAGAAGGTGCTGGCGATGAGATTCTGGACCTTGTTCTGAGCGCGTCCGACATTCCAAATGTCAGCGAACGATGGAATCTGATCTCGTTTGCGATCAAATGCCTTGAATTCATCGTCCCAGCGCCAAGAGTCGTTCGTGTACTGGTTGCTTTGCTAGTTAAGGGAACCGTCGAATACCAGAGAGAACGGGCCCGAACAGATCAGACAGGTAAGCCGCCGGAACACAGATTGCCGACCTCATCGTGGCAGGCAGTGTCCGATATAGCTTCGGAAAACCGCAACTATTTTGCGGATGCTCTGCGCCAAGAAATCGCCAAGCTTGTCGAATCCGATGATCTAGCGACCGCGTATTTCGGATGGGAGATAGTTTTCTTTCTAAGAGAGGACGGCCAGCCAGGGTCTCCGCAGAAGGGAAAACAATGGCTCGCGCCCATACACGAGATGCGAAAGCAACATCGGGAGCGCCTCAAGAGTGTAAGCGAAAAGCACCTCGGGCTGTGCCGCCACCTGGTTGGGCTTGGGACGTTGACATCTGCCGATATGGCTAGGCTCCATGGAGTGAACAGCCTATTTTTGCCAATATGGCTGCTGGCCTTTGATGGGGGATGGTCCCGCGTTGCGGAGTGGACAGTAGGTTGGCTAATTGGGGAGTACGGCCCTGACCCTGCGATCAGGAAGAGAGCATTCGCCGAACTCGACAAGCTTGGGGCAATTCTCCTCGACACGCCGACCCCCTGGGTAACAGTGGAAAACGTCGGAATGGGCCCTTTCGAAAACCGTCCGCGTGCGCGGAAAGCAAGAAGCTGTGGAGTCAAACCTCAAGGGCGTTCCCTGTTTGCAGCATTCGCCCTAATTGCGGCCGAGCTTGAAATGAACGACACCTCACGCCCGATCCAACTGTCGTTGAAGGGAAATGAAATCATCGACACATTTCGGGCAACGCTTTCAGCACGCTTCACGCTCCATGACCACGAAATTGTGAGGAAAGAGCTAGAAGACTCAGGGCTGAACGATCGGGAGATCCAATTCGCCCTCGCCTGGTCCAGTGGAAAAGTAAGTCTTGTGAACAAAAAGCAGGGACATCAACTGTCGCTTGTTCCGAGCTTGACCGAGCAGAGTGATTGAGCCATGCAGACCCAGCCCATCCGCCATCATCCGTTTTACGCCTGTACAACACCATCGTCTCATCCCCGCATTTGACGCGGGTGAAACGCATGTAATGACGCTAGGAGCCGCATGAATACAAGGGATTTCGCAACGGGGAAAATTGGGGTGTGTACATCGTGACATCACGTACACACTATCCCGTCAAACCGTCAACGGCTAGAAGCCAGAAGCCACTCTACTCGTACGCGAGCGCCTCGATCGGATCTTTCCCTGCCGCCTTGAATGCGGGATACAAAGCCCCAGCCAGTGCGCCAGCAATCGCGATCACGCTTGCACGCAGAACCCACTGGTTGCTCCAGAAAAGCCGCAGGACGGGCCTTTCGAACATAATGATCCTGCGGGTCAGCATACTGATGATGACGCCCGCCACAATCCCGACGATTGCCAGCACAGCCGTTTCCCGCAGCACGACGTTGACGATATATAACTTCGACGCGCCCAGCGACTTCAAAATGCCAATCTCGCGCGTCCGTTCCATCACAGCCGTATACATCGACTGGAAAATCACCAGGAAGCCGACGATAACCGCCACCGCGATCACGATGCGGATGGCTGTCTGGAAGCCGGGAAGATTGTCCGGGGTCATCATCGACAGGTACTCCTGCATCGAGCGTACGGCATAATTTTCCATCCCGGGCACCTGCTGGATCTCTTTCTCCACGAGATCAGTATTGCTGGGATCATCCAGCTTCACGTAAAAAGCGGAGGCGCGCCCTTCGGCCCCGAGCAAATCCTGCATCGTGGCCAACGGCAGAAACTTGCGTCCACCCTTTCCGTGCGGCACGATGCCGCAAATACGGAACGTGTGGTTAAGGATTTCGATGGAATCTCCCGTTTTCTTCCGGTTCGTGCCCGCGAAGTAATCATCGACAATCACGTCATACGGCCCTTGAAAGGGGCCGCCTGACAGATAGCGGAATGCGGGAGGGAGAGCGTCATAGCTCGCCAGGTCGATGCCGTAAATAATCTCAACGGGCTTTTGCGTAAACCACCAGATCACCGGGGCAGCTACCTTGACGTGCGGCTGCTTGCGTAGAACATCTCCCACCTTTACCGAGATCGGCGCGCCTGACATTCCGATCAGCGCCGAAGATCCGGGCGGCATCACCATCAAGTCCGCGCCCACGCCCACCTGGCTCTCTTTGGATCCGTTCAGGATGCCGTAGAACAGGGCGACAACCAGCAGAATCAGTGTGACCTCGAGCGCGATTGCGCTCACGCTGATCAGCGAACGGATCGGCCGGTGCACCAGATTGGCGACAACCATTTTGTTCATCATGGGTGGAAGACAGCAATTAGCAGTCGGCAATGAGCCGGTGCTGATTGTCGACGGACTGCTCGCTAATTGCTAGCTGCTAATTGCCGCTACCGCTTGCTGTTCGTGCTCGCCGGCTGCGGCGCCGCGGCGCTCGATTGGGGCTGATCCAGACGCACCACCTCCGCCCCCGGCGGCTGCTCCAGTGCAAACTGATCGTCGCGCAGAGGCTTGTTTATCTCCAGCTTCAACATATTCAGGGTGATGTCGTACTCCTCCTGCGGCCGGAAAATCTCGATGCGCGACGGAAAGCTGACCCCATCGTAATCCTTGTAGCCCGCGTAGCGCGCGTCGGTCACCAGCTTGCCCTGATCGTCATAAATGTACTGGCGATGCGGTTGCAGGTCGGTGCGGCTGAACACGATCTTGCGCGACAGCATCCCCTCGTTCTCGCCCTTCTTGCGGATGACGATCAGTTCGTAATCGTCCTGCAAAACGCGATGCCCCTTGGAATCATGCAAAATCTCTTCGCTATTTTCGAGCACGGCAATCTCAGTCTCGGGATCGATGTGCCGGATCAACAGCGCGTCGTAGATATCCTGCGGACGGATATTTTCCATGGGCTGGTCCGCGTTGCGGGTTTGCACGTCGCTACGTCCCACCACAAAGCGGTTCTTCGGCGGAATCCACAGCTTGAACTCCTCGCCGTTGCTTACCATGTCGAAGGCTGTGGTTCGTACGATCGGCAGCAGCCCGATCATGTGCAACATGGCCGGCTTCCGCGCCAGTACGTAGCCGCGAATCTCCTTGTAATCGGTGACATGGCCTTTCTTCGCTCCGCCGGCGGAGGTATCGATATCCACCGTCGCCTGCAGTGACCGGATCTTCACCGCCTGCTGGTTGATGGCGTCAATCAATCCTGATTGGGTCGATTCCCGGAGCGGAGCCTTCGAGTACGTTTCCTCCACAGGCCGCGTACGGAACAGACAGCCCGTGGTGGGCAGCACAGCGAGGAGCAAAGTCAGGGCCCAAAAGGGCGAATTACGCCTCATGAAGTATTGAATGACTCCCAGAAGATTTGAGTATACAGCGCGGCAAAGGGTGCAAAAAACGCAAGACCTAATTACTGGCTGGCAAGGGTGGTTCGCGACATTGCTTCTCCAGAGACCGTGTGGCGACCGAATCCAGAATCTTACTAAAGTCAGCTACGCGCTCCTTCTTTCATGATCTAAACTGTCGCCATCGTGCGCAAAATCTTCTGGCTCATCATTATTGCAGCGCTCGCCTTCGGGGGATGGTTTGCCTGGGCTCTCCTCACTCCCACCGAACCCCCGGCGAGAACTTTCGTCTTGCTGCACTCCGGATATTCCACGCGCCGTATTGCCTCGGAACTGAAGGCCTCCGGGGTCATTCGCAGCGAGGAAGCCTTCATTCTCTGGCATTATTTTCACCACCGCCGCCGGCTCGAGGCCGGAGAATATCTGTTCGAGAAGCCGACGAACATCATCGACCTGCAGAAGCGTCTACGACGTGGCGATGTTTATTTCCATACCGTCGTCGTCCCGGAAGGCTTCACCATCTTCGACATCGCCCGCGCCGTCGAGGCTGCCGGACTCGGCCCCGCGGCAGACTTCCAGAAAGTAGCGCAATCCGATACCGCGCTCATCGCCGATATCGCTCCCGGCGCACCTTCGCTCGAAGGCTATCTTTTCCCCGACACCTATCAATTCAGCCGCATGATGAGCATGCAGGATATGGCGGCAGCCATGGTGAAACAGTTCCGCCAGGTCGCGCGCCAGATTGGATTGATCAGTCCGACGGACGTCGGAGTCGCGATCATTACCCGCATACCGCTCCCGGTTCAACCCACCGTTGCCATGGCATCGATTGTGGAGAAGGAAACGGCAGTCGCCGAGGAACGCCCGCTGGTCGCCAGCGTCTACTACAACCGGCTGGCGAAAAACATCGCACTCGACGCCGACCCCAGCGTCATCTATGCCGAACTCCTGGCAGGGACCTACACCGGGGCGCTGCATCACGATGACATGCGATTCAACTCGCCGTACAACACCTACACGCACACGGGGCTTCCTCCCGGCCCTATCGGCAATCCCGGCAAAAGCGCGCTCGAAGCCGCCATGCATCCCGCGCAAAGCGACTATTATTACTTCGTCGCCGACGCCGCCGGCCACCACCGCTTCGCCCGCACCCTTGAAGAGCACGACAAGAACGTCGCCGCCTACCGCCGCGCTGTGCGAGGACAGTAGCCGGCGGCGCATATAATCTCAGCGTGAGCCGTGAAGAAAGAAAGTCAGACCGCCCGCCCGGGCGAGTTCTCGGACTCGACGTGGGATCGAGAAGGATCGGCATCGCGGTGTCGGATCCTCTGGGAATTACCGCGCAAGGACTAGAGACTCTACAGCGGCGCAACAAGCGGCACGACTTGGCGGCACTGGAGCGGGTGATTCGCCAGTACGCCGTGCGTGAGATCGTGGTCGGCCTGCCGCTGCGCATGAGCGGCGCCGAAGGCACGCAGTCGGAAAAGATGCAGGGGTTCGCTGAGGATCTGCGCAGGCGCTTCCGTCTGCCGGTACACCTCTGGGATGAGCGTCTGACCTCGGCGGAAGCCAATCGCCTGCTGCGGGAAACCGAGTTGTCGATCGAAAAGCGTGCGAAAGCCGTCGACCGGATGGCGGCAGTCTTGATTCTCCAGGGGTGGATGGAGAAGCAGGGGATGGAGAAGCACGGGATGCAGAAGCGGCTCTCCGACCCGGCGCAGCCCGCGAGCTAGGCATGCCACCCGACGGTGCTGCAGCGGCCTCTGCCAACAAACAACTCATCTAATCACAACAACTTACAAGCACAGACACTCCCCTTCCCGAAGCCCTCGAATCGCTCCTCTATGAACCCTTCTAAGGCCGCCAACCCTGCCCCAATCCTTGCTTTTAGTCCCATTTCGGAATAGTATCTTTAGAGTAAAGACAACGTTGTCTCCCCACTTGACCCTTCGCCTTCCCGGGTGCTTTTTATGAATGGTACGGACCTGAATTTCCACATCGGCGACAAGGTCGTCTATCCCAACCACGGCGTGGGCGTCATCGAACAGATCAGCAGCCGCTCCATCGGGACCACGGTGGAAAAGTTCTATCTCCTCAATATCAAAGCCAGCAGTCTCAAGGTCATGGTGCCCTGCAACAACGTGGGCAGCGTCGGCATCCGCCGCGTGGTTCGCAACGGCGAGGTACAAAAGATTCTCGACTTCCTCTCTATCGCCGAAAACCTCAGCACCTCCGACTGGAAAGACCGCTTCAAGGAAAACTCCGACCGCATGCGCACCGGCTCTCTGTTCGAGGTTGCCAGCGTCCTCAAGAGCCTGATTGCCCTCCACCAGGCCAAGCCCCTGTCCTTCCGCGAAAAGAAGATGCTCGAACGCGCCCGCTACCTCCTGGTCAGCGAACTAGCCATGTCCCGCAACTGCGAAGAAACCAAGATCGAGGAACTCCTCGCCCTCAACCTGGCCAAGTGCAAACTCCGCTTCCCCGAAGCCAGCGAATTCCAGGCCTGATTCCGCTCCCTTATAAAAGCTATTCTGGACGAAGCTTCCGCTACTCGCTTCCGCCGAACCGGACGACCACGCCCACCCCGATGCGCAAATTGTTTTGATGGTCGTTCACTCCGTTGTCGAATCGCGTCAAGTAATAGTCCGCTTCAAACGCTCGCAAGGCAATGCGCCGGGTGAGCCCAATATCGAGTCCGCCTCCCGCGGTCATAGCGAAAGCGTTCGCCGATCCCGGTAGTCCGGAGCTGCCGGGAGCCAGCGCCCCGCTAACATGCGCTCCGCCCAGCAGCGCCTGGGCGAAGGGCGCCAAGCGGTGCGGACGCGTCCAGGTGTAGCGTGGACCTGCCAGAAACGAGGTAAGAGTCAGGTCGGCGCCGGTGGTCGAGATGTTCGAAGCATGCTGGCCCGCGATTTCACCGACCAGCCCGAGGGAGTGTGTGAAGTTGAATGAAACCCAGCCGCTGCCGCCATTGAACCCGAAACATCCGCAGCCTCCCGCCGGAACATTGCTTCGGACGTAGTTACAGTCCCCGCCAACATCCATCCGCGGACCGCTCTGTGCCTTCGTGTCCTGGGAAACCATGACGGTGAAGCCGGCTGCCAGAAGAAGCATCGCGACTGTCTTTCTTAACGTTAATATTGTGAATATTAATTTCCGCATTCGATTTGTCCTCGTCGTCAATCTTGTTCGCAGAAGGTCTTGTTTGCGGACCCGGTTTGCGGATCCCGCTCCCAACATTCGCGGATGCAAAATCCTCATTGCACCACCAGCGTCACCGTGGTCGAGGCATGGAACGCTCCGCTTGTCCCCGTGACCGTAACCGTGTAATTTCCGGCCGGGGTCGCGGGAGTATTCGCGAAGCCGCCGCCGCAGCCAGTGAGCAAGGTGGCAACCCCGAAAACCGCGAGCGCCACAGCCAGCCCCAGCGTTTTTTGAATGCGTCCGGGAATGCGCCTGCGGGCTAACACGGCGCCGAACAGGACGAACCCCAGGCTGAACGGCAGAACTAGAAGCCCCGCGCGGTTGGGAGAAATGCCGCGGGGGAGATTGCTCGCGGTCAGGGTCGCGAGTTGTATCGTCAGCACCGTCGGAGCGCCGGCGCTGCCCGGCGTAACCGTCGGAGGATTGAAAGTCGCGGTCGCGCCCGGCGGAAGCCCGGTGGCCGAGAGTGTGACCAAGCTGTCGAATGCCCCTCCCAATGGCGGCACCGTAATGTCGATGGTTGCGGCTCCTCCGGGCGCAACCGGGACCGGCGTGGCGGGGGCGGTGACGGTATAGGCCGTCGTCACCGTCTCGCTCACAGCGGACGAAGTCGAAGCGGCGAATCCCGCATTGCCGGGATACACGGCGGTAATGCTGTCGGCGCCAACCACCAGGCTGCTGGAGGTGAATGTCGCTACCCCAGAGGCGTTGAGCGTCCCGCTGCCCAGCAGAGTCGTTCCGCTATAGAAACTGATCGTGCCCGCAGGGCTGCCCGTGGGCGCTGGAGTTACGGTCGCCGTCAAAGTTGCCGGCTGTCCATCGGCCAGTGGATTGGGCGAGGCCGTGAGCGTGGTGGTGGTCACGACGGCCGTCGGGGCAGTCACCGTCTCGGTGAGGATCGCGCTGGTCAGCGTCGAGAAGTTGCTGTCTCCGGCATACACGGCAGTAATCGAATGCGCTCCTGCAGCGAGGCTCGACGTGGCATAGGCCGCTACGCCCAGCGTGAGGGTGCCTGAGCCCAGCAACATGCTTCCGTCATAGAAGCTGACTGAACCGCTGGGTGTGCCGGACGAGGAAGAAACCGTTGCCGTGAAGGTAATGGCGGTTGCCGACAATACCGGATTGCCGGAAGCCACCAACGCCACCGCCGGCGCGGCTTTGGCCACGGTCAGAGATACAGTGGCGCTCGCCGAGGCGTAGGTCGAGGTATCGGTTGGCGTGAACGTGGCCGTGAGCGTGTAGCTGCCTGCGCCCAGCACCGTTGTGCCGTTCACTGCGCCTGCGTTGCCGGCCTGGGGCGTGGCTTTGTAAGCGAAACTGCCCGGCACCACCGTCGATCCGTTGACCGCGGACGCGTTCAGAACGCCGCTCAGCGTGGTTCCGTATGTAATTGGAGCAGGTTGTGTCCAGTCGATGGTCGGAGTAACCAGGCCGACGACTACCGCGACGGTAGTCGCGGCAGCGCTGGCGGCATAATTCGTGTCGCCGCCATAGGTCACACTCACCGTGTAGCTTCCAGCAGCGAGGGAACTCGCCAGGGGCACGGTTGCGGTCGAGTTCGTGCTGCCCGCGGTTAGCGGCGCCGTCCCCGAGGCTACGCTGACGCTCAAGGAATTCAGAATGCTGTAGATTCTCTCTTTTGGAGTCAAGATTTTTCTCTCTGGGAGAGGTGCGGAGAACCCTCTCTCTTTTTGTTCTCCGGTCAAGCACAGACAACGGCTGTATCGCGAGCGAACTCTGCTGGGCATAACTTGGATCCGTCATAAGCCTCATCGAGGTGGAACATGGCGAACAAGGCGTGCAGGAGCTTTCTCATAACTGCCACCACAGCCTGCAACGGGGCTTTTCCGCGGCGAAGCAAACGCTGGTAGAACCCCCGCACGAAGGGCTCGTGACGTATCGCAACCAGCGCTGGCATGTAGAGAGCTCGACGCAAGTGACGACTACCGCCTCGGCTGATCCGCGGTTTCTTTGCGACAGAGGTGCCGGAAGTAAACTGCTCCGGATCCAGTCCGCTGAAGGCGACCCACTGGCGAGCATCCAGGATGTCGGGCAGCACGGCGAGTTCACCGAGGATTTGCAAACTGCTGGTTTCGCCGAGTCCCGGAGTCGTCAGCATGAGATGGAAACGGCGATTCAGCTCGGGGTGACGGGTGATCAGTCGGAGTGCTGCGTGCCGCAGCCGTGTGATCCGGAGTTTTAGGTAACGCAGATGATGCTCCAGTTCCCGAATCAACAGCGCAGGTAGGGCGTCACTGGCGAGCAACGAATGCTGACGATTTTTCTCTTGGGTCTGCATGGCCACCAGATCTTCGATCGCCCGTGTAATGCTACGCAACCGCAGGGCTGCCAGGCTGGGCGGTACCCAAGGCACCCACCGCATACGCAGGGCATATTCGCAAAGCACGCGCGCATCGACCGGGTCTGTCTTGCTGCGCTCGCCCAGCGACTCCGCAAAGCGTCGTGCACGGCGAGGATTCACGACGCTGATCTCCACGTGAGGGTGGGCGTGTAGTGTTAAGGCCAGATCCAGACTGTAGTTGCCGCTCGCCTCCAAGCAGACGCGAGCCCGCGCGTTTGCCCGCAGCAAGTACGCCAAAAGCGCTTTATGTCCCGCTGCTTTGTTGCTGAAGGTTGTAACCGCAATCCCTTCCTCGATTCCGTGCCGCACAGCTACGCTTAACTCACGCGCACTGACGTCGATGCCAGCGAATACCTGAACTTCAGCTTGGGAAGTTTTTTGCATAATCAATCCTCACCGATTTGGAATTAGACTGAGTTTCGGCTCCCCGACCCTGGATCACCTCTCGCGCCGACCTTGTGAATGCAGGCTCAAGCGGCCTCGGATTCTCCACGGCGTGGGAAAGGAGGGCGGGGGGCCTATCTACAGCTCAGGCTGCAGAACAAACGCGCCTCAGGTCATTACGGCCTCCCGCCGAAACCCGATCCAATTCCCCACTAGCAGGAAACGCCGGATCGGGGAAGATGCAAGCAAGATACAAGGTCAGGGATCCCGAGGGCAGCGCAACCACGCTGTAGGGTCCGGTAATGCTGACTGGCACCGAACCTGCCTGTCCGTTCGCTACCTGCACCGGCTGTGTCACCGGCCCCGCGACCGTCGCCGTGTCCTTGCTGACAGCTAGCGTCGTGGTGTTGCTGCTGGCCGCAAACGTTCCGCTCACGCCCGCATAGTTGGCCGTGATGGTATGCGTGCCCGGCCCGCCAGCGTCACTCCGGTGAGAGTCGCCATGCCGCCCGTTCAGAGCGACCGCACTGCCGCCGTTGAGCGAGATCGACGTCGATCCCACGGTATCCATAAAGGTCACGCCGCCCGTGGGAATGGTTGCGGTATGGCCTGCCATCGTATCGGTCACGATGGCCGTGACGCTGAGTGGTTGCCCAATGTTCGCTGCGGTAGGGTTCGTGAAACCGCCACCGCTGTCGTGTCTGCCACGCTGACGCCGGCACCGCTCACAGCGACGTTCTGCGTCGTCGCGGTGAGGTTCAGACTGTTATTGGTGACCACGATGCCGGTGCTGAGGCTCCCCGCCGATTGCGGCGTGAACTCGACCGAGACGTCGCAGAGCGTCCCGGCGCTGAGCGAGGTGCCGAGCGCGCACAGGTTTTCGTCCCCGGTATCTTCGGAGAAGTTCGCCGTATAGGTTGGGGCCGTGGCAAAAATCAGCGGCAGGTCGCCGAGGTTAGCGACGGTTGCCGTCTTCGGGCTGCTGGTGAGCCCACGTCCGTGCTCGGAAACGCCAGAACTCCGCCGCTGACGTTCACGAACACGATGCGATTGTTGGTCCAATCCGGAATATAAACGTTTCCCCAGGAATCGACGTTACTCCGAAGAGTGAGCTGCTCAGAGTCGAGGGAGCCGATAGTCCGCTGATGCTCAGAGCAGAGGCCACGCCCGCCGTCGTCAGTCTCACAATTCGACTGTTGCCGCTGTCCACCACGTAGATGTTTCCCATCGCGTCCACGGCTATGCCTTGGGGATTGCTGATTGCGGGAGTAATACCGGGGAAACTCAGCTCGGAGGCCACACCCGCAGTCGTGACCTTGATGATGCTGCTGTTGTTCTGGGTGCGGGCGGCGATGTAGATGTTTCCCTGGGAATCCACCGTAATACCCGAAAGCGTGCTGATGGCGAAAGTAAAGGCGCCCGTCCCTATGGCCACTCCAAGGCCGCTGGAAGTCGATCCCGCGACCACGAGAGTGGACACGCGAACAATCCGGCTATTGCCGTAGTCGGCAATATACAGATTTCCAGCGGCGTCAAAAGCCAAGGCGATGGGGAGGCCCATGGCCGGGCTAAGGCCGTTGATGCTCAGTACGGAAACGATACCACTGGGCGTGACCACCAGGATGCGGCTGTTTTGATGATCTCCGATAAAGAGATTTCCCGCCTCATCGACGGCTACTCCAGTAATGTTATGGACGGCGGTGCTGCCTGGAGTTCCCAGAGCTACCAGTGTGCCGGTGCCGCCCCCGGCTGGAATCCTGGTCACGTTCTTGCCGGTATAGTCGCCGACATAAATATTCCCCGCGCCGTCCAGCGCAACCTGAAACGGAAGGGAAAGGGATAAGCCGCCGGTGCTGATCACGGTTCCCGTATTGGGAGTCAGTGCCGCCACGGGAGCATCGCCCCAGCCATACAAAGGAACGGTCAGGATCGGGTTCAGGTCCGTGTCGTAGAGCACCACCGAGCCGTTGCGCAAGCCCGGCGCGGTGGGCAGGAACACCACTTCCACCGAGCAATAGGTGCTGGGGCCGGAACCGTTGCAGGTCGTATCCGGGCCCGAGGTAAAGTCCAGGCTCTGTCGGCCGGAGGTCAACACCTGGACAGCCCCCAGACCGCCTGAGCCGCCCGTGGTGAAAGGCAACGTCAGGGTCACGGGGGTCGATCCCAGCTGGACGTGGCCAAAGCCCACGGCGGTTTTGTTCAGCGAGTAAGTTTGGTCGCCGAAGCCGAGATCGCCGTTGACGGGAGTGTCGACGACCAGGCCCCGGCTGTTGTCGGTATCGGCGATGTAGACCGTGCCGAACACGTCCAGCGCGACGCCCAACGGCGCGCTGAGCGTGACCGAGTTGGTATACAAGACGGTTCCATTGGAGCTGGTGTCGATCTCGGCGATTCGATCGTTGCCGGTATCGGCGATAAAAACGTTGCCCATGCGATCGACCGTGACCGCCTTAGGCTGGAACAGGGTCACGCCGCCGAGAATCGAGGCCACCACGCCTGTAGTGGACCCCGCCGCCACGGTGACGATGCGGTTATTGCTGGAATCGGCGATGTAAAGTTTGCCGGTCACGCCCACGGCGAGACCGATGGGGCTGTGAGCGTCGAGGAGCCGGAGGAGACCGTGATCGTAAGCGCCGCGGCCGAGCCGCCAGCTGTGACTTCGACGATGCGGTTATTCATCGTATCGGCGATAAACAGATCGCCGGACTGGTCGAGCGCCACGCCTTTCGGCGAGCTCAGCGTTACGCTGCCCGTACTGATTGCCGAACCCGCTCCCGCCGGCGTGATCTCGACTACGCGGTTGTTGCCCGTATCGGCAACGTAGAGGTTGCCCGATCCGTCAATCGCGATTCCATTTGGACTGCTTAGCGCCGGACTCAGGCCGGTGATGGTGACTACCGACGCCACGCCCTGGGCGTTCACCTCCACGATGCGGCTGTTGCCCGCATCCACAATGAAGACGTTGCCCGCCGGATCGACGACGATACCCGAGGGCGAACGAAGGTGATGCTGCCGCCGGTATTGAGCGTCTGCACCAGGCCCTGGAAGGTCAGGCTGAAACTCGCCCAGGACGACCCGCTTCCCAGCAGCACCAGCAGCGCCGGTGCCGCGTATCGCAGAAATCGTCGCCGCACGCCACCCGCGGCCAACAGAACGATGAGCCGCCGGGCACACACACAGACGCACGCAACGACGACGGCAAGCAGACTGACAATAGCGGTTGTTGCTCTAGACATGGTTTTGCCTCGACCTCGAATCCAATCGGAAGATTTTTTTTGCTGGCTGAGAACGTTCTTAGAAACGCCGCTCACTCGGGTGGAAAATAAGCATCTCGATTTCCAGACGTCGCGTTGGTTTTGAAAATTGCCGAAGGAGGCAATTCACAAAAGGTCGGAGCCTTTCGGGGAGTCCGTCGTGAATGGGTGGGCTGGTCCGCCTTCGTGCGCCACTACAACCGGGGGTGCCCCATTTCTCGCGTTCTTTGTGAGAAGGGTTCTCGATGCGACATGCGGTCACGGCTTTTGACTTAGCGTGCTCCCAAGCCTTTGTCCGCAAGCCTATGGAATTGGCACTCACCGCCGCCAAGTGCCAGCTCCGTCCCCAGTTCTTGGACGCTTTTCCTTCGCCCCGTGTCTTTTGACCACGTTTCCCATCTCGTCCGCTAAAGCCCACCCTCCGAGCCACTTGCCGCCCACGAACTATAGCTTTAAGGTGGTTTTCCGAGTTTTCCGAGATATCCACAATGTTCCGGTAAAACGTGAGTTATGTTCCAGTTGGAACATTCACGCTCAATGTTCCAGTCGGAACATAAAGGCCGGAAGCCGGGCGCCGGCCGCCAGTCGCTGCTCCGTCTGCCCCGCGACAGGTTTATAATCTCAAGAGCGTACCGCACGCACACGCGACTAGCATGACGGATCAACTCAGAAAGAAATTGCAGGAAGAAGTCGACGCGCTCGAGCACGAACTGGTCCACGACCTGCCGAAGGAGATCAAGCGCGCCGCGGCTCTCGGAGACCTCAGCGAGAACGCCGAGTATCACATGGCCAAGCAGCGCCAGGAGTTCGTCAAGGCGCGCTTCCGCCAGCTCGGCAAGCGCCTCGCCGACCTGTCGCTGACCAACATGAACAACATCCCGAAAGACAAGGTGGGCCTGGGTTCCACCGTGAAGGTCTACGACAGCTCAAAGAATGAAGAGATCGAATACAAGCTGGTGACCAGCGAAGAGTCGGACGTAGGCGCGGGAAAAATTTCGACGACGTCTCCCATCGGCCGCGCATTGCTGAATAAAAAAGTTGGCGATGAGGCCACTGTGATCACGCCCAACGGCAAGCGCGAGCTGGAAATCCTAGCTCTGACCACGATCCACGACGAGGCCGAGCCCGAGAAGGCGGGCGCCTGATGTCGTGGCATAGCTGGTCTTCCATGAGTTGGACCAGCGCTTTCGGGCGCGCCTGCGGCGTGCTGCTTGATACCATCGTGCGCTGGCTGGCGCTGTCGCGCATCAATCCAAACGTGCTCACGTTCATGGGGCTGGTGGTGAACACGTGGGCTGCGATTCTGTTCGGGTCTGCCACGATGCTGACCCAGAGGCGCATGTTTTTCTACGCTGGCCTGGTCATCATCTTCTCAGGATTTTTCGATCTGGTGGATGGGCAGGTGGCGCGCGCCACCAACCGGGTGACGCGGTTTGGCGCGTTCTTCGACTCGGTGGTCGACCGCTACAGTGACGCGTCGCAGTTTCTTGGACTGCTGGTCTTCTATGCGCGGGGCGATCGCTTCTTCTATGTGGTGCTGACTGCGTTCGTGATGGTGAGCGCCATCATGGTGAGCTACACGCGGGCGCGGGCCGAGTCGCTGATTGGATCGTGCCGGGTGGGATTTATGGAACGTCCGGAGCGGCTGGTGCTGGTAATCATCGGAGCGCTTTTCAACCGCATGGCGCCGGTGCTGTGGGTGATCGCAGTGCTGTCGACGCTGACGGTGATCCACCGCATGCGGTATACCTGGACCCGGACGCAAGATGCGCCGAACGCCGCGGCCAAGGCGGGGCAGGCAGCGTAGCTAAGGATCGTAATATCGTATTATCTTATAGCTACTAACGATTAACCCGCCACGTTGCGAGTGTCTGCGGTACTCGTCGGCGAAGCATTCTCGCCTCTGTCGTTTCCGGGAAATGACCCAACAAAAAACTCGGGCGACGCATTTACCGCCGCGCCTTGCACATAAGCGTGGGGAGATCGAAGGGTTCGCGTGTCTTGGTTCAGCGTGAAATGGAGAAGAGGCGTTCTCTGTTAGTGTAGATTCGGCCTCTGCGGGGCGGGGATTTTCAAGGCATGAGGGTCTATCGTCGGATGACTTCCTCCCGTCAACGTGCAACGCGGGAGAAGGACCTCCCGCGCTGCTGAGCCATCGGCTCGATGAGCCCTCCGGGTTATCCCTCAGCATGGTTGCGTCCTCCGGAACGAGCTGCCGTTTCTCAACATCCGGTTTGCCCGTGACTCCGCCGGAACCCAGACTGGCCAGACCCGAATCGTGAGTTGTGATCGCCTGGTTTCGACAACTATCTATCCTATTTGGGGTCTGCCAATCAACGAGTTGTACACGTCAGGCCCTTGCCGTCCATTGATCCGATATCCGTCAGAGGCAAATCTTAGCGTGATTTTTCGGTCAAAAGTTGAGTAATCCGCTGCGGTTTAATCGTATACAGGATATATGTCGGCTCTTCCCATGACATTGAATACGACAGCCGAAACCGAAACCGCAAAGATTGCGCGAGGCTTACGTGAGAGGGATATGGAGCTTCTTGCCGACCTGGTGGAGCGCTGTCAGCATCGACTGGTGCGCTACCTGCTATACCTCACCGGGAGGCGAGAGTATGCGGAGGATCTTGCGCAGGAGACCTGGATTCGCGTGCTGCGACGGGGCAGCCAGTACAACGGGCGGCAGCGGTTTGATCCATGGTTATTCGCGATCGCCCGCAATTTGGCAATAGATTACCTCCGGAAAAAACGAAAAGCGGTAGAGGCAGCTTCCTTGCCAAATGATCCCGATGCAATGCTGCTGTTATCCTCCTCCGGTCCTTCCCCATTCGAAGCCGCGGCTCGAAGCGAAGACGCAATGCGTCTGGCCGGCCGCCTGCAGATTCTGTCACCGCTGTATCGCGAGGCTTTGCTGCTGAGGTTTCAAGAAGACCTGTCTCTTCCGGAGATCGCTCAGGTTTTGGGTGCCCCTGTCACAACGGTGACGTCCAGAATCTATCGCGGTCTTGCAGCACTGAGATCCGCATTTGAGGAAGGGGGTGATTCGCCTGGAGTGTGACAAGAGATTTCGCGAGCTTATCGACAGGTCCTTTGTAGAAGAGGTCTCAGAGGGCGAAAGACAGCTCATCCATGATCACATCCGCGACTGTGATGGCTGCAAGCGCTACGTCGAGCTAACTGCGCGTACGATTCGGGGGTTGCGGGAATTCACCTTTACGAGTGAACCAGATTCGAATGCCCAGGTCCGTGAGATTCTTGCGCATCATACCGAGACAATGCGCCAGCACAACGTGCAATTCAAGGTCTGGCTGCATTTGCTGTAGCGCTCTCGATGTCAATTGTGGGATCGGCGCTTGTCTACCAGGTGGCCAAGCTCCTGACGGTCCCAATGCATTTCGACACTGCTCAAGTCCAGGCAGGCGTGCTCGTCTTTTGGCTGCTGCCATCTTTTTGCTCGGCCTTACGTCTGCTCGCGGCGCCTGGTGAGAATAGAGGTATTGCATGACACAGCAATCGGCGGTGCTTTTGATTGCGTTCTTGGCCGGGCTTGTAGTTGCGGCTGTCTTGTTGGGAACCGCAAGACGGAATGTTCTACCCAGGTCTGCAATGGTCATCGCAGCACTGGCGATCCCGATTTGGGTAGTCTATTTTGCTTCCAGCCAGGGCCGTTCCTTACTTGCTTCCGAAGGATTTCTCAGTACCATGCCAGAAGCGCTTTGGTTTGGCTTGACGTTTGGCGTCTTCACCGCGGCTTTTTTCCTTGCCCTCGGATATATTTATGGGGACGCAAAAAGGCGTCAAATGCCTGCTTGGGCCTGGGTGATTGCCGCTTTCCTCATACCCAATTTGATCGGATTCATCCTTTATTTTGTGTTCCGAGGGCCTCTCCTTGGGCCTTGCAGTTCCTGTGGCAAGCCTATTCGAGGGGGAGAAGCATTCTGCTCACACTGCGGATGCTCGCAGGGTTCCAGTATCGGACGCATCACAGCTGACAATCGCACAATCTGAAGTAAAAAAGGTGGTAATGACCTTGCATCGCACAAAACGGAGGACGGTATGAAACGTGAGCGCGCCTTACAGGTAGTGTTGGTGTTGGTGGGCTTGTTTTATTGCTTTTGGGGCTATCTCCTGTTCGACGATCTGTGGCACTCTAGCTGGCTTAACGGGCATAACGATGTCATGCCGATGTTCCTGAGCCTTAACACGGCGCTTGGGGTACTGTCTGTTGGTGGCCGTTAAGCAGCCGGCCAAGCATCGCTTGATGATCGCCTATGGGGCGTGGTCAAGCCTTGCCCATGGGTTCACGATGACAATCATGTCGGCGCAGGCCGTGGCGCACGGGATGCACAGGAAGGATAGCCCCCAGGACATTGTGATCTTTGGCGTGATTGGAGTCACGCTGCTTGCACTCCTCCCGGCAAAACAAGCATCACCGGCCGGCGCGCCTATCAGTGAGCCGCGCTTTGCCGAACGCTAGGGAAACCTTCCACCACCGCGCGTGTACCGAGATACAAGGACTCCTCAGGGGAGCACGGCGATTCGCTTCGTTGAATATATGCTTGGCCTTGCCGCTGTGCTAATTCTGCATTGTCGGCCAACCGGGGAGCGCCGGGATAAACCGGCATGTTGTAGGGGATGAAAGAGCCCTAGAGGAAAGGAAGCAGCGAATCCATCCTGGCCTCGAGTCTTGCAGGCGACATCGCGAGATGTCGCTTGAAGCGTAGACAGGGGTATCGGTGGGCCGGGCTATTGAGCTTCGAAAAGCCGATGGAACAGGATGCCGACTTCGTTCCGGTAGGGAGGAAGGCAACACGGCAGCCACGCTAATCGCGAGTGGATTGTCGGTCCTGCGTAGTCTAAGAACCCGCGCACGCTGAGAAACAACATGCACGAGAACCGGGAGATCTCCTGCACGTCTTGGTCAACCGATCAAGACCGGTCCGCAAAGGCCATAAACCGAACGGCGGACATGAACGTGCAGGAGAAGTCGGACTGTGCCGTAGTACCTGTGAACCCGCCGAACAAGGAAGGGCAACCCTCCGCGGAGGTGGGGGAGGGAAGGGCGCAGACTGAGGAGAACATCGTTCCATCACACATGCGCCCGACACAGAGCGGGAAACGCATGTCCCAGGGATCGGACGGTGTGCGGCAAGCTGCAAGAACGAGGAAGCAGGAGCGGTTCACCGCTTTGCTCCACCATCTGAGCATCGGATTACTCCGCGATAGCTTTTACGCACTCAAGCGTCAGGCTTCTCCCGGAGTCGATGGTGTGACGTGGCAGGAGTATGAAACCGGATTGCAAGATCGGCTCATCGATCTGCACAGTCGGGTGCACCATGGAGCGTATCGAGCACAACCCTCACGACGAGTCTACATACCGAAGGCTGATGGGCGACAACGCCCGTTGGGCATTGCGGCACTGGAGGACAAAATCGTTCAACAGGCCGTGGTGACGATTCTCAACCAGATCTATGAGGTCGACTTCAAAGGCTTTTCGTACGGGTTTCGACCCGGTCGCAGCCCGCATCAAGCGCTGGACGCGCTGACGGCGGGCATCCAATGGAAACGAGTGAACTGGGTGCTCGATGCGGACATTCGTGGCTTCTTTGACAACATGGGCCACGAGTGGACCACGAAGTTTATCGAGCATCGCGTGGCCGATCGCCGAATACTTCGCCTGATCCAGAAGTGGCTGAAGGCGGGAGTTTCGGAAGATGGTCAGTGGTCGGAGACGGAGGTAGGAACGCCGCAGGGAGCAGTGGTTTCGCCGTTGCTTGCCAACGTGTACCTGCATTACGTTTTCGATCTATGGGTCGAGGTCTGGCGCAAGAAAATGGCAAAGGGCGATGTGATCGTCGTCCGCTACGCCGATGATCTTGTGCTCGGCTTCCAGCATCGAACGGACGCTGAACGATTCCTTCGGGAGTTTCGGGATCGATTGGCCAAGTTCGGTTTGGAGTTACACGCGGACAAGACACGACTGATCGAATTCGGGCGGTTCGCCGCTCGAAACCGGAAGCAGCGTGGCGAGGGAAAACCTGAGACCTTCATATTCCTGGGTTTCACTCACTTCTGTGGGCAGCGCATCAGCGACAAGGCCTTCATCGTCTGGCGGATTACGGCGAAGAAGCGGATGGTCGCGAAGCTCAAAGCCATCAAGGCTGAGCTTCAACGCCGAAAGCATCATCGTACGACCGAGGTCGGTGCATGGCTTCGAAAGGTTGTGCTGGGCTACTACCAATACCATGCCGTTCCGGGAAACTCGACTCAGTTGCGCATCTTTCAACGTCGCGTTTGCTGGTTGTGGCGGAGCGTCCTTGTCCGTCGCAGCCAGCGCGCACAGGTGCGATGGGCTCGTCTCTCCCCAGTCTTGACCCGGTGGATTCCCCAACCCCGCACTCTGCATCCTTATCCTGATGCACGCTTCGCCGCCAGTCATCCACGGTAAGAGCCGTATGCGTAAACGCGCTTGTACGGATCTGTGCGGGGGGCGATCAGCAATGGTCGTCCCTACCGCGACAGCAATCCGTTTCATCCATCACGCCGCCCGCTGGCGGCGATTCTTCCGCTGTTCCGTCGCCCCATCCAACTTCCGATCCCGCTCGGCTTGAATCTCCTGCTGATGCCCCGGAAATGCTTCGCTTCGCGAAGCATTTGTTAAGCTCAGGATGACAGGTCGGGAGATTACCGTGAGGGATGCGTTGTTGCCCGGTTTTTTGTACGGCACCGCGTGGAAGGAAGAGCGGACGGCGGCGCTGGTTGAACTGGCGCTCCGCATGGGGTTTCGTGGCATCGACACGGCCAACCAGCGGCGGCATTACTTCGAAGCTGGAGTGGGCGAGGGGTTGGCGGCTGTATATCGCGCGGGAGTGGTGGCACGCGCAGATCTCTTTCTTCAGACGAAGTTTACCTATCGGCCGGGTCAGGACCATCGGTTGCCCTATGACCCCGCGGCCAGCCTTGCGGTGCAGGTTGCGCAATCGCTGGCGGGTTCGCTGGCACATCTTGGGACGGATTACGTCGACAGCTTTGTGCTGCATGGGCCCTCTTCCGGGTATGGATGGACCGATGCGGACGTCGAGGTCTGGGAGGCGATGCGGAAAGAGCGCGATGGGGGGCGCACGCGTCTGCTCGGGGTGAGCAATGTTTCTCTGCGGCACCTGGAGCAGATGGTGGATGTTCACTCGGAAGCTCCTGCGTTCGTGCAAAACCGGTGCTATGCCCGCCTGGGGTGGGACCGCGATGTGCGCTTGTTCTGCCGCGAGCGCAAGATTGTTTATCAGGGATTCTCGCTGCTCACAGCAAATGCGGAAGTGCTCCGCCATCCTGTGGTTACCGGCCTCGCCGCTGGCGCGAACGCCAGCCCGGCGCAGGTTGTGTTTGCTTTCGCGCGAACCGTTGGGATGCTGCCGCTCACCGGGACTTCCGACGCCGAGCATATGAAGCAGGATTTGGCCAGTCTGGGCTTGGCGCTTTCGGTTGACGCGGTGCAAGCGATTGAAGGGTTGGCGGGCTGAACTTGTGAGTGCGCTATTTCGCAACCTCGAGTCGCGCGAGCGCCCGGTCCGTGGTGATAAAACTTGCTCCGAGCGCCTTGAGTTCGGCCACGGTGCGTTGCCCATCTTCGGGGTTTAGAGTTTCGATCGCATCCTTGACCACCGCGACGCGGCGGCCGCGTTCAAGCAATCCCTTGGCCGCTAAACGAACGCAGTATTCCGTCGCCACGCCGAAGACGACGAATTCTTTGTCATCCCCCAATCGCTTTACGAGTTCCGCGGCGTGCTGGCTCTCGAAGATGTCGAGGGTCTGTTTTTCCAGATGAATCTGCTGGTATTGAGAAAGATCGCTGGGCAGCGTTACCTTCGAATCGTTCGGAATGATGACAACTCTCTCCGTCAGCGCTTCGGGAACAACCGCGGAGCCCGCGGTGCCCTTGATGCAGTGTGGAGGAAATGTTTTGAACTCGGGATCGTCCCTGGTGTGGTAGCAACCATGGGAGACCAGAAAGACGCGGCCGTGACGGGCGGCATCTGTGAGCCGGCGAATGTTTGGGAGCACGCGTTCGGCGCCGGGTACGTAGAGTTTGCCGCCGGGCAGCATGAAATCCGCCTGCGTGTCGACTTCCCAGAAAACAAGATTGCGAGATGACATTTCTGTTCCGCCTGATCGCCGGCGCTGCCGCGAGAACCAGCTTATAACATGGTTTGCGAATCGCCGGATTCGGTCAAATTCTCCTGACAAGAATTGTACAAACTCATGACGTGGCCTTGACAAACGCAGGTCCGGCAAGGCCTAGCGTTGGTCGGCAGCCGTCAGAGAACCTACGGACCAAGCCTGACTCGAATTCGGCTGGTTGACCCGCCGCCCCTGCCTCTGGCCGTGCACAGAAAAGGAGACTCTATGCAGCGTCGCAGGAGTGTTTTCACCGCTTGCCTTGGCTTTGCGCTGATGCTTATTTCCAGCGCGGCCGTGGCGCAGTATTCACTAACAAACCTGGTTTCGAATCAGACTGGGGGGCAAAGCAGAAAGACCCACTGCTGGTAAATGCCTGGGGATTAACCTACGGGCCGGGCGGGCCATTCTGGATCAGCGATGAAGGCACGGGCTGGTCGACGCTTTACAACGACGGAGGAGTGAATCAAGGATTGGAAGTGTTAATCCCAACGTTCAACGGCAGTGGGACGGGCTCTCCCACGGGAATTGTCTACAACGGATCGCAGCAGTTTCAGGTGGAAGGTT
This sequence comes from uncultured Acidobacteriaceae bacterium, assembly GCA_963850165.1. Taxonomy (GTDB): domain Bacteria; phylum Acidobacteriota; class Terriglobia; order Terriglobales; family Acidobacteriaceae; genus Sulfotelmatobacter. The sequence goes on along the minus strand of CAWKKK010000007.1, from coordinate 127,148 downwards.
GGGCGGCGATCTTTCTGTTTTGCACACTCGATGGAACCATCAGCGGGTGGGCGCCGCAATCGAATCCCACGCAGGCGATTGTGGCAGTGAACAACTGGAGTTCGGGAGCTATCTATACTGGCCTGGCGATTACCAACTACCCCACCGGAACCAATTTCCTTTTTGCCGCGGACAATTGGAACAACAAAGTTGACGTGTACGATGGCAACTTCAATCTGGTCACTTCGTTCACGGACACAAAGGTTCCTCCGGGATTTGCGCCCTTCGGCATTCAGGATATAAACGGCCTGGTGTACGTGTCGTTTGCCAGTGTCTCGGGAGGGTCCGGAGGCTACATTGACATCTTCACGGAAGGCGGAGTGTTCGTGAAACGGCTAATGGGGAGTTCGAAACTGAATCAACCCTGGGGCTTCGCGGCCGCTCCTGATAATTTTGGACGGTTGAGCAACACCTTGTTGGTCTCGAACAACGTCAACAACACGGGTGAAATCAATGGTTTCAACATCGTCACAGGACAGTTTGTGGGCACAGTCACGATGAGCAAAGGCAAAGCCATCAATATCGACCAGCTCTGGGGAATTAAGTTTGGCGACGGATCGCAAAACAACGGCGCGAAGAACGAGCTTTTCTTCACGGCTGGCCCCGACAACAACGTGAATGGGACGTTCGGAGTGATTCGACCGAGTAAATAGAGCCGGCTGCATGTGAGATCAGTTCGGCTAGATCGGTTCAGCAAGGGCCGCCTGCGAAGGGCGGCCTTTGCGTTGGAGTGAGGCGGCAGCAGCGCCGGCGATCCAGCGTCAATAGTTAGTGATTCGTCGGGATGGCGGAAACCGGCTGCTGTTGAACGAATGACGACAGACTGGAGTGCAAGATATTCTTGCGGTCTTCGGGCACATCGATGAAGCGGAAGGGCTGGAGCCAGCCCTGGGTGGCCCACATGGGAAACATGATCTGTGCTTTTTCGCGGATGGTGGTTTCGCCGAGATGGAAGATCAACTCGACTTCGAGTTTTTCGTCGAGCGGCTGCTCCACGTGCATCAGGCCGCCGGTGGTGGAAAGCTGATGCAGTTTACCGCGTATTTCGCGCCGGTTGGGCAGCCGCATGAGCGTGAGTACGGATCCCCGGAGTTTGACGCGAAAGGGGCGGTCTTGCTCCTGGCGGGCGTTCCCGGCCGAAGTTGGATCCGGCGCGACTGATTCTGGCGTGTGCGACATCGTGGTTAAAGTATGGAGCTTCGCGATGCGCGGCACGAGGTTACGAAAGAACGAGAGGCAGTGGTCAGTGGCCAGTGGTCAGTGGTCAGTGGTCAGTGTGGGTTCGTTTAGTCTTCGACGTTCGGTTTGGTTACCGGCCGCTGACCAGTTACGGCCACTTATTTTCGGCCGGGATGGGCCTCGCCCTTGCTGGAAAACAAATTGTATGGCCAGGTGTTCTTGCTTTTGCCGGCAACGTTTTCTGCGCCGCCGGCGGAATCAGCGCCAGGATTGGGGGCGCAATTCCAATCGTCCGGCGGATTGGCAATTCCCCACACATTCCCGTGGTTGTAGAGCGCCACTCCGATAAGAAAGTATTTCCCGTCATTGCCCAGCGGCAGGCAGGTTGCTACGCGGGCAGAAGCGCTTCCGCCGTTCGGCAGATCGTTCAGCAGCACTGGAGTTTCAAGGGGCAAGGCTTGCGAGGCACGGACTCCGCAGCCCTGCGGGCTTACCACCAGAGCCATACACTGCGAGGAGAAGGGATGCTTCCGGTCGAGGCTGGTCACGGTTACGGGGATCTCCACGCGCACTCGCGTGCTGCGCCGCGCCGTTTTGGTTGTGAGTATTTCCATCTTGCGCTAATTCACCGGGGTTTTACTGCTCTGACTTAATAGTGTGACAGAAGGAAAGCTCGTATGCGGTGCTTAGAAAGAGTTGATGAGGGTGACGGAAGTAACCTTCGCGTGCCCTGTTAAGATGGCTCGACATCAGTGAATCAGATCAGTGAATCCGCCGACATCTGTGGGCCGTCCGGCGCCAACTGTTGCGAGCGCGTCCGCGTGGGACCTGGTGCGGGCCGCAAGCTGTGCCGATGCGCGGGAAAGCGATCTCGGCCGCATCCGGGGCTTGCTCGATTCGCCGACGCCGGCGAGGCCGGTCGAGTGGGAGGCTGTGCTGCGACTGGCCGATCATCACGGCACATCGGCGCTGATTTATCAGAACCTTTCGCGTTTGGGGGACGTGGTGCCCGCCGCTACGCTGGAAGCGCTGCGGCAGGGTTATGAGAGGAACGTTCACAAGTCGCTTTTTCTGGCGCGTGAGCTGATTCGTATTCTGGATGGTCTCGATGCCATCGGTATCGAAGTGATTCCTTATAAGGGCATGGTGCTGTCGGAGGTTTACTACGGCGACATGGCGCTGCGCCGGTCGGGCGATATGGATTTATTTGTCCGCAGACGCGACGTGGGGCGCATCAAGAGCGCGGTGCGCGAGTTGGGATACACACTGCGCGCTGCCTATTCCTGAAGATGCCGAGGAGGATTACATCGCTTCGGGATACGAGTGCACGTTTGACAGTCCGGCTGGGCGCAACCTGCTCGAGTTGCAGTGGGCGCTGCAGCCGCGCTTCTACGCCGTCGACTTCGATATGGATGGATTGTTCGAGCGGGCGGTGCGCGTGGCGGTTGCGGGCCGCGCTGTGAAAACACCTTCTCCGGAAGATCTGCTGCTGGTGCTCTCGGTGCACGCGGCGAAACATGTCTGGGGACGGCTGATCTGGCTCTGCGATATCGGGCAGATTCTGAAGCTGGGGAATTTGAATTGGGATTGGGTGCAGGCTCACGCCCGGGAATTTGGGATCGAACGGATTCTGCATGTCACGCTGCTGCTGGCGAACCGGCTTCTGGCAACTCCGATTCCGGCGCCGATCGAGCAGGCGATTGCCGAAGACCGCGCTGCGCGGGCTTTCGCCGACAAGATCGCCGTGGATGTGGCGAACGGAGTTTCTTACGGGGAACAGCAGGTATCGTACTTCCGCCTAATGATGCAGCTTCGCGAACGCTGGGTGGATCGCTTGCGTTTTCTGGCGCGGCTAACGTTCACTCCCGGTCCGGGCGAGTGGGAGGCGGTGCGTCTCCCTAGGCCCTTGTCTCCTCTCTATCGTGTGGTGCGTCTGGCGCGGCTTGCATCGAGATTCGCGCGCGGATAACGGAAACGAGCTTGGCACGGGTAATGGCAGTGTGATAAGGAAGCGAGCCAAACGCGCGAGTATTGCGTCGCAAAGAACGCGACGCTTCGCGCGGCTCGCCCAGATCCTTCACCGCGCAAAGAACGCTTGTTCAGGATGACAGGGAAATGCACGAGGAGGACTCGATGGCAAAACAGCAGCTGCGGTTCACGGCAAAGATCGAGGGGAAGGAAGCAGGGGTGGTTGCGGCGATCACTCCGCCGGTGGACGTGCCGGAGTTTTTTGGGACGCGGGCCCGCGTGCCGGTGCGGGGGACGATCAATGGATATCCGTATCGTTCGTCGCTGTCGCCATGCGGAACTCGCCACATGATGCCGGTGAACAAGTTGCTGCGCGCGGGTGCAGGCGCGGAACCCGGTGACATTGTCGACGTGGTGATGGAGCGGGATGAAGAGGAACGCACGGTGGAAGCGCCGCCGCAGTTGAAGAAGGCGCTGGCGAAAAATAAAATCGCGCAAGCGAACTGGCAGAAGCTCTCGTTTACACATAAGAAAGAGATGGCTCTTGCCATTGTTGGCGCGAAGCAGGAAGAGACGCGGGCGCGGCGGCTCGCCAAGGTGATGGAGGTTTTGAAGACTGGGAAGAAGTGGACGGGGTGAATTCCCCGGGGCTGAGGCCCGCCGATTTTTGTGCGGCTTGACGCAGGCCTGAAGGCCTGCTCCACCCCTTGTCTGCGGGCATGAGTCGGAACATTTTAGGCGCTGCACGCTAACGCCTCGCTGCGCTTGGCTGGATGGCCGAGGCGGCCATCCCCCACATAATCACATTCCTACACGATCACAAATGTTAGTCGCGGTTGCTTGAGGGATGGACCAGCCACTTCAGGATCATATTCACTAGGCTGAGCACTATCGCGCCGATGAAGGCTGCCGTGAAGGTGCGCACCTGGAAGCCCGGCGCCAGCAGCGCCGATGCGAGTTCGAGCATCAGCGCGTTGATCACGAACCAGAATATTCCCAGGGTGAGCAGAGTCAGAGGGAAGGTGAGGATTTTCAGCAGGGCTCCGATGGTCGCGTTGATGAAGCCAATCACGAGTGCGGCGATCAGAGCTGCCACGGGGCCGCTGACGGAAATTCCAGGCACTATCTTGGCCACAATCCACACGGCCAACGCACTCAGAACCCAATTCAATAGCAGTCGCATTGTTCGCTCCTTGCGCCAATTGACTGGAGGACGCAAATCAGCCTGCTTAACCTGCTTAGAGACTATACCAATAAGCCATCCGCTCAGTCTTCGGCAGTAGGCCGACCTAGGACGATCGCTGGTTCGGGGAGGGTGCCTGGTTCCCGTGGTAACCCGTTCGTACACTCCCTTTTGGTAACCCTTGGTAACCATGCGCTTCCCCCTTCCAGACGTACAATTGCCCTAGTCCGACCGGCCATCTCCGGAATAGGAGTTTGGCCAGGTGGCAGTTCCGCCGGGGAACAGTTCCTCTCGGGTTAGAAGTTCTCGGTATAAAGGTTTATCGGTTCAGAAATTGTCGGTATAGACCAGGGGCTGGAGTTCGTACTCATATGGCGTTCGGTTTCGGATTCAACAAACAGAAGGTTCTCAGCGCTGCGGAGAAGTATGTCCAGCAGGGCAAGATGCAAAATGCCATCGCTGAGTACGAAAAGGTCCTGAAGGCGGATGCCAAGGATCTAACGGTGATCAATACCGTCGGGGACCTCTACTCGCGCCTGGGTGAAGCCGACAAAGCCACCGAATGCTTCAAGACTGTAGGCGATGCCTATGCCAACCAGGGTTTCACGGTCAAGGCCATCGCGATGTACAAGAAGATCAGCAAGCTCAAGCCGTCGCTGGAGAGCGTGCTGAAGCTGGCCGAGCTCTATACCCAGCAGGGACTGTTCAATGACGCGCGTGCGCAGTATCTGCAGGTGGCGGAAGAATTCCTGAAATCGGGCGCACTGGAAGACGCGGTCCGCATCTTCCAGAAGATTCTGGAAATGGATCCGGAAAACACCAACATGCGGGTCCGGTTGGCGGAAGTGTACATCCGGCTGGGAAAGAAAAATGATGCCTGGCAGATATTCTCCGCCGCCGCCGAGACCTTGCGTGCCAAGGGTTCGCTGGGCGGTGCGGAAGAAGTTCTGCAGCGCATGCTCATTCTCGATCCCGGCAACAGCTACGCGTTGCTCATGCAGGGACGCAATCTGCTGGAGGCCGGGGACGCGGCAGCCGCCATCGAATCGCTGCAGAAGGTTCCCGACCTCGATTCCAATCCCGATGGCCTGCGCGACCTGCTCAAGGCCTACCTGAAGACTGGCCGCCTCTCGGATGCCGGTACTCTGGCCAGCAAGCTTCTGACCGTCCACAACGACCTGCCCGCCATCTCTGCCTTTCTTGATGCCCTGATGCAGGCCGGCCAGTACGAGAATGCGCTCCAGGTGTACGACCAGCATGCCGAGCGCCTGCTGGCCGAGGATTCCGACAAAGTTTTAAAGAACCTGCATTCCATCATCGGGTATGTGCGCGACAATCCCGCTTCGCTGGAAAAACTTCTCGACCTTTTCCAGAAGGCTGGAGAGACCACTCATATCACCGAAGTCATCGAGTTGCTGGCCCACGCCTCGGTGCAGTCCGGCGATCTGCCCCGGGCCCGCGATCTTTACCAGAAACTGGCCACCATGGAGCCTGGCAATCCCCTGCACATGAACAACTATCAGCAGGTGGTCAGCCAGATCGGGGGCGACTCCGGGGCCAAGCTCATCTCCGCGGAAGAAGCGGCTGTTATCGTCGATGAGCTGGAAGCTACCGCTCCCTCCATTCACCAGCATTATTCCGATGCGGTCGCGCTGGCGGTTCGTTCCGCGCTTACCGATGCCGAACTTTTCATTTCCTACAACATGCCCGCCAAGGCGCTGGGACCACTGACGGCAGCTCTGCCCCAGGCGCCTAACGACCTGCGTCTGAACCAGCGTTTGGCCGCTTTGCACACGCGCGCCGCGCGTTTCGCCGAAGCCGGTGTGTGCTGCCGCACTCTGCAGAACATTTACTCGGAAGCGGGCTATCCCGAAGACGCTACGCGCTACGGTGAACTTGCCGGCCGCTACGAAGAGCGCTCGGCAGCACTCGCACCCGCCGATTCCATCATGGACCACGCCGCCGCTCGGGAAACTCCCCAAGAGATTTCAGGCGCGGCTGCAGCGTCGACTCCCTGGCCGGCGACCCTGCCCCAGGCTGCGGACGATGCCGAATTCGCCATCGTCAGCGATCCTCACGACGATCAAGATCACGCTCAGCACGGCCAGCAGGCTTCACCCGCCCCCGAATCTCCCTCGGTTCCCGCGGAGATCGATCTGTCTTCCGAGTGGGACGACGCTATCACCATCGAACCCGCCACACCGCCGGCCGAAGGTGCGGAGATCGAGGTCACCGGCGCTGTCGGCGGCCATGAGACGCGCGCCGGCAAGCTCGACCAAGGCAGGCGGGGCGAACCAACGCTCGACCCGCAGAAGATCAACGAAGCCGCCGAAGAGATTCGTTTCTACCTTGAGCATGGCATGCCCGAACAGGCTGCGGCAGCCTTTGAAAAGCTGCAGGATCTCACCAGCGACGAAGCTATCTTGTCGGCGCTTGAAGCTGAAATTCAAGCGGCTTCGAAGCACGCGCCTGCCGCGGCGGAAGAAGTGGCCACAGTCGAAGCCGTTTCTGAATTCGCCACCGACGAGCCTCAGGCCGAATTCACCGTCGACGAGATTCCAGCCGCTGGACCAGAATCCGAGGCCGTGCGAACAAACTTCTCCAGAACCGCCGGCTCTTGTGGCGGAAACGGATGCTCCGACTCCTCTCCACGATGAGCATGCCGGGATGCAGCCTTCGGTCAGCGAGCCTTCCATCGCGGCGGCGCCAGGAGTTCTGCAGGAGTTCGTTACCGATCTTGAGTCTTCCCTGGGCGAGAATTTTCTTCCGGGGACGATCTCGCATGAGGCGAGCCCGCCGCCCGAGCATGCCGCGGCGAAGGCAGCCCAACCGGAACACAAAGCCCAGCCCGAGCTTGAGCCTGTCGGGAATTCGAAGCCTACATCCTTCGGCGTGCCCCAAACCGAAGTCATCGGCGAGTTTGTAGCCGACCTTGAAGCGTCCCTAGGGGAAGACTTCCTCAAGGGGGCGCCGGTTGCTGAGCATGAGCCCGCGCCAGAGACGCAGCCCGTGGCCCAGATTGAGACCCCGGTCGCCTCGGTTCCGGCGCAGCATTGGCCCGTCCCTACACCTGCAGCAGTTCCTCCGGTCAGCGCTCCGATTGCGGCCAGCGCCGCAGCAGGAGCAGCATCCTCTGGCGTTCCGGCAATTTCATCGCAAGCGGCGGCCACGGTCGCGCATCAGCCTGCAGTCTCCGTGCCACACATTTCTCCAGTGATTCCCAGTTCCTCAGCGGCTGCAAAGTCTTCTCCATTCGGCGAGGATGCTGGCGTGGATCTTGCGGAAATGTTCGGCGAACTGAAGCACGATCTCGAATCCGGGCTCTTCGACCACTGAAGAAGATCCTGAAACCCATTACAACCTCGGCATCGCCTTCCGCGAAATGGGATTGCTCGATGAAGCCATTGGCGAGTTGCAGAAGACCTGTCAGGCCGTCGATCGCGGACATCCCTTCCCGCAAGTTATGCAGACTTATACCTGGCTGGCACAATGCTTCCTCGATAAGGGCTTGCCTGAGGCCGCGATTCGCTGGTATGACAAGGCTCTTCACGCCCCTGGCGTCGACGAAGAGACGCGCACTGCTCTCTACTACGAACTCGGCTCTGCCTGTGAGACCGCCGGCGATAGACCCTCCGCGCTCAAGCACTTCATGGAGGTTTACGGCCGCAACATCGATTATCGCGACGTCGCCGAGCGGATCAAGCCCCTTAAGTCGTAGAATAGCCCGATGGATTTTGTTCCTCACGTTTTCTTTCCGGCACACGGTGGATCGTTCTTCCATCTGTGCTTTATTCCAGCCCCGCCGCAGCGGAGCGCCCGGTGACCGACCCCAAGTTGCCCGTCGAAACCAGCCCGGCCGCGCCTGGCCAGCCTGCGCCCGGTCCGGGCGAATCCATCGAGGTCTTCGACCCAAAGGCGGTCACCGCCACGCCCGTCCAGAACGGCTTGCAACTCTGGCTGCACCGCGCCTCCGTCTTCCTTTTCGTTTTGATTAGCGCGATCGCCGGCGTGCTGCTCGTGATTCTGCCCTGGACCCCCGAGTGGACCGACAATTATCTTCTCCTCTCGTTCCCCTGGCTTCGTACCCTGGTCTCTGCCGGCTTCTTCCGTGGCTTGTGCAGCGGCTTAGGATTGCTCGACATCTGGATCGGCTTCTGGGAAGCCCTCCACTACCACGAACACCAATAGCGCCAGAGCAGTGCGGCGATTTTCGCAGGACAGGATTTCATCACGCAAATTTCTTAACGCTCAATTCCATAACGTGAGTCTCGACATGACGAACAAGCTGCAACCCGCGCCTCTCGCCTACCAGAACGAACCCTTCCTCAGCAGTCCCGACGGACGCATTCTGCGCATTCTGGCTGAGTATCAGGAACCGCTGTCGCGCTTTCGCCGCGAGCAGATCCAGGACACGGTCGTCTTCTTCGGCTCGGCTCGCTTCCAGGGAGGCGACGCAGCCCGGAAGAATCTGGCCGCCGTGGAAAGAAACGATTTGAAAACGCCCACGCCGCAACAGGAAAAGAATCTGAAGCGCGCCCTCGCTGCCGTCGAAATGGCCCGCTACTACGAAGACGCGCGCCGCCTGGCCCACATGCTTACCGAGTGGTCCATTCAGATTCCCGCGCGCCGCCGCCGGTTCGTCGTCACCACCGGCGGTGGTCCCGGCATCATGGAAGCGGCCAACCTGGGCGCGCAGGAAGCCGGAGGCAAAACCATCGGCCTTAACATCAATCTGCCTTTCGAGCAGAATCCCAATCCCTACATCACGCCCTCGCTCAACTTCGAGTTTCACTACTTCTTCATGCGCAAGTTCTGGTTCGCCTACCTCGCCAAGGCACTGGTAATTTTTCCCGGCGGCTTCGGCACCATCGACGAACTTTTTGAAATCCTCACCCTCGCTCAGACCGACAAACTCGCCAAGAAAATTCTCGTCGTCATTTACGGCAGCGAATACTGGCACCGCATCATGAACTTCCAGGCCTTTGTCGACGCGGGCACCGTCGCTCCCGAAGACCTAAACCTCTTCAAGTTTGTCGACACTCCCGAGGACGCTTTCGCATTCCTCCGCGACGGACTGACCGAATACCACCTCGGCGGCCAACCCAAGAAAGAAAAGGAGCAGGAAGTTCTCCCGGAGATTGCTAAGACCAGACCGTGAACGGCCGGGCGCATCAGCCTTTTTGTGCTCTAAACTGATAACGGAGAGCTGATGACTGAACGCTCGCTTCTCTACTACATCACCGACCGCGCCGCCTTTCCTGGCGACGAGCGCACGCGCCGTCTTCGTCTGCTCGACAAGATCGCCGAAGCCGCAAGCCACGGCGTCGACTACATCCAGCTCCGCGAAAAAGATCTGTCGACCCGCGAATTGGAGTTGCTGGCCCGCGAGGCAATGCGCGTCATCCGCGACAAAGCGAAATCGGCCTCCGGCGTCCGGCCTCCGGGGACCTCTCTGCTGATTAATTCCCGCGCCGACGTCGCCCTGGCCAGTGGCGCCGCCGGCGTTCATCTCCGTGCCGAACGATGTTTCCCCCGTCGAAGTTCGAGCAGGCTGGAAATGTGGTGCGGGCGCCCTCGCCCGCGAAATCCTCACCGCAAGATCCGGTGATAGCCGTGTCGTGTCACTCTCCGGAAGAAGTCGTTCAAGCCGCCGCCAACCAAGCCACGTTCGCAGTCTTCGCTCCCGTCTTCGAGAAAACAGGCGCGCCCGGAACCAGCCCCGCTGGCCTCGACGCTCTTCGCCAAGCCTGCCGCGCGAGAATCCCAGTGCTGGCGCTGGGAGGAGTGACTCTGCAGAACGCCGAGTCCTGCCTGCAAGCTGGTGCAGCCGGCATCGCCGCCATCCGCCTCTTCCAGGAAAACGACATAGGCGCAATCGTGCGTGAGTTGCGCAGCTGATCGAGATCTACAAACAAAAAGCCGCGCTGCAAAAGCAGCGCGGCTCTTATCATCCCCGCTACTGCGGCCCACTACTGTGCCGGAGTTTCCGGAGTACTTGGAGTAGCCGGTGCGCTGGCCGTCACTTCCGCCGCAGGCGTGATCTTCACCGTAGCCAGGATCTTCTCCAGCCGCTGGAAGACTTGCTCGCGATCTATTTGCTTGCCGCCCTCGGTCTTGACGCCAGTAGTCGCAACCTTCAGCGCGAACTCATAGCAAGCGCCGTTTTCGAAGACATGATAGTACTTCGACGCTTCCTCGCGAGTTCCCTGGCTGGTCAGGCTTTCGGCGGACTGCAGTTCCATGCCGCCGATCATCAGCTTCGACGGTCTGCGTCGGCGCCGAGGCCGCAGGATCCGCTGGGCGTCGCAGGGCTGGCCTGCGGGAGGGAGAATTCGCCGCACTGCTCCGCGGTGAGCGCTTTGTTCACGCTGACGTTGAAGAAGGCAGAAGCCAGATCGCTGTTGGGATACACGGACTCAGGAACTGCAACCGCCGCGAGCGCGACTCCGCCGGGCTGCACGAAGTCCATGGGAACGGAATCGGACGAGACCAACTCATTGGCGGCGTCGCCGGTCTTGAGTGAGTACCTGCGCGGATACTGGAACGAGATGCCGGAAGTTTTGTCGGCATACGTCACGTTCGCCGGAACTTTGCGGACGATTTTCTTGTGTACGGGCTTGGCGGCAGCCTGCAACGCAGGCGTTGCCGGCACGGCCGCCGGACTGGTTGCAATCGGCGGCGCCGGTTGAGCCATTGCCGGCTGGTTGGTGGAGCTTTCGGGTTTGGGTTTCTCGCTGGAGCATCCGACGGCTAATGAACAGACAATCAAGAGCGCGGCGAATACCAGCGTGCTGGTGTTTTTGTCGAAGTTAGTCTTACCCCAGTTATCTACCCCATTAATCTTGCCCCACGCAACGGAAACAGGCGTTGCAGGAGTGTTGCTGAACTGTCGCGGTGCGAAACAGGTTGATACGGGTCATGGTTGGTCACCTCCTGCTGCTGAAGCAGCGCAGGTGAGAGTGCACGGAGATGGCCAACGGGGGATGTGTTGATTTTACGTGGGTTAGAGCAGCGCGAACATGCGCGCGATCGTGGCGCGGCGGACACTGTGTGGGGCGCGGGACACGGGCAGCGATCCCCGCAAGGCCTATGCCGCCGCGATGCGCCGAATCAGATCTTCCTGCTCGGCTCGACTCTCAGCTCCAATGGTGAAGGCATCGAGCACGCCCAGCGACAACGCATACCGCAGAGCTTCCGACTGCCGGTCCCGCAGATCGCCCTGGCCAAGAATCTTCATGCCGATCACGGCTTTGCCCGCGGCTTTCATTTCGCGCAGAACGCTGACCACGGTCTGAGGGTCGGCGTCCATATGCGAGCCGATGGGATTGATGCGGGCGAGATCGACTTCCACCCACGGCGATTTCGCGGCGGCTCGCAGCGCCTCGATGCTGTGGCAGGAACAGCCGTGGGCGCGAATGATTCCCTTCTGCCGGGCTTCGGAGAGCACGTCCATCACGCCCTTGAAGCGTTCGGTCCAATCCGCTTCGGTGACGCAGTGCATCAGGCAGACATCGAGATAGTCGACGCCCAACTCGCGGCGGAAGCGGTCAAGATCGGCGCGGGCAGCCGCGGGATCGCGTGCCCAGGTCTTAGTGAGTACGGTGACCTTGTCGCGCGGCACGTGCTTCAGCGCCTCCGCGACGTGAGGATGGCTTCCATAAGAATCGGCGGCGTCGAAGAAACGCAGACCTTGATCGTAGCCATTGAGCAGAAGATCAGAGAGCCCTTTAACGCCGAGCGCGGTCTGGTTCGAATGATGGCCAAAACCGACCGTGCCCGTGCCCATGGCGAGCCGGCTGGTCTTTAATGCCTGTGCTGCCCAGGGTGACGGTGTCGGAGGCGGAAAACTTCGATAACGAAGGCTGGGTTGCAAGAGCGGCCAGCAAGTCTTTGGAGTTGAGCCAGGCAGCTCCCAGGCCCGATGCAGAGCGAATGAGGAATTCGCGGCGATGCATAAAGTCTCCTGCGAGGCAGAATTATTCCATGATACTCGTGTCCGCGATCATTCGAACTGCTTCCGAAACGCGGCCAGCTGTTGTCGCATTTCCGCGACTTCTTTTCTCAGTTCCGCTCACTTCGCTTTCGAGGCTGGCAATGCGGTCGTCGTCCGCCGAAGGACCGGCTGGCGCTCGGGCCGGGGCAGCTTCTGCGGGAGCTGTGCTGCCGGAGAGCAGATGCATGTAGCGCGATTCCTTCGTGCCCGGCTGACGCGGCAGCACCGCCACCAGCGGAGGTTCGCGCTGGCTGAGCCGGTCGAGCGTCGCGTGGACGTCCTCCAACTCCTCGAATCGATACATCCGTTCCGCCCGGCCTCGGAGTTCACCCGGAGTTTGCGCGCCGCGCAGCAGCAGCACGCAGAGGATCGCAATCTCACGGCGATCGAAGTTAAATACTTCCTGCAGGCGGTGCTCGTATTTCGTGACCCGGCTATCGGCGCCGCTCGCTGGGCCCTGCCAGGCGCTGCGCTTGCAGCGAGTCGAGCGCGGCGCGCACCGCGTCCTCGTCAAGCGTCATCACCGGATCGCGGTTGTTCTTCTGGTTACATGCGTTCACCAGAGCGTTGAGCGACAAGGGATAGTAATCGGGAGTGGTGATGTCCTTTTCAATCAGCGAGCCCAGCACTCGAACTTCTACGTCACTCAGAAAATCCACGCGCACCACCATCGAGAAAGTTATTGTGGGAATTTTACTGGAGTTCTGGAGTGGGCGAACAGGGTATGCGTTATGGGCTGCGTTTGACGCGCACCTAGTGCAAATGGGCTATGTGGCGAGGCTGGCGGCAGTGTAGTCTTCCTCCTGCGAAAGTGGAGACGCCGATAGGAAGGGAATCGCGATTATGACGTGGATTCGAACCATACCGATGTCGGAGGCCGATGAGAAGCTGCGCCAGGCGATTGAGGGGCAGAGGAGGCTGTATCCCAAGGAGTATGGCGATCCGGTGCATCCGGATGAGTCGGGAGGGTCGTCGATTGTGGGGTCGCACACGCTGATTCCTGACGCGCTGTTTCATTCGTTCGCCACGTTTGGCGCGCTGATGTCGCCGGAGTTGCCGCTGAGCCGGCGGCAGCACGAAATGATTACGACCATGGTCTCGGTGACCAACCGGTGCAAGTATTGAATCGAGTCGCACGCAGAGTTTCTGCGTAGAGTGACGCTGGATAAAGAGCTGGTGGAGGCGCTGGAGAAGGATTACACGACTGCGCCCATCACGCCGCAGGAGCGGGTGATGGTGGATTATGTGGTTAAGCTGACCAAGGACGCGACCAAGTGTTGGAAGGACGACATCGAGGGGCTGCGGGCCGTGGGATTTGACGATCGCGGGATTTTGCAGATTACGCTGATTGCTTCCTGGTTTAATTACATTAATCGGGTGGCGGATGCGCTGGGGGTGGGGCGGGAGTAGGGTTTCCGGCAATCTGCCAGGCGTACGTGCGATTGTTCCTTTCTGCTACTAAACTTGCCTAGAGGCTGGCTTCGGGTTTATTTCTCTGCCGCCTCCACTCTTCACTACATGGCTGAATCTCTAGCAGAGTTTTTTCTGGCAAACTTTCAGGCGCACCGCGATGAGCGCGCTTATGGGCAGCGGTGCGGATACCGGATGGAGTGGTTCACTTACGGGCAGGTTTTGGAGATGGCGTTTCGGTTTGGCCGAGTTGGAGGCGCGGGGAATTGGCAAGGGCGAGCGGGTGATGCTTTGGGGCGAGAACTGCGCGGAGTGGGTTGCGGCGTTCTTTGGATGTGCTTTGCGCGGTGTGGTTGTTGTTCCGATGGATGATGGGGCTTCGGCGGAGTTTGCGGCGCGGGTTGCGGGGCAGGTTGAGGCCCGGCTTTGGGTTTGTTCGCGGAGGCACGCGGCGAGATGTGGTGAGGCTCGCGCACTGCCTTACGTGGTCCTTGAGGAAGTCAAAATCCTCGCCCTGTCCTGCAGAGACGCGACATGGACGGGGCACCCCCGGCGACTCACATGTCGGAGATTGGGCGCGATGACATCCTGCAGATTGTATTTACTTCGGGGACCACGGCTGAGCCTAAAGGCGTGGTTATCACGCATGGGAATGTGCTGGCTAACATTGCTCCGCTGGAGCGGGAGATGCAGCGGTATTTGAAGTATGAGCGCTGGGTGCATCCGGTGCGGTTCTTGAATTTGCTGCCGCTGAGCCATGTGTTCGGGCAATTTCTCGGGATGTTTCTGCCTCCGCTGCTGGGTGGGACCGTGATTTTTCAGAAAGAGCTAAAGCCTTCGGAGATTGTGAGGACGATCCGGCGGGAGCGAGTGTCCGTGCTGGTGGCAGTGCCGCGAGTCTTGCAGTCTTTGAAACAGAAGATTGAACGCGATTTGGAAGATCGGGGGAAGATCGAGGACTTTCGGAGGCGGTTCCGGGCTTCGGAGGGAAAGCACTTCCTGCGGCGGTGGTGGATTTTTCGCGCGATTCGGCGGCAGTTTGGGTGGAAGTTCTGGGCATTTATTTGTGGCGGCGCGGCGCTGGATGCGGAGACGGAACGATTTTGGGACCGGCTCGGCTACGCTGCGATTCAGGGGTATGGGCTGACGGAGACTACGTCGCTGATCAGCGTGAATCATCCGTTCAAGTTGGGGAAAGGGTCGATTGGGAAAGTGCTGCCGGGGCGGGAGGTGAAGCTGGCGGAGGATGGCGAGATCTTGGTCCGCGGTGGCGGAGTGGCGGCGGGCTATTGGGATGGAGGCCGACGGCGGGGAGTTGCGGACGGGATTGCGGATGGGGTCGCAGATGGGAGTCACGGATCAAGACGGGTGGTATCGCACGGGAGACGTGGGCGCATTTGATGAAGCTGGGAATCTTTATTTCAAGGGGCGCAAGAAAGAAGTAATCGTGACCCCGGGCGGATTGAATATTTATCCGGAAGATCTGGAGGCCGCATTGCGGCTTCAGCCGGAGGTGAAAGATTGCGCGGTGGTCGGGATTGAGCGCGGAGGAAATGCAGAGCCTTGCGCGGTGGTGATTCTTGGCGACGATGCCCGGGCGGCGGGAGTGGTGGAGCGTGCGAACCAGTCGTTGGCGGAATTCCAGCGCATGCGGATGTGGGTACGAGTGGCCGCAAAAAGACTTTCCGCGCACGAGCACCCAGAAGCCGCGGCGGAATGTGATCGCGGAATTCGCGGCGAGGGAACTTCTGCAACCTGGCGGGAAGAATGTTGCGAGTACGGCTGAAAATCCGGTGATGGAGTTGATCGGGCGCATCACGGGGCGAAGCGTGGCTGGGCTGAAAACGGAAGCGGCTTTCGATTCTGAGTTGGGGTTGAGTTCTCTGGACCGGGTGGAACTGATCAGCGCGCTGGAGGATCGATATCAAGTGGACCTGAGCGAGACTCGCTTAAGCGCGGCGCGGACCGTGAGTGATGTGGAAAGGATGTTGAGTGGTGAGGCGCGGCCGCGCGCGGAGTATCACTATCCGGGCTGGGTGTTGCGGTGGCCGGTGACGTGGTTGCGATGGCTGGCGCACTATTTGTTGATGAGGCCGGCCATGATTCTGCTGGGCTGGCCGCGGATCGAAGGGCGGGAAAATTTGCGAGGATGGAGTGGGCCGCTGCTGGTGGTCTGCAATCATATTAGCGACGTGGATGTGGGTTTCGTGCAGACGGCTTTGCCGGCGCGGCTGCGGAACCGCATCGCGACGGCGGCTCGGGGGAGAGGCGTTGGAAGCGTTGCGTACGCCGGCGGCGAGCAGAGGCTTTTTCGGCAGAATTTATGATCGGACGCAATGGCTGCTGGGGGTTTCGCTGCTGAACCTGTTTCCGCTGCCGCGCGAGGCCGGGTTCCGGCAGAGTTTCAGTTATGCGGGCGAAGCCGTGGATCGTGGATACAGCGTGTTGGTGTTTCCGGAAGGACGGCATACGGTGGATGGCAAGATGAATCCGTTTCGCGCGGGGATCGGGCTGCTGGCGAATAATCTGGGCATTCCGGTGCTGCCCATGCGGATTGTGGGATTGTTTGAAGTGAAACAAGCGGGCAGAAAGTTTGCCCGGCCGGGAGAGATTCAGGTGCGCATCGGCCGACCGATGAACTTTGCGCCTGACAGCGATCCCGGTCAAATTGCTCAGGACCTTCAGCGAGCTGTGGAAGCCTTGTAGGCCGTGGCGAAGGAGACTCGTTTTCCAGCGATCGAGCCAGGTAGTAAGAAAATAGGCGCCTTGATTCACTGTTGGGAATCAAGGCGCCGGTTCTGGAGCACTACTAACCTGCATGGCAGCAGGTGGCGCGAGTTCTTATGGGTTGATAGTAACTTTCTTCAGCTTCGACGGAATTCCGTTGGCGACGACATAGAGCGCACTGACACCAGTTGCAATGTTCGAGGGAATATCGAATTCGGTGGAAACGATCGTGGCTCCCGTCGCGACACCCATGGTGCTGTGGTTGTGGGTGCGGCAATAGTAGACGTCCCTGGTGGCCTGGTTGACGATGCGGACGATGGGATAGTTGGACGCCATCTGCGCGTCGTCGCCATACATCGCCCCTTGCGACAGGCCGTTGAACTGCGTGCCCTTGATGACATTGTTCGTACTGCCTGCAGTCAGTGTGCTGGCTACGGAGGTGATGGTGGGCTGCCATGCGGCTTCGTAGGTCCCGCTCGAGGTATAGAGCTGAACGGTCTTCGTACCGTTCGTGAACAGCACCTGCCCGGTGGGCAGAACCAGCATTCGTCCCGTATAGGATGGATTGCTGGAAGCGCCGGCCGGTGAGGCAACCAAAGTCAGGGTTGTGCCGTTGAACTCATAGTACTTGGTCCCGGCTTGTAACAAGGTTTGGTGGGGGCTACCCCTACCAGAACGTTGCCATCCGGCAGCAGGGCTGCCGGTCCATCTTCGACGCCAAACCCGATCGGAAAAGTCGGACCCGCCGACCAGGTGGCGGTATTAGTGTTGTAAATGGCAGTGTTGTTGTTGCCTCCAATGGCGAATACGGTGCCATCCGGCCGCAACACAGCCGGGCCAATTTCGTAGCAGGCAGTCTCGGGGAGGGGAACAATCGTGCTCCCAGCGAGCGACCAACTTCCCGTGCTGGGATTGTAAAGCTCAGACTCGGTGCCGTTATCCATATCGACTACGAGCACGTCTCCGCTGGGCAGCAAGGTCCAGCTTTCCTCGGAGTTTTGGTCGGCTTTGCCTGATCCGGTAATGGTCCAGGTCAGAGTAGTTTCATGGAGCAAAGCTTGCTTCAGCTGAAACGGGCTGCAGATTGAACCGGCATAACCGCAGTTCCCCAGCATGAAGGTCCCGTTGGCCAGCACGACGCTTTGTGCATCTCCAATATGGGTCCAGCCCGTGGGTGCGGTAATCGAGGTCCAAGTGTTGGTAACGGGATTGTAAATTGCCCCGTTGTTGGTTTCCGACTGACTTCCGTCATACTCTCCGCCCTCGACGACAACGTTGCCGTCGGCCAGTACGGCGGAGGCGAAGTAAAGCGGTTCGTATCCGCTGGGCGCTGAGGCCAACTCGGACCATGTACCGGCGAGGTAGCTTCCCGTAATGCTAGGGGTAAGACGCCACCATTTCGTGCTTTGGTACTGATGCACCATCACAGTTCCGTCCGTGAGCAGCAGCGGAGTATCGGCCTCAAAGCTTGGAGCATTCGTGAGCTCCTGCCATTTCGACGTCGAGGGTTCCTGGGAGCTGGCGATACCCAAACAAACCAGCAGTGTCAGCAATACGATAGCGAGTGTTCGGAAAGCCTTCATTTGATTCCTCTCGGGTCGCTTGATCGAAGTTGTCTGATGCGTTGTTTCCATAGTGCAGAGGGCAAGAGAGATTGGTGGGCAGACTCTCTGTCGCGAAATCTCGAAGCCGCAGGGTTATATCGCGTCTTAGACGATTCGGGTCCATCTGTAGTGCAGATTGACAATTCAATTCGGCACGCGCTGCGAAAGTCACGGTGAAGTTGCAAGATATTGCACACTGCGGGGAGGGCAGCACGACGAAAACACTGGTTTTGTGCCCAAGCTAGCTCTTTGGATGGGGAAGTAGTGAACGCCTATTCTTCATCCATCCCAGCATCTTCCTTGTGCGGGTCCCGTTCGATTTGTACCTCCGGCAAGTTCGCGGCGCGGAGTTCACGGTTGAGTGCGGGAAGATCGGAAGTCTTCAGCGCATCCCAACGCTTCATTATGTCCAGAGCGTCGTGCTCCGTGGCCGTGACGGCTTCAGATTGGGTTGCGGTGGGTTCGTCATCGGCCTGCCACACCTGGCCATATAAGACGGTGACTTGCCCACTCACCCGCGCGAGAGTGATTTCGCCGGCGGGCGCTGCAGTGGAACCGGCAGGCGCCCCAAGAACTGCCGTCAGTTTGGTCTGGAACGCCTGAATGGAATCGCGGGCCGTGCCGGTGGCTTGCTGGCTCAGTTTCTGCAACGTCTCGCGAATCGATCCAGCTTGCATTACAGCCGTGGAGCTTTGGCTCAGGAGCGATGCCAGGCGCATTTCAGATTGGAATTTCTTCTCGAGGCCGGAGACCGAAATTTGTACCCGAGGGTCCATTCTTACGGTGAATGGCGCGGTATAACTTTTTCCATTCGCGGTGAGCCGTGCCGTATAGGAGCCGGGCAAGGCCGTGGGACCGAGCGGATAGCGGGGTGTGTCTGCGGGAATCGCTGCGATGGGATAGTCGTGGCGGGGAGAATTGGGCGCGGGATAATGCAGATCCCACACCCAGCGGTGCATGCCGGCATCGGACGGCAGAGCGCGAAAAGGACGCAGCCAATAAAGAGGGATGAGTTGTTTCTTGAGATCTGCTTCCGAGACGTCGGGTTTATCGTCGCTGGAAAATTTGCGAACGAGTTGGCCGCGAGCGTCGAGGATTTCGAGAGTGACAGGAGCAGAAGCGGCCTGCGACAGATAATAGTCGATGATCGCGCCATCGGGCGGGTTGGCGGCAGCAGGCTCGTCGGGCGGAAGCGGCGTGTCAGTGTTCGTATCGCGCTGCACACGGTAGGCAGGGGCCGGAGCGAAAAGATGGGCGTCGGAAACAGAGAACGAAGCGGCCACCTCGCGCAGCGGCGTAATGTCATCCAGAATCCAGAATGAGCGCCCGTGCGTGGCAACGATGAGGTCGTTGTCATGAATCCAGAGATCGCGCATCGAAGTGTGGGGCAGATTCAGTTGCAAGGACTGCCAGTGGTCGCCGTCGTCGAACGACACCCAGACTGAATTCTCCGTGCCGGCAAACAACAGGCCTTTGCGCATAGGATCTTCGCGGACCGTGTCCACCGGACCGAAATCAGGCAGGCCGGTCACGATCAACTTCCAGGTCTTGCCGCCATCGTGAGTTCGGTAAATGTAGGGGTGTTCATCGTTGATGCGGAAGCGGCTCACGGACGCGTAGGCGGAGCTGTCATCGAAATGGGAGGCGCTGATCTGCGTGACCTTGCTCCAGGGCGTGAGTTCTTTTGGAGTAATGTCGTTCCATTTCTTGCCGCCGTCGCGCGTTTGCCAGATGAGGCCATCGTCCGTGCCGGCCCACAGTGTGTCGAGGTTCTTGAACGAAGGCGCGAGCGCGTAGATTACTCCGCGCTTTTTCTCGGCATCTTTCGGAACGAGATTGCCCACGCTGGCTGGGACTCCGGGATTCTGACGAGTCAGATCACCGCTGATGGCCTCCCAGGAGTTTCCGCCGTTGGTAGTTTTAAATAGCACGTTGCTGGCGAAATAGAGCGTGTGCGGGTCGAGGGGCGAGAACATCGTGGGCTCAGAGCGGTCCGTGCGGTACTTCTCGGTGCGAAGCGGGATGGGCGTGACGTTCTGCACCTGGCCGGTGGACCAGTGAAATTTCGAGACCTCGTTTCTACCGCCGCCGTAAATCACGTCAGGGTCGAGGGGATCGGGAGCGACGTAGCCGTATTCGATCACGCCTACGGGATGCCACTCGCGGAAGGTGATGGCGCCGTCGTTGCCGCGGCTGGAGATGCAAACGGAACCGCTCTCCTGCTGGCCTCCGCAAACGCGATAGGGAAAAGTGGGGGTTACCGCGACGTGATAAATCTGCGCGGTAGGCTGGTTGTACCAGGAACTCCAGGAGGCCCCGCCGTTGACGGTTACGAGCGCACCCTGGTCGCTGACCAGAAGAATAATGTTGGGGTCGTTGGGATTGATCCAGAGATTCTGGTAGTCGTCGCCGCCCGGAGCGCCGCGGAATCCGGACCAGGTCTTGCCGCCATCTGTGGACTTCATAGTTACAGTGCTGGCGCAATAGACGACGTCTGGATTCTTGGAATCAACTCGGGGGATGGCGAGGTCGCCGCCACCGATGCGGCCGGAAGGACGCGGATCGTCCGTTGCTTTGGACCAGCTTTCTCCAGCATCGTCAGAACGGTAGACAGCGAGTGGGCCCGAGGCGATGGCGATTGTGGCGTAGAGGCGCCGCGAGTCAGTGGGAGCGATGGCGACGTAGATTTGCGAGAGATCCTTCGGGAAGGCCGTTGGTAAGAGGATGCCAGGTGTTCCCGCCGTCAGTGGATTTGAACAAGCCGCCGCCGGTTCCGTTGAACTCGTTGCCATCTTCCCATGGGCCCTCGCGCGCTTCCCACATCGATGCGTAAATCACGTCGGGATTGGAGGGATCAATCTCTACGTCGGAGGCTCCGGTGTTCTCGTCTTTGTAAATTGCCTTTTGCCAGGTCTGGCCGCCGTCGGTGGAACGGAAAAGGCCGCGCTCTTCATTCGGGCCGTAAGGATGGCCTAGCACGGCCGCGAAAACTCGATTGGGATCGCGAGGATCGATGGCGAGCGCGGGGATTTGCAGACCGTCGCGCAGGCCTAGATGAGTCCAGGTTTTGCCGGCGTCAGTCGATTTGTAGATTCCATTGCCCACAGAGAGATCGGGGCGGTGCAGGCCTTCGCCGCTGGCGACATAAATGATGTTGGGATTCGAAGGCGCTACGGCGATGGCTCCTATCGACTGCGTAGACTCGTGGTCGAAGATCGGAGTCCAGATGCGGCCGTAGTCATCCGACTTCCATACTCCGCCGTTTACCTGACCCATGTAGAAAACATTTGGCTGGCTCGGAACGCCAGCGGCGGCACGGGTGCGGCCACCGCGAAACGGGCCGATCATCCGCCAATGCAGTTCCTGATATGTATTCTCCGGAACTTGCTGCGCGGTGCTCGATGCGATAGGCAGAAAAACTGAAACGCAGACGAACAGACGAACGACTAGCTTGGATCTGGTCAATAGCCCCCCTCAAACTCTGAACCGCAAACTAACACAGAATAAACCAAAACTGGAGTGATGGCGGACGGCCTCGCTCCGCTCGGCGGACCTTCGCTTCCCCTCGGCTTCGCTCAGGGCTTCCAGAACAGGCAGGCCGCCAGGCGGCCGTCCCAACACGAAACGTTTCAGCCAATAGCGGCCAAGGTTTGCTCGATGCCGCCCACTTTTGGGGCTGGCGTTGCTCCGGACTGGCTGGCGACCCACGCGCCGACGCGGTTGGCGTTTTCATTGATTTGCGCCAGCGATGTCCCCCGCAGATAACCGTGCACCAGGGCCGCGGTGAAGGCGTCGCCGGCGCCGACGGTATCGGCTACTTTTACTTTGAAGCCGGGATGTTCGCTGCATTCGGCGGCTGAAACCAGCAGGCTGCCGCCATTGCCGCGGGTGATGCAAACCAGCTTCAGATCATGCAATGACAGCAAACGCCGCGCCGAGTCTTCCTCGCGGTGATGGTCGAGTTCGAACAATCGCATGAGCCTCGGGAGTTCCTCATGATTGAGTTTGACGAGGGTTGCCAGCCTCATCGATTCCGCGAGGACTTGCGCGGTAAAGAAATTCTGCCGGAGGTTGACGTCGAAGATCCGCACGGCGTTTCGCTGCTGCGCAGCCAGCACAAATTTGCGAATGGTGACGCGACTGTGCTCCGAGCGTTGTGCCAGCGATCCAAAGCACACGGCATCGGCTTGTTGCGCCAGCCTCTGCCATTGCGGGGTCCATTCAAGAAAATCCCACGCGACGGACTCAGAAATTTCAAAGCGTGGCTGACCGGCGGCGTCTACTTCGATCTGCACAGTTCCGGTAGGATGGTCCGCATCTTCTTGAATGAATGCGGTCGGCAGAGCGAGTTCACGGAGGCGGAGAATCGCCTCTTCCCCCAGGGCATCCTGGCCGAGGCGGCTGGCGGGGATTCCCTCGTCTCCCAGTAGGGATGTGATGTAGGCGAAGTTGGCCGGCGCTCCACCCAGTTGTCTCCCTGCGGGCAACAAGTCCCAAAGCAATTCGCCCAGACCTACGACGATGTGTCTGTTTCATCGAATGTTTAGCATCGAACTTTCCATGTCGGAGCGGACGGTTGCAGGAACGAGCCGACTGGCGGAGAATCGGGAGGCGGAAATCCAGGTTGAGGCATAGGGCGCGCCGCGTCACAAAGTCGGCCGCGGTCAACGGTCACAATTGCCATGATCCAATCCATTCCCAGCAAAAGCTGGATAAAGCTATTCACGCTTGTTCTGGCGCTGGCTCCACAGGATAGCGCAAGTTGGCCGTTCGGGGCATGGCGCCGTGTTTCCGAGACTCCCGTGATCTCTCCGCAAGGCGACGGTTGGGAATCGGCGGGCACCTTTAACCCTGCCGTGATTCTTCGCGACGGAAAAATCGTCATGCTCTACCGGGCCCAGGACAAGAGCGGCACTTCGCGCTTGGGTTATGCCGAAAGCGCGGACGGAATCCACTTCACGCGTCGGAGCGAGCCTGTGCTCTCGCCCGAGAAGGACTACGAAAAAGATGGAGGGGTGGAAGACCCGCGGCTGGTGCGGTTCGGCGATACCTACTATCTGACCTATACGGGCTACAACAAGAAAGACGCGCAACTGTGTCTGGCGACTTCGAGAGATCTCATCCACTGGGAGCGGAGAGGCGTGATTCTTCCTGCCTATAAGGGACGCTGGAATGTTCGCTGGACGAAGTCGGGGGCGATTGTGCCAGAGAAGATTCAGGGCAAATACTGGATGTACTTTCTCGGCACAACCGCGGACAACAACGACCAGATGGGGCTGGCCTCTTCGACAGACCTCTTACATTGGACGGACGCGACCGATGCTCCAGTGTTACCTGTGCGTGCGGGAAAGTTTGATTCTCGCGTGGCCGAACCCGGACCTGCGCCGATCGTCACGCCGAAGGGGATTGTTCTCATCTACAACGGCGCCGACGACAAACTTGTGTACCGTACAGGCGTGGCGGTGTTCGACCGCAACGACCCGCGCGTGGTGATTTCGCGGACGGAGACTAGCGTTTTCGCTCCGGAGAAACAATGGGAGAAAGTGGGCCAGGTCCCGAATGTGGTGTTCGTGGAAGGCATGGTGCGGCAAGGCGAGCGATATTTGTTTTACTACGGAGGTGCGGATACTTATGTTGGCGTGGCAGAGGCACCCGCAGTCCGATCGCTCCACTAATGTTTGACGGGCTTTGGAGTAGCCGGGAACAGCATAGTACGAACAATCCCCTCGCCTTCTTTCACAAAAATCTGCTGATTAGCCTTTACATCCTTTAGCGTGTCGACTCTGACCGCTGGGCCAGCGGATTTCCAGGAGATCGATTTTCTCGGCTTTTCCCAAGCCGAACTGGATGCGCAAGTCATTCTGCGAAATGTAGCTGCCTCCGCTGCGCACTTCGTCGATCTGCTGGTGAGGCTTGGCTTCACCGGGAAGATGGGTTACGCAGATCAGGCGTGCTCCGATGCCGCTTCGGTTAGACTTGGTGCCGATGGTGCGAACTTTGATCCAATTGTTGCCGGCAGTCGAGCTGCAGTGTAAGAGCTGCGGATAGTCGTTGACCGTATTCACGACCACGTCGAGGTTGCCGTCATTGTCGAAGTCGCCGAAAGCGCAGCCGCGCGCAGGTACAGGATCGGAGATCCCCGGACCGGCCTGGAAAGAAACATCGGCGAAGTGGCCATTGCGCAGATTGCGGTAG
The DNA here is from genome assembly GCA_963850165.1 of uncultured Acidobacteriaceae bacterium. Lineage (GTDB taxonomy): Bacteria > Acidobacteriota > Terriglobia > Terriglobales > Acidobacteriaceae > Sulfotelmatobacter. Next base: position 102,850 of record CAWKKK010000007.1, on the reverse strand, counting down.
AGCAATTTGCGCTGAGGATAGCCGGCTTCAGTTGTTAGTTGCTCGACTTCGGGATAGACGTGGCCGTTGCAGATCGAGAATGTCGGGCCAGCCATCGTTGTCGAAGTCGAAGAAGCCGCAGCCCCAGCCAAGGAATTGCGTGTGAGCGCCCAGGCCCGCGGCGAACGTGGCGTCCTCAAAAGCGCCTCCACCGAGATTGTGGTAGAGCGAAGGAGTATCGCCCGCGAAGTTCGTCTTGACCAAGTCGAGGTTGCCATCGAGATCATAGTCAGCAGCCGAGACGCCCATGCCGGCCTGTGGTTTGCCGTCGGGGCTGAGGGCGCAACCGGCTTCGATTGCAATGTCTTCGAAAGTTCCGTTCTTCTTGTTGTGATAGAGCGCGCTGGCTGTGGAATCGTTGGCGACGTAAATGTCAGGCCAGCCATCATTGTCGAAGTCGGCAGTGAGAACGCCCAGGCCGTATGTGCCATTGGCGCGGAATATTCCCGCCGCTTCTGAGACATCAGCGAAAGTGCCGTCGCCGTTGTTGTGGTAGAGAATGTTCTTGCCGCCCTGCAGTCCGGGCGGTCCGCAGGCCACCATCACGCCTTTGTAGAGACAGGGGCCGGATTCGGGGACAGGCGCGGTGGCCAAATCCATATCGATGTAGTTGGCGACGAAAAGGTCCAGGCGGCCGTCGCGGTCGTAATCGACGAAGGCGCAGCCCGTGTTCCAGCGCGTGCCTTTGCCCGCTACGCCAGCCTTCTGGCTGACATCGGTGAAGGTTCCGTCCCCATTGTTGTGATAGAGGACGTTCTTACCGTAATAAGTGACGAAGAGATCGTCCCAGCCGTCGTTGTCGTAGTCGCCGACGCAAACCCCTTGTCCCCAGCCGGAGTGGGCAAGGCCGGCCTTCACCGTCACGTCGGTGAAAGTGCCGTCGCGGTTGTTATGGAAAAGATGCGACGTGGGTTCGCTGCCAGCGGGAAATCCCTCGAGGCGCGAGCCGTTCACGATAAAAATGTCGAGCCAGCCGTCGTTATCGTAATCGTAAAACGCGATGCCACAGCCCGTGGTTTCGAGCAGATACTTATTCTTGTGTTCTCCACCGAAGACGGTCTTGGCATTCAATCCGGATTCGCGCGCGACATTCAGGAAGCTGACGCCGAGATCGGATGGGGGCGTGGCTTCTTTCTGACTGGCATTCTGGCGGGGAAGTACAGAAGCGTGAAGCCAGTGGGGGCGAACCATGCCCAGGATGCTTTCGAAAGACAAGACCAGCGCGGAACGGCTGAGAAACTCCAGAAATGTTCGGCGTGAAGGAAACAATAGATCTCTACCTGGCCGGTTCGGCTCGTACTAGAATTCGCCCCTACTTCTTATATGCAGTGAAGCCTCCGTTTGCAAGCTGAGCAACTGTGAGGACGAGACCCTTCGGCTTCCCCCTCGGCTTCGCTCGGGGCTTCGGCAAAACTGTGCAGGCTGCCGGCGCTACACTTGCTCCCAGGACTTGGCGCGGGAGATTGCTTCATTCCAGCGCTGTCGCATGGCATTCACTTGCGAGCGCGGCAGGCGTGGTTCAAAGCGGCGTTCCTCTCGTGGCAAATCAGAAATGGACTGCACTTCCTTCCAGAAGGCGGCGCCCAGGCCAGCTAGAAATGCGGCGCCGAGCGCGGTTGTTTCCGTCATCGCAGGGCGCACCACGGGCACGCCGAGAATGTCTGCCTGAAATTGCATGAGACTGTCATTGGCGGTTGCGCCGCCATCCACGCGCAACTCTTTGAGCGGAGTGCCTGTGTCGACCTGAACCGCGTCCATCAGATCTGCGACCTGGTACGCGATGCTTTCCAAAGCTGCGCGCGCGATGTGACCTGCATTGCTGCCCCGCGTGAGGCCGAAAAGTGCGCCGCGTGCGTAAGAATCCCAGTGCGGAGCGCCGAGGCCCACGAAGGCAGGGACGAAGTACACTCCTCCGTTATCAGAAACAGAATTCGCCAGGGCTTCCACTTCCGATGAGCTGCGAATGATTCCCAAGCCGTCGCGCAACCATTGGACCACGGCTCCGCCCACGAACACGCTGCCTTCGAGTGCGTAATGCGTGTCACGGCCGATTCTCCAGGCTACAGTTGTGAGCAGGCGATGAGTGGACGCGACGGCGCGAGTGCCTGTGCTCTGCAACATAAAGCAGCCCGTGCCGTAGGTATTCTTGGTGAGGCCGGGGCTGATGCATCTTTGCCCAAAGAGAGCAGCCTGCTGATCGCCGGCAATGCCTGCGATCGGAATGCCGTTGAGGCCTGGAACAGAGCTTACCTCTCCGTAAACTTCGCTGGAGGGCCGGACTGCAGGCAACATCGATGCGGGAGATTCGGAACAGATCGAGAAGATCGCTATCCCAGCGGCCGGAATGAAGATTGAAAAGCATGGTGCGGGAGGCGTTGCTGGCGTCGGTGACGTGCACGCGGCCGCCAGTCAACTTCCACAGCAGCCATGTGTCGACCGTGCCAAATGCAAGGCGGCCTGCTTCGGCGAGTTGGCGGGCGTTCGGAACGTGTTCGAGAATCCAGGAAATTTTGCTGCCGGAGAAGTAAGCGTCGATCAGCAACCCAGTGCGCTGCTGTATCAGATTCTCGTGGCCTTGAGCTTTGAGCTGCTCGCAAAAAGAGGCGGTGCGGCGATCCTGCCAGACAATCGCGTTGTAGATGGGCTTGCCGGTGGCGCGGTCCCAGACAATTGTGGTTTCGCGCTGATTGGTGATGCCGATGGCGGCTATCTCGCTGGGCTGTGCTTTGGCTTTGGCCAGGGCTTCCAGAGCAACGGCGATCTGCGACGCTGCGATCTCTTCGGGATCGTGCTCGACCCATCCGGGTTGGGGAAAGATTTGCGTGAACTCGCGCTGGGCCACGGATCGCACGGCGCCCTGCTCGTCAAATAAAAGGGCTCGCGAACTCGTTGTGCCCTGATCGAGAGAGAGAATGTAAGGCAAACGGCCTCCTGTTTCTGCGCTCGTTACTTAGGACGCCGAGCTATGACGGACTGGAACGCGCGCAGGAATCGTCGAATCCCGAAATCGTAGACCGCGGCGCCAACCAATCCTCCCAGCAACGGCGCAACCACTGGCACCCACCACACCCGAGGGCCATCGGTGAGGCCGTTGTTTTTGAATCCAGCCACGGCGGTGAAAACGCGCGGGCCAAAATCGCGTGCAGGATTAATCGCGTATCCATGCATCCCGCCGAAGCTCATACCAATGGCTACGACCACCAGTCCGATCATCGCAGGAGCGAGGTTGGCTCCGGGAGGGACGTTGAGTTCGTCCGTGATCGCCAGTACCAGGAGCAGTAGCAGAGCGGTGCCGATGACCTGATCGAGGAATCCAGCTTGAGGCCACTCCGGAAAGGCGGGGAAAGTTGTAAAGACGCCGGCGGTTTTTTCCAGTTGAGGGTCGAACCGGTGGAAGGCGGGCAGATAGTTTCGGTATACGAGGGCCGCGGCAAGAAATGCCCCAGCCGTCTGCGCGATGGAATAAGGCACGACCTTGCGCCAGGGAAACCCACGGAACACCGCCAGAGTGAGGGTGACTGCTGGGTTCAGATGGCCGCCGGAAACTTTTCCGGCAACGTAAATTCCCATAGTCACCGCGAGTCCCCAGCCCAGTGTGATGTTGGTGTAGCCGCCGTGAGCGGTCGCGGCAGGAGCATTCGAGGGAAACAGAACGACCATCGCAACCACACCCGTGCCAAAGAGAATCAAGACGAAGGTCCCGAGGAACTCGGCGATCAACTCGGCAACCAGGGTGGGCTTGTTGTTCATGCGGCGTTGCTCCCTGTGGACGTAGCGGCTTTTCGACCGCGAGTAGTCTAGCAAGGATTTAAGTGAGTGCGCGGCTTTCGGCGAGTCGGCTCCTCTGTAGCCGCGCAGGGGATGGGTTATCAAGGTATGGGAACGGCGGCGATGTTTTTCCTTGACAGGGAGGGCAGGGCCTGTAAGATAGAGAATATTTATTCATGCATATGAATAAATATTCATAATGAATAAAGCCCTGCGACAGAGAGCCGTGTTGGAAGCCTTGCGGCAGGGTCCCGTAGCCAGCCAGGAAGATTTGCAGCGGGCATTGCGCAAGCGGGGGTTCAAGGTGGGGCAGGCGACGCTGTCGCGGGACATTCGCGATCTGAATTTGAGCAAGACGGCGGCCGGCTACACGCTGCTTCAAGGGGAAGGCGCCGCGGCCCTGGCTTTGCCGCCGGTGCAGCGGCTGGTTCGCGAGTTCGTGCTGGATGTGCGGCCGGCGCAGAACCTGCTGGTCGTGAAGACGATCACAGGCAGCGCTCAGCCGGTCGCGGCGGCGCTCGATGAACAGGAATGGGAGGAAGTGGTGGGAACGATTGCCGGTGACGACGCGATCCTGATTGTTTGTCCCGACAAGGACGCTGCCAGAAAAGTCACAGTACGGATCGAGGAGATGCTCGGCTGATGCCAGCGAAGCTCAAAAGCGCGGTGCTCGGAGCAAGCGGCTATTCCGGCCTGGAGTTGACGCGCCTTCTCGAACGCCATCCGCGGCTGGAGAAGCCCCTGCTGTTCCGCCGTGAAAACGGGAGCGACGGTGCGACTGACCTGGCGGAGGTGTTTCCGGAGTTGTCGGGCAATGGAGGCTATCCGCTGCGGCCGCTTTCGTGGCCGGAACTGAAAAGGCAGGGTGTGCAGTTGCTTTTTCTGGCTACTCCTCACGAAGCGTCGCGGTCGCTTGTGCCGGAGGCCATCGCGCAAGGTTTGCGCGTGATCGATCTGAGCGGCGCGTGGAGGCTGAAGCAGGCGCAGCATCGTGCCATCTACTCGTTCCAGGACGCGAATGCAGTCACGGCCGCGGAATTGACAACCAAGGCGGTGTATGGACTGCCGGAGTTGAACGGCGACCGCATTGCGGCGGCTCAGTTGGTGGCGAATCCGGGTTGCTATGCGACCTCGGTGATTCTGGCTTTGGCTCCGCTGTTGCAGGCAGGGTTGGTCGATCGGGAGCATGGCATTGTCTCCGACTCGAAGTCGGGAGTTTCTGGAGCGGGCAAGGCGCCTACGTCGCGCACCCATTTCGTGTCGGTGGCTGACAATCTCTCTGCCTACTCGGTGTTCAATCATCGGCATCTGGGAGAGATGGTCGAGCAGTTGGGATTGGAAGACGCCGAGCTGACTTTCACTCCTCATCTGCTGCCCATTCCGCGCGGGATTCTGTCGACCATCTACGTTCATCTGAACCGGGCGATGAAGCCGGCGGAAGTGGAATCGTGCCTGCGCGATTTTTATTCAGGCAGACATTGGGTGCGAGTATTTGCGACGCCGAAGCTGCCGCAATTGCAGTTTTCGCTGCACACGAATTACTGCGATCTGGGTTTTTGCCTGGCGGAGGACGGCCGGCGGCTGGTGCTGGTTTCCTGCGTCGACAATCTGCTGAAAGGCGCGGCAGGACAGGCCGTGCAGAACATGAACCTGATGTATCAGTGGGAAGAGCGGGAGGGTTTGCAGTGACGATTGTGGTGAAGATTGGCGGAGCGGCGATTGAAGATGCGGCGACGCTACGCAAGTGCGCTCGGTCCATCGCGGAGTTGGCGCAGGATGGCCACCGCATAGCCGTGGTTCATGGCGGCGGGGGTGCGCTGACCCGCATGCTGGACCGGCTGGGAAAGAAGAGTGAGTTTGTCGACGGGCTCCGCGTCACCGATGCCGAGACTCGGGATACCGCCCTGATGGTGTTGGCGGGAATCATCAACAAGAAGCTGGTGGCGGCCATTCAGTCAGCCGGCATGCCGGCCATTGGATTCTGTGGCGGCGACGGCATGACGTTCCGGGCCCGGAAGAAGTTTGTCCATGGCCGCGACCTGGGATTCGTTGGGGAGATTTGTTTTGCTGAGCCGTGTTGGATCGAAGCGTTGTGGCAGCAGGGAGGAATTCCGGTTCTGGCTTCATTGGCGTTGGGCGCCGACGGCGAATACTACAACGTAAATGCCGATGAAATGGCGGCATCGTGCGCCGCGGCCTGCCACGCCAACACGCTGATCTTCCTCACCGACGTGCCCGGAGTCAGGGATGCGGCAGGAAGCGTGATGCCGTGGCTGAGCACGAAGCAGGCCGCCGAACTGGCGGCAGGTTCGGTTATCAGCGGCGGCATGTTGCCAAAGCTGCAAGCCTGCGGGCAGGCGCTGAAACAAGGCGTAGGACGGGTGAGAATCTTGCCCGCAACCGAAGCGGAGGTCTTGCCGCAGTTCTACCTGACCAAGCTGTCATGCGGTACTGAGGTCACTTATTCATGAGTCAATCAGTCGCTGCGCAATCACAAGTACAAATCGCAATCGGCGGATACGCAGGTTCAGAACCATGTCCAGAACAAGGAGTCAAAGTTGAATAGTCATGTGCAAGGCAGAGTTTCGGCGGCCGCTCCCGAGAGAGTGCCGCAAGTATTTTGGTGCCCCGATCTGGTCTCGACTCGCGATCTCGGGCCGGCTGGCGTCGATGCGGTTTTGCGACTGGCTGGAATCATGAAGTCGCGTCCGGCGGATTTTCGGAGAGCGCTTACGGGCAGGCAAATCGTCATGTTCTTCGAAAAGCCTTCGTTGCGAACCCGGCTGACGTTCGAGGCCGGGATGGTGAGCCTCGGTGGAACGGCGATGTTTGTTGACCAGACCCACGAACGGCTCGATGCCCGCGAAAAGTTGAGTGATGTGGCGCACAATCTCGAGCGCTGGGTGGATCTTGTTGTGCTGCGCACCTACTCGCAGCAGACCATCCAGGGCATGGCTGAGCACGCCTCGATTCCGGTCATTAACGCGCTCAGCGATCTGGAGCATCCCTGCCAGGCGTTGGCTGACTATCTCACGCTGCTGGAGCGATTCGGAGATTTGAAGAACCGCTGCCTGGCCTATGTCGGCGACGGTAACAATGTGGCGCACTCGTTGCTGCTGACTTGTGCGTGCCTGGGATCTACGATCCGCGTCGCAACTCCGAAAGGATACGCGCCCAATCCGCAGATTGTCGCCGATGCACGTGAGATTGCCGATGAGACCGGGGCCGAAATTCAGTTGCTGAACGATCCGCACGAGGCAGTGATTGGAGCCGACGCCGTTTACACCGATGCCTGGACGAGCATGGGGCAGGAAAGGCAGGAAGGCGAGCGCTCGCTGATTTTTCCGCCCTATCAAGTGAATTCGGACCTGATGGCGGAAGCCGCGCCCCACGCGGTGTTCATGCACTGCCTGCCGGCGCATCGTGGATTGGAAGTAACGGACGCGGTGATAGACTCGCAGCAGTCAGTAGTCTTCGAGCAGGCGGAAAATCGCCTGCACGTGCAGAAGGCGATTCTTTATTTGCTGCTGGGTGGCGGCGATCGTCTGCCCGCGAGGAGTGCTCATGCCTGAAAAAGTTGTACTTGCCTACTCTGGTGGACTCGATACCTCCATTATTATTCCGTGGCTCAAGGAGAATTATTCCTACAACGTCATCGCGATGGTCGCCGACGTGGGCCAGGGAGATGACATCGAAGCCGTTGTCGAAAAGGCCTACGCCACGGGTGCAAGCAAGGTGATCGTGGAGGATCTGCGAGAAGAGTTTCTGACCGGATACGTCTTTCCGGCGTTGCAAGCGGGCGCGGTCTACGAACATAAGTATCTGCTGGGGACATCGCTGGCGCGTCCCGTGATCGCGAAACATCAAGTCGAAGTCGCTTTGCGCGAGGGAGCGACGGCGGTGGCGCATGGCTGCACCGGTAAGGGAAACGACCAGGTTCGCTTTGAGTTAACTTATCAGGCGCTCGCGCCGGAACTGAAAGTAATTGCGCCGTGGCGGGAGTGGTCGCTGAAATCGCGCGAAGACTGTCTGGATTACGCCGAGCAGCACGGCATCCCGGTGGCGGCGAGCCGCGAGAAAATCCACAGCCGTGACCGCAATCTTTGGCACCTCAGTCACGAGGGCGGAGAACTGGAAGATGCCGCGAATGCGCCGCTGTCCGCAACGTGGCAGATGACCCGCTCGCCCCAGGACGCGCCCGACAAGAACGAGCAGGTGACGATCGGCTTTGAGAAGGGAATTCCGGTCACGGTGGGCGGCATGAAGCTTGATCCAGTGTCGCTGGTCGAGTTGCTGAACGAAGTTGGTGCGCGCAACGCCATCGGCCGGGTTGATCTGGTTGAGAACCGTTTTGTGGGGATCAAGTCGCGCGGCTGTTATGAAACCCCCGGCGGCACGCTGCTGATCGCGGCGCATCGCGAACTGGAAGCGCTGTGCCTGGAGCGCGAGGTCGCGCACTTCAAGCAGCACGTGGGGCTGAAGTACGCGGAACTTGTCTACTTTGGTTTGTGGTTCACGCCGCTGCGCGAGGCGCTGGATGCTTTTGTCGCCAGCACGCAGACAGAGATTACCGGCAGTGTGACGCTGTCTCTTTACAAGGGCAACGTTGCGGTAGTGAGCCGCCAGTCCGAGCACTCGCTCTATCGCACCGATCTTTCGTCGTTCACCATGGGCGACGGTTACGACCAGAAAGATGCGGAGGGTTTCATTCGCATCCTCGGACTTCCGTCGCGGGTACGCGCGCGGGGTCGCGTGGAGGTTGCGCGATGAAGATGTGGTCGGGCCGGTTCCGGCAGCCGCTGGACCCGCAATTCGAACGCTGGCAACGGTCGTTCGACTTCGATAGGCGGCTGCTGCATTACGAACTGGCGGCTAGCCAAGCCCATGCGCGTGCCTTGAAGAACGCCGGCGTTCTGTCTGCCGACGAACTCATCAGCATTCTTCAAGGGCTGCAGCAGATTGGCGAGATGGCCGCTTCCAAGGACCTTGTGCAGGACGACGAGGCCGAGGACGTGCATCATTTTGTTGAGAAGCAACTGGTGTCGCGGATCGGCGAGGTGGGCTACAAGTTGCACAGCGGGCGCAGCCGCAACGAGCAGATCGCCACCGACCTGCGCCTCTATGTGCGGGCGGCGATCGATGAGTTGCGAAGCGCACTAGCCGACGTGGTCCGGCGCCTTCGCGGACCGCGCCGAACAGGCTGGAGGCGCCGCAATGCCGGCCTACACGCATTTACAGCGGGCCGAGCCCGTGCTGGTTGCGCACTGGCTGCTGGCTTATGTCGAAATGTTTTTGCGGGATGCCGACCGCCTTGCCGATTGCCGTAAGCGTTTGAACGCTGTGTCCGCTGGGATCGGGCGCCGTGGCCGGCGCGACTCTGCCTCTCGATCGCGCCTTCATGGCGGACGAACTCGACTTCGCCGCTCCGACGGCGAACAGTATCGACGCCACCAGCGACCGCGATTTCATTCTTGAGTTCGTCAACACGCTCTCGCTTCTGGGGCTGCACCTGAGCCGGTGGGCGGAGGAAATGATCATTTTCTCCACGCAAGAATTCGGTTTTGTGCAGTTGCCTGAGGCTTATTCCACGGGCAGCAGCGCCATGCCTCAAAAGAAAAATCCCGATCTTCTGGAACTGGTGCGGGGCAAGACCGGGCGCGTGATCGGAAGCGCAACCGCACTGCTGGTTGCGTTGAAAGGCCTGCCGCTGGCTTACAACAAAGACTTGCAGGAAACGCAAGAACCCCTGTTCGATGCCGCAGACACGGCGCTTGGATTGCTGCCGCTGGTCGCCGCGTGGATGAAAGCAGTCGAATTCGACCACCAGCGCATGAATGAGGCGGCGCAGTCGGGATTCATGAATGCGTGGGCGGCAGCCACCTACCTCGTCAATCGCGGCGTTCCGAGCCGGCTCGCACACGAGCAGATCGGCAAGGCGGTAAAGCTGTGCCTGGAAAAACATTGCGAGCTTCAGGATCTGACGCTGGATGAGCTGCGTGCCTTGAATCCTCTATTCGATGAGAACTTTCGTGATTGCTTGAAACCCGCTTCGGTGTTGGCGATTCATGATGTTGTCGGCGGTACCGCGCCCGCTCGCGTGCGGCAGGGGATTGTTGCGGCGAGAAAGAAAATCGACTCCCTGCGCGAGGAGGTCAATTTCCATGCGCACGCGTAAAGCCATTTTGCCGGATGCCAAGCACATCCACGAACTGATCTCGGCCTATTCGAGCGACGGCACATTGCTGCCCCGCACGCTGGCGGAGATTTGTGAGAACGTAAGAGATTTTGTCGTTCTGGAACATGAAGGCCGCATCATCGGATGCGGTGCCCTGCATCTTTATGGCACACATCTTGCCGAGATTCGCTCGATCACGGTCGGACCTCGGGCGCAGGGTCACGGCGGCGGGACTCGCCTGATGAAGGCTTTGATGGCCGAAGCGAAAAGGCATCGGGTGGATTGCATCTGCCTCTTCACTCGCGCACCCGAATTTTTTGCGCGCCAGGGATTCGAGATGGCGCGGCGGGAGGATCTTCCCGACAAGATTTACAAGGATTGCCACGTCTGTCCCAGGTTTCACCGGTGTGATGAAGTCGCCATGGTACGCGGCAAGCTCCCTACATTCGCCATCCTCCCCGAACCGCCGAACTGGCTGGTGAAGCTCCAGGCCTAGCTCTTGACCATCCGCAACCTGCTTCTGGTCAGGGCAGGCCGAAGTCCATTTCATCCTTACCCAGCGCTAAAATGCAGTGCGAACCCCTGTTTTCCGGTGCGCGATGCTATCATGCAAAACGATAGGGCTGGCTGAATTCGCGCAAAAGGATGATTCACCATGGCAATCGTCACGCCGGGCAGTTCCACCTCCACCGCCGCTACCGCGCCTGATTCTTCTTCTTCGTACGGGGCGCCGCTGGCGGTAGTAACGACGCTATTCTTTATGTGGGGATTCCTCACCTGCCTGAATGACATCCTTGTCCCGCACCTGAAACCAATTTTCGACCTGAATTACACGCAGATCATGCTCATTCAGTTTGCCTTCTTTGGAGCATATTTTGTTTTCTCCATACCGTCGGCGAAGATCATCGACTGGATTGGCTATCAACGCTCGATGGTTGTGGGTTTGCTGACCATGGGTCATCGGAGCATTTCTTTTTGTGCCGGCGGCCAGCGTTCCATCGTACCCGCTGTTTCTGATCGCGCTCATCGTGCTTGCGGCTGGAATTACGTGTTTGCAGGTCGCGGCGAATCCTTACGTGACGGTTCTGGGCAAACCCCAGACGGCATCGAGTCGCCTGAATCTTACCCAGGCGTTCAACTCGCTGGGAACTTTTCTGGCACCTTTCTTCGGCGGCCTTCTGATTCTGAGTGCGGCGCCAAAGACGATGGAAGAGATACGGGCGCTGGCGCCCGACGCGCTGCAGGCCTATCGCTTGCACGAGGCAGCCACCGTCAAGGCGCCCTACGTGGGACTTGGGCATCGCGCTAGTGCTGCTGGCGATCGCGATTGGCAGTTTCAAGTTGCCGAAAATCCCGCACGCTCAGCACCAGATCGGCGAAAAGGTAAACGACAGTATCTGGAATCATCCCAACTTGATTTTTGGCGCGATCGCCATCTTTGTCTATGTCGGCGCGGAAGTTTCGATCGGTAGTTTCCTGGTGAACTATTTCAGCCAGCCTGACATTGGTGGATTGACGGCAAAAATCGCTGCCGATTTCGTTGCCTTTTATTGGGGCGGAGCCATGGTCGGGCGTTTCATCGGATCCGGGCTATTGCAGAAGATGAAGACTGGTCACCTGCTTGGCATCTGCGCCGTCTGCGCTGCCGCCCTGGTCACGATTTCCATGATCAGCAACCGGACACTTCGCCATGTGGAGCATCGTCCTGGTGGGATTGTTTAACTCGATCATGTTCCCGAGCATCTTCACTCTGGGTGTCGCGGAACTTGGCCCGCTTACGGGAGATGGCTCCGGGATCATGATCATGGCGATCGTTGGCGGCGCCCTTATCCCGCTCGCGCAAGGCGCGATTGCCGACAAGATCGGAATTCACCACGCCTTCTTTCTTCCTGTGATCTGCTATCTCTACATCCTGTTCTTCGCTCTGAGCGGCTCAAAGCCCAACAGCGAACGCCATGCCCGGACATAAAACATACAGGCGCGAGCGCGCCTGTGTTGTGGATTCGCATGCGAACAGGAAATCAAGAAAGAACTGCTTTGGGTTAAGTCAGCAGATAGTGATATCGGGCATCTGAAGCGGCAGATTTACCGCTGATCAAATCTGTACCGACACCAGCTCCGGATTGCAGCGGGAATTCTGCATGGATTTAACGGCATCTTCAGCCGTGAATCTCCCCATAGCCAGTGCGAGCTTGCGGTTGGTTGTCGTCTGAATAGGACTGCGGTCGATTCGCAATACGTATTCTGCCGCTCGAGCGCCGCCACGGTTCACTTTCACAAGAAACTTGGTGTTTTTCATGAGTTCCCCTCTTTGTTCAGGATGACTGGATAGCAAACAAACGAAAGCAAGACAAAGTTCCCCGACAGACTAACCGTGCAAACGCGACGCTTCCCGACAGAGGCGCGCTCAGTGCAAAAACAGATGGGGCTGACTTAGTTCCGAAAGACGTTCCCAAGACTCGAAGGAGAAGAAGATATATTTCCCTCAGCTATAATAGTAGGCTCGTTCAGGGCGGTTGTCAACTCGGTAACGCTTAGTGAGCAGTTTAGCGCGGATGGCCTGCCCTACCCGCGCGGCCAAACTACCCAATGCTCATGGCTGCAAGGCCTGGCCAGCTTGCGGATGAACCTGCTCATCTTTGATTTGGCTGGCGTCCCAGCCGCCGCCGAGGGCTTTCACCAGGTAGACGGAGCTGACCATCTGCTGCCCGAGCAACTGCGTCTCCAGCCGTTCACTGGTGAGCAGAGTCGTCTGCGCAGTGATGACGTCAAGGTAACTGGTGACTCCTCCAATGTAGCGATTGTTGGCGATCTCCAGTGCGCGGCGCGCATCTTCGACCGCAGCGCCTTGCGTGGCGAGAGCTTGCGAGAGCGTGCTCAGATTGCTGATGCCGTCTTCGACCTGTTGAAACGCCGTAAGCACGGACTGCCGGTAGTTCGCCACGGACTGGTCATAGGCGGCGCGCGCGGCGGCAAGATTCGCGCGGTTTCGTCCGCCCTCGAAGATGGGCTGCAAGGCGTCCGCACCGAGCGACCAGAAAAGGCTCGGAGCATTGAGCAGCGGCCCCAGGTCACGGCTCTGCCATCCGCCAGAACCGCTTAGAGTGATGTGCGGATAGAAGGCCGAGTGCGCGATGCCGACTTCAGCATTTTGGTAAGCCATCAATCGTTCGGCGGTGGAAATGTCGGGCCGGCGCTCCAGCACGTCCGAGGGAACTCCGAGCGGGACGGGCGGCGGCGTGGCCTGCAACGGTGCGACGGGTACGCTGAGGTTCGAGGCCGCCTGGCCCACCAGAACTGCGATGGCGTGCTCGTACTGCGCGCGCGTCTGCTGCACCAGCGCCAGCTGTGACAAGGTCGAGTCGAGCAGTGCGGCCTGCTGCGCGACTTCCAGTCCGCTGGCAACACCACCCTCGTGGCGGTTGTTCACCAGATCCAGACCCTTGCGCTGGTAGCCCACGGATTCCTGCACCACCTGCCACTCGGCGTCCAGTTCGCGCAGCGTGAAGTAGTCGGCGGCGAGTTCGGCGGTCAGCACCAACTGCACGTTCTGAAGATCGGCAGCCGTGGACTGTAGAGAAGCGTTGGCTGCTGCCACGTTGTTTCGCACGCGTCCAAAGAGATCGACTTCGTAGCTCAGCGAGAATGGAATCGTATAGACGCTTTGCGTGTAGGGAGAAAAACCTCCGTTCGCGACGGTGGGCACCTCGCCGTTCAAAGGGCGATTGCCGGAGCCGCGCTCCCGCACCGCGCTAGGATCCGCCGAAAGCTGCGGAAACATATCCGCCGTAGCGACCCGCGCCAACGACCGCGCCTGCTCTAAATGGTCGCGCGCCGCAATCAGTGACTGGTTAGCCTGGAGCAATTGCTGTTCGTAGGCGTCGAGTACGGGATCATGAAAGATCTGCCACCACGCCCCCTTGGGAATGCCATCCTTAGGTGCAGCTTGCTCCCATGGCGGCTGTGTCTTCCACGCATCCGGCGCCGGCGCGGGAGCCGCGGGCCGGCTGTAACGCGGACCCACGGTGCATCCCACAGCGAAAGCAAGCAATGCCAGCGCTGCCGGGATTGCGGCTCGCTTCACGACGCTCCGCCCTTCTGCTGGCCCTGCGGCGGTTGAGCGACGTTCACCTGCTGCCCGTCTTCGAGCGAGTCGGCAGGATTAATGACGATCTGGTCGGTAGGGGAAACGCCTCCAAGAATCTCGAGCGTAGTGCCGTAATCGCGGCCGATGTTGATGGGACGCAACTGCACCTTGCCGCCGGCACCGATCACTGCAACGCGCGGGCCTTCGGCACGGAACAGCATCGCATTTACCGGAATCGTGACTTTGTTCACGCCCGAACCAACGGCGAAGTGCACCTCCCCGAACGAACCGGGCAGCAGACGTCCGTCCTTATTGGGCACGTCGACCTCTGTCAGCAGAGTCCGCGTGGCCGGATCGATAGCCTCCGCCGTGCGCACGACCTGGCCCACAAACTTCTGGCCGGGAAATTCCTGCAAGGTGACGGCGGTCTTGGCGCCAACTTTTATAAAAGGCGCGTAGGCCTGCGGAACGCTGGTATAAACCCGCAGAGGATCGACGCGCGCAAGGTCAAACAATTCGCGTCCGGCAACGCCGGCGCCGGCGTTGATCAGCGCCCCGGGATCGACATTGCGGCGGGTAAGCACGCCGGAGAACGGCGCATAGACATCCTTGAAGCCCTCGAGCTGTTCGAGGCGGCGGACGTTGGCGTCAGCGGCGGCCAGATTCGCCTGGCTCTGCTTGTATCCGCTGTCATACTGATCGGCTTCCTGCGCGGAGACGGAGTCGGTCTTGCGCAGGTTCTGCCAGCGGTCGGCGCTGATCTTGGCCAGCTCCATTTGCGCGACAATTTGCTGGCGCGCCGCTCGCGTCTGATTCAACTCCTGATCCACCTCTGGAGTATCAATCTTTGCCAGCAACTCACCTTTAGTCACCCGGCTTCCTATGTCTTTGTACCAGCGCACAAGATAGCCGCTCGTACGGGCGTAAATCGGAGACTCCTCGTAAGCCAGCAAAGAGCCAGGCAGAACCAGGTCCTCATCAGGTTTTTCCGACAGTGGATAAACCACGGCGACCGTCGGCACGGTCTCTCGTTCCGTCTCTTTGGCCAGCGCGCGTTCGTGGCTTACGTGGTCCCACAGCGTGAGCCCACCGGCAACCAGCAGCACCAGCAACAGGACGCCCACGATCATCAGCGCTCTGCGCGGAGGCGCGGGCGGAAGCTCGGGCGGCTTCTCGATCCCAGGCTGCTGATGCCGGGAGTGCTGTTGGATCTTTTCGATCTCCTCGTCGCGCTGGGCCTGCGCGCTCATCGCATGATGCTCCTCAGTTTGGCCCGTCAGTTTGGATTCGTCTTCTGCACTCATGCTTCACTCCGATGCCCGCAAAACTCTCTACCGCTCGCGCTTACATTCGCTCCTGACGCGCCCTCTTGGCCTCCCGCTGACCATGGAAGATGGCAAACACGCTCGGCACAAAAAACAAAGTCGCGACCGTGGCAAACAACAGTCCGCCAATCACGGCGCGGCCCAGCGGCGCATTCTGCTCGCCGCCTTCTCCAAAGCCCAGCGCCATGGGCACCATGCCGATGATCATGGCCAGCGCCGTCATCAGCACGGGACGGATACGCGTATATCCGGCAGCCACGGCGGCCTGCACCGCGGGAATGCCTTCGTCGATCTGTTCGCGCGCGAAGCTCACCATCAGAATAGAATTCGCCGTGGCCACGCCCATGCACATGACTGCGCCCGTAAGCGACGGCACGCTCAGCGTGGTTCGCGTCAGCAGCAGAAACCAGCAGATTCCCGCCAGCGCCCCCGGCAAAGCCGCGATGATGATGAACGGATCAAGCCACGACTGGAAGTTGATGACGATCAATAAATAAACCAGCAAAATAGCTCCAACCAATCCCACGCCCAGCCCGATGAATGAAGAGCGCATGGTCACCACCTGCCCACGCACCACGATGTGGGTGCCGCGAGGCAATTGGCCATCGAACGTCTTGAGCACTTTGTCTGTAGCCGCAGCGACCGCGCCCAGATCGCGATCCTGCGTGCTGGCGTACACGTCAATCACCGGCTGCACGTTGTAGTGGTTCACCGTAGCCGGCCGCGCTACCGGATACAACTGCACCAGATTACTCAGCAACTGCGGACCCTGCTGCGAGATTACAGGGATGGCCATCAAGTCTTGCATGGTGGTCATGCGGTATTGCGGCGACTGCACCGCCACTTGATAAGTCACGTCGTTGCGCGGGTTGAGCCAGAAATTCGGCGCCGTCTGGAAGCTGCCGCTCAGCGAAACCAGCACGCTCTGCGCCACGTTGCTCGCCGTGAGCCCAACCTGCGTGACCCGTGTGCGCTCGATGTCCATGTGCAGCGTGGGCAGAGAAAGCAACTGCTGCACGTGCACATCGGCAGCGCCGGGAATGTGCCGCATCTTGTTCGCGATCTGCTGCGCGATCAGGTAACTGCTCCCCATGTCCGCGCCCACGACTTGCACATCGATGGGCGCGGGCAAGACCGAAATTCAGAATCTGCGAAACGATATCGGCGGGCTGGAAGAAAAACTCCACTCCCGGAAAGCGCTGCGGCAGCACCTCTCGCAGATGCCGGATGTACCCCGCCGTCGGATGGTGATGTTCGGGATCGAGCGCGATCAGAATCTCCGCATCGCTGGTGCCAATCGTTCCGTTCGAACTGTAGGACTGGTTGATGCCGGAGTTCGGCAGACCGATGTTGTCAAGAATCGTCTGCAGTTCATTCTTTGGGATTTCCTTCCGCAGCACGCCTTCGACCTCGTCGCACAGCCGTGCCGTCTCTTCCACCCGCAGCCCGGGACGCCCGCGTACATGCAGCCGCAATTGACCCGCATCCACTTGCGGGAAAAAGTCCTGTCCCAGAAACGTGAATATCCCGAGCGAGAGCACACAAAAGATCAGGAAGAAAAGCACGAACGCGCCGCGATGCTCGAGCGTGGTTTCCAGCAACTGCTCGTAGCCCCGCCGGAAGTCCTCAAACTTGCGCTCGAAGCCGCGCTGGAAGCGGCCCAGAAACGATTTCGGCGCTTCCGCGCGATGCTCGTGACCGCGCATGATGAACATGACCAGCGTGGGGATGAGGGTTCGCGAGAGCAGATAGCTGGCCAGCATGGCGAAGCTCACAGCTTCAGCCAGTGGTACGAACAGGAATTTTGCCACGCCCGCCAGAAAGAACATCGGCACAAACACGATGCAGATGCTGAGCGTAGAGACAAACGCCGGCACGGCGATCTGTTGCGCGCCGTCAAGAATCGCCTGCCTCATCTCCTTGCCCATGGCAAGATTGCGCTCGATGTTTTCGATTTCCACAGTCGCGTCATCCACCAGGATGCCGACCGCAAGCGCCAATCCTCCCAGGGTCATGATGTTAATGGTCTCGCCTATCGCGCCCAGCAGGATGATGGAGCAAAAGATGGAGAGCGGAATGGAAACGGAAATGACGATTGTGGGGCGCCAGTCGCCGAGGAACAGCAGAATCATCACCGCGGTAAGCGCCGCTGCGATCAACCCCTCGCGCAACACACCCTCGATCGAGGCGCGCACAAACAGAGACTGGTCGAACAGCGCGGTAATCTTCAGCTCCGGCGGCAGCGACTGTGCCGCCTGCACAACAATTTTCTTGATCCCAGAGACAATTTCCAGCGTGGAGGCGTTGCCGATCTTGTACATCGACATCAGCGCCCCGCGGTTTCCATCCTGCCTCACGATGTTCGTCTGCGGCGAAAATCCGTCGCGTATATGGGCCACATCGCGCATGTAGAGCGTGGCCCCGTTGACGGTCTTGACCGGCAGATCGTTCAACTCCGCAATCGTCGCCGGCGTTCCGTTCATCTCAACGTTGTATTCCAACGGGCCGAGCTTGATCGTGCCGCTGGGCAGAATCAAATTCTGTGCGTTGACAGCGTTGACAATGTCATTTGGCGACAGGCCGTACTGCTGTAGCCTCGGCAGATCAAGGTCCACCTGAATCTGTCGAATCTTGCCGCCGTAGGGATAAGGCGTAGCCGCTCCCGGCACCGTGGCCACATAATTACGCAGGAAGTTCTGGCCCAGATCGAAGAGTTGCTGCTCCGGCAGTGTCTTGCTGCTCAATCCGAGCTGAACGACCGGTGTAGTGGAGGCGCTATAAGAAATGATCAGAGGCGGCACCGTGCCAGGCGGAAGGCCGCGCAACGCAGTCTGGCAGATTGCGGTGATTTCCGCGATGGCGCCTTGTACGTTCGTGCCCGGACGGAAAAAAACCTTGATGACGCCCAACCCGTTCACCGACTGAGACTCCTGGTGCTCGATGTCGTTAACGGTGATGTTGATGCCGCGTTCGGAATTGGTCACGATACGGTCGGCCATATCCTGCGGCGAAAAGCCGGTATAGGACCAAACCACGGAAACTACCGGAATGTTGATATCGGGAAAGATGTCGGTGGGCGTGCGGAAAACCGTAACCACAAACAGGATGATGATGACGAGCGCCATCACAACGAAGGTATAGGGACGCCTGAGAGCTAATGCGACAATCCACATCGGTTAGGCACGACTCCAGAGTCGGAACGAAATGCACTGCACTAAGATGCGAAGAAAAATCCGCAGACCTGATTTTAGATTCGATACTGACCGTATTGGATTCCAGATCCGTTTTCATTATATTGTAGGGTAAGACTATGCGCCAAAAGTCTCCGGCTCCCGGAAATCGCGGCGGAGGCCGCCGCAAGCGCTCCCCCGGGCGCCCGCGCAGCGAACCGGCCCGCCTGGCCATCCTGCGCAGCACGTTGAAGCTTTTGGGAGAGAATGGCTTTTCCGATCTGAGCATTGAAGCCGTGGCCGCGCGCGCCAACGTTGGGAAGGCAACGGTTTATCGCTGGTGGCCCAACAAGGCCGCTCTTATCACCGACGCATTCGCCAGCAGCACCGGCCGCAAGCTTCACTTCCCCGATACCGGCTCTGTTTACACGGACATGAGCCAGCAGATGCGGCAGGTCGTCAAAATCTTTCGCAGCCCGCGCGGGCGCATCCTCTCTGCCATTCTTGCCGCCGGCCAGAGCGACAAAGATGTCATCGCCGCTTTCCGCGAGCGCTTCATGAAGCCGCGCCGCCACGAAGCCTACGCCACGCTTCAACGCGGAATTCAACGCGGCGAATTGCGCAAAGACGTCGACATGGATCTGCTTCTGGATTCACTCTACGGGCCCATTTACATGCGATTTCTCATCCGTCACGCCAGGTTGACGCCCGATTTTGTCGATCATCTTTGTGAACTGGTGCTGGCCGGAGTCCGTCCTTAACGGAGAATTTCGATCTGGGTCTCTCTCTAATGCGGTATCCACTGCGCATGGTTCGTGAAGAAGCCATTCACAAAGCAGATCTGGTAAGCGACGAAAAGACCGAAGCCGACACTGAGCAGGCCTGAAGCCAGCGCCAGCCGCCGCGAAAACTTCTGCCGGCCGCTTGCCATCATCGTGAACGCCGAGGCAATGCTCATGGTGATCAGCATCATGCCTGCAATCGTGCCCACGCCAAAGACCAGCAGGTAAGCGACCGCCCAATGCACATTACGGATCGTGGTCAAGACCAGCAAAGCCACAGCCGCTGAACCGGCAAGTCCGTGAACGATGCCCACCACCAGCGGCCGAAGATATTGATACAGGCTGACCTTCCCGAACACGCGGTCCATCCAGTCGAGAGGCATGTGGTCGGGCGAATCGGAATGGCTCTCGTGCTGGTGAGCGTGTGCATGGTTGTGGACGAGATCTCCGTGACTGTGGGGATGAGAGTGGACGACCTTCTCCGCCTTATGATCCGGCATCGACGCAGCCGCGACAGGAGCCGATCGCAGGAATCCCGCCACATTCCACAAGCCGAGGATAATCAGCATCACGGCGACCGACAACTCCATGCTCAGCCCGACCCGCACCGGGATGACCAGATTGAAGAGAATGATCCCAGCCCCAACCACGAAGATGGTAAGAGTATGGCCAACGCCCCAAAATGCTCCGATTAAGGCCGCCCGCATGCTGTTGCGCTGGTTGCTGACGATGGTAGTGACTGCAATCACGTGATCGGGATCGGTGGCGTGCCGCATCCCCAGAAAAAATCCCACCGCAAGAATGGATAGAAACCCGATCATGCATTGCACCTTGCTTCCTGAAACCTGCCGCTGACAACTCTATCAGGCGCTCAACGCGGAATGCCAGCTATCCGGTTCGCGGGGACGAAGATGCCCGTGTGGGGACAGCCGCCCTCGGCTGTCCATCGAGCGAAGCTCGACGGTTTTTTCGCCAGCGCAACTGAGCCGCACCTGGGCGCAATGTTTCAGGGGGCGACTGCACGGCCAAACCTGTAGGTGAAGGTAACACTCGCATAAGAAGGTATGCGCACTCCGACAACTTCCTGTATGTCGGAAGGATAAAAGTTCTCCGTGGTCTGCCCGCTGTAGCCGCTGGCGATCAGGAAATTCACTCCCACATTCATGCGGCCATTCGAAAAAGGCCGCACCACAGCCCCGCGAAACTCTTTCACCGGAGTGCCCGTGCATTCCGCATTCAAGTCCGGCAGGCATCCTGTGCCTAAAGGCTTCGTGCCAACGTATTCAAACTCTCCGCGCGCTTGCAGCCGGAACGGGAGCTTCTGAATCGTTCCCAGCAAATCGAAGATGGTCCGCGGCGCCTCCGGCGTAGGGTCTCCTGTATCAAGGTCGCGGGCATCGGCTTTCGAGAAAGTTGCCAGCAGCGATCCGTAGCGAAAGTCCCGGCGCGCCGCTACTGTCATGAAGCGAAGCCGGCTCGGCCCCTGATTAATCTGAAGGCCAGTATCGGGATCGATCTTCGCCAACTCTGCGCTGCTCGTGACGTGGCCCAGAGTAAGCCGCAGATCCGTCTTGTGGACGATCTTGCTGGCGACGA
The DNA here is from genome assembly GCA_963850165.1 of uncultured Acidobacteriaceae bacterium. GTDB lineage: Bacteria > Acidobacteriota > Terriglobia > Terriglobales > Acidobacteriaceae > Sulfotelmatobacter. Next base: position 81,908 of record CAWKKK010000007.1, on the reverse strand, counting down.
TCTGATAAGAATGTGACGTTGCCACGGGAGAGCCCGGGGCAGTTCCAGTGCCGATTCGAGGATCTTCCGTAAAAAACGCCTGGCCAAAACTGAGAGAGACCAGAGGAACGTACCACGATTCTTTAGGAAGAAAAGAAACCGTAGCCTTGGGCGAGTTCACCCCCACCCATTTCTGAAACGAATTCTCGGCGTGCAGCAGATCGTCGTTATCAATATCGATTTCGTCGCGCCGCCAGCCGAGATAGTAGCGAAAGTAGCGGGCCACGATGCCTTCGGCGGCGATGTACGGTGTGAGCGGTGTGATGGTTACGTTATTCCCGTCCACGGGCGTGAACGGTCCGTAATAGGCGGGCTCGCTGGGATTGAAGAATCCATAGTGGTCGAGATCATCCCGGCGCGGCGCTTCGCGCTCGTAGTCAAAGCCCGCCAGCAAAGACAAATATTCGGCAATCTTATTTACATAATTCGCGCTGCGCGCCGGCCACGGTGCGAAACTCACTCTGCCGGATCAGGCCTTGTCCGAAATCTGAAAACAAAGAAAGATTGTAGGTGCGAAAAAAGCCGGAGAGATTCAGTTGCTGGCTGCCGCTAAGCTGCCAGACATCGTTCAAGGCCACGAGCGCGGTGTGAGTCTGGTCTTTCTGCCGCGGATCGATCGTGTCTCCAACGTTTGGAAAATCCGCATCATTCGCGTTCAAAGGAAAGATCGGGACAAGCCCCGGCACGTAAGAGAAACCGTAGTACCCGATGCCAAACAGGGTGAGCCGATGCTCGCCAACGTGGAACACTCGCTCGCCATTAAATTTGTACTGTTGCCGATGTTCCAGCCTGGCCAGGAATCCGTTGCCATAGGAGGCTGTGAAGGCCATCCACGACTCGGGCGTGGGGCGTAATCCGACTGCCAGATCGATGTCCCGATAGTCTCCGGTAAAAGTGATGAACGGATCGAGGCGGGAGCGAAGACCGTACGTCGCCGCCAGATTGACCGAATGATTTCCTTCGCGAACGTTGAACGCTCCCCCATCCACCTGAACGCTCTCGAGAACCTCCGGAATGAAATATGTTCGGGTCGGAGTAGCCATTGCCGTGCGCGTTGGCCGACAGATTGTTGGGCACGAGATAGCTGCCGACCGCGATGTATTGCGCGATCGGTTCGCCATGATCTCCCGCAACACCCGGGGCAAAGTACTGCGGAGCTTTGATGCCGCTCGATGCGGTTTCGATGGGGTATCCGGGAATCGATACCGGAGCGCCGGGGCGGCCGGGATTGGCGTCCAGCAAGTCCTGACGGACAAAAATCTTCTCCGCAGGATCGGGAGAGAGCACATCGGACTGGCTCATGTCCGCGATGACCGTGACGTTCTCAACCCGCGAAGAAAGTTGGGTCATTCTAACTGTGATTTCGGAAGCGCTGGCTCGAAAAACCCTGACGGGCTGTTCGACCGGACGAAATCCAGATGCGTCAACCTTGATCACAAGTTGTCCTTCTTGTCGCGGGGCAGGCAGCGCGATTTGAAATCGCCCGTCAGGCCCAGTGGTTGCTTGTCCTCGAATCCGGTCACGGTCGATCAGTTGCACGGTAGCGTTCGGCAGAGCGTTTCCATCAGGATCGATGACGCGGCCCTTCAGAACGATCTCTTGCGCGGGCAGAGGAAGCGACAGCGAGAAAAAAAATAGCAAAGACACAATAAAACTCTTGGCCTCAGCCATCCTGCGTCTCGGCGCATCGGGATTCAGCGTAGTCATCGCGGGCTCTGCTCTCAGGTACTGCGGGGCATCCTGCCGGATTCCTTATCCTACAGATGAGGCAGCTGACATTCATCCTGGCACCGAGGGATGAGGGCAGTTTGGGATCGGGTTAATGTTCCGGTTGGAACACTCGTGCGATATGTTCCGACTGGAACATAGTGAGATATGTTCCAACTGGAGCATTTTGTGCATGCAATCCTATGCGTATACCAAGATATGTACACAACGGCCTAAGCGATGAGGAATGCGGGAGTTAGGGAAGGTCGAAAGGCCGGGATCGATCCGCGAACGAATGCGGGAGCGGAGCCGAGCACTCGTGCCCGCTGGTTGCTGATGGGGAATGTGCCGGGGTTGGACTCCGATTTTCTGCGCCGGGAACGCGAAGATATGGTGTTCTTAACAATTACCCTTTCCCAAAATACTCTCCGACTACGGCGGCACAGGCTTCGACGAACTCCTGCTCCGGTTTGCTGAACGTGCCGGCGAAATAGCTTTCGACATCGAGTTCCGCTGCGAGTTTGGCCTTTACGAAGATGGGGACAACAATTTCGCTATTCACCATGGTCGATCCCGAAAGATAACGCGGATCGGTGGAGACATCATCCACGATTACGGTCTGCCCGGTGGTGGCCGCGGCGCCGCAGAGTCCGGTGTCGAGGGGAATGCGAGCATTGGGGGTAAAGCTGCCGACGAAGGGCCCGACCTGGAGAATGCCGGGGTCCGCCGGGTCGACGAGATAAAAGCCGACCCAGTTGTAGCGCGTCATCTTTTCATGCAAACGCTGGGAGATGTGCTCCATGAGAGACTCGGCCGTGGAAGCGGTCAGAGCAAAGGCCCGAAATTCCTGGAGAAGGTCTTCGTGCACAGGCAACATGTTTCGTCCCTCGTGGGTGTGTGGTCTCAGGATCATAGGTCTTGGGGTCGTAGGAACCCAACACCTAAGACCTATCACCTAAGACCGCAGGCCCTACTGCTTCAGCGTGCCGGTCCAGTTGAGAATGACTTCCTGAGGGTGCGTCTGGCCTCCGGCCAATGCTTTCAGAGCGGGAAAGCGCTCGCCGGGCGCGACGCGTCCGAGGGAGGCGAACTCATTCACGTGGATGGGGAGTGCGGTCGCGGCGCCAAATTCGAAGGTTTCAACGTTCTGAATGGCTACCACCATGAGTTTATCCGCGATGGTGTAATAGAGCTGCTTTCCATCCGCGCTCCACGAAGGGGAACTGCCCCCACCGTTGGAGACCTGCCATTTTCCCCCTGGACCGGGAAACGCGGTCACATAGACTTCATACCTTCCCGACTCGTCCGACATATAGGCGAGCCATTTACCGTTCGGCGACAAAACCGCGGCGGTTTCATTGGCAGGCGATTGAATGAAAGGAGTAAGTTTCTTGTCGCCGTTCAGGTCGATGTAGTAGACGTCTTGCCGCGTGGCATTGTTCTGCACCATGAAGAAAAGATAGCGGCCATTGGGAGACCAGCTGGTCACTGAGCCAAAGGTCTTGGGTGTGTCTAACTTTTCCTGGGTACCGGAACCGCTGGTGGGCTGGATCCAGACTCCGCTCGAGGCCGTACCTGCAATGGTGCCAGCCGCGATCCTTTTGGCGTCCGGGGAAAATGCGAAGCTAATGGTGGCCGCGTCAGCGAATGTGCTGCGCGACATGGTATTGCGGCTGGTGTCGACGATCCAGACATCTCCCTTGCCGGTGTCAGGATCGGGACGCACCAGCCCGACCAGGGCGCCGTCGGGGGAGGATCGAGGCTGCATATAGAGGCCGGGCTCGCCAAAGCGCCCCACCTCTTTGCCGGTGCGGTCGACCCACATGGGCTGGGTCTTCTGCAACGATCCATGACGGAAGGCGAGCGTGCCGTGCTGCGGTGGTGAAGGCGGCGAGGTCGCGCGCATTCCAGTAATCGAGCTTTTCGGCTACGGGCTTGGGGTCGCCACTGAACTTGAGCGATTTAGCGTCGAAGCGCTGCGCCACCAGCACGGTTTCGCGCAAGTACAGCAGATATCCCTCGGAATACTGCACGTTCGACGCGGCTTCCAGTATCTGGCGCGGTTTCTCGCCAGAAAGCGATGCGCCGTACAACGCGCCTACGGCATTGCTTGCCGTGCCGACCGCCTCGCGATAAGTAAAGAGGAAGTGATCGCCGTCGGGTAGAAAGTAAGGGTTGCGATGGGTCCAACCCGATTTGGCCTCGGTGACCTTCTCCGGCGTACCGCCGCCCTCGGGCACTTTGTACAAGGGTTCACGAATGTTGGGAGTGAAGAGGATTACGCCGCGCGGACTCCACGATGCTCCGCGGCCTTCGGGCGCATCGCAGAGCACTTGCACCGGTCCGCCGGCCAGCGCTACTTTCTTCAACTTTCCCGCCGAAAAAAATCCAATGTTCTTGCCATCGGGCGACCAGAAAGGAAAGGTTGGCCGTTCGACTTCCACCGGAGTCACTGCGCCGGTGGATACGTCGCGCACCCACAACTTGGTTTCGGAAGCGTCACCGGTGAGAAAGGCGAGCTTCGAACCATCCGGGGAAAGTGTGAGCGGACCCGCCGAAGCGGCGGCGAATTCCGTATCCGCTGGGCGGCAGCCAGGAAGCGGTCATGGGGCGGCGCGCGTCTTCAAGCTGGGTGCGGGTTGCAAGGAAAATGGCGAGAGCCGGCAACGGCAAGAATCCAACCCGCGACAGCGGCAATCAGCAATGTGCGCTTCTGCACTACGCGGCGAGCGCGAATCTGAGCGGGGGCAGCCAGTTGGCTGGCGGACGTCCCGGCGATCCATTTCAATTGCAGCTTCAGGTCGTGCACGGTCTGGAAGCGGTCTTCGGGATCCTTAGCCAGGCAGGACTTAATTACCTGCTCCAGCGCCGGCGGGGACATGGGCTGCACCATCGAAATTGGCGGCGGCTCCGAAGCCAGAATGGCCGCGACGAGACTGGCCTGACTCTTACCGGTGAAGGCGCGCTTGCCGGTGGCCATCTCATAGAGCACCGCGCCCAGCGCGAAAATATCAGAGCGCGCATCGGCCTCTTTGCCTTCGGTCTGCTCCGGGGACATGTATTGGAACGTCCCGACGATGGTGCCCTGCGCGGTGAGCGGCTGGTCGGCCGACGGGTGGGAAATCGTCATGGTCAGACTGGACGCCGGTGACGCTCCCGCCAGAGTGGCTTTGGCCAGGCCGAAGTCCATCAGCTTCGCGCCGGTTTTGGTGAGCATCACGTTTGCCGGCTTCAGGTCGCGATGGACGACGCCGCTTTTGTGGGCTCGCTCGAGGCCTTCGCAGATTTCAATACCGTATTTCAGCACCAGCTCGGTCGGCAGCGGACCTTTGCGCAAGCGGTCGGCTAGCGTCTCGCCTTCCAGATACTCCATGACCAGGAAATCGACGCCATCCTGATGGCCGATGTCGTGCAGAGTGCAGATGTTGGGATGGTTCAGAGAAGAGATGGCGCGGGCTTCGCGGTCGAAACGCTGCTTGGCTTCGATGTTGTCGGAAAGATGGCCGGGCAGGATTTTGACGGCGACGGTGCGGTCGAGACGCGTGTCTTTCGCTCGATACACTTCTCCCATGCCGCCGGCGCCGAGGGGAGACTGAATTTCATACGGACCGAGTTTCGTGCCAGAGGTGAGTGCCATGGGCGGGCACAATTATAGCCCTATCGGTCGGACAGGGGGCGTCATTGATCAGGCCACGACTTCTCTGGTCGGCTACGGATTCAGACCGAGGGAACAATCCGGATTCACGTTTTGAATGTAGATTCCGTTGTTGCCGGTGCGGTCGTCCTCAAAGGCGACGGCCGCGATGTTGGAAGGCGCGATCGCCGCAACCAGACGGGATTTATCCGAGAGCACCGACGATACGGGGAATTGCGGGCATACTGTCGTGCCGGAATCGTTGAGTCGTGCCGCTTGGATGGTGGATGATCCAAAGCTTTGCATATCGACCCAGAACACAAGCGCGCCGCTGCCCACTTGTACGGTGGAGACGAAGATCTGCTGATCGGTGCCGAGAGGGACGATGGACAATCCGTCGGCGCCCCACTCGAGCGTGCCCGTCGAGTTAAACTTCTGCCCGTAGACTCCATTCAAGACCTGGTTGGAATCCTCTTCGGTCCAGAACATGAAGACCTCGTCGGTGGCCTTGCTGTAGGCCGCCGCAGGCGAGACGCGCACGTTGATGGTGTTGCCTGAACCGGCCACGCCGTTGTGCGGGAACGCCTCGCTGCCATCGGATCGGATGCGCTGCGCAAAGCACTGCAGCGTAGGAATGCTGGTGTACCACGCAAAAACCGCGCCGCCGTTTCCGTCGTAGACGAAATAAGGGAAATTGCCGAACTGCAGCGAGCCTACATCGAAGATATCGACGTTACCGCTTCCCCACAGCAGGCTGCCGGAGGAAGAAACTTTATTGGCGCGCAGTTGGCTGTTGCTGCCAAAGCCCTGGTTGCTTACCCAGGAGACGATCACCGATCCGTTGTCGGCGGCGTGCAGGTCCGCCAGCACGTAGTCGTATCCGGTCTGGCTGAACACTACGCCGCTGCCCCACTGCGCGCCGCCGCTGGCGTCGAGCTTTTGCAGGACCACATTACTGTTGCTGGTCCAGGCGACGACGATGGACCCGTCGCTGGTGCCCGCGATCTTGGGTGCGGCATGAGAGGCGGAATCGCGGGTCAATTGCACGCCGCGGCGTGTCCAGAGCGGGATGCCGTGGGGACTCATTTTCGCCGCGGTGACCTGCTGATTCGCGCCTTCCCGCGTGTCGAGGAATGCGATGAGCGCATTGCCGGCGGCGTCGATGCTGAGGCCATAGTCTTCGGTAGAGCTGTTCGTGAGATCGGCCACCATGATGCCACCCTGCGGAAATTTCTCCACCCCGGCGGGACTCAATCGCTGATAGAAAACGTCATATCCCACCGGACGCGATGTGGCTGGATTTGAATCGAACCAGCTCGCGTACCAGCCAAACTGTTCGAGCGGCAAGAGCTTTGGCTGCACCTGATCGCTGCCGTTGGGATTAGCGGCAAGCGCCAGGTTGACCATGGGATCAGACGACCATTGTGCCCACGCACTCGAAGTGAAGGCGATCGTCAACAACGCAGAGGCTGTAATGCGAAACAGCTTTTTCATGATTTCCCCGGGGAGTATGGTTTGAGCCTGCAAGCTGGCCCCACGCAGGGTACTACCTGCCGAATGGCCCGTCAATCAAGGAGTTTCGGGTGGGGCCTCAGTTTGCCGAGTGTGCGGATCTGTTCCGAGAAATGGAACAGATTCCACGTTGTTGTTCCGAGCATGCTTGAAATATGGTAGTACCTCAATCGGGTCCCAATTCCGGCTAGCAGCGCGTGACCAATCTGGTCTAGAGGTGTCCCATGATTTCGCGCAGATTCAGATTCTCAGTGTTTGCGGTAACGCTCCTTGCGGTTCTGGGCGTGACTCACGCGCAGGATTTCAAGAAGCAGGTCATTTACCAGATCGTCACCGACCGGTTCTTCGACGGCGACACGAGCAACGACAATCCACCGCAAAGCGCGGGCCTGTTCGATTCTACGCAGACGAACTGGCAGGCCTACTGGGGCGGCGACCTCGCCGGGATCCAGCAGAAGATGTCCTACATCAAGGGCATGGGGGTGACGGCGATCTGGATTTCGCCCACGGTGGATAACGAGAACAAGAATATGAACGGCAGCACACCGATATCAGCGCCCTATCACGGATACGATGGGCGCGACTTCATGCGGGTGGAGGAACATTTTGGCGACAGCAGCAATTCGTGGACGGCGTTCGATAACCTGGTGGCGGCGGCTCACCAGAACGGCATCAAGGTGATCGTTGATTGGGCCAACAACCATTCCAGTTACAACGGAGGCGGCGAATCCGGCGCGCTCTATAACAATGGCGTGTTCATGGCCTCCGACAGCAACGATCCTAACGGGTATTTCCATCACAATCCGGGCATTTCCGACTTCAACGACCGCTATCAACTGCAGTACTACACGCTGGAGAACCTGGAGGACCTGAACCAGGAAAACTCGACCATCGATAGCTATCTGAAGACGGCGATCCATCAGTTTCAATCGCACGGCGCGGATGGCTTTCGCCTGGACGCCATTAAGCACGTCACGTGGGGATGGGAGTATTCGCTGGCGAATTCGGTTTTCAACCAGGCGCCGGCGTTTTTATACGGCGAGTGGTATAGCAACGATCAATATGATCCGCTGTATCACGATGCCTACAAGTTCGCCAATAAGAGCGGCATCAGCGAACTCGACTTCGGGTTGAACACCGCGGTGCGCGACGTCTTCGCCAGCAACAATAACTTCTCGGAGATCGATGGAACGATTTCGACCGAGAACTCGAATTTCACATGGAACAACGACCTGGTTACATTCTTCGACAGCCATGACGAATCGCGGCTGCTGACGATGAACAATAACAACAACCGGCTGCAGGAGGCCATGGCGTTTCTGCTGACGTGCCGCGGCATTCCCGTGATTTTGTACGGCGATGAGCAGTACCTGCACAATGACACGAATTGTGGGAACGATCCGTACAATCGCGTCTGGATGAGCGCATACAACACGACCACCACGGCCTACCAGCTCATCAACAAGCTGGCGGCCTTGCGACAGAGCAGCAACGACGCGCTGGCTTATGGCGGATTCCAGCAGCGCTGGATTAACGGCGATGTCTACATTTATGAGCGCAAGTTTTTTGGCGATGTGGTTCTGGTAGCCATCAACAAGAACGATACGACGGGGTATGCCATCTCGGGCCTGTTGACTGCGCTGCCGGCGGGCACTTACAGCGACTACCTGGGCGGGCTGCTCGGGGGGCGAGCCTTACCGTGACGGCCGGGAGCGGGGGCAACAATCCGGCAAACAACTTCACGCTGCCCGCACACACCGTGGCCGTCTGGCAGGCCGTGGGCACGCCGAGCGCGCCGGAGGTGGGTTCCATCGGACCCACGGTCGGGCAGCCGGGAATGAACGTGACGATTGCGGGCAAAGGATTTGGAACCGCGACGGGCCAGGTCTTGTTTGGCACAACGGCGGCGTCCACGCAACTATGGTCCGACACAGGAGTTACTTTTACCGTGCCCAGCGTGGGCAATGGCGTTTACCAAGTGCAGTTGAAGAACAGTTCGGGAACGGCGGCTAACACGATTCAATTTACCGTGCTGACCGGGCAGCTTATCCCGGTCACGTTTACCGTGAATAACGCCACTCCGACGAACCCAGGGGATTACATCTTTTTGACGGGGAGTACGATTGAGCTGGGGAATTGGGGCACGACCTTCGATACGGCCGTTGGTCCGATGCTCGACCCAAACTATCCGAACTGGTTTCTCAATGCGTCGTTGCCTGCTGGCACGCAGGTACAGTTCAAGTTCATCAAGATCGCCGCCAACGGCAACGTGACCTGGGAGAACGGAGCGAACCACCAGTACACCGTACCCAGCAGCGGCACGGGGTATGTGACGGTTAATTGGCAATATTAGCCCGGCTAGTCCGGCACCGTCGGCCATCTCGAAACAGTGGATGATTCCAACTCAGGGTATGCAATCACTTGCCACTTGGAGAGTAACCTCAGTAACCTTCAGCAACATGTAAAGTAATCATGCTAAACGAGTTATTTGCACATAGGGGCCATTCTTCTCTGGTCCCCCGCTTGCGTTAGTACCAGTTTAGGTGGCCCATGCTGGCATTCACTAACGTGCGGAAAAACTGGTTTAGGTTAATCCTGCAACCCAGGACAGCAATCCTGCTCGGCGTTCTTGGTTTGTGCCGGCCGGCGCTGTCACAGGAATTGTCGGTCGCGCTGCTTGAATCCCCCGCGATACAACCCGCAGGGATGACGCCGAGTTCGCCGGTGACGCCGATCCAACCCGCATCGCTGCCTGAGTGCCCACCATCGCTTCTGGGATCGTGAGAATAGCATTCTGTTTGCGGCAAGCGCCGCCTTCAACGCTGCCGACTTCATCGTAACCCGGGACAACCTGCGCGGTGGCGGCAGGGAGCTGAACCCTGTAACCCGCGTGTTCAGCGGGAGTACGGCGGGGCTTGCAGTGAACTTCGCCGGCGAGACCGCGGGCGTAGTCGCGCTCAGCTACTTCTTCCATAAGACCGGACATCATAAGATGGAGCGCGTTGCCTCCATGGTGAACATCGGTTCCTCGGCGGCAGCCGTTACTTTTGACCTTGCCCATCGATAATTGCGCAAGAGAACACCGACTTGGGATCTGACCGCATCCCAAAGTCGAGCATAGCCAAACGGCGAATCCGCAGGTAAGATGTGTTCCCGGGCCAGGAACGGCCGTCCAAGGAGCAATGTATGAACCTCAATCTAAGTGCCATGATGCAAACCGCAACCGCGGTATTGACAACTGTCGGTTTGAGACTCCTGGGTGCGATCGCCATCTGGATTATTGGCCGATGGCTGATCGGCATTGCGCTTCGAATGATCGGGAGTGCTCTGAGGAAGCAGAAGATTGATCCGACTCTGATCCGCTATATCCACTCGGCAGTGGCGGCGCTGCTGAATATCGTGCTGGTCATCGGGATTCTCGGATTCTTTGGTGTCGAGACCACCAGTTTTGCGGCATTGATTGCAGCGGCGGGCGTCGCCATAGGCATGGCATGGTCGGGATTACTGTCGAACTTTGCCGGCGGAGTGTTTTTGGTGATCCTGCAGCCGTTTAAGGTGGGGGATTTTGTTACTGTCGCTGGAATCACCGGCACGGTCGAGGAAATCGGCCTGTTCGCTACAACCCTCAATACGCCCGACAACGTGAAGACCATTATCGGTAACGGCAAGATTTTCGCTGACACGATACAGAATTTCTCGGCGAACCCCTACCGGCGTGTCGAACTGACGGCACAGTTGGCGCACGGTGTGGACCCGCAGGCGGCGATTGCGCTCCTGAAACCGGTGCTGGCGCAGGTGCCGAACGTGATAGCAGCGCCTGCTCCGGATGTCGAGATTCTGACGTTCAACCTTTCGGGGCCGGTCCTCGCGGTTCGCCCCTACTGCAACAACCAGCACTACTGGCAAGTGTATTTCGACACGAACCGGCTGATCCGCGATACCTTTGCCCATGCCGGGTTCCCCGTTCCCGAGCAGCATTACGCCCTGAGGGGACCGGAGGAGTTCAAGCTGGCGAAGACAGCCTAGGCAGGACGGCTTCTGACCTGTGTAGCGCGGATCGCTCACCCGTACTGAACCATCTCGGCAGTACTACGTCGAATTACACGGATAACCCGACTAACGAACCCATCGCGGGTGGTCCAAGGGACTAGGACCTCGGAGAGCTACTGCCACCACTGTGTGCGCAATAGACTGAGTCTGCATGGAATTAAGCATGGACTCAACTACTTCGTTTCGCGGAAATAAGCGCAGCTCTCTGGGACTGAACGTGCCAGGACTGGATTTTTGCTGGCTGGCCCTCGTCCTATTTGCCTGTGCTGGGCTGGCGGGTTGCGGCTGTGACTTCGCCGAGCGCGCCCTCTGGAAAAGGCTCCGTGCCGACGATCACTTCTTTTACGGCGAATCCGACAAGCATAAGCTCCGGTACAAGCAGCACACTGAGTTGGGCGGCAACAGGAGCGACGAGCATTGCCATTACGCCGGGGACATTCACGTCCACATCGGCAAGCGGCTCAACGAGCATGAGCCCAACGGCGACGACCACCTACACTCTGACGGCAACCAACGCCGCTGGCTCGACCACGTCCACGCTAACCGTTACTGTAAACACTGCAAGCAAACCAGTGATCAGCTCTTTCACGGCCAGCCCCACAGGTATTACTTCAGGCTCCAGCAGCACGTTGAGCTTGGGCGACGAGCGGGGCGACCAGTCTTGCGATCACCCCGGGAACATTCACTTCCACATCCGCGAGTGGGTCGACGAGCGTGAGTCCATCCGCGACAACTACCTACACGCTGACTGCCACCAATGCCGCTGGCTCGACCACATCAACGGCAAAGGTCACAGTAACAGCGTCCGGCGGGCTCATTGGCGATCGTAACCACTTCGTGCCCAGGCGGAACGCAAGGCGCGAAATATGCAGGCTGCACAATCATCGCCAGCGGCGGCTCTCCGCCTTACACCTTTTCTGTGAACACGAATTCCAACTTTTCTCCGCTACCTGAAGGAATGTCTCTGAATGAAACCACGGGGAACATCAGCAGCTCGCTGATCGGCGGTCAGGGTACCTACACGCCCGAATTTATAGTTACAGACTCGGCAAGTGCGCAGGCGACTCAGAGCATCAACATCTCGCTCAATGGCAACAACGCGTTCCTGGCAAACATCTTTCCGTCAACTTCTATCTTTCATCATCGAGTGGACGCAGCCACGACCAGCTTGCCCGTGGATACTTCTCCCGCAGCGCCTATGTACAGTGGCTATTTGTCAGCGACAGTTAAGCCATTCTTCGGGAACAATTCGTATGCTACGTTTCCGAATGGAATACCAGCCATTGAAGTCCCTTACAACCAGGCGGAAGTATCAGTTACGACCACCTTGTATCAATCCTACTTTACGTCGGGCCCAATTCCAGCGTATGCGCCGGTGGAAGGCACCAGCAACTCGAACGGAGATCGACACGTTCTGGTCTACCTGGAGGCAGGCGGTGGAAACGACCCTGCCCTTTATGAAATGTGGCAGGGAATCTACGAAGGCGGTCCCTGGACCGATTCCTCGAACGCGCTTTGGCCCGACGTGACCACGAATAACCTGACACCGCAAGGCAACGGAACATCCGATGCCGCAGGACTTCCGGTGGCGCCGCTGCTGGCCAATGCCGACGAAGTAATCGGCGCCGGTACCCCCAGCGCGCCGAGCGGTACCATTCAACATCCCATCCGATTCACGCTTAACCATATGTTGAACTACTGGGTCTGGCCTGCTACGGAGACAGCGGGCGTGGGAAGTTGCACGGAGACGGGAGGGAGTTCCATACCCGTGGAATCGCTAATATCGCAATCTTCTCCCCCCGCAAGCTGCACCATGTCCGGAGCCGCGGGCGAGATCTATCGACTGAAAGCGTCAGTCGCGACTCCCTCTTGTGCCTCCACCAGTCCCCAAGCGGCCATTATCATCACGGCTTTCCGAAACTATGGCATCATCCTGGCCGACAACGGAGACAGCGGGGGGCTGATCGGCACGCCCGACGCTCGCTGGAACGATAACGATCTTTCGTGCCTTACAAGTCTCACTCTATCGGACTTCGAGCCGGTGAACGTCTCAAGCCTCATGGTCAATAATGACAGCGGTGACACCAGCCACTAGCCTGACGGATCGGCTGCTCCTCGAAACTGATCGGAATCAGATCTCCTGTTGGCTGATACCTTCCCATTGGCTGGCTTTATCGGTCTGCTCACCAATTGGCCGCAGGCGGTCGAAATGAGCCTAAGGGTCGTGCCCGCCTGAACGTCAATCGCCTTGTCCTTCTGCACACATCTTTCTGCGAACCGGACGAGCTTGCCGGCGATACCTTTGGCTCCTCGAGATAGCTGCCCACTCGCGGTAGCATTCGCGTTATGGAAATGCGGCACAAGTTGCCTTGGTTCCAGTGGGCATTCGCATCTCTGGCGGTGCTGGCCCTGGGGTTTGCTCTGGCATGCAACGGGGTCAGCAACTCCCCCGGCGGGGGAGGCGGTTCGCAAGGCACTGCTCCATCGGTCCCAGCGGGACTAACGGCCACCGCCGGCGACACGCAGATTAGCCTCTCCTGGAATGCCAGCAGTGGCGCTACCAGCTACAACGTCAAGCGCTCGACTACGCATGGTGGACCATACGCGCAGATCAGCGCACCCAGTGCTACGAACTACACCGATACCGGGCTGACCGACGGCACTACCTATTACTACGTGGTTTCAGCAGTCAATTCGGCTGGGCAGAGCGCGAATTCCAACGAAGTATCGGCCACGCCTGTATCGGCCGTGACCGTTCCCTCTGTTCCAACGGGCCTGACCGCGACCGCCGGTGACCAGCAGGTGATTTTGCACTGGAATGCCAGTCCGGGCGCCACCGGTTATCACGTGAAGCGCGGAACTACCTCGGGCGGCGCCTACACGCAGGTGGCCGCCCCCAACGGCACCAGCGACACGGACACCGGATTAAGCGATGGCACGACTTACTATTACGTTGTTTCGGCGGTGAATTCAGCCGGGGAAAGTGCCAACTCGAGCCAGGTCTCCGCCACGCCCGTATCCTCGTCGGCCTCGGTGCACGTTACGGTGGATGTTCTCACCGATCGACATCCCATTAGTCCGTACGTCTACGGTGGCGCCTATCCTCAGAACGCATCGACTATCACCGACAGCGGTCTGAGCGTGGTGCGCTGGGGCGGCAACGCGACTTCAACCTACAACTGGCAACTGCAGACCGATAACGCCGACAACGACTGGTATTTCGAGGACTTCAACTACACCGAAATCGGGGATAGCGACTCGGCGAAGTTTATCCAGGATGTGAAAACCGCAGGCGCCAATCCCCTGATGACGATGGTGATGCTGCCGTGGGTGGCGCAAAGCGCTGAAAATAACAACGGGCACTGGAGCTTCTCGGTCGCCAAATATGGCGCGCAGTGCAGCGTGGACCCGTACAACTCAGACGCCGGCGATGGCTTGAAAACGGATTGCGCCACCGAACTCACCGCCGATCCCAACGATGCATATGTGCCCTTGCTCGATCAGCCGGGGAGCAGCGATCCCGCGGGCAGCGTCTATCGCAACCAATGGGCCGCGGCGCTGGCCACGGCATTCGGCAACGCGCCCCATTTCTACGATATGGATAACGAGATCGACATCTGGGGCAGCACTCACTTCGATATTCATCCCAATCCGTCCGCTTACAACGAACTGCGCGATACCTATCTCACGGAGGCGCGCGGACTGAAAACCTGGGATCCGGCTGCGATTCGTCTGGGGCCGGTGAGTTGCTGCTGGTGGTTCTATTGGAACGGCGCCAACAATAACGACAAGGCCGCCCACGGCGGAGTAGACTTTCTCCCCTGGTGGTTGAATGAAGTTTATTGGCAGGATCAGATCGCGGGCACGCGCTCGCTGGATGTGTTCGACATTCACGCCTATCCCGATACCCCCAATACATCAGGCTTCACCACCGCGCAGAAGCAGGCGCTGGCGGTGCGCATCTATCGCGACTACTGGGACCCGACTTATGTCAGCGAGTCGAGTTCGATCAACCAGCCCTGGGCCACGCAAATTCAACCGAACCGGACCATTCCATTCCGCATTCCGCGCATGCGAGCGCTGGTGAATACCATCTATCCGGGCACGCCCCTGAGCATCACGGAGTGGAGCGCGGAAATCGTCAGCGCCGCTGATTTCTCGACCGCCCTGGGCGATGCCGACGCCTACGGCATCCTGGGGCGCGAGCGCGTCTACCTCGCGTCGAGATGGACAGCGCCCAATCCGGCGAATCCGAATTACCTCACGTTGAAACTATTCACGAACTATGACGGCGCGCATCACGGCTTCGGAACCACGTCGGTTTCCGATACGAACGATGGCGATCCAGACCTGTTCAGCAGCTACGCGGCGCTCAATTCGGCAGGCACAACCCTGACCTTGCTGGTGCTCAACAAAGATCCGCAGAATACCGTTACCACGCAGTTCGCATTGAACGGATTCACGCCCAGCAACGTCGTGACTTACACGCTGGCCACGAGCGCGCCCACGGCCATTACTGCCTCTTCCTCGCATGCCTGGTCGTCGGTGGTTAGCTTCGCGCCGTACTCGGCGACGCTTTTCGTAATTAGTGGCAGCATGGCGCAGACTCCGGCCTCCGAGTGGGACCTCAACCCGGACGTCATCACGGTTCCCGCGAACGGCACCGTCACTCTGCAGCCGAAGATCACCAGCGGATCGACGAATGTGACGCTGGCTTCGGAACAGTCCGATTCCGGCATCAGCGTGGCTTTGACGCAATCGAGCGTCACGCCCAGTCAGACCGGAACAGTGACGATCACCGCTGGAAGCACTGCGGGTTTCTATCACTTCAGCGTCACGGCAACGACAGCAGCGGAGTAACCCAGACTAAGGACGGTTGGATTCTCGTCGGTAATCCTCCCGCCACCCTCGCTAAGACAGGCGACGGTCAGACTGGCGGGGCGGGAACGCAGATTGCCTTGTCGGTGAACTTGAACGCTGGGTCGTCCGGCGGCTCGAATCAAGGCGCCACCATCTACTTCACCACCGACGGCGGCACGCTCTCCAGCTCCATCGTGACGACCGATGCAAACGGCAACGCCGCTGTCGCGCTTACTCTGCCGTCATCGCCCGGTCCAGTGCATGTGACCGCTCAGGGCCAGTACGAATTGGGGCATCCGGAAGTGGTCTTCACCGAGACAGTTCAGTAACCGGCGTTCGGCAGATTTTGTTGGGGAAAACAGGACAAATGCGCGGCTCGGCTAGAAAACGGGTCGGCTTAGACTCCGCTGCCTCGCCGCGTGAGATGAGCAGCCGGAGAAATCACGAACAGCACTAGAAAAATGAGGAACAGCAGCTTCGCTACACCTGCCGCTGCAACGGCTACGCCGGCAAAACCCAGGACTCCGGCGATCAATGCTACGACCAGGAACATCAGTGCCCAATTAAAGCATGGTGCCTCCCTTCGAGTTGGTTCTGCTCATGGGAACAATAATCGCAAAACAGGGGCAGCCGAATCTCCTTCAATCTGTATTTCGCGATTCTAGGTCTCGTAGTACCTTCGATTGAGAAGAGGGCAGGTGCCGGTCCCCAGTGAACTAGCACCTGCTCGATGGGGGCGTCTGTCAGTAGAGCTTCAGACTAACGCAACAAAGCGTTCATGCCCATACTGTAGATCTCGTATATGGTCGAAAAACTTCCCCGATCGCTCGTCTCTACGGTGTTCGCAGGAGGCGGAGTCTTTGCTCCGCACGAAAGGTAAAGTTCCTGCCGCTCGGTCTAATCGCGCGAACAATCGCGGCGTGAACTCCGTGGTATCCAATCAATGTCGCCGGAATCCCTCCCAACCTTTGCAATCTCTCGCAGCAACTAAGTTATGAACGGCGATAAATTTCGAAGGCGAGGGAGACATCCGCGCCTTCTTCAGGAGGAAGTTTCATGGCGGACGATATGGAGAAAAAGGGCCAGCAGGGCAACCAATTCGGTCAGGGCCAGCAAGGTGGTCAGTCTGGACAGCAGAGCGGTCAACCCGGCCAATACCAGCCAAAGAAAAGTGGCCAAGGGCAGACTGAAGGCGAGGAAGACGACCAGAATCGCGACCGTCAGCGTCGCGCTTCGTAGCTATTGGTTCGCTGCAATGATTCAATGATGCCTTGGTGAAGTCCCGGCCTATGGCCGGGACTTCATTTTCTGTTGGGAGGAAGGCGAGGCCAGCCAATCGGCCTAAGGAGCATGAGCCTCGC
The DNA here is from genome assembly GCA_963850165.1 of uncultured Acidobacteriaceae bacterium. GTDB lineage: Bacteria > Acidobacteriota > Terriglobia > Terriglobales > Acidobacteriaceae > Sulfotelmatobacter. The sequence goes on along the minus strand of CAWKKK010000007.1, from coordinate 64,745 downwards.
CCTGCTCTCTTGATTGGTTCGCGGCAGGGTCCGAGAACGTGTGTACGGAGCGTTTCGCAGAGAAATGGCACACTCTTTAAACCGTACACTTCACAATCGCAGACAAATAGGGGAACGATCGCCTCGTAACCGGGGCTACACAGTATTGTCGAACTGGCGGGCTCATTTTACTGTGCGGAGAGTTCAGGAAGGTAAGCACTCTCCCCATGGCATACAAGAACCCAGGTCCTCACATCGAAATTCGTCGCCCACTCGCTGCCGAAGATCTGCGACGTGTGTTCGAGACGGCTGTGTGCAAGATTCATCAGGCTGATCTCGCGGCAAAAAAGAAGCCGAAGTACCGAACTCCCATTTTTCAGCGCGGAGGGATCTTGGAAATTTCCCCAGCAGGCATCGAGAAGCGTGCGCTGGCTGACGCGGCGCAAGCTCTGGCTCTGCTGTGGAAGGTCTAGGCGAATGCCGCCTGGGAACGAAGGGTACGGGGATCACTGCTGAACAGACAGCGTCCCCGAGAGTGAACCATGAAGAGTGAATGACTAGCTTGCTTTGCGATGCGAGAGAATTTCTAGCTCGGCGGTTTCCATGTCAGCGGAATCATCGGCCTTATCGCTGTTGTTCGTCGCCTTGTCCGCCTCCTTCTTTCCGGCATCTTTCGCGTTGCCCCAGGCGTTCTGCACCTTCCCCTCGGCCTGTTTCAACGCGCCGTGGACCTGTTTCTCCGGGTCTCCAGTCCACTCTCCCGCCTGACGTTCGATGCGACCGGCAACATCCTTGACCTTACCTTTCACCTGATCTTTGTTCATGACTATCCCTCCGCAATAATTTGTGTTGGCATTTCTAAAGGCGAAACTGTCCGCTAGGGGCGTTGAACTCACAGTGCCGGACTTCGTCCCTGGATTAGGCGAATCAAGACAGCAACGACTGCCAGAACCAGGAGAATGTGAATAAACCCACCCAGCGTGTACGAGCTGACCATACCCAACAGCCAAAGGATCAAAAGCAACGCCGCTATAGTCCAGAGCATTTGGGGCTCCTTTCTGTGTATTCCACCAACAGCGACTTGCAATGGAGTGTACGCGGGCATGATAGAGGGAGGTATCCGGTAAAGTCCCTACTGGACGCCCGCCGTCGCTTTACAAGCGAAGGCTCCGGACGGCAAAAGGGAAGGGTTCATCCTCAGTAGACTTGAACGATTCCATTCCGCACGGCATAGAGCGTGAGGTCCGCGATCGAATGCAGGTCGAGTTTACGCATTAGGTTCGTACGGTGCGTCTCGGCGGTCTTGACGGAGAGACTAAGGGCTGCGGCAACTTCCTTGGTGGTCTTCCCTTCGGCCACGAGCTGAATCACTTCTCTTTCACGAGGCGTCAGCAGACACTTTTCCGAAGTGTCGTGCTCGTGCGGACGCAAATAGCCATCGAGCATCATCTGCTCCACTTTCGGAGTGAAATACGTTCGGCGATGTTGCAGCGCTTCTACAGCCGCCACCAGATCCCTTCCGGCGTCGGACTTCAGCAGGAAGCCGCGCGCTCCAGCTGCCAACACTTCCCGCACTACCTGCTCGGAATCGTGTACGGTCAGGATCAGAATCCGGGCTTCAGGTGTCATCGCGAGAATCTGTCGCGCCGCGTCCAGTCCATTCAGGTTTGGCATTCCGACATCCAGCAGGAGCACATCTGGTTTTAAACTGCTGGCATATTCGACAGCTTCGCGGCCGTCTCTTGCCTCGCCACAAACCTCCCATCCCACTTGGTTTTCCAGCAGGACGCGAATGCCCTTTCTTGCCACCTCATGGTCATCCGCGATAAGGATTCGAAGCACGCTCACACTTCACCTCCCAGCACCGAGATCTCGGTGCGAGCTTTTCTCCGGGATACCGTCTGTGAATAGACGCGCTCACACCCGACACAGGTTGAAACCAGCGCAAACTGACCCCCTGGCCCGCGCGTTACCTAAGTGAACGACTCTGTTTATGAGCACGGGAATTACCAAATCTGCAATTCCCTGAGTTGCAATGGCTTAGTCGAGATCGAGGAACTAGATCTGATGTAAGTTTTTCCTGTTCCGCGGTGCGCGATGTCTGTAGCTCAGGTCTTTGCTGTAGACGGCTCGTTCAACCTGTCGCAGTTTCCGCGCCCCGCACAGAGAACATCGAAGAGCGCGCACGGTGGAATTTCTATGCACCGGGGGTAACTATTCCACCCGAATCTGCCCGCTGAAGCGATGCGAGGATCGAGTGCTCAGGCTATCGTGGTTTCGGTCGGATGTTGCACCTGCGGCGGCATCTGGATCTGGATGATGTTGTTCTTGATGGCATACACAACCAGATCGCGGATTGAGTGCAGGCTGAGTTTCCGCATGATGTTGCTGCGATGAGTTTCCACGGTCTTGGTGCTCAAGTTCAGAAGGGAGGCCACCTCCTTGGAACTCTTTCCCTCAGCGAGAAGCTGAGTGACTTCGCGTTCCCTGGCAGTCAGCGTCGGCAAACTAGGCGGTTCATTCCTGGATATGACGTGCCCCTTGTCCAAAAAGCCTGCCAGGACAAGATCGTTCACTCTTGGCGTGAAGAACATTCGCTTGCTCTGCAAGGCTTCGACCGCGGACACCAAGTCACGCGCGGCGTCAGACTTGAGCACAAAACCACGTGCACCGGCATCGAGCGCTTCGCGGATGACTTGATCGGAATCAGTAATCGTCAAGACTATGACTTTGAAGCGGGGGTCGTGCTGTAGCAGTTGGCGTGTCGTATCCAGGCCGTTGAGGTTTGGCATGCCAATATCCACGATGACGACATCGGGCTTCAACTGCTTAGCCATTTCAATGGCTTCGCGTCCATCGGAAGCCTCGCCGCATACCTCCCAGCCCTCATGTTTCTGCAGGAGCGCACATAGCCCTCGACGTACGATTTCGTGATCGTCGGCTAGCAAGATACGGAGTTTCATGGCAGATATCCTCCTGGGTAGGGCCTGGATTGGACTGCTAGTGCTCTCATCTAACACGAAGCCTGTGGACCTCGCGCCAGCGCTGTAAAAACCCGATGCTGGCTCACGGCTTCCACGGCTTCCAAAAGATCACGAGCTGCATTCGACTTCACAACATAACCTCTGGCACCCGCATCCAGCGCCTCGCGCATCATTTGCGGCGAGTCGTGCTGCGTTACGAATAGAACCTCAAGACTTGACGCCTCACGTTTTCGCTGAATCAAACGGCAGGCTTCCAAGCCATTCATTCGAGGCATAGTGACATCGAGCACGACTACGTCGGGTTGCAAGCTGTCGATCTTCTCCAAAGCCTCGACCCCATCCGATGCTTCCCCGACTACTTCCCAGCCCGACCGGCCCTCCAATAAAGTCCGCAGCCCTTGCCTCACGATCGGATGATCATCTACCAGCAGAATACGGACCGCCATAATGTTTTGGGCTCTCTGAGGCAGCCTCGTACACGCAAGTCGATACAGGTCTCCGGCTGGCTCTAATTTTACTCTTGCCCGTTCCTGCCGCGGGGTCTACTAGCACCAGGCCGAAACGAAACTGATTAGTGAATCATTTAAGAAGCTAGCATGGGAACATTCGGGTCCGAATACAGGGAATCCTGTATTTTGGCCCGCGCTGGAGTTTGCCGAGGGAAGCTTTCCGCAACACCTCTATCGGCTGCAGCGGAAGCTGTCGCGCACCGCATTAATGCTCTGCCAGATTGCCTCCTGGCGCGGTTGCATTGACATTCCAAAAAATGCGGATGTGTGATTCGAATCTGGGCACACGCCGGTTACAACTTCTGAATTCAGGTTGATAATGTTGCCGTGAAGATCGTAGATACTGACGACCCCCTTGAAGCTGCTGGCTGGGGCCCCGCCGAGGTTCTGCGAGCCCGCAGGATCAGGACTGTAACTTGCCGTAATCTTGGCAGGATCTGGTTTGAAGCCATTTCTCTGCCCGCGTTGTTCCGCCAGACCTCGAAAGTAGACGACCATGTCGGAGTCAAGCTGTTTCGCGTTGAGTGTGGGCATCGCGTCTAACCACCAGAAAAACGCATAAGAGTGATACTCGGGTGAGTCGGTAAAGTCGAAGTCGGGCGAAAAAGCTACATCTTCCGTGCCGTGGTAGGCGATCGAGGCGGCCCAAGGGAGTGGGAAGTCGTACCTTGGATCCATTCGCCAACTTCCCGGAATGGTGTAAGCGAATCGGTCAGAAACTGGGTTCAAGTATGGGGGATAAGGCGCGCGCGTAAGCGTCAACTCGGACTGGCTGCCATCCAGCTGAACAAACGAAAGACGAACGGTGCTCCCTATCGGCCCTCGAATGGCCTTACGATTAATCGTCTCCAAATCCCGCCCCATCACAGGCGCGCCGTCAATCGCAAAGACAATGTCGCCTCTGTGCACGCCGGCTTTAGCGCCAGGAAGTCCTTCGACCACATCCAAAGCAACCAACGGCCCGCGCTTATTGGCCTGCGCGTCGTCGTAGAGCTGCTCAAATCGGATGCCGATCGTACCAAAGTCGCCGTCCGCGGCCAGCCAAGGTGCCGTGCACAGCACCAGAGTTACTGCGAGCATCCACCGAGCTGTCGTTGTCATTATCAAACTCGTAATTTTGCCGAGGCTAGCACATACTGATAGCGGCGTCTTGTGCGTGTCGACCCTGCATTGAACGTCGCGAACTAGCTCTGATGGGTCGTTCGATACCGGCCAGGAGTAAGCCCGGTGAGCCGACGGAAGGTTCTGGTGAAATGTGCCTGGTCACAAAAGCCCGCTTCCGAAGCGATCTCGGCGAGCGGCTTGTCCAAAGATGAAAGTTGAGAACAGACGAAATCAACTCTACGGCGGCGCAGGTACTCTCCGACGCTGCAGTGGTAGGTTTGGCGGAACATTCGGGCCAGATAGACAGGATGAAGGTCGACCGCTCTCGCAACATCACTGAGCGAGACAGATTGTGAAAACACGGCGTCCAGAAGTTCGCGCGCCTGATTGATCTTTGGCAGTGGCCAGCTGTGCGGCGCGGGCCGGTAGCGGCAAATCTCGCCGAGTATTTCGAGAGCTAGCCCCTCAGCCACCAAAGGCGAGACTGCATCGCCGAACCGAAATTCCCTGTATAACCTCCAGGCCAACCAGGCAGGCCTCCCTCGAAACGACTTCAAGGTGGCGGGAAGCAACCCGCATTCGAGCGCGCGCGAAACCACCGAGGGCTGCAACTCGATGATGAGACAAGGTCCACCACGCCCCAGGAAAACATTGGAGTGTGGCTGGTCGGCTGGTGTAAAGATCAGTTCGTCCGCTTTTCTTTCAACATTTTCGCGGCCAAACTGCTCCATAAGACTCCCCGCAAGCAGCAGATAAAAGGATGCCATTTCATGCGAGTGTCGCGGGATCCTGAAACCCGCAGGGTGCGAGGTTTCCGTCAAGTAAAGCTTCGCCAGTTCGCCATCCCGGACATGAAAGCGGGAGAAATCCTCCTGCGCCGGCGTTGCCTCATGGTCCACCGTTCGTGTTGGCAGCGAGCTCATGGAATCGGCACAGATATGTTATACGGAAATCAAAGGACCGGCATAGCTGGATCTCAAGGATGCGAGTAGCCAGAGTCGGTACGGTTGAGAAGTGGCGGCGATAGCCCCGCTGGTGATTGCGAAAAAAGGCTAGAACGAAACGATAGGCTCTAAGCCGGTCTGGCTAACTTTTGCTTCAGTGCTTCGCTCTTCAATTCTCCCTCCCAGCGCGCCAGGACCACCGTAGCTACCCCGTTCCCAATCATGTTGACCGTGGCTCTGAACATGCTCATGAAGCGGTCAATTCCGAGAATTAACGCCATGCCTGCAAGCGGAATGGTTGGGATCACGGAGAGCGTAGCCACGAGCGCGATGAAAGCTGCACCCTGTACTCCGCTGGCTCCCTTTGAGGTGAGAACCGCTACCGCGAAAATGGTGAGTTGCTGGGTCAGAGTCAGATGAGTATTGGTCGCCTGTGCCACGAATAGAGCGGCCATGGTCATATATAGGCTTGTACCATCGGTGTTGAAGGTAAAACCGGTTGGGACCACCAGCCCGACGAGGGATTTGGAGCAACCGAGTCTCTCAAGCTTGGCCATCAGATTCGGGATTGCGATCTCGGACGAACTCACAGCCAACACCAGCAGGATCTCTTCCTTGATGTACGCGAGAAAGCGGAAGATGTTAAAGCTGGCGGCCCAGGCGATGGCTCCCAGCACGATTACGACAAAGAGCACCAAAGTAAGCCAGAAAGTTCCGATCAGCCGAGCGAGCGGGCCGAGCGAGCGGGCCGAGCGAAGCCAGGCCGAACTTTCCCACAGTGTAGGCCATAGCGCCGAAAGCGCCAATGGGAGCAAATTTCATCAAAATTTTCGCCACATTGAACACGACACGGGTGAGGGAGTCGATGACATCAACCAGGGGTCTGGCGCGCTCTCCGGCGGCCGACAGCGCAAAGCCGAACAGCAGGGAGACAAAAACCACTTCGAGAATATCTCCTTTAGCGAAAGCATCCAAAACCGTCGTGGGGATGATGTGCATCAGAAAATCAGTGACGCTTTGCGCTTTTGCCTGACCTGCATAATCGGCGATGGCCTTGGCGTCCAAGGTCGCCACGTTTACGTTGAAGCCGCTGCCCGGGCGCACAACGTTGCCCACCACTAGTCCAATCAGGAGGGCAATGGTGGAAACGACCTCGAAGTAGAGGAGAGCCATGCCGCACACACGACCGACTTTCTTCAGGTTCTCCATGCCGGCGATTCCGGTGACCACTGTGCAGAAGATGATCAGCGTGATGATCATCGAGATCACGCGGATGAACGCATCCCCCAACGGCTTCATGGCAATCGCACGGGCCGGGTTCACGTAGCCGAGAATTGTTGCCAGGGCAATGGCCACAAGCACCTGCACCCAGAGTTCCCTATAGAAGGGCAATTTGCGGGATGCCGGTGCGGGGTTCACGGTCTGCGTAGATGTAAGGGGCTTCATGTTGTTGTCTGTCCTGAGATTCTTGTGATCAGTTCGTGGTCGTTGGTTTCGCAGGCTCGGGTTGAAGCGCGCGCACCAGCCACGGAATGATCACCTCTTTGAAAATACGCGGATCGGGCCACACTCCAACTTGCCGCCCCAGATGGCCGCCCTGGGGATTGATCCATGCGGTCTTCGGCACGTCGCCTTTGTCAAGCAGCAAATAGATGTCGGAGATCGGAACCTGAGTATCTTGCACGCCGGCAAGAATGAGCATGGGCGACATCGGCTTGCCGAGCAGTCCTTGTTTTACGAGCGACATCTTGGGCAACACTTCCGCCATTTCATCGACGCTCTTCACGTTGTCGAAAATCGCCATCAGCGCCGGGACCTGATCGAAAAGATATTCGCGGTTGCCGATCAAGGAATTCATCAGAAAATCCTTTTGAAAGAATTTGTCGGTAGGCGGCGACTGGGCGCTGGCTCCCCGTAAGCGGGCGTGCTCCACGATGGCCATCTTCGTGGCCCAATACGCGCCCCAGCTTACGCCGTGCATGGCGAGCCGGTTCTTGTCGATCTCTGGCCGGGTTGCGATGTAGTCGAGCACGCGCGAGAGCATGCGCTCGGCATTTTCGCTGACTTTAATGGGGTTCTGCCCGGTACCCGGGCCATCCACCGCCAGAAAGCCGATGCCGAATGGCAGGATCGCACTGAAGCTCTCCGTCAGGTCTTCCTTGCGGCTGTCCAGACCATTGACCGCCAGCACGAGCGGCACCGGTCCATTCGCGTTCTTCGGCAGGCGCAGATAGCCGATGATTTCTTTTCCTTCGAAAGGAATTCTCACGATTTCGAGCGGCGGATCCCAAAACCGGGCATGTGCCAGGAACGCTTCGATGGCCTTTTCGTAGGAGCGCTGTTTGCCGGGAGATGCGGGAATCGGCCAGCGTCCAAAGGAATAAAGCCGCCACGCGCGGATGTAGTCGGCGTTCGCTTTCGTGGGGTCGGTCTTCTCCAGCGACTTCGCTTCGTTCATGTAACGGTCGGCCACTCCCATAAAAGCCGCGGCCCACTCGTCTTTATCGCGGGTGTGGATGGAGTTGAAGGCTTCCTTGATGTCGCCGGGATCGAGTCCGATGAGCGGGTACTGTCCCACCTCGGCGCGGTGGATAGCTTCCGCCTTGATCTCGTCGATAGTCCGCTCACGGCGCTCTTCGTTTTGATTAGAGGGGCTTTGAGCAAAGGCACCAGAATGAATGCAAGAAACGCCAGCAAGAAAACTGGCAAGGGAAAATGATTTTGTATCTTCATAGCTTGGCCCTGTTCCCTTCGGCTCGCGAATCGCCGAGCCATCTACGAAAAAAGACCGGACGGAAATTGCGTCCGGCCTTTTTTCGCCCCCTCAAGCCTGGCTGCACGGCTAGAACGTGAACTTCAGACCCAACTGCACCGAGCGCGGTCCACCTGAGCCGACCGCGGGATTGGCGGCAGCGATATCCGGCGTAGCGCAACCGCAACCGAACGGACGAACCGAAGGATCATTCAGGCCGAATCCATTCTGACCGCCGTAAGGGTTGGCGAAGTTCGGATGGTTGAAAATGTTGAAGAACTCGGCGCGGGCCTGAAGGCGCATGGTTTCTCCAAAGTGGAAATTCTTGGCCAGCGAGAAATCGAGGTTCCTGAAGCCGGTGTCCTCGAACATGTTCCGGCCCATGTTTCCGAACTGGCCCAGCGGCGGCGGAATCATGATCGAGTTGCCATTTGCGTAGCAGCCGAAGAATGCGAGCGATTCTGTGGCCGCACCGGGACTGCCTCCGTCCACAGCGAGCGCCTTTGCGTTGCAAGCAGCATTACCGCTCGGGTTGCTGGGACTGTCGTTACCGCCAAAGTACGGAAGCCCAGCTCCCTTCCGAGACTTGAAATCCGAGGTCTTGCCGTAGAAGCTCCAGCGAATCGGGCTGTTTGCGGGCGGACTTACGGGCAACGGTCCAACGCCGGCTGCGTCAGTTCCTTCATCCATCGGCCCCCAGTGCTGCGGACTCTGCAGCGTGATGATCGAGTTGATCTCCCAGCCCTCCCGCATCTGTCCGAAGCCCTTCCGGCCGGGAATCGCGTAGGTAAGCGACACGGTTAATCGATGGCGGATATCGAAATCGCTGTTCGCATACTCGGCCCCGGGACTGTGAGCGTTCTGCGGCAGTCCTGAGCCGTAGCCGAAATCCCAGTTCGCGCCCACATCATCGAGCGCGTGCGAGTAAGTGTAGCCCGCCACCATACTCAAGCCATGATAGTTTCGGGCGTTCAGCGTGACTTGCAACCCGTTGTAGTTTGACCGGTAGACGTTGCCCATCTGGAAGATGTTGCTTAGGAAGGGAAATTGGGTGAAGGGTCCTACTTCAGGCGCGAGTTGGCAAGCCAGATTGGCGTTGGTTCCCGTGTTGTTGTATAGACCGTTGACCAGGTTTGCGGGCAGATTGCAGATGGCGACATCCGCTGCAGGCCACCCCGACCCTACCGGCGGCTGGTTGATGTCCCGAATTCCGGTAAGATTCGTCCCGTGATTGCCCACGTAGGCGGCTTCCAGCGATAGGTTCGGCGTGAAGGCGTGCTGCACGTTTAAAATCCAGTTCCAGACATAGGGCGTTGTCAGGTTCCGGTCCACAGTCATGATGGGACAGGGGCTGTTGGAGCAATTGATCGTGCTGCTGCCGTAAAGCGGCCCGTTGCGATCCCAGGTAACGCCGGAGGAAGTTCTTACCGTGAGTTTCCGGTGTGATGGTGCCGCCGGACGTGTCGCCAGCAGTGTCAATGGGGCGCCGGTTGGAACGCTGCCCGGACCGAAGGCGTTGTTGAACGCGATAAACGACTGCCAGTTCACCGTTTCGTAGATCAGCCCGACGCCGCCGCGCAACACGGTTCGTCCGTTGCCGCCGATGTCCCAGGCGAAGCCCGCGCGCGGACCGAAATTCGCGTGATCGGGGTTATAGAGGCTGCTGATCTGATGGCCTACCTGCACCATCCCCACGTTCGGATCGAAATTTCCTAGCAGATTGTGGCCTCCTGGGGCACCGAGCTGAACTCGTAGCGCACGCCGAAGTTCATGGTCAGATTTCTTGTGGCCCGCCAGTCGTCCTGGAAAAACATCCATAGGCCCAGTTGTGCAGGTGCAGAGTTGGATTTCCCACCTCGACCGTCGACTTGAACGGCGCGCCCGCAAAGAAGTCTTCGAGCGGCGTGGAGAGTGCCGGTCACCACGCCGCCCAGAAACGTGATGCTGCCTCGCGCATTGCCATACGCCGCGTTCGTAACGTTGTTGCGATGGAACTCGCCGCCAAATTTTATCGGTGCTTGCCCGCGGTGTAGGAAATATGGTCCATAAACTGCGTGATGGAGTCGGGTCCCTGGAACTTCGGCCACTTGAAGCCGCCCAGACCAGGGAAGAAGTAGCCGCCGAAACCGATGCGAGGCAGACCTCCAGTAAAGGGTCCGCTTACGCCCGTATCCAGACCGTAGGTGGAGGCCGGCGTGTTGAGGTCGCCCGGCAACGTCGGCTGGTACAGCCGGTTGTAACCAAATCGCGCCTCATTCACCCAACGCGCGCTGGGAGTCCATATCCAACTGCCTCCCACAACCTGAGCGCGCGTATGGATGTCGGAGAGCCATTTCTGTTGCAGTTCGGGAAAGTCTTCCACCGTTCCCGTGTTGTTGCCGAAAAAATACATCCCGCTGATGCTGTGCCGGTCGTTGAGCCTGTAATCCACCTTGCCGACGAAATTTTTGACGTGAACATTGTTGTGGAATCCGTTGGGGATGGTGATGGTCTGGTGCGTTGTTGTGGGAAATCCGTCTGCCGTTCGTCGGGAACCCTTTACCTGTACACGCGGCCGCAGAGCGCAGCCCGCAATCTGCAGGCTCGCGGGGCTTATCGCGACCCCGCTGGCCGCCCGCTCAGATCCTTGATCGCATCGGAATGCTGTCAGCGCAATCGCCAGTCACAGAGATTTGAACGCACAGGTCCATTCGCAGGCATGTGCCATAGAAGGACTCGTGACCCCACCGAACGAGTTGCCCACGTCATACCTCTGGCCCTCGTAGGCGCCAAAGAAAAACGCCTTATTCTTGATGATCGGACCGCCGGGGCTGCCGCCGTACTGCTCCAGAGTTCGGGTCAGCTTTGAATTCGGCGTGGTGTTGAAAAAGTTCCGCGCGTCCATTACTCCGTCCCGGCCGAAAGCAAACGCGGTCCCGTGCAGCCTGTTGGTCCCGGACTTCAAACCTACGTTGACCACTGCTCCTGGCTTCCAGCCGTATTCCGCCGGCGGATTCTGCTGAATGTTGAACTCCTGAATCGAGTCGATCGGCAGAATAGTCGCCGAGTCGCCCGCGATTCCTGCTCCGTTGATAATGGCCTGGCCGGAATACGGTTCGCTGTTGAATAGCCCCTCAACAAAGTAGGCATTGTCTTCCGCGCGCAGTCCGTTCGAGCTCGTCGTCGAAAATCCTCCACCCGGATACCGCATAACCCCAGGACGCAACTGAAGAAGGTTCTCGTAGTTGCGCCCATTCAACGGCAGATCGTTGATTTCCGCATTGCTCAGGGTGCCGCCCAACGTGGCGGAGGTGCTGTTGACCAGTGGAACCTCGGCGTAAACCACCACCGTCTCAGAAATTTGCCCAGCAGGCAGCGCGATGTCGACCCGCAAATCCTCCGCAACTTCCACGACGATGTTCACGCGCTCCACAACCTTGAAACCTTTCGCCTCCGCTCGGACCTTATAAACTCCAGGCTGCAACTCCGGCACGGCATAGTTTCCGGAGGCATCGGCGACCGCGGTCCGAGTAGTGCCCCGTTGAACATCGGTGATCACCACGGTCGCTCCCGCTACCGCGGCGCCGGTCTGATCGCTCACGCTCCCGAGAATGCGGCCCGTTGTGGTTTGGGAAAACGCGGGAAGAGAAATGGCAAGCAACACGCAGACAATTCCTAAAACTCGAGTGCCATTCAACGGGGAATGCATCGCAGCCTCCAATGGGGCACAGAACGTTTTGCTCGGTCCGACACGCAGACAACGAGGTCGGTTTCATCGCGAACTTGAGTTGCGATTTTGAGTTGGAATGAAGATATACCCTTGACGTGGCCCACCAGTCAAGTAGTATTCTGGTCCGACCACAAGACAGCACCCTCCCCCAGGGGGCGGCTGGCGTAGCCCTGCCCAACTGCGGCCGCCGCACCGAGCGGGAAGAATCCAGCTTATGGCAATCGCGACCACTAACCCTGCGACCGGCGAAGTCCTGAAGACTTTCGAATCTCTGACCCCGGCGCAGATCGAGCAGAAGCTGCAGCTCGCGGCTTCCGCATTCCGGGACCATCGACGCACTTCATTCGCAGATCGAGCGGCGAAAATGATGCGTGCCGCCGAGATCCTCGAAAAAGAAAAGGACGAGTGCGCCCACCTGATGACGCTCGAGATGGGCAAGCCTTTGAAAGCCGCAGTCGCCGAAGCGCAGAAGTGCGCCACCGGTTGCCGCTACTATGCCGAGAACGCCGAGAGATTTCTCGCCGACGAAGTTGTCGAAACCGGTGCCAAACGCAGCTTCATCCGCTATCTGCCGATAGGCCCCATCCTCGCCATCATGCCGTGGAACTTCCCCTTCTGGCAGGTGTTTCGTTTCGTCGCGCCCGCGCTGATGGCGGGCAATGTCGGCCTTCTGAAGCACGCTTCGAACGTTCCGCAATGCGCGCTGAAGATTGAAGACATTGTTCGCCGCGCCGGTTTTGCCGAAGGCGTCTTCCAGACGCTGCTGATCGGCTCCGGCCCAGTCGATGCCATCCTGAACGACTCCCGCGTCGCCGCCGCCACCTTAACCGGCAGCGAACAGGCCGGAATTCAAGTCGGAGTATCCGCCGCCCGCCGAATCAAGAAGGTCGTGCTCGAACTCGGCGGCAGCGATCCCTTCATCGTGATGCCCAGCGCCGATCTCGAGGCGGCCGTCGCGACTGCCGTCGACGCCCGCGTTCAAAATAACGGTCAGTCGTGCATCGCGGCCAAGCGCTTCATCGTGTCGGAAAAAATTGCCCCCGAGTTCGAACGTAAGTTCGTCCAACGCATGCAGGACTTACGCGTGGGCGATCCGTTTCAGGAAAGCACGCAACTCGGTCCGCTAGCCAGCGCCGACGCTGTCACCTCCCTCGATGACGCCGTCAAAAAAACTGTGGCGGCCGGTGCGCGCGTATTAACCGGAGGCCATCCCCTGGATCGCCCCGGCAACTTCTATGCGCCGACCGTGCTCACCGACATTCCCAAAGATTCACCGGCGTACCAGGAAGAATTCTTCGGCCCGGTGGCATCAATCTTCCGCGTGAAGGACATCGACCAGGCCATCCGCATCGCCAACGACAGCCGCTTCGGGCTCGGCGCCAGCGCCTGGACCAACGATCCCGCGGAAACCGAACGCTTCATCAACGAGCTCGATGCCGGCATGGTTTTCCTGAATAAGATGGTCGCGTCCGACCCCCGCCTGCCTTTCGGTGGCGTAAAGTACTCAGGACACGGGCGCGAACTGTCTGTGCAAGGGATTCGCGAGTTTATGAACATCAAAACGGTCTGGATCCAGTAGGTATCTGCTTGTTATGGTATAGTGGTTATACCACTATACCGATTGACTGAAGGGATGGATCGAGCGAGTGAAGGGGGCCTCATGACAAATCAAGCGCTGGATCCTCTCCCTGCCAAACCCATGTACCGGGCGGTGAAGACTTCTCGTCTTTACGAGCAGATTGTGCAGCAGGTCGAAGACTCCATCACGACCGGCCAACTCAAGCCCGGCGACCAGCTGCCGGCCGAGCGCGATTTGGCCCAGCGCTTTGGCGTCAGCCGCACCGCAGTCCGCGAAGCCGTGAAGACCTTGCGCGAAAAAGGTTTGGTCGAAGCCTTTTCCGGCCGCGGCACCTTCGTCACCAATGGGACGTCCCAAGCAATTCGCCAGTCGCTCGATCTCATGATCCGCATCAACCAGCAGGAGGGCTCGGCGAATCTGGCAGAGTTGCGCGCGGTCTTGGAACCCGAGATTGCCGGCCTGGCTGCCACTCGCATTGAGGAACAATTAGTGAGCACCATGCGCGAAGCCGTCGCCGTGATGGATCGCAGCCTGCAAGATCCGGATGCCTACGTTGAAGCGGATCTCGATTTCCATTTAGCCCTGGCGGAAGCTGCGGGCAATCCGCTGATTCTTTCGCTCCTCGATTCCATCGTCGGCCTCTTGCGCGAGCAGCGCAGCCGCATCTTCGATGTCGACGGAGGCCCGGAGCGCGGACAGTTTCATCACAAGCGAATTCTGGCCGCCATCCTCAAGGGCGATCCCGAGGCTGCCCGTGAGGCCATGCGCGCCCATCTCAAGCAGGTGCTTGAGGATTCGTCTGTGTCGGGCAAGAAGTAGCTTGCAGGAACCGGTTCATAAGCCCTCCGAGCTGAACTCGTAAGAGTGCGGAACAAGTAATTCGCAACGAAAGGGAATTGCTGCATGGCCAAACTCGGATTCATCGGTCTCGGCGTGATGGGCGGCAACATGGTCGCGCGCCTGCTCGAAAAAGGCCACACCGTTACCGGATACAATCGCACCCGCTCCAAGGCCCAGTGGTTGATCGACAAAGGCATGAAGTTTGCCGATTCTCCCAAGGCCGTGGCCGCCGCATCCGATGTGACCTTCACCATGGTGACCAACTCCGCCGCGCTCACCGCTGTCACCGACGGCCCAGACGGACTGCTCGCCGGCATCACTCCCGGCAAGTTCCACATTGATATCAGCACCGTCAGCCCCGAAGTAAGCCGCGCACTCGCAGCGAAAGTTCGCGAAAAAGGCGCCGACATGATCGACGCTCCGGTCTCCGGCAGCGTCATCACTCTTCAGCAAGGCAAGCTCTCGGTAATGGTCGGCGGCCGCAAAGAAACTTTCGAACGCTTGAAACCCTTGCTGCTCGATATCGGCCCCAAGGTAACGCACGTCGGCGACAACGGTGTAGCGCTGTCGATGAAAATCGCAGTGAATCTTCAGTTGGCGGTTCAGATGATGGCGTTCTGCGAAGGAATATTACTGGCTGAGAAAAGCGGGATTTCGCGCGAAGTTGCCGTCGACGTAATGGTGAATAGCGCCATCGCTTCCCCCATGATCGTGTACCGAGGCCCTTTCGTCCTCCAGCAACCGGAAGAAGCCTGGTTCGACGTCAACATGATGCAGAAAGATATGCTCCTCGCCATGGAGCTGGGCCGCAAGCTGAACGTCCCTCTTCCCACCACCGCCGTCAGCAATGAATTCCTCACCGCCGCTCGCGGCATGGGCTGGGAGAAGCAGGACTTCGCCGTCGTGTTCGACGTCTTGGCGCGAATGTCGGGAGTGCAAAAATCAGAAATGACGACTACCGCCCAACCGAGACGAAATCTCAGAAAGCGCCGCTTTCGAACTCCGCCTGTATCGGCAGATGGTCGCCATCCGCCAATTCGAAGCGCAGGTCAACGAACTCTACACGCGCGCATTGATGCCCGGCCTGGCGCATCTCTATATCGGAGAAGAAGCGGTCGCAGTGGGCGTATGCGAGGCCCTTGAGCAAACCGACTACATCACCAGCACGCATCGCGGCCACGGACATTGTTTGGCAAAAGGCGCTTCCCCCGATCGAATGTTCGCAGAACTGCTAGGCAAAAAAGCCGGATACTGCAAGGGCAAAGGCGGTTCCATGCACATTGCCGACCCGGCCACCGGCAATCTGGGCGCGAACGCAATCGTATGCGGCAGCGCCGGCATTGCCACGGGAGCCGCCTTCTCCGCGCGGGCTTTAGGTAACGGCCGCGTGGCGGTATGTTTTTTCGGAGAAGGCGCGCTCGGCCAGGGCGTGCTCTATGAAGAGATGAACCTCGCCCAGTTATTCAAGCTTCCTGTGATTTATGTTTGCGAGAACAATCTCTACACCGAGTATACGCACTATTCAGAAACCACCGCTGGGGATATCCTGGCGCGCGCCACCGCATTCGGCCTGGAAGCCGCCAGCGTCGATGGTCAGGACGTGCGCGCGGTTTATGGCGTCGCGCAGCGATTGGTCGGTCGCGCCCGCCGCGGCGACGGGCCTGCGTTCCTGCTCTGCAATACGTATCGCTACCACGGACATCACGTCGGCGACATCAACCGCGAATATTACCGCTCCAAGCAGGAAGAACAAACCTGGAAGACGGAACGGGATCCGATCACGAATCTCGGGAAGTGGCTGGTCGAGCAAAAGCTCGCCGACGCGGACGCCCTAGCTCAAGTGCAGTCTGACCTTGAGGCTGAGATGAAGAAAGCAGTCGACTTCGCCGTGGCAGCGCCCTACCCAACCGTCGATGAAGTCGGCGAGGACGTGTATGCCTGAGACGCATACTCATGCACAGGACGATCGTGAACTGACATTTGCCCAAGCGATTCGCGAGGCGCTGGCGGAAGAAATGCGCCGCGATCCCACCGTCTTCATTCTCGGCGAAGACGTGGCCGAGGCCGGAACTCCCTTCAAAGTCCTCTCCGGCCTACTGGAAGAATTCGGCAAACAGCGCGTGCTCGATACTCCGATTTCCGAAGCCGGCTTCACTGGACTGGCCGTGGGCGCAGCCATGACCGGAATGCGTCCTGTAGTCGACATCATGTTTGGCGATTTCGTCACCTTGACCATGGACCAGATGGTCAATCAGGCCGCCAAAGTCCATTACATGTCGGGCGGAAAGTGGAGAGTGCCGATGGTGATGCGCACCACCATGGGAGCGACCCGCCGTTCCGCGGCGCAACACTCGCAATCGCTGCATGCCTGGTTCTGCCACGTTCCCGGCCTGAAGGTGGTTCTCCCGTCCACGCCATACGACGCCAAGGGACTGCTCAAGGCGGCGATACGTGACGAAAATCCAGTCGTGTTCTTTGAAGACAAGATGATGTACAAACTCAAAGGCCCGGTGCCCGCGGGCGACTACACGGTCCCGCTAGGCGTAGCGGATGTAAAACGCCTGGGCGAGGACATCACCCTGGTCGCCACCAGCAGCATGGTGCAAGTGGCGTTGGGCGCGGCGACGTTGCTCGACGAGATCGGAATCAGCGCCGAAGTGGTCGACCCGCGCACCATGTGGCCGCTCGACGAAAAAACCCTGATTGAATCGGCGAAGAAAACCTCGCGGGTGATCGTTCTCGACGAAGGTTACGAACGCTACGGTGTCACCGCCGAACTTGCGTCGGTGATCGCCACTGGCGCATTCTACGATCTGGACGCTCCGGTCAAACGCATGGGCGCGATGCATGTTCCAATTCCGTTCTCGCCGCCTTTGGAAGATGCAACCGTACCGACGGAGCAGACCGTATTTGAGGCCGCCCGCGCACTCTGCGGCCGATAGCGCGACGGCCTGCCCTGAGCAACGCTGAAGGGCCTCGCCGGCTTCACGCGAAGTAAGGAGAATTTATGGCTCTACCCACATATGGAACGATGGCGGTCGATTGGGAAAACCGGGTTGACTTCGACCGCCTGCGCCGCGAGCGCCTGGCGCGGGCCAAGGATCTTCTGAAGAAATCCGAGATGGGAGCGCTGTTGTGCTTTGACATGAACAATGTGCGCTACCTGACCGCGACCCACATCGGCACATGGGCGCAGGACAAGGCGAACCGTTTCACGCTGCTTCCGCAAAACGACGAACCAATCCTGTGGGACTTCGGATCGGCGGCGAAACACCACCAACTGCATTGTCCCTGGCTCGGAGAACGTTCGCGCGCCGGAATCTCCATGTTGCGCGGAGCCATGACCCGGAGATGGGGCGAGCAGAAGATGTCGCCAAAAAAATTCGCATCGAGCTGGAAATGCGCGGCCTGCACAAAGAACCAGTGGGGATCGACATCATCGAGTTGCCGGTCCTCTTTGCTTTGCAGAAAGAAGGAATCAAAGTCGTCGACGGCCAGGCGCTCATGTCGGAAGCGCGCCTCATCAAGACGCGTGACGAGATCACTTTGCTGAACACGTCCGCCATGATGGTCGATGCCGCGTATGACGAACTCTATCGCGCCATGAAGCCGGGCATGAGCGAAAACCAGGCGGTGGGGCTGGTGAGCAAAGTGCTCTACGATCTCGGCTCCGAGTACGTGGAGGCCGTGAATGCGATCTCAGGCGAGCGCTGCAATCCGCATCCACATGTTTTCTCCGACCGCGTGCTCCGTCCGGGAGATCCCGTGTATTACGACATTCTTCACTCCTACATGGGATACCGCACGTGCTATTACCGCTGTTTCACCATCGGCTACGCCTCGCACGCGATGAATGACGCGTATAAACGGTGCCGAGAATATCTCGACGCGGCCATTGAACTGGTGCGCCCCGGCCGCACGACGGCCGAGATTGCCTCTGTGTGGCCGAAGGCGCAGGAGTTCGGCTTCCCCAACGAAGAAGCCGCTTCGCGCTGCAGTACGGTCACGGCATCGGCCTCGCGATCTGGGAGAAGCCCGTGATCAGCCGCCTTGTCTCGCTCGATCATCCCTGCGAAATCAAACCGGGCATGGTGTTCGCGCTCGAAACTTTCTGGCCCTCGACCGACGGATGGAGCGCCGCTCGCATCGAAGAAGAAATCGTGGTCACCGAAACCGGCCACGAAATCATCACCCGCTTCCCCGCCGAAGAGCTTCTGGTGGCCGGCAGACACTATTTCACAGTCGATGGGCCGCTCCCCGCAATCCGCGAAACCGAATCAAAGCCAACCAAGCGCGTGCGCGAGATGATCGAAGCGAGCGCGAGGCAGGAAAAAGTCGGCGTAGGCGACTGAGACTGCGCGAATAACTACGGCGAACAACTATGGCGATCAGTGTCGTAATGCCCGCGCTAGAAATGGCGCAAGAAACCGGGAAGCTTATCTCGTGGCTGAAAAAAGAAGGCGAGCCCGTGGTCAAGGGCGAGCCGTTGCTCGAAATCGAAACCGACAAAGCTGTGATGGAGATCGAATCCCCCGGCGACGGCGTCCTGGCCGGCATCAAAATCCATGCTGGGACTGAAGTCCCGGTAGGCCGAACCATCGCCTGGATCGTCCGTCCCGGAGAAGTTCCTCCGGCGGACGAAGTCGCCGTCGAATCGGGAAGAAAAATTACCGCCGCCACTATCACGGGTTCTGCGATTTCAACCGCGTCGTCGGCAAATCAACCTCCGACTCCAACCTCATCCGCGACGCAAGCCCAAACTCCGTTAAGATTTCTCCCAAAGCGCGGCGCCTCGCCGGCGAACGCGGAGTCAATCTAGCCGATGTCCGCGGATCAGGCGCCGGCGGAGAAATCCTCGCTTCCGACATTCTCTCAGCCGCGGAATCCAAACCCGCTGCAGTTGACACTGCCAGCCCCGTCTCCCGGCTGATGGCGGAACGCACCACGCAGAGCTGGACGACCGTCCCGCATTTCTTCGTCATCCGCGAAATGGACGCAAGCGCTCTGAATGAAGCGCGGCAGAAGCTCGGGCCCAAATTGAAACATCGCGCGGAGTGAAACTCACGCACACTGATCTACTGGTGGCGCTGGTTGCCCGCGTTCTCCAGAAACACCCGCGCATGAATGCAAGCTGGACCGGCCAAGGTGTCCGCACAAACGCCGAGATCAACATTGGACTTGCGATGGCAGTGGATGACGGCGTCGTCGCACCAGTAATTCGCAACGCCGACAAAATCGAACTCGGCGAGATCGCCGTGCAGCGCCGAGACCTGGCGGATCGCGCGCGGAGCGGCAAGCTGCGCCCAGCCGATATTACGAACGGCACTTTCACCATCAGCAATCTTGGCATGTACGGGGTCGATGCTTTCACCGCGATCATCATCCCGCCACAAGCCGCGATTCTCGCGGTCGGAGCCATCGCGAACCGAGTGGTGCCGGTTGACGGCCATCCTGGCATTCGTCCCATGATGACCCTGACGCTTTCGAGCGATCATCGCGTGGTGGATGGTGCGCGCGCAGCCGAGTTCCTGCGTGACCTGGTCGCAGCGATCGGCAACCCGCAACTATTTCAACGACGCCGGAGCGCTGGCGTAATATCCCAAGAAGTTTGTCATCAAGGCTTTCACGTCGAATTCTTCAACCACATCGGTGGCAAACTTTGCACATGAAGGACCGGAGAATCTCCAAAAGCTCCGAGCGCAAAGAGAACTGGCGCTAAATTTGAACTGCATCACTCATTGAGTTCGACTGACGCGGCAACGAGAGTGTGAAAAATTGGCCAGTCTGCTTCCTGATCTTGAGCACGTAGCATTCCTCGTGCACGGCCTTCCCGAGTTCATCCGCGTTGCTGACTTCAAGCCGCACAAATTTGTGACAGATAGAGCAGGGCAGGCAGTCAAAACTACTCGGATTGCGTGCTAGGCGAAACCATCTTCCGGCCCGCGGTACCCAGGAGACTAGGGACATTGGCGTTCCTTCCGTATTTTCGTGATTTCTTGGAACCTTGCAGTTGGCCTGCCAAAAGGACAACCGATTGGCCTTCAAGGAGATATGAGATTTCACCCGGAACCTTGTTCAGGGGAGTTTTTGCCAGACAGCGGGTAGTTTGTTCCTTAAACTGAGAGAGAAGCTCCACGGGCCTCGCAACCGAAGAGCAGTATCCAGGTAGACAGAGTATGGCGATTGTTCGTAATTTCCGTCCATCTGATAGTTGAGACCCGAAGGCTTTTGGTCCTGATCGACGCTCTGGTGAGACGAGCCACAACCCTTGTGCCGAGTTCGACATCGAACCCCCGCACTCCAGCTAACCATCGTCTCGCCTCGGCAGTGCGCGCTTTGATGGATGTACATTCGGCAATTTCAGTAGCATGTCCAGAGGCCATAGCTCGTTGCAGCACTGCCAAATGCTGTGGGCAAATTTCTTGTGGATACTGAATAATTGACATGAGGAGCAATGTATGAGTGGCAAACCGAGTACTACTCTGCCGGCAACTGTCGAAAAGATCATCAAGCCTTCTCCGGGCATGCCTGAGAAGGCTCAGATCACGGTGGAAGGGGCTGACCACCTCTATCGAGAGCTTCGCATCGAAAACAGTCTGACGGACGAGAACGGCGAAAAGGTACGCCTCAAGCCCGGGGCCGATGTGGAAGTTACCGTTGAGGCGGAACCCGGCGCAACGACCCCCAAGAGTCAACAGCCAGGCGTAGACGCAACCATGCCGTGACCGTCGCGCCACGCATACTTATCGGGCCCCTATCGTCCTTCCTACTGGAAACGCTGTATCCCTTCTCAACCAAGAGTGTGGCATTCTACATGTGGCGAAGGACCTTTACATCTGACCACTTCGGGGTCTGACCAACCGGGCGAGGAGAAGATGGAAAGCGCGGTAACCCCAACCACAGATTTCGGAAAGAGCGAATACAGAAACGTTCGTGGCACCAACATGGCGTCCGTGAGCACGGCGTCCAGTTTTATTCGCAGGACAAATTCCTGCTCGAGGAACTGGGCGAATACATTGGAAATGCGCTGCGGGGTGGGGACGCCGCCATCGTGGTCGCCACAGAGGTGCATCGCAACGGCCTTCTGCAATGGTTAACGGCCCAAGGATTGGATGTTGCTGCGCTCGCCGAGCGAGGCCGTTTGGTCGATATTGATGTAGCACAGCTTCTGACTGCATTCATGTCGGACGGCTGGCCAGACGAAGATCGGTTTAACGAAGTTGTCGGAGGGGTTATCGCGAAGGCTCTGGCGTGCGCTGGCAGCGAGCAGCCCCGGGTTGCGATATTCGGCGAAATGGTCGCACTGCTTTGGGCCGATGGCAAAAGCGACGTTGCAATCCGTTTAGGACAACTTTGGAATCGCCTGGCTCGGACGAAAGCTTTCTCACTCTTCTGTGCGTATCCGATAGCCGGTTTCCATCGGGAAGAAGACGCAGAACTGCTCGTGAGAGTCTGCGATGAACACTCCGCGGTGATACCGACTGAAAGCTACATGGGTCTTGCCAGCGAAGGCGAGCGTTTGCGCAGCATTGCGCAGTTACAGCAAAAGGCAAGGGCCCTGGAGACCGAAGTCGCCGAACACAAACGGCTCCAGCAAGAGCTTGAACTGCACGTGCAAGCGCGCACGGCCGAACTTCAAAGCAAAAACATTCAGCTTCTAGAGGAGGGCCGGCGACGTGAGGACGCTGAAACCAGCTTGCGCACGCTGACTAGCCAGTTGATGCTTATTCGCGATGAAGAGCGGCGCCGCGTGGCACACGAGTTGCATGAAAGCGCCGCTCAGGTTTTGGCTACTTTGGCGATGAACCTAAGTGTGCTCGGCGAAGGGGGTCAAGCCGGCAACACTCGCGAGTCGAGGCTGATCGCTGAAAGCGCCAGGCTGGTGGATAACCTGCTCGGAGAGGTTCGTCAGCTATCGAATCTGTTGCATCCTCCCACGTTGGACGAAATGGGTGTGCCGTCGGCCATTCAATGGTACGCCGAGCGTTTTGCGAAGCGCAGCAATATCAATGTCACGCTCGAAATCTCGAACGATTTCGGCCGGCTTTCCCGCGAAAGGGAGATCGCCATCTTCAGGTTCGTTCAAGAGGCTCTGGCGAATGTGCACCAGCATTCGGGAAGCGCGACTGCTGCGATTCGCATAAGCAAATCCCGGATCTCGTCTGCGTTGAGGTCAGTGATCTGGGCAGGGGAATGTCGATGGAATCTCCCAATGCCCGCTCGGGAGTAGGGATCAACGGGATGCGCGAGAGGCTGCGGCAATTAGGCGGAGCATCGAGCGTTCACTCGACTAGCTGCGGTACGCTGGTGACGGCGGATCTGCCTATCGAGTAAGGGCAGGAGAGACCACTGGTTTCCGCCGGCAAGCAAGATTCTGATCCGCGCGACTGACGTAAATTCACTCATATCGACGCTGGCTAACCCCTCTACATTGCCCGCGACGCTTTCGCCGAGGATCTCCGCGCGCTGTTCCAGGTCGTGTCGCAGCGCGCGCCTTTCACCCATGGCCTCATAGTAGGAGAAACCGAGGGACACCAATGTGATGCCGACAATCAGCGAGACGATAAGCCGGACACTCAACAGGCGCATAGAGATCGCTTTCCGATATCCGAACGAGCTTACTGAGCGAAGCAGCACTGCAACACACAGGAATCACGTTAACGTTCAAAGAAAAACTCGAGTGCAGGAAGCTTTCCAGAATGCAGAGAAATAGGTAATGAGTGTTCTTCTAAATCGGGCTCAAGTTGGCAATTTGGCGGCGGACTTCAGGCAGCTCCCAATTCCCGCCCTTCACTGGCCACTGAGTCTGGAAGGGGCAACGTGGCGGTCACCGCTGTGCCTGCGTTGTCCGATCGAATTTCCAAAGTTCCGCCCAATTGCCGGAGTCGCTCGCGCATGCCGCGGAACCCAACTCCGGTTCGACCGGATGAACTGAGTTCTAACTGTTTTTCGAGGGGTATCCCTTTGCCCTGTCCTGAACTTCGACCAAATGCGGTGATCTTCTTCTTGCAAGCGTATCGTGGCCGAGGTTCCTCCGAATGACGATGAATATTCGTGAGGCACTCCTGGACCATGCGGAAAATCGCAATTTCCATTTCGTCCGAAAGACGGCGAAACTCCTCCGGAATCTCCAGGTCGACTTTGATCTTGCTGCGTTCCGAGAAGCCATCCACGTACCAGCGAAGCGCGGATGCAAGTCCAGCCGCATCGAGAAGAGGAGGATGCAGCAGATGCGAGATGGTGCGAATTTCCCTGCTGATCTGCTCCACCATTGCAGCATTCTCGGAGATAGCCCGGGCTCCGGCTGAATCGAGTTTGTCAGACTGACTCTGCACCACTGCAATGTTCATGGAAAGGGCGGCGAGCAGTTGACCGATGCTGTCGTGTAACTCCCGCGCAATTTGCCGGCGCTCTTCATCCCGCATCTGCTGCAGCCGGCTCGAGAGTTCCCCCAGGTTTTCGTTCGCGAGGTTCAAGTCTGCGGTTCGTTCCTGAACTTTTCGCTCGAGTTCGTCATGCGCTTTTCGCAGTTGGCCTTCAGTCCACCGGCTCCTGGGGAGAGAGCGCCGGTTTGCTTCACCCAGCGCGATGATGACGCCGGAGAAGGCCAGGAACCCCACCACCCCGGAAATTGCAGTCTTAGGGTCCTCGACCCTAAAGGAACTGAACGGCGGCACGAACCAATACCAGACGCCAACACGGAGAGCAAGGCAGTGACAATGGAAGGGCCAACACCGCAGTACCAGGCGGAGAAGACTACAGCTGCCCATGCAGTGTGATAGGGATTGTCCGCGCCCAGCAGAGGAGAGAGCTGCCGGCGAAGCCAGAGAGCAAAGATTGCTGCCACTACGGCCAGCCCGTACCGGCGCATGGCATCACTATTTTCTTTGTCTCGCCAGCTTCCGAGACATGATCTATCTTCATCTGACCTTGCTTTGCAAAGGCTTATCGAATCCGAATCGTCGGAACGAGACGACCAGATTAAAACAGGACTTCACCTTCTGCGTGACCCCTCGCTCTTGCTCCTACGCAGCGCAACCTGGGCGTTCAGGTACTCCAGCGTGATGGGATCGGTCACGATCTTGGCGTGACGAAGCAACTCCGTCACTGCCAATTGTCGTCTACGCCATGTTTGCGTCGCCGTCTCGTGGCACAGGCGCTTCATCGCATCTTCCCTCGTTAGTAAGGTATGCCCTGGCTGCGAAGGAGTGGATGCGCTGAGTTCCAATCTCTGGAGTGTCTGCAGATTGCGGAGGGCGTCACCCATGGACCGCATTTCTTCCGCGGCTCCAGCGGGGATTCCTCGTTAGTTCTTTCATCGGCTCGCTGTATGCCGGCCCGAGCGGCTTCGATGCGGTTGGTGCAGGTTGGCGTGATCGAGTTCGAGCATGGCAGCGGTGTAGAGGTCTTGCCACAAAATGTCGGTGGTCACTGGGAACCTCTTTCCGTCTGTCTTGAGCATACCCTCGCCACTAAAAATAGGTGGACTATTTGCTTTCGTCTTTCGTAGCTGCTACGTACGCCTAGCGCAACGCGAATTAGGATCGCAATACAGGCCGAAATGGCAGTTAACGTATACATAGTCGTATTAGTATAACTATCGCAAATATACTAATATAGACAGATCTATCGTAGTCAATACAAAAATATACTTGACCTAGATATTCGGTTTTGGTATTTGTTGCATGGAAGGAGTCGATAAAGATCTACGGAAGGGGGTCTCATACGTGGGGAACGAACAGAAAGCAAAATTCAGCAGCCGCCGGCGAAATACCGGCAGGTTGACATTTCCGGCCTGAAGACCGGCAGACACGGCAAACACCATGACCTGGTCGAGGGAATTGTCGAGGAGTTGACGACCCTGAAGCCAGGTTCCGCTCTCGAGATCCCACTGGCCGATGTGGGCGGCATTGGTTTGGCGAATCTTCGTTCCGCAGTACATCGCGCAGCGGCTTCGAATAATCTGAACATTGAGACGGTCGCTGACAACGAAAACTTCTATGTGTGGAACGCCAGCTCCAAGTAAATATCACGCTAAGCATCGATGACACGAGTGCCGGCTTTTCGCTCACCCGTTCCCTGATGAGTTCGCGGAGCGCGCTTGAATCTGTCTGGTTCCTTAGAAGGCCTCCTTAAAAATACCTCCGCTTCAGCCGCCTACCTCAGTCTGTACTCCTCTTTTTCTTCACCCCTACAGTAAATACCCTAGGGTCAGACATACATTTATCGTGTTCCAATCTATGTCCTCGTCGCTAGATTTCCAGTCGCATTTTTCAGAGAAGATGGTTTGGGCTATTCTGCTGATTTCGGTGGTTCGCTGGTTTCGCAGAGCCGTGCGTGCAGCCCTCCCTGGCCACCGTAGAATGGTCGCTTGAGTCCCGCAACGTTCAAATCATGGAGAACCATGCCATACGAAATCTGGCACAAGCCCGTGTTGAACCGGTTCCGGAGAAGATCATGAAAAGAAATAGTCAAGACCCGGCGATCGCCGTGGCCAATGGCGCTGCCGATGAAGGTCAGAAGGGCAAACGTAACGGGAATTCTGGCCTTCGTGCCGAGCCCGCTTCTGGCGACCTTAGTGCGATTCTGGCGAGCCTGCAAACTATGCGGAGATGGCGATTTTTCCGTGCGACTTCCGGGTTCCTGGACCGGACTGGCGGGAAAAATTGCCGATACTTTCAATTCCATTGTTGCTGCCAACCAACAAATGGCAGAAGAACTGAAGCGTGTTGGGCAAGTGGTCGGGCAAGGAAGGAAGAACCCGTGAGCGCACGCGCTTTCATGAATCCAGAGGGGCCTGGGGCGAGATGGAAGTCTCGATCAATACGCTGGTTGAGGATCTGCTTCGGCCCACCGAGGGCGTGACCCGCGCCATCGCGGCCGTGGCCCAGGGAAACCTTACGCAAACGGTCCGCCTGGACGTGGATGGACGGCCGCTGGAAGGCGAGTTCCTGCGCTCCGCCAACATCGTCAACACCATGATTCAGCAGCTTAGCGTCTTCACCGCGGAAGTGACGCGCGTCGCCCGCGAGGTCGGCACGGACGGCAAACTCGGTGGTCAGGCGCAGGTGCCGGGCGTGGCTGGAACCTGGAAAGATCTCACGGACTCCGTCAACTCGATGGCCAGTAACCTCACCGGCCAGGTCCGCAACATCGCTGAAGTAGCCACGGCCGTGGCCAGCGGCGATCTCTCCCGCAAAATCACCGTCGATGTGCGCGGCGAAATTCTCCAGCTTAAAGAAGCCATCAACACCATGGTCGATCAGCTGCGCTCGTTTGCCTCCGAAGTAACCCGCGTAGCTCGTGAAGTGGGCACAGACGGCAAACTAGGCGGTCAGGCCGTGGTGGTGGGCGTGGCTGGCACCTGGAAAGATCTTACGGACTCGGTCAACGCCATGGCCGGGAACTTGACGGCGCAGGTGCGGAACATCGCCGAAGTAACTACCGCTGTGGCTCGCGGCGACTTGTCGCGCAAAATCACGGTCGACGTGAAGGGCGAAATTCTCGAACTCAAAGGACACCATCAATACGATGGTGGACCAACTCAACGCCTTCGCCGGTGAAGTGACACGCGTGGCTCGCGAAGTCGGGACGGAAGGCAAGCTCGGCGGACAAGCGCAAGTGCCCGGCGTCGGCGGCACCTGGAAAGATCTCACGGACAATGTGAACTTCATGGCCAGCAACCTCACCGGCCAGGTGCGAAACATCGCCGAGGTGGCAACGGCCATCGCCACCGGCGATCTGTCGCGCAAGATCACGGTCGATGTCCGTGGCGAAATCTTGCAGCTGAAAGAAACGCTGAACACGATGGTCGATCAGCTGAACCGCTTCGCTGGCGAAGTAACGCGCGTGGCGCGCGAAGTGGGTACCGAAGGGCGTCTTGGGCGGACAAGCCAACGTCCCCGGTGTCGCCGGTACTTGGAAAGATCTTACCGATTCGGTGAACTCGATGGCCGGAAACCTGACCGGTCAGGTCCGCAACATCGCCGAAGTTACCACCGCTGTGGCTCGTGGCGATTTGTCGCGCAAGATCACGGTCGACGTGAAAGGCGAAATTCTCGAACTCAAGAACACCATCAACACCATGGTGGATCAGCTCAACGCGTTCGCTGGCGAAGTGACGCGCGTGGCCCGCGAAGTGGGTACGGAAGGCAAACTGGGCGGCCAGGCGCAGGTACCCGGCGTGGCCGGCACCTGGAAAGATCTCACCGACAACGTGAACTTCATGGCCAGCAACCTTACCGGCCAGGTGCGTAACATCGCCGAAGTGGCTACGGCCGTGGCCCGCGGCGATTTGTCCCGCAAAATCACGGTCGATGTAAGAGGCGAAATTCTCGAACTCAAAGACACCATCAACACGATGGTCGACCAGTTGCGTTCGTTCGCGTCTGAAGTGACCCGCGTGGCCCGCGAAGTGGGCACCGACGGCAAACTCGGCGGCCAAGCGCAGGTGCCCGGCGTTGGCGGCACGTGGAAGGACCTTACAGACTCCGTTAACTCGATGGCCAGCAACTTGACCGGCCAGGTGCGCAACATCGCCGAAGTCGCAACGGCCATCGCCAGCGGAGATCTTTCGAAGAAAATCACGGTAAACGTGAGCGGCGAAATTCTGCTGCTCAAGGAAACCATCAATACGATGGTCGACCAGCTCAACGCGTTCGCCGGCGAAGTAACCCGCGTGGCCCGCGAAGTCGGCACGGAAGGGCGTTTGGGAGGACAAGCCAATGTGCCGGGCGTCGCCGGCACGTGGAAAGATCTCACCGATTCCGTCAACTCGATGGCCGGGAACCTCACCGGCCAGGTCCGCAACATCGCTGAAGTTACGACCGCCGTGGCGCGTGGCGATTTGTCGCGCAAGATTACGGTCGACGTGAAAGGCGAAATTCTCGAACTCAAGAACACCATCAACACGATGGTGGATCAGCTCAACGCGTTCGCTGGCGAAGTGACGCGCGTAGCGCGCGAAGTTGGTACCGACGGCAAACTTGGCGGGCAGGCGCAAGTGCCGGGAGTCGCCGGAACGTGGAAGGATCTCACGGACAACGTCAACTTCATGGCCAGCAACCTCACCGGCCAGGTGCGTAACATCGCTGAAGTCGCGACCGCCATCGCGAACGGCGATCTCTCGAAGAAAATCACGGTAGACGTGCGCGGCGAAATCTTGCAGCTGAAGGAAACGCTGAACACGATGGTCGAGCAGCTCCGCTCGTTCGCCGCTGAAGTGACGCGCGTGGCGCGCGAAGTCGGCAGCGAAGGCCGGCTCGGCGGACAGGCCAACGTTTCCGGCGTGGCTGGCACGTGGAAGGATCTCACCGACTCCGTGAACGCCATGGCCGGGAACCTGACCGGCCAGGTGCGCAACATTGCCGAAGTGACGACGGCCGTGGCCCGCGGCGATTTGTCGCGCAAGATCACGGTCGACGTGAAGGGTGAAATTCTCGAGCTCAAGAACACCATCAATACGATGGTCGACCAGCTCAACGCTTTCGCTGCCGAAGTCACTCGCGTAGCTCGCGAAGTGGGTACGGAAGGCAAGCTGGGCGGGCAGGCGCAGGTGCCGGGAGTCGCCGGAACCTGGAAGGATCTTACCGACAACGTGAACGTGATGGCCGCCAACCTGACGGAACAAGTGCGCGGCATCGTCAAAGTGGTGACGGCTGTCGCCAACGGCGAACTGACTCAGAAACTGACCGTGAACGCGAAAGGCGAAGTCGCCGCGCTCGCGGAAACCATCAACAACATGACCAACACGCTCGCCACGTTTGCCGACCAGGTTACGACCGTCGCGCGCGAAGTGGGCGTGGAAGGCCGGCTGGCGGCCAGGCCAACGTTCCCGGTGCCGCCGGTACGTGGAAAGATCTCACCGGCAACGTGAACCTGCTGGCCGACAATTTGACCAACCAGGTTCGGGCCATCGCTGAGGTTGCAACCGCCGTCACCAAGGGCGATCTCACGCGCTCGATTCAGGTCGAAGCCAGCGGCGAGGTCGCCGACCTGAAAGACAACCTCAATACGATGATCGACAATCTCCGGCTCACCACCGACCGCAACACGGAGCAGGATTGGCTGAAGACCAACCTGGCTCGCTTCACCGGCATGTTGCAGGGTCAACGCGATCTGACCACGGTAGGACGCATGCTCCTCTCGGAGTTGGCGCCTCTGGTAAGCGCCCAGCAAGGCGTGATCTACCAGATGGGAGGCGAGGAGTCGGCGGAGATGGTGCTCCTGTCGGCGTTTGCCGGCGATGGCGAGGATGGACATCTGCGGCGGTTGAAGCTAGGCGAAGGACTCGTGGGACAATGCGCGGCGGAGAAACGGCGGATGCTGATCTCCGAATTGCCGCCGAACACGATTGCCATTCGTTCCGGTTTGTTCGAGGCGGTTCCGCGAAACGTGATCGTGCTGCCCGTGCTGTTTGAAGACCGGGTCAAGGCGGTGATCGAACTGGCCTCGCTGAGCAGTTTCACGACGTCCCAGCTGGCGTTCCTGGAGCAACTGACGGCCAGCATCGGCATCGTGCTCAACAGTATCGAGGCCACCATGCAGACCGAAGGACTGCTGAAGCAGTCGCAGCAGTTGGCCACCGAACTCCAGATGCAGCAAAAAGAGTTGCAACAGACCAACGAACAGCTGGCACAAAAAGCGCAGCAGCTCGCCGAACAAAACGTGGAGGTCGAACGCAAGAACCAGGAAATCGAGCAAGCGCGGCGAGCTCTGGAAGAGAAAGCCAAAGAACTGGCGCTCACTTCGAAGTACAAATCCGAATTCCTGGCCAACATGTCGCACGAGCTGCGAACACCGCTCAACAGCATCCTGGTGCTCGGCCAGCAACTCAGCGATAACCCGGATGGCAACCTGACTCCGAAGCAGGTTGAGTTCTCCCGCACGATCCATGGCGCCGGCACCGACTTGCTGAACCTGATCACGGATATTCTTGATCTGTCGAAGATCGAATCCGGAACGGTTTCGGTCGAAGCCGAGGAAGTCTTCTTCGCCAGCATGCTGGACGCGGTGCAACGTCCGTTCCGTCACGAAGCGGAAAACCGGCATCTCAACTTCGAAGTGCAAACCGACCCGCATCTTGCCCGCAGCGTGGTCACCGACTCGAAGCGACTGCAGCAAGTATTGAAGAACCTGCTGTCGAATGCCTTTAAGTTCACCGAAGTTGGAGGCGTCCGCCTGTCGGTCTCGCTGGCCAAGAGCGGTTGGACCGAGGCTCATCCGATTCTGAGTAAGGCGGCCTCGGTGGTGGCCTTTGAAGTTACCGACACGGGCATTGGCATTCCCTGGAAAAACAACGCATCATCTTCGAGGCGTTCCAACAGGCAGATGCCGGCACCAGCCGAAAATACGGCGGAACCGGCCTGGGGCTGGCGATCAGCCGCGAACTGGCCAGTCTGCTCGGCGGAGAAATCCAATTGCGCAGCGCTCCGGGAAAGGGCAGCACGTTCACTCTCTATCTGCCGCAAACTTATGTGGGACCTTCCACTTCCAGCGCCGCCGCCGGCGGAGGGAAGATCTCCGTCGTCCGTTTTGCCGGTGCAATTTCCGTGTCGGAGCATCCGGTCGAGAAGATTCCCGATGACCGGGACAATCTGCAACCCGACGATGCCGATCTTGCTGATTGTGGAAGACGACGCGCACTATGCGCGCGTATTGTGTGACCTCTCACGCGACAAGGGCTTTAAAGTTCTTGTGGCGACCCGGGGCGCGGAAGCGCTCGCGCTTGCCCAGGAGTACCATCCGACCGCTGTTTCTCTGGACGTTTTCCTGCCCGATATGCTGGGCTGGACGGTCCTGAACCACTTGAAGCAGGATCCGGCAACCCGGCACATTCCGGTCCAGATGCTGACGCTCGACGAAGATCGGCACCATGGCCTGGCTCGGGGTGCGTTTGCATTCGTTACCAAACCCACCACGCCGGAAGGGCTGGAGGCGCACTGGCCCGCATCAAGGAATATTCCGCGCCGCGACGAAAGCGATTGTTGGTGGTGGAAGATAATCCGGCCGAGCAACTCAGTATCAAGGAACTGCTGGGTTATGACGACATCGACGTTACCGTCGTTGCCACGGGCGCGGAGGCGATCCAGACCGTTAACGAGCAAGCCTTCGACTGCGTCGTTCTTGATCTGCGTCTGCCCGACATTTCGGGCTTCGACGTGTTGGAGCGCTTCCGCGATACTCCGCTGCTGAGCGACCTGCCGGTGGTAGTCTTTACCGGCAAGGAACTCTCCCCGGAGGAGGATGCCCGCCTGCATTCGCTGGCGCGCAGCGTTGTGGTGAAAGGAGTGGAATCGCCGGAACGCCTGCTGGATGAGACTGCGTTGTTCCTGCATCGCGTCGTCGCCGATCTCCCCGTGAAAAACAGAGACTGCTCGACCGGTTGCATCACTCTGACGATGCTCTGGTTGGGAAGAAAGTGCTGGTCGTAGACGATGACGTCCGCAATATCTTCGCCCTCAGCAGCGTGATCGAACGCCGCGGCATGACGGTAATCACTGCCGGAACCGGCCGCGAAGCGATCGCCAAGCTCGAATCGACTCCCGATATTGCGATCGTGCTGATGGACATCATGATGCCCGAGATGGATGGCTACGAGACCATGCAGGTGATTCGGCAAAACACTTCGTTCCGCCGTTTGCCGATCATTGCCCTGACCGCGAAAGCGATGAAAGGGGACCGGGAAAAATGTCTTGAAGCCGGAGCGTCCGAGTACCTGGCGAAGCCGGTCAATACTGAGCAACTGCTCTCATCGCTGCGCATGTGGCTTCACAGGTAACAGTTGGCGCCGCCGATTTTGACGACGAAACTCGAGACCGGAGAGAAGGTATACCACTCATGGGCACAAACGAAAAAGTCAATATCCTCATGGTCGATGATCAGCCGGCCAAGCTGCTCAGCTATGAGGTGATGCTGGGTGGACTTGGCGAGAACCTGATCAAAGCCACTTCCGCGAAAGAGGCCCTCGAAATTCTGCTGAAGAACGACGTCGCCGTGGTGCTGATGGACGTAAGCATGCCAGAGCTCGATGGTTTTCAACTGGCCGCCATGATTCGCCAGCATCCTCGTTTTCAGAGAACCGCGATCATTTTTGTTTCTGCCGTGCATCTGACCGACCTGGACCAGCTCAAAGGATACGAGCACGGGGCGGTGGACTATATTTCCGTTCCGGTGGTTCCGGAACTACTGCGCGCGAAGGTCAGGGTATTCGCCGAGTTGCACCGCAAGACGCGGCAGCTCGAAACTCTGAATCGCGAACTGGAGCAGCGCGTGCTGGAACGCACGGAAGAGCTGGCCCGCAAAGCGGAATTGCTGCTGCAGCTGAACGTGGAGCTGGTGGGAAAAAATCAGGAACTCGATGCCATTATTCACACCGCTCCCGACATCATCTTCAGTCGCAAGGCTGACGGCTCCAGGGATTACATCAGCGATCGATTTTATGACTTTACCGGCGCCGCCCCAGGTTCGGCGAATGGTTTCGGCTGGTTGGATTATGTGCATCCCGAGGATAAGCAAAAGGCCATGGCGGACTGGATGCTCTGTGTTGAATCGGGGGCAAACTACGAAGCGGAGTATCGCATCCGGTCCAAAGACGGGTCTTATCGCTGGTTCCGGGCTCGCGCGCTTCCGATTCGCGATGACGGAAAGATCGTCAAATGGTACGGAACCTGTTCCGACATTCAAGACAGCAAACAGCTGGAACAATCGATTCGTGACAACGCCGCTGAACTGGAAAAAATGGTCGACAGAAGGACGGACGAATTGCGGCGTCTTTCCATCCGCCTCATGACCATGCAAGATCAAGAACGCCGCCGGCTGGCGCGCGACCTGCACGACGGATTAGGGCAGGAACTTGCGGTGGCCAAGATGGTTCTGGACAAAATGATTTTGCAGAAATCCGCGCAACCGGAAGATGCGTGGACCCAGGCCAGCAGCATCATGGACCGCGCCATTCAGCAAGTCCGCACCATGTCTCACCTCTTGCATCCGCCCTTGCTCGATGAGGTCGGGTTGCTCTCGGCGCTCTCCTGGTACGTCGAGGGGCTCACGAAACGCAGCGGCATCGAAACCTCGCTCGATGTGCAGCCCGCGGAGTTTCCCAGGCTTGCCTCGGAGGTTGAAACCGCTGTTTTCCGAATCGTTCAAGAGGCCCTGACCAATGTCTTCCGGCATTCGGAAGCCAGTAAGGTGTGGATTACGCTGACTCAAAGTGAAGAGACGATCGTGGTTGCCGTGCGCGACGATGGCAAGGGAATCGGCAAGAGAATCGCCGAACTACAACCGGACAGCGTTGGCGTCGGCATCGGCGGCATGAAACAGCGTGCCAAAGAATTTGGCGGAGAGTTGCGGCTGACGAATGTCCATCCCGGCACGCTCGTCGAACTCATGATCCCCTGCCGTTCGGTGTTGCGAGAGGCAGCGTAGTCCTGGATGGATGCGCCTGAAGTTGCGCTTTCTGGCGCCAATCAAAATGAAGAAAGCCCGACTGCCAAACATCGCCATGCTCGTGGCCGATACCGTGCCCGCCATGATTTGGGCTTCTGATACCAATGCTCTTCGCACTTACTTTAACCGGTCGTGGCTTGAATTTACCGGAAAGACTTTGACAGAGGAGCTTGGAGATGGCTGGGCCAATGGAATCCATCCGGACGACCGCCAGCGTTGCCTGGATACATTTCGATCTTCGGTGAAAGCGTGCCGGTCCTTCAAGATGGAATACCGGCTGCGCCGTGCTGACGGCCAATATTGTTGGGTCCTGAGCCATGGAGAGCCTCGCTTTGGGCACAATGGAAAGTTGGAGTGTTACGTTGGGTCGTGCATGGACATCGGCGAACAGAAGGCGGCCGAAGAAGCTCTGCGGGAAGTGCATGAGCAATTAGACGCGAGAGTGAAGGAGCGGACCTTCGAGCTTGACCGCGCACAGGAAAGCTTGCGTATGCTGTCCGCGCGGCTTCTTCAGATGCAGGATGATGAAAGACGCCGGATCGCCCGCGAACTTCATGACACAGCTGGTCAGATATTAGTCGCTTTGAACCTGATTCTGGTTCCCGTAGAAGAAGAGCTATCAGGAGCAGTTCCGGGCTGGTCAAGCCGATTGGGGGAAGTCTGCGTCTTATCGAAGAATTGTCCCGAGACCTGCGAACCATGTCTCATCTGCTGCATCCTCCGTTGCTCGACGAGGCGGGGCTTCACTCGGCAGTGCGTTGGTATGTCGAGGGATTTGCCACGCGAAGCAAAATCGACGTGGATCTTCAGTTGGATCCGGGGTTGGACGCCTGCCCGCCGAACTGGAAACCACAATCTTCCGGATTGTGCAGGAGTGCCTCACCAATATCCACCGTCACTCCGGCAGCAGTTGGGCCAGCATCGCGATCGTCCGCGAAATGCACAATGTCAGGGTCGAAGTTCGCGACCATGGCAAGGGAATGCCGAAGCCGATTCGCGCCGGTATCGGCATTCAGGGCATGGGGGAGCGCGTGCGACAGTTGGGAGGACGGCTGGAAATTGAATCCGGAAGCGGCGGCACCCGGGTTTCCGCCATCATTCCGGCGAACCCCGCATCTTCCGACCTTTCCGCAGAAGTTGCGGTAGTGACTTCCTGACGAGCGAAGCGTTTTCAATTATTTGAACTCCACAATCACATCATTGGAATAAACACGCTTCTCTGGACCCGGAAATCTCTCCTCGGCAGCGTCCTTTGATTTTCCGCTCCATACAGCCAAGACTGTACTCGTCTACGTTATCCGCACCACAAGCGAGAACCCTTAGAGATGATCCTATTCTTCCCGGGGTCGCGCTTAACCCACTTACAGCTTGAACCTGATGGAACAAGAACAGCGGGAAAGTTAGCGTGGACTCGAAGGAAATTTCAAACAGTTGCTCGCTTCGAGCACGAAGAGGTCCGACTTATGAAAAATCGGCTCTGCCTTGAGGAAATGTCTCCTGGTGCTCGGTGCCGGTCTTTTGCTGATTACGGGCGGGCTTGGTCGGCAGATGAAAAAGACCGGTCGGACATCGACAAGCGTCTGGAGGCATCCGCGAATGTTCTGAACGAAATCATGGCGACTCCTGACAAAGCAATCCCCGACAAAGTGATGAGCGATGCGAGGTGCGTCGCTGTAATCCCCTCGATGTTGAAAATCGCGGTTGGGTTCGGCGGCAGTCACGGCAAGGGTGTCGCTACATGCAGGACGGAAGATGGTCACTGGAGCGCTCCTGCGCCGATCACCATTACGGGTGGAAGTTGGGGATTGCAGCTTGGCGGGCAAGCTGTTGACTTGGTGATTATTGTGACCAATGAAGATGGAATGCAGCATCTGCTGTCGAGCAAGTTCAAGCTTGGCGCGGACGCTTCCGCCGCGGCAGGCCCTGTCGGACGTGACACTGGCGCCGACACAGACTGGAAAATGAGAGCCGAGGTCCTCACCTACTCTCGAGCCCGTGGTATTTTTGCAGGAATTGATTTCAACGGCTCCGCCGTCACACAGGATAAGGACGAAACCCGAATTCTTTACGGGCGCTTCGTCCCTTTTTCCGAAATCCTGAACGGAAAAATCCGCCCTCGAGCGGCAGCGAACCGTTTCTGGCCGCAATAAGGAAATATTCGGGCCAAGCCAAAGAACACGGCCAACTGAAGCCCGGCAGTACGAACGCCGCCAGCGCGCCGACTATGGAGCCTGACGGTCTTGGTGAAAGCCCGGCGTTTTTATGGGATCGGGCCAAAGGTTTCAATAAGATAACGCTGTGGGAGGTTCTCATGTCGACGATTCTACTGATTGTTCTTGTGCTGTTGTTGCTCGGAGCTCTGCCGGCCTGGCCGTATAGCAGATCCTGGGGTTATTACCCTAGCGGCGGACTCGGTCTAGTGGTTGTGGTTTTGCTCGTACTGCTTCTGGCCGGGCGGCTTTGAGGGCTGGGCGCCGGCAGACGCTGGCGCCTTCGTAATCCAATGGGCATCCGCGCCCACCTTTTTGTTCACGAAAGTGCTTTTGCTCCGCAGAAGTTTCGCTTTTGTCTTCAGCGATTGACCAACACCTCAACTTAGCGCCCTCAGCGTTGTACAGCAAGTCTCGCGTCAATTACAGGAGCATCCTGATGGGCCGTCGACCGCGTGTCATTAGTCTGCTCTTGAAACTTGGATGCCCCGGGAATCATGGAGGGCAACAAACACACTTTAGTTTTCTCGAAGGAGACTACAGTGGCGACTTGCGTGATTTCTGCGACAGCAACAAGCGATTTCCCGCCAGTGAAAAAAACAAGCGGGCCGAATCCGAACGCAGTCTTGTTCAGCGTGTACAGCGTGGTGACGAAGAGGCTTTTACTACGCTCTTCCGGCCCACAAGAAGCGGGTATATTCCGTGTGTCTGCTGATGACCAAGGATGTAGCGGAAGCGGAAGACCTGACGCAAGAGGCTTTCTTTCAGGTGTTTCGTAGCGTCGGCTCGTTCCGTTGCGACTCCGCCTTTTCTACCTGGCTGTACCGGATTGCCGTAAACACAGTCCTGATGAAATTGCGCCGCCGTAAACCTGCCAGTCTCGCTGGACGAACCTGTATCGTCAGAATCACCTTCTCTCCGGAGCGACATCGGAACCGCGGATCTGCGGCTCAGTGGCGCAATCGACCGTATCGCATTGTGTCGCGCCATGGGGGAACTTCCCGAGGGATGCCGCAAGATTTTCGCCCTTCACGAGGTCGAAGGATACCAGCATCATGAGATCGCCAGGATGCTGGACTGTTCGGTCGGCAATTCAAAATCCCAGTTGCATAAGGCGAAGCTGAAGATGCGCGACTTGCTGTTTCCGAAGCGGAAAAGTCTTGCGGCGGCGTGCAGCTGGTTCGCTACGAGTCTCCGTCTTCCGAGAAGAACATTCGCGGCCTCAACTTTCACTGTCTATGCCGGTACCGTAAAGGCTTCAGGAACAGAAAGTTCCTGACAAGTAATAAAAGGGGCAAAGTCTGTGGGGGTTAGGGGCCATCGTACTACTCGATGCAGATCGCGAGTTTCCCGGCTCGACCACGGCGCACGAACTGGAGAGAAAGCTCTGCTTACCCAGGAGTCACCAAATTCCCTTGTCGCTTCCTGCCTCGCCCCGCCGGTGCTCAGGCTTTTACGGTATTGCGGCCAAGCGTATGCAAGTCTATGGTCTAGAAAGATTTGCGAATAGAAACAGTCGTTATGAAAGAGGAGCCGTGCCAGGGAAAAAACATTTCGGGGTGTGAGCGCGAAGGAACAACGCGAATACGAACATATCAAGGAAAGTGCAGAACGGTCCGGGCGCTACGGGAACCGAGTCAAGGAAGTAGCTGCGCGGACCGTGCTGAAAAAGCACAAGGCAGAAGGTCATAGCAAAGGACACTGAAATTTTTCGTTTCGACGCTGGCGGATGGGTATTAGGTGTGCCCGTACGGAAACTTTTGGGCCCTAATGGAAGTGCCGCTTGGTTCGAATTCTTGTAGTCGACGACAACCCGGCGGTCCGGCATTATTTGCGGGCTCTCCTCGAGCAGCAAAGCACCTGGCAAGTTTGCGACGAAGCTCGCACCGGAAAAGAAGCGCTTCAACGGGTGGAAAAGAATCCGCCTGACATGATCCTGCTGGACTTTCAGATGCCCGATCTGAACGGACTCGACGTCGCCCGGCAGATCACCAGACTTTTTCCTGAGATTCCGATTCTGATGGTTACCATTCATCTGTCCAAACAACTGGCCGAGGAGGCCCGCAAGGCGGGGATCCGCGGAGCTTGCGCGAAATCCGATGTGGGTTCCATCGTCCAGGCAGTCGACGCCTTGCTGCATGCGGGAACCTATTTTCCAGCCATGAATTCGCTGCACACCTGATGCAGCAAACTCGAACCGGCTGAAGAATGAGACGATTCGCGAAGGCAGGAATTTGACGTTGATTGCTCCACGATCCCTTTGAGATGCCGAACCGAATTCTCCCTCTAGAATCGAATCGGACACTGATGCCGTTGTAGCCGCAAAATCAATAGTTCACGATCTGGAACTGGTAACGCGCCAGTCGTCGGTGCGGTTCATGTGATCGTGAAACCTGTACCCGTAACTCGGGCACTTACCACGGCTAAATCTGCCGTCGTGTTACAGGTCAACCCAAGCCGCGTCCCCATTCCGCTTGAAGTGTCGTGAGGAAGAATCTGTGAAGAATCTGTTAAGTAGAAGAGCCGGGAATACCGATGATCCAGGCTATCGCCTTTGTCCTTCCGCGCCCCTGTTTGCGCTCTGCGAGATCCAATTAGCTCAAGAATGTGTGACTTGATTTGGGGCTACCGTCGTGGTATTCTTCGGCGTTTTTCTGTCGTCACGATCCTCCCCAGTGATGACCGGGTCAGCGAAACTTACTCTAAAGTCCCTGCCATCAACCCGTCGTCTTATGGTGGCAGGAAGGAAATTCCGGGTTGCTTGATTCTGCCGGGCGAAGTTCTGAGTGGAGCTGCGTGGGGGCTTCCATATTTTCTGCTCCCCTCGAGCATGCTTTGCCTGGCCAGCGGTCAGCCCTGACTGTCTGTAAGCGCTGCTGCTCCATTCACCAGCAGCTCCGATCCCAGGAGATTTTCAAAAATGACCACTCCGTCCGCAGGCTTGTCCATTTCTTCCAAGAGTTCCCGTTGCCGGAGCTTGGGCACTCTACTCGAAACTTCGCGGCGGGCTCCTGCATGGGCGCGATGCGTGGCCTGGTTTGGAGTCGCGCTACTGCTGCTTGGCGCGGTTTGCGTCCCGGCGCAGCCGCAGACGCTCTTGGGGAATTGGACTCAGCAATCGCTTGCAACCAGCCCCGGCGCGCGTTGGCAATCAACCATGGCCTACGATGCAGCGCAAGGCCAAGTGGTCTTGTTCGGAGGATTCAACGAAACCGAAATCGGCGATACGTGGCTGTGGAACGGCACCACATGGACCCAGCAGAACCCACAAACCAGCCCACCCGCGCGCTCCCAGTCAGCCATGGCCTACGATGCGGCGCAGAGCAATGTGGTTTTGTTCGGAGGATACCTTAGCAATACTTCTCCCTTCCGTTCGAACGATACGTGGGTGTGGAACGGCACCACATGGACTCAGCAGATTGGATGGAGGGAGCAAAACGATACGGGTCAGAATCAATCGGGTAAGACAGACTCTGACACTGTAAGCGTAGACGACGATGCCAACGTTGCATTTGGCTGGCTCGGGCTCATGACCGAAAGAGCAAAACCAGTCTTGTAGAAGCCTCGATTGCTCCGCTGTTTATTGGCCGATACGGCGGCGGATTTCGGGAACCAGCGGATCTTCCGACGACTGCCCGCGGATGCTGAGATAGGTCTTATAAAAGTCCGCGAACCCCTCGCTCTTCATTCCCTCCCGCACGCGTCCCTGATAGTAGTACACGGACGGAAAATAGGCATAACTCGGCACGTTATCCATAAACAGTTCGATGGCTTCCCCTCGCCGCTTCACACATTGATCAAACTCTGAGTCAGCCTCCGTGAACGCTCCCGCTTCCAGGTATGCCCGCCCCAGTTCGAAGCGACCGATCCAAGTGTCCAGCAGGTTGTTTGCGGCTGTGATCTGCTTAACCGCTTCCTTGGCCTCTTTCCGCTTCAGCGCGATCATCCCCTCGATGATCTTGCCGTAAGCCTGCGGCTCGTTTGTCGCTTCGGAAGAAAGGCTCGCCGCAAGCTTTTGCGCTTTAGCGAAGTCTCCAGCATCGACGTAGCCGCTCGCTGCCAGGAACTTAATCTGGGTAGACTGGCTGTTCGCCAACGCTTTGCCAATGTCAGAGAGCGCTGCCGCGTGGTGTCCTTGCATTTCCTCCATGTTCCCAAGCGCCGCGTATTTACTCGCGGCGTTGTCGGTCATTTTGGCCGCCACATCGGCAGTCGCTCCTTGTTCGAGGATGCGCGCTGCCTCGGCATACTTCCCTTGATAGGCAGCAAGATCGGCTAGTCCAGAGGTCGCGGTAGATGCGCCCAGCGGACCAAACTTCTCAAGCTGATGGTACCCTTCGGCCGCCTTCTCGATCTGCCCCTGCCCGAGTTGCGCTTCGGCGAGCACCAGGTATCCCTGTGCGGCCGACGGATTGATCTCCAGCGCGGCGCGCGCCTCTTTTTCGCCCGCCGCAAAATCTCCGGCAAAGGAACTGATGAATGACAGGTTCAGCCGCTGCCCCACACCCTTGGGGACAATCTGAACTGCCTGTTGCGCCGCTTCCAGTGCCTTCGGCGCGTTGCGCAACTGCGTATAGCAGGTGGCAAGGTTGTTCTGACCGACGCGATCGGCGGGGTAGTGAGTGACCAGCTGCGTGTATTCCTGGACACAATTGTGCCAGTTACCCGTGGTGAGATAGTACAGCCCGCGGTTGCGATATCGTTCCCGCTCGGTCATGCGGTCCACGTGTTCCATCGCCAGCTTCATGTACTCTACGGCGTCCTTGGATCTCCCCAGGTTCTGGGCCATGGCCGCCATGCCGGTGTACGCCCGCGCAAACTTCGGATCCAGTTTCGCAGCCTTCTGGAACGAATCGAACGCCTCCTGGAACTTGCCCGCGAACTGTTCTTCGACAGCGATAGCGTACCTGTTGAACGGCCTCCAAGGATGCGGCGGTAAAACCTCCGCTCGACCGCATCGAATTGCACCGACGGGGGCGTGCTGTCGCCCAGAGCTTTGCGAATCGGCGCCGCCAGCTTGGGAAGGTCGCGCAGAATCTCCTGCTTATTGGCGGCTGTGACGTCCGCTTTTGCGAGCACCTTGCCGCTCACCGCGTCCAGGGCTATCGCCGAAACATTGTACTTGTCGCCGCGCAAGGCTGATCTCGCCCGTAATCACCGCGTTGATGCCCTGGTTTACCGCGACCAGCCGCGCCGATTGCACGTCGAGTTTGTCCGTGGGATTCGGGAGTTTCTTCGCCAGTTTACGCGCATCCCCGCGACTGTAGGCGTTGATAAAGCTAGCGCCTTCCAAGGCCACATTGATCATCGGTTCCAGGGTG
The DNA here is from genome assembly GCA_963850165.1 of uncultured Acidobacteriaceae bacterium. Classification (GTDB taxonomy): domain Bacteria; phylum Acidobacteriota; class Terriglobia; order Terriglobales; family Acidobacteriaceae; genus Sulfotelmatobacter. The sequence goes on along the minus strand of CAWKKK010000007.1, from coordinate 23,368 downwards.
TCATCCAAAACCGGGTCGCCGGTATGGTTCGCAAAGTCGGCGACCAGTACGGTCACCGGTTGATGAGGGGCGACAGGCTCCGCTCCGCCGCCGAGAATCCGATGTCGCACCGAGGGCACTGCCATCAGCGCCGCCATCGCCACGATGATACTGTCAAAATCCCGGTAATGAGCGGCCATGGAAGAGTCCGTCCCAAAGGCTGCACGGCGGCATCGAACTTGATGGTGCCAGCGGCTCTCTTGTCTTTCCAGGTATTGAGGTCCGCCAGAATGGCCGCCGCACTCTGGTACCTCTCGTTCACGTCGCGTTCCAGGCACTTGCTGACGATCCCAGCTAACGCGCCGGGAATCTGAGCGTCGATATCCGAGACTGAAACGGCACGCTCCTGGGTTCGTTTGATGAGGCTGGCGAGAGCGCTCTCGGCGTGGAAAGGCGTTTTCCCGGTCAGCAATTCGAACAAAATCAGACCGAGGGCGAAGATGTCTGATCTTTGGTCGAGATCCTTGCCCAGAGCCTGCTCCGGCGACATGTACTCCATGGTGCCGACGACCGCACCGGTTTGGGTCATCCCGTCGCCTTCCACAGTGCGGGCCAAGCCGAAATCCATTACCAGGATTCGCCCCGCGGGATCCTGCATGATGTTTTGCGGTTTGAGATCGCGATGAATCACGCCCACGCTGTGCGCCGCATCGAGCGCCTGGCACACCTGCTGAATCGACTTCGACCGCTTCCTCGGGAGCAAATTTCTGTTTCTCGCGGATGAGGGACCGTAGATCCTTGCCCTCGATGAACTCCATGGTGATGAACTTCACGCCCTCGGCTTCGCCGAGGTCGTAAATTCGGATCACGTTACGGTGCGTGACCTGGTGAGCAAGCAGCAACTCTTGCTTAAAACGGGCCAGCATCGCAGGGTTCGAAGCCAGCTCAGGCCGGATGACTTTCAGCGCGACGAAGCGATCGAGTTCACGGTCGGTGGCCTTGTACACCGCTCCCATGCCGCCCTCACCGAGCAATTGCAGAATTTCATATCGTCCACCGACCAGCTCGCCGATCTGAAATACGGCGGCGCTGTCGGGCATACGGGCCATGCGGCTGGATGACGACGCGGAGTCCGGCGAAACGAAACGCCCGAGGCGACCGTGGCGTCAACGTCCGCCTGCGTCGCTTCGGCATCAAGTCCCGGTCCGGCATCGGCGTTGGTAGCGTCGGGATCGCCTCGCGACGGTCCGGCATCGCCGACCGTAGGGTCGGAATCACCTGCCGCCGGGACAAAATCACGCCGCGTAACCTCGTCCAGCGGAGGAACAGGCACATTGCTGCCGGAACTCTCGCCGGCAAATGGAGTTCTGACACCCGGTGAGGCAGGTTTTCGCGCAGCCGATTTCTTATCAGATCGTAATCTGGAGTCATCCATGTTGCGATCTCGGGACGCCGCGAGATTCGACTACAGTAAAACCCTCGAATTGGCGAGAGAAAGCTTGTGGTGCTTCGTTGAGGAGTATATACGATGCCGGTCCTAAGACAAGGTCTGCATCAGGAACTTCTGAGCCGGAAGGTCTTCGTTCTACGGTTATTCCCTAGCTTCTACGCGAAGCGTTGTGTTCCTGGTTTCGTGGCGGCGTCCAAGGCGGAATACTGCCGGTTAGCCCGTGATCCCTCATCCAAACTTAGCCCAGTGCTGGCGGCGAGTCTTCAAGGCTCTTGGCATCAAAGCGTTTGCCAGGATTGGTTGCCGACTTGGCAACCGGGCGGTGATGGGAACGCTGCAGTATTCATGGTTGGCGACTGCAACGGAGAGACGGTTCCGGATTCGGTGACAGGTACTCACGTCCACGTTGCGTCTATGAGTAGGCTATTCCGCAAGGAAAGCACCGCTACCGATCCGGAATTCGGTGAGGGGCCTGAGATTCTTCTTGTAACCGCGAGTAACTGCGTATTCCTTCCCACCTTTAACGCGGAGACCATACTTTCCCGTCGAGTACGGCTTGATCTCTACCACAAACGAGGTATTCACGAGCGCAGATCGATGGATCCGAATGAATCCGTACGGCTTCAGCTTTTCTGCCACCATCGAGATTGACTCGCGCAGCAGATAGGAGTCCGATTCCCGCTGCAGTGACACATAATTGCCCTCAGCTTGAACTGCGACCACATCTCCAGGATTGATGAAGAGAATCCTTCCTTTCGCTTTGATTGCGATCATCGGGCAACCGGGAGAAGACAGCTTCTGCAACTGCGGCAAAGCTTCGATCAATTTTGCGGCTCGCTCGCCCTTTGTTCTCCGCGAGGCGCGGTCCACGGCTTCGTTGATACTTTCGTTCGAGAAAGGCTTTAGCACGTAGTCTACGGTGTGCCTCTCGAGGGCTGCGACCGCGTGTTCAACGTGTGCCGTTACAAACACGATAGACGGCAACGGAAGGTTTCGTTCCCTAAGCTGGTCTACTAGTTGAGTGCCCGACAGGTCCAGCATATTAATGTCGAGAAGCAAAACATCGTAGGAGTCCGTGGCCAATTTCTCGAGCGCTTCGCTCGCATCGTTGGCCGAATCGAAATGCTCCACGTCGCTCCTTGCCGACAGGATATTTGCCAGAAGCCGTTTGGGCCAGGGGCTCATCATCCACGATCAGCACGCGCATGGTTTCCACTCACCTCCGATCTCTGTTCCGTTTGCGTGATATCGGCTTGCTTGACCGCTCCGGACCCGAGCCTAAGAGCCAGGCAAATCTGCGCCACAGCCGTCCATGAGCGACGATCTGCACGCCCCATTCCATTTCGTGTCAAGGCACAATTTCGGCTTATTTCTGATCAACCTTTGCAAAGAACTTCCGCATATCGTCAAGCAAGAGATCGGGCTGTTCCAGAGCCGCGAAGTGTCCGCCCTTCGGCATCTCCGTCCTTTGTACTACGTTGTAAGTCCGAGTAATCCAGCTAAACGGAGACGCAAATACCTCCTTTGGAAAATCCGCGTACGCCACGGGAGTCTCCAGCCGTGGAAGTGGCGCCATTTCTCCGGCCGCTGAGCCGGTGCTCACGATAGATTCGCATGGCGGAGCCAACCGTACCGGTCGCCCAATAGAGCGTGACATCGGTCAGAAATGTGTCTCGGTCCACCGCCGTAAGAAAATCGCCGTTATTGTCAGTAAGCAGTTGAAATCTACTGATCATCCAGGCCAACCACCCGACCGGGGAGTCCGTCAGGGCGTAGGCAAGAGTCTGCGGTTCAGCGGCCTGGATTCTGTAAAAGCTGCTTTCTTCGCGGTCAAAGTACGAAAACCGTCTCCGCTCCGAATCGCTCATTTGCGCAATTGCTTCCGGGTTCGGCGGGTCTGCGTAAAGAAGGTTCAGATGAAGCCCGATCACGTGCGCGGGTGCTTCGTAAGCCATGTCGCGCGCGATTTCTGAACCCCAGTCGCCGCCCTGGATACCGTACTTGGAATAGCCCAAACGATCCATCAGAACGACCAGAGCCTTCGCCATCCGCTGTGGATCCCAGCCCCGAGTTGTGGTGGGTCCGGAAAATCCAAAGCCAGGAAGCGAAGGAATAATGACGTGGAATGCCGGGCTATTGCTGTCCTTAGGATGGGTGAGCGGCTCGATCAGTGCGAGAAATTCAAGAATCGAACCGGGCCAGCCGTGAATCAACAGCAAGGGTATTGCGTCGGGGCGGGGCGAGCGCTGATGGATAAAATAAATCTGCTGTCCATCAATTTCTGTCGTGAACTGGTCAAACCGGTTGATCTTGGCTTCTTGCGCGCGCCAGTCGTAGCCGTTCTGCCAATAATCCGCGAGTTCCCGGACCTTCTTGATGTCGGCGCCGTACTCCCAGGTCGTGCCCGGAAGTTGATCGGGCCATTTGGTTTCCGCCAATCGGCGCCGAAGATCAATGAGAATGCGGTCCGGAACATGCGCTTTGAACCGGCGAATTGCTCCCGTTGCGGGGTCCGCTTTGGCCAGCAATTGCACTTGTCCAAGTGCAATTGAGGGGAACAAAAGCAACGCGGCCAGCAGAAACCTCCCGCACTGCGAGACTGTCCTTTCCGCTCTCTCGAACCCAGTTTTCATGATGCCTCACACTCCAGTGTTGACCGAAATTGATGGAGGAAAAACTCGGGCACGACACCCCGCATTTCTCATCGCATGCTGCGTCCTACATTGGAGCCGTCGTTCCATCCGACCACACGCCAGTGCCCATCAGGAACATATCGATCGGTTCCGGGTTGCCTTTGTACGATGGAGCCAGTAAGAGCGGAGATCCCGGGAACGGTTCCGACACATGATTTGAGGAGTCCACCAGATTTGCGCCCCATGCCGTACCGAGCGGCATGTAGAACATAAGATGGGCCATGTTGTGGCTGCCCGCGTCGGTAAGATACGCATCCTTGGACATCATGTAGCTCATCGCGCCAGCTTCGAGCTCCGGCAGTTCCTTTTTCTCAATCGCGGCCTTGACACTCTCCTTGACTTCTTCTTTCGATTTTCCAGCCAATACCAATTTTGTCCTCATCAAAGTGAGCGGCAGCACCGTTCGAGCGGCGGGTGGATTTAAGCAAATCGGACTGCGATTCTTAGGGTTCCAAAACTCGGGACTGTCGAATGGATTCATCCACGCGCGTTCTACGATGCAGACAAAGCCGTTCTTGCCTTCGACCGCCGTTTCATAGCCGTGCGGTCCCAGGACCATAACTTTCGCATCGCGGGAAATGGACGGCGGAGCCGCGGTCCGTGCCAGAGCAATCTCAGCGTTTCGATCCGCGATCATGTACTGATCCAGCGGAGCCATGCTGGGATACGGAGTTTTGGCGTCCTGCTGCTTGCGCTTGCCCGGCCGCCCCTAGAGCGACAACCAGCACCAAAGTACACGATGCGATCTTAGTCACTATCTTCCCGTTCATTGATTCCTCCTGAAGATGCAGATTTAGCTTATCACTTCTGCCCTGCGCTCATGCTGACGGAAAGCTCGATTGTGCGCCGAAATAACACTCAATCGATTCCAACTTCCCGTTCTTGATTCGTAGATACTCCACGTTCCGGAACGATTTACCGTTTGTGGTGTGGCAGAGATACTTCACAAAGGCATCCTCCGGACCAGTGGCCATCCGCTCCAGATCAAAGTGCCCAATGAAATTAATCTGTGTGTCCCAGCATTGCGTTTTGAAAGTACTCTTGCTGATGTGGTCGTCGCCGGCCGCGCTCGTAAAGGTGAAGTTGTCGGCGAGCATGGCATTGAACGTGTCCAAATCTTTGTTTACCCACGCCGCGTACCACTTACGAATGATGTCTTCGTTGGTTAAGTTCTGCCCTCCCAATGCGCTGGCACTTGCCGATCCCGGCAGGCTCACGGCGCCAGCCAGCGCGCAGACTCCCGTTGCGAGCAGGTTCCTGCGTGACACTGTCATGCTTGTCATTGTTCTTTCTCCTCTTCCTCGTGTAGCTTAAAACAGCCCGATTGATTTCGGCTAAGTTCGGTGCCGCCAGTCGGATGTAAACGCATACAATACGAACCGGTTGGTATGTACAAATATTAAATCTGCTCCTGAAGCGATGCTATTAACCCCTCTTGTGGTTGCCCGGCGTGCGCAGGGACCGCAGCCAGTGCACGATGTTTCTGATCCCCGCTTTCATCACTTTCGGATCCTGAGCATTCTTTGCCAGCGACCCATAGCCTTCGACCATCGCGATCAGTAAGCCGGCGGCGTCAGCGGGTTCCACGTCGCGGCGAATGCTTCCGTGGGCCTGGCCCTCTCGCAAAACGGAGGCAACGGCCTTGCGCCAGGCATCGAAGATTATCGCCAGCCGTTTCCGGAATCCCGCGTCAAGAGGTGACATTTCCTGCGCCAGATTGTTCAGTTGGCAGCCACCCCGCACATCCTCAGGCCGAACCGGTATACGGACTGAACAGCGCCGATTAAAGCGCCGATAGGATCCTTGGCGCCCGTAAAGGCTGCACCCATTTCCGGTGAAGGTTACTGGCGATGACCTCTTCCACTACCGCATATCCCAAGGCTTCTTTGTTATTGAAGTGGTAGTACAACGCGCCCTTGGTCACGCCTGCTCTGGCCAGAATCGCATCCAGGTAGCGCTTGGAAGCCCGTTCGTGTGCATCTCGCGGGATGCCGCCTGCAGTAAGCGCCCTCGCGTGCGCTCTGGATCGCGCGGCGCAGCCCCGCTACGTCTCGATCTGTTTCTACCCGCTAACATACCGACCAGTATGCATGTTACGACGGCAATTGTCGAGGCAAATGTTCTTCCGGCTTCCCGAATCTCATAGCATCTCCGGCGATCTCTACTGATATCCGCACGAATTGATCAGTGAGCTTGTTTTACTTGGTTTTTATAATTGGTCAATTCGTCACTCTCTGCAGTCCCGGAAACACGCACCTGAGGGGTGGAACCTCACGTATTTCCTCCAAAGACGGCCCTCGGCTTGCCGGCTTCCAAATCAGCACTCTATGTGGGTGCACCCGCAACGTTTGTCAGTCACTGACAGGCGGTCGTAGGTGCGGTCGGCAGCATTCTGCCGAAAATTAGTTTGCGGTCAAATCCGGTGTGATGGAGGAAGTAATGAGCTTTAAGCTGAAATCACGAGCCCATGTTCAATTTCCCTCGCCTCAGCGCAAGATTTACGCTGCTGGCGCTGGTCGCTTTATCCGCGCTGCTGTTGTGTTCTCTGGGCTTTGCTCAGGTCACAGTTTCAAACGGCAGCATTGCGGGCAACGTCACCGACGCCTCCGGCGCAGTCGTCCCCAACGCCAAAGTCACCATGATCGGCCCCACCGGGCAAACCGTCCATGCCACGACCAATGGGGCGGGAACGTATTCATCCGGTGCCTTGGTCCCGGGAACTTATTCCGTGCGCGTAGAAGCCAAGGGCTTCAAGACGACACAGCTGTCTTTGGACGTTCAGGTGAATAACACCGCCAACGGCAATATTAAGCTTGAGATCGGCCAGGAGAGCACGGTGGTCGAAGTGCAGGCCAGCGAAGTGGCAGTGAATACGGAACAGGCCGAAGTGCAAGGCGTCCTTACCGCTTCGCAAATCTCCAACCTGCCCGTGAACGGCCGCAACTTCCTCGATCTGGCCCAACTTGAACCCGGTGTCCAGATTCAGGACGGCGAAAATTTTGACCCGACCAAGGTCGGCTATTCTTCGATTTCGTTCGGCGGCCGTTTCGGCCGCACCGCCCGCATCAACGTCGATGGCGTGGATGTTAGCGATGAAACGGTTGGCACCACCACTGAAGACATTCCTGCCAGCGGCATTCAAGAATTTTCGCTGGCCCAGTCCAGCTTGGATCTTTCCAACGATTTGACTTCGTCCGGGGCGGTTAACGTAACCACGAAGTCAGGCACCAACGCCTTCCACGGCGAAGCTTTCGGATTGTTCCGCGACAGCTCGGTTGGAGCGGCGTCCTTGCCAGAGCCTTTTCTGTCGACACCTCAACCCAATGACCCGGGTGCCGGGCATTTGATCGCAGCGCCCTTCCAGCGCAACCAGGAAGGTGGCGACGTAGGTGGTCCCATCATCAAAGATAAGCTGTTCTTTTTCCTGGACGGCGAGCGCACCTTACAGCACCAGGCTGCGCCGATACTTGAGACAGCGCCGTACCAAGCCCTCTCCGGTACCTTCCCCGCGCCCTTCAAGGAGAATGAGTTGATGGGGCGTCTGGACTACTCCCTGACCAAGACCGCTCGTCTCTTTGGCCGATTCAATTATTTCGATAACAACGCTTTCGCTACATTTTTCCCCTCCAGCTTCCAGGTGTACAACAACAAGGACTACACCCGGAATGAAGTTGTCGGGCTGGATTTCAATACCGGCAGCTTCACTCACACCGTCCGCTTCTCGTACTTGAAGTTCCAAAACCAAATTTTGGACGGCACGCGCGGCCAGTGTTTTCCTACGTGTGAACTCGCCAACTATCCGGTCAGCCTCGAGATCGGTTCCTTCACCTCAGGGCCGAATTTGCTGGCTCCGCAAAGCACCCCGCAAGCCAACCGTCAGATCAAATACGACGGCAGCAAGATAATCGGCAAGCACATCCTGCGCTATGGTGCCGGCTGGAACCACATTCAGGGTGGTGGTTTCGCCAAGTTCTTTTCTATCGATCCCGATAGTGGTAGGCGCTCCCAACGGCCCTGATCCAACCCAAGCTTCAATTCTTGCGGCCACTTTTGGCAATGGTCAGGGGTTCTCGACCACTCAACCCGCCCTTGGCTTCCCGGCTGGCGGCTTGGGCCCGGATAATCGGACAGCTCTCTATATCGGCGATAGCTGGAAGGTACGCTCGAATCTAACCATTGCTCTGGGCTTGCGCTGGGAGCGTGATACAGGCCGCACTGACAGCGACCTGGCGGCCATCCCGGCACTCAACGCGGCTTTCCCAGGTTATGGCAACCGGATCTACCAGCCCAACAGGAACTTTGCTCCCCAGTTTGGCATCGCTTGGGATCCGAAGAGTGACGGCAAGACGGTATTCCGGGCTGGCCTCGGCCTCTTCTACGAGAACGTGATCTTCAACAACGTTCTGTTTGATCGCCCGGCGCGGGAGCAAACCGGAGCTTTCCTGCTGGCCCCGAACCCTTGCGTGTTCGGAACGCAGGCCCAGCTGGCCGTGGCGCAGGGTGGCAACATCGGCCTCAATAACGGTTTTATCACCGTGAATTCAGTGGAGGGTCCTGACCCCAACCGTACCGATGGCAACTGGTGCAACGATACCATTGCCAACTCGGCCAACGCTCTGGCTAACGCCCAGAAGATTTACCAGGCCGACAACCCGTTCAGTCTGACCACAGCGAATCCAAACTATATCGGCACGACCCTGGCCGCGGGCAACAATCAACCGCTTAACATGATTGCCCCCAACTACCAAACCCCGCGGTCGGTGCAGATGAATTTCGGACTGCAGCACGAAATTCGGCACGGCATGGTGCTCAGTGCCGATTTCTTGCGCAACGTGGAAACCCGTACGCTGTTGGGCATCGACATCAACCATGCCGGCGCAGCGCGCTACTTCAACCTGGCTTCGGCGCAGAACGCCGTTGCAGCCACCGAAGCCACCTGCGGACATGCGGGGGATCTGCAGGGTACTATTGCTGATTGCTCGGCAGTAAACGGTTTCACCAGCACTGGCGCGGCCATTGGCGCCAACATCGGGAACTTCACCGCCAATGGTTTAGGCAGTTCAGCCGACACGGGGGCGGCCTGCCCTGGCGGCTGTGCCTTTGGCGGCATCAATCCCGCCCAAGGTCAGATGTTCATGTCGATCCCGGTCGGCCGTTCGGTGTACAACGCGCTGCAAATGAAGTTGATCCAGAATGTGGCCAATCCCATACGGGGCGTGAAAACGGCGAACTTCCAGCTTTCGTACTCGCTTTCGCGCTTCGTAAACCCCGCGGGATTCGCTGGCGGGGTGCCTCCTTCCAATCCCGTTGCCAACAACGATCAGGACTTCTTTCTGCAAACTGCGGATAACGACCATCCGCTCAAGTACAACGGACCGTCGTTGCTCGATCGCACCCACCAGTTCTCATTCGGCGGATCCTTCGATGTGCCTCATGGCTTCCGCTTGGGGCTCATCGGTCACTTCTACAGCCCGCTCTCCAGCGTGGTTACTGTGGGAAGCACCGGGACTCAAGGGCAAATCTTTCAGACTGACTTCACCGGGAGCGGCGCGTACAGCGACCCGATGCCGGGAACCAAGAATGGCGCGTTCGGCCGTCAATTTGGTGTGACTGGCCTGAACGAGGCCATCAGCAACTACAACGCGACTTACGCGGGAAACCCAACGCCCGCGGGTATGGTGCTGGTCAACGACAATTTGTTTACCCCTGCGCAGCTACAGCAAATCGGCGCCGTCGCTCCAACTCTTTCTCCGGCTCCGTCTGACCAGTTGCTGTTCCCGTGGGTCAAGGCGCTTGACTTCAAGCTGAGCTGGACCCACCGTTTCGCAGATCGCGTCTCGGTGGAGCCGAGCATCGGTTTCTTTAACATAATGAACTTCGCCAACTTCAACCAGCCGCCGGGCGCCATGACCGGATGGCTCCAGGAAGTAGGCGGTCCCGGGATTAACGGCTCGATTAATACGACTCACACTAATCCTCTGGTCGGTGAGACCGGCCCAGAGTCCAACCTCTTCCGCGTCGGCGATGGAACCGGCGTGTTCGGCATGGGCTCGCCCCGGGTGATGGAGTTTGGCTTGCGCGTCACTTTCTAACGTAACTGCTGTAAGTACACTTCGAGCCACCAGTCAAACACTGGTGGCTCGTTTTGTTTGGGGCGGCGTTGAGGCGTCCTGAGGGACGAAATGATTCAACGCTCGCCTCTTACGAACACCTTCACAATCGGCCCGGTTGCGGGGATGCCTGTCGCGAATGTCATGTATCCGCATAGCCTGGAAAGTAGGAGATAAAACAACCTGCATACTTCCTGGCGCATCTGTGATGGGGAGCCGCTAGTATAGCTTCGGCACCGATCAAGGAATCACATCCCTTCGATTGATGACAGTTATCTTGTGACTAGGTACGCCGTGTGTATAATTCGCCTTGAGGGTGTTGTGGGAAGAGCGGGAACCAGAGACGTTTCGCTTTGGCCGGTGCCGCGGTGGCGCTGGGCGCTGGTTGGCGTTGTCCTGTTTTCGCTTGTTCTAACGCTGGCTACGCGGACTTTCGACGACACAACCTCCCCTCTCTACAACGGTGCAGTCCAGCTCGCTGCAGGCCATGCGGCAGCACATGGATCGCGATGCGGTTCGTTTTGCCGCTCCTATTGCCAATGTCACGGTGGCAGAGGCTCCCACGTTTTATCCTCGTGTGGCGCCGGCCGGCCCGCCGCTTCCAACTCTTCTTCTCGAAGAGAATCTCTACAATCGACCACCTCCCGCCTGCTGACTTTTCCTCCTTCATTCAAAAAGCTAGTCGCTCCAACTGAACTCCAACTCAGCCACTGATTGCGCGTGAACTGGCTGATCTTTCGCGGGGTGAGGACATTTTTCGCCGGTCTCAGGTGTGCAGATTTAGAATGAAAAAATGACGCTACAGCGCAGGCACATAGTGGGTGGGGCGGTTGTAGCGCTCACCGTGATTATTGCGATCACGCTACTCATGCATTCGTTCGGTGACGCGGATGCCAAAAAGGCCGAGGAGTCGCCGCAACGGGTCGCCCCGGTTGTATTGACCACTCGCGCTCCACTCGAAAACGTTATCACTCTTACGGGCGAATTCCGTCCGTTCCAACAGGTCGATGTTCACGCGAAGGTGGCGGGCTACATCCGCCATATTTTTGTGGATGTGGGGGACAAGGTCACGGCGGGGCAGGTGCTGGCCATTCTCGAGGTGCCGGAGCTGAATGCACAGGTCATGGGCGCACAGGCGGACATCCGGCGCAGCCAAGATGCGATCCGCCGCGCCCAGAGTGAAATCGAACGAGCGGAGTCTACGCACCGGGCTTACCACGCGGCATACACGCGACTCAAGCAGGCCTCGGAGGAGCGTCCGGGTTTAGTGGCCGAGCAGGAACTGGACGATGCCATGGCGAAAGATGGAGAGACCGAAGCCCAGATCAGCAGTACCCGCGCGGCTCTTGCAGAATCGCAGAATCAACTGGGGATGGCGCAAGCGACTCTTGAGCGCCTGTCGGCCTTACAGGCTTATTCGCACATCACAGCTCCCTTCGCCGGTGTAGTCACCAAGCGGTACGTCGACACTGGCGCCCTCATCTCAGCCGGAACCTCCTCAGAGACCCAATCACAACCTGTGGTGCAACTGGCAGAGTGGTACCTGTTGAGATTGGTGATTCCGGTCCCCGAATCTGCTGTGCCGCAGCTGCACCTGGGCAGCATAGTGCAAGTGCATGTTCTGGATTTGAATCGTGACTTCCAAGGGCGGGTGGCCCGCTTTGCCGACGCACTCGATGATCAGACGCGGACCATGCACACCGAGATCGATGTAGAGAATCCGCAAAACGCTTTGACGGAAGGCATGTACGCCGAGGTAAGGCTCGTGTTGCGCGGGAACCAGGACGCGCTTACAGTGCCAGTGCAGGCCGTGGTCCAGGCAGGCAATGAGCATTACGTGTTAGCACTGGATGGCCAGAATCGTGTGCAGAAACGTGACGTTGCAATAGGCGAGCAAACCTCCTCGACCGTGGAAATATTGCACGGGCTCTCGGAAAATGAACGAGTGATCAGCGCCAGCCAGTCTGACTACAAGATCGGCGACGTGGTAAAGCCCAAGCTGGAGCCGCATCCTGTAGGCGAAGGCCAAGCCGGAGAGCGAAAGTAATGCCGAGATTTGCTCTGAACTACCCGTTCTTCGTGATCATGGTTTGTCTTGTGATCGCCGTCGTGGGTGTGACGACCGTGGTGCGTATGCCGGTGGATTTGTTTCCGCAGATCAAAATCCCTGTGGTCGTGGTTGCCACATTTTACGCCGGGATGCCGCCAGAGCAGGTCGAGGCTGACATTACCGATACGTTCGAGCGTTTTTTTACTCTCGGCAGCAATATTGACCACATTGAGTCGCGCTCGCTGACGGGCGTGAGCCTGGTCAAGATCTACTTCAAGCCGGGCAGCGATGCCAACGCCGCTCTCAGCAACATCGCGAACCTGGCGATGGCCGACCTTCGGCGTCTGCCTCCGGGCACGCTGCCGCCGGTGGTGCTCAAGTTCGATGCTTCGAGCCTTCCCGTTTGCCTGGTGACGCTGAAAGGGGAAGGCCTGGATGAGACGCGGCTGAAAGATCTGGCGCAGTTCCAGGTTCGTAACCAGATCGCGAATGTTTCAGGCGCCTCTGTGCCGCAGCCCTTCGGCGGACGCTATCGCCAGATTATGGTTTACGTGGACCCGGTCAAGCTGGAGGCGCACCAGCTTAGCCTGATGGACGTGGTTCACGCGGTAAATGATTCCAACCTGATTCTTCCCGCCGGTGACGTTCGCATCGGTCCCAGAGACTACAACATCTATGCCAATGCGCAGTTGCCGAACGTGGAGGAACTCAATCGCATACCGCTGAAGACCGTGGGCAACGCGTCGGTTATGGTTGCCGATGTGGGCGAAGCCAAGGACTCGGGCGCAATTCAAACCAACATAGTTCGCATCGACGGACAGCAATCCGTCTACATCCCTGTATTAAAGCAAGGCGGCGACAGCAATACCATCACGATCGTGAACGGAATCAAAGCGGCGATCAAGGATCTGCTGGACATTCCGAAATCTTTGAAGACGGCAGTTGTCTTTGATCAGTCCATCTTTGTCAAGAGCGCCATCAAGAATGTGATGAAAGAAGGCGGGATCGGACTGCTGCTGACAGGAATCATGATTCTCGTTTTCCTCGGCAGCCCTCGAGCCACGGTTGCTGTACTTCTGTCGATTCCTCTTTCCGCCTTGGTGTGCTTTTTGCTCATGAATGCCATGGGCGGATCGATCAACGTGATGCTGCTAAGCGGTTTGGCGCTGGCTTTCTCCCGCCTGATTGACGACTCTGTAGTGGTACTGGAAAACATCTTCCGATACATGGAAATCGGTGAGACGCCAAGAGTAGCAGCAGAAAAGGGAGGGATGGAGGTCTCGCTGGCAGTTCTGGCGGCCACGTCTACTACCTCGATCGTGTTTTTCCCGGTAACGCTTTTCTATGGTGTCAGCCGCTACCTTTTCATCGATCTCGCTTTGGGTGTAGTCCTTTCTATTTTTGCCTCGTACATCTTTGCCATGACAGTCGTGCCGCTGTATTGTGCAACTTTCATCCACCTCGAAGACGTGGAAGTGGAGACTGAACATGAGCCAGAGAACCCGCCCGCATCGCGATCCTTCTTTCGCGGGTTCATTGCTCGGTTCAATGAACGCTTCCAGAAGCTCCTGGATCACTATGAGCGTTGGGTGAATCGCGCGCTAGCCCGGCCGGGAAGGACGGTGGTGTGGATTACTGGCGGCATCGCTTTGGTCCTGCTGGGAATTTTTCCATTCGTTGGAACTGCGTACTTTCCTCGCACGGATCCTGGCCAGTTTGTAATCAACGTCAAAGCACCAAGCGGTTCCCGGCTCGAAGTTACCAATCAATACATCGCGCGCGTCGAGAACGATATTCATCAGGTAATCGGCCCTCACGATCTGGACATGATCGTCTCCAATATTGGAATCACGCCCGATCTTTCCGCCATGTACACCAGCAACTCGTCCATGGATACGGCGTTTGTCCAGGTAAGTTTGAAAGAAGACCACAAGCTTGGCAGCTATGAATATATGCGAAGCGTACGCCGCAAACTGTCCGAGGATTTGCCGGAACTCGGTACCTATTTTCAGGCGGGAGGGCTGGTCGATTCGGTTATCAACCTGGGCTTGCCCGCGCCAATCGATGTCCAAGTGAGAGGCAACGATCTCAACGGCGCCTATGAAGTTGCGACGAATATCGCGAACCAGATTCGAAGCCGCAAGGGCGTAAGCAGCGTGCTTATTCCTCAAAATCTTCTTTACCCAGGGTTGCAGCTGAATATCGATCGAGAACGCGCCAGCCTGATTGGACTCACGCCGAAACAGGTGGTAGACAATGTGATCACTGCGCTGACGTCTAACGGCATGATTGAGCCGAGCTACTGGATCGATCCCAAGACTGGCAACAACTACATGCTCACAGTGCAGTACTTCGACAAGCAGATTCAGAACATGAGCATCGAGGATTTTAAACAAATCCCCTTGCGGTCACCGAATGTCAAGAACTACACGCCTCTGCAATCCGTGGCAGATATAACGCCGATGAATACTCCGACCGAAGTTGACCATTATCAACTGCAGCGCGTCATCGACATCTACGTGATGCCCTCGGGCGAGGCGTTAGGCGGAATCAATCGCGAAGTCAACGACATTGTCAGGCACCTCTCGTTACCGGAAAACACGCGCGTCACGGTGCTCGGATCCGTAGTCGGCATGCAGGAATCGTTCAAACGCTTTTCTGTCGGTCTGGTGCTGGCCATCGTGCTGGTCTACCTGATTCTGATGGCGCAGTTCACGTCTTTCATCGACCCGCTGATCATCCTGGTTGCGATTCCTCCAGGATTGGCGGGGGTAGTGCTGATTCTCTGGCTAACGCACAGCACGTTTAACATTATGTCCCTCATGGGTGTGATCATGATGACTGGAATTGTGGTCTCCAACAGCATCCTGATCGTTGAGTTCGCCCGTCAGTTGCAGAAAGAGGACTTTTCGTTGCAGGAAGCGCTCGTGCGGGCGTGCAAGATCAGGCTGCGCCCGATTCTCATGACCTCGCTCGCAACTCTCCTGGGCATGCTTCCGATGGCGCTGGGCCTGGAGACCGGTAGCGAGCAATACGCTCCTTTGGCGCGCGCCGTCATCGGCGGCCTTGCGGTTTCGGTGGTGGTTACCGTCTTCCTCGTGCCCGCAGTTTATCTGATGGTGCACGGCAAGAATAACGACTCGAAGAATGCAAAAGAGGAGGAACAGCCGGCATGACCTGGAGACTACCGCTTCTGCTGGGCGCGCTCGCGCTCTCAACGCAAGCTCCGGCGCAGTCAGGGTCCGGTGCCCAGAACCCGCCGTCCTCGAACGTGATAAGGCTTGGCGTGAAAGACGCCGAATCGATTGCGCTGAAGAACAATCCAGCAATCTCCGTCGCCCGCCTGAACGCCTTAGCTTCGGGGCAGGTAACGCGGGAAGTGCGCTCGAGCCTCTGGCCGCAATCCGATGCCAGCTTAACCGCGGTCGATGCTCGAGACAACAGCCGCATCACTGCTGGAGGATTGAACAACTCAATCATCTACACCCGAGCCGCGGGTGGAGCTACGCTCAGCCAACTCATAACTGACTTTGGGCACACCACGAACCTGGTCGCTGGCGCGCGTCTTCAGGAAAAGGCTGACGAACAGAGCGCAGCTGCCACCAAGCAGGACGTTTTGCTGGCCGTGGACCAGGCTTTTTACAACGCGCTGGCAACACACGCCGTGCTGCAGGTAGCGGAGCAGACCGTAGCCTCGCGGCAATTGCTGTCGGATCAGGTTTCCGCTCTCACAAAAAGCAAATTAAGGTCAGACCTGGACTTGAGCTTTGCCAACGTGAATCTGGCGCAGGCAAAGCTGCTGTACCTGGACGGGCTGAACAACGACAAGGCTGCCGCAGCCGCCCTTTCGGCGATCCTCGGATATGCCACTCTCGAATCATTCGAGCTTGTAAACGACGCCGAACCTCTCACCCCGCCTCCCGCCGACGTGGAGCCGCTGATCGCCGACGCTTTTGCCAAGCGTCCCGAGATTCTTGCGTTGGAGTTCCAATCGGAGTCCGCCGAGAAACTGCACAAAGCAGCGCATGACCAGATGTATCCGACGATCAGTGCGCTCGGAGCTTTTGGAGACTCTCCGGTCCGCGATGATCGCGTCTATGGACCCTACGCTGCGGTGGGAGTGAACGTGCTGATTCCGGTCTTCAATGGATTCCTCTACACCGCGAAGTCTCACGAAGCGGAATTGCGCGCCCAGGCCGCTCGGCAACGCCTGATCGATCTGCGAAATCGCATCTCGCGAGACGTTCGCACCAGTTGGTTGGCAGCCAGCACGGCATTCGACCGTGTGAGCGTGAGCGAGCAGTTGCTGGATCAGGCAAACCACGCGCTTGATCTTGCCCAAACACGATACAGGCTAGGTCTAAGTTCGATCGTGGAACTTGGCCAGGCACAGCTGCAGCAGACGCAGGCTGAGATCGGAAATGCGCAGGCCGGATATGAATACCGGTTGGCGCTGTCGGTTTTGCGCTACCAGACTTCAGGACTGTAAAGTCAGTGTGGCATAACCAGCAGCATCCCGGCCGTCCCGAGCAGGTCGGAAAATGGGCGTCCCATGTCGTCCGCTCGAATGACTACTTATGTTCCACTTTCTTTTCTTCGGTCCTTTTCTGCGCCTTTGCGGTCCATGGCGGGACAATGCCGTTCTCGCGGGCGTAGGCCACGGCCTGCCCGAGATGCTCGTGTGCATCGGCGACTAGGATGTACACTACGTCACCAGCGTTCGCCTGGGGACCCAGCTTCGGCAACAGTTTTGCGAAATCGGCGTTGCTCATTTCATTGATCGTCTTCTGAGTAAACTCCCAGGATTTGTTCAACTCCGCGACGATCCGGGCTTTATCGGTGGTTGATTTTTCAAACGTCTTTCCGTCGCCTCCTTCTGGAGGCGCCGCTCCCATGAGACCAAGGATTCCATAGCGCTCGCCGGCGACATGCAGCAAAACCTCTGCGAAGGAGCGCGAGTCGGCCGAGGGGCGCCACGTAAATTTGTTGTCTGGAACCACGTTGGCAAGATCCACAAACTTCTTCTGCACAGCTTCGAGATCAACCAGCGACTGGCCCTTCATGTCGTAACTAGGAGCAGTGTGGTCTGGAGTAACGGCTGTGTTCGAATTCTGTGCCGACATCTGGATCACTCCACCATAGACTTACCGCAAGGAACACCGATGCCAGAAAAACTCTGTTCATATGACGAACCTCCCCACAAATATGCTGGTTCCTTAGACGAGACCAGCAGAAAATGGTCACCCACCATTGAACCCGTGTTTTTGTGCGTTCAAACGAGCAGGTACACTGGTGATCCCGGTCGACTGGCGCAACATCGCGGCATCACTCATTGAACCCCGGTCGCGCTGTCCACGGGCGTTATCGACTGTTCACGATAGCTATAGAGCGAAAGGTCGATGCCTGGGAACACAGACCAGAGATCGTGAATTAGCACTACTTCAACTCGGCTTGGCTGAACGCGGCGAGTGTTTCCTCCTCGGTTTGGGGTTGGAGAATGCTGTGTGCTGCGAAGTTTTCGGCCTGTTGGTACTTTCAGAGCGTCCAGAAAGTGGGAACAAAGTCTGGAATGCGTCCGTAAAGGAATCATGCGATATCAATCCGGCGTGATGATCGGCAACGTTCCCGTGATTTCAGTTGCGTTCGGCCCTGACGCTCAGTCCAACCAAAACCGCGGGCGCGCCGTAGGCTTGGTGGCGGTAGGCGACGTCGCCGTGGGCATTATTGCCGTCGGTGCGATTGCGGCAGGGGTGATCGCAGTCGGAGGGGTGGGATTCGGGGTCGTCAGCGTCGGCGGGTTGGCTTTGGGCTTAGTGGCCTTGGGAGGACTCGCGGTCGGAGGAGTGGCAGTAGGCGGGTTGGCCGCCGGTTTCCGGTCCCTGGGAGGCTTGGCGATTGGCCCACATCCGGATGGCGGGTTACGGGTCTGGTGGTCAACTTCGTGACACTTGGATCTCGCGGGGCTTTGCCTGTGAAGATCGTCAGGACTCAGGCGACAACTGTTCATGAACCGTACCCCTGAGAATTGGATGAGCGAGGCGCTCGGATCATTCATCGGCCGGGTGTGAAATTGCCGACGTAGAAATTGGAGACGTAGACATACAGGTCGGGCGACGGACGGTGAGCGCTGAACTCAGCCATCTTCAGAGCGAGCAGTGGAATGCGGAGGCTTCTGAACCGGTCATTCCCGGAAGGAAGAGACATACCGCGGGTGATGAAGGATCGCTCCTGGGCGTATACTTCACTGCGCTATGGCTGATCGGATTGGCTGGACACTGCTTTGTAAAACACCTAATTGCCGAACTCTCTGCGTCATACAGTTTGCCGACATCATGGAGCCACGTATACCCGTCATTCCCGCTTCGATTCCTAATGAATTTGAGTTCGTGTGCAGTCACTGCGGGGAGCATCATCACTATACGCGATCCGATGTTGAATTAAAGACGATCCCACCATCGGTCAACTAAATATCTGATTCTTGCCTAGGTCTTTAGTAGGCAACCACCATCAAATGGTTTGTTAATTTCTTGTGTCGAGTGCGGGTAAAAGGGAAACGCCCTCATTGAGGGTCATTGAACGCTGAGCAGCGGTTACTACTGCCGCCTTCATTGTTTCTCGGGTCGGAAGCTGCTCGGAAGGGAATCATTTCGATTTCATCACGTAGACTCCGTCCCAGCCAGGAGCTGGCGCTTCCTCTATGAATTCGAGGCAGCGCTGCAGAAGCACCTGGGTGGGTCCGTCATCGGGGTATTCGGCCAGCAATTCGCCGAATTTCGCGGCGGCCTCCCGCCAGTTTTGGCTTCGGTAGACCTCCAGAGCTGCATTGAACTGCATCAGCAAACCTGCATAGGCCTGGCGCTCGGTGATGGGACCCAGCAACTGGTAAATCACCACCGGCAGCTTTTTCCCTTTTACACGGATCCGATCCACTTCACGGGCGACAAACTGATGCGCCACTTGAGAATAGGTGCCTTCGCTGATGATCACGCGGCTGCGGTATTGCTTGGTCATGCCCTCCAGGCGGGAAGCGAGGTTAACGTTGTCTCCCATCACGGTCCAGGCGAGGCGCTTGTCAGACCCCATGTTGCCGACATTCACGGGGCCCGTGTTCAGCCCGATGCCGACTGAGATCGGGCGTCGCCCCTGCTCCGCCCACTTACGGTTCAGTTCTTCCAGACCCGCGACCATCTCCAGGGCGCAGCAGCACGCGCGATAGGCATGATCCGGCTGGGGAAAAGGTGATCCCCAGAATGCCATGATGGCATCGCCGATGTATTTGTCCAGTGTGCCCAGATTGCGAAACAGAATGTCCGTCATCGCGGTCAGGTATTGATTAAGCAGGCGGACGAGATCATCCGGAGTCAGGCCCTCGGAGAGCGCAGTGAAATCGCGAATGTCGCTGAACATCACGGTCAATTCGCGGACTTCGCCACCCGGGCGAATGTACTTGTGCGGATCCTTCTCTAGCAGCGCGATCACTCCGGGCGAGAGGTACTGAGAAAATGTCTTGCGGATTTTCCGTTTCTCGCGTTCCTCGTGAATCACCCGAAAGCTGATGACGGAAGCGTAGGAGCCGACCAGCGTCGTGGCCGGAATTATGAAGCTGAACCACCGTCCCCAGTGAACAAAACCATAGTAGACAAAGCACAGGAACGCGCTCAGCGCCACCAATGCGGTAAGCGTCGCAACCAAAGGACGAGAGCGGCCGAACCAAAGTCCCAACCCGGCCCCGAAAACAAGGATGAAGCCGATATCGACCATCTCTTCGCGGAAGCCGCGAATGAGAAAGGTCCGGTGCGGCTCGGCGCTGTGCAGCAGATTGTCGAGGATGTTGGCATGTACCTCGACTCCCATGTAGCCGGAATTCTGCTTTTGAAACGGTGTGTTGCGCAGGTCGCCGATGCCCAGCGCAGTACCGCCGACCAGAACAATTTTGTCGCGAAAGGCGTCCGGCGGCACGTGTCCCATGGATCACGTCCGCCATGGAGTACTGCGGATAGGAGTGATAGGGGCCCACGTAGTTGATCAGCGCAGTGCCGTTGTGCCAAGGGTGCAGTTCATGCTCGCCAAGCTGAATGCGCTCCATGCCGTCCGCCGAAATGTAGGCCGCGACTTGCTGGTCGGGGATGCCTTCGTATTGCCGCAGGATCTGCAACGCCAGCGACGGAAAGAAATCCTGATCCTGGTAGCGGATCACAAACAGCGCCCGCCGCAGCGTGCCGTCGGCATCCGCAGCGATGTTAAAGAAGCCATACGACGCCGCGGCTTCGGCCAATTTCGGAAGATTGGCCTCCACTCCCGCAGCCACCGGTCCCCCGCTCTGAATCCATGCCCGTCCCATATCAAAATCGGTGTTGCCGGATTTGACTTTCAGGACCTGCGGGAAGGCTTGCGCCCAAGCGACGTTGAAAAAGGATTCGGCCAGCTTGGGATCGGAAAACTTGGAGCGCTCCGCGCTCAGAAAAAGATGGCCGAGAACTACGTTTCCGGCGTCTTTGAGTGCGGCTGCGAACTGGGTGTCGACATCGGATTGCTGTTGCAGTTGCTGAATTTTATTCTGCAGATCGGCAGGCGCGGCAGATCCGATTTCGCTTCGCAAGCGCGTCAGCACGGCAAGAGCTTCGCTGCTGGCCGCGGTTGGGAATGTCATGTCGAAGGCAACAACCCGAGCACCTTCCTGTTTCAGTTGACGTACCAGAATAGCGTAGTCGCTTCGCGGCAGAGGGTAGGACCCGATCGTCTGCAGCGTCTTTTCGTCAATGCCAACGATGACGATGCGAGGATCAGGAACGCGCCGGCCCCGCACGGCAAAGCGAAGATCGAGCGTACGCTGCTCGATGTCCTGCAGAAACAGAAAGCCGGCACGCTGATTGCCGCCGATTCCAGAATAAGCGAAGAGGGCCAGACCGACGGCCGTCACCGCCACCGCAATGGCGGCGTGGGTCTTCTGCGAGAGCCATCTGGCTATAAATGTGAATTGCACCCCATCCCCGCGAACGGTCAGCAACCAGCCCCAGTCGGACCGCACTTCGACGGGGGAGCCGGAGTGCTGCTGCCTCCCCGAGTCTCCGCGATTCCCAATCCCACTCCCAATCCCGCGGCCGCTCCTACGCCGATCAAAACATTGCGCAATGTATGAGTGTGCGCTTTGCCTGCGCCGCTCGGCTGATCGGGAACGTTGGTGTCCTGCATGCTTGCCTCCGCCACCGGCGCCGGAGTCGAACTGGCTTGGTAGCCTGCGGGCGGGATGTCTGTTCCGATAATCACCATCTGGCCCGCCGTAATCGTGACGGTGTCCGTCGAACCGGTCGACGCGTTATCGCTCTTGAGCACTTTTGCCCCGGCGGCGGGCACTACCGTCACTTTGCCGACGTAGCAGATTACTGTGGTTCGTTGATCTGCATATCCCACATAGAAGTCAGTTCCAATCACACCGATCACCGTGTTCGGCGTTTTGACCTCGTACTTGCCACCCGGCTTCGTGATCTTCACCACCTGGTTGCGGAGCTTGCCGTAGTTCACTTCAATCGAGGTCTGCTGCGATGCGGCATCGTGCTGCACCACCTTTAGTTCGCTGTTGGAGCCAAGACTGAGAATGGAGCCGTCGGCGAGGCCGGCACGTAAACGTCCCTGGGCGTCAGTTTTCAGCAGATCATTCCACTCGAGGCTGTCCTTAACCTTTACCGGCTGCGCATTTCGCGAAGCAGCCGGGATGAGGGCCTTTACCTCTCCCGCTGTTTGGTTGCCGGCTGGAGCCGAGAAAAGCGGCGTTGTGGCCAGAAGCAGGGCGAGCGAAACCGACAGCAGGGATTTGAGCAAACCAACCCTCCAGAAATCCGGTGTTTAAGGGAGCCTAGCTGGATTGTCCCAGAAAAAGTGACGAAGTCAAGAAACCAGTCGTGTACACGGTAACTCAACCAGCACATAGTGGCACGAAGACAAGGAAAACCATGCACGGGATGCGCTTCGCTTCTCGCACGACGCTGCCCCCTTGTCACTGGGTTAAGACAGCTAAAATCAACGGATGGCAACATCGTTCTTTACTGACACCAGCAACCGCCCGCGACCTGGTCTATGAGTGCAATCGCGACTTATCACGAGCAACCCTCTTGAGCTAGCGCCAACTCATTAACCTTCATTGACTTGCCTGTTTCACCCACGTAAGATTTGCCCCTGATGATCGGCCAAAACATCTCCCGCTATCGCATTGTCGAAAAGCTCGGCGGTGGCGGTATGGGCGTGGTCTACAAAGCTGAGGACACCGAGCTTGGCCGCTTCGTTGCGCTCAAGTTCCTGCCGGATGACGTGTCCAAGGATCCGCAGGCGCTGGAACGTTTCCGGCGCGAAGCTCGCGCCGCCTCCGCGCTGAACCACCCCAACATCTGCACTATCTATGACATCGGAAAGCATGGCGACCAGTCGTTTATCGCCATGGAGTTTCTGGACGGCATGACGCTGAAGCACCGTATTTCCGGGCGGCCGATGGAAACGGAGTTGATTCTGTCGCTAGCCACCGAAATTGCCGATGCGCTGGATGCCGCGCATGCCAAGGGAATCGTTCACCGCGACATCAAGCCGGCAAACATTTTCGTGACCGAGCGGGGACACGCCAAGATTCTGGATTTCGGGCTGGCGAAGGTGATGGCCACCGCCGGATCTTCCGGGCAACGCGGCTCTGAACACGCAGACGGGTTCGATGGACGCGGACCATCTGACCAGTCCGGGCACAATGCTGGGGACGATGGCCTACATGTCGCCAGAGCAGGTTCGCGGGAAAGAACTGGATGCGCGGAGCGACCTGTTCTCGTTTGGCGCAGTTCTGTACGAGATGGCGACCGGGACCCTGCCGTTCCGAGGGGAGACGTCCGGGGTAATCTCGCACGCCATTCTGGATGAGGAACCAATGCCGGTGGTTCGGCTTAATCCTGACCTTCCGCCCAAGCTGGAAGAGATCATCAACAAAGCGCTGGAGAAAGATCGCGAACTGCGCTACCAGGACGCTACGGACATGCGAGCGGACCTGAAGCGACTGAAACGCGAAACGGAATCAAGACACGGCTTAGCGGGCAGTTCGGGAACAGTAGCG
>CAWKKK010000006.1:0-59552 GCA_963850165.1 uncultured Acidobacteriaceae bacterium | reverse complement strand
TTTTCAATCGCTTGGCGGCTTCCCTCTCGCTGCCGCGTTCAGAGAGAGTGATCAACTGGAGGCCGGGTCACTGCCATTTCTATGCTGCTCGATGCGTAAACGGTACGGATGTCGGGATGATTGAGAGCAGAAGCGGCGCGGGCTTCTCGCTGAAAGCGCTCCAACGAATGCACGTCTTGTGCCCGCTCGTGAGGCAAGAACTTCGGGGCAACACGGGAACACACGCCTCGGACGCAAGACTGTCGGCTCAGTGACCACCGCAGCTTAGGAAATCCTCTTGTCTACCTGCATGCATCGGCAATAGCCACCTTACAGAGTTTGATCATGACCATGTTCCACAACCCGGGACTTCTCACTTCATGGCAAGGAGGTTGCGGAGCTTGCGAACGGCATCGGGAATCTCCGTCAACCTAGTACCGCCAAAACCCAGGATGAAGCCCGGAGCGCGACGCCTCGCCCATATAGGAAGGAGACAGCGGCCATAGCGAAAGGTTCTGGCGGGCGGCGCGTTCGGCGATTTCCAGATCGCGACTCCCGTTTCGCAGCGTCACAGCCACGATGCATGCCAGCTTCGTCCCCGAGCACCTCGACCAAAGGGCCCGAGTTCTCTCGCTGAGGCTGGCTACCAACGCACTCCGTCGCTCGCCGTAGTGAACCCGCATTCTTCGGATGTGGCGCGCAAAATGCCCTTCCCGAATAAAGTCCGAGAGCACTTCCTGATAGAAGCTGGGCGGGCCAAGGTCCATGACCCGGCGGATGACAAGAAAACGCTCGACGAGGTCCGAGGAATAACGATATATCCGAGGCGCAAAGAACGGAAACAAGACTTTGCTGAAGGTTCCGATGTAGATGACGCGAGAGTTGGAGTCGAGCCCCTGCAAGGACGCGATCGGCAGGCTCTCGTACCGATACTCGCTGTCATAGTCATCCTCGATGATCCAGGAGCCCGAGTTCTGTGCCCACTCCACCAATTGCAGGCGGCGCGAGGCGCTCATGGTCACGCCCAGTGGAAATTGATGAGAGGGCGTAACAAATGCGGCTCGCGCCTTGCGACATCGCTTGATGCCAGCGGCAACATTCAGACCTTCCTTGTCAACCGGCACGGGCACGGGATGACAACCACTCAGCGCGAAGACATCTCGCGCCAAGCGGTAACCGGGTTGTTCCACCCACACACGATTCCCTGGATCGAGGAGGACCCGAGCCGAAATCTCAAGCGCCTGCTGAGAACCTCCGACGATCATGACCTGCTCCGCTTCGCAGTGTAACGATCGCGCGGTTCTCAGATAGCTTGCGATGGTTTCGCGGAGAGCCATGGAGCCCATCTGGTCGCCGTAATGAAATGCTTGCGCGTCCATACTTCGGCAACGGCGCGCGACCAGGTTGGACCAGACGTGGAGTGGAAATTGGTCGAATGCCACCTGCCCCACACCGAAATGCTCCCCAATCTGCAGCCATGGGAGGCGTCAACACGGGGAAGGATCGAAGAGCGGCGTCGCGACCGGCCGAGGCCCGGAAGGGTTGGCCTGCGGTGCGCTGCCGGTCTGGTGTCGCTCGACGTCAGCTGGTCCGGAAGGGAACTGGCAATGACCGTTCCTGCGCCCACGCGGCTCTCGAAATAGCCTTCCGCAAGAAGCTGGGCGTACGCATTGAGAACGGGAAAGCGCGAAACACAAATTTCGGAGGCAAGCACTCGGGTTGATGGAATTCGTTGCCCTGGCCGGAGGCTGCCATCGACAATTGCCGCGCGATAGGCGTCATAAATCTGCCGATGAAGAGCCTTCGGGGCCTTCCGGTTGACCGCGATCATCGGGAGAATCCCGGAAGCTACCCTCTTCATTTCCTCGGATCGTAATGGTTATGTCCAAATCCAGTCAAGTGGCTATTGCTTCCGACCATTTTCGGGACAAGTCTAGAAGCACCGATCGGGTACTCCATCGGCGCTTTCTTATGTTGCGTATTCGACATTGCGTGGAATGTCCGGAGTGTTTCACACGGTATCTCATAGCCTTCAGTCCTTATAGGAATGGATCCTACCTGGTTCCTGCGGTGTATGGCTCTTCCCAGGCATACACCCTCTATTGCCGCTGCAAGGGATTGCCGGTGGTCAGCCAGTGTACGTGGAGAAAAACGAGAGCCTGTGAGGTCTCGAACGAGGCGTATGAGCGTGGCTACGGAACACCCGAGGAAATCCTGCCAGTAAACAAGTAGTCTTTTTGGTCTTTTGACATTTCCGGTTCCCTTAATTCGAAACCCATCATCAAGCGGCTTAAAGCAGAAATCATCTTCCGGGGGACAACTGCGACCCGCGGTACTTCAAAGCGCAGCCAGGCGTCGTTGGACGAGCAGAAAATAAAGCGCCAGGAGAATCAGCAGGAAGCCGTTCACGCTGAGCACCACGGGCGCGGTAAACACGGGGACGAGCCATCCCGACAACAGATTGCCCATGGGCATGCCGCCGCGGAAGGCGAAGTTGTAGACGCTCATCACGCGGCCGCGCATTTCGTTGGTGGTGATCAACTGCACCAGCGAATTCACGGTGGCGAAAACCGCCATCATCGATGCGCCCACCAGCACCAGGAAGGCTCCGCTGAGCGGGCAGCGACTTCGAGAGAGCGAAGCCGGAAATCCCCGCGCCCAGGCAGATGAGCGCAGCCGAGAGCGACGAGTCCTTTTCTTCGCATATTGCCCGCGCTCGCGATGGCGAGCGAGCCGCAGAATCGAACCCAGCCCCATGAGCGCGAGCAGATTGCCATAGGTTTCCGGACCGCGATGGAAAATATCCTTCACGAACACGGGAATGTAGGTGCGCATGGGCATGCCCAGGGCGGTCATGCAGAAGGCCAGCACGATCAGCGCTTCCATGGAACTCTGCTTGCGAGCGAACCGGATGCCCTGCTTCAGGCTGGTGAACATTGACTCCGTGGTTTTCACCGGCAGGAAGCGGGCGCTGATGATCGAGAGCGAAATGATGGGCGCCAGGAAGGAAAGCGCGTTCAGGCCGAAGCACCACTTCTCTCCCAGCTTCGCCAAGGCCTGCCCGGCGAGCGCCGGCCCGACCATGACCGCCACGTTGAACTGGATGGAATTCAGGGCGATGGCGTTCGGCATGTCTTCTTTCTCGACCAGCGTGGGAATCAGCGCCTGATAGGCGGGACCGCCGAAGGCCTGGGCGAATCCGGAAATGAACGAAAGACAAAGAATGTGCCAGACGTGCACCTGGCCGGTCGCGACCAGAATGGTGAGCATGCCGGCGGTGGCCATCTGCACATATTGCGAGCCGAGCAGAATTTTGCGGCGCTCCACGCGATCGGCGACCACGCCGCCGATCAGGGAGAACAGAAAGATGGGAATGCCGCCGAGAAATTGATCGAGCGCCAGCAGGAACGCGGAGTGGCTGAGCCGGTAGATCAGCCAGCCCTGGGCCACGATCTGCATCCAGGTGCCGATGCTGGAGGTGCAGGCGCCAAACCACATCAGGCGGAAATCGCGATATTGAAATGCTTTAAAGACCCGGCCAATCACCTGAGCGTCTCCATAGGCTCCGCAGAAGCGTAACATGCGAGCTGTCGCGTGCTCGGCATGACTGGTTTGTGGCCAGGTTTCTCCCAAGGGCCATCATCGGTAACTTGACCGCTATTCCAGCTCCGCATTTCTATGAATGTTGAAGTAATTGTAAAAGGCGCGCATTTACCCCACGCTCCGAGCGGCTTGTGGGACGCAGGAGCAGATCATGAGACGTGGCAGGTTGTCAAAAGTTATCAGCGGCGTGCTGCTGGCGGCCGGTGTCGGCGGGTCCGTGGCTATCTGCTCCGCGGATGAACCGGCAGGCGCCGCGCGCAGAGCGGGCCCCGCGAGTTCGGGCCTCTACGTCAAGGTACAACTCAAGGCCCGTTGAAGCTTTCGAAGTTGAAGACCGGGAGACTGTGGTTGAGGGCAAGCTGGCACGGGATGTTTATTCTTCGGACCGTGAACTGTTTCCGGCAGGTAGTCGGTACGCCTGGCAGTGGACCACATGGAAAAAAGACGAAGGATGCCGACGATCACTGGCCGGGGGTCATCAAGCTTTCACGCCTCGCCATGAGAACTATCCTGTCTTCAAGACAGCGACCGTCTCCGCGGCAAACGGGGAGAGCACGTTGCAAGTCTCGCTGATTTCCATCAGCCGAAGGCGGGAAGTTCACGCTCAGGCGAAAAAGAAAGGATCGGGGCCGCAGGCCGGCAACGTCGAGGTGAGCGAATCTAAGGCGGGGCAAGGAGCTCGCAAAAGACCGTTAGCGCCGACAATGATTCTGGAAGCTTTTGATAGAAAATCGAGGATCGTCTTCCACGAGCGCGGACGGCACACTTCCGTCAGGCCCGATCTGCCGGTCTGGAGACTCTTCCGGCAGGGACGGCATGCAAGATTCTTCTTCTAGGGCAAGTCAGCGCATCAAGGAGCAAGCCTGGCGACGTAGTGCAGGCGCGTTTGATCGAGCCGGTCCTGTTGTATTCGCGCGTGGTTCTGCCCGCCGGCACGCTGATTGAAGGGAAAGTAATAAAGAAAACTCCCCCCGCTGGGGAAGCCGGGCGGGTTCGCTAGCCTTGACGTTTACCGGGGTGACGCTGCCGGGCGGGAACCTGATACCCATCGCCGCGTCGCTCACCGGCGCAGAATTGGACCGAAGGTCGCACACGAAGATTGATCCGGAAGGCCAGCTCCGGGGCGAACATCCGGGAAGGCTTGGATGGCGATTAACATCGGCGTGGCCGCCGGAATAGCCAAGGAAGCGGATGACACCTTCCAATTGATCTTCGAGGCGATTGTTTCCACGGCCACCGATGCATCTACCGCGGCACGTCGCAGATTATCGCGATTGTGCCTCCGGCATTTACCTGGTAACGCGCAGGGAAGGGATGTGGTTGTGCCCCGGTTCACCGAGATGGATATCTCTTTGGATCGGCCGCTAGCGGTGTCCGGAAAGTTGCGGACTCGGCGGCTTCCTCGGTAATCGTGCACGGCAACTGATTTGACGCGTGATCCGATCTATCATTGAAGTTGGGGGGCTCATCCGCCCGACATGTCGCGACAAATACTCCGCAATGAATTCCATATGAACTACGACGCCATTCTGGTGGTTTCTTTTGGGGGGCCAGAATCGAAGGAAGAGGTGATTCCCTTCCTGGAAAACGTGCTGCGGGAGGAACGTTTCGCCTGAGCGCATGCTCACCGTTGCCGAGCACTATTACCACTTCGAGGGCAAGAGCCCGATCAACCAGCAAGCCCGCGCGCTGATCGCTGCGCTGGAAGCCGAGTTGGAGCGAGACGGGCCGAAGCTCCAATTTATTGGGGAAACCGCAACTGGCATCCGTTTCTAGCCGAGACTGTGAGGAAAATGAAGCAGGATGGTATCCGGCGGGCGGTGGCTTTTGTCACTTCTGCTTACAGTTCGTATTCGGGATGCCGGCAGTATCGCGAAGATATTGCGCGGGCGCGAAGGAGGTGGGAGCAGGCGCGCCGGATGTCGATAAGCTGCGAGCTTTCTTTAATCATCCGGGGTTCATCGAGGCTACGGTGGAGCGGATGCGGGATGCACTGGAGTCCATTCAGCCGACGCGCAGGGCAACGTGCAGATCGTATACACCGCGCACAGCATTCCGGTTTCGATGGCTAACACTTCTGATTATGTGCGGCAACTGGAGGAAGTGCGGCGGCTGGTTGCGGGAGCGCTCGGGCAGAAAAACGATGCGCTGGCTTATCAAAGCCGCAGCGGGGCTCCGGGACAGACATGGTTGGAGCCGGACGTACTTGATCGCTTGCGGCAGGTGAAGGCGGGGAATCTGGCATCGGCTGTGGTGCTGGCGCCGATTGGCTTTATTTCCGATCACATGGAAGTGTTGTATGACCTGGACGTGGAAGCACGGCAACTGTGCGATTCGCTGGGCTTGCCGATGACTCGGGCGAAAACAGTGGGCGTTCATCCGAAGTTCGTTGGCATGATTCGGGAGCTGATTCTGGAGCGGATGAGTTCGGGGGCGGAGCGGCGGGCGTTAGGAGTGCTGGAGCCTCGATCTGATGTTTGTGCGGGAGATTGCTGTCCGGGGCCGGTGCGGAAGGCAGTGGTCAGCGGTTAGTGATTAGTGGTCAGTGTGCCGCAGCCGGTGGTTAGACGGAGCTGGGGACTTTGGGGTGTTCGTAGTTTGTCGCTTTCGGCGTGCCTTCGAGTAGATGCAGGTGTGGAGAATTGTCTGGATTACCGCTTCATTCCCTACGGCGGTATTGATCATCACGTGGTAGAGGGAGCGGGTGGGCCAGTCGGCGTCGAAGTAATGCTTGACGAAGGCTACGCGCTTACGGTCGACAGTGTCGACGAGATCCTCGGCTTCCGATCTCGTGCATTCGTCCTGGAGGCAGGCGGTTCAGCTTTTCAGCGCGCGGGGCGTAGAGAAAGACGTGAAAGGCATCGGGCTGCTCGCGCAGGAAATAAGGCGCACCTCGGCCGACTACAACAGCGTTCCCTTCCTTGGCGATCCTGGGAGCGATCTGCTCCATCAGCGAAACCATGCGATCGGAATCGAAGGCCTCAACGATCTGTCCCACAATCTAAGCGCCTCCAATCCCGCCTTCCAGCAGATGCTCCGGGGCGCTACGCAGGCTATGGGGCGCACGGCGCAAGTGCGGCCTTCGCTACTCAGTAGGCCTACGCTTTGATCGAAAACACAGTCCTGCGCCAAGCCACCATGCTAGCCTATGTCGAGGACTTCCGGCTGCTCGGTATATGCATCCTGGCGATGGTTCGGGACGACCTTTCTCATTCATGGCATAACAGCCTGTAATTGATTCGCTTAAAGCGCCTCGCGATGCAAAAACCCGGAGCCCGACAAGCCCAAGTTCGATCCCACAGAGAGCAATGGGGCAATTACTTTCGACACTTTCCAGTCTCCAACGCATGCCGCTAAAGTATAGGCAGATCACGCGAAGAAACCACTTAAGATTGTTGAACTCACTTTCGAGCATCGTGGAAGGCAATCGTAAGCGCTACGAACGGTACTTCGAAATATTCACTCCTGATGCCCGCCTCGACCCCAAAGCCCGCGACAAAACAGGTTGACCGCCGCCGGAGACGGCATCCGAGATACCGCGCCGATTTCCGAGTCATCGTGAATTATTTTCTCGAAAATCAATACCAGACGATTGAGGGCCATTGCAGGGATCTATCCGAAGCTGGAATCGGCGTACTG
The DNA here is from genome assembly GCA_963850165.1 of uncultured Acidobacteriaceae bacterium. Lineage (GTDB taxonomy): Bacteria > Acidobacteriota > Terriglobia > Terriglobales > Acidobacteriaceae > Sulfotelmatobacter. Next base: position 52,331 of record CAWKKK010000006.1, on the reverse strand, counting down.
CTGGCGGCGGAGCTGAACGTTGGCGAGGTGGTAGGCTTGAGCTTCCTGCTTCCAGGATCGGTCCCATCGTGGGAAGTGAGAGCAGTCGTCCGTTACCGCCGCGGATACCATTACGGCTTTGAATTCCTGTCCCTCACGCGAGAACAGCAAACATCACTGAATAGTCACTTCCAAGGCCAGGAACCGATGGACTAAAAACTCTTTGGTTGAAAGGCGGGCTGTCTGGAGATGACTTCGGTCATCTTGTGGACAAGTAACCCTGGGTTCAATCTGAAAGCGGGACTCGTTCGCGCGAGCGAGAGGAATCGCCTTTTCCATGAGTAACTCCAAATCTAACGCAGCGGTGGGAACGGACTGGACGGGGCTATTGGCCGACCCCGACCTGGCGCGCAACCTGGGAAAACTCCTTCAGACCTATCGCGACGCCCCGCCCGAGAGCAGAGAAAAAGCATTGCTGGCAGCCATGCGGGAGATAAAGCTAGAAAGTTCCGGCGGGTCATCGACGCCGGCACGCTCAGCCGCGTTGGCAACGGAGCCTCGGCCGCAACCGTTGCCTACGCCGGCCTCGGCCACGCCTCCGTTTGAGCCCGATCTCTTCAGCCCGAACTGGGGACAAGATCGACGCCGGCATCCCAGAATCAGGTGTTTTGTGGCAGTGGAGTTGCGTGTCAATGACTCGGATACTCCCATCTGGGGCAATCTCTCGAATACCAGCCTGGGTGGATGCCAGGTCGAGACCGCGATTCAAATTAGTGGAGGCGCCAAAGTGGAAATCGGACTTTGGGTCGCCAGCGGCAAGATTTGGGTGAAAGGACTCGCGCTGAATGGAGTAGTGACTCGCAGCGCACCTGCCGCGGGGATGAGGATTCGCTTCGCGGGAATGGATCCCGCCGAAAAAGAGAATCTCCGCCAGTTTCTCAAGTACATCCAAGAGACCACCAGAACGTCGCACAGCGAAAACACCTACCTGCGACTGCTAAAGTAGGTTAGGGTCGCCATTTCTTCGGTTCCTGCGGTTTCCGCATTTTCTCTCCATATTTTCACAAAACCCGCGACATTGGTGCGCCAGAACTTGGTACACTCGATGGCGTATCAGCAACCCTTTTTGTCCTGGGAACTCTAATATGGCTGGCCAGTAGAGCAGGTCCGTGAAGGCAGAGTTTCCCCGAAGGAGCGGGCATCCCATGGTAGCCAGCGAACAAGCGGTGGTGACCGGCAGTCAGTTAGATACGTTGAGCATTAACACAATCCGCACCTTGGCGATTGACGCGGTGCAACAGGCCAACAGCGGGCATCCGGGCGCGCCCATGGGCCTGGCACCCGTGACTTACTGCTTGTGGCAGGAATTTCTGCGCTACGACCCGGAAGATCCGAGGTGGCTGAACCGCGACCGGTTCGTGCTGTCGAACGGCCACGCCTCCATGCTGCTATACGCCGTGCTCCATCTTGCGGGGGTGCGCGAAGTAGGCAAGAACGGGGAAGTTCTGAAGGAACTGGCAATCCCGATGGAGGAGATCAAGCGCTTCCGGCAACTGGGAAGCCGGACTCCGGGACATCCCGAATCGCACCTCGCGACCGGCGTGGAGACTACGACCGGGCCACTCGGTCAGGGCGTGGGAAACAGCGTTGGGATGGCGATTGCCAGCCGATGGCTGGCGGCAAATTTCAACCGGCCGGGCTTTGAGGTATTCGATTTCAATGTCTACGCCCTGTGTTCCGACGGCGACCTGATGGAAGGCATCGGTGGCGAAGCGGCGTCGCTGGCAGGCCATCTGAAGCTTTCGAATCTGTGCTGGATGTATGACCACAACGGCATCACGCTGGACGGTCCCGCCGATTGGTCATTCAGCGAAGATGTGGCCACACGATTTGTCGGCTACGGCTGGAATGTGACGCGCGTTGCCGATGCGAACGATCTGGAGATGCTGGCGCGGGCTTTTGAGACCTTTCAGAAGACGACGGATCGTCCCACCTTGATCATCGTGGACAGCCATATCGGCTATGGATCGCCGCACAAGCAAGACAGCAATGCGGCGCACGGAGAACCGCTCGGCGAGGAAGAAGTGCGGCTGACGAAGAAGTTTTATGGCTGGCCGGAAGACGCGAAGTTTCTGGTGCCGGAGGGCGTGCGCGAACATTTCCGGGATGGCGTTGGAAAGCGCGGGCGTGAGGCACGCACACAGTGGGCGAAGATGTTCGCGGAGTATTCGCAGAAGTATCCGGAACTGGCGGAGCGCTTGCATCACATGGAACGCCGCGAGCTGCCCGACGGCTGGGACAAGAATCTTCCTACCTTCCCGGCAGACGCGAAGGGAATCGCTACGCGCGAAAGTTCAGGAAAGGTGCTGAATGTGCTGGCGCAGAATATTCCGTGGCTGATCGGCGGTTCGGCGGACCTCGCCACTTCGAATAAGACGAACCTTACATGGCGCAGGCGATTTCGAGGCCGGCAACTATGCGGGACGCAATCTGCACTTCGGCGTGCGCGAGCACGTGATGGGCGCGAGTGTGAACGGGCTTACGGTTTCTGGAATCCGCGCGTTCGGGGCGACGTTCTTTAATTTCAGCGACTACATGAAGGCGAGCATCCGGCTCTCGGCGCTGATGGAGATCCCCTCGATTTTCATTTTCACCCACGATTCGATCGGAGTGGGAGAGGACGGGCCCACGCATCAGCCGATCGAGCAACTGGCGGGATTGCGGGCCATGCCGAATCTGGTTGTGCTCCGTCCCGGTGATGCGAATGAGGTGGTTGAAGCGTGGAAGATCATCGCGAAGTTGCAACATCAGCCAGTGGTTCTGGTACTGACGCGGCAGGCGCTTCCGACTTTTGACCGCACGAAGTACGGAGCGGCCTCAGGCACGGCGCGAGGAGCGTATATTCTGGCCGACGCGCCCGCCGGCAAACCGGACGTGATTCTGATGGGTACGGGCAGCGAAGTTTCCTTGTGCGTCGAGGCCTACGAAAGGCTCAAGGAAGAAGGCGTTCGGGCACGAGTGGTCAGCATGCCGTCGTGGGATATTTTTGAGCAGCAGGATGCGGCTTACAAAGAGAGCGTGCTGCCCTCTTCGGTGACGGCCCGAGTTTCGGTGGAGATGGCGGCCACTTTTGGCTGGGAACGGTACGTTGGACTGAAAGGACGAAAGGTTGGCATGCACCGGTTCGGCGCGTCGGCTCCCTTGAAAGATTTGTTGAAGTTTTTCAATTTCACCGCGGACGCGGTTGTCGCGGAAGCGCGCAAAGCGATGGCGGAAAAGTAGCGGCAATGTTGATCGGATGACGGCGTTCGCCGTGGATCCCCAAGGAGAAAATTATTATGCAGCCTACAGGAGTTCTGGAAACCTCTAAAGCTACCAATCCTCTCAAGGCATTGCTTAGCTATGGACAGTCAATGTGGCTTGACTACATCCGGCGCGATCTGATCACGGGCGGAACTTTGAAAAAGTTGATTGAGGAGGATGGCCTTCGCGGGATGACTTCGAATCCGGCCATCTTCGAGAAAGCAATCGCCGATAGTTCGCTTTACGACGACATGTTGAAGACGCTGGCTTCGCGGGATGATCTCGACACCACCGCCCGCTACGAACAGATTGCGATTCGCGACATACAGGACGCCGCGGATGTGCTGCGGCCCGTGTATGAGAGTTCGAAGTTCCGGGACGGGTATGTCAGCCTGGAGGTTTCTCCTTTCCTCGCGCTGAAAACGCAGGAGACGATCGACGAAGCCCGACGCCTGTGGAAGGCCGTGAATCGCGAGAACGTGATGATCAAGATTCCTGGAACGGCCGAGGGACTTCCCGCGATTCGGCAGGCGATTGGCGAAGGCATCAACGTCAACGTGACTTTGTTGTTCGCGCAAGAAGTCTACGAGAAAGTGGCGGAAGCTCACATCGCCGGGCTCGAGGATCTGGCGAAGCGTGGCGGCAATCTGAAAAAAATTGGAGGGGTGGCCAGCTTCTTCATCAGCCGCATCGATTCGCTGGTGGATTCGATCATCAACGATAAGCTGAAAACCGCCACTGACGCCCAACAGCAGGCGCTGCTGAAGAGCCTGCTCGGCAAAGTTGCCATCGCCAACGGCAAGCTGACCTACCTGCGCTATCAGCGCATTTTCAGCGGGCCGCGCTGGCAAGCCCTGGCAGCACAGGGAGCCCAGACCCAGCGCGTTCTGTGGGCGAGCACCAGCACGAAAAATCCCGCTTATCGTGATGTCATGTACGTAGAGGAACTGATCGGGCCCGACACGGTGGATACTATGCCTCCGGCGACGATCGATGCGTTTCGCGATCACGGAAAACTGCGGAACAGCCTCACTGAGGACGTGGCCGGCGCGCAGAACGTGATGGACAATCTGGCGAGAGCAGGCATCTCGATCAAGGAAGTGACCACCAAGTTGACCGATGATGGAGTGAAGCTGTTTGCGGACGCGTTCCACAAGCTGCTGGCAGCGGTTGAGAAAAACACCCAGCCAAAAGGAAAAACCGCTTGAGCCGTCTGAAAACTTCGCTGCCAGAGAGCCTCGCCGCCGCGGTGAAGACCGCCATGGGCGATTGGCAGTCAGGCAGCAAGATGCAGCGCCTTTGGCAGCGCGATGCATCGCTGTGGACCGGTGACGACGAGGCCAGTTGGCTGGGATGGCTGGACATCGCCGAAGAGCAGATTGCGCACCCGATTAAGCTGCTGGGTCTGGCCAAGGAAATCTGGAGCGCTGGTTTCAAAGATGTTCTTCTTCTGGGCATGGGAGGATCAAGCTTGTGTCCGGAGGTTCTGCGCATGACGTTCGGCAGAATTGCCGGCTTCCCGGAGCTGCACGTTCTTGATTCGACCGATCCGGCGCAAGTGAAGTCGTTTGAGAGCAAGGTCGATATTGCCCGCTCGCTCTTCATCGTTTCCAGTAAGTCGGGTGGCACGCTCGAACCGAACATCTTCAAGCAGTATTTCTTTGAACGTACGAAACAGGCTGTGGGCGCGGACAAGGCCGGCAGCCATTTCATCGCCATCACTGATCCCGGATCGAAAATGCAGGAGGCAGCGGAAGCCGATCGCTTCCGGCTCATTTATTTTGGCCGGCCGTCAATTGGTGGGCGCTATTCGGCGCTTTCGAACTTTGGCATGGTCCCCGCGGCGGCAATGGGAGTGGACACCAAGAAATTCCTCGACCGCACGCAAGAGATGGTGCGCGCGTGCGGACCGTCAACGCTCGGTCGGAGAAAATCCTGGCGCAACGCTCGGAATCATTCTGGGCACTGCGGCACGGAGCGGGCGCGACAAGGTCACGATCATCACTTCTCCTGATATTTCCGACCTCGGCGCGTGGCTTGAGCAGTTGCTGGCCGAGTCCACGGGAAAGGTCGGAAAAGGCATCATTCCGGTGGACCGCGAAGAACTGGGCGGCGCCGGAGGTTTACGGCAACGATCGCGTGTTTGCCTACATCCACACTCAACACGCCACAGATGTGCGGCAGGATGCGAAGGTGGCCGCACTCGAGGAAGCCGGGCATGCAGTTTTGCGAATCGCGATGGCCGACATCTATGATCTTGGAGCAGAGTTTTTCCGCTGGGAGATTGCTACCGCGGTTGCCGGTTCCATCATTGGCATTAACGCTTTCAACCAGCCCGACGTTGAGGCCAGCAAGATTGCGACGCGGAATCTGACGTCGGAGTACGAAAAGACCGGTTCCCTGCCCGCGGAAAAACCTGTGGTGGAAGACGATGGCATTAAGCTGTTCACCGACGAAAAGAACGCCGGGGAGCTGGCGCGGGCCGCGGGGGCGGACAAGTCTCTGGGCGGATATCTGAAGGCTCATCTCGGCCGCATCAACCATGGTGACTATTTTGCCGTGCTGGGATTTATCCAGATGAATGCCGAACACGAGAGAAAACTGCAGGGCATTCGGCACGCGGTCCGGGACAAGAAACATGTGGCAACCTGCCTAGGCTTTGGACCTCGTTTTCTGCATTCGACGGGACAGGCATACAAGGGCGGACCGAATTCCGGCGTGTTCCTGCAGGTGACTTGCGACGATGACCTGGAGCTGCACGTGCCGCAACAGAAGTACACTTTCGGCGTGGTCAAGGCGGCGCAGGCGCGGGGTGATTTCCAGGTGCTGGCAGAGCGCGGGCGGCGCGCGCTTCGCGTCCATCTGCACGATGTGGACGCGGGTCTGGTGACGCTGGCAGCAGCGACGCAGCAAGCACTAGCTTAGTTTTTTCGCGGCGAAAGCCGGCCGGACCCCTCGACTTCGCTCGGGGCAGGCTCCTGCGACTTCGCTCAGGGCAGGCTGCCGGCGTTACCTGAGATTTCGGCGCGAGCAATTAAGGAGCAATACATGCAACTCGGAATGGTGGGTCTAGGGCGCATGGGCGCGAACATGACGCGGCGGCTGATGCGCGGCGGACATCAACTCGTGGTTTCGGATCTGAGTCCGGACACGGTGAAGGAACTCGCTGGCGAAGGGGCCGGCGGTTCGTCGTCGCTGGAAGATCTGGTCGGCAAACTGAAACCGCCACGTGCAGCCTGGGTCATGGTGCCGGCGGGGGGTCCTACCGAACAGACGGTGCAGAAACTCGCGCAGCACATGCAAGCCGGCGATGCCATCATCGACGGCGGCAATTCGTATTTCAAGGACGACGTGCGCCGCGCGGGTCAGTTCAAGAGCAAAGGCATTCATTACGTGGACGTGGGAACCAGCGGCGGCGTCTGGGGCCTCGATCGCGGTTACTGCATGATGATCGGTGGGCCGAAGGAAGCGGTGCAAAGGCTGGATCCTATCTTCAAGACTTTGGCTCCTGGACGAGGCGACATCCCGCGCACGCCCGGCCGGGAAAAACTCGGCGGCACTTCGGAAGAAGGTTACATTCACTGCGGACCTTCGGGCTCTGGCCACTTTGTCAAAATGGTGCACAACGGGATTGAATACGGGATGATGCAGGCTTATGCCGAGGGCTTCGACATCTTCAGGAACGCGACCTGCAAAGATTTGCCGGAGGATATCCGTTACGATTTGAACCTGCCGGATATTGCCGAGGTTTGGCGGCGGGGCAGCGTGGTCAGTTCATGGCTGCTCGATCTTACGGCGATGGCTTTGGCGGAGAATCCGACGCTCTCGGAATACGAGGGCTATGTGCAGGATTCCGGCGAAGGGCGCTGGACGATTCAGGCTGCCCTGGAGGAAGCCGTCCCTGCCGAAGTGTTGACGGCGGCCTTGTATGTGCGCTTCCGGTCGCGGCAGCAACACACTTTTGCGGAGAAGATGCTTTCCGCCATGCGGCAGAAGTTCGGCGGACACGTCGAGGCCGGCGTGGCCAAGCCCAGCTCAACCAAGAAAAGCGCGTAGCCTGAACTTGTTAATCAGAACTTGTCAACCAAACTTATTTCAGCGAAGAATTCTGAGGACTTAACCATGGCTCAACTGGCGGAACGGCCCGCGGCAGTTACACCGCGCATCGGCAAACAGGGAGATCCTTGTGTGATGGTGATCTTCGGCGCCGCCGGAGATCTGACGGCGCGCCTGTTGGTTCCCGCGTTGTATAACCTGGCCCGCGCGGACTTGCTCTCCAAAGAGTTCGCGGTGCTGGGTGTGGCGCGGAAGCAGATAACGGATGAGGACTTTCGCAAGAGGATCCTGGACGACATCAAAGAGTATTGCAGCGACTGCATCGACCCCGCGACGTGGGATGACTTCTCGCGCCGTTTCTATTACTTTGCCGGCGATTTCGGTGACGACCAGCTTTACCCGAAGATCAAGGATCGCCTTGCCCAGATTGACCGCGATCACTCCACGCATCAAAATTTCTTCTATTACCTGGCGACGGCCCCAAGTTATTTCGGTCCCATCGTTGAAAAGCTCGCCGCCAATGGACTGATGGAGCAAACTAACGACCATTGGCGCCGGGTGATTATCGAAAAGCCTTTCGGTCACGATCTGGAGTCGGCCAAAGCTCTCAATCAGCAAATGCTTAAGCTCGCGGATGAAAAGCAGATCTACCGCATCGACCATTACCTGGGTAAAGAGACCGTTCAGAACATCATGGCGTTTCGTTTTGCCAACGGGATCTTCGAGCCCATCTGGAACCGGCGCTACATCGATCACGTCCAGATCACCGTGGCGGAGACGGTGGGCGTGGAAGGGCGCGGCAGCTATTTCGAACACGCGGGCTCGCTGCGCGACATGGTGCCCAACCACATCATGCAACTCATCAGCCTGACCGCGATGGAGCCTCCCATTTCGTTCGATGCCAATGCGGTGCGCGACGAACAGGCCAAGATTTTGCATGCCATCCAGCCCATCAGCGATGAGGAAGTTCTGAGCCGCTCGGTGCGCGGGCAGTACGGGGACGGCGTGGAAGGCGGCCAACGCGTTTCCGCATACCGCAGCGAACCCGATGTGGCGCCCGATTCGCGGACGGAAACCTTTGTCGCTATGAAGTTGCTGATCGACAACTGGCGCTGGGCCGATGTTCCTTTCTATCTTCGTACCGGAAAGCGCATGCCGGCACGCAATACTCACATCGTGATCCAGTTCCGCCAAGCTCCGTTCGTGCTGTTCCGGGATACCTCCGTGGAACACATGATGCCGAACCAGTTGGTGCTGCACATCCAGCCGGAAGAAGGCATCTCGTTGCAATTCGCGGCGAAGGTGCCCGGCCCGGTGATGCGCCTGGGCACGGTGGACATGAACTTTGAGTATCAGCAATACTTCGGAAAGCAGCCCAGCACAGGCTATGAGCGGCTGCTGCACGATTGTATGATCGGCGACCAGACGCTTTTTCAACGGGCGGACATGGTGGAGGCGGGCTGGAGCGTGGTGAATCCGGTGCTCGATCTGTGGAAGGCGCTGCCGCCGCGGAATTTTCCGAATTACGCTTCGGGCGCCTGGGGACCGAAAGAGGCGGACGAACTATTGGAGCGCGACGGCCGGCGCTGGAGGAACTTCGAGAAATGATTCTGGCTGGCGATATTGGGGGAACCAACGCTCGACTGGCCTACTTTCAGCCCCAGAACGGCAATCTCCGGCTGATTTCCGAGCGCGTCTTTCCCAGCCGCGAATACAGCGAACTGGGAGAGATTGTCTCCAAGTTTCTGCAGGATTCCTCTGCCCGGCCCGAGGTCGCCTGTTTCGGCATTGCGGGACCGGTACACAACGGACGGGTCGAGACTTCGAATCTTCCCTGGATCATCGAACAGTCCCGTCTGGCGAAACAAATTCAACTGCCCGCCACGTTGTTGATCAATGATCTGGAAGCGAACGCGTGGGGCATAGGAGGACTCTGCCCGCAAGATCTGGTTCCTCTGAATCATGTCGAATCTTCAGTTGGCAATCACGCGGTTGGCAATCAGGCGGTCATCGCGCCGGGAACGGGCTTGGGAGAGGCGGGATTGTTTTGGAACGGCAGCCAACATCAGGTTTATGCCTGCGAAGGCGGCCATGCGGATTTCGCCCCGCAAGGGGACCTGCAAATCGAACTGCTGCGCTTCTTGGCGAGCCGCTACGGACACGTCAGCTACGAACGCGTCCTCTCGGGGCCTGGTCTGGTCAACGTGTATGAGTTTCTGCGCGAGAAGGGCTTTGCAGACGAGCCTGCGGGATTTGCCGGGCAACTTACGCAGGAGGATCCGGCCGCGGCGATTTCGCACGCCGCCCTAAGCGGCGCAAATCCGCTGGCTGAGCAAGCGCTGGATCTCTGGATCTCAGTTTACGGCGCGGAGGCTGGCAATCTGGCTCTCAAAGCCATGGCTACAGGCGGAATCTTTCTCGGCGGCGGAATCTCTCCGAAGATTCTTCCCAAACTCACGGAGCCGCTTTTCATGCGTGCCTTTCTGGATAAAGGCAGATTACGCCCTCTGCTGGAGAGCATCGAGGTGCAAATCATCACCAACGACAAGACCGGTCTGCTGGGAGCAGCCCGGTGTGCGGCCGCAGAATCGAGCAGCGGCCGGGGAGGAGGGTTGTGAGTGCGCTGGTCGAGGTGCGCAGGCTGACAACTCCGCAGGATCTTTTTCAGGCGGCCGCTGAGGAGATCATACGCGCGGCTACCGGCGCAATCGCGCAGCGTGGCCGCTTCACGATTGCGCTCTCCGGTGGATCGACTCCCGAGGAACCTGAACACTCTGATCGCGGCCAACGCCAGCGCCAGCCTGCCCTGGGATCAAATGTTCTTTTTCTGGGGTGACGAACGCCATGTTCCTCCTGACGATCCGGAGAGCAACTACCGTATGGCTAAAGAAACCCTTTTGTCGAGGGTTCCGGTTCCAGCCGCCAACATTTTCCGCGTCCCCTCGGAGAACCCGGACGCTTCGGCGGCAGCGGAGACCTACGAGCAGACTCTGCGAAAGTTCTTCGCCCTGGCGCCGGGTGAATTTCCCCGCTTTGATCTGATCCTTCTCGGCCTGGGGCCGGACGGGCATACCGCATCCTTGTTTCCGGAGACCGCGGCGTTACAGGAGAAATCGCGGCTGGTGGTGGCGAACTGGGTGGAGAAACTAAAAACCAGCCGGATCACTTTCACGCTGCCAGTGCTGAATGCGGCCCGTTGTATTGCGTTCCTGGTCAGTGGAACGGACAAGGCAGCGGCTCTGCACGAAGTACTCGAAGGCAACGCTCCAGCCGAAAAATATCCCTCGAAGCTGGTGCAACCGAGTGAGGGCAAGCTGATCTGGTTCGTAGATCGAGCGGCCGCGAGCGGTCTGTCAACGGCTGCGTGAAGAAGCCTCCGAGCCGGGCGGACAGCTAGCCGCGCCAGCCGCCGATTTCCTTCAGGCCGGCGCCGCGTGCATGTTCAAAAAGACGCACGCGATGGCGGGAGTGCTCGAATTCGTGGATGTCGGCCCACACCTCCGCCTGCCACGCTTGGTCGTGGGTGGCGGACTGGCCGCAGGTGGCGCAACGGGTGTGGAGGCTGACGGCAGGCACCGCCGCCACAACCGCTCCGGCCTTTCCCGGCAATTCGAGGAAGATACAACGAACTTCCTGGATCTCCTCGTTTTCATCGAGCACATGTTCGTAACGCAGTAAGTAGCCGAATCCCAGCTTGCGGGCTTCGGCTTCCGCTTCGGCACGGGTGTGAAACGGGCCATACTCCGCCCGCAGTTGCTTGGTAGAGTCGCAAGCCATCCAGAAGGTTTCTATGTACATTCACGCCCCGCCCAGGATTGCGGAGCCAGCTCGAACCTGCTCGCGAGCCCGCTCTAGTGGGTCAGGTCTGACAGTGCAATTTGCAGGCCTACTGCAAAGAAATACAAGTCGTTGTTTTTTCACATCTTAGTCGAACCTTGTAGATTGGATGCAAGCGTCGAAGTGCAAAGCTTTTGCAGCAATTGCGCTATCGTCCAGCGCAATGCGCAAGGGTTTGCGAGGGATCCGGCGTAATTTCCTCGCTAACTCGCCGCAGCGCGTGCCGGCACGGAAACCGGCCGATCACAATCTTCCAGCCAATTTCTGCCGCCGTGGCTGGCCACGTACATGGCCAACTCGAGGCGGCTCCAGACTCCCAGCTTGTCGAACGTGCTGCGCAAATGATTCTTGACCACCTGCTCCGTCGTGCGCAGGAGGTTGCCGATTTCGCGGTTGGTGAGGCCCTCCCAAACCAGGGTAGCCACTTGAGTTTCTTTTGGGGTCAAACGCTCACGCGGCATCATGATTTCAACTCCGCCTTCTCGAATGCAGCAGTAGCCAGACGAACGCGTTTGCGCCCCTCCCGAATTCCGGCGCGCAGAAAAAGCGTGCGCAGGTGCTGCTTCACGGTGCGCGGGCTGATACTCAACTGGCCAGCGATTTCCTTGTTGCTGCAACCCTGGACCAGCAAGTCCAGCACCTGCTGATCGCGGGGAGTAACTTTCATTCTGTCGAGATCCATCACGGCAATTTCTCCTCAAGTGTTTTTTTCTTTCGTCTTTCCGATTTGCGTTTCCACACTTTCGGTTAAGCACATCCTTCGCCAAACTTTCTCTGGCAGCGACCGGCTTTCTAAGACCAGCGTGTGCTTGCACTTAGGGGCAAGACCCATGGCCATCCGCAGAGCTTCAGAAACTACGAGCTTGTCTAGTTCGTCCCAAATTGGGCCTGGGAACAAGAAGAGATGGCACCGCCCCAACCTGAACATGGCTTCTTCCCGGTTCATCGAAAGGTGCAATGCCCCACCCGCGGAGTGACGGGCCTCGTGGGCGATCGACGAAGATAAGCCTTTTCTCTTCAGGCTTATGAGCGTGTCGTCAATTCGATGCCCGGACGCCCGCGCGGTCGGTGCGAACCGCAAATATCCATTCCCACGATAAGAAAATTCAGATCTCCCAAAACGGGCATCTGCCAGCCGCAGTGCTGTTCCATTTTGGTGCTCGCAGTCGCGATTCCCTTTGGCGCTCGCTACAAAACTAATCGCTCAGTAGTCTCTCTCTTGATGGCCGGACGCAGCTTCGAACCCAGCCGCGCCAATCAGTCTTACTTTCGTGAGTCATTCGGCACTGAATTGCTGCTGCCCTGGGTCGTGGAAATCCGAGTCGCGCAAATCCGGTTCACCCGTCTTGCGTTAACTCCGTTTTCCCGGGTCGCTGGTCATCAGTTCCGCGGCGCGTTCTCCCCTCTGGGCGTGAAGATGCATACTCCTGAAGTCGTATCAAGCGAATGTGGAACCGCCGCGAGAACGGAACGAGTTTGCCCTAACCAGGTGTGCATCTGCTTGCAGCTTACGAGAGTAACCTTCCACAGGCTCTGCAAGCCCGGAGTGCCCGGCAGGATCTCTCCAGCTTCAGAGTTCTGTAACCTCTTGAATTCCATGTGGTTGCCGCCTCACCACCACCCTGCGATCACGGCACCGCGCGATCACCTGCAAAAAACACGGCTTCGTAACGTAGGTTCTTTGGGGGAGGAATTGCACTAAAATGGGATTGGTACCCGGGGCGGGCCACCCCTCCTACGCCGGCTGGCCACAGGCGGCAAGAAGAATCGTGACTGACCAGAAGAACAAACCAGTTCTCGACGAGCAGACCTTTGAGAAGCTGCTGGAGGCCGCCTATGTGATCCAGGAGCACAGCCGCAAAGTGCGGGACGTGGAAGAAAAAATGGAGTCGCGCATGGAGCGACTTCGCGAGCAAGCGCAGGAGTCGGCCACGCCACGCTCGCTAGTCAGCCAACCAGCATTAGCAGCGCGCTCGCGTCCCGATGACGACTACACGCTCACGCTGGGTGAGATTGTCGAAGCGCAACGTCAGATTCAAGCGCGCCATCTCGATTTGGATAAGGCGTTGGCAGTCGTCGCCGAGAAAGTTGCTCGAATCACAGGCGCAAGCGGCGCAGCCATTGGAATTCTCGAGGAGAAGGTGGTGCGCTATCGCGCCGCAACGGGCCCATCGGCTTTGCCCCTGGGAAGCGAGGTGCCCCTGGCCTCGGCAATCTGTGCTGCCAGCGTGCGCACCGGGCAGGTGATTCGCAGCGAGGATGTAAATACCGAGGTACTGTTCGACCCCGAACCGTGCCGCCACCGGGAAATCTTGTCGCTGATCGCCGTGCCCATCTATCACGACGGCGACATTGTGGGGGCACTGGAGATCTATTTCGACAGGATCCACGGCTACGCCGAGCAGGACATTCACACTTGCCGGCTGATGGCCGGCATGGTGACCGAAGTGATCAGCCGGGATGCCGAGTCGAAATTGAAGAAGTCCATTGCGGCGGAACGATCGACGATGCTGGCCGCAATTGAAAAACTCCAACCGAATCTGGCGGCATTGGCGGAGGAGCAATCCGGCGCGACCCCCAGGCGAGATACGAGTGTGAGCGCCGTCGCGGTTGCGAAATCCCCTTGCTGGAAGTGCGGCAATACTCTGGTGGCGGAGGAGCAGTTTTGCGGCAAGTGTGGCGCTCCGCGCGCTATCGCGGACGACGAACCCTCCGGCGTGCAAAGCAAGCTGGCCTCGGCGTGGCAGATGCAGACGCGCCGGGACACCGTAGCGGCCGCGCCTCCCTACCAAGCCTCGCGTCCCCAGGGCACAACTCACCCGGTTGCGCCGGACCAGGCGAACGAAGATGAAGACTATCTCGAGGAGGACGAGGGAGGTGCGAAGCTGGCGGAACCGGTACCTCCGCCGGAGTTGGAACTGAACGACCCTCTGTTCGCCGAGTCGTTCAACGCAAGCCCAGACGCCGATACGATGGCGGAGTCCCTAACCTCGGAGTCGCAGCTCAACGACGACGAGGAAGAAAAAGAAGACGCGGAAGAAACAAGAAAAAAAAGAGGACAATGTCGATGCTCCCTCTACCGCGCTCATAAGACCACAGCAGGAGGAGGAGGCCGCTGTTTGGAGTTCCGCGGCGAAAGCCCGTGATTTTCTGGAATCGTTATCCGGGTCGCGTTCGCCAAGCGCGCTGGCCCGCTTCTGGCGTTCCCGGCGTGGCGACTTTTATCTCGCGGTCGCAGTCATTCTGATCGTGGTCGTAATTCGGTGGGGAATCTGGTCCAACTCGGTGGGCGCCACAGCTGGGGGAACTTCGGTTTCGGCAAGCGCGTCCCGGCACAAACAGCCATCTCCCGACGCTGATCTTTCCCTGTTCGACAAACTCCTCATCGGCCTCGGGCTGGCCGAGGCCCCCGACGAGACGCCGGAATACAAAGGCAATCCCGACACTCAGGTCTGGGTTGACTTGCACACCGCTCTGTACTACTGCCCGGGCACCGATCTCTATGGCAAGACACCGAAGGGCAGGGTCTCCAGCCAGCGCCAAGCGCAGTTGGATCAGTTCGAACCGGCCAATCGCAAACCCTGTGACTGACTTTCGCGGCCGATTTGACAACCCTCTTTCCTAGTAGTGGAATCATATAAGTAATGCCGTTGCTTCCGAGAATGCCTCTGCCGCATCCCACCGACGAGCCCGACGCAAACACCTTACCGGATCCTGAGCTGAATCCCCTCATAAACCCGCTATTGGCGGCAAACATGGGGCGATGGGCCGAGGTGTACTTCACCACTCCGCCCGAACAGCGCGGAGAAGCAGTTTCCGAGTTGCTTAGGGAATTGCGGAATAGTTCTCATCCAGAGTTGACTTCCGGTCAAGTCATTAACGACAAGAGCGAGGGAAAAATTGCGGCCGACGAAGCGGACTCGGCTCCGGCTGCGGCAGAGCCTCTCGGCATTTGCGGTGTGTGCGCCCACGAGAATCCGGCGGAGGAAAGATTTTGCGGAATGTGCGGCGCATCCCTGCAAATCTCGCCGGAGGGACGCACTCCGTACGGCGACCACGAACCTACTCTGGGCGGTGAGTTTCCGCAGTACGCGATCGATGCCGAACTTCACCCCACGGCCGCCAGCGGAGGTCACCACGAGCGGAAAGCAGCGTGGCCGCTGCCGGAACAGATTCTTCCGAGCTTCGCCGTGCAGTCCGAGCCCGAGTCTGTTCCCTATCGTTACCGGCTCTACGTCGGTGCAGTTCTGGCCCTGCTTCTCCCGCCGCTCATTTATGTGTACATGGCGGCGCGGAGCACGAAAACAATTTTGGACGCTCCAGGAACTCAGGTCGCAGTGTCAAGGAACATTCCACTAGCGCCACCGGCGGGGCCAGCAGTCTCCGCGCAGCCCAGCACGACGCAGAGTATCCCGCCTGAAGAAAACTCTTTGGCTTCCCCGGCAGCTCCCAAGGTGCGGAGCAAGAGCCAACCAGCGCCAACTTCGCGAAGGATCAACCGCGTCCGCGCACAACGCGCGTCCACAATCGTGACTACGGCCGCAAGTTCTTACGCCCTCGCGGCTGATGCTAGTGGAGCGCAAGACCTGGCCACGGCTGAGATGTACCTGAACGGCACCCAAGGCATGCCTCGCGACCGACGAGAAGCTGCCCAGTGGTTGTGGAAGGCCGTGGGCAAGGGAAACGTTGCAGCAACGACGACTCTGTCCGACTTGTATCTGCGGGGAAACGGCGTGCCCAAGAACTGCGACCAGGCGCGTTTACTGCTGGATGCGGCCGCCCGAAAAGGCGGAAGGGCTGCCGCTACGCGACTCGGTCACTTGCAAGCCTTCGGTTGCGACTGACAGCCGGGAAGTGTTCCCACTTTCAACTCGACGCGAAGGCTCTTCAGTTTACGCGGCTACCCGCGCGTCACGCGGAGAGTTCGAGTTCGTGCTTGCGCGACTCGTACCACAGCGCGAGTTCCACCCGGTTCCAGAGTCCGAGCTTGTCGTAGATGACGCGCAGGTAATTCTTCACCACATGTTCGGTCGTGCCTATGGCATGAGCCACGTCACGGTTCTTCAAGCCCTGTGCGACAAGTTCGATGACGCGGGTTTCACGCTCGCTGGGAGTACGGGGTCCATAACGATCGTTCGTGAACATAACTGCCTCCGGTATAAAAGGGTCGCGAGTTTCACTCGCTTGATTCCGCCGGTGATCCCGAAACGAAGGAACAGCCGGTTGAAATGAGCCTTCACGGTTCTGCGCGCCATCTTGAGTTGGCTGGCAATTTCGGCATTATCACAGCCTTGCAAAAGCAATTCGACAATCTGTTGTTCGCGCGGCCCTAGCCGAACGGACTGCTCCGTCATTACTGCCCCCGGGGTTTGGATTTGCCAACTACCTAGACCTTCGCCCTACCTGGGATGTTTCCAAATTACGTAGCATCCACAATGCCATTTTGAGACGAAGATCGTCTGTGACGGACGAACAGCCATTTTCACAGGCACTTGCGGACACAGCAGCGGGCCTCCAGAATGTAGAATCCGACTCCCGGACCAGGTCCAGGCAATCCATCTCAGTCTTCAGGAATGGCGCAGGATGCGAAAAGGGCGCGTAAAGTCAGGGTAACCTGACCTACTCGGCTCTGGCGAAGGAAAACACTAGCTACGATTTGGTTGTGCCGCCCAGCCGAACGGGGCAAGGCGTCAGTCCCGAAAAAAAAGAAGACTTCTTTCCGGAAAGAGCGACATTCAGTCCTAAGACGGGAGGCGCTCAGGTAAACGCCCTAGGTGAAAATTGCCATGCCTACGCAAGACCCCTGAACAATTTACATGATCTACCCTAGTTGTGGCGGGCCGCTTGGTGAACTCAATCTGAAAACAAAAAGACTGAAAACAAAGGGATTGTTGGTTAATTTTCAAAATTGCGGGCTCATCCCTCATCGAGGCCTGAGTCTCCGCTTCCACGGCCGATTCGGCAGCGGACTTTCAGATGGCCTGCAAGCTCGCCCCGATTCCGGGCGGACTCAGGTATCATGGAACCGGCTCGATCCGGGCGAAGTTTCGAGAAAATGATTAACGGCAAACGAATCGCGATCGTCATGCCCGCCTACAACGCGGAAAAGACTCTGAAGGTCACGGTTGGAGAGCTGCCGGACCTGGCTGATATTCGCATCCTGGTGGATGACCACAGCTCCGATGCCACGGTCGATCTTGCCCACCGCCTCGGCCTTCAGGTCTTCCAACACGACCGCAATTATGGCTATGGCCGCAATCAGCAGACTTGCTATCGCGAGGCCCTGGCCGCGGGCGCCGATGTGGTCATCATGCTTCATCCCGACTATCAGTACACTCCGCTGCTGGTGACGGCCATGGCCAGCATGGTCGCGTATGACGTTTACGATGTGGTGTTGGGGTCGCGCATCATCGGCGGAAGGGCGCTGCGCGGCGGCATGCCCATCTACAAATACATCTCCAACCGCCTGCTCACCGCATTCGAAAATCTTTTTCTGGGCGTGAAGCTTTCCGAATACCACACCGGATATCGCGCCT
Source organism: uncultured Acidobacteriaceae bacterium (assembly GCA_963850165.1). Classification (GTDB taxonomy): domain Bacteria; phylum Acidobacteriota; class Terriglobia; order Terriglobales; family Acidobacteriaceae; genus Sulfotelmatobacter. Next base: position 34,620 of record CAWKKK010000006.1, on the reverse strand, counting down.
TCAGCCGCGAGGTTCTCACCGAACTTCCGCTGCTGGAGAATTCCGATGACTTCGTCTTCGACAACCAGATGCTGGCCCAGTGCGTGCAGTTCGGATTCCGCATCGGAGAAGTATCTTGTCCCACGAAATATTTTGAAGAAGCCTCCTCCATTAACTTCCGCCGCAGCGTGACGTACGGCTTCGGCGTCCTCGCCACTACTCTGCAATTCGCTTTGCAAAAGATCGGCGTCATTCACCTTCCTCGCTTCAGCGGCCAAGGCCGCAAGCTCGATCCCGGCCAACCCACTTACTACGCGCGCAAAACTGACACCGCGGTTCGCTCAACGTCTGCTTGATGCTTACGTTTCTGAAGGTTCTTCCCGATAACTTCAGTAACTGGTTGTGACTTTCACACTTGAGTAAGCTGTAGCCGATGCCGGAAGGAAGTCAGCGCTGCTCTCGTATCAAAATGGTTCTGCCGCTACGCGTGTCTCTGCACCGGCAGACGGACCAAACCCTGGTCACGCAATTGGCTCACACCATCGATATCAGTCACATCGGCTGTCGGCTGGGCGGATTGCGCACCGAGCTTTCTCCCGGACAGACCATTGCATTGCAACGAGGACAAGAGAAAGCTTCTTTCCGCGTCATCTGGACCAACCGTCTTGCGGCTAACGAAAATCAGGCTGGGATCGAAGCGCTTGACTATGGAAGAAACATTTGGGCCGTGGAGCTTCCGCCGTCTCCCTTTACTCCTAAAGCGTCCGCTTCCAGCCGGGGTGAAATACACAAATTTATTTCAATGGCGGTTCATTCCCGTGTGCGGTGGGGCGTTTGCCTGAGCTTAGTATTGCTTGGCTTCACGCTGGCGTTGTCTCGCCCTCGCGAAACACCTTATGAATCTGTACATCTGAAAATTCATGCTCCCGTGCCCGCTCCGCCGAGCGCCGAGGATCTAACCCGCCTTTCGCCAACACCACATCCCGCGCCGGTCTCACTCACAAGAACTTTGGATGCTACCGAGTCGCGCATGCAAGTAGCCGAAACCCCGATCGGACATTTCGCTTATCCCGTGGCCCCGGATGACAGCATCCGAGGTAAAGTTCGGCTGCAAATTATCATCGCGGCCAACGGAGCGGTGAAACGAATTCGCGCGCTCAGCGGGAAACAGGCTCTCGCCCAAGCTGCGGAGCAAGCAGTTCGCCTCTGGCGCTATAGTTCGTTCCCGGGAGTCGAGCGGTTCACGGAGCGGGAGACCAGTGTCACGGTGAGCTTCGTTGGCGGCGATGCTGTCTCTTTGGAGTTCCCTTCGTCGAATGCGCAGGTCCACGCAAATTGAGCTTTTTCTCTCGCAGAATCAGCTAAAGCGTATGTGCATCTTCGCGAAACCTACGCCTAACCCTCTCTTGCGTTCGAGATTGCGGAGAGTCTGGCCTTGCTATTGTAATGCCGGCTGCGATGCCTGTACCGCGCACCCGCCGGTGCCCGACGTTCCGCAAACCTGACCTTTCAGAGTGGAGAAGTACACCTGAGATGCGCCTGCCAGCGTTCGAGCCCACAGTGTTGTCGACGATGATGCCGCTCGTGCCTCCGGCCGCAGCCATGGCAGCAGTTCCGAGCGCGCCCAGGTTCGTCCAGGTTACGGTGCCATCGGTCGTGGTACCGCCCGCCGTTGGATTAAACGTAACCGCAGCACCGGAAGTGCCGGCCGTTGTTACAAACTCAATGTTGTTGTTGCCGTCGAGTATCTTGGCATGCAAAGCGTAAGCGGTGGTGGGCGCCCAGGCGGCCAGGGTAACGGCAGACTCAACTCCCTGATCGAGCCAATGCACTGTGCCGTCAGTCGTGGAGTGATTAATGATCGTGCTCCATCCGGGAGCGGCGGCGCCTGAGGTGCCAGCTACGCTCACTACTTGAATCTGAAAGTGGCTGTCCAGCACCTCCTGGCCCACCGTGTAGGAAGTCTTCGGTAGCCACGGCGTATCCTTGAAATTGAAGATGCATCCGCCAGCGGAGCACCCTGAGGAGACTCCGCTCGTTTCCGCACTAACAAATATTCGCTCGGTCGAGCCCCCAGAGGCATTGGGATTCAGGAGATCGGTCACAGGAGAGCAGGGCGTAGTGCCGGTAGAAAGGGCGGGGCCCGTGTTTACGGTGCCGAAAGCACCAGCCGCGATAGGAACCTGATACAGGGTTGGATCTCCTCCGGTATTGCCGCAAACATACAGGTTTCCCGTTGCATTCACGGAATTTTCGTAGGTGCTGTCAAAAGCTCCGATGTACATGGGACTTGGCACCGCAGGTTCAACGGTGCTGTTTCCTACCACTGCTTCCGATCCAAAATCGCCACCAGCGAAATCGGCGGCCAGTTGGTAAACTGCGGTGCAGTCAGCGCCCCCGGTGCAGCTCCCGCTGCCATCGCTGGACGCGAATACGTACGCCACTTCAGCCGCGGAATCGACGATCGGACCCTGTACGATGCCCGCGCCACCCTCCGAGAAGGAAACATCCAGTTGGCCGGAGGTGGTGGAAACGGCCGCCGTGATGGGGCCGACGCGATACAGGAAGCCGCCAACGTCCGTCACAAACGCAAACCCCGAGACTTGATCATAAGCCGGGCTGGTGAGGGCGGTAGCGGCGCCCGGGTTCACCTGCACCGGCCAGCCCCCACTTCCCACTTCAGCAGGAACCCCATTAAATACTGGATTGATTTCGTGAAGCCAGCCGGCGTCGTCGCCCACAAAAGCGGTGTCGCCGCTGTAGTAGTAGAAAACAGATGAGTTGCTGTCGGGGTGCTGCGTTCCGCTCGCATCTTCAACTAAGACAGAGGTCATGCAGGGCGCGCTACACCCAGAGTAATCGGAATTACGTTTCTGCGGAACGCTGATTGGGCCGCCAACGGTGCCGCCCGAAGCGGCCCATTTCAGCAAGACCAAGCTTCCAACCCCCCCGCGGTTTGCATGAATGCGACCTGCGTACCATCGGCCGAAAACACAGGAGACGTTGTGATGGTGCCGCCGGTGTCATAGGCCCAGTAGATGGTGGGCACCGTCCCGTCAGCGACGCAGCCCGAATAGAGATTGTCGAAGGCTACGATGCTAGCTTGTGACCCGGACCCTAAAAGGCCTGTGGTGTAGACCACGATATCGCGCTGACCTGCGCCACCGGCACAGGTGGCGTTCGTACCGCGAAACGAGATCTTTGCAGGATAGTTCGTGGCGCCGACGGTCGCGGAGGTACCCAAGTCCAGCGACCAGTCTTTATCGATTCCAGAATTCCCTCGAGTTCGATGCCTGTCGCCGGAGATGCCAAACCTTGAGCCATACCGCAACTCGGGAGCAAGCGCATCGTCAATCTGCGCCTCCGGCAACCTTTCTGGCGACTGCCGATACTGCTGCTGCCAATAGCGCGGATCCCGTTCCACCCGCTGCATCCGTTCCGCTGTGGCCGGTCTAGAGAAGATCAGGTGGTGGCTACTCCAGTCGGTAACTACCGGGACAGCCGCCTTGGAGCCCGGGGCAGATTGACCCAGCAAAGCTGGAGACAAGGTTAGCACTCCGAGAATTGAGATACCCAACCAAAGGAAGCGTCGCTGGTTCTTTCTCATTTTTCTCCCTGATGCTTGAGGACACGGGCCAACCACTAGACGTTAGCGGTTGACTCCTGACCGTCTGCTCGTCCGCACTTGGACCTCATGGCTGGCTTGTTAGCAAATCATCATACACCCGCTCGTTTTTCGGAAATCCTGAAAATTTGGCTTTGTTCATGCAGATTTCCACAGATATTTCGTCTCGGCGGCCCCATCGGCGCTGGAAAAAATCTACACGACAAGAAAACACGTTTTCACTCCACTGGTACCCGGAGGGTAAACTGAACCAGGTGCATGAGCCAGACCATGAACATCACCGACTCAGGCTTCCGGATCGAGTCGCCTCTCCCACTGCCTGAAGACGAAGTGCAGCTCTGGCGAGTCGATCTCGAGGCCATCGGCGCAGACGAATCCCGCTGGCAAACACTGCTTTCCGCCGACGAATTAGTGCGCGCTTCCCGCTTTCATTTTCCGCGTGACCGTCAGCGCTTCGTTGCGTCGCGAGCGCTGTTGCGCAGAATCCTGGCCAGCTATCTGGCAACGGATCCGAATAGTTTGAGCTTCTCCTACTCGAAAAAAGAAAAACCTTCTCTGGATGCAGCGTATGCCGATACTGGTGTTACCTTCAACATTTCCCATTCGGGAGGAATCGCTTTGTTAGCCTTTACGCGCGGACGAGAGATCGGGGTCGATGTCGAACAACTCCGTCCTGATTCCGACTTGGAAGCGATCGCTCGCCGCTTCTTTTCCGCGCGCGAACAGAGCCAACTTGCCGCTTTGCCTGCCGAAGAAAAGACTGAAGCCTTCTTCCGCTGCTGGACGCGGAAAGAGGCGTACATCAAAGCAACCGGGGACGGCCTGTCGCTTCCCCTGGGCCAATTCGACGTATCCCTTGCGGCTGGGGAGAAAAACGCTCTGCTGGCAACGCGGCCCGATGGTGCAGAAGCAGGACGCTGGCTTCTCCAGGAAGTGCCGGGCGGACCCGGCTATGGCGCGGCTCTCTGCGTCCGCGGTCAAGATTGGAAGCTGAACGGTTGGTCCGGAACCTGTGCAACGTGAGGCAATTCCGGCTGCTTTCCGATGCACGGCAAACCGGACTCGCGGGCGAGGCTTTTTTTTGAATCTTTTCCCCTGAATGTTTGCGCGAAGTGCAACTGTTCTGGCCTTTGTCGCAATTCTTTTCACCTCTGAGCCGGCAGCGGAAAGGCTCCAGTTCAGAGTTCCCGAAAAATATTTCATGGGGCACAAATCTTAGCTTTGTTACCGTGACTCGAAAGTGTTACTCTGTGAGGTAACATTTCGGGATTTTCTCTCCCACAAGAATCTGCAATTCGGTTTCCCCCGACGCTGATGCAGTCTGGGAAGCAATCCAGTCAAAGATAATAAACGTAGTAGACAACACCGTATGAATTCCGGGAGGCTTAGGACTTGACAGCCGCGACCAGCCATCTCATTCCGCCCCATGGCGGAGAACTTATTCAACTCATCGCCCAACCAGAAAGAATCGCCGAATTGAAGGCCCACTCAAAAGAGTGGCCTTCGTGGGACCTCACGGGCCGCCAGCTTTGTGATCTGGAGTTGCTCGTGACTGGCGGATTTTCTCCGCTGCGGGGCTTCATGACACGCGCCGATTACGAAGGCGTGTGCCACAACATGCGGCTCGCCGGCGGAACGCTCTGGCCCATTCCCGTCACCCTCGACGTAACCGAGGAATTCGCCAAGAAGCTCACGCCCGGCACGAGCAGAGTCGCGCTGCGCGATCCCGAAGGCGTAATGCTGGCCGTGTTGCACGTGGAGGAAGTGTGGCAGCCCGACCGCAAGGCTGAAGCCCGGTCTGTATTTGCCAGCACTAGCGCCGCCCATCCCGGCGCCGATTACGCCATCAACAAGTCGAATCCCTGGTACGTCGGAGGAAAGATCGAGGCGACCCAGATCCCCACGCATTATGATTTTCGCAACCTGCGCCTGACTCCGGCCGAGGTGCGCGCCGAATTTGCCCGCGTGGGCTGGCGGAAAGTGGTCGCTTTCCAGACCCGCAATCCCATGCATCGCGCCCACGTGGAACTTGCCTTTCGCGCCGCCAAGCAAGTCGAAGCCAACCTGCTGATTCATCCCGTTGTGGGCATGACCAAGCCCGGCGACGTCGATTACTACACGCGAGTGCGTTGCTATCAACTGCTGCTTGCAAAGTTCCCGCAGTCGGCCGCTAAACTTTCCTTGCTGCCACTCGCCATGCGCATGGGCGGACCGCGCGAGGCCATCTGGCACGCGCTCATCCGCAAGAATCACGGCGTCACCCACTTCATCGTCGGCCGCGATCACGCCGGTCCGGGGAAGGACACCGATGGCAAGCCCTTCTACGGACCCTATGAGGCGCAGGAGGTCTTCAAGAAACACGAAACCGACATCGGCGTCACCATGGTTCCCTTCAACATGATGGTCTACCTCGAGGATCAGGACAAATACGTTCCCGACGATGAAGTCAAGAAGGGGGATCGCGTGCTGAATATCTCCGGCACGGAACTTCGCCAGCGCCTCAACGAAGGCCGCGACATTCCCGCCTGGTTCACCTATCCCGAAGTCGTGTCGGAATTGCGCCGCAGTTTCCCTCCGCGTCACAAGCAAGGCGTGACCATATTCTTCACTGGGCTTTCAGGGTCCGGCAAATCGACCATCGCCAATGTTTTGATGACAAAGTTTTTGGAGTCGGGTGGGCGGCCAGTCACCCTTCTGGATGGCGACCTGGTCCGCAAGAATCTGTCTTCCGAACTCGGCTTCTCCAAGGAGCACCGTGACATCAACATCCGGCGCATCGGCTATGTGGCCTCGGAAATCACCAAAAATGGCGGTATCGCCATTTGCGCGCCCATCGCGCCCTACGACGCCACCCGCAAACATGTGCGGCAACTGATTGAGCCCTACGGTGGGTTCATTCTCGTGCACATCGCCACTTCTGTGGATGTCTGCGAACAGCGTGACCGCAAAGGCCTGTACGCCAAGGCGCGCGCGGGAATCCTAAAAGAATTCACCGGCATCTCCGATCCTTACGAAGTTCCGGCCGACGCCGAAGTCACGATCAACACCGGCGATTTGTCCCCCGAAGAAGCGGCGCAGGAGATCATCCTGCACCTGGAAAGGGAAGGTTTCATCGGAACCGCCGCGGAGTCGGTTTAATCCGCTCAGATCAAGCATGAATAGGCTGAAACGGGTACGGTCATGGATTCGCTGATATGGATCTGCTGATCAAAAGCCTGGTGGGCTTTGGAGTCGGGACCCTTATCGGAATGACGGGGGTCGGGGGCGGCGTTCTGCTGCTCCCGATTCTCATCTTCGGTTTGCATGTACCTGCCATGCGCGCCGTTGGCTCGGACGCACTCTTCAACTTCGCAACCAAAATCGGCGCCAGCATCGTCCATCTGCGCAAAGGCACGGTTAAGGGCAAGGTGGTCTTGGCGCTGATCGTCGGCAGCGCGCCCGGCTCCTATCTCGGCGTAAGTTTACTGGTTCACCTGCGGAATCTTTATGGCAATGGCGTCAATCACTTCATCACCATTGCCGTCGGAGTGCTGCTGATCTGCATTCCGACTTTCTTGTTCTTCCAGAAGAAGATCGAGGACCGGGCCGCAGCCAAACCACCGAGCATGAAGTCGTTCGCGTGGATGTCACTCATCGGCGTGGTGGCGGGCTTTCTCGTGGGCATCACTTCGGTCGGCTCCGGCAGCATTGTGATGATGATGCTTTTGCTGTTCTACAGCTTTCAGCCCAAGGTCATGGTGGGCACGGACATCGTGCATGCCTTGCTCCTCACCGGCGTAACCAGTCTTCTCCATTTTCGGTTGCACAATGTTGACCTCCACCTCGTCGAGGCGCTCTTGATCGGCTCGGTCCCCGGAGGACTGATGGGTTCTTACCTGAGTACTCGGGTTCCAGTTCCGTGGCTCAGGCGTATTCTCTGCGCGGTGTTGCTGGCGACGGGAGCGCGGATGTTAATGTCGTGAGCATTCAAGCAAGATCATCAAAAGAATAAGCAAGGCAGAAGATCGGGAGACTATGCACTCGACCTCTTACGCTGAAATACTGGAACGTATTCACGCCGCGCTGGAAGCCTCTCGTGCGGTCTTTGGACGCTTCACTCCGGGAGCGATTGAAACCGAATACAAGATCGGTCATGACCCCGTAACTGAAGCGGATCGCGCGCTGGACGCCGTTCTGCGCAAGGAACTCCTGCGCGATGGCGAAGGCTGGCTTTCCGAAGAGAGTGTGGACGACCCGGTTCGCTTGCAGCGCTCGCGCGTTTGGGTGGTCGATCCGCTCGATGGCACACGCGAATTCGTGAAGGGAATCCCGGAGTTCTGCGCTTCAATCGGATTCGTCGAGAACGGCTGTCCCGTTGCCGGCGGAATTTACAATCCCGCCACCGACGAGACTTTCCTGGGATCAATCGACTCCGGCGTTACCTACAACGGCAAGCCTTCTCAGCCCAGCCAGCGCAAGACGCTCGATGGCGCCCTCGTTCTCGCCAGCCGCAGCGAGGTCAAGCGCGGTGAATGGAAGCCGTTTGAGAATGCCGCTTTCAAGATCAGGCCCATGGGCTCCGTGGCCTACAAGCTTGCACTGGTCTCGGCTGGGCTGGCGGACATTACTTTCACTCTGACTCCCAAGAATGAGTGGGACGTAGTGGCAGGCGCAGCATTGGTCCAGAGCGCAAAAGGTTTCGTCAGCACTCTGGAAAGAACCGCCCTGACGGCGAATCGACGGGATCCGCTTCTGTCGGGCCTTCTGGCAAGCGGACCTTTCCTGAAAGAGCAGCTCCTTGTTCTAGTGGAGCCGCACCTGCGGATGACTGAACAACCACATTAGCACCCGCCACTGTGTGGATCGGCGACTAACTTCCCCAATTTCCCTAGGACTTCGATTCAGTCAAATTTTTCACGTAGGCGTCGTAGCAATGACGCGAAGAAAGGGAGGATTCGTGATCCGCCCCATTCGTCACGACCCCGATCAGGATCTGGTCTGGGAACTCCTCCCGCGCCCGGCTCACCATTTCGACCGGCGTCGCATTGGAGCGCACTACCAGCAACACCCCGTCACATGCCTTCGCCAGCACGCTGGCATCGGGGACCGGCACCGCGGGCGGCGAATCGACGATGATCCAGTCAAACAAAGCTTCCACCCGCTGCAGCAGGAACTGCAGCCGCCCATTGGCCACCAGTTCCGAGGGATCGGAGATCTGCCGGCCGCTGGGAATAAAGAACAGGTTCTCCATCGCCCCGCGCTGCATGATCGAAAATTCGTCAGTCCCGCCCTCCAGGTAGTCGGAAAGGCCGGGCGACGAAGTCGTGCCCAGCATCATATGCAGCCGCGGATCGCGCAGGTCGGCATCGATCAGCAATACGCGGCGTCCGTGTTGCCGCACCAGCACTTGCGCCAGGTTCGCCGAGGTGAAGGACTTGCCCTCCTTGGGCAGCGAGCTGGTCACCAGGATCTTCTTCAGCGCCATCTTCTCGCGAGTGTGATAGATCCGCGAGCGCAGCGTGCGGAATTCCTCAGTCCCGCGCGCATCATCGTCACCATTGAAGAACAACATCGTTTTCTCATCCGGCTTCCATTGCAGTTGAGGACACCGCGCCAGCAAGGCATCGAGACTGAAAGAGCTGGCGAACGACGGCACCGCCAGTGAACGCGAAACGCCGCCGGTGGGCACTTTCTCATCCACTGCCACTCGTGGCTCTTCCAGCGGCGCCAACATCGGCGAATCATCCGCCTCTGGCGTCGCAAGACTGGACAGCACAGTGCCTCCCTGCAACGCCATGCGCTCCTGTTCCGCTTTCTTCAGCGCGTCGTGGATTCTGCTCATATTTCTCTTTCCTCGGGTAGGTCCTTATCTTCTTCGCGCAATCGGTCCGCCAGGCTGGCCAGCGAGCGCAAGGCTTCCACTAAGTCAACCTTCTCCGGACTCGCCGCCGGTGGTGGCTCGGTCGTCTCCTCCCCGACTGCCGGGCCTTCGTCCAGATCAAACTCCCGTGCCACGGCATGTACCACGGTCGGTAAAATCACTTTCTGCTGATCCACGAACCCGCTCACCAGGCAGTGTTCGCACAACAGGTTGACCACCCGCGGAATGCCGGTGGCATAGCGATGGATCAACGCCACGGACTCCGGATCGAAAATTTTCTCGCCATTGGAACCGGCAATACGTAAGCGCCTTTGGATATAAGCTTCGGTTTCTTCCAGAGTCAGAGGATGCGTTTTTGCGCGCAGCGTCAGCCTTTGACGTAACTGCCGCAGTTGCGGCTCCTTCAACCTCTGCTCCAGTTCGGGCTGACCCACGAGTACGATTTGGAGCAGCTTCTCCGTGAAGGTCTCCAGGTTGGTCAGCATCCGGATTTCTTCCAGCACCTCATCGCTCAGGTTCTGCGCCTCATCCACGATGAGCACCGCCGCCTCGCCCGCCCGGTAGCGATCCAGCAGCCAGTTATAGAGCCGCAGCAGGATCTGGCTTTTGGCCTTCGATTCGCAGGGAATGCCAAAGTCCGCCATCAGATAATCCAGAAACTGCGGCGTGTCCATCCGCGAGTTGAAAATGAATGCAGTCGCCACCTGCTGCAGACGCAACCATTCCAGCAGCTTGTTGATGAGGGTGGTCTTGCCCGTCCCCACCTCCCCGGTCAGCAGCACAAACCCTTTGCGGCTCTGGATGCCATAGGTAAGGCAGGCCAACGCCTCCTCGGTGTGGTGCGTCAAGAACAGAAAACGCGGGTCGGGGTTAACGTTGAACGGATTCGCCCGCAGGCCATAAAACTCTTTGTACATGGTTTAACTCGGGAACTCACCGCGTCGCGCTGCCCAGGGTCATCGATCTGGTTACCCGTTCTTGCCAGCGCTAAAGATAATTGCGTGTTAGCCCACTTCGGTCGCCCCATTTTACCAAGTGCGTGAGCTGGCGCCTGACAGAACGTAAACGTGAATAGATAAAACCGTGCGTCCCCGAAATTCGATATTTCGGTCAATCACTAAACCGGCGTCGCCGTCTTCCGAGCCGGATTAAAGAACGGCAGACCCGTTACCTTAACATTCGTCTTCAACCGGATCGCCTCAATCGTAATCTCCATCTGCAACTGCGTCCCCAGCTTCGAATGCTCGGTCTCCAAGCTCGCCAGAGCGATCATCTTTTTCAGGATCGGCGACCAAGTCGTGGTCGTGGCCTTGCCCACCTGTTTCTCTCCCGAATACAACGGCACCGCCACCCGTGAAGCCTGGCTCGGCGCAGCGGGAGTGAGGCCATACTGTTCATAGAGCGCTTCCACATCGGTCCAATCGACTTCCACGCCGACAAGTTGCCGCGGCACGCCATTCTTCGCGTCCCGCTCCAGCGCCCGCTTGCCAATAAAGTTCTCTTTCTCCAGATGCACCATCTTGGCGAATCCCAGCTCGTACGGGGAATACTTCTGCGACGGAATCAGCGCTTTCTTCGAACTGCTGTAGTCGACTTCAATCAGCAGCAACCCAGCTTCCACGCGAGCTACATCCAGCGCCAGCATCCCCGCCGCGTGCAGATCAAACTGCTTACCTTTCTCTACCAGCGCATCCCACACCTTCACCGCAGCAGTGGCTTCTTTCAACGGCACCCAGATTTCATACCCCAGATCGCCGGTATACCCGGTCCGCGAAATGTCGACAGGCACGCCCGCAATCTTGCCGTGGGTCACGCGGAAATACTTCAGGTTCGCAATGTCGGCATCAGCCACCGTATTCAAAAGCTTCGCCGAAGTGGGTCCCTGGAGCGCCAGCGCCGCAACTTTCTCCGAGATATCTTCGACCTGCACATCCATGTTCAGGCCGTTCTGCCGAAACCAGCGCAAGCTGGGGTCTGCCGCCGTCCAGCGATAGACATTTTCCTCCAGCCGCGAAATCGTTCCGTCGTCGATGACCTTGCCCTCTTCATCGCACCAGCAGCAATAAATCACCTGCCCCACTTTCACCTTATTGATATCGCGCGTGATCACGCGGTTCACCAGCCGCGTCGCATCTTTGCCCGTCACCAAATACTTGTAAAGCGGCGATATATCGATCAGCGCCGCCGCGTTGCGGATGGCGTTGTACTCGTGCTCGTGATGCACCTCATACACGCCGACCGTGTAGTATCCCGACCACTCGCGGTAATTCAAGCTGTGGCAAAGCGGAAAAGTTCTCTCGTGAAACGCGGTTCCAATGGGCAATGAAGTGGCCTCTAGAAGAAATCGGCTCGACCACGGATTATACGCCGGAGCCCTCATGAAAGGCGTCATCCCGAAGCCCCGCGTTCTTCAGCGGGGCGAGGGATCTCCCTAACTCGGCTCTACGTTCATTCGTCACAGACAGCACCAATCCTACTGCGCTAAACAAGAACCATGCGCCCTCCCAAACAATTCTTTGTCTACATCATGACCAACGCCCCGAAACCCGCCGTCCTGTACACAGGCATCACGGGCAGCCTGACCCGCCGCGTCTGGCAGCACAAGAACAAACTGATACCGGGCTTTACCAGTCGCTACAACCTGACCAACCTTGTTTATTACGAATGCTTCGTCTATCCCGATGCCGCCATCGCCCGAGAAAAGGAAATCAAAGGCTGGCGGCGGAGCAAGAAGATAAAGCTCATCGAATCGATGAATCCGCGCTGGGAGGATCTTGCGAAAGACCGGGAGAACGTGTACAAGCCAGGGCTCGCAGCAGATAAGCAGGAGATCCCTCGCCCCGCTGGAGAAAACGCGGGGCTTCGGGATGACGCCCAAGTGATGGAACAGAAGGCCGATTAAGGAAGCTAAATATGCTGCGTCATCCTGAGCGCAGCCGCCTTTCAGGCGGAGCGAAGAGCCTGCCCGGAGCGGAAGCGCGAAGGGATCTCACACGCAACAAATCTACACTCTGGCTCTCACTCGTGTATTCACGATTGCAACCGCAGAGGTTGTACAACGGATGAGAAAACAGCTATGCTGATTTCTCCATGCGACGCCTGATTCAATGGACCATTCTTCCCAGCGGACTCTAATCCCGCTGCCCCTTTACTCCCCACGCGAGTATCATTGCGTTTCCTGAAATCCAAGCATTCAAGTAGGAGCTAGAGGCTAATGGCCAATTCATACGACGTAATCGTAATCGGCGGCGGCCACAACGGCCTGGTCAACGCCGCCTACCTCGCCCGCGCCGGGAAAAAAGCTCTCGTGCTCGAACGTCGCCACATCCTGGGCGGCGCTGCCTGCACCGAAGAAGTCTTTCCCGGCTTCAAATTTTCCGTCTGCTCTTACGTAGTGTCACTGCTGCGGCCGGAAATTATTCGCGACCTCGACCTCCCGCGCCACGGCCTCGAAATCCTCCCACTCGATGGCACGTTCACGCCCATGCCCAGCGGTGATTACCTGTGGCGCGTGAACGACCACGGCAAAACTCACCGCGAAATCGCCCGCCACTCCCGCGTCGACGCCGAAGCCTACGACGAATTCGGCAAAGCCATGCAAGCCATGTGCCGCTTCGTGAAGCCTATTCTCAGCATGGTGCCTCCCGACCCCAACACGCTCGACCCCCGCGAACTGATGAAGCTGCTCTTCATCGGACGCCGTTTCCAGGGTATGTCGAGCTACGACAAATACAACCAGGTCCAGCTCATGACCATGAGCGCCATCGATTTCCTGGACCAGTGGTTCGAGACCGACGTCCTCAAAGCGACGATGTCAGCCTCGGGAATCATCGGCACATTCCTGGGAGTGCGCTCGCCCGGAACCGCCTACGTTCTGCTGCACCACTACATGGGAGAAATCGACGGCGCGTTCCGTGCATGGGGCTTCGCTCGCGGCGGCACCGGCGCAATTTCAAACGCCATCGCAGACGCCGCGCGCGAAGCCGGTGTCGAGATTCGTACCGAGGCCGCGATCGCGAAAATCGTCGTCAAAGACGGAAAGGCCAAAGGAGTCGTTCTGGCCAACGGCGACGAAATCTATGCGGACACAATTTCCTCGAGTGTCGACCCGCGCCTCACCTTCAACAAGTTCATCGAAGCCGACCAACTCCCCGCCGACTTTCTCGAAGACATCAACCGCTTCAAATACCGCGGCTCGTCGGGCAAAGTGAACATGGCGCTCGACGCGCTGCCAAACTTCAAAGCCATTCCCGGCCCCGGCGCTCACCTGCGCGGCGCAATCTCCATTTCGCCAAGCGTCGAATACATGGAGCGCGCCTACGACGACGCCAAGTACGGCAACTTCTCGCGCCGTCCTTACATTGACATGGTCATCCCCTCGCTCACCGATCCGTCGGTCGCGCCGCCGGGCAAGCATGTGCTTTCCTGCTTCGTGCAGTACGCGCCCTACAAGCTGCGTGCGGGTCTCAACTGGGACGATCAGAAACAGGCCTTCGGCGACACCGTCGTCAACACCATCGCCGAATACGCTCCCAACATCAAAGACATCATCCTGCACAAGCAAGTCATCACTCCGCTCGATCTTGAACGCGAGTGGGGCCTTAGCGAAGGCAACATCTTCCAGGGAGAACTTTCGCTGGAGCAACTTTTCTTCCTGCGCCCCGCACCGGGATACGCGCGCTTCCGCACGCCCATTCAGAATCTCTACATGTGCGGCTCAGCCACGCACCCCGGCGGAGGCATCATGGGCGCGCCTGGGCGCCTCGCAGCTCTAGAAATGCTGAAAGATAGCAAGGGAGCCGCGTAACCATGCCCCAGCAGAACAGACCCGACCGGCGCGACATCGTCATCATCGGCGGCGGCCACAACGGGCTGGTCACCGCGTTCTATCTGGCCAAAGCAGGATTCAAACCTCTCGTGCTCGAACGCCGCCCGCAGGTCGGCGGCTCCGCGATCACCGACGAATTTCATCCCGGCTTCCGCTGCTCCACTCTCGCGCACACCGCCGGCCCCATTCGTCCGGAGATTGTTCGTGACATGCAACTGCAAAAACATGGCCTGCGATTCATCACGCCTGAGACCTGTGTCACTGCGCTCGCGCCCGATGGACGCGCTCTTTCCTTCTATCAGGACGAAAATAAATCCGCACAGGCAATTGCCGCTTTCTCACAAAAAGATGCAGCTAAGTATCCCGAGTTCGAGAACTCTCTGGAAAAGATCAGCATAGTAATCGCGGAAGCCCTCGCCACTACTCCGCCCGACATCGACCACCCCAGCGGCGGCGATCTTTGGAGCATGCTCAAAACCGGCCGCGCTCTCCGCAATCTCGGCAAGCGGGATATGTACCGCGTCCTGCGCTGGGGTCCGATGGCCGTGGCCGACCTGGTCGCGGAATATTTCGAGACCGAATTATTGCGCGCGGTCATCGCCGCGCGCGGAATTTTCGGAACCTTCCTCGGCCCATGGTCTGCCGGCAGCAGCCTGCAGTTGCTCATCCGCGCGGCGGGCGATTCTCATCCCGCAGGCTCGGCGTTCTTCGCGGCCGGCGGCATGGGCGCGCTCACCCAGGCCATGGCCAGCGCCGCAAAAGCTGCCGGCGTCGAGATTCGCACCGCCGCCGAGGTCATCGAGATTCGCGTGAAAGACGGCGCGGCCACCGGCGTGCTGCTCGGCACCGGCGAGGAAATCAGCGCGAAGGCAGTCATTTCCAACGCCGACCCCAAGCGCACTCTGCTCAAGCTCACCGATCCTACGCACCTTTCCCCCGACTTCGTGCAGAAGTTGCAGCACTACCGCGGCAACGGCACGGTCGCCAAGGTAAACCTCGCGCTCTCCGGCCTGCCAAATTTCGCCGCCTTGAAAAACGGAGACGGAAGCGCGCTCAGCGGCCGCATTCACATCGGCTACGAGATCGACTATTTGGAACGTGCCTTCGATGCCTCTAAGTACGGTAACTTTTCACCCCATCCCTATCTCGAAGCCACCATCCCGTCGCTGACCGATCCCACGCTCGCGCCCGAAGGCAAACACGTGATGTCGATCTACATGCAGTACGCGCCTTACAAATTGAAAGGCGATTGGGAAGACCAGCGCAAAGCCCTGGGGCAAACGGTAGTTCAAACGCTCGCACAGTATGCGCCGAATCTTCCCGCGATGATCCTGACCCACCAGATCATCACCCCGCAGGATCTCGAAGATGTCTACGGATTAACCGGCGGCCAGATCTTCCACGGAGATCTCGCCCTCGACCAGTTCTTCACCATGCGTCCGCTGCTGGACTGGGCGCGCTACCGCACGCCAATCGAAAACCTGTATCTTTGCGGCAGTGGCACGCACCCCGGCGCAGGCTTGACCGGAGGCTCAGGCGCGAACGCCGCGCGCGAGATTTTGAAGTACCTTAAAAAGTAGCGCCGGCGTCTCGCCGGCACTGGGCCGCCAGGGACGGCGGCGCTACAAAATGAAAAACTCCGCCATTCTCCTCATCTCCTGCCCCGACGCGAAAGGCGAAGTCGCCACCATCGCCGACTTCGTCTACCGTCACAACGGCAACATTCTCCACGCCGACGAACACGCCGACGAAGAATCCGGCCTCTTCCTGATGCGTGTCGAATTCGATCCCAAAGACTTTGACATTGATCTCATCGATAAAGACCTCATCGACTTCACCAAACATTTTTCCCCGATCGCCGAACGATTCGAGATGAGCTGGCGTCTGGCTCAATCCTCGCATCGCCCGCGCATGATCATTCTGGTTTCGAAGTACGACCACTGCCTCGTCGATCTCCTCTACCGTCACCAGAGCGGAGAACTCGCCTGCGACATCCCGCTGATCATCTCCAACCACCCCGACAATCAACCCATCGCCGACTTCTACAAAATTCCCTATACGGTCATCTCAATCACAAAGGACAACAAACGGCAGGCGGAAGAACAAATCCAATCATTCATCGAATATCACAAAGCCGACTTTATGGTTCTTGCCCGCTACATGCAGATTCTCTCCAACGATTTCGTGAACCGCTATCCGCAGCGCATCATCAACATTCACCATTCGTTTCTGCCCGCCTTCATCGGCGCCCGACCGTACCATCAAGCCTTCCAGCGCGGCGTCAAGCTGATCGGCGCAACCAGCCACTACGTCACGGAGGTCTTGGACGACGGTCCCATCATCGAGCAGGACGTGGTCCGCGTCTCGCACCGCGATACGGTCGAAGATCTAATCCGCAAAGGCCGCGACCTCGAAAAGGTCGTGCTCTCCCGCGCCGTCCGCTGGCACGTTGAAAATCGCATTCTTCTTTACGGCAACAAGACCGTAGTTTTCTAAACTCATCTCTCGCCTGCGCAGAAGGCCATGCACTTCCGGAGAGCGAAAGTGAAGCATACTGGTCGCTCCGCTGGTAACTTGCGGCCTTGGTGACTTTCGTCTTTACTTGAACAGCAGTAAGGAATTCCCTAACCGACGGGGAGAATCCCGCTCGCGGGAGCGTTTCTTGGCCGAGGATCTTAAATTTGAGTTGGCAATCCTGGCGACAGTCCAGGGTTTTTACCAGAAGCTGATGCGGGACTCGCTGGGCGGCGACGTGCCCGTTCCGAGCGGACTCGACGAGGTCTCGCTCCGCCACTCGGAGAAAGACCTTCCTGAAACTCTTTCACGAATGTATCGCTGGCTGCATCTGCTGGATATGGCGATCACGCCCGCGATGCTGCGCCAGGCGCTCACTCCCGACACGGATTCGGAAGTCGCCGAGGCCCTGCTTCGCTATTTCGTGCGGCGCCGCGAGCCCAGCGAAGTCAACCGCGATAAAACCGATCTGATTTCGACTTTTCTTTACCGCCATCCCCGCGTCCAGGGGCAGTGGCAGCAGCACGGCTACGGGCTTGGACGGATCGCTTCCGCTTTCTCCGTTCGAAATCGCCCTCATCGAAATTCTCGCCGATACCGATGTGCCCTCGCTTCCAGAAGAGCACGTGCAACTGCTTCGCAACTTCGACCCCTTGCGCGAGGAGATTGCCCAGTATCGCGATTTCAACTCGTTGATCGATTCCGGCATCGTTTCGCGAGTTCGCGAACTGAAGCGCTGGCTGGATTCTTCGTTCTATCATCCCGGGGTGCTGGCCACGGTCGCCGCCCACAATGCCGCGTTCGGCGCGCGCTTTGACCAACTTTTCACCAAAGCCCTGGGAGAGATCAAACAATTCGCTCAAGCCCTCGACGAAATGGGAGGCAGCATTCTCAGCACCGTAGACGGCGTGGAAGTCACGGTCGACCACGTGGCCGCAATCGAGCAAAAAGAAATGCTCCAGGCCGACTACGGCAGCGCGCTGGAAAAATTTCGCCGCGTTTCCAGATTAAAAAAGGAGTTGGACCGGCGTCCACCCATCCGCAGATCGCTGCTCGCGCCCGCCGCCGGAAGCACAACAAAATCCTCCGGCGGGGCGGCCGCTGCCGCCAAGCGGCGCGAGTTGCCGCTGCCAAAGCGCCCGTTCCGGCTGCAGGCATTCCAGCCGCCGGTCATCACGGCGCAGCAAATCTCCGCCGAAGAAGGCAAACTGCGCCGCGTCGAGGAATCGATCCGCGTCTTTGTCCGCGTGGCCGACCCCAAGTTTCGCCAGGTCGTGCCCATGCGCTTCTTCAATCTGACGCTGACCGCGCCCGAAGCCGATGCCTACAATGCCGACTTCCTCGAAGAGAAAAGCCTTCGCGCCGACGTCGCCCGCACGCTGATCCGCCTGGTTTCCTGCGTGGCACGGGTCAACACCGAACTCGAAGAACTCAAACGCAGCCAGAGCATGTCCTCGCTATGGAAGCTGCACGCCGATGCGCTGGTAGTCTTGCTCGAAATCGCCAGCACCACCACCGAGGAAGCAGTCGCCGTCGCCAAGGCAGCCGAAAGCGGTGCATCGGCCAACGCCATTCACGAAACGGTGCAGAAACTACGCGTCCGCTCGGATCTGGCCGTGAAAGCGCTGGCGCACCCGGGAAGCTAGAGCAGTTTGGCTATTTCCGCTTCTCAAGTCTCCACGAAAGAGGTATCAAACCAGAGCTGGCTGCCTATTCAAGCACCTCCGCAGCAAGCTTCACCGCCGGCGGCATCGTTACCAGCTTTTGTATCTTCTGCAGCCAAGCAGATCGAAGTGGCGCACATTCCATGTGTAGAGATGGTCCGCGCCTGCCTTGAGGGCGCATGCTGCGACCAAGCCATCATAGACCGCACCGCCCACGATTCCGAGTCTCTGCCATGCGGCGGATAGCAGCGCAGTATTCATCGCCGTCAAGCGAAACCAGGGTAAACCGATGCTCGATGCCTTGCAAAATCAAGCTTGCGGCTTCGGCACTCATCCGCTCTTTTCCGGGATAACGGGTGAAGGTTGAGTACGCTTCCGCCAGGCTGTGGGCCGCACAAGCCGCTTGCTTGCGAGTCGCAGACGCAAACACCGGGAAGCTGCGGTCATGGTGGGGATGGCCGGGTAGGAGCGCCGCAACCAGGACGGTGGTGTCGAAGAACCATTTCACCGGGATTTCTTCCGTCGCGGGCGGCGCGTGGGGGGATTGCCCATAAAGCTCAGTTCGCGCTCGCGGCGAATCTGGCGCAGGACTTCATCGGTGGCTCCGGCGGGGATCGGTTCCCCGACGCCGAAGACCCAGATCCCTTGCTTCTGGTGCAGCCCAACTCCTCCTCTTCGGGGGCGTAGCACGATGCGGTCTTCCGAGCTTTCCAGTTCCAGCGAATCGCCCGCGCGGAGTTGCATTTCGTCGCGAACGGGCTTCGGGAGTACGACGCGGCCGGCTTTGTCGAGGGTTAGGGTGGTTGTCATAGACGTAATTATACAGTGGTATTTGGCACTTTAAAATGCCATTTCGCACGAGACAAACCCGAGGAGGCCTTTGAATTACGCGGCAGGTTGCATCAACTCCGCATCTACCGCCGCTCGGGTCAGGGAGATCAGATCGCGCATTGCCCACCGTGAGCCACCCGTCCCTTAGCCCTGACTGGCGACGAACGCGACACGAGTCGCATTTTCCTCATCCACGTCATTGTCATCCTGAAGAAGTTCTGGATGTTCCTTCAGCACCAGCTCTAGTTCTTGCTCGCTGGAAAATTCAACTGGCGAAACCGATTGTGCGGCGGATTCACTTTGAATGAGGATGGGCATGTCGGTTGACTATCGGAGGGACGTCAAGCCCTGTCGGCGACTTCGGTCACATCGCGTGCAAACCGTCCGTCAGGCATCGTAGCATCGCCATTGCACCGACAACGCCAAGGTTGGCCTAGCACGTCCTCCAGTGGCTCGAGCCCGCGTGTTTATTGGCTCTGGGCGGCACGGCTGAAGCCGTGCCCTTCCCGAACAGCCCGCGAAAAGCTAGTTGATATCGAACTGCTCCTGATGCAGCGCGGGATCGCTCTTCACGATGATCGTGCGCTTGGTCAGTTCTTCCATCTCGTTCAGCAGGCGGCCGTTGTTCGATTTCAACTCCTTGGCCACATCCGGATTCACGCGCAGCATTACGTCTTCGTGCTCCAGATGCTTGGCGATCTTGCGCATCTCCACGTAAATCTCGTTGCAGATCGTGGTCACTGACTTCACGTAGCCGGTCGACTGGCAATACGGACAAGGCGCGCCGATGGTGCGTTCGAGCGATTGCTTCACGCGTTTGCGGGTGATGGCGACCAGGCCGAAATCGTTGAACTGGAGCACCTTCGACGGCGCGCGATCATGGCGAAGTTCTTCTTCAAGCGCCTGCATCACGCGCTGGCGGTTGCGGCGTTCGTCCATGTCGATGAAGTCGATGATGATGATGCCGCCCAGATCGCGCAGCCGAATCTGGCGCACGATTTCTTTGATCGCGTCCACGTTGGTTTTGACGATGGTGTCTTCGAGGCGCGAGGTCTTGCCCACGTACTTGCCGGTGTTGATGTCGATGGCGACCAGCGCCTCGGTCTGGTTGATCACGATGTAGCCGCCGCTCTTCAGCCACACTTTTGACTTGAGCGCCTTGTCCATCTCTTCTCTCAGGCCGAATTGCTCAAACAGCGGCGTCTCTTTGGTGTAGAGCTTCACGCGCTTCACCAGGCCCGGCTGGAAGCGATTGAAGAAGCGCAGAATGCGTTCGTATTCCGGCTCGGTATCGACCCAGATCACGGAGAAGTCAGACGTGACCTGGTCGCGCAGCACGCGCTCGACCACGTTGAGATCGTGGTAGATCAGCGCCGGCGGTTTGGAGGCCTCGGCCCGGCTCTTGATGTCGTTCCACAAACCTTTCAGGAAGCGAATGTCCGCCCGCAGTTCGTCTTCACCCGCATTCTGCGCCGCGGTGCGGACGATGAAACCGCCGTGCCCGTTGTCGCGCTCGCTCATCACGATGCGCTTCAGCCGCTGGCGCTCCTCATCCGACGCGATCTTGCGCGAAACGCCGGTGTGGTTCACCGTCGGCATGTAAACCAGGAACCGTCCCGGCAGCGCGATGTGGCTGGTGATGCGCGCGCCTTTCTTGCCGATGGGCTCCTTGGCAATCTGCACCAGGATTTCCTGGCCTTCCTTGAGCAAATCGCTGATCTTCGGAACCTCCTGGGCCTCGCGACGCGGGAAGCGGCGCCCGCCTCCACGGCGTCCGCCGCGCTGCCGGTCGAAACCGGGCCGCGGACGCGGCGCCCGCTGCGTGTAACCAGCCGTCGCCGCCGGAGCGCGAACCTCAGCCCGGGCATCGACGGCGCCGGCGCCACGCGCTTCTGCGTCGAGCAGCGCCTCCGCTTCGGCTTGCGCTTCTTCCAGTTCCAGTTCCTCGGAGTCTTCCTCGCCCTCCGCCGCGCCGTCCGCGGGCGGCGCCACACCGGCCTCGGCTAAAGACGACATGTGGATCTCATCTACCGTTGCGCGCACTTCGGCAATCTGACCCGCCGCTCGCGTCTCTTCTTCAAATTCTTCGAAGCCCTCATCGGACGATTCTTCATAACGAACCGTGTCCGCTTCTTCCTCGTCGATGGTCTCTTCTTCCAGTGTTCCTGGGGCAGCGAAAACCGGGCTGTCGAACACCGGGGCTTCCGGCTCGCGCACCGGAGCCGCTACCATCTCGTCATCTTCCTCGACAAATTGCTCTTCGGTGGTCGGCGCGGCGATAGTCTGAGCCGCTTCACCGACCGCGTCGGAAGCGCCAGCGCTCACCGAATCCTGGCGATGAAATTCGCGGTTCCAGTCCACCGAAGTTGACGCCGCCGAAGGCGTGGCTGCATTGCCGTGATCTTCCTGCGGATGTGCTGGTTCGTGCCGCGAAAGCGGGGTGTCGGCAACCGGAGCCGCACTTGCATTAGCATTGGCAAAGACGGGTTCATCGTCGGGAAAAGTAGAAGCCAGAGGAGCGGGCCGCTCTGAGGCGGTCGCAGACGCCACGGCGGGAGTAAAGCTGCTTTCGTTCGCCGCGTTCTGCGAACTTCGACCCGGTACGGCAGGCTGCGCCAACCCTCGGTATTTGGAAATCGATTCTCCGGGAAGCAGAATCGGCTGGTATCCCGCCGGCGGTCCAAACTGCTGGGATCTGCCTGATTCCTGATGACGTGGAGCAGCCGGGGTAGAGACTGGAGGCGGAACATTCTCCGTTACAGGCCGGGCAAAACGCGGCTCCGAGCCACGATCACGCCCCTCGCTGCGTCCGTCGCCGCGTCCGTCACCTCGTCCGTCGCTCCGTCCATCGCGACGTCCGCCACGACGGCGGCGGCGTCCACGGTACCCTCCCCGGTCGCGGTCTTGAGAAGCCCCGCCGCCGGAAGCGTCCGGCGCGGCCGCAGCCAAAGCTTGGCCCTCCGCCTGTTCTTCGCTTTCGACAAAATCCTGACTGGAACCGTTCGCGAAACTCTCCGGCTCGGCCGCATCAGCTGTTGGCGATTGCGACTCGCCCGGCGCAGATTCCGTCCGCTCCGGTTGCCGCAGATCCTGCACTCCACGATTCGCCGGCACGACATCGGTCAAATCCTCGTCGTGCTCTTCCAACTCCATAAAGTCGGAAACGTAGAGGAAGGCATCGCGCTCCAGGCCGATGTCGACGAAGGCAGACTGCATTCCGGGCAGAACCCGGGTCACGCGTCCTTTGTAGATGGACCCCGCCAGGGTGTATTCATTTTCACGCTCGAGGTAGATTTCCGCGAGCAGATCGTCTTCCACCAGCCCGACCTTGGTCTCATGGGGCGTGGAAGAAACAAACAACTCTTTATTCATGGACACTCCGGTCCCGCAGGCTTAAGAAAGCCGGGCGGGATTCACCGGGGCGGAGCGAGGAAGGTGATGGGAGGATCGAGCGTCGCGAGGCTGGCCCCGGATGGGGGACGGCTGGGGCTGGGGAGGTTTCTCCCTAACCGAATCCGCTGCACAAGCTTGGGTATCTTCTGCACTGTTTCGCTTTGCGTCTGCCGGGTTTGTGACCGCACTCTCAGACCGTTTCCGGTCGGGGGGCCGTTTCCCTGCCAGCAGCGTTATAGCTTCAATCCTGCCCGGCCTTCGACTGCTCGACAGCCGGTGAAATGCCCCCTTAACGCGAGGGCGATCGATATTTTTGGGGCTGCGCCTGTCGGCACAGCAACTGCTCCCTGCCGTCTTCCCAGTTCCAGAATCATGAACCTGGTATTTAATCCTGTTGAATCAGCCGGTTCCTTATTTCGGTCACCCGGTTTCCGGTCACCCGGTTCCAGTGACCCGGCTAATTCACAAAGCGGCGCATTCGAACGTTCATTACCATCCCCAGCGCCAGGAACATGAACAACACGGAAGACCCACCGTAACTCATCAGCGGCAAGGGTATTCCGGTGACCGGCATAAAACCGACCACCATGCCGACGTTGACCAGGATATGGAAGCTAAGCACAGCCACCACACCCATCACCACGAACGTGCCAGCGCGGTCGGGCGCTGTTTGGGCGTTCTGGGTCAAACGCATCAGCACTATGAAGTATAACAGCAGAACCCCCAGCGCGCCCACGAAACCATGCTCCTCGGAGAATGCCGCAAAAATAAAATCCGTTTGTGGAACTGGCAGGAAAGCCCCGTGTGTTTGCGAGCCTTTCCCGCCCCACAACCCTCCCGAACCTACCGCAATCTTGGATTGCTCAACTTGGTACCCCGTCCCCTGGGGATCGTTTTCCGGATCGATGAAGCTGGTGAGCCGCTGCTTCTGGTAAGACTTCAAGACATGCACCCGCGGAACAAAGAACACCGCTCCCACGCCGATCGCTGCCAATAGGACTACTACCAGCCCCTGTTTCCACTGCATTCCGCCCAGGAACACCCCCATGATGGCGATCGGCACATAGGTGAGAGCGGTTCCGAGATCGGGCTGCGCCAATACCATGAGCATCGGAATCCCAACGATGGCCCCAGCCTTAATAAAATCCGGCCACGAGAGTTCGCGATGCCGCAGATCGGCAAAATATTTCGCCACGGCCAGGATGAGGATCAGTTTCACCCACTCCGAAGGCTGGAAGTGATTGCCGCCCGGCATCTTGATCCAACGCCGCGCCCCCAAATATTTCTGTCCAAACACGAGTACCGCCATCAGCGAGGCAACCCCCGCGATGTAAAACCAGTGGATCCTATCGAGCAGCAACTGGTAGTTCACCGCGCTGATCACGAACATCGCCCCCAGTCCACCCAGAATCCAGTAAACCTGCCGGATGTGCGAGCCGGCAAACTTCGTGTGCATGGTGGCGCTGTGGATCTCCATCACCCCCAGCCCGCAGATCATGAGCACAAAGATCAGCAGCAGCCAGTCAAAATCGCGAAATGAAACGTAGCGTGACATCGGAAAACAGTTCTCAGTTCTCGGTTCTCAGTTGTAGCGCCGGCGTCCTCGCCGGCTGTCGCGGGGGCGTCCCGCCAACGCAGCTTCCATCCCTATTGGGTCGCGCCCATTCCCGGCGCGGCCGTCACAGCAGCCAGCGGCCGCTTCGCCATGTCCAGGAAGAAGTGACCACCTTGCAACTTCTGCTCGCCACCGTCTGCGGCCGGCTCAGTCCACACCGCCCCGATTTCCGCGTTCCCGCCGCTCTTCGCCGCTGCCATTTTCGTAGGCCGCCGGCGCTGTTTCTCCACGTACGCCTGAACCACCTGGCTCACCACATGAGCCGCCAACGACCCATGCTCGCCCTCTTCAAACAGCGCGCACACCACGATCTCCGGATTGCGCCGCGGCTCCACTCCCACGAACCAGCCGTTATCCTTGTACTTGTCCTTGTCGCTGGCGCTCATCTTGGCCTTCAGGGCATTGCTCACGGTCTGCGCGCTGCCGGTTTTCCCGGCCATATCCACACCTTTGATAGCCGATGCCCCCGCCGTTCCCACCGGACTGACCACCTGCGCCATCGCGTCGGTGATGATCTCCCAGTTCTTGGGGTCGATCGGAATCGTTACATTCTCCGGACCGCTCTGAGCCGGAATGATGCCCGGCGGCAAATCGGCCGGGTTCGTCACATGCGGCCGCACCATCCGCCCTCCGCTGGCAATCGCGCCAAACGCCCGCGCCATCTGGATCGGCGTCGCAGCCACCGCGCCCTGCCCAATGCTCACCGAAATCGTCTCTCCCGCAAACCATTTCTGCTTGAAGTTCCGGATCTTCCACTGCTCCGAAGGCATCACGCCGCTCACTTCCTGCGGCAGATCAATTCCGGTTTTTTGCCCCATGCCCAGCGCCGTCGCATATTTGGCGATGCGGTCAATCCCCAGCTTTTCCCCCAACGTGTAAAAGAACACGTCGCAGGACTGGTAAATGCCCTTCACAATATCCACCGCCCCGTGCGTCTGATGCCGCGCCGCAATCCAGCACTTGAAATAGCGGCCGTAGAAGGTTCCGCCGCCGGTGCAGTTTACGTGCAGGTCCTGCGCGATCCCTTCCTGCAACCCAGCGGTCGCCATGATGATCTTGAACGTCGAGCCGGGCGCCAGTTGCGCCTGAATCGCCTTGTTCATCAGCGGATGGTCTTCGTCGTTGACCAGTTTGTTCCATTGATCGCGCGAGACTCGCACCGAAAAACTTTGGGGATCGAAGGTAGGCCGGCTCACCATCGCCAGGATTTCCCCTGTCCGCGGATCCATCGCGACAATGGCGCCGTTCTTCCCTTCCAGCGCTTCCTCAGCCGCAATTTGCAAATCGATGTCGACCGTCAGCTTCAACTGTTTTCCGGGGATCGCTTCCGTTTCCCCCAACAACCCTACTTCGCGGCCGTGGCTGTTCACCAGCGCCCGCCGCGCTCCATTGGTCCCCATCAATGCATTGTTGTATTGCCGCTCCACACCCGAGACGCCCACCACATCGCCCGGGCTGTAAAGCTCGAACTGAGGCTGGTTCAGCATGTCCTCCGTCACTTCGCCCACATAGCCGATCAGGTGCGCCATAAACCCGTGGCGCGGATAAAGCCGCCGGTGCGCCACGATCGTATCCAGCTCCGGCAGTTCGTTGCGATGCGCATCGATGAACGCCAGTTCATCCGGAGTGATGTCTTCTTTCAGAAAGATCGGCTGGTACTGCGGCATGGCAGCGAAGTGCCGGATTCGCGTGCGCACTTCGTTCGCATCCAGGTGCAACCCTTGCGCAATCAAGTCCGCATCGGCAGTAAGGTCACGGGAAGAATCGCGCAGCAGCAGCGCCGAGAACGATGGATAGTTATCTACAATGACCCGCCCTTCGCGGTCCAGAATCTTGCCCCGGGGTGCAAGGATCGGCACATTGCGAATGCGGTTTTTCTCGGCCGCCGACGCATAATAATCGCTCTGCATGACCTGCAGCCGCCACAATCCGTAAGCCAGCACCAGGAAGATGCCCAGCACCACGTACTGCGCGGCGGTCAAGCGGATTGCCGATACTTTGTCGTCGCGACCGAACATAAAATCAGTGGTCAGTGGCCAGTGACCAGTGACCAGTGGTCAGTCAGAGGCTCACAGAAAGTTCGTCTGGCCCGCAAAGAGTTACAATCTTGCGGAGTTTGAAATGTATGGGAGCTTTCAGCTTCATTGTACTGCGGTTGGACGCCTCGCCGGTGTCGAGGAGGGTAACGGAAGTCACAGCCTGCACAGATTCACTGGCCACTGGTCACTGACCACTGGCCACTGCTTTCACGTTCTCTGCTTAAACTTGTCCAGCAAGAAGTACATCGCCACGCCCACCACCGCGTTCGCCACTCCGGCCAGGATTCCCCAGCTCCAGCTCCAATCCAGCGTCAGATTCACCATGCCTCGCGCGACCGTGAAGTAGACCGCGGCGTGAACCAGGTAAAACCCCAACGTGACCAGGAATCGGGCCCCCACGTTGTCAACGTCGAGCTTTGCCCCCAATGACGACGCTCCGTAGCCCACCACCGTCTTGGCTATGCCATAAATTCCGATCGGATAAGGCCCCAGCATGTCCTGCACCAGCCCGATTGCAGCTCCGGTCAACAGCCCGGAAATCGGATTGCGCCGCGCCATGGCAAAGAAAATCGTTACCAGTAACGGCAAGTCGAAGATAGAAAAGAACGGAAACCTTCTCGGCAGGAATGCCTGCAGAAATAACGCCAGTAACGGCACACCCACTGTCACCGGAATGCTGAACCGGTAGACCTCGATCTGCTCTCCCGATGTGTAAGTTATAGGCACGCTAGTGGGGATTGTCTTCCGTTGGGGCTGGGGTTGCAGGTGGTTGAGGATTCGATTGTGGGCTTGCGGGTTTGGGCTGCGCCGTCGTGGGTTTGGGCTGTGCGGTCGCGGGTTTCGGCTGCGCGGTCGCGGGTTTCGGCGTGGAATTCACAGATTTCGGAGTGGCGTTCGAACCGGCGCTCGCCGGGCTCAAGGCCGCGCTCGACCCAGACCCGCTCCCGGAGCCACTATTCGGACTCGAGACGGCAGCCGGCTTCTGCGCAACTTTCTTCAAGACATCGACGGTCGTCCCAGTGCCGGTCCCAGTTCCAATCCCAGTCCCATTTGCTGTTACAGGCTTGCTCACAGCGTCAGGCTTTGGCTTCTCGCCAGCGGCCGGTCCCGGTGCAGCCGCGCCTTTTGGAGCGCTTCCCGCCGGAGCCGTTCCCGCAACCGCAGCCGGTTTCTCCGGCACCGAAGGCAGCCGCTGCGCCAGAATATCGGCCGCGCGCACTCTGCCGGCGCTCTCCGCCACCGGCGCCCGTTCTTGCTTTTCCGTCACCACCAGCACTTCCTCTACCCGGCTCAGGTCCGCGGCCGGTTTCACGTGGATGTTCAGAAACATTTCTTTGCCCGGACTAACTTTGCTCACCGTCCCCAGCGGAAGCCCTTTGGGAAAGATCTGGTCGCCTCCGCTGCTCAGCACAGTTTCTCCCGGAACGACTTGCTCGTCGCTCATTACCCGCTCCAGAATCAACTCGCCATTCGGCGTCCCACGTGCCACGCCCTGTAACCGCGACTTCTCCAGCATCGCGCCCACGCCGCTGCTCTGATCGTTGATCATCAGCACGAGCGATGTCGAAGGATACACTCGCAACACCTTGCCCACGACGCCGCCGGTCGTAATCACTGCCATGTCCTGCGCAACGCCCTCATTGGAACCTTTGTCGATATAGATGGACCGGGAAAAATCGCTTCCACTCGACCCAATCACCTGGGCGGGCAGGGGTTTAACGATGAACTGCTCCTTGAAGGCGAACAGGGATTGCAGCCGCTGGGCCTGAGCGGCGTCTTCGCTCAGCCGAACTTGTTCCAGCCGCATCTGCTCGATCTGCTCCTTGAGCTGGCGGTTTTCGGCCCGCACTCCGCGCAGGAAAATATAGTTGTGCCAGAGATTGCCGCTGCCGTTCTGCGCCCAGATCAGCCCGCGTTCGAAAGGAGCTACTAAATCCACGGCCCATATGCGGATCAGACGCGTGTCCTCCGCGTCCCCGCTCCGCTTCACCTGTACCGCCAGCCCCAGCACCTGCAGAAACAACACTCCCACCAGAATAATCAGGTTACGGTAACGGCCGAGAACGGATTCCATAAAATCAGTGGTCAGTGGCCAGTGATCAGTGGTCAGTAGGTCCTGCAACTGACCACTGATCACTGGCCACTGACCACTGTTCTGCTATTCAATCGATATCTTTCTCAGCAGCTTGAAGTCCGAGAGCATCTTGCCCGTACCCAGCACTACGCTGCATAGGGGATCGTCCGCGATCGACACCGGCAGTCCGGTTTCTTCCCGGATGCGCTTGTCCAGATTCTTCAGTAGCGCCCCGCCCCCGGTTAACACAATGCCGCGATCGCTGATGTCGGCCGAAAGCTCAGGCGGCGTGCGCTCCAGGGCCACGCGGATCGCATTCATAATCGTCGAAACGCACTCGCTCAACGACTCGCGAATTTCACCGTCATCTACGGTAATGGTTTTCGGCACACCTTCGATCAGGTTGCGCCCCTTAATCTCCATGGTCATCGGCTTGTCGAGCTGGTGGGCCGAGCCAATCTCCATCTTAATCTGCTCGGCGGTGCGCTCGCCGATCAGCAGGTTATATTTTCGCTTCAAATAATTCATGATGGCTTCGTCCATCTGGTTGCCGGCCATCCGCACCGAACGCGAGTAGACGATGCCGCTCAGCGAAATCACGGCGATATCCGTCGTCCCACCGCCAATGTCGACCACCATGTTGCCGCTCGGCTCCGTGATCGGCAGCCCCGCTCCAATCGCCGCCACCATGGCTTGTTCCACCAGATGCACTTCACTCGCCTTGGCGCGATAGGCCGAGTCCATGACCGCGCGCTTCTCCACCTGCGTGATTTCCGACGGCACCCCGATCACGATGCGCGGATGCACCAGCATCTTCCGGTTGTGCGCCTTCTGGATGAAATAGTTCAGCATCTTCTCGGTGACCTTGAAGTCGGCGATCACGCCGTCCTTCATGGGCTTGATGGCCACGATGTTGCCCGGCGTCCGGCCCAGCATCTCTTTCGCTTCTTTACCCACGGCCTCAACTTCGCCCGTGTTCTTGTTGATGGCGACAATCGAGGGCTCGTTGACCACGATGCCCTTGCCGCGCGCGTAGACCAGAGTGTTGGCCGTGCCCAGGTCGATGGCCAGGTCGCTTGAGAACAAGCTGAACAGCGACCTGAGGTTGTGCGAACGTGATGAATGAAATCCGTTATTTGACATGGACGAACTCTTCTCGCGATCTACATTGATCGCATTGTTTTCGGGCGAACCCGATTGTCCCCACCCGGCGCGGCCGCTTCCTCCCTCAGTCTATGAGAGCCTCCACAACCTTGCCGGAAACGAAGGTTCCTCGTACTTCTGCCCGGAACCCCATTCCTTGTCATCCTGAGGCGGGCGTTTTTTGCCCGCCGAAGGATCTTGGCGAGCCGCGCGATGTGTCGCGTTTTTTGCGACACATAAATCACGCGTTGGCTCGCTTCCCTATAAAACCTCACTACTACTCTGCACTTCCCCACTACTGAATGATGATCTTCTTCTGCTGCGTGTTCACTCCGCCCTGCGCCGTCTGCGCCGTCACCGTAATCACCGCTTCGCCCGGCGTCAACGGCGGTGTGAAGTAATGGAACGACCCGTCGGTAGAAAACATCGGGACCTCCCGCCCATTCACCATCACCCGGGCTCCTACCTGAGTCTTACCCGTCACTTCAATGATGTGTCCATGCTGAATGAAGGGATCCAGTTCCAGGTCAATGGATTCCGTCTGTTTTCCCTTGGGAATGATAGTGAAGCGGTTCTTCTCGCTCTCCACCGATTCCTTCCCTGTCGCGTCATACGACTGCACCGCCCAGTAGTAAGCTCCTTCGCCCAGGCTTGTAACCGTAACATCCGCAGTGTTCACTTTCTTGTCGACCAGGGTCGAGGAAAAGTACGGGTTCCTCGAGATCCGCAGCCGGTAACCCGTGGCGTTCGCCATGGAGGTCCAGGAAAATTCCACATCCTTGGTTGTTTCCCCGGAAGTGAAGATCGGCGCCATATTCGCCGGAGAAATCGGCGTCGGCGGTCCCGTCCCTTTGTCTTTCTCCATGTGCGGCTGTGCTGCCTGGAAGCTTACTCGTTCCCAGTTGGCCAGTTGCACCGTTTCTCCATTTCGCGTAACCTCGCCCGCGCCCTTCTTCATCAGGATCTCGTGCTCATCCGCTTTGGGATCGTTGTGCACCCGCGCCGCCGATTCCGGCGCCAGCGATGCCGTGGCCCCCGCCACAATCACCTGCGATTTCGACCCCTGGGAATAAGTCGCGGTCGAAAGATCCACGGTTCCCGTGCTCACCGCCACAGCTACGTTCGTCTGCTGCTGATCGTTGGCCGAGTTCTCCTCAATCACGATCAGCGAATCCTGTTTCACGGTATAGCTGGTGCCGTCGTTGAACACCACCTTCGCCATGCCTTCCGAACCCGTCTGCACCACATCGCCCTTCTCCAGAGGAATGTTGTAGTCCGCGCCCACCCAGCTATTGCCGTTGCCCTTTTTCACCCGCACCGTGCCGTCCAGCGCCGTAAAGTGCGCCTGCTGTGCCGTCGAGACGCCATGACCCGCCGCCGGCGCCATCCCAGCCACGCGCTCCAACGCTTTGTCGGCTACGCTTCCGGCCGCCTTGATGCTGCTCTCCGTGAATTGCGGGAAGGTCAGCCGTATCCCAATCAGCACCACCGCGAAGCCCCCAATGATCATCAGGGCCACACTGCGGTATGTGACCGTCTTCCACGCGATGTGGATTCCCGGTTTGCGAGTCGGCGAAGACACGTTGGACTAAAAACCTTATTCAAACCTATTGAATATGCGGTAATTTCAACGTTACCACAAGCCTATCAGCAGCAAAAATAGGTAATCAATAGGGAACGTTACCTTCGTTTGAGTTTGAGGGCTAAACTCTTCGCCGACTCACCGCCGGAAGAGGTAACTGACCTTCACAAAGAACACGCGGCCATCGTTGTTCAACCTGTTGCCGCGGATCAGGCCCACGCCGTTGGGAGGATTGGGATCGCATCCTACGGTTTGTCCCGCTGCCGGCAGACACAGACCGGGAATCAGGTTCTCCAGATTGCTGTTGTAGCCGACGTAGACCGCGGTGCCGGGGTGAACGAGATAGGTGAACAGGAAGTCGGAACTCAGGTTCTTTGTGGTTTGCAGCGAACTGTAGGTGGGATTCGCCAGCAGGCCGTTGTACTGGATGATGGCGCGTAGCGAAAGTTCCTTGGTGAATTGGTAATTCCACTGGCTGCGGGCGATTGGTTGTTAAACGACGCGTGATGTGCGGTCCGTTGAGCACGCGATCAAGAATGTAGGTGTTGTCGATCTCCAGGTGCCCGGTGGGGTTGAGACTCATCGTGTGAGTAATGGCCGTTTCGTCGCCGGTAATCGGCAATTGCCCGGTGGGCACGACGATCAGCACCGTCCCGTCGCGAATAAACGCTGTGCGCCAGGTGATCAAACGCGAGGGGCTTCCCTGTACTACCAGGCCACCGATATCCTGCACATACTTGTGATCGTTCGGCAGGCCGGAGAAATCCACGGGGCGCAGTACATCCTCTTCATAGCCACCAATCGGAGCAAACAACAAATTGTGCCGGAAGTAAAAGACCCAGTCGCCGCTATAAGCGTGCTGCAGGCCAACTCCGCTATGATCCCAGATATCGTGCGTATTGAATTCGGGACCGTGAAATACAAGATGCTTCCCTTCTGGCCGCCAGAAAAAATGGTAGTACTCGGCGACGTTGCGGATATCGGTTCGCGGCACGAAACCGGAATCGGTGTGAAAATTAGGAGTAATGTCCTGGTTTGGGCTCTTATACTGGAAGCGCCTTCCACTTCCGTTGAGCACGCCTTCGTGGTCCTGACCGAAGGTGTAACCGATGGCTGGCGGAGCGATCGTATTACCGGAATTGCCGGCCGCCGTATTCACCGCGGCAACCACGTCGCTGGTGGCGTAGGTCGAAGAGACCAGGCTGCGAGACCACGAAGTCCAATTCTTGCTCAGGCGGAAGCCGGCGTCAATTCCGCCAACCCGGTTGAAGTTCCCGTCGTATTCGCGATCGACATAAACGGCGCCCACGCTGCTCTGCTTGCCAATGTCGTGACTGACCCGCCCCACGGCAAAATAGGCGCGAGTACCGCTCAGCGGACTGTTTCAGGGACCTCAAGCCCCGGCGAGCGGTCGTCAGCAACAAAGAACCCAAGATTCCACGGACCCTCTTTACCGGTCAGCCGGCCTCCAAAGCTAGGCTGGATAATGCGGCGCGTAAACAGCACCTTCGAAGTCTGATATACGCCAATATTCGTATCGCTGAAGAAGTTTGAGTTTTCCAGAAAGAAAGGCCGCTTCTCCGGGAAGAAAACCTCAAACCGCTGGTTCACTGTGTTCTGCGGCTGATCGGTTTCGATTTGTGAGAAATCAGGATTAATGGTGGTATCGAGCACCAGACTGTCATGGAAAACGAATTTGGAATCGAGCCCGAACTTGCCCTGAAGATCGCGGTTATCAAAAAAAAGGCCGAATGGGATCGCGATCGTCCACCGTATGCGAGCTGCTGAGGTACCCGTATGGATTGAACTGCATGTTCCGGCTGGGCGAAACGTCGGCCATGCCGGTGATGAGTCCTTCCTGATTAAGCCGGCCCGAAATACGGCTGGAGACGCGCGGCCAGTAGTCGTTTTCATCATTGCGCCAATGTAGCGCATCAACGTTACGCCCCACACCTGCTCACTCGCTGGATGGAAACGAATGCTGCGAAAAGGGATCGACATCCAGATCACGTACCCCTTCGCGGTCAGCTTACTGTTCGTGTCCCAAACCGTATCGTAGGAATAATCGGCGCCGCTGTCTTCCGACCAGAGCGCATCCGCCTGAACCCCGCGAGGATTCACATCGAAGAGAAAACCGTGACGCTGATCGTGGAACGTATCGAGGGTAAGCTCAACGTAGTCGTCATCCGGAGGAGTAACTGCTTCGCGCCGCGTCATGTGTCCGCGAATCGCATGGGGATCGCTATCCCAGCAAACCCAGACGAGGTATAAGTTCGCCTTGTCATAGCCCATGTAGACATCGGTGTGTTGAGTGGCCGGCTTGCCGTCAGATGGCTGTAGCTGGATGAAATCTGTGACCTTCGCCAGTTGCGCCGCATCGCCTCGGGGCGTCATATCGGCAAAATCCTCGAGCCTCGGCGGGCTGGACACACGCGGAATCCGAACGCCATCCGCCGCCGTGGCGGCGTGAATTCCAAGGTAAAGATTAGGAAGATGCCGACCCGGAAAACATCGAGCCACCGTGTCAGTCGTCGGACATGCATCGGGTCGGTTAGAACGTAAACAGGTCTGCCAAGGTCAGGGATTAGACCCAATAGCGGGCAAAACGTTAGTCAGAACGCTGAGTGCACTAGACAGGTCGGCTCAGAGTTACAGCGCGAATTTTCCCAGCCGAATCGCCTGACATTCCCCGCCCTCTTCCGTTATTCTTTCTTCGCGATGGCCGGCACATCCACCGCGACGCTCTCCGCTCCCAGCCATGAGCACGCGTCGCCCCTTGCCGGCGGCATGGCAATCATCTGGGCCATCACTCTCGCCAAAATCTTTCACATCTATTTCAACAACCGCTATGGCTACTTTCGCGATGAGTTCGATTACATTGCTTGCGGCTATGACCTCGGCTGGGGCTACGTCGACCAGCCGCCGCTCATCCCATTTCTCATCCGCATCAACCGCGCCGTCCTCGGAGATTCTCTCCGCAGCATTCGCTTCATTCCCGCGCGGCTCTTCTCTTCTCGTCGTGCAAACTGCCATCCTGGCCCGCGAATTCGCCGGACGCCGTTTCGCCCTGCTCCTGAGCGCAATCACCGTCGTCATAGCGCCGCAATATCTCTCCAACGGCAGCCTGCTCGGCACCAACTGCCTCGAACCCAACCTCTGGATGGGCTGCGCCTACTTCGCCATCCTCGCCATCAAACGCGCCGGAACTGAAAAAGCCCCCCGCGGCACCTGCTTGGTTCGGCGTCGTCGCCGGACTTGGGATGGAAGAGAAATACTCCATCGCCATCTTCGGCTTCGGAATCGTCATTGGCCTTCTCCTGACCGCGCAGCGCCGCGTCCTGCTCAATCCCTGGATCTGGCTCGGCGGCCTCGCCGCCTTTCTGATTTTTCTGCCCAACCTGCTGTGGAACTGGCACTATCATTGGCCTTTCCTCGAGCTGATGCGCAACATCCGAGCCGAAGGCCGCGATGTC
>CAWKKK010000005.1:0-173460 GCA_963850165.1 uncultured Acidobacteriaceae bacterium | reverse complement strand
GGCGCAGTGCTGTACGAAATGGTGACCTGGGGAAACGCGCGTTTCAGGGCAAGAGCGAATTCAGCGTAGCCTCGGACATACTGCACAAGCAGCCCGAACCGGTCAGCGCCGTGCAACCTCTCACTCCGCCGGCGCTCGACCGTACCATCCAGGTTTGTCTGGCGAAAGATCCGGACGAGCGCTGGCAGTCTGCGGGCGATCTCTGGAAAGAGCTGCGCTGGATTGCGGAGGGCGGCTCGCAGACGGGAGGGCCGATCACACTCCCCGTACGTCGGAAGCGTCGCTTGCCCATCGCGTGGTTAGCGGCTGCGGGGTTCGCCTTAATTGCGGTGGCTGCGTTGCTGTTCGCACCCGAATCGGACGCAGTCCCGAGCCGCTCGCCTTCCGCCAGTTGAACTTCCGGCGCGAGGCCGTCTTCCACGCTGCTTTCGCCGGAGAAAAGGACACAGTCGTTTACAGCGCTGCGACCTCCGGCAACACGCCCCAGATCTTCGTCGTGCGCCCCGACTATCCTGAGCCCCAACCGATCGGTCCACCCGGCATGCATCTGCTCGCAGTCTCCTCCAAAGGAGAACTCGCTGTCCTCATGAATGCCCGCTACGTGTGGTTTCGTCTCTTCACCGGCACGCTGGCGCGGATGCCCCTGAGCGGCGGCGCCCCGCGCGAAGTCCAGGAAGGAGTACGGCAGGCGGACTGGTCGCCCGACGGCTCGCAACTCGCCGTCATCCGCGAGGTCGGGGGCAAAGATCGCCTTGAGTATCCCGTGGGCACGGTGCTCCGCGAAGTCAGCGGTTACATGAGCGACCTGCGCATCTCGCCTCGTGGAGATCGGATCGCATACTTTGAGCACCCCCGCAAATGGGACGACCGGGGCTCCGTAAACATCATCGATCTCACGGGGAAAAACACCGTGCTCTCTGACGGCTACTGGAGCGAACGGGGACTTGCTTGGTCCCCGAACGAAGACGAGATTCTGTTTTCCGCGAGCCTAAGCGGCGGCAGCTTCACCGTCTACGCTGTGACCCCATCCGGCAAAAGGCGCGTAGCCTACCAGCCGCCCGGTGGTCTTACCATCGAGGACATAGCTCGCGATGGACGCTGGCTCGCGACCCGGATTGATTACCGCTATCGAGCCATGATTCATGCTCCCGGCGACGGCGAAGATCGAGATCTCTCGTGGCTCAATACGTCGCATGCGCGCGCTCTCTCACAGGACGGGCTGACCCTGCTCTTCGCCGAGACGGCGCTGGGAACTAACTACGCCGTCTGCCTGCGCAAGACCGACGGCTCGCCCGTCGTGCGTCTCGGCGAGGGATGGCCCGCAGACTTATCTCCCGATGGAAGATCGGTGCTCGCCGTGGTCCAATCCCGCCCCCCGCAACTCGTCATTTACCCCACTGGCGCCGGGGAGACACGGCAGCTCAAGCGCGGAGACATCGAGCACTACATCAGCGCCCAGTGGTTCCGCGACGGGAAGAGTGTGCTCATTGGCGGCAACGAAGCCGGAAAGAGTCCGCGCTTCTATGTTCAACAGATAGGCGGAGGTGTTGCGCACCCGGTGACTCCGGAAGGCACCCGCGACGGTTGGCTCTCCTTCGACGGAAGCCAAGTCCTGGCGCGGGGACCTGAAGGCAAGTACTCCATCTACCCGATCGCCGGCGGAGAGCCGCGGCCCGCGCCCGGCTTGACCGACTCTGACATCCCTGCCTTCTGGAGCGCAGATGGCCGTTCAGTCCTCGTCTATCGCCGCGCTGAGATTCCCTCACGCCTTGATCGCGTCGACCTCACCACCGGACGCCGCACGCTCTTCAAAGAATTCGCCCCCGCCGACCGCACGGGACTCCTCTCCATGCGGGATATCTTCGTAACCGACGATCTCCATTCCTACGCCTACACAGCGTACTACCAGGTCTCAAGCCTGTTCGTATCGGAGGGCAGGCAATAGGATTGTCATCCTAAGCGGGGGCTGGACCAAGGCTATCAGTCACTTCCTGTGACATCGGTGACAAAACGGAATTAGGACGTAAAATCGCCGGCACATCATGAACGTGACGATGCCGCTGCGTGCTTTCATTTCCCTCGCCGGTAGCAGAACACAACATCCTTCACAAGAGGTTCGACCGAGCTAACCACTTGCGTGTCGAGAACATCGTCGAGCCCTGAAGAAACGGTATCAGGAAGCTTGTCGTTGGAAATGAGATAGCCCCCGGGTTTCAACATGGTTGCGACGTTGGCACGGGCAAGCGACTGCTCAAATGCTCCGTAATAAATAAAGATGTTGGTCCCTATCACCAGGTCGAAGGCCTGCTCAGGTGGCAAGGCAAGACGCTGGTAGACGATGTTCATGTCAAGGGGCGTGATCTGGCGCACGATCTTTGCCGGAATCTTTACCGCCCGGGTGCGCAGGGCATCGACGCCGCTTGGCACGGGAATCGGCCCCACCGGGCTGCCGATCTCGTTTCCGAGTTGCTGCCAGTAGTCAATGAAGCGCTTGCGATATTCCTCGCTCATGGGTCGGGCTGTATTCCACGCCAACTGCACAACGTAGGGACGCCCCAGCTCCGCATTCTTGCGCGCGTGTTCAATGTGCAGGTTGACGTCCTGGCTGATGTCCAGAGTGTAGATCTCGATTTTGGCAGGATCGGCGATTCCCAGTCGAACCAGCGAATCCAGCACGGCGAAGGGTTGGGTGGTTTGCGGCGGGTAGAAATCCGAACCTGCTTCCTTGTTGGCAAAGTCCAGTCCGGGCCCCACGATGGCCACGCGACGCACGCTGCCGGGACTGATCAGCTTTTTCTCGAGCATGCTGCGGAAGTGCACGTCCAGTTGATAGTCAGGCCAAAGATTCGTGTCGAGCGAGATGCCGCGGTCCTGGAAAAGCTGAAAGCGATGTTCGTCCTTTGTCTGCGCGCGATACTTTAGAAAGTCATCGCGCATGCGGGCCAGGTTATCGAGGAGGTACTTCTTAACCGCGGCGCGCTGTCGCGGAGTCGCCAGCGAAAAACTCCGCTTCTCCAGGAAGGCGCGCATCTCGGTCATGCGCTCAGACGGATGGGGTGCATTCAGAGCTTTAATCAGGTCTCTGGCTCGGTTCTCGGCAAAGCTGTCTACTAAGGAACTCTGTCCGTAGCGGACCAGGTATTCATCGTCAATCCGATATTCCTTGGTAAAAGTGACACCGAATCTCAGCAGATTGGTGAGTGTGTCTTCCGTCCCGCGGTCGAGCCGTTGTCGGATCGCGAGATCCTGCCCCTGAACCCATTTGGACCATCGACCGGCGTCAATCGGGCCGGCAGCCTTCAGCTCCAGCGGTAGCGCGTCGCTCATCGCTTGCAGCGTTGGCTGCGCGGCTTGAAAGGATATGAACTCTTTCGGCGTCGCCGATTGACCGAATAGTTCCAGGGAGAATCCAAGAATTACCGCGAGACTGAGAGTCTTGCAAGCCATTATCGTGAGCGTCCCGACAAATCGAACCTTAGAATATGTTAAGTGTGAGGCTGCATCCGTCGTGTGATCTACGTCACATTTGTCTGTGATCCGGTATGCTGTCCTCCCGCGATTGCGAGTTTAAGGTAGGCGAGGAATGGACAGTTCGAGGAGAAAACCACGAATGCCAAATGAAGCGGTCGAGCAGGCAACCGGCAGATCCGTTTGGCAAGCGAAACAGGTATACGCGATGGCGGCGGTTTGCCTGCTGCTGGGCCTGGCAATCGGCTACCTTTTTCGCGGCTCCCAGTCTCCAGCGCCGCCGGTGCCGCAAGCGGGCGGCAACGAACCCGCCGCCACGGCTGGCCCTATGAGCGGACAGATGCCCAGCCTGGAAGACATGAAAGGGATGGCTGACAAGAAAGCAGCACCATTGCTTGAAAAGCTTAAGAGCGATCCCAACAACACGGACCTACTCATCCAGCTCGGAAACATCTACAAGGCTACGCACCAGTTCAAGGACGCAGCCGGATACTACGACAAGGTGGTGCGCGTCGACCCAAAGAACGTTGCCATTCGTACTGAGCTGGCTTCGTGCCTCTACTACAAAGGCGACGTAGACGGGGCGATCACCCAGCTTCAGCAGTCGCTGCGATATGACCCCAAGGATGCCAACTCGCTGTTCAACCTCGGGGTGATCAGGTGGCAGGGAAAACAGGACGGCTCGGGAGCTTTGGCAGCTTGGCAGGAGTTGCTGAGGTCGAATCCGCGATTGAGCGCGGACCGGAAAGCCGCGGTGCAGAAACTGATGGCTGACGTTGCGAAGGACGTTCAGAAGAAGGGCAAGAGCTAGCGGCAAAACGAAAGACGAGATCTGAAGGAGCACTGAGAAATGACTGATAAAAATCGAGCAACTTCTACCGAGCAATGGACAAGCGTGCAGGCTTATGTGTTGGCGGTCATTTGCCTGCTGGTTGGAATCGCGGGCGGCTGGTTCATCCGCGGATCCCAGAGCCCGGCCGCTGCAATTGAGACCGCCAGCGCATCCGCCCCGGCTACCGCGAATCAGAGCGCGGGCGCCCAAACTCCAACCCCGGCTCAGATGCAGAAAATGGCCGACACGCAAGCCGGACCGTTGATCGAGAAGCTCAAGGCCGACCCGAACAACGCCGGACTTCTGGAAAACGTCGGCAACGTCTATTACGACGCCCAATTATTTCCTGCAGCGATCGATTACTATCAGCGTGCGCTGAAGGTAGAGCCCGCCAACGCAGGTGTTCGTACCGATATGGCGACTGCCTATTGGTACACTGGCGACGCCGATACTGCTATCGCGGAGTTCCAGAAATCGCTTTCTTACGAACCGAACAAGGCCAACGCTCTATTCAATTTGGGTGTCGTCGAGTGGCAAGGCAAGATGGATATCGACAAGGCTGTCGCCACCTGGCAGAGATTATTGGACACGAATCCGAACTATGAAGGCAAAGACAAGGTTCTGCAATTGATGGCACAGGCGAAAAAGCACTCCGGTGTCAAACCGGGGACGCCCGCAAAGCCGTTGCCCTAGCCTGCTGCAGGGTTTGGGCTGTGCTGACCTGACCGGTGCCCGGAACCGAAAGAAGATCGCCAGCCACCGAACCCGCAAGCACCAAAGGCTAATCTCGCGTGTTTCCCGGCCTCCAAATGCTCGAAGGGATGGAAAATAACTTGAGGAAGTCCAGGCCATGAGCTTCGTGCGGGAGATGCGTGGATTGTTTCAGCGAAGGTTGCTCCAGTGGCTCGTGTTGACCGGGTTGCTGACCGCCGTGGCAGCTCGGGCCATGTCCTTGAAGTTCTGCGTTCTTGATCTAGACATCTGGTGGCATCTCAAGGTGGGCGACTGGATCGTCGAGCACCACGCGTTTCCTCACACCGGCATCCTTTCGCGCACCGCAGCCGATCGGCCCTGGATGGCCTACAGTTGGGGCTATGAGGTGCTGCTGTCGCGCGCCTATGCCTGGTTCGGACTCGTGGGTGTCGGAATGTTCGGCACGTTGCTAACTCTGGCCGTCGCTTATGCCGTTTACTGGATGGTGCGCAGACTTTCGGGACGCTTCTGGACGGCTTGCATTCTGGCCACGGTGGCCTGTTCGGCGTTCTTGTTCAGCCTGATGCCGAGGCCGGTTTTTCTGTCGATGATCCTGTTCGCGGCGACGCTTACGCTAATTCTGGAATCGCAGCGCACCGGTCGCATGGAACATCTCTACTGGCTGCCGTTCGTGTTTTTAGTTTGGGCGAATTGCCACATTCAGTTTGTTTACGGCCTCTTCGTAGTTGGGCTCTTCACTGGAGTGCACCTGTTGCAGCAACTGGGCGCGCACGTCGGCATCGCCCCGGACTTTGCACTGCCTTCGCGGCTGCCCGCTGGCAAACTGACTCTCATCTTCGCCGCCTGCGCGTTAGCCACCTGCGTTGGTCCCTACTCGTATCACCTCTATCCGGTGGTCTTTGCCTACGCAAATTCGAAGTTTCCCTACGCCTTCATTCGTGAATTCCGGGCCCTCAACTTTCGCGCCTTCAGCCACTACGTGGAACTCTTGCTCGCTGGCGCCGCATTTTTCACCCTGGGAAGGCCGAAGCGCGTCGATCTTTTCAAGTTGTCCCTGCTGACCGTCGCCAGTGCTGTCGCCTTCCGTACTATGCGTGATTCATGGTTCCTCTGTATTACGGCAGCGGCCTGCATTGCGGATTCCCGCGGCGAAGAAGTTGAACCCGAACCCACTGAGACTCTTCCCGAGAAAGCGGGGCTGGCGGCGGCGTTGGCTCTGCTCTTGTACTTGATCGCGCTCAACACCGGCTTCAGCGCTCGCGGTCTGGACGACGCCATGAGTGGCTGGTTCCCCGTGAAGGCCGTCAACTTTCTTCGCCAAAACCCCCAGCCGGGTCCGCTCTACAACACATTCGACTGGGGCGGATTTCTCACCTGGTACATGCCGGACTATCCCGTGGCAATTGATGGGCGCACCGATCTTTACGGGGATGAGCTTGATTTTCGCTTTTTCAACACCGGTAGTGGCGAAGAATCCTACCTCACCGACCCTTATCTCAATGAGTCAGGAGTCGTCCTGCTGCCGAAGGAAGCACCGCTCGCCGCTCTGTTGAGCGCGGATCAACGCTTTCGCAAGATCTACGAAGACCGTATTGCGGTGGTGTTCGTACGCCGCTAGTTATCTGAGAGAGGCCGGAATTCGACCACCACGACATCGCTGAAGTCTCCCAGCAGTTTTTCGCTAAGCGCGCCGCGCGCGTATTTGGTGAGCCAATCTACAGTCTCCCAGGAGGTGGGAGCGGCGACCACAAGGAACCTCTGGTGCCGCTGCAGGGCCGTCATTACGGCCTGTTTGCTGATCCGGATCGCCTCATCGTTCAGATCCATCGGCAGGAAAATCATCGGAGCATCGACTGGATAGTAGCTCACTTGTGAAACCAGAGCATTTTCGCTATTGCGATCGACCGGCAGGGGCTCGAAGTTCGACTCTATGAATGCGCTGCAAACGAGGACTGGGACCCTGCCTTCGTCGTTCGCAACATTGGCGTTGACGACCTCATGCGCCCGCTTGAAGTTCAGTTCATGCAGCCGGGAGGACGGTGAACTGAAAGATTCGTACCCTGTGACTGCCACCAGCCCCACGCAGAAGACCTGCCACAACACGCGAGAGTCTATGCAGCGCGTCAGCAGGGCCCAGGTTAACGCACTTCCGGACGCTACGACGGTGAGATAACGTGGGATAACCAGATGTACTGGAGTGGCGGCGCTGACGGCGAACAGGACTCCGGCGGGAACCAGTGCCAGGAGCGGACCGAGCAGGATTGCCGGGAAGGAGTCGCGTCCCGGCAAACTTACTTTCCGAACCAGCGCCGCGAGAAAAACAATCGCCACAAAGCCAATCAGCGTCTGCATAGGTACGAGGGTATTTAGCGCGGTCAATACCGGGTGGCGCAACTCCTGAACTACATGTGTACCCCTGGTCTGGTATAGGCCCACAACGCGAACAATCAGCGGAAGGGCGACCAGAGTAAAGGAAGCCAGCACTGCCGCAAGTTGGCGTGCATCAGCCTTGATCGAGCGCTGTCGCACTGCCAGATAGTAAATCGCGAACGCAGGCAGAATGGCGCTGAACAAGTAATGAAAGTAGAGAATCCCCGCCGCCGCCGCGCCGAACAGGATCGCTTGACGCATCTGTATTCGGTTCATCCATCGAACGAAAGCAAAAATCGCGAGGTTGGTTGCCAGCAGGGCGAACGCGTAAGGACGCGCATCGGTCGCAGCAAACACCACGTTATACTCCAGGGCAAAAAAGATGCAGGCGAGAAACCCAAACTCCCGATCGAAAAGCTCACTGGCGGCTCGAAATAGAAAATAGACAGCGCCCAGCATCGCCATCGTGGACGGAATCTTAAGCGCGATTTCACGGCTGCCAAAAATCGACTTGGCAAACCAGAGCGTGTAGAGATATCCAATCGAAGAAGGCATTTGCGCCGAACGGGTCCAGATCTTCCAGAAGCCGCCGCTGACCTGCCAGTACGAAAGGGTTTCGTCCAGCCAGAGAGGCGCCCGTATCGCCAGAAACCAGATCGACACGGAAGCCAGCAGAACAACGGGATATATCAGCTTGGTGAGAATGGTGCCGTGTTTTTCGACGACAGGCCCCACTGCGGTTGCGGTCGCCATCGGGAAGCCCTCACTTCTTCCGCACCTTGGCCGCGCTCGCGGCAGTGACGCTGCCATCCGGATTATGCGCCGTGTTGTGGCAGGTTAGCGTACATGTGTCCGTGGCCTGGGTGTATGAGATGGGCGCGCCTCCATTCGGGGCGACCACGTTCACATCGAAATTCACCAGCCGCTGGCCGCTGATATTCGGGTTGGCGCCCCCCATGCCGTGCGCCGTGTGGCAAACCGAACAAGTGAAGCCAGTATTGATGTGGCTCTGGTGCTGCGCGAAGCTGGCATTCGTCACGATATTGCTCAGGCTGTGGCACTTGCCGCACATCGCGTAAGGCCCATTCACACTGAGATCGGGGTTCGGAAGCAGATTTGTGATTAGTTGGCCGGGCACCACCGTCTGGCTGAACTCGTACCGGCGTTCCAGGATGTGGGTCCATTTGGATCCATGCGGACCATTCGGGCCTGGGCCTCCGAACTCGCGATTGTCGTCGCTGTTGTGGCAGTCGGTGCAGAAAATCTGCGTTCCTACGGCCCGCCCTTGCGTCGTGCCGTTGAGATTCCACATAGAACCGAGCAGGCTGGGTTGCGGCAGAGAACTGTTGCTGATGTGACTCACGGGATGGCTCGAACTGGAGGTGGCGCTGAACTGCAGAACAATGTTCAACGGATCGCCTGCTGAAACCGCCCGCACAGGTAGGTAGCCAAAGGTCGGCAGAACTGCCTTTCCGGAGCTGCTTCCGTGACAGCGAAAGCAATTCTCGTATTGGTTGACGACGGGGTTGATCACGGAGATTCCGTCGGTGGCGCTGATTCCGGCAGCGTCCTCCTGCGAAACGCGGACCAGAGGCGGAGGGGGAAAGATTGTCACTTGGCTCGACCCGTGTCCGTTATGACAATCCACACAGGTGGCATGCCGGTTGTTGTTCAGCAGCACGGCCTCGGCGGCGTCATGCTGATTTGTCGCCGTAGGGAATGGATGCCCAACCTTGGGAGTCGCGTACTCGGCAAAGACGCTGACAGGCGCGGGCGTGAGATTCGTGCCCCCGTTGTGGCAGGCGATGCAATCCTGCTCATTTTGTCCGCGCAGCAGCCGCGCCGGCGCCTGGGCATTGTGCGGGGCGTGGCAGGAAATGCAAGCATCCTGCGCCACCGTTAGATAACTTCCTACGTTCGCTTGGGCGGCAATCTTATTCTGTACCAGGGCGTGAGCACTCGTGGCCCAATTCGCCAGAGGATTAATCTTTCCGGCCATTTGACGGGTCGGATCGTGACAGGACAGGCACATCTGGCCGCTCGAACTGTCACGCACTAGAAAGTTCTGCGAGATCAAGTCCTTGGATTGCACGTGAGGGTTGTGGCACGACGTACACTCAATATTGCCATTGATTAGCCGGACCGCCCCGGTCGGATCTCCGGTCTTCCCGTTCGCCGCCAGGGACGCGATCAGATCGATGTTGTCTTTTATCGGCAACGCCAGCGCAAAAGGATGCGACGGCTGCAGGTTGCTGCCAAAAACATCGTAGGCGTACATTGCTCCCGTCATTGTGATCTGGCCATAGACTGCAGTCGTTCCCGGTGCCACCGTCCCGTCATGACAGGAGAGGCAGAGATTGCTGTCGGC
Source organism: uncultured Acidobacteriaceae bacterium (assembly GCA_963850165.1). Taxonomy (GTDB): domain Bacteria; phylum Acidobacteriota; class Terriglobia; order Terriglobales; family Acidobacteriaceae; genus Sulfotelmatobacter. Next base: position 163,708 of record CAWKKK010000005.1, on the reverse strand, counting down.
TTGCATCACGGGCTGCGTGCCCACGTTCGCCTCGGTGTCGCTGGTGTACAAACTGTAGCTCTGAGTCGTAAGCTTCTGGTTCCACAGTGGCGTTCGGCCTCCGATACCGGAGTGCGGCTCGTGGCAATACATGCAGAAATCAGGGCGAGCGCCTGTGATGGGTGACTTGCTTCCCGGACCGAGGTCGTGGATGCCGATCACATCGCCGGCAGACTGCGCTAGCAGCGCCGTCCCCGACAGAAGAGTCATCCAGCACGCGGCTAAAATCTTGAGCCTCACTACATTCCTTCCTTGGTCTTCTTCAAGCCAAAATAACGAAAGATCTGAATCCTGCGGTTAATGGAGTCCACCACGAAAATCCGGTCGTCATGGTCGATGAATAATCCGGTGGGCAACTGGAACTCTCCCGCGTGCGTGCCTCTTCTTCCGAAGTAATACAGCAAATCGCCCTCACCATTAAATACCTGCACTATTCCCCACAAACCGTCCACCACATACAGATCGTCCTCGGAGTCAACCCCGATCCCTTTCGGCCGGAACATGCTTCCGCTGCTGTCGCCGATCTTTCCGATGGCATAGCGGAAGCTCCCAGACCGGTCCAGGACCTGTACGCGGAAGTTCATCGCGTCCACTACGATCAGGTTCGCGCCGTCCAGCCGCAACTCGGTCGGGAAATTGAATTCCACGTCGCCAGCGCCATGTTTTCCGATCGTCTGCAAGATGCTGCCCTGCATGTCCATCATGAAAACCTGGTTGCGCAAGGTGTCGGTCACATAGATGCGCTGCGCGACGGAGTCCACGGCAATCCCCGTAGGACGTTTGAAATATCCTTCACCGCCCTTCAGGCTGCCTATCACCCGCTCGAACTTTCCGCTGGAGTTGAAAACGAAGATCTTGCCCGACTCTGAATCCGTCACGTAGATATTGTCCTGGGCGTCGACCGCAAGGCACTGCGGCGCTAGCATCGGGTCCTTCCCTTTCTCCCTGCGCTCGATAAACTTGTACTTCTGTTGCGCGAAGTCGAAAATGTGAACTCCGGAGGCGCCCGGATCAGTGACGATAATCCGCCCGCGGGAATCGGTGGCAATGCTGTAAGGCCGGATCAGATTCTTAAACTCGGGTTCGCCGGCTACGAAATCCACCAACCGGTTCCAAAAGCCCCGTTTCGGCTTTACTTCACGCTCCGAACCGAAGCTCCGTTCGTAGGTCAGCTTGCGGCCTCCCTCCAGCAAAAGCTCAGGAGGCCCGGGATCAGCAGCCTTCGCAGGCTTCCGCGAAGCCCAGCCCGGAATCGGCAGCAGCAACAGAACAACCAGCAGAACAACGACGACCGAACTCAGTTTGAGCACGCCTGGCATCCGCATCCTGTGTTCGCTTCCTGACGGTTGGCGCCGGCTAGAAGAACTTGAACCATCGCGAAACCCCGATATAGAACGCCGATATCTTTTCCGGCCCGGTGGTTGAGGTGCTGAACCCCTGGTTCAGCCGGCTGTACCCACCCGTCAAGTACATTTTACGGAATTGATACTGAAATAGGGTGTTGATCTGCTCGGTATTGTTCGAGGATGCGATTCCTGCCAGGTCGGTGTTGCTGTCGGCCTTTGCGAAGCTGGCCGAAATCGTCAGCCGGCGCTTCGGATTGCTGCTCAGACTAACCGAATAGCTCTTGCCGCCGAAAAGAATAAGGTCACTGGAAGGCAGGGCTGGCTGCGGTATTGGAGTTGCGATCAACCCGACTGCGCTCTCGATTCCATTTCCGTTCGATTTCGAGAACGACCCGGTCAGGGCGGCCCAGTGCGAATAGGAGATAGCAGTGTTGAAACTCTCGCTGCTGCTGTCCGTCCCGGCCTGCTCGGTCAAGCCCGTTTTGTTGACGCTGGCGCCCCCGCTCACCCCAAACTTTCCAAAGCGGCGCCTCACGTTGCCCGAATAGCTGTAAAAAGAGGACGTGTAGGTGACCAGCAGCGTCTGCACGTTCTGCGCATAGCTGAAAGATGCTCCGTATGCCCACGTCTCGAATCGCTTGTTGTAACTGACCGCGCCGCTAAAGCCGAGTGTGTTCAGATTCGAAGTACTGATGGTGTTATCGGTGAGGCTCGCGGCGGTGTTAAAGTTGCCGCCGAATAGAGTCCGCCCGTAGGTGATCCCCCCGCCGTAGGAATCGGCGGTGTAGTCCTTGCCCAGAAAGTATTGCTCCCGATGGTCGGCCGTGGCCAGCGCTTGCATATTCGTCATAATCGAATAGCTGGCGGTGCTCTGCAAATCGAGGGAGTGCGATCCCTGCCCCAGATCCGGCGCAATAGCTACCCCTCCCGCGGCGGCAATCGACTGGTATAGGGAGCCAGAGAGATTGTTGGAATAGTTGGCGCTCGTCGAAACGTGGAACTTGTTGGTTGGCTGGAACGATGCGGTTGCGGTGGTCGTGTCAATGGTGCCGCTGTAGCTGTACCCGGCGTAGTTAGAATCGACATACGAACTGTTGTAGGTAGCGGAGAATCCCCCGTGAAAAGGCAGGATGTGTCCCACGCCAAATCCGTAGCCCCTGTTGTTTGAAGTCGCGGTCTCCGGCTGCGTCGAATTATCGAGAACTTGGGGTATCTCCGAGTGCGAGTCTCCATCTGTAAAATATGCGCTCATGTTAAAACCCTTCAGCATGTACGCCGAGCGGATGCCGAACGAATGCGAATCGGTGCTCCCGTTGTCGTTCGAACCGTAGATCGAATACTGATTGCTGCCCGTCTGGAAGTTGGCGGAGAGGCTGGGCAAGCCTGGCAGCAATTCTGCCCAGTTGATGCCGAACGTGTCGCTATTGCCTTTCGTCGTGTAGTTGGCTACTCCCGGTATCGCGTAATTGCCTTCACTGTTGTAGGCCTTGGAATAGCTGATGGCTCCCGGAAAATGGCTGCCCCCGAAAATCGAGGTGTTTAAATTGACCCCGCTGGCGTCAGAAATGGATTGGTACGCCGAGTTATCTCGTGCCTGATTTATGTAAGGATTAATTGTGTAGGAAAGGAAGTTGGGATTGTAGTAAGAACCAGAAACCGTACCCGCGCCGCCGAATGACATGCTGTGGTCGGAGGAGATCAGGTTCCCGTAATCCCCGTTATATCCCCCTGAGATCGTTCCATTCGCTTGCAGGCTGGTGTTGTCCCCGATCTTCAACTGCGCCGCAGCCGGCCGCATCATCAGGAGAATCCCTGCCAGCACCCAGCCCGTATTTCGGAGAACCCCAATCACCTTGGCAAACCTCTTTAGTTGTAACAAAAGCACGTTCCCAGCCAGAGGTGAGTAGCTTGTTAAATACCTGATCAGCAAGGAGTTAATGAAATCTGCTGGAGCCCGGCGAGACTAATTCTGGGCCATATAACCCAGCTAAAAGCAAGAGGACAAGCCATTTGGCGCAAGGGGAAAGTAGCGCCGCCGTCCCGGCGGCTGTGCCTGTGCGAAGTGGTTTATGTGGGGACGGGCGCCCTCGCCCGCCCAGACCGAGCGACAGCTCGGCTGCTGCCTGCAGCAGCGGCAGCAGCGTGCCTTCAGCAGGCGGCTGAAGCCTCAGTGATTTTGTGGGAAGGCCGCGCCCTTTCAAGACGGAGCTGAGGATCGAATTTTTCGGCCGCTAGAGTTCTTCCACCTTCGCGCTCTTTCGCAACCGCTGGTCCAAGGCCGCACGCACCTGCTCGAGCTTTTTCTTTTGCAGTTCCTTCTGCAACGAGTCCTTCACATCCGCGAACTTCATCTTCCCCGCCACGATGTGCTGGTTCAGCCGGACAATGGTAAATGCCTGCTCCACCTGCATGATGCCGGTGATTTCACCGTCTTTGATAGCCAGCAGCGCCTGCACCACCTGGGGCGCAAGCTTCGCCCGGTCTACTTTCTTGTGATCTCCCATCATCACCCGGTAGTCGTCCTCTGAGATTTTTTCCGCCAGCATTCCGAATTGCTCGTAGTTCGTGGTCGCCTTAGCCTGCTTCAGCGCATCCTCGGCGCGCTTGCGCTCCTCTTTCAAAGTGTCCGGCGTTGGTTTCTCCGGAGGCAGGAAGGAAATTGTTTGAATGGCAAACCCTTCCGGATATTCGAAGCGGGCCGGATTCTTATCGTAATAAGCTCTGACTTCGGCCGCGGAGACGGTCGACTTGGCATCCACTTCAGTCTTCAGCATGGCGTCAATCAGCAGCGAGCGCTTTACCTTGTCCTGTAACGCTTTCTCCGAGCCGTTAAATTCCGAATTCAGAAATTGCTTATACTCCTCCGGGCTGCTGAATTGACCGCGAAAGTCCGCTTCCGCCGATTTCAGCTTCGCCGGCGGTATGGTTACCCGGCGTCGCACCGCTTCCTGGTACACCAGTTCCTCGAAGACAATCATCTGCAGTGCGCCTTTTCGGATCTGCGGTTCCAGTTCCGGAGGCACCTGGCCATTGTGCTGGCGCGCGTAAGGAAACAACGTATACATCTCGCGCAGCAGGTCACGATCAGTCAACACCGCTCCGTTCACCCGCGCTACTGGCTTGCCCGTCAGTTGAGCCGCAGCGCTGGGGGCTTGCTGGTTCACCGTGGTGGTCGGTTTGTGGGAGACCGCCATTTGCTGCGCCGTCGCCTTCAGCGGCGAGAGCGCGAGAACCAGGCTGCAGACCGTTAAGATGCTGATCCTCAGTTGGTGTTTCATAAGCTTCCTCGTTCCATAAAAAGAGGGGAGAGATTTTCTCTCCCCCTCGGTTACAAAGCCGACAGCTTAGAAAGTCGTCGGGATGACGTAGCTGCCATTGGACTCGTTGGCCTCTCCACCATGGCATTGACGGCAGAATTGCGCCGTCTGGTTCGATCCGCCAGTGCCGCTCGCCGGGTTGTAGGGAGCGCGGATGAAGAACATGGTCGCATAGTTGCCAGTCGGCAAACCACTCTTCGGGCCGTTGGTGACGCTGACCACGTTCATCAGGTGCTGGTTGTGGCAGCTCGTGCAAGTCACCACAGCGGTGTTGTTGTACGCGCTGAGCGACACGAAGAAGCCGTAATTCTTTACGAACGCGCTGGAATTCGCGCCGGTCATCGAAATTACGCCGTTGGTTTCAGTGCAATCCCAATTGTACTGTCCGCCGCAGGAAACGGCTGCGTTCAAGCCCACCGGATGGTTGGCCAGGTAGTTGCCCGCGCCGTCGCCGTCGTTGCCCAGCAAGGTCGGAACCGTGTTGAAGGTTCCGTAGGTGGCCGGCAGTGTCTCATAGAGCTTGTTCTTCATCATGGCGCCCTGTGCCCAGTTGCCGTCATGGCAGCTCAGGCAGGTCAGAAGGCCGTTGACATCGGGCGTCCCGGCAAACATAGTCGGCAGAACTTCGGTGTAGCCCGTAGTGCCGTTCGTGCTGCCAGTGGTGATCGTCTTGCCCACCAGGTTGCCTACATCCTGGCCCCACAGGATCGACGTACCGCTCGTGGTATCGCCGGACTTGTTAGCGCCGTTACCCCATGCGCCGCTGTGTGGCGCGTGGCAGGCTGCGCAGCCACGGCCGTAATTGAGGTGAGCGCCCAGGACGTCAGACGTCGGGGCTTGGATCTGAGCGGCAGCAAAACTCGCCACGGCCAGAACCATCAGCGTAATTAGGAATAATCTTTTCATCGTCGTCTCCTTATGAAGTGTTGCAACACATCACTTTCTATTGCTACTTCGATTGCGGTTTTGAAGCTTTAAGAGATCCATCTACTGCTGAGGCTCTGAAACCTCTCACGCCGATATGTGCACGAGAACAGCCGTGATCTTTGAGCCGGCCGTTCCCAGGCGAATTTTGTAAGTTATTGTCACGGTTAGACTTACAAGTTTGACGTGGCAAAGGAGCGGGCCAGGAACAGCGCTGGCCATAAATTACTGGGTTTTCTCCCACGGTTAAGTTGGTCAAATGACCCATATAACCAGCGCGAATCCGTGTAGCGTTTTGCAGCACTCGTGGGACAGGGCACCCCCCGCAGAGCGTCCGCTATGTGAGGGCCGTCACGATTGGTTGTGATGGATAACGCGGGGCTTTAGTTTGGTGGCGACCCGGCAGGCTTCTGCGCCGGTGTATCCGCCGGTTTCTGCGCGGGCGTCACTGCTTCCGCTTTCGGTGCGGGTGCCTCAGCCGGCTTCTGAGCCGTGTCGGGCGACGGTTGCGCCGCTGCTGCCCGCACCTCGGCCTTTCTCTGCAATTCGTCCTCGCGCCGCTTCTTTTCAGCGGCCGCCTCAGCGTCGGTCACGTAGCGGAACATCTGCATGCGCCCGGGGTATTGTTCGGTGGTAAACACACGATTTTGTTTGTCGATGGCAATACCGACCAGAGCTTTGAACTGGCCCGGTTCGCTCGCGTGCCTGTCGCCCATAAACGTGAGTAATTGCCCTTCGCGGTTGAACACCTGCACTCGGTCCTGGTATTCATCGGCCACCCAGATATGCCCGTCGCAATCGACCGCGATGCCCTTGGGCTTGAATAGGTATCCCGGACCATCGCCGGCCTTTCCGAAAGTACTGATGAACTTTCCGTCTGCGTCGAAGATTTCCACGCGGCTATTGATGGTGTCGGTGACGTAGACATTGCCGTCGGCGTCCACTGCAACATTCGAGGCCCCACCGAAGTCGCCCGGGGTGGTGAGAGTGTGCTTCTTGCCTGGTGTGCCTATGTGGCGCAGGAGCTTCAGATTGTCCGCGTCGTACACGAAGACTTCGTCCTGCTGCTCGTCGACCACATAGAGAAACCGGTTCTGGTTGTCGATCGCCAGCCCCACGGGATCCACCAGTCCCTCGTTGATCTGGCCTTCGACGTCGTGTTTGGGGCCAAAAACAAGAACCCGGTGCATCTTGCCATCGGAGACGAAAAGCCGATCGCTGTCGTCGATGGCCAGCCCGTTGATCCAGGCAAAATGCGCGTCCGAGCCGTTCTTAATCAGCGTGACGTCACGAGTCTCCGTATTAAAGATGAAGATCGCGCCCACTTTCTGGTCCGCCACGTATACCAGCCCCTTGGAATCTGTTGCGATCCCATAAGGGCCCAGCAACTGCCAGGGATACGTCTTGAGCTTGTCGGTGTTGTCCTCCTGTTTGGTGCCGGCCACGCGATCCATCCAGCTCTGCTTCTTCTTGTTGGTGTTTGCGGGCGGAGTATAGTCGATCTTCATGCCCGCGAAGTAGTTCAGATACTTCACCCGCGCGATGTTGGGCGGGTTTGGCCACACCAGCTTCGAAGTATCAATCTCTGGCTTGGCCGCCACCGGCTGCGGAGTGGAATCGTTTTTTTTCTTCTTCTTATCGCCGCCATACATTGAGACCGGCGAAGCCAGCCCCAGGGCCAGCAGGATCACCAGTGCCGTCAGTGCCTTGCCCTTGCCATTCGATTTGGGAGGAAGCGCGAACATTTTCTAATCTCCTGTGGTTGTTTCTCGCATATTAAGTCGATTCTTGTGGCAGTTGTCGCAGAATGCCATGTTGTTCTTCTGGTCTTTCACCAACAGGTCGGGTTCTGCCGAAGCGTGCGGCTGATGGCAGCTCAGGCAAGTCAGGTGAGTCTTGACCTTGGTTATATCCGCGGGATTCATCACGTCGGAAACGGGGTGGCCTTCCACCGGATGGCCCAGCCCATACCGCAGCGGCAGAATTGCCACTTTGTTTTTCTGGTAGTAGTCCTCAGGCAACTTCACTTTGCCGTTGAAGATGGTGAGTACATGTTGAGCTTCCAGCTTCTGCGGTACTGCGTCCGCTCCGTGGCATTCCAGGCAGAGCGCATTTCCCTTGGCTCGCAACAGGTGATCGTTGTCGCCGCCGTGCGGTTCGTGACAGACCGCGCAACCTTGAGCGAAGGCCGGCTGGTGGTGCACAGGTTTTTTGGCGAGATCGGCGATGTCACTGTGGCAGCCCAGGCAAATGTCGACCGCGGTGGTTTTCGGAAGCCCAGGCTCCCGGCTCGCGTGAGGGCTGTGACAGTCGGTGCAGTCTCCCGCTGCACCCGGATGCTGAACTTTGGCAGTTTCAATCAGCTTGGCTTTTTCGTCGTGGCAAGTCACGCACAACGACTTGGCATCGGCTTGGGTGAGCACCACTTTTCCATCCTTGGCTGGAGCATGGCAAACTTCACACTGTTTATCCGCAAAAGGCGGATGCATGAATTTCGCCATCAGCTTGGGAGCGGCCGACTCGTGGGGGTCATGACAACTCACGCAATTGGCCGTCGCGAACGGCTGGTTCTGGTGTGCTTTCTGCAGATCCGCGCTCTTTACGTCGTGGCAATCTATGCAAAGCGCCGGCGGCGCCTTGGTGAGATGAAAATCGAATTCGATCTTGCCGATTTCGCCCGTCTTATGCGTGATATGGCAGCTGTCGCAGCCCATGTCCAGAGCGGCGTGCCGGCTGCCTTTCGCGGGAACGTCTTCCCCCGTCTTGTGGCAACTCAGGCACAAATTCTGTTTCGCATCCCCAGAGGTAGGCTTCAGTAATTGATTCTTGTTGTCTGAGGTGTGCGGATCATGGCACTTCAGGCAGTCGCGCACCGCTGGCGGATGCACTTTGCCTTTTATGTCAGCGGCATTCTTGTCCGCGTGGCAGGTGAAACACAGCGCGTAGGGCGTGGTCGTGATCAGCTTGACGTGGGTTATGTCTTTGACCGTACGGACCTCGTGACAACTGGTACAGCCCATCGCAATCGCGGAGTGGACCGACTTGCCCTTGGTCTTGTCCTCATGGCACGCAACGCAAGTTGAGGGATCCGCTTTCGGGTCAAGCGGCACCGGATGTTGCGCCGCGTAAACACGGCCGGCAAGAACTAGCACCACGATGAAAAAGACCTGCGCGTTCAGCCTGTGCTTCGTCGTCGGCCTCGACATGAATGATTCGAACGCCACACCCACCACCGTCTCCTGAGCTCGTTGTGCACGCATGTCGCCTTAGTTCTCCACCCTGGTAGATTTCTCAACAGTCTTTGTAACAGATTGAAACGAAATCAGTTGGCTATCGAATCCGACTCTGTGGGCACCGCATTTGTTGTCAGAATTATCAGCTTGGCGGCTTATCCCACAGTGGAACGGTTAAAATCACGCAAGTGATTATGCTCCAATCCGGGTTCTTCGGTAGTCTGAAAATTGTCCCCAAGACCCTTTCGCCTTGAGCTTGCCGAAGGGAGCCTGCGCCAAATTCCCGCACAGCTCCCGTCCATTGTGTGATATCGCTCAAGCCCCATCCACGAGACTGACAGGCGACCGCCTTATTCGCTGCAATTTCAGCAACTTCGGGGACTTTTCCGCAATGGCGCAAAACGTGCTTCCCCCAAACGGGGAAGGGGAAATATATGGGGGCAACTGTCCATTCAGTAAATCGAAAAATCTGGCAAACCCTCGGCGCTATCAAAACCGGCGTCATCCTGCTCATCGTTGTGGTGGTTCTCTCCGCGGCAGGGACCGTAATTCTACAGCGTCCGGCAACTGAAGCCGACGAGATGCAGCGGGCCTATTCGCCGCAAATGTTGCGCCTGCTCGACGCACTGAAACTGACCGACGTTTTCCATGCCTGGTGGTTCGTATTACTGCTGAGTTTGGTAAGCCTCAGCATCATCGCCGCCTCGGTGCAGCGCTTCCCCAATGCCTGGAGATATTTCTCGCGCCCTTATAAGAGCCCCGACGAAACTTTCCGCAAAGCGCTGCCTGGCCATGTGTTGATTCCTATAAAAGATGAAGAAACCGCCTTAAGCGTCGCCGAACGCGTCCTGCAAAAGGAAGGCTTCAGGCCGGAGCGGATTGTACGCCAGAACAGCTTTTCCCTCTTCGGCGAGCGCAACCGCTTTTCTGAAATGGCCGTCTACATCGTGCACGCCAGTCTTCTTCTCATTTTTCTCGGCGGCATCGTCGATGCCCTGTACGGCTGGCGTGGGTTCGTGATGCTGACCCGCGGACAACAATCGAGCCAGGTGGACTCGCAGAATGGCAGCAAACGCAACCTCCCGTTTGCGGTCCGCTGTGATGGCGCTGGTCAAGAGAACTATGCCGACGGATCTCCGAAACGCTGGTGGTCCGATCTGGCGGTGGTGAAGGACGGACAAACAATTCTGAAAAAGCAGATCGTGGTCAACGATCCGCTGGTTTATCGCGGCGTACGTTTTTATCAGGCGAGTTACGGCAGCACTGGAAAGCTCGACAAGCTGCTGCTCACCGCTGCTGCCCGCACAGGGCAAGACCCCAAGGACCTTACGATTAGTCTGAACGAAACTGTTTCCTTGGACTCCGATACTACGGTTCGCCTAGCCGAGTTCATTCCCGATTACGTCGTGCAGGATGGTCACGTCTACGCACGCTCCAACGACCTGGAAAATCCAGCCGCCCATCTCGTGGTGGAATCCAGGAAATCAGGGCAACCAGTAAACGTCTGGCTGCCCCCGATCCCTGGCGTCGAACAGAACGCTTCTTCGCCCTACACATTCGAAGGCAAGGACGTGAAGATGGCTTATTTCACCGGCCTCGAGGTTTCGCATGAGCCTGGACAGTGGTCGGTTTGGGCGGGCGTAGTTCTCATGGGCCTTGGCCTGGCTTTGGTTTTCTACTTCGTCCACAAGCGAGTATGGGCTGTGCCCGTACGCGACGCCCGGGGCCAACTGAGGCTTTGGATTGGCGGCACCGCGAACAAGAACAAGGATGTGTTTGAGCACCAATTTCGCGAGCTGGTGGAACAAATCGAATCTGAACTCAAGATTTCATCGCAGGCAGGCGCTGAGGCGCCCGTCGCTGCGCTCGCCGGAAAATAATCCGGCAGGAGGATGCTCCTATGGCACGAGTGGCAAAGATCGAACAGCAACCAGCGGCTACCGGTACAACGCTGGTCGTGATGGTGGGACTGGGGGTCGCTTTCCTTCTGTTCATGGCATTCCTGAACGTGGTCAAGAGCGGCAACCTGCTCAACGACTCCAATCTGCTCTACGCAGCGCTGATTTTCTATTGCGGCGCGGGAACGCTGTATCTTGCGTTTGGCATCACCGGCCTTCCCTCTTACATTCGCTTCGCCTCCCTGGCCACGTGGGCCGGATTGCTGGCCAACACCGGCGCAGTCGCGCGCCGCTGGTACGAGGCGGGGCATCCGCCGTTCGCCACCATCTACGAAATGCTGCTCATGTTCGTATGGACGCTTGCTGTGCTCACGTTGATTGCCGAGAAAAAATTCGGAGTGAAGATCATCGGCACGGTGACCATGCCCGTGGCGATTGTCGGCGTTGTGCTGATGCAGTTGCTGCGCACTGAAGTACATCCACTTGTGCCGGCCTTGCAATCAACCTGGCTGCACGTCCACGTCACGCTGGCCATGCTGGCCTATGCCGCATGTGCCCTGAGTTTCGCCCTGGCCATGATGTTCCTGATCAAGGACAAGATGACAACCGAAACTTTTCTGGCTGCGACCAGCCTGTTTACCGTCGCTACCTATGCTAGCATCCTGACGCGCTTTGAAAGATCGGGAGGGCTCAGTGTTGTCGCCTGGAACCCGGAAGAAAAGTCGGAAGTGTTCCTGTCCAAAGGCGTGCGGCTTTTCGTGGTAATCCCTGATCTCGGCTGGTTGATGGTTCTGGTGTTGGCGGCGGTGGCTGCTCCATTGTTTCTTTATCTGATCTGGCGCAAGACTCATGACCAGAGACTGCTCACTATGGCCAATCGAGCCGTGTTCCTGAGCATTCTGCTGCAGGTACTTGCCTTGGTGTTCTTCGCGCTGCGGGCTCGCGACGGCCGTTATGCTTCGCTCGACGCCGACGGCCTGTCCCCCACAGCTCTGGCTGCCAGCCCATTCATTCTGGCAGGCCTGATAGGCACAATCTTGGTCTCGCTGTTGTATCTGTTGCTGCTGTGGAGGCGCGAAGATCTCGAGCGCATGTTGCCCAAGGCGGAAGAACTGGACCGCATCACTTACAAAACCATCGCGATCGCATTTCCCTTACTCACCCTGATGATCGCGGCGGGCGCCTACTGGGCTAATCGCACTTGGGGATCTTATTGGAGCTGGGATCCCAAGGAAACCTGGGCTGCAATCACCTGGCTGGTGTATGCCGGTTATCTGCACATGCGCATCACGCGCGGATGGCGGGGCCGGCGCGCCGCTTACTTCGCCATCGCCGGCTTTGCCGTTGTGATGTTCACTTTCTTCGGGGTCACTTACTTGTTGCCCGGATTGCACGCTTATGCCTAGCCGCCCTCAGTTCGCGGCACTGGCCAGAAGTCAACTGGCGGAGACAGCCCACATGACTCAGGACAGGAACTCCCGATTGGGTTCCGTGCGCGTCAATTGGCAGCTCAAAGCAATCCTGCCAGTAGGTCTCGTGCTGCTGGCAGGCCTGCTGCTCTTCACTCTCGCGACCCTGTCTCTGCGCGATCCGGAACGCCACGTGGTCCTGATCGTTGCGGGAGCGGGAGCGGTCGCCATCTGCGCCGTGTCGATGTTCGTCCTGGCCTATTTGATTCAGCGGCCCATGGTCGAATTACAGGAGAAGATGGAGCAAGTGAGCGACGGCAATCTCAATGTCTCAGTCAGCTTCTCCAGTCGCAACGATGAGATCGGGGACCTCGGCCGCAACTTCAATTACATGATGCAGCAGCTTCGCGAAAGCCGCGAAGAGATTGAGCTTCTGCATCGCACCCAAATCTCTCGCGCCGAACATTTGGCGACGCTCGGCGAACTGGCTGCCGGCTTGGCCCATGAGATTCGTAATCCGCTCGCCGGCATCGCAGGAGTCATCGAAATCGTCGGCCGCGATCTGCCTGTGACCAGTCCAGCCCGCGCCGTCGTGAAGGATGTTCGCCAGGAAATCGCGCGCATCAGCCGCACCTTGACCGATCTTCTGGAAACTGCGCGCCCTCACGCACCGCAGATTCGCCAGAGCAACCTCAACACCACCGTGGAACACGCCGTCATGCTGGCTCGCCAGCAGGTGCTCTCAAAACCCATCACCATCGAATTGCAGAAGGCGTCCAATCTGCCCGAAGTCGAACACGACAGCGATCAGATTCACCAGGTGCTTCTCAATCTGCTTTTGAACGCAGTTCAGGCCGTGGACGGAGCCGGTATCGTGCAGGTTGAGATTGGCTCGCAAGAGAGCTGCGCCAGCGTAGTTATCCGCGATACCGGTCGCGGCATCTCTCCTCAGGTCCTATCCAATATTTTCCGTCCTTTTTATACCACCAAGGGCAATGGCACCGGCCTCGGCCTTTCTCTTGCCCGCCGTATCGTGGAAGAACATCATGGCCGCATCGAAGTCAGCAGCGTGGTAGGAAAAGGAAGCCAGTTCACGGTGCTCCTGCCCTTCCACACACCAGCCTCCCAGACCGCGGCCACGATCGCCTCCAGCTAAAAAGTAGCGCCGGAATCTCTCCGACCTCGTCACCCCCCAAGCAGTCCCCTTCCCTTTCGTAGTAAATTAAACACCGATGCCGATCGAGAAAATCATGGTCGTCGACGACGAGCGCCTGGTGCGCTGGTCGCTGCGCCAGAAGTGCGAAGAGTGGGGCTACCACGTGATCGAGGCCGATTCCGGCGGTCCCGCGCTCAAACTCGCACAGCGAGAATCGCCCGATCTCGTCCTGCTCGATGTCCGCATGCCAGACCTCACCGGCATCGAGGTGCTCGACCAACTCAAGAAAAACGGCGACGCCCCCGCCGTCATCATGATCACCGCCGATCCTCAACTGGACGATGTCAAAGCCGCACTCAAGCTTGGGGCCTATGACTTCGTGGGCAAGCCGGTCGATTTCGACGAGCTTCGCATCACCATCAAGAACGCTCTCGAAGCCACCAGCCTGCGCACCGAAGTGCAGTCTCTGCGAAGTGAGGTGCGCCGCGGAGCCGGTTATGACAGCGTGGTCAGCGTCTCCTCCAAGATGACCGAACTCATGAACTTCGTCCGCAAAGTTGCGGCCAGCGAAGCCACCACCATTCTGATTCAGGGCGAAAGCGGCACCGGCAAAGATCTCATCGCCAAAGCCATCCACTACGAGAGTTCGCGACAGGAGAAGCCCTTTGTCGCGATCAATTGTTCAGCTATCCCCGAAACGCTGATGGAAGCCGAACTCTTCGGCCACGAAAAAGGCGCATTCACCGACGCCAAGCAGATGAAGAAAGGTCTGTTCGAAGCCGCCGATGGCGGTACGCTGTTTCTCGACGAAATCGGCGAACTCTCTCCGCTGCTGCAAGCCAAACTGCTGCGGGTGCTGGAAGATCAGGTCATCCGCCGCGTGGGCGGCATCAAAGACATGCAGGTGGACGTGCGCGTGATTGCCGCCTCCAACCGCGATCTCGAAAAAGCGGTGCGCGAAAACCAGTTCCGCCAGGATCTTTATTACCGTTTAGCGATCATCGCGATCTTCATCCCGCCGCTGCGCGACCGCAAAGAAGACATCATGCCGCTGGTCGACTTCTTCATCGACCGCTACAACCGAAGATTCAAGAAGTCGATTCGCGGCATCACCGAAGAGACTCGCCGCCTCATTCTCACTCACAACTGGCCGGGCAATGTCCGCGAACTGAAGAACACCATCGAGCGCGGAATGATCTTAGAAGACGAACCGCTACTGCGCCCGTTATATCTGCCATTCTCCGTAGGCGAATCCGGGGGCCGCACCGTCTTCGAACGAACTTCGCCGGCCGACGGCGGACAGTCCTTGCCCAACGGCCGCATGCTGCCACGCCTCTACATCCCCGAAGGCGGGACATCTTTGGAAGAGGTAGAGCACGCCATGGTCGAACTAGCCATGCGCCAGGCCAACAACAATCAAACCCACGCGGCCAAGTTGCTAGACATAAGCCGCGACGCCCTCCGCTACAAGCTAAAGAAGTTTGGCCTAATCCGCGGCGACGAAGAGGGCGCCCAGACTGCCGTCTCTGAGGACGACTAGAAGGCACAAATCATAACTGAGGATGCCCCACCTTTCGCGGTTTTCGAAAGGCGAGCCGCGATGCAGCCCGTAGCAAGAGGATTTTGACTTTGATGATGGGCGCGTGAACGCTCTGCTCCCGCGCCGAACGGGTTTTCAAAACTCCACTCAATGCGCAGTTTCGCGATCCGGCTCAAAGTGGATGCGCAAACGTGTGCGCGTAGCTTTGGCGAAACGTTCCAGCGTGCGCGTCGATGGCAGCACCTTCCCACTCTCGAGGCGCGCAACCACTGCCTGGGTCGTCCCCATCGCTTCGGCCACTTGCTCTTGCGTCATATCCGCTCTGCCCCTGGCCTCGATCAAGGCCGAGGCCAAGCCAAATTCCTGTGCCAGCGACTCATACGCTGCCACGTATTTTGGGTCTTTCTTCCAACGCTTGAAGGACTCTTCCACCGGAATAAACGTACGCTTCATGACACCTCCTGTGCCCGTCTCAAGGCGGTTATGATCTCTCGCCGCGGCGTCTTCTGGGTTTTCTTTTCCACAACCACGCGCTTAGAGGCGGACAACGTCGCCCCCCTCATTCAACGAGCAACGAAAATCCGCCTCTTGCCTGGTATTCCAAACCGGTATCAGCGAGATCCCAGAGTTCAAACAACAGCGAGCTCGCGAGTCTCGAATTTCTTTGCACCGGTCTTCGCAGCGATATCGAGAACGATCCGGCCGTTGACCTTCCCCTTCTTGAGCCGGTCGAAAATATCGTTGATCGACCCGAGCGGTTGTTCCTCGATAGTCGCTTTCACCTTGCCTTCGGCGGCAAACTGCAGCGCTTCCTCGAGGTCCTTGCGTGTGCCCACAATCGAACCCCGCACGGTTTGGCCATTCAGCACCAAATCGAAAATGGAGACTGGGAATTCGCCCGGAGGCAGTCCATTAAGAACGCAGGTCCCGCCGCGGCGTAGCATTCCGAGCGCCTGCTTGAAGGCTGCAAGAGACACGGCTGTCACCAATACACCGTGAGCGCCTCCGGTTTGCTTCTGGATCGCCTGGACCACATCTTCTTCCTTCGCGTCCACGATTACTTCGGCGCCGAGCTTTCGGGCCAACTGCAGCTTCTCCGGTCCAATATCAACAGCGGCTACATGCAGGCCCATGGCCTTCGCATATTGCACCGCGACGTGACCGAGTCCACCCACGCCCGAGATCACTACCCACTCGCCAGGGCGGGCTTGCGTTTGTTTCAAACCCTTGTAGGTGGTGACGCCAGCGCAAAGAATCGGTGCGGCATCAATAAAGGACAGTTTGTCCGGAATCCGCCCCAGGTAGTCTGCCTGGCCCAAAGCGTACTCAGCGAAGCTGCCGTTCACGGTATAGCCTGACATTTGCTGCGCGGGACACAGTGTTTCCCAGCCGGTAAGGCAGAATTCACAATGCCCGCAGGCGCTGTGCAGCCATGCGATGCCGACTCGGTCGCCTTCCTTCAAATGCGTTACGCCCGGACCCAGCTTGGCGACATAACCCGCACCTTCGTGCCCGGGGATAAAGGGCAGTGTGGGTTTAATCGGCCAATCGCCATCGGCCGCGTGCAGATCAGTGTGGCAGACGCCGCTCGCGACCACCTCGACCAGAGCCTCTGCCGGCCCTGGATCTGGAATTGGAACTTCCCGAATCTTCAATGGTTCGCCGAATTTCTCGACGAATGCCGCCTTCATAGTCTTTGCCATAATTAAGTCTCCTATGAGTCCACGATTTGTCGGACTGCTTGCAGTCCAGCGGACTCCGAATCAATTTGCATTGAAATGCCGAACATCCGTCTGGTTTACGAGCGGGCGCACCGTTTTAGTTCTCGTCTCTTGGATTCTCTTAATTGTTCGACCAGAAGCACTGAGACGGAGTCTCTGGACATCCAGGCTCTATGATCAGTAACTCGATACGCGCTGTATGTGACCCAGCGCACAGGCATAGTTGCGCCGTGTTGTTGGCGTATAAGCTAAGAAATTGGCTTCCTCTCCAGATCAGAGCGTTTGAGAAATGGTGCCGGCAAGCGCCCGTTCCGGCGTTTGCAGGTGGAACAGCCGCTGCACCGCAGCTGTCATCTGTTCCTGCTCCACCTTTTCTGGAAGTTCCTTCAGTTCGCGTGCCAGGGATCCCGCGATCCGCTGCGTCATACGGGACATAACTGCAGTTAACATTTCATCCTGGTCTTTGGAGAACGGTCCGTTCTCCTGTCGAAAGGACTCCAGTTCTTGCCGGCAAATCTCGTCCAGCCGCTGTCGCAGCGCAACGATGGTGGGTACTACACGCTCCGCCATCAGCTTGCGGCGGAAGCCTTGCGCTTCAGCAAGCAAAATCTTCTGTGCATCGGCGGCGGCCGCTTCACGCTCACCCGCATTGTGGTCTACCACGTTTTCCAAGTCGTCAAGGTTGTACAGGAAGACGCCTTTTACATCTCGCACCGCGGGATCAATGTCGCGAGGCATCGCGATATCCACGATCACCAGCGGCTTATCCTTGCGTCCGCGAATCAGCATCTCGGCTTCCTCGCGGCTTAGAATCGTGTGCGGGCAGGAAGTCGAACTGATGATAATGTCGGCCTCCGCCATGTGTTGCCAGCGCTCCTCAAGCGGGGTCGCGACTCCTCCCAGTTTTGTGGCCAGTTCGGCTGCGTGCTCGAGCGTGCGGTTGATCACGCGAACGGAACTGGCGCCGTGGTTGAGCAACCCGCGAGCTGAAAGCTCGCTCATTTTGCCAGCGCCCAACAGAAGCACCTTCTTGTTTTCCAATGTCCCGAAAATCTGGCGTGCGAGTTCCACGGCCGCGTAAGGAATGGAAACCGCTGCATTACCAACCGCCGTCTCGCTGCGCACACGCTTTGAAACCGTCAGCGCCTTCTGCATCACCGCATCGAGGAACCGGCCAGTTGCCCCAACTTTCTGCGCCTGCTGCCAGGCCTGTTTCACCTGGGAGACGATCTGGGGTTCGCCGACCACCATGGAGTCGAGGCTGGATGCGACCCGGAAGATATGCAGAAGCGCCTCTTCATCCAGCAAACGGTAGAAGTGCTTCCACTCGCACAGCATGAGTCCATACTCGGAGCCGAGCAGCCGCATCACGGAGTTGGCGGCCAGAGTGACATCCTTCACCCACAATAAGAACTCAGTACGGTTACAAGTGGCGAGAACAATGACTTCTTCAATGCCTTCCGCTCGTGACAACCGGACCAAGGCTTCGTAGCGCCGGTCTTCGCTGATCCAGAAACGCTCCCGCACGCCTACCGGGGCTGTGCGGTAGTTCAGACCAACCACCATGAGAGTAGGTTCCAAAGCTTCAACTCCTCCCGACACCCCTGTTAAGAGCATCCACTGTGCCAAAGAGGAGGTTTGTGAGCGACGAGGGATCCTACTTATTTTCAGTCAGTTAGGATGGATCAGGCGGGAGGGGATGGGATTTACAAGGCTGAATTGCGGCATATCACGCTGGGCCAGTGCCTTTTGGCCCCGTGAAAAGCGGTTTTCCACACTCAAAGCGGAACCCCAGACTAGATCGTTGCGAACAGATCTGAGGGTCTCGACATTAATTTACGGCGAGAACCACCAAAGTGGCGTCGTCCTGGAATTTCGCACCGCAATAATCCGACACCTGCGCGAGCAGTTGCTCGTTCAACTCAGCGGCGGAACTGGCCGCGTGCGCCTCGCCGAATGCGGCGACCCTCTTTACTCCAAACTCTTCTCCTTGCGCGTTCTCGGCTTCGGTGATGCCGTCGGTAAATAGTAGGAGACGGTCTCCGGATTTCAGATTGACGTTAAAGTCCTGGTAATTCCACGAGGGGAAAACGCCGAGCACCGCGCCGCCATGATCTAGGGTGCGAGCCGCGCCCGCCGACACGAGGATCGGGTAAGGATGGCCGGCATTGCAGTAGCGAAACGTGCGCGTATTCGCGTCGAGCACACCACAGAAAAAAGTTACGAACTTGTTCGCAGCGATGCTTTCGCGCAGCATGCCATTCACTATCCCGCACACGCGCGCCGGACTATCCAGTTCGCGCACAGATGCGCGCAGGCTGGCCTGGACATTCGCCATAAGCAAAGCCGCGGGAACTCCCTTGCCGGAAACCTCGGCAATGCAGACGGCCAGCCGGTTGCCTTCGAGCCGCAGCACATCGAAGTAGTCTCCGCCGACCGCGCGCGCCGGGCGCCAGGCGGTGGCTACGGCGATTCCCGGGAGCTGCGGAATTTTCTTGGGCAGAAGCGACTGCTGGATTTCGCGGGCGCGTTGCAATTCCTGCTCGTGGACTTCCAGGCGGGCGGCGCCCGACTGGACCATGCGCTGCAGCTCAAGGTTGCGGCCTTCGAGGCGCGACCTCGTCTTGTTGTAGAGAAAATTCATCACGCCGTAGACAAAGGTAATCAGGAACGGCATCTTCCAGCCTGTGAGGAGCAAGTGCCCAAGCGCTTGCGGACCAGGCGGAGCCAACCACCACACAATTACGCTGCTCAGCACGTAAACCGGAAACATCAAGACGCATAGCAGAGTCAGGAAGATCAGCCAGTCATAGGGAGAGGGTTTTTCGTACAGGGCGTGCAGCCATTGTAGCGGAGGCGAAACGAAATTGCCGATGCACAGCGAGTACAAGATGACGGTGAAAGGATTGATGGGCTGGCCAGTGGCCCAGAAAATTGCGCAACCAACAAAGGCAACGAACAGATAAATGCTCTGATCGCGGAAGAAGACGGTCAACGCTTTGGAACCAATGGTCGGGATCTGCGTCTGCATCGGTGGTGAAAAGCGTTCGACGGTAGAAGGAGCAGCTTTCAACGCGAAGCCTCCGCCGGCGTACTCTCCTTCTCCTTAACACTTTTGGTGCCCGGCTCGTAGACGCAGAACGGCTCTTCATCCAGATAGTTGCCGGTGGCGGCAAAAGCACGCGCGCGGCAGCCCATGCAAACATTGCGGAACTCGCAGCAACCGCACTTCCCTTGCAGATTATTGACGTCGCGCAGTTGATTGAATACAACTGAGTGTTCCCAAATGTCGGCGAACCGCTGCTTTTTCAGATCCCCTGCCAGGGCTGGCAAGTATCCACAGGGATAGACCTCGCCTTGATTCGAGATGAAACAGACGGCGGTTCCGGCCAGGCATCCCTTGGTCATGGCGTTCATGTCGGAAGGATGAGTTCCCGGATGTCCCACTGCCTTTCCGATGCCCTCTGGCTTCAGTTCGATGCCGGTTGAGCCGGGCATCGTGATGTCTGTGGGACCGATGCTTGGCGAATCTTTACTTGTCGAACTTGGCGCAGCTTCAGGAACTGGCTGCGCAGCTTTAGCGGCCGCTGCCGCGGAACGGTGCTCCGCCGCTCGCCGCTGGCGAACCACGCGGAAGTAGTGTGGCGCACAGGTCGCTTTCAGCTCGATCCCACCTTTGAGAGACTGATCATAGAACCAGTTCAGCATGCGCTCGTATTCTTCCGGAGGAACCATCTGCTCGGCGGCAATATCCACGCCGCAACCTACCGGCACTAACAGAAATGTGTGCAGGGCATCGGCGCCGAGCGACTTCGCCAAGTCGAGCACGTGCGGAAGTTGATGAGCATTGTGGCGCGCGATCGTGGTGTTGATCTGTACCGACATGCCGAGATCTTTGAGATTGAGGAAACCGGTAATCGCGGCATCGAATGCGCCCGGGATACCACGGAAGGTATCGTGAGTAGCCGCATCGGCGCCGTCGAGGCTGATGGCAACACGCTTCACACCACTGTCGACGATCTTCTGCGCCACTTGCCTGGTAACCAGCGTTCCATTCGTGGCCAACGCCACGCGCAGGCCTTTGCCGGTGCCATAGCGCGCCAACTCAAAGATATCCTTGCGAAACAGCGGTTCGCCGCCGCTGAGCACTAGGATGGGAGAAGACACCTCGGCAATCTGATCGATGATCGCTTTCGCAGCTTCTGTCGATAGGTCATCGGGAGAACTCAACTCCGTAGCGCTGGCCCGGCAATGAATGCACCGCAAATTGCAGCCTTTGGTCAACTCCCAGAAAATCAGGCGTGGCTTGTTTTGGTTTCCATGAGTTGCATGATGCCCGTCTCCGTTTGATATAGCCATGTGCGCTTCCTCCCACCTGAATCGGGCGTTGTTCCTACCCACGGCGCAACGATAAGGCAGGGCGGGTCTTCGGGCGGTGACTCTCATCACCGGAAATTGTGATCGCGATCACAAGAGTTAAGTCCCTCTTGAATCTTGGGTTTAGGCGTTGGATCGACCTTCCGCCAAGCGTGTCCCAGGCATGAAATTCAATCACTGGCACGCAAGGCGGCTAGTTTTGATTTGCGATGTCGCGCAGCGCTCCCGTGTTGCGAATTACTAGAGTCGAGCCTTTCGACTGCACGATCTGACGCTTCTTCAACTCCGCAAACAGCCGGGTGACTGTTTCCCGCGATGTTCCGATCATCTGCGCGATTTCCTCGTGAGTGAGCCTAAGCGTTAACCGGGTCTCCGGTTTGCCGGCTGCTTCGTTCTTGGAACTCCATTCCAGCAGCAACGCCGCCAGCTTCTCGGCGGCGGAGTGTGACAGACCCAGAGCGCGCACTTCCTTGCAAGCGTTGTGATACTTTTCACCCAACTGCTCGGCCACTTTGAAGCAGGCCTCCACATCATCCTTCAGAAACCTGAGGAAGTCGTCGCGCTTGACAAAATTGATCTGGCAGGGGTCGATCGTCTCCGCCGTCACTTCGTAAGGTTTGCCGGAGATGGTGGCGCTCAATCCCAGCACTTCCCCGGGCTCGGCGAGTTTCACAATCATCGTTCTGCCGCTAGGCGAGTTAATGGAGAGTTTCACGGTGCCTTTGCATATCACAAAGATGCCGCGCGGCATCTGCCCTTCGACAAACAGCACCGCCCCCTGAGGATACGCGGTCGCGAACTTGATGTCTTCAAACGCCTGCAGTGCAGCGGGCGGTAGATCGCAGAAGATACGATCGGCACGCAGCTTGCACGTAAGGCAGCTTTCGACAATCTCCATTCCGTATGGTGAGAGCATGCACCAACCTCCTAAGTTCTGAGGTCAGTGTCCGTCTGCACGGAGCGCTTTGGCTGTGCTGCAGGGCACACGCTGATGTGATATCCATCACGCTCCAGCGTTTGTGACACAGGTCACATATCTCTGTGACCCGCCTTGCTGTGTTTATGCGCCGCATCCTCCATGCTTGGGCAGTCAGTTGGAACAAGCACATCACGACATCTAATTGCATGTAAAGGCGGGATCATGAAGCGCAAGTTCAAGACCATGGATGCGAACGAGGCGGTGGCATACGTCGCCTACCGGGTTAATGAGGTAATCGCCATCTATCCGATTACTCCTTCTTCGAACATGGGCGAATGGGCGGACGAGTGGGCGTCTCAGGGAATTCCAAACATTTGGGGTACAGTGCCCCACGTAATGGAGATGCAGAGCGAAGGCGGCGCTGCCGGGGCTGTCCACGGCGCGCTGCAGACTGGGTCTCTATCCACTACCTTCACGGCGTCCCAGGGTCTGCTGCTCATGATCCCGAACATGAATAAGATCGCGGGAGAACTTACGCCCACTGCATTTCATGTTTCGGCACGCACGTTAGCGACTCACGCCCTCTCGATCTTCGGCGACCACTCGGATGTCATGTCGGTGCGCAGTGCCGGCTTCGCCATGCTGTGCTCCAATTCCGTGCAAGAGGCTATGGACATGGCGCTCATCGCGCACGCTGCGTCGCTTGAGTCACGCATCCCTTTCCTGCATTTCTTCGACGGCTTTCGTACCTCGCATGAAGTCAACAAAATCCAGATGCTCACGGAAGACGATATGCGCGCGCTTATCAATATGGATCGCATCTTCGAGCATCGCCAGCGTGCGCTCTCACCCGATCATCCCGTGTTGCGTGGTACCGCACAGAATCCAGATGTGTTCTTTCAGATGCGCGAGCGCGCAAACTCTTATTACGAGGCCTGCCCGCAAACCGTTCAATCTGTAATGAATAAGTTCTCGGAAATAGTCGGGCGCTCTTATCACCTGGTTGACTACGTGGGCGCGCCTGACGCCGATCGCGTGATCGTGATGATGGGCTCCGGCGCTGAGGTCGCGCACGAAACCATCGATCATCTCAACGCACACGGTGAAAAGCTGGGGCTGCTCAAGGTCCACTTGTATCGCCCCTTTCCAGTGCAGGCTTTTCTCGAGGCCTTGCCTGCCAGCGTGAGGAAGATTGCAGTTCTCGATCGCACCAAGGAATCGGGAGCGATTGGCGAACCGCTCTACCTGGATGTCGTGAACGCGCTCCACGAAGGAGTGAAATCAGGCTACAGTCCTCGCAAAACTGTGGCGGAGGTTGTAGGTGGACGTTACGGTCTTTCCTCCAAAGAATTTACCCCCGCCATGGTCAAGGCCGTTTACGACAACTTAAAAGGCGATCATGCCAAAGATCACTTCACCATCGGCATTCAAGACGACGTTAGCCACACCAGTTTGTCCTATGACGCCGGTTATTCAACCGAGCCTGACAATGTTGTTCGGGCAATGTTTTACGGTTTGGGCGCAGACGGCACGGTCGGCGCAAACAAGAATTCGATCAAGATCATCGGCGAGAACACAGACAATTACGCGCAGGGCTACTTCGTCTACGACTCAAAGAAGTCAGGCGCAGTGACCATTTCGCACCTGCGCTTCGGACCCCAGCCCATTCGCTCCAGCTATCTGGTCTCCAGCGCCAACTTCGTTGCCTGTCACCAGTGGATATTCCTCGAGCGCTACGACATGCTGAGCGCCCTGGTTCCGGGCGGCACTTTCCTGCTCAACAGCCCATTCGGCGCGGACGAAGTTTGGGACCATCTTCCGCGTGTAGTGCAAGAACAGATCATTACGAAACACGCGAAGTTTTATGTGATCGACGCCTATCAAGTGGCGCGCGACACGGGCATGGGCAGCCGCATGAATACTATTTTGCAAGTGTGTTTCTTCGCCATCTCCAAAGTATTGCCCGCAGAGCAAGCAGTAGAAGCTATCCGCAAGTCGATTCGCGACACCTATGGGAAAAAGGGCGAAGAGATCGTGCGGCAGAACATGAAAGCCGTGGATGAGACGTTGGCGCACTTGTACGAAGTGACAATCCCGGCAGAACTCACCAGCACAATCGAGATGCCGCCACCGTTCTCGCCATCAGCGCCGGAATTCGAGCGCGACGTGCTGGGCATGATGTATGCCGGACGCGGCGATGAACTCCCGGTCAGTGCATTTCCTGTCGACGGCACTTTCCCCACTGGAACTGCGAGGTGGGAAAAGCGCAATCTGGCCCTCGAAATCCCCGCATGGGATCAGAAGATTTGCATCCAGTGCGGCAAGTGCGCCATGGTTTGCCCGCACTCGGTCATCCGCATCAAGGTCTATGGCTCGAAGGAACTGGAAGGCGCGCCGGCCACCTTCAAGTCGACTCAGACGCGCGACCGGGAATGGCAAGATCTCAACTACACGATTCAAGTAGCGCCGGAAGATTGTACCGGGTGCGGTATCTGTGTCGAAGTTTGTCCGGTGAAAAACAAGGCCGAGACGCGGCTCAAAGCCATCAACATGGTACCGCAACCTCCACTGCGCGTACCAGAGCGCGAAAACTGGGATTTCTTCCTCAATATCCCGGAACTCGACCGCCGCAATATTAAACTCACCAGCATCCGTCAGCAGCAAATTCAGGAGCCGTTGTTCGAGTTTTCGGGAGCCTGCGCCGGCTGCGGCGAAACTCCATATCTCAAGCTGATGTCGCAGTTGTTTGGAGACCGTGCAATCATTGCCAACGCTACGGGATGCTCGTCAATTTACGGCGGCAATCTTCCCACCACGCCGTGGACGAAGAACGCCGCCGGGCGCGGACCCGCCTGGTCGAACTCTCTTTTCGAAGATAACGCGGAGTTCGGGCTGGGCTTCCGGCTTTCCGTCGATAAGCAGACCGAGTTCGCGCAGGAGTTGGTGCGGCGTGTGGCAGGAACAATCGGTGAAGAACTCGCGACCGCGATCCTCACCTCTCCACAGAAAGATGAAGCGGACATTTACGAACAGCGCCAGCGCGTGGATCTGCTGAAGGAAAAACTCAGCGGGGACGATTCCGCCGACGTCCGGCAACTTCTTTCCGTTGCTGACCTGCTGGTCAAGAAAAGCATTTGGATTGTGGGCGGAGACGGCTGGGCGTATGACATCGGCTACGGCGGCCTCGATCACGTACTGGCCAGCGGTCGCAACGTCAACGTGCTTGTGCTCGACACTGAGGTCTACTCCAACACTGGAGGTCAGGCCTCGAAAGCCACGCCGCGCGGTGCAGTAGCCAAGTTTGCCGCCGGCGGCAAGCCAGGCGCCAAGAAAGATCTCGGACTCATCGCCATGAGCTACGGCAATATTTATGTTGCCAGCGTGGCCATGGGCGCCAAGGACGAGCACACGCTGAAGGCGTTTCTGGAAGCTGAGGCTTACAACGGGCCCAGTCTCATCATCGCGTATTCGCACTGCATCGCCCACGGCATCAACATGACGATTGCGATGTCGGATCAGAAAATGGCAGTCGATTCCGGCCAATGGCTGCTTTATCGCTACAACCCCGAACGGGCTGCCCAGGGCGAGAATCCGTTGACCCTTGATTCTCGGACGCCCACGCGCAAAGTGTCGGATTACATGCAGATGGAAACGCGCTTCAAGATGCTGACCAAGAGCAGGCCGGATGGGGCCAAGCTGCTCTGGCAAGAAGCGCAGCAGGATGCCACTACCCGTTTTCACCTTTATGAATACCTGGCGCTGCGGAAGTTTAACGGAGAACCGGCCAAGACCGAGTAAGCCGCGAGAACAAGAAGGAGACCTAGGGAGAAATCATGATCGACCTCAGCACCACTTATCTGGGTTTGCAGCTCCGTACACCTTTGGTGGCTTCAGCCTCACCGTTATCGCAAGAAATCGGCGGCATTTGCCGTCTCGAGGATGCAGGCGCTTCCGCCGTGGTGTTGTATTCCCTGTTCGAGGAGCAGTTGCGGCAGGAAAGCTTCGAACTGGAGCACCATCTGGCCGAAGGGACAAACAGTTTTGCGGAGGCAGCAAGTTTTTTCCCTCAACCCGATGAATTCCGGCTGGGACCTGAGGGATATCTGAATCACATTCGTCGAGCGAAGAAAGCAGTGTCGGTACCAATTATTGCGAGCCTGAACGGCACGACCGTCGGCGGCTGGACGCAGTACGCCAAACTAATCGAACAAGCGGGAGCGGACGCGCTGGAATGTAACATCTACACCATTCCCACCAATCCCGAACTCAGCTCCAACGCCGTCGAGCAGCAATATCTCGACATTCTCCAGGCGGTAAAGTCGGTAGTGACGATTCCCGTCGCGGTAAAGGTCAGTCCCTTTTTCAGCAATATGGCCAACATGGCGAAGCGGCTTGACCAGGCAGGCGCGAATGGGTTGGTGTTGTTCAATCGTTTCTATCAGCCAGACATCAACCTGGATGAATTGGAAATCCAGCCGAACGTGCTGCTCAGCACTCCCCAGGCACTGCGGCTTCCGCTGACCTGGATCGGCATCCTTTACGGCCGCATCCGGGCCAACCTGGCTGCGACCAGTGGCGTGCATGGGCCCGAGGACGTCATAAAGCTGCTGATGGTCGGCGCCGACGTCACCATGCTCTGCTCCACGCTGTTGCGAAACGGCATCAGCCATCTTCGATACATCGAAGAGGGCGTGCTGGAATGGATGGAAAAGCACGAATACGAATCCGTTCAGCAGATGAAGGGCAGCATGAGTCAGGTCCGCTGTCCCGATCCTTCAGCCTTCGAGCGCGCGCAGTACATGAAGGCGGTCAAGAGTGTACAGCACCTAGTGCTCACGGGCCGCGAGGCCTGGAGAATTCTTGGCGGGGATTAAGGATAGCACTGGCGTAGTTTCGCGGCGTCGCGAGCAGTGTGCGTCCCTTCACATACATCGGTGATGTTCGTCACAGGCAACGTCACCGGGTCAAAGCATACTTACAACAGATTTTATTTGGTGTTCTACGGTAAGTGGGGAGTTCTTCATGCCAAAAGGACGTGTTTCGATCGTCGTCGAGCACTGCAAATCCTGCGGTCTCTGTGTGGAGTTTTGTCCTTCGCACGTGCTCGCGCTTTCATCCGCTTTCAATTCCAAGGGCTACCATCCGCCGCACGTCGTGCATCCGGAAAAATGCAGCGGCTGTGACTTGTGCGGCATGTACTGTCCCGACTTCGCAATTTATGCCACCAAAGTCGCTCCCACTGGTGGAGGTGACAAATGAAGGCTGACCCTCGCGGAGTGCTTACTGGTACACACTTTATCGATGGCGACCACGCCTGCTGCGAAGGCGCGCTAGCCGCCGGCGCACGCTTCGCCGCCGGATATCCAATTACTCCCTCCACTGAAATCGTTGAGCGCTTCGCCGCCCGTGTGCCTAAAGTCGGCGGAACGTTCATCCAGATGGAAGACGAACTCGCGGCTTCGATCACATTGCAGGGCGCGGTGTGGGGTGGCGCCAAGGCGTTTACCGTCACTTCCGGCCCCGGCTTTTCTCTGATGATGGAACACATCGGCTACGCGGCCATGACCGAAACCCCGTGCGTATTCGTCGATGTGCAGCGCGGAGGCCCGTCCACCGGCCTGCCCACACTTCCTGCTCAGGCTGACATGATGCAGGCGCGTTGGGGCTCACATGGCGACTACGAAATCATCGCCCTCTGCCCGAATTCTCCGCAGGAGTGTTTTGACCTCACCATCACCGCCTTCAACCTGGCCGAAGAATTTCGCGTACCGGTAATGTTCATGATGGATGAAGTGGTAGGGCATATGACTGAGAAGGTGGTGATCCCTCCCGCCGACCAGATCGAGATCACGCCGCGCAAGCATACGCGCAAGTCGGTGGAAGACTATCTCCCCTACGGAACCAATGGCGACGGGGTGCCGGAGATGGCACATGCCGGTGAAGGTTACAACTTTCATGTGACCGGCTTGACCCACGATGAACATGGATATCCGAACATGACTCCGTCGGTCCAGGACAAGCTGGTTCGCCGCCTGCAAAACAAGATTCGCAATGCCGCTGACCGCATTGCCCTGTTTGAGGAAGAGAAACTCCTGGGTGCGGATGTGGTGGTCGTCTCCTACGGAATCACCTCTCGCGTGGCGCAACGAGCCGTTGAAGCCGCTCGCGAACAAGGTCTGCGCGTTGGCAAGCTCCGCCTCATCACCGCCTGGCCCTTCCCCGAGAAGAAAATTCGCGAGCTGGCCACGAAAGTAAAAGCATTTGTCGTCCCCGAACTCAATCTCGGCCAGATGGTGCGTGAGGTGGAGCGTGCCGCCGCAGGCAAAGCCAAAACCTTCGCCGTATCGCACGCCGGCGGCGGAGTTCACAGACCAGAAGACATCCTCAAGGTAATCGTGGAGGCCAGCAAATGTCGGAAAGTTTAGTCACAGAAATCGTTAATGCCGGCAATCCAGTTGACGCCATCTTGCGCACCGATCGCATGCCTCACATCTGGTGCCCGGGATGCGGCATCGGCACCACCGTGAACTCCTTCGCCCGCGCGCTCATCGATTCGAAGATCGATTTGGGATCGCTGGCCCTGGTCTCGGGCATCGGCTGTACCGGGCGAGTGGCGGGCTACGTCAAGCTTGATTCTTTCCATACCACACACGGCCGCGCCATCCCATTCGCTACCGGCCTTAAGCTGGCGAACCCCAAGCTGAATGTCGTTGTCTATTCTGGTGACGGTGACCTCTCGGCCATCGGCGGCAATCATCTGATTCACGCCGCGCGCCGCAACATCGACCTGAAGGTCATCTGCGTCAACAACCTGATCTATGCCATGACCGGCGGCCAGACTGCGCCCACCACTCCCAATCACTCGACTACCTCGACAAATCCCTACGGCACCTTCGAGCCGTCGTTCAACTTGCCCCACCTGGTCGAAGCGGCGGGGGCGGTGTATGTCGCGCGCTGGACGACTTTCCACGTGCGCCAACTGGCGCGCTCCATCAGCGAGGCTTTTAAGAAAAAGGGTTTCTCCTTTATAGAAGTCATTTCGCCCTGCCCCACGCTGTATCAGCGCCGCAACAAACTGGGCGACGCCCTCGACACCATGAGGTACTACAAAGAGAAGAGCAAAGTCCGGAACGGATCGCCGACTAGTGAAGCCGGCCTCACCATGACCGGAGAAATCATCGTAGGCAAATTCGTAGACCGCGATCGCCCCGATTACGGAACCATGATGCGCGCGCAATACAGCGAAGCACTGGGCAACGAATACACAGAACAGGATCAACCGGAGATGGTATGCAGCTAACGGAAATTCGTGTTGCAGGTTTCGGCGGCCAGGGAGTGATTCTCTCGGCCATCCTTCTCGGCAAAGCGGCCTCGATCTATCAAGGCGCTTTCGCCACCATGACGCAAAACTTCGGGCCTGAGGCCCGCGGCGGCGCCTGTAGCGCGCAGCTCGTGCTTTCTGATTCACCCATTTTGTATCCCTACATCACTCAGCCGGATATCCTCGTCGTAATGTCGCAGGAAGCTTACGTGCGCTTCGCCCCCGAGTTGAAAGACGGCGGCATCCTGATCGTCGAGCAGGATCTAGTGCGAGTTTCCGATCTCAATAAGGAAATCCAAGTCTACAGCATTCCCGCGACCCGCATCGCGGAAGAACTCGGCAAGCGCATGGTGCTGAATTCAGTGATGGTAGGATTCTTCACCGCAGTCACACGGCTGCTCGATGCCGACGCGGTCCGCAACGCAGTCGCGGATTCCGTTCCGCCAAACTTCCTGAAGCTAAACCAGACGGCCTTCGAAAAGGGATTTGAGTACGGAACGGCTGCGTTAACCACCAGCCCCACCACTGCGGATACCGAACTGCAGGTTCAGTACGCGCCAGAGTAGCGTTCTGACCGTTGCAGCTCTTGCCGTCGCGCAATTCATCGGCGCCCCCTCAGCCGCTGCCCACCGATCGTGATCGCAGCGGCACGGGAACAGCCAATGACTTCGCCTACTTTTGCAGGGTGCGAATGTACGAGATAACGGCCTTCACGTCGTCAGCAGCTAGACTCTTCACTGCAGGCGTGTGCTTCGCCGTCCCCGTGATGGCTTTGGCCAGGTCATCATCCGACTTTTTCTTTGCTTCGTCGGAAATCAGGCTCGGAGCTTTCATCGCCGGCTTGCCAGCCGCATCCGCGCCGTGACACATTGCGCATTTTCCTTTGAAGATAGTGGCTCCGTCATCGGCCGCCCATGACAGATTGGGAATCAGCATGAACAGAGCTGCCGCGATTGTCATTACCAGCATTACCAGCTTTGTCGTATTCATGATTTCGTCTTGTCTCCCTGTAAGTATTGGCAGATGAAACCAGCGGTCTTCACCCATTCCAAGTTTGTTGTGAGAGTGAAGACCGATGCAACTCTTCAAGAACTCTATCTAAGAACTCAGCAGCTCTTCGCTACCGTGGTTGACAGTTTCAACGTCAGAGGGCGCGGGTGCAGTGACCCGGGTCACCCTAAGCGGTGACACGTTTCCCAAGAACTGAAAGATGGTAGTCACAGCGGCTACCCCCGATGATTTAGCTCTCGTGCATTTCTCGTGAAGCGCATCAAGCTCGCTGCCGGTGCTGCGCACAGCACCCGGTGATCACCGTCACCGCGCGATGGAGATAAGAGGTTCACAGTTAAGTTAGGAATTCGACCTCTCGAGTTCAGCAGGAGGTAGCTCATGAAGGCCTCACGCATCACGATTCCGATTCTTACGGCGCTCGCCCTGATTCTGACGATAGCCCCGGTTGCTGTAGGGCAGAAGTCCGAACCGGGCGTGGAAGTTCCGAAATACGATCGGGCGGCGGAAGCCACATTCAAAGGAACGGTAGAAGAGGTAAGAAACCGTCAGTGCCCGGTGAGTGGTGGTATGGGCTCACACCTGATCTTGAGGTTGTCGCCCAGCAAGACTATCGAGGTCCACCTCGCAACTACCAAGTTCGTGAAGACCTACGACCTTGTCTTCAACAAGGGCGATGTGGTCACGGTGGTTGGTACGAAGGTGCAGTTTGAAGGCGTGGAAACCATCTTTGCCCGGGAAGTTACGCGCGGCGGTTCAACCTTCATCTTCCGCGACAAAGACGGCACGCCGGTCTGGTAGCCACCTGAGGGGCATCGCCGGCACGCATTGCTGGCGTGGTCGAACCCCCGGCTGTCGGAGGCAGTTATGGTGTCGAAATGTGCGAATCTCGCCTGCTCGGCCATATTCCGTTATTTGCACGAGGGCAGACTCTTTCATTTCGCCGTCGGGTACGGCACCCCGGAAGAGCTAGCTAGTTACGAAACACCCAGGCTCGAGAGCTTCTGGCTCTGCGCCGAATGCTCGAGAAAGATGACCGTCACTGCTCATCCAACCGGAGTGCTGGTCGTTCCTCTGCAGCAGAAATCGGCACCCCAAAAAAGCAAAATCGCAGCCCGACCTTTGGACTCACCCTGACGCAGGAGGCGCTTATGTCAGCCGTTACGCAGATACCCAATCCGAAGCGCCGTGTTGAATTCAAGCAGGTTCTAGTTGCCACAGACTTCTCGAATGCTTCCCAGCGGGCGCTGGCCTTCGCGATTGCCATCGCAGGCCAGTACCGTTCTGTACTTTCCGTTGTGCATGCAATTCCGCCGGAACCCCGGGAGTCGATCCCCTTGGAACCGTTGCCGCGCGAACTGAACCGCCGACGGTTTGAAGCGGAACAGCAGATGAAGCATCTGGGCGAGAAAGCACGGATGAATGACCTCAACCACCGCCTGCTCCTTGAACAAGGGCCAATATGGGACGTTCTTGCTTCCGTAATTCAGCGTGAGAGCGTCGATCTGCTGGTACTCGGTACTCATGGACGGGGCGGGCTGAAAAAGCTGGCATTCGGGTCGGTTGCGGAAGAGGTCCTGCGCCTGGCTCCATGCCCCGTACTCACAATTGGTCCGCACGTCCCGCCCGCAGACTCAGACACCATCGGGTTCAAGCGCATTCTTTTCCCCACCGATTTCGGAGCGGCTTCCGCCAAAGCATTCCCGTATGCCTTGTCCCTGGCCGAGGACTATCGGGCGAAACTTGTGCTTCTGCACATGGTGCCACCGGTACAGATTGCCGATCTGGGCCCGTCAGCTTACGGCACGTCGGCTTTCGCTGCTGACGCATATGCGAAGTGGCAGATGACGACGCGAGACGAGAGCAGGCGGAAGTTATGGGAATTGTTTCCATCCAGCACGAAGCTGGAAGAGAAGCCCGAGTGTGTGGCTGGGACAGACTTCCTGCCGGAAGGGATTTTGGATGCGGCGTCAGCACACAGAATTGAATTGATCGTCATGGGTGCGAACCGAACGCCCTCCCCGCGGGTGGCCGCGCATATACCCTGGGCCCACGCCCATGAGGTTATATGCCACGCTAAATGTCCCGTTTTGACGGTCGCTGGTTGAAGAACGGAAAAGTAGGGTAAGGGAGAAAAGACCTACGTGCAACATGGCAACCCGTACGAGAGTTATGGAAGCCGTGCAGATGCGAGTCGTAACGTTCCGACTTTCCAACTGAAAGCCGCGATGGGCTGTGACCTGAAATTCGCGAATATTGAAAAAACCTTGGAGGTGCTTTATGACAACTTTGGAAGCAGGTAAGCGGATCGCGCTCAAGAACATATTGTTTGCTACAGACTTTTCTCCTCATTCCAACACGGCGTTGCCTTACGCCCTGGCCATCGCCTGTCAATACGGGGCCAGGTTATACGGCGCCCACGTGGTGCCTTCGCAAGATTACCTGTTCTCTGCGCCGAACAGCTGGCCGGCTCATATTCAACAGGAGGACCAATTACAGCGGGAAGTTACCGCTCGTCTGGAGGAGCAGCTCCGAGGAGTTCCGCATGAGGCGCTTTTCGGGGTAGGCGACGTCTGGAACGTGCTCTCCCGGATTAGCGTCGAACATGACATTGATCTCATTGTGGTTGGTACTCATGGCCGCACCGGCGCCCGGAAATTGTTGATGGGCTCCGTCGCCGAGAAGATATTCCGGAAGGCTACCTGTCCTGTTCTGAGTGTGGGACCGAACGTGCCCTGCAAGCCGAATAATGAAATTCAATTTCACCAGATCCTTCTAGCAACTGACTTTGGTGAAGAATCCTTGGCCGCCCTGCCGTATGCCGTTTCCCTGGCCGAGGAAGAACAGTCACAACTGGCGTTGCTGCATGTTGTCGAGCAACCCGCCGCGGGCATAATAGACGTGGAGGCGGTCACGGCGTCTGTAATGCGTCGTCTCAACGACTTGGTACCGGCTGAAGCCGAGCCATGGTGTGATGTGGAATGCCTGGTCGAATTCGGTCGGCAGTCCGCTCCACCGGCGGACCGGATTCTGGAAATTGCCCAGGATCGCGGGGCAGATTTGATCGTTCTGGGCGTGCGACCGGCGCACGGTGCCGTGACTGCAGTCACTCACTTGGCTCACACCACGGACCAGCACATCGTGGCGCATGCTGCGTGTCCAGTGCTCACAGTTCGTGTTTGAACAGCCTGGCTGAACCTGAAGCTCGCCGGGGCTGAAGCGAATGCCCAAGCGTTCGCCGATGGTTTATCCTTGCCGTGGCGGTTTCACACGCGAATGGGTTGAGGGGTGAGGAGCTTCTATGGGTTCGACCGAGGCTGGTCTCGCAGGACGACCGCCACACGTGGAGGAGCCGGCATCCCCACCGGCGCAGGGCCTGGATGCGATGTTCACCCCCGGCTCAGTGGCCGTTATCGGCGCCACCGATCGCCTGGGCACCGTGGGCCGGGCCCTGCTGGAAAACCTGCTGCACGGCCGCTTCCGGGGGAAAGTGTATGCCGTCAACGCCAAGCACGAGGAAGTGCTGGGGCTCAAAGCTTACCGGAGCATTCGCGACGTTCCACAACTCGTGGATCTGGCTGTGGTTGCCACGCCTGCAGTAACCGTCCCACAGATCATCGGAGAGTGCGTGGATGCCGGCGTCAAATCCGCGGTTGTCATTTCCGCCGGATTCAAGGAGCGAGGTGCCGAAGGCGCTGCACTCGAACGGCAAATTCATGAGCAGTTGCGCCGCGGTTCCATGCGCCTTATTGGCCCCAACTGCCTGGGCATCATGAACCCGACCATCGGGTTGAATGCCACCTTCGCTAAAGACGCGCCGCACGCCGGCAGCGTCGCTTTTCTGAGTCAAAGCGGAGCGCTGCTGACGGCAATTCTCGACTGGAGCCAACGCGAGGAAGTGAGCTTCAGCGCGATCATTTCCACGGGTTCCATGCTGGATGTCAGCTGGGGTGATTTGATCTATTACTTCGGCGACGATCCCCACACCAAGAGCATTCTGCTCTACATGGAATCCGTAGGAGACGCGCGCTCGTTCTTGTCCGCCGCTCGCGAAGTGGCACTCAGCAAGCCGATCATCGTGATCAAGGCCGGCCGCTCCGAAGCCGCCTCCCGCGCCGCAGCCTCGCACACCGGCGCTCTCACCGGCAGCGACGAGGTGTTGGATGCGGCCTTCCGCCGCTCGGGAGTTCTGCGTGTGCACAGCATCGCGGACCTTTTCTATATGGCGGAAGTACTCGGCAGGCAACCCCGCCCCAAGGGTCCTCGGCTCGCCATCCTGACCAATGCTGGCGGACCTGGAGTCCTGGCCACCGACTCGCTGGTAGCGAATGGCGGAGAACTCGCTGAGCTTTCCCCGGAGAGCCTAAACCGCCTGAATGAGTTCCTCCCCGCCCACTGGAGTCACAACAATCCCATCGATATTCTTGGCGACGCTGATTCCGAGCGTTATGCCCGCGCTCTCGAAATTGCCTCGCAAGATCCCAACAGCGATGGCCTCCTGGTTATTCTTGCCCCGCAGGCGATGACCGATCCCTCGCAGATTGCAGAACGCCTGAAGCCTTACGCCAAGCAATATGGCAAGCCCGTGATCGCCAGTTGGATGGGAGGGAACAGCGTTGCCGCCGGCGAAGCGGCCCTGAATTCGGCGGGCATTCCCACTTTTGCTTATCCCGATACCGCGGCGCGAGCCTTCACCTACATGTGGCGCTACACCTATAACCTTCGCGGGCTCTACGAAACTCCCACACTCACGGAACACTCTGAGATGGCAAGCGCATCCCGCGCTCAGGTCGAGCAAATCATTCAGAATGCGCGAAGCCACGGTCGCGTTCTGCTCACGGAGCCTGAATCGAAGCAGTTGTTGTCGCTCTACGGCATCCCCACGGTGGAAACTCGCGTCGCCACTAGCGAGGACGAAGCGGCCAGGCTCGCTTCGGAGATTGGCTTTCCGGTCGTGCTGAAGGTCTTCTCCCAAACCATCACGCACAAAACCGATGTTGGCGGAGTCAAGCTGAACCTGCAGGACGAAGCGGCGGTCGGCTCCGCCTATCGCGGCATCCAGTCATCCGTTGCCGAGAAGGCCGGCCTGGAACAATTCGCCGGGGTTACCGTGCAGCCGATGGTAAAGCTTGATGGCTACGAATTAATCCTCGGCAGCAGCGTCGATCCGCAGTTTGGACCAGTGATCTTGTTCGGCTCCGGCGGACAGATGGTCGAAGTGTATCGCGACCGCGCTCTGGCGCTGCCCCCGCTGAATACAACTCTCGCGCAGAGAATGATGGAGCAAACGAAAATCTTCACGGCGCTTAAAGGAGTTCGTGGACGCAAGCCGGTCAACATGGCCGCGCTGGAGCAGCTGTTAGTCCGTTTCAGCCAGCTCGTCCTCGAACAGCGTTGGATCGCGGAAATTGATATCAATCCCCTGCTGGCTTCACCGGAGCGCCTGTTGGCCCTCGATGCCAGAATCGTGTTGCACAATCCCGCCGTGTCACTTGATCAGCTACCCAAGCCCGCCATCCGCCCCTATCCCTCGCAATATGTCTCGCCCTGGATAATGAAGGATGGAACCCCGGTGACCATCCGCCCGATCCGCCCGGAAGATGAACCGCTGATGGTCAAGTTTCACGAGACGCTCTCCGATCGCAGCGTCTATTTGCGTTTCTTCGCCTCTCTTAGCCTGAGCCGGCGGGTGTCGCATGAACGGCTTTTGCGCATCTGTTTCGGTGACTACGACCGCGAAATGGCCCTGGTCGCCGAATGCACCGAGCCCGCCACGGGAGAACGCCGCATCATTGCCGTCGGGCGCATGAACCGGCTTCACTCCGGGAATGAAGCGGAAGTCGCTGTGCTGGTTGCGGATCGGTACCAGAAACTGGGACTGGGGAATGAACTGCTCCGCCGCGTGGTCCAGATCGCCCGCGATGAAAAGTTAAGCCACCTCTCCGCGGAAATGTTGACCGACAACATTGCCATGCAGCTCATTTTCCGGCGCAATGGCTTTCTTATTCGCGCCGGCGAGGATCTGACTTCGGTCGGGGCCTTCCTGGATCTTTGAAACAATTGAGGAAGCCGGCTATTCTTTCGGACTCCGCCGCCACACAGGTATATTCGGATTCCAGTTGTGGACGTCTTTGTTGAAGTTGCGCCCTTGCGACTGGCCCGCGGAGACGCTGGCCATTTCGGCCACTGGATGCCGCAGCAATTCTGCAAGGTAGTTTTCAATCTGTTGACGGATCTTGGAATCCTTCAACGCCGCCAGCAGTTCAGGCTTGTCGACATGCGTGAAACCATCGCACAGCGGACATTTCACTAAATTGTCGTTCACCATTGTTGCCCCCCTGGAAGGATTTCGGATTGATTCTTAGGCTTCCTTCACGGCTCTCTGCACTTCATTACAGCTCCAGCAGTTTCGCCCCGCTGTGACAGTCGTCTCGGCAGTAAGTGACCGGGATCACACCGGGGAATGGAGAATGTGGCCGTTCGCGCTCCGGTAGATTAACCTGAAAACGGGAGATTGCAGGATGACCAAATTGAAGCTTCAAGGCATTGAGGCCTGCGTGTTCGACGCCTATGGCACGCTGTTCGACGTCAACAGTGCAGCACGCTCAGCCCAGGACTCGCTGGGTGAGAAGTGGCAGCCGCTTGCAGACTTGTGGCGCGCGAAGCAACTGCAATACACCTGGTTGCGCGGTCTCGCCGGGCATCACGCGGATTTCTGGCAAGTCACGGGCGATGCCCTCGACTTCGCTCTGTCTACGCTGAAGCTTGAAGACCCCGCTCTGCGCGCCCGGCTGATGAATCTGTATCTGATTCTGAGCGCCTACCCGGAAGTTCCCGGCACCTTGAACCGCCTGAAGGCCGCCGGGATCAAGCTCGCCATCCTCTCCAACGGAACGCCCGCCATGCTTGCTGCGGCGGTGGCCAACGCGGGCATCACCGGCTTGTTCGATGCGATTTTGTCAGTGGAGGAAGTGAAGATCTACAAACCGCATCCTTCGGTCTACGGGCTAGCCTGTGCGCAGCTGAAAGTGGTCGCGTCCCGCATCTGCTTTCTGTCTTCCAATGGCTGGGATGCATACTCCGCCAAGGCGTTTGGTTTCCGCGCGCTGTGGTGTAATCGCTTCGGCCATGCGCCCGAGCGTATCCCGGAGACGCCTGACGCGCAAATCACAACGCTAGCCGAACTGCCCGATATCCTTTTCTCTCCGCACTGAGTTTCCCGATTCGGGAATCGAGCCGCGCACATCAGTCAGTCATTTCGCTTCTAACACCACGCCTTTTCGTAACTGGAAGCGGACCGGGAATACGCCTACTGTGATCACAGAGGGCACTCGAAGATGAGCGAACAGGAATTAGTTTTCAACGTTAAAGAACTCCACGTACTTAGCCTCACGTGCTCTCAAGGTGGACACGGAACGATATTCGATTTCAAGAGTAGCGATTACCTCGAAAAAATGGTATCGCCAGTGTGCAGCATTTGTAAGACTGAGTTGGCAGTGGACCTTCAAGAACAGTTGAAAGCCTACCGCGGTTTCTACGACAGTATGTCTGCCTGTGAACGGGTCGAATTCCGGGTGCGATTGATCAGGCCCGAAGCGGCAGCAGCAGAATCGAGCAACAACGTTGAGCAGGCGGTTTCTACAGCGGTAGCCGAAGTCCAGGATGCTGTCGCCAAAGCTTTAGCAAAAGAACCGGTTTGCCTCGGTGAGTGATCCTCGGATGATTCTTCATCGAGAACTCCTCAGCACTTAAAGATGCTGCCACAGCCGGCGAACATTGGCGTCTGCCTTCCGGCAGAAGATCCCATCCCCTC
This sequence comes from uncultured Acidobacteriaceae bacterium, assembly GCA_963850165.1. GTDB lineage: Bacteria > Acidobacteriota > Terriglobia > Terriglobales > Acidobacteriaceae > Sulfotelmatobacter. The sequence goes on along the minus strand of CAWKKK010000005.1, from coordinate 125,687 downwards.
CAAACTTCGATTCACCGCCAGTCGCTGGAGCTGGTGACTTTCGTTACCATGACAGCAAGTTATCTTTGCCTGCACTCTGTAACTGACTGCGAGACTTGAGACAGTAAGCCTTCGGGTGTCCCACGAAGCACTACGACCAAACGATTCAAGTTTCCCGGCGCCAAAGGAGTAACTTGTGAGCATTGAGACGATGCCAACCGCGATGGAAGTTTCTCTCCCCGAGCCTGAGCCGGCGCGAACGGAAACAGCAGCGGTTGCGACGAGTGGCCGGAGTTGGTACTTCGCCTTCTTCTTCATTTCCGGATTCTGTAGCATCCTCTACGAATTAATCTGGCTTCGCCTGGCCATGGCGGAATTTGGCGTCACTACGGCCATGGTGTCGATCGTGCTCTCCAGTTTCATGGCGGGATTAGGCATCGGCTCCTGGGCCGCCGGGCACTTGTTGCGCAAGTACGCGCGACGTCTCACGTCTCCGCCGCTACATCTTTACGCCATGGCCGAGCTATTCATTGGCTGCTCCGCCGTAGTTGTGCCATTGGAACTGCTGACTGGCCGCCTGGTGCTGGAGCACGTCGGAAACAGTCTTTCCTTGTCGTCAACCGGCTACTACATTGCCGCTGGTATCTGGCTGGCATGCAGTCTGGTTCCGTGGTGCGCGTGCATGGGCGCAACCATTCCCCTGGGCATGTTTGCCATCCGTAGCGACAAGCGTCTTGAGTCGCGACGCTCATTCAGCTTTCTTTATCTCGCCAATGTGCTGGGCGCCGTCGCGGGAGCATTGATTCCCTTGCTGTTGATTGAGGTCTTCGGCTTTACCGTCACCCTGCGATTTGGAATGGTGCTCAATCTTGCGGTCTGCGGCACGGCGCTTTGGCTTGCCGGCAAGCAGAGTTCGCAAGCGGATAGCAGTGACCAGGTTGAACAGGACGCCGCCGATAAACCATCCCTGACCGCGCGTCAGATGTTTGGCAACAGTACCCTCTGGCTGCTATTCGCCACCGGACTCACCAGCATGGGTATGGAGCTGGTCTGGACCAGAGAGTACACCGTCTATCTCGGTAACGTGGTCTATTCATTCGCAACCATCCTGGGCGTTTATCTGGCCGCAATGTTTATCGGGTCCAGCGTCTACCGCGTCTGGAGCCACCGGCGCAGTAACGAGGGCGCTCTGGTCTGGCTATTCGTTTGGCTCGCTGCCTTAATTCCTCTGCTCACCGCCGACTCCCGCCTCAAGATGCTTCCGTGGTGGCTGCGCGTTCCCCTCGGTATCGCCGCCTTCAGCGGGCTTCTGGGATTCCTGACTCCGCGATTGGTCGACCGTTTCTCGGAAGGCGATCCTGACCGCGCAGGAATCGGCTACGCGGTAAATGTTGCCGGCTGTATTCTTGGTCCGCTGGCTGCGGGTTTCATCTTGTTGCCGCGTCTCGATGAGCGGCACGCCCTGACCGCGCTGGCTCTTCCCTGGTTGCTGATCGCTTTGTCGATCGCCGTATTCCAAACTGGGTCGTCCCAGGCTAGCTCAGCAAAACGCTTCACACCTCAACGCGCTGTAGCGTTCATCATGATTCTCGTTGCATCGTGCGGCTTGATCTTTAAGACGCAGGGTTATGTGGAGCAGATTTCGGCGCAGCAGGTGCGCCGTGACAGCACCGCCACCGTCGTCGCGGCTGGCCAGGGAATGCAGAGGCTGCTTTACGTGAACGGCGTGAGTATGACCTTCCTGACGCCCATCACCAAACTGATGGTCACCATGCCCCTGGCGTTCCTCGACCGTCCTCCTCAGAATGCCTTGGTCATTTGTTTCGGGATGGGTACGACGCACCGTTCGGCATTGTCCTGGGGAATCGATTCCACCGTGGTCGATCTCGTCCCCAGCGTTCCGGCACTTTTCCCCTATTACCACGCGGACGCGTCGCAAGTGCTGAAGTCGCCGCACTCCCACGTTGTGGTGGACGACGGTCGGCGTTTTCTTGAGCGCACGGTGGAACAGTACGATGTGATCGTAATCGATCCGCCGCCGCCCGTAGAGGCCGCCGGCTCAAGCCTGCTGTACTCGCGCGAATTCTATTCCGCCGCCAAAAAGCGCTTGCGGCCGGATGGCATCCTGCAGCAATGGTACCCCGGTGGTGATCTAGCGACTACCGCCGCCATTGCCCGCGCTTTGAAAGAGTCTTTCCCCTACGTCCGCGCGTTTATTTCGATCGAGGGCATGGGCATCCACTACCTTGCCAGCCGTCGGCCCATCCCAATTCGGTCAGCCGCGGAACTCGCGCAACGCACGCCCCCGCGCGCAGCCTCTGACTTGGTGGAGTGGGGGCCGTTTCCAACTGCCGAACAACAGTTTGCGGTCATGCTGAAGAGAGAAGTTTCGGTCGACTGGCTGATCTCCGCGGACGTAAATGCTCCCGCTGTGCAGGATGACCGCCCGGTCAACGAATACTACCTGCTCCGTGCCACTGGCGCCCGCCTGCACTGGAAGTGGCTTGAAAATTGCCCGGAGACGGTAGCTCTCTGGCTCTCCCGGGTTTTCGAAGGATCTAACCCCTCTTAAGAAGCTAGTTCTCGCGGCGAATTTCGAAGCGTTATTTCCCTATCGAATACGTGCCCGTGCAATCCCAGTCAAACGCGGAGCCGTCTGCAGTGGCTTTCCCGGCGCAGGTTCCGGAACCCTTGATGCCTTTGTGCTTGCCAGCACCGGCCACAATCCTCCATTTATTGGCGAGGGGTTTCGACAGGTCCGTAGTCGCGGATCCTTCATACATATAGGTAATCTTGTCGCCATCCTCGGTGGTCGCGATGTAGTAGCCGTGGAAGTTGAACTTAGCTTTCCATTGATCGTGGAATTCCGTAAACGTGCCACTCTTTTCTTTCAGATCACCGCTGCTTGATATGGGCTTCGCAGCTGCCTTGCCCGATCCAATAGCTGTGATCCGGTACGTCCGGGACGTCGATTTTGTGTTCCATCGTGGCCTTCGGGCAGTGCCACTTGGTGTCAACCTTGCTCTGGGCCATCGCCACCGACCCAGACACCAGCAGAGACAATGCAACCAGTGAGAGCTTGCGCATCTTTAATCTTCTCCTTCTTTGTTTTTGGATGAAAAATCGGGGTAACTATAGTAGACACGCCCGATTCTGGCAAGCACTGGGCAGACGTGGGGTGAGTATCTTCCGGTCTTTGGCGTGACGTATTGGGCCTTTTTTCATTTCCTCTCGTGTACTCCCGTAACCCGCAAGCCGGTGCGCCCGCTTCCAGCCATGTGTATATTTGAAAATGAGTTGTGCTTCTGCTCGAAAACATTCCGCTCGCGCCGCTGACCACCATCAAAATCGGAGGCCCGGCGAGGTATTTCGTCGAGGCCGGCAACATCGGTGAAGTGCAGGAGGCGGTTACATTCGCGCACTCGCGCGATCTGCCTCTCTTTGTTTTGGGCGGTGGCAGTAACCTGGTGGTCGCTGATACCGGTTGGCCGGGTCTGGTGCTGAAAATCGCGATTCAAGGCATTAACCAGGTCCAGCGCAGCGAGCGCGGTGAAGACGGCAAAATTCTTTTCGACGCCGGCGCCGGCGAATCCTGGGACAAGTTTATCTCTCACGCGGTGATCGCTCACTGCGCCGGCGTCGAGTGCCTCAGCGGCATTCCGGGCAGCGTGGGCGGCACGCCGGTGCAGAATGTCGGCGCCTACGGGCAGGAAGTTGCCGAGACCATTGCCTCAGTGCAGGTTCTCGACTCAAGAGATAATCAGGTTCGCGAGCTTTGCCCCGAAGCCTGCGAGTTCGGCTACCGGACTAGCATCTTCAACACCACCGAGCGCGGACGCTTCATTGTTCTCCGCGTCACCTACGCTCTCACGCCCGGAGGCAAGCCGCATATCGCATATGCCGACCTCCAGCGGCATTTCGAAGGCCGGGAAACAGCGCCGAATCTCGCCGAAACACGCGAGGCTGTGCGCCATATCCGCGCCCGCAAGGGCATGCTCATCATTCCGGGAGATCCCGACTGCCAGAGCGCCGGCTCCTTCTTCAAGAACCCGGTGCTCTCCGAAGAACAGCATGAGGATCTGAAGCGGCGGGCTGCGGCACGAGGATTAATCGTGCCCAGCTATCCCGCCCTCGAAACCCGCAAGAAAGTTTCTGCGGCCTGGCTGGTCGAGCGCTCCGGATTCGCCAAAGGCTTTGGCTTTGGCCGCGTTGGCATCTCCGCCCGACACGCGCTCGCGATCGTCAATCGCGGCGGAGCCAAAGCCGCCGATGTTCTCGCCCTGAAAGAACAAATCCAGCATCGCGTGGAAGAAATCTGGGGCGTCCACCTGGAGCCCGAACCAGTCATGGTGGGCACTTGAAAACCATTGCCGACAGCGCATGAGAACGAAGCCCCGGCACGTAGCCCCCTGCCGTAGAATGTCTCCCATCCTGGATCCTTTTTATCTCCTGGCGCGTATATCCGGGTAGCACTTATTAGTCGCAAGATAAGGAGTGCGCAAGAATGCGATTGCCGTTGTTGGTTTTTCACATTGGTGCTGGCGTCTTAGCCATGTTCGCGGGCGCCGCCGCAATGTCTTTTCGCAAAGGCTCCCGATCGCACGGCGTGGCGGGAAACGTCTTCGTCGCATCCATGCTGGTCATGGCGACATTCGCCTCATGCCTTGCGTACATGAAACACCAGACCAACAATGTGTTTGGCGGCGTTCTAACCATCTACATGGTGGCGACAGCGTGGGCAACGGCCAGGCGCAGAGATGGAGAAACTGGCATTCTGGATTGGGTTGGGTGTCTGTTTGCGTTCACAATCGGAGTTCTCGGCGTGTTCCACGGATTCCAAAAGATGACGGGGCGGGAGCCGGTAGATCCTGGAACGTTTGCCTTCATGCAGGTTTTCATGAGTTCGGTGATTCTATTTGCTGGCATCGGAGACCTGCGCATGCTCGTGCGCGGAATTTCTGGCAGACGACGTATCGCTCGTCATCTTTGGCGCATGTGTTTTGGCTGGTTTATCGCCACAGGTTCCTTCTTCCTCGGGCAGCAACAGGTATTTCCCGCCTGGCTGCGCGGATCACCCGTGCTCTTGGTGCCGGCCCTGCTGCCACTGGGGCTGCTGATTTTTTGGCTGGTCCGAGTTCACTTCACCAATGCGTACAAGAGAATCTCGATGCCGCGCAGAGACGATATTTACTCCCTGCCCACCTAGCTCCGAGCTTATTTCGCCTCTGCTGGTGCGGCGATGTTTAGTCCGTATCTCGCGCGACCGTAGCCAACAGGAGTAGAGAGGCCTACTCGCAAGTTAAATCCCTTCTCGCGTTCTCTCCAAGAAATACCTGAACAAACCAAACGTCCCGGCGGTCTTCATGATTGAGGGCAAGCGATTGGTGGCGGGAGAGGCAGTTCTGAACGAGGCCGTGACGGTACCGCGCAGTCAAGACCGAAGTCAGGACCGCACTCCGGACCGCAGTACGGACGAAGCGATCGAAGACCTCGTTCGCCAGCACTCGCGACTCGTCTACCGCATCGCCTATGCCGTGCTCCGCAGCCATCACGATGCCGAGGACGCGACCCAGGAGACGTTTCTCCGGGTGCTGCGCTACAGCCGCAAGCTGGCCATGGTGGAGGATCCGAAGACCTGGCTGGCGCGGATCGCGTGGCGAGTGGCGGTCGACCGGAGCAAGCAGCGCGGCCGTAAGCGGGAGATTCCGCTCGACGACCCCGAGAAGCCGGCCAAAGAGGCGCCGTCTGCAAACGCCCCGGCAGACGAGGCTATGCAAGGCTCACAGCTTGTAGCGCGGCTGGAGCGATTGATCACTGCGTTACCGGAGAAGCTCCGCGAGCCTTTGATCTTGTCGACAGTGGACGAGATGTCGCCCCGCGAAGCAGCTGCGACGCTAGGAATTAGCGAAGCCGCTGTGCGATCGCGAGTTTTTCGGGCGCGGCAGATTTTGAAGGATAAGCTTTCAGCACGAGCGGAGTCGCGAAGGGACGGCATTCATTAGCCCAGCACGTTAGTGCTGGGAAGGCAGGGTGGGACAGAACTGAGCTTCTAGAAGTATGTGGTGTGAAATATGACGGATCGCAATCACCCGGAAGACAGCAGGAATCAGAGAATGGCTGACGGAGCGCTCGACCGCGAACTCGACTCTGTCCTCGCAAAATACGCGGCGGTCGAGCCGAGGGCAGGACTCGGAGATCGCATTCTGGCGAATCTCCGAATCGAGCAGAAGCACGCAGCAAAACGCTCGTGGTGGCAATGGCCAGCAGTAGCTGCGCTGTCGGCCCTAATTTTGGTGGCCGTATCCGTCACATGGAGATCGTGGATGCCAGCCCAGAACATCGCCAAGCAGCGCCCGCGGGCCACGACGCAGGCCAATGGAAATGATGCGACGCAGCTTGCGCACAATGCTGGAATCCTCTCGATTGGGTCCCGCGAGGGGGGACCAAGAAGACGGCTCAAACCACACGCTCTCAGCGACCCGGCAACGATTGTTGTTCCCGCGCCGAAGCTCGAACAGTTTCCTTCACCCCAGCCGCTGAGTGAGCAGGAGACAATCCTGACCCGCTTCGTCGCAAACTATCCGGAGCATGCCGCGCTGATCGCACAGGCCAGAAGCGACGAACTGCGGCGGGATAGCGCCGAGGAAATGAACCAAGCTGTCTCCGCCAGTAATGAGAATTCACAACAACGGAACAACAACAAATAAAGATAGGCACAGACTAAGGAGAATGACAATGGTCAAGAAAATGATTGTAGCGGCGGCACTGCTTCTCACCCTGACCGCCAGGAGCATCAGCACGGCATCGGCGCAGGATTCGACTACATCGAAGGCGGCGCCCGAAACCGGGAAGACCGTAAACGCCTATCGTCTCGACTTCTCCGTCAACGAATTCGAAGACGGCAAGAAGGTAAATACACGGCAGTATTCGATGAACTTGAATGCCGAGGACGCTGATGACATCAAGATTGGAACCCGTGTTCCCGTCGAGTCCAAGCAAGGTGAGTTTCAGTACCTTGATGTGGGAACCAGCATCTGGTGCAAGATCGGAGAGCGCGCCAATGGTCTGCCAATATCAGTGCGGGCAGAAATCAGCAACTTCGCCGTGCCCGAACAGCAAGGCCAGCAGGTGCGGCCGGTACTTCGTCAACTGTCCATAAGAGCCAGCACCGTGGCGCAACTGGGAAAGCCGATGGTGGTGGGCAGCGTGGACGATCCTAACTCCAAGCGCCAGTTTCAGCTGGAAGTAACGGTAACGAAGTTGAAGTAGCTCGTGGATCGTGTGGGCGCGGGCGACTCGCCCGCGCCGTGTCGCTCCGGCAACGCCTCGATCTTCATTCCGCCGTCGATTTCTTCCCTTCCTTCATCTCATCTTCCATCATTTTCCGCAGCGCTCGATTGATCCGCGTCTGGTAGCCGCGCCCCGATTTCTTGAACCACGCAATCACATCGGCATCCAGCCGCAGCGTAACCGGCTTCTTGAGCGGACGGTATAACACCCCCACATCCCGAAGCAGAATGTAGCGCCGCTTCGGCTTCGGCTCCTCCGCTACCGCCTGCAAGCTGATCGTCTTTGGGGTCTTCCTGGATTTTTGGGTCTTTTGGGGTCTCGCCTTCCGGCCCGTCTTAACCGCCTTGGATGGTTTCATTTACGAGCATTATACATACACCTCGATCCTTACGCGATTGCCTGCACAAAATGTTCCAGTTGGAACATTCAGCATCTATGTTCCAGTTGGAACACTTCTCTTCGCGACCCCATCCAGCAAACGGCGCCGCCCCGGTTCATGACCCAGGTTTGTCGATTGTGACCCCATGCCATGGGGCAGGGTGCAACGATCCGGCTCCGGCGGCGCCTCAACTTACTCATCGGCAAGTCTTGCCGCCTGCTTAAATATCTTCACAAACATTTCCCGCGTGAGCTTTCCGGTCTGCGTGTTCTGGTTCGAGGGATGGTAAGAAGCCAGCAACACCTTACCGCCCGGTAACCGGTAACTGGCGCCATGTTTGAAGGGAAAATGTTTGAAGGAGTAGGCTTGCCTGCTGAAGTGGCCGCGCCGTTTCACATAGTTCAGATAAGCATCGAAGCCGATCTTGCCGAGCGCGACCACGACCTTTACTTTTCCTAATCCTGCAAGCTCGCGGTCAAGAAAATGCGAACACTCCAACAGTTCTTGAGGAAGCGGCTTGTTGGCGGGCGGGGCGCAGCGAACCGCGGCAGTGATGTACAAATCTTTCAGCGTGAGCCCATCGTTGCGGTCGGTGGCTGTGGGCTGGCTGGCGAATCCGGTTTCATACAGCACAGGGAACATGAATTTGCCGGAGGCATCGCCGGTGAAGGGGCGACCGGTGCGATTGGAGCCATGCGCGCCGGGAGCCAGACCCATGATCAGCACGCGCGCCTCGGAATCGCCGAAGCCAGGCACAGGCTTGCCCCAGTACTCACAGTCGCGGTAAGCCCGGCGCTTCTCGCGGGCCACTTGCTCGCGATAGGCAACCAGGCGCGGGCAGCGGGTGCAGGCTATGACTTCGCGGTTGAGAACGGTTAGCCAGTTGGGATTGTTTGCATTCAATGTATTACTGGTAGCTATTGCTCAGGCTAATGAATCATTTAGAGGCATCAGCGGTCTGGGCCCGCGGGCCCGAGGCGGCTTCAGATGAGACAGGTGCATGGGTTTGCTTGTTGGGCGGAATTTCGGTTCCGGCCGGGTAGATGAGAATCCGCACCGTACCCCAGTCGGCATCCGAACCCGACTCCGTCTGTTTCCCGGCGCCCAAGGTTTTAAGCTCACTATCATCGAACCCGAAATGCTCCACCAGATACTCGCGCACCACCATGGCGCGGGCTTCGGTCAGCACCAAATCCTTCTGAGTATCGCCCGCCATGCCGGAGGATGCAACCACCACGGCAAAGCCGAACTGGTTATCGCGCAAGAACTCGCCCCCGGCATTGAGAGATTTCTGGTTCTTGAGCTTGGCAGAATCCTGCTTATCGAAAAGCTGCTTCGACGAGTAGGTAAACTCCTTTGTGGCTGCGCCTAGTGGCAATTGTTCAATCTCGTTCCGGGCCAGCTCAGCGGAATCTTCATAGCCGCGGCTCTTGAAATACCCGCGCAGGAAGAAGTTATGCTTCATGGCTTCCATATTCTCCTCGAAGTTGGTAACCCCCGCTTGCGCGTGGACCATGGTGTCGCGCATGGCGCTCGATGTCTGTTCGAGGTTTTCATAGAGCTGCTTGTCATTCACCAGCGCTCCTGCGGTTCCGTCACCTGCGTTGATTTTGGCGCTGATCGAGTTTAGGTTCGCCGTAGCCTGCGTGGCATTTTGGATGGCCTGCTGGCTGCTATCGAGAATGCCGCTCATCTTATTGAGCAGATCCGACATTTCCAGTGGCGGCTGGCTAGCGATTGTGTCGCCATCCCACACGCCGGCTACTCCGGGAGATCCAAACGAGATCGCCAGATATTGATTGCCCAACAACCCCTCGGTTTCGATGGAGGCTACGGAGTCTTGCTTGATGATCTGGTGGGTCGATTTGCTCAGATCCATGACGATCGTGACCTTGTCGCCGGGTTTGTGGGGCAAAAGGATGTCGTGCACGGTACCAACGTGAACTCCGCCCACGCGCACGTCTCCTCCCGCATCGAGACCCACCACGTTATCGAATTGCGTTTTCAATTGGTAGGTCGAGCTGAAAAGATATTGCTTGCCCCCGATGACGAAGATACCAGCCACCAGAATTGCCAGGGTCGCAACAATGAAAGCTCCCAAGCGCGCCGCTCTCGACATTATGGTCTCCTACGAATGCTTTAGAAATTCCCGGACAAACTCGATGTCACTTTCCTGAAGGTCTTCAAAGCTGCCTTGAATTACAACTTCCCCCTCGTTGAGCAGGGCGAGACGGCCAGCGATGGTCTTGGCGCTGTGTAGATCGTGCGTTACCACGATGGACGCCACGTGATGCTCCTGCTGGAGCCTGAGAACCAGGTCGTCGATCTCCGCAGAACTGATTGGGTCAAGACCGGCCGTGGGCTCGTCGAGCAAGAGAATGTCGGGCTCCAATGCCAGCGCGCGCGCCAACCCTACGCGTTTCTGCATGCCGCCGGAAATGTCGGAAGGCATCTTTGCCAGAGCGTCCTCCATTCCCACTTCCGCCAGCAGTTCCTTGACGCGGTCGCCGCGCTCAGATTTCGACATCTCTTTTTTATGGTGCTGCAGCGGAAAGGCCACGTTCTGTTCGACCGTCAGCGAATCGTAAAGCGCGGCGTGCTGAAACAGAAAACCCATCTTCTTTCTGATTTCGCCCATCCGGTCGAGTGCCAGGCCGGCTATGTCTTGACCATGGATGAGAACCGACCCTGAGTCTGGCTTCTCTAAACCGATGATGAGCCTCAGCAATACGCTTTTGCCCGTGCCGCTTCGCCCCAGAACCGCCAGGGTTTCGCCGCGCTTTACGGCGAGGCTAATCCCGTTCAAAACCTTTTGACTTCCGAAGGATTTATGCAATTCCTCGACGGCGATAACCGCCGAGCTACCGTCTTGCTCGGCTTCGGCTTGCGTTGCCGCGGTTTGAATCGCGGTTTGAACCGGAATTTGATCCATTGTGTCCATAATTGTTTCGCGACTCCGATGAGCGCTCACGGGAAAAATATGATGATGAGTTTCACCAGCACCACATCGGCCAGGATCACGAACAGCGAAGACAACACCACTGAACTGGTGGCCGCACGGCCTACGCCCGCGGCGCCTCCCTGGGTGCGCATTCCCTGAAAACACGCGACGAGGCCGATGATCAGGCCAAATACCAGGGTCTTGAATGTGGGAGGCAAGAAATCGTTGAAGCCGGCACCCTTAAAGCCGCTGTTGATGAACTGATGCAACGAGAGCGGCTCAACCAAAGCCTGCGCAAGCCAGCCCATGATCAAGCCGCAGAAGTCGGCAGCGAGCGTCAGCAAAGGCAGCACTACAATGCAAGCCAGGATGCGGGTCGCCGCCAGCAGGCGGTATGGGTTTACGGAAGAAGCCTCGATGGCATCGATCTGCTCAGTCACCTTCATCGATGCCAACTCCGCACCAATGCCGGCGCCCGCTCGTCCGCTCACCACCAGCCCGGTAATGATGGGGCCGGTCTCGTGGATAATGGAGAACACGATGGCGGCGGGAAGCAGGGACTTGGCGCCAAATCGCGTCAGACTGAAACGGGCTTCCAAGGAGAGAACAACTCCGGTAGCGGCGCCTGCCAGGGCGACCAACGGCAGGGACTTCGAGCCGATCTCGTCGAGTTGTCGAAATAATTCGCGGAATTCAAACGGCGGGGTCACCGCAGCCCGTAACACGCGCCAGGAAAATATTCCGAGATCGCCAAACCATTCCAGAAACTGATTGATCGGGCCGGTAGTCGAAGCAGCGGAAGACCCAGGCAGGGTCGACGGCCCCGGAAGGATCGCAGCCACATCCGCAGCCGCACTGAGTCTGCGGTCGATCATGGGCTTGGTCCCCGACCTGGCGCCGCGCGCGTGTTATTGAGGTGCATGCGAGAAAGCAATGAGTGCGGGCCGCTGTAGAGGAATTCCAGTGCGATGTTCCCGCCAACATATCCCAGCATGGTGTAGTTGCCCATGCGCAGTGCATCCTTGCCGTTGTAGCGTCCCGGATACCATGCGTAGACGGCAGTCATGGTACCGGCGTAGGGAGCGATGAGCGCCGGGAAAGAAAAGACCCTGTGGCCATCTTTGCCCTGGCGTGCGGTAAGGGTGGAGGTCACGGCGTGGCGCAGCCGTGGCAACACGCCCTTGCATTCGCAGCGGTAGTACAACGTGTCTTGCCTGAAGGCCTGGGCGAGACCATAGCGCGCGGTGGTGCTGACCGCCGCGATGCCGAAGGCGGACCCAAACCGTTTGCTATACCCCACGGCGCCTTGCTTCCACTCGGGCGGGGTGTTGTACGCCTGGCCAATACCAGCCGCGAAGGCAGCACCGACGATAGGATACGGACCGAACGCGTCGAAGATGTAGTTGTGGAGCTTGGTTGCCTCCGTCGGACGCGCGTACGTCAGATCTGGTGTCGCCGCTGGGGCCATGCTTGCGACCACGCCCGAGGAATCGCCTGAATCGGCAAGCGCTTGCGCCTTTGCCAGCGCCGGGAGGATGGCGAAGACCGCGATTACCAGGAGAATACTGCGATGCATCTTCATTTCGAGATTCTCCTTGGTGAATTCAGACAGGACTCCGCACCGACGGTGAGTGTTCTTCACACCGTAAGCGGGCAAGGTGCGTGGTCGCACTGGCACGCAATCTCTACATCCTTGGATCCCGCTTCCTTACAGGCTTGCCCGCAGTATTTGTCGCCGGCTTGCGCCACGCATCGGCATGGTAGATGCGCGCACTTGGCCTGCTCAGTCGTAGTCATCGTGGTTCTCCTTTTCCGAGTCTTTCTTCTGTCTTGCGGATCTATCGTCTTGTGTCTTGCAAAATCTACCGTCGTCTTATCATCCAGCCGATCAATGTCCCCGCCGTAACACCTATGGCAAAGGTGGTCGCAATCGTCAGCGCCGGGTGCCGCTGGAGGCGCTTCGATGTCTCATTCAATAATTCTTCGGCGGCATCACCGCCCTGCTTCGCGGCACGTTTTACTATTTCCACACCATCCTCGATCGCATCGCCAATCGCGCTGGTTACGCGCGACGCCTGGCGAGCCGAGTCGGCAATATGTTCAGCCGTTCTTTCCACCACCGTTTGTGACATGCATCCTCCTGTGACTCTTGCGGGCGGATTTCGGTACGTTCTCTATTCGCCGACAGCTTTCTCGACACGACCGACCCATTTTTGAACCGTGCCGGCTTTTTTTCCCGCGTTGCCGGAGACTTCCAAATCGGTCGTTCGTCGCCTTTCCGACCTCCTCTTTGATCCTCCCTTTCACTTCGTGGAGCTTGCCCTCGGTCCGGTCTTGCGAACTTGGTTTCATGTTCTTCTCCTAAACCTTCTGCGACAAAGTTCGATTCTTTCCTGACTCTGTTACCAGAGCATGGTGGCGGGCGCCCTCACGCCACTGCTTTTGTCTCAACCGCCGCCGGCACCTGCACCAATTCTTCAAACAAAGAGCGGTAGTGAATCATCGCCGTTCTCAGGTCTTCTGTGGTGGCCTGGTCCTTCCCCACCCGCAGCGCAATTTCATGGGCGGTCCGGTAGTTCTCCACCACGCGGGGATGGTCGACAGAAATATCTGCCGTGCGTTGATCGAAATCGGACACCGGGTAGCCACGAGCCTTCATTACCGAGGACACCAGATCGTCGGCTTCCGCGACCGCTCCTTTCGGAGAATCGACGAATCGGGATTGCACCGACTCCCACTGTTTCGAAAATCTTTCACTCTCCACCCGATCAAGATCGCGAAGGTTGAGTTTCTCGACCCGTTCCTTGCGATCCGCCAATTTCGCTTCTGCTTTTCTCTCTGACCCATGGGTCAGCACCGCGCGGTCATACTCGGGTCCGAACTTTTGTCGCAGGCCTGCAGTCTTATTCCTGCGGTTTCGTGCGTATAGCCAGGCAAACAATGCGATGATCACAATCACCGCGGCGGCGAGCATAACCAGCTTAGGGTCGAGCCGACTCAGGTTCATTGAATCCTCCGTAACGTGGGGAATTTCCTCTCAACAAAATCTGTTCATGAAGGTCCTGGCAATGTCAGAACCTGGTTAATAGCCAGTATCAGACCGTGGGCCTCGAAAAGCTGATCAGAATTGACCGTCTTTCCAAATTAGTTCTTCTCAATCAGAGGGCGTGAAGGCGACCCGTCAGAAGGACTCTTCCGAGTAGGGCGTGAGTGCCAGCGTCTTTCGCTGGTTGAGCGAGGCTAGCGCGTCTCGCCGACGTTCGGAGTCTTGCTTGTCCCGACCGGCGTCCCGACCGGCGCAGAAATCGACAGACAACCTGCGCTCCGAGCCGGTTCAAAAACGCGGATGGTTCAAATACGCCCGAGAATCAGCAGAATGACAACGACGAAAAGAACCATCCCTAAGCCCCCCGTCGGAGCATAACCCCACTCCCGACTATGCGACCAGCGTGGCAGCGCACCAACCAGTGCTAAAACCAAGATCACGATCAATACAGTTCCAAGCATGTCCTGCTCCTTTTTGCGTGCGGATCAAGTTCGTTTATAGGCGTTTTGCCCGTCTCTTAATGGTCAAAACTGCTCATAGGGATCAATTCTCACGTGGAAGATATGGGAGGTGAAAGCAGTGGATCTCGTTTCCGCCCGCGAACGACGACCGCTGCGTCCAGCCGGAAAAAAGTGGCGCGGGGCTAAGGGGGTTGGACCCGCGCCGATTACACGAACTTTCTTGCACCCTCGAACAGACTGGCGAAACACGTCACCGCCAATTTGCTACTTCCGAGGGCGCTCTTCGGCCTTAGGCGCCTCTTTCGCGGGCCGAGGTGCAGGCTGCGCATGGGCTGCAGTCTGCGTATGCGGCGCAGGCTGGGCATGCGGTGCACTTTGAGTATGCGACGCGGCTTCAGCGCGAGGCGCAGTCGGTTGACGGGAAGCAGGCTGCGCATGAGCTGTAGCGGCCGGACGAGGTGCAGGCTGCGCGCGAGCCGCAGTCGGCTTGGACTCGGTGGGCGCATGGGCAACCTTCGGCTTTGCTGCCTTATTCTCGTTCGTGCGAGGTGCGGCTGCCTTAGTCGCGGTGGGCTTGCTCTCGTTCGTGCGAGGTGCCGCTGCCTTAGTCGCGGCTGCCTTGTTCTCGTTCGTGCGAGATGCGGCCGCCTTAGTCGCGGTAGGCTTGTTCTCATTCGAGCAGCTGCGGCCGCCTTAGTCGCGGTAGACTTGTTCTCGTTCGTGCGAGGTGCCGCTGCCTTAGTCGCGGTAGGCTTGTTCTCGTTCGTGCGGGTTGCCGCAGCCTTATTCTCAGTTACCTTGTTCTCGGCTGGAGCGCCCTTGGCCGCCACCACGCCCTTGGCGGAAAACTCTCCTGGTTTCGAGGTTGCAGCGATTGGCGGCTTGCCGTGATTCACTGACGCCAACAGCTCGCGGTTCTTGCTCGCGGCCTGTTGATGCCCTGTTTGTGCCCCCGTTGCCGGGGTATGACGCTCATGTGCCGCGGTCTGTTCCGCAGCAGTCGGGCGGGCGGTAATTCCACCTGTGCCGCCGTTGTAGCTGACACGGTTTACCGTAGTGTTGATTACGGTCTTGCGGTAAACGTTGTGAATGTTCGTGACGTCCACGTTATTTACCGTGGTGTTGTAGTTGAAGGCTCCGTTGTTCCAATATCCCCCTCCGTAGCCGACACCGCCATAGCCGTAGCCGTAGTTGACGCCGCCGTAGAAGCCGACGTGGGACCCCAGTAGCCTTCATTCCACGCGTAGGCGTTGTCGCCCCAACCCCAATAACCGGGGGTCCAGAGCAGGCCAGCCTCGGGCGGCTCGGCCCACGTGCCCGGCACCCAGAAATAGCCTTCCTCGCCGTAAGCCCAGTAACCGGGCGTCCACAAATAACCGCTTTGAGGACAAACAGGTTGCGAGTACTCCACCAGTTCGGGCGGAGCGATTGTGATCGACAGGCCGAGCTGCGCTCTCGAGATGGCCGGCATGGCTAGTACGGCCAGTATCAGAAAACTCAACGACAGAAAACGGATTGTGCGCATTTTGAACCACCTTCCCAGATCATCCTTACGATTGCCCGGTCGTACATTGCTTTCCGTGGGCTGCGCGGATAGAACAGCATCGCGTCGGGGCAAGCATTCCACGGAGGCACCGGCCCAGTCTGTACACTACTGCTCACTTCCTGAGGATGTTGCAACTAGATCCGCCGGAAAGAAAGTGGCGCGAGTCCAGGACATGGACCCGCGCCGATCACAGTTAGCTGGTTGCATCCGTAAGCTGCAACGGACTAGGCCAACTAGAGTGTGAAGGTGAGTGCAAGGTTCACGCCCGGATACATCGGGTTGCACAGGTAATACATGCCGTCTATCTCGATGACATAAACGTTTTGCGTGTAGAGCCAATTGCTTGGCCACGGGTCAACGAATCCGAACGAATAGCCGCCGTATTCGAAGCGGTGATTGCGGTAATCGCCCTGGGTGACACGGAACGTGTGCTGTTGTCCAAAGTTGGCCTTGTAACGGTCAGCGGGAATGCGGTCACGGTTTTCAGCGGCGTGCTCTTCCGGCCGTGCGTTCTTCTCCGCCGGCTTGGTGTTCTTTTCCTCTTGCTGCGCATTCCTTTCTTCCGGCTTGGCGTTCTTCTCCGGCTGCTGCGCATTCCGTTCTTCCGGCTTTGCGTTCTTCTCCGGCTGCGCGCTTTTCTCCTCTGGCCTTGCGGATTTTTCTGGTTGCGCTTTTTTCTCTTCCTGGGCAGGCTTGGCTTTCTGGTCTTCCTGCTCTTTGTCCTGTGCGAACGCCGGAGCAGCGACTCCGAGCGCCAACGAAAGAACTGCTGTGCTGATTACTCCTACCAGTTTCATGGGGTGTTGCCTCCGTTATCGAATCGATCGTTTTTATATAGCCTTGCTCTACTGCAAGCTTCCGGTGGTTGCGTTGACCGGGCTGCCGATGGCCTCGCCCGACACGAGAAGTTCCACTCTCCGGTTCTGCTGCCGGCCGGCGGAGTTGTCGTTGGAGGCTACCGGCAAAGTGTTGCCGAAGCCTTTGGCGCTGACTGAATTTGTGGATACGCCTTCCTGCACCAGGTAGTCGCGCACCGAGCCGGCGCGGTTCTCCGACAAGGTTTGATTCATGGCATCGCCGCCGACGTTATCGGTGTATC
The DNA here is from genome assembly GCA_963850165.1 of uncultured Acidobacteriaceae bacterium. Classification (GTDB taxonomy): domain Bacteria; phylum Acidobacteriota; class Terriglobia; order Terriglobales; family Acidobacteriaceae; genus Sulfotelmatobacter. The sequence goes on along the minus strand of CAWKKK010000005.1, from coordinate 108,946 downwards.
CGCCGACTTCAATGTTGAGTCCCGGATAGGCGAGCAGAATGCCGGCAACCTTCGCCAGCTTCTCGCGCGCACCCGGCTTCAACGAATATTTTCCGGTGTCAAACAAAACATCGGACATGCTGACGATGAGTCCGCGCGCGCTGTCGCGAGTCTGAAGAATCGAATTCAACTGCTCGGACAATTTGGCGCGCATGGCGGCTTTGTCGGTGTCCGCCTGTTGCGCGGCCAACTGAGCCTGCTGTGCCGCCAGGCGGGATTGCTCCGCATCGGCCTGCGCCGCGGAAATCGCGCTTGCGGACGCAGCCTGGTTGGCCGCCATATCGGACTGAGCCTTCGCGGCTGCATTTTGTGCGTCAGCAGCGTCGGACCGGGCTTTTGCCGCATCCGACTCCGCCTGAGCCTTCGCCGCCTGGGCTTGCGCCGTGTCGGATTGGGCCTGGTTCCTCTGCCGGCGAGCGTCCTCGGCTTGCTGTTGCGATTGGGCCTGCGCATCGGCCGAATTCTGGCGTTCGTTGGCCAGACGCATTTCGTCTTCCTTCTTGACTGCGATGGCGCGCGCATCTTCCGCCGTCTGCACCGCTTCGCGGGAAACTGCGATCAGCGGCTTCCGGTCCATGTGCGGTTTACAGCGTAGCCATCCGCGTTGTTCATCAACTGGACGGCGTGCTGATAGCTGTCCGGGGCATACTGCTCCGCTCCTTCAGATTGAGCGATGCGCAAGGCATTGCGCGCCTCGAAAAACTCCAGGGGCAACCTGGCATTCAGGACTACGGGATCGAACTTGTAGCCGGTGGGAATGTAGCCGCCGCGTTCCATCAGTTCATACTTTGCGTTGACCGCCTCGCTGGTTCCCTTGGTGTCCTCGCGAACCACGTTCTCGAGCACAACCACATTGCTGGGCTGCCGAACGGCATAGTAAGGCTCCGCAGTGACAATCAGAGCGAAGGCCTGAAGGTCGGTGGTCACTTGCAATTTGCTGCGATGGTTGTCGCCGACCAGCACTTCGCCCAGGTTCACGGCGCGGCCTTCGGGCGAAATCGCCCACAAAACGTAGGTCAGATATTCGTTGCCGAAAGTCGTGGGCCTTTGCAGGTCGCCGAATTCCGCGTCGATCTCGATCGATCCGCGCTTGCTGTTCACCTTGGCTTCGCCGTTGGCGGAGGGCATCAAAGTGGTGCCGGCAAAATCCAGCTTCGAGTTTCCGCTGCGGTGCTGATAGTTGACGGCTTGCACGCTGCGGCTGATGACAACTACGCGGAACGTGGGAGTCGAACTCATGTGCTCGACTTCAACCGTGGTTTGAGAATTGGTCTGAGCTACCGCTGGCAAACTCAGCGCGACTGCAGCGACTAACAACAACTTTGTTTTCACAAATATCTCCTTGTGGCAGGTATCTGCCTCTGTCTAGCTTCAGCTAGAGTTGGGGTTTCGTAACGCATTTTGTGAGTGGCGCCGCGCCTCTCATCCTTTTCCGAGACGGATGCCAGAAAGGGAATGAAACAGTCCAAAAATATTCAGCAGCCACAGAACGACGGCAATGACCACGACACCGTTCAAAATTGACTTGATGGATGACTGCATGGGGATGAAGCGATTCACCAGCCACAGAAGAACACCCACCACGACGAGAACTTCCAGGAGTTGAATTAAAGGCATGATCTTTGACCTTTCTTTTTTACAGGCTAACCCCTCTCATCCGCATGAGGTGCCGCCTGGATTCAATGTTAGAAATCTTTAGGGTCGAATCGTGTCCGCCGCAGGTTCGCAGCCGACACGCGGATGAAGACTGCCGATTGGCTGGATGTGGTCGCTTCGCCGAGTCTTGATTAGACCGGACCCCAACGACCTAAGAATGAGAGCTGCGAATCAGCGTCCGCCGCTCCCTCGACACACTCAGGAGATTAAAGAATGACAGGTGTTCACTTTCGCGTCTGAGCAAGATAGCTCACATGCAAGAATTAAGGTTGCCTCGCAGATCCTGCCTCACAAATCCTGGGCTCGCTGCCGGCGCTCGCAACTTCCATTGCCGTCCAGCCAATCCAGTAGAGAGCGCACGCTAGCCCGAGCCAGGGCGATGGCGCAGTCTGCCGCTCCGTAGTAGATGTTGAGGGTGTCGCCATCGGCGTCCATCGTATATCCGCAGGGGAACACGACGTCGTCAACGTCGCCATGGACTTCGTACTCGGCTTCCGGCCCAAAGATCCACGAATCGCCTCGCAGCAGACATTTTTCCGGATTCTCCAGGTCGAACAGCGCCACTCCCAGCCGATACAGGCAGCCCGAAGGCGTTTGCCGTACTCCGTGGTAGAGCATGAGCCATCCTCTGGAAGTCTCGATGGGTGGCGGCGACAAACCAATCTTATTTGCGTCCCACCAGGCGCCGCGGCGCGCCTCCAGCATCAGCCGGTGTCTGCCCCAATGGCGCAGGTCTGGAGAGTAGGAAATCCACATGTGCGCTCCGAGGTTGGTCGCGGGCCGATGAATCAGCGCCCAATATCCGTCAATTCTTCGCGGCAGAAGCGCCGAGTCCTTGTCGTCCGGCGGCATGATTACGCCATAGCGCTCGAAGGTTCGAAAGTCTTTGGTCAGAGCCAGAGACACTCCCGGGCCACCGCGCGAATAGGAGGTGTAGGTGACCACGTATTGCTGCAGTTCGGGTACGAACGTGATGCGAGGATCTTCGATGCCCCAGATTTCTTCAGGAAAGTCCTTCGGGCTGGGCATCAATGTCGGTTCGCTGTCGATTTGCCATCCATCGACGCCGTTTGCGGAGCGCGCGGCACAGAGATGCGACAATCCGCGCCGATCCTCCACGCGGCAAAGCAGCAAAGTAGTGCCATCCGCCAGCAGCGTCGCTCCCGCATTGAACACGCTATTAATGGAGTACGGCCAATCCTTACTGGTCAAGATCGGGTTGGCGGGATGCCGGAGAAGCAACGGCTCGAAGCTGGTACTCGCAATGACTACAGGGTTTTGGACGGGAACGGTCATGAGGATATCTCCGTTGACTCAGACTCTTGCAGTGCACGCATTTCGAGCAGCGCCATCAGAAACGATAGCGTCGATTCCGCGCCCTGGTTCTGATTGGCGCGGTCAGGATGAAGACCGTCCCGGCAGCCGCCGGTGACGGAATCATAAAGAGGAAGTTGCAGATCGTTGTCGCCAAGAAACCAGTTAAAAGCCGACCAGGCTTCGTTGCGCCAGCGGCTGTCGCCGGTTACGCGGTAGGCCTGCAGGCACGCAGAAACCGCGCCGGCGGCTTCAATCGGCTGTTGATCGAAGCGGGCCTTTTCACCACCCTGGCGATAGAAACCTTGCGATCCGATGGGCACGAAGTGGCCGTTGGTTTCGCAACGTTGAGTTTCGATGAGCCAGTCGAGCGATTCAAGACCGGCGGAAACCATGCGATCGTCCGCGCACGCCGATCCCACGAGCAGCAGGGCCTGCGGCAGCCTCGCGTTCCCGTAGGCCACAACCTTCTCAAACCACTTCCAGTCTGGACTCCGGATCGACTCATACATTTCGAGCAATCGCCGGGCGAGCGCGGATCGTACTTTCTGCGCGTCCCGGTCTCCGGCATAGGAGTCCAGGTATTCCTGGATTCCGAGCAAGGCATACGCCCAGGCGCGAGGACTTCTGAATTCCATAACCGCGGGCAGGGAGAACTCGAACAAACGCCCGGCAGCGCACCTCAATCCCTGATCGCTCGATCGCCCCAGCACGGTTCCGAGTCCCCACAAAGCCCGCCCATGACAATCTTCCGAGCCCTCAGCCTCGTTCCACCGGCGATCGTAGCCGAGGAAGTTTCTGAATCGACCTTTGCCGGGATTAAACGCATGTTCCAGGAACGACAAGTACCGGAAAGACGAATCCTGCCTGATTCCATCTAGAGTGGCTGCGCCAGTTGTCCCAAAGTGAGCGCGATCCATTTGTTCCAGCAACACGGCGAAAATCAGTGCGCGGGCATTGTCGTCAGTGGTGTAGCCCTCTCCGCGGTTCGGGACGGTGAAGATCGCGTGCTGCAACATTCCCGTGTCATCGGTCAGCCGATGCAAGTGATCCAGGTTCAGTGCGGGCAGCTGATTCAGCGATTTTTGACTGACGCGGGCCGAGAACTGAACTCGTGGAGTCTCCATGCGGTCGCCGCGCACTCGTGAAAAACTTTCCATGTAGCCCTGCGCCACTCTTTTCCAGACCATCTCCCGCGCAAACAGATAAGCGCGCTTCCGCATGGCGTGGCGGATCGCGGGCGTGTCCAGGAGTTCGATTGTCTTTTGTGCTATCGCGTCGGGATTCTGGAAGGGGACCAGAGCGCCCCGGCGGTCGTCCAGCAACTCAATCGCGTGCCAATACGGAGTCGAGATGATCGCCTTGCCCGCTCCCAGCGCGTAAGCCAGCGTACCGGAAACCACCTGCGCCTCATGCCGGTAAGGAGTGATGTAAATGTCCGCGGCGCCAATGAACTCGACCATCTCTTCAGGAGCGACGAAGCGGTTGTGGAAGATCACTTGCGGTTCCACGCCGACTTCTTTCGCCAAAGCTTGCAGGCTGGCTCGATACTTGTCACCCTCGCGGCGGAGAACATGAGGATGGGTCGCGCCTGCAACGATATAAACAACGTTCTTGTGCTTGGACAAAATCTGCGGCAGCGCCTGAATTACGTTTTCGATTCCCTTATTCGGCGAGAGCAGGCCGAAGGTGAGCAGCACCGCCTTCCCTTCCACCCCGAAGCGGTCCTTAAAGAAATTGGGATCGAGGAATGGCAGGTCCGGAACCCCGTGCGGAACCATGTCGATCTTGCTGCCGGAAATCCTGAAAACTTCTTGCAAGATCTGGGATGAGAGCTGGCTCATGACGATGAGGCGATCCGAAAGCTCCGCGATCTCTTCCATCACCATCAGTTGGTCAGGGTTGGGCTCGCGCAGAACCGTGTGCAGCGTGGTCACCACCGGCATCTTCAGGCCGCGCAGCAGATGCAAAATGTGGCTTCCGGCCGGACCGCCGAAAATTCCATACTCGTGCTGCAGGCACACCATATCGATATTGTTGAAGTTCAAAAAGTCAGCCGCTTCCTGATAGGACTTCAAGTCGTCCTGGGAAAGCGACCATCGCACGCGCGCGGGATAGTCATATCCTTCCTGCGTGTCGTTGACCGGGAGCGCCAGCAGTCGAGCCGTCCCGTACTCGGCTGCAATGGCCGTGCACAGGTCTGTGGTGAATGTAGCGATTCCACATTGCCGCGGAAGATAATTCCCGATCACCGCGATTCGGCTGGGCAGCGATGGTTTGAGATGCGATCGAGCGCGGGGCGCTGAAGGTGTCTCTCGCACGAGCGGGCGCGGACTGACGATTTCCAGGGCGTGATTTGGAAACACTGTGATCGGTACCGCCATTTTCCCCGTTTCTGGTATGAACAGATTGCTGCGAGAGGCCCTTGTCACCGGAGGGCGCAAGCGAGCACTGAAGATGGAACAAAAGTTCTGTCTCTTTTCAGTATTCAACGAAAGTCGAAGCGCAAACTGGTCAAAATTGACCAGCGCATCCCCTTGCGACGGTGCAAAATGCGGCTATGAAAGCCAAGAAAGACCTGGCCCTGGCCGTTCGTTGCCCCACCTGTGGCGCCAAACCTGGGGAGCGATGCGAACTCGCTACAGGCCAGCCCCGCACCGCGCCGCATCGGGATCGGCGCTTGGAAGCCTTGGAGAACTAGCCGGTCGGCAGTTCGGGGTCTATGAAAACTGAGCAGAATAGCTCACTCTTGGAACGGCTTTTAGTCCTATAATTTACCTGCATGATATCGTCTGCGGCAGTGAAGAAAACCCGCGGATTCAACCCTAACACGTTCCTCGCCACCATCGGGGATGGCAGGAAGATCCTGTCTGTCGAGAAAAAGCAGACGATCTTCGCGCAAGGGGACGCGGCAGACGCAGTGTTCTATGTTCAGAAAGGCAAAGTAAGGCTCACCGTCGTATCCAAAATTGGCAAGGAAGCGACAATCGCCATCGTGGGTGAAGGCAACTTTTTTGGTGAGGGATCCCTGGCCGGCCAGCTTCTGCGTATGGGTTCCGCGGCGGCCATGACCGATTGCGAGATTCTGCGCGTAGATAAGAAAACAATGATCAGTGCGCTGCACCGCGAGCCCGCTTTTTCTGAGATGTTCGTGGCTTATTTGCTGGCGCGTAATATCCGTTACGAAGAGGATCTGGTCGACCAACTCTTCAACTCCAGCGAAAAGAGGCTGGCCCGCGTCCTTCTATTGCTGGCTCATTTCGGCAAAGAGGGTATTCCTGAAACCGTGGTCCCCAAGATCAGCCAGGAGACTCTGGCCGAAATGGTGGGCACCACCCGCTCGCGAGTCAGCTTCTTCATGAACCGCTTCAGAAAATTGGGCTTCATCCACTATGCCGGCGGAATAGAAGGCGGTCTGCAGGTCCACAGTTCTCTGCTTAATGTAGTTCTGCACGATTGACCGCCTCAGCGCCTGAAGCTCTTTAGACCGCGTTTCGCCGTCCGCCCAACAAGTTAATCACAAGAACCACCACAGCCACCACAAGCAATAGATGGATCAGGCCTCCGGCTATATGCAGGCTGAATCCCAAAAGCCACAGAATCAGAAGCACAACAAAGATTGTCCAAAGCATGTCAGTCTCCTTCTTAATTTCAAGATGTCAGAATTCTGCCTGTTAAGGTTCGCTAATACTGAGCCGGATTGCTCAATCGCGGCAATTAATCCGCGTTTGTGGCCGTTGAGCCTCTCTTCGCCAGCCAGGAGAAAGTGAGCAATCCGGACCAGCTATTTTTTCTGGCGTGAGCGACCATGGTGTCAGAGACGAGCAATTCTTCTCGCTCTATTCAGGTCCTCTGAACTAAGTCAGCCATCTGAAGTCCTCCCCTCTTAGCTCCGAAAGGGACAATTTCATGAAAAAGACAATTTCGCTGGTGTTGATAAGCTTAATGGGCATGGTTGGAACTTATGCATTTGCCGGCTCAGACCGGGAAGATACGGTTGAACGCATGCAAAAATCCGTAGAGGTTCTGCAGTCGATCATGTCGACGCCCGACAAAGGCATTCCGGAAGAAGTGTTGAGCGGCGCCAAGTGCATCGTAGTAGTGCCAAACTTGATCAAGGGCGGCTTCATCTTCGGTGGCAAGCATGGACGCGGCGTAGCCTCCTGCCGCACGCCGGAAGGCTGGAGCGCTCCCGCATTCGTCTCGGTTGGCGGCGGGAGCTGGGGATTGCAGATCGGCGTCGAAGGCGTGGATCTGGTTATGCTGGTCATGAACGACCGTGGCTTGCAGCATCTGCTTTCGAGCAAGTTCGAAATGACCGGTGAAGGCTCGGTTGCAGCGGGCCCGGTTGGCCGTCACACCTCCGCCGGAACTGACATTTTGTTGAACACTGAGGTGCTGACTTACTCGCGTTCCAAAGGCATTTTCGCGGGCCTGACCTTGGAAGGTGCGGTAATCGAGCAGGACAACGACTCGACTCGCGCCATTTACGGTCACCACATGATGTTCCGCAGCATTCTTTCGGGCAAAGTACCAACTCCTGCAAGCGCAAATGCGTTTGTGAGGGCTGTCTCCGAAGCCGGACATCAGGCGCATGTTGCCGAAGCAAGAGAAGACAACAGGCAGTAGTCGCCCCAACTGGCGGAATTCTTAGCTGACCGGAGCCGCAAAGGCTTCCGGTCAGCTTTTATTTTGCGCTGACCTGACACTGCCTTCCTTTTGACCTGTTGGCGGCATCTTGTTATACATCTACATTCACGAAGGCGTTTCGGCGCGAGGGCACGATTGCGTCATCCTGAGGCAGCACCACAGCACCGGAGGATTTGAATGAGCACGAGGAACAAGATATTCGGGCTTATTTTCCTCGTGGCTGTGCTGGCATTCGCGCTATTCGCAGCGAAACGACTGCTCTTCCAAGCTGGACCGAAGGGAAGGGATGCCGGGGCACTGCTCGACAAAAGCAAGCTCGACAAAAGCAAGCCCGTTCCCAAGCCGCCGGAGCCAAAACCCTCTGCCGCAGTGTTAGTGCCGCCCTCTCCGGCTGCGTCCTCTGTGGCGTCCACTAACGTGCAGACTCCGGCAACGCTGGGAGGGGCCGCTGGCTCGAGACAAGAACCGTCCCCGTCGGCGAAGCGTGCTGCGACCACGACGGCAAACCATCTTCCCCAACTCCGGTTGGAGCCTGGTGTTCGCTTGTGGATTCGCGTGACCTCCATCAACCGCAAGCCGGACGAGAGCTTTACGTTCCGCGGAACTCTGCTGCAGCCGATTGACCTAGCGAACTCGAATCGGCTCGATCAGGGTACAGAGCTGGCTGGGACCGGAACAGTGAACAACGGACACGTCACGGTTCTGCTGACAGCATTCATCGTAGGAGGAGCAAACTATGCGCTGCGGCAGGACGACGCGAGTGGATCCAACAAACGTCCAGGAACCGGCCTGGCGGTGGAACTCGACCCCGGCAAACTGCTTGAAGTGTGGCTTGCATCTTCGTCGGTTTATCGGAAAACTCCCTGAAAATAAATTTGCCGAAACTGCTTGAGATTCCGGCTCTTCGATGCCGGCATCAGCCTTGAGATGGGATACCCCCTCCCCCGCGGTCTATTGGAATCAACGTTTTGGCACGAAAATGCGAAATAATCTATGGGGAACAATCACTTGCGGGCAAAATCTTGATGTCAAAGAACTTGCAGGTCGGGAACTTGGATCGCGCAGACCCAAAACGGAACAATGCGGTTTCCGCGCACCGTCACGGCCTCGATCATCATTGCGAAAGTTTGATGGTGGCACAAGGTCAGATGTCACACGGGGGCTGTGCAAAAGTTTGAGAGTGGCAAAGTTCCGAGTGGATTGTCCAGAGCGCTACTTCAGGGCCTTGAGGTGCTGACGAATCCAATCGAGGATTCGGGCGAAGCGAAACTCGTGGCGCTCCATTGATCCGTTGATGAACTCGTGGCCAGCCGCGCCTTCTACTTCGATGTAGAGGCCATTGCGGCGCAGGAAGACATCGGTGGCGGTGAAGGCGATGCGCTTGTTGCCGTCGAGGAAGCCGTGGTTGTTGCCAAGCGACTCCATCAGCGCGGCCGCTTCTTCTTCGAGTGAGTTGTAGTAGCCGGTTTGCGGGCGAAAGACGGCGGCCTCAACCGCGCCCTTGTCGCGGACGCCGTGCAGGCCGCCGAACATGTCGATAAGCCGGTGCTGCATCTGGTAGACTTCCGCGACCGTCAGGTAATCCGGCATTTACTTCGCGAGACGCTCGAGCAGGTCACGGTTGCCGGCCACTGACTGTTCGAAGGCATTCATCACCTCGGACCGCACCAGGTGCTGCGACGGAACCACGTTTTTCAGGTAGAACTTCAACGCCTCTTCCAGAATGTGCCGCTGCGATTGGCCGTTACGCTTGGCGACAGCGACGAACTCCTTGTAGAGCTTGGCGTCGATCTCGGGAGTGAACTTCTTGGTTGTGGCTGGCATGGATGCTGTCCCGTGACCTCTATTCTAGCCGATTGGGGCGGCAAATCAAGGCAAATCTTGATTTATCAGTATCGCCGTATAGGGCGCGTTCTCCATTTAAGGCCGGGCACCAGAAAGCTCGCTGTGCTTGCGTTCATAGTGCCCATCCGTCGAAACCCAACGGATGGGGCATCCTCGGTCTTGGTGGCGCCAGCGTGGGCCAAGCCCCCGCGCGAACTCCGGTCGTCTAGCGCGCCTTAAACCACTCGACATGATCCGCGAGACTCGTAATCGGTTCGCCAGCCGCGCTGACCTCAATGGAGTGCAGGCCGCCTCTGTCTGAGACCTCCACCCATCCCAGAATCTTGCCGGTCTTGCGGTCCAGTTTCACCAGCCACCCAGACGCCCCTGGCGACTGATCCAGCGGTTGCATTCCGGCCCACAGGGCGCCGCCGTTCAGCTTCAGCGAATAGGTGCGTCCCAGGTTTGCGAACTCACCCAGATACCGGTCATCGAGATCGAAACGCTGAATTCGTCCATTCTCGCGGTCGGCAACATAGACGATCCCGTCCTCGTCAATCACAATCGAGTGCGGCAGATGGAATTGTCCGGGGCCAGTACCGGCGCTTCCCCATTCACGGACGCGTTTGCCCTCCGCCGTGTACTCAAGTATGCGGGCGTTGCCGTAGCCATCGGAAATGAACAGGCGGCCGTTCGGCCCGAAAGCGATATCCGTCGCTCCGTTGACCGCACTCTCCGAGTTCGCTGGTTGCCCGCCGACATCAATTTCCATCAGCTTCTCGCCGCGCGGTGAATACTTCAACACCACGGAACTGGAGACATCCACTGTCCAGACGTTACCCTGCGGATCAATGCGAATGCTGTGCGGAATCTTGTACAGGCCCTTTCCCCAGGAACGCAGCAAGTGTCCGTCGCGGTCAACGGCCAGCACCGGATCGGCCTTCTCGCCGCGTTGCAGGAGATACAGGTTTCCCTTCCCATCGAGTGCGACCCACGAGACCATGCCCGTTTCCCAATCAGCGCTGGGCGGGTGGACGATGAATTCAGTCGCGCTAAGCGGTAGCTTCGGTGCGGCGGCAATGAGTGTCGGCAGACTCGCCGTGGCCTGAGCCCGAGCCTCTTGATTCGGACTGCCAGAATTCTGTGCAAGCATTGGGAGACACAGCAGGAGCACGCAAATTCGCGCCGACATGCCGCATTGTATCAAGTTCACGGACGGCGACGTGCCAAAAGAGATAGCCTACTTGCTCGTGGGGAGACTCGAATCGGCTCATCGAAGGAGAGAGCGAACATGGCTGTTCAGCTTCTTGGTCTGACTCTGCTGCTAACGCTTGCTTCGATTGTGGAAGGCGCTGAGCAAAGTAAGCCGACTATTATTGTCGACACCTTTGTCGTGGCCAACGGGGTCGTTTGGCCCTACGACATGAACCAAATCAAGCTTGAGACTCTGGCAGAACTCATCAAAAAGGATGGCCTGTCTTTCTTCGTGCTCGCTGAACCTCTAAAGGATGCCAAGGGCGCAGTCTACACACTTGGAGGAGAAGTGTTGCAATGGCATGCGGGCAATCGGGCAAAAAGAATGTTCGTGGGTATGGGGTCTGGTCGTGAGACTGCCAAGATTCACTACTGGCTAACGGACATCAGCGGGAAGAGGGTTTTCGACCACACTGACACGATCCGCCAAGCTTTCTCGGGCGACGCTTACGCTGGATCGGTAGGACAACTCACACAGCCTTTCGGCGACAAGGTCGCTGAACGCCTAAAAGAGGCAAAACTCACCGAGGGTAGGTCCACAACCAACGAGGCTGCGGGGTCCGAGCGACAACAAAAAAGCAACAAGTGAATTGGGAAGCGCTCCTTAGCTTCATAATTTGCTTCTCAACTGACAAATAAAGGCGATAGCGCTCGTTGACCCGCCAATGAGTTCTATAAAAAGGGATGTCAAGAAAAAAGTTCTGCCTCGACCGGAGGCGAGATTTCTTTTCTCGAGATCCAGCCCACTGAAGTCTCGCTTCTCTGAAGAAGCTTGGCCGAATGCCCATGCTCATAAGTTTCCTCCGCGGATGGTGGCGATGACATCGAGTCGAGAGAGCGGCAAGCCAGACTGCGGTTCAAGGTCAACCATGGTTCTATCCGAGGCTCGTGGCCTATGGCTATTTCTGGTTATCCGAGGGGGCATAACGTGATATGGGTGACTCGGTGCCGAAGCACACGCGGCCGACCTCATTGACTGATACTCACCCTCGAACCGAGCTCTCCGAACCGGAGCGACCACCACCGGAGAAAATCCTGAGAGGGGAAGCCCTCTTCACCGGAGAGGCTCAAGCGGCTTGCCGATGCAACTGTTGGGGATCGAAACCCACTCCTTTCTTCCACATGGTTAAAGTGATCGCGGCAATCTTTCGTGCCAGAGTGAGACGGGCCATCGTCGGCCGCATCCCTTTGGCAATCCGAGCAGCATAGAAATCGTGAAGCGGGCCAGGACGCGTGCTGGCAGAGATCGCAGCACTTTTGAAAAGGTTCTTCACATCTTTATTGTGGTTGTCATTCAGACCGCGCACCGTGATGCGCTCGCGGTTGCGTTGCAGTTTGCCTCGCACACAGCGGTACTCGCCGCTGTCGTGAATCTCGACTGCGAAACCACTGTAGGCCCAGAGCTGTCGCTTGGTACGGAAACGATGCGGGGTCTGCAGCAAGGCCACCAGCAAGGCGGCGCGAATCGGACCGAGGGAAGGAATCTGACGCAGTAACTTCACGGCCGGATGCTGGTGGCTCTCGCTCAGAAGATCATGACGCGCTGCTTGGCGCACTGGCTGGAGCACATCCAGTTGCTGGTAAAGCCGCTCGGCTCGAACCCGAACTCCGGGTTCTCCGATCTTGGCCAACCACTCTGCGCGATGCCGGGGAGCGTACACCGTCGTACCGCTACAAGGAATGGCCCAGCTGCGGTACACGGCCTTGATCCGATTCATCACCCGCGTGACATCTTTGGTGAGGGTCAGGTAGCTGCGCCCCAGTTCTTTCAAGGTGCGTACCCCATGCTCTCCGTGGTAGACCGGCTTGAGTTGGTTGGTGCGTAACAACTCTGCCAGCTTGCGCGCGTCGATCCGGTCACTCTTGTTGCCCTCTTTCAACAGGGCAGCCTTTCGCGGATCGCAGACCACCAATCGGCTGACGTGGGGTTTCAGCAGGTCGTGCAACCAGGCAGCCGACGTTCCTTCCTCGAAGGTCAGGGACAGAGTTCCCTGCAGTCCTTGGATGAACTCCACGAATCGTGGCTGCTTTGGTCTCCAGCAGGCATTCCATGATCAGCTTGCCTGGAGCATCCATCACGGCAACCGAAATGGTGGCCTGATGAACGTCCATGCCGATATACTTTTCCTGATTCATAAAGGCGCTCCTTTTCGCTAGGTTGGTGCTGCGAACAACCTCAACCTACCGCAAAAGTGGGCGCCTTTTTATATTGCGTGATATGGCGATTTTTCGCCAACAATCCATACTTGCTTTACACTCTAGGTTTGAGACGAGTCTGATGAAGCCAGGGTAATCACTCGTGTGGCGCGAGAAATGCCCGTCTCAGCGTCCAGAACAGAGGGTGATCGAATGCCAATTGTTGATGCGGTGAAGGCGTGTTTCACGAAGTATGCGGATTTCAATGGGCGGGCGACGCGCACCGAGTACTGGTGGTTCTTTCTAGCCGTCCTGCTTGGGAGTGCCGCCGCGACGCTCATCACTCTTAAGATTTACGCGCTGTTCTCACTCGCGACTCTGTTGCCGATGATCGCAGTGGGAGCGAGGCCGCTGCATGATACGAATCGAAGCGGCTGGTGGCAACTTCTGGCGCTAGTTCCCTTTGGCGTGATTCTGGTCATTATCTTCTTGGCACAAAGGAGCACCCCCTTAAACCCCGCTGAACTGCCCGCAGGTACGCACCCTTGACATTCGTGCCTCAGCCGGGGCGATTATCTTGGCTCCCGTTTGACGCTTCTCCCCTCCCGTCTTTACACTCAAATTAACGCCGTATGAATTCGGGGTGGTTCCGTTCGCTCGATGGAACCCCTGAAAGCAGCGGGTCGTGAAAGGTAAACGTGAGCCCCACAGAGACTACCGATGCGGTCAAGACTGACGCTACAAAAAAAGACATTAAGCGGGAGATCTCGGTCGAGATTCCGGCCGCGGAGGTTGCGCGCGAGACTGAGTTGCAGATTCAACGTTATCAGAAGAGTGCGCGGCTGCCGGGGTTTCGCGCGGGGCATGTGCCGGCTTCCATCATCAAGCAACGCTTCGGCGATGGCCTCAAGAATGATGTCGCCGAGGCTTTGATCCCGAAATACTTCCGCCGGGAAGCCGAGAAGCAAGGTCTGATTCCTGTCTCGCAGCCGCGCGTCACCGATCTGCATATTCATGACGGCGAGCCGCTCACCTTCAAGGCCACGTTCGAAGTGCTGCCCGAGATTCAGGTCGAGGGCTACAAAGATCTGCGCGCCGACAAGCCAGAGATTGTCGTCACTGACGACGATGTCGAGCAGGCGCTGACCAGCCTGCGCGAGCAGCATGCGACCTACACCACCGTGGAAGGCCGTCCGCTAGCCGAGGGCGACTTCGCCCAAGCCTCGATGGATGGGAAGCCAAAAGATGGCGCCGATGTTGCCGAGGCCAAAGCCAATCCCGTGCACATGGACGACGTGCTGATCGAGATCGGCGGCAAGAACACCGTGGCAGAGTTCAGCCAGAATCTTACCGGAGCATCCTCCGGCGACGAGCGCACCTTCGACGTAAGCTACGCCGAAGATATTTCCGACAAGCGGCTGGCCGGCAAAACCTTTGTCTACACAGTCAAGGTGAATGGCATCAAGCAGAAGAGCCTGCCTGAGCTGAACGATGACTTCGCCAAGGAGTTGGGTGAGTTCACGAGCCTCGACGCAGTTCGCAAGCAGATTCGCGAGAACATGGAAGCCGAAAAGCGGCACACCGCTGAGCATGAGGCGAAAGACAAGCTGGTCGCCGAACTGGTGAAGCGCAACGATTTTGAGGTGCCGGAGTCGTTGGTCGACCGGCAGATCGATCTCCGCCTGGAGCGCGGCCTGCGGGCTCTGGCGGCGCAGGGAATGAAGATGGAAGACTTGAAGAAGATGGACTTGCCGCGGCTTCGCGCCGGCCAGCGGGAGCAGGCAGTGCACGATGTGAAGTCTTCGTTGCTGCTGGAACGGATCGCGGACCTGGAGAAAATCGAGGTCAGCGATGAGGAAGTGAACCGGGAGGTGGAAGCTCTGGCAAAACAATCGAAACAGACGTTCGAAGCGGTGCGAGCGCGTTTGACAGAGGATGGGGGCCTCGATAGAATCCGAATAAGAATCCGCAGCGAGAAGACCCTCGAATTTCTTTATCACCAGTCCGCGTAGACTAATGAAGACGTGGACCACTTTTAACCCTCCTGAGATGTGCAGGCGATGTTTTGGGGCGGAGTGTGGCAGGTCCGGTGACAGGTCCGGCTGAAAAATGAAGAAAAACGATCCGCAAATGATGCTGGTACCGATGGTAATCGAGCAAACCGGGCGGGGCGAACGCGCCTACGACATTTATTCTCGGCTGCTCCGCGATAATATTATTTTCATAGGCACGCCGATTGACGACAATATCGCCAATCTGGTGATTGCGCAGATGCTGTTTCTGGCCCAGGAAGATCCCGAGAAAGACATTCAGCTTTATGTCAACTCTCCGGGAGGTTCGATCACGGCCGGCATGGCGATCTATGACACCATGCAATATGTGAAGAATGATGTGATGACGTTGTGCGTGGGCCAGGCGGCATCGATGGCGGCTTTGCTTTTGGCAGCCGGAGAGCCGAAGAAGCGGCTGGCGTTGCCCAATTCGCGCATCCTGATTCATCAGCCTTCCATGGGAGGATTGTCGGGTCAGGCTACCGATATCGACATCCACGCGCGCGAAATCCTGCGGATGCGGGAGATTACCAACCAGTTACTCTCCAAGCACAGTGGGCAGAAGCTCGATAAAGTGGAAAAGGACGTCGAGCGCGATTTCATTATGAACGCCCAACAGGCGAAGGAATATGGAATCATAGACGATATCATCTATAAGACCGCAAAGGCGGTATGATCTGCCTTCGGATTAAGGAAGCGAGCCAAACGCGCGAGGGTTGCGTCGCAAAGAACGCGACGCTTCGCGCGGCTCGCCCAGATCCTTCGGCGGGCAGAAAGCGCCCGCCTCAGGATGACAATCAATAAGGAGTAGAGCCGAGTGAAAACCAAGTCTGGGTCCGACGAGATTCTGCGCTGTTCGTTCTGCCACAAGTCGCAGGATGCGGTGGCCAAGCTCATCTCCTCGCCCAGCGATTATCCACGCGCCTACATTTGCGATGAGTGCGTTGCGGTATGTAACTCGATTCTCGAAGACGACCGCACCGCCACTCCTCAAAGCGCCGCTCCTAATCAATTGCCCAAGCCGCAGGAGGTCAAGACCTTTCTGGATGAATACGTCATCGGGCAGGAGCAGACCAAGAAGAAGCTCGCCGTCGCGGTCTACAACCACTACAAGCGCATCTTCATGAACCGGCAGAAGACTGCCGGCGACGGCATCGAACTGAGCAAGTCAAACATCCTGCTCATCGGTCCCACAGGAACCGGCAAGACTCTGCTGGCGCAGACTCTGGCGCGCATGCTCGACGTGCCCTTCGCCATCGTTGATGCCACCACGCTCACTGAAGCTGGTTACGTAGGCGAGGATGTGGAGAACATCATCCTCAAACTGCTGCAGGCGGCCGAGGGCGATGTAAGCCGCGCCCAGACCGGTATCATCTACATCGATGAAATCGACAAGATCGGGCGCAAGGACGAGAATCCCTCCATTACCCGCGATGTTTCCGGCGAAGGCGTGCAGCAGGCGCTGCTGAAGATTCTGGAAGGAACCATCGCCAACGTTCCGCCGCAAGGGGGACGCAAGCATCCTCACCAGGAATTCACTCCCGTCGACACCACCAACATCCTCTTCATTTGCGGAGGAGCGTTCGTCGGACTGGAAAAGATCATCGGCCGGCGTGTCGGGAAGAAGTCACTCGGTTTCCGCGGCGGCGAAGAGGCGGAAAAAGAAGACGCCGTGGTCGCGCGCAAGCGCAACTTCGAACTGCTGAGCGAGATCCAGCCCGAGGACCTGATCCGGTTTGGCCTGATTCCTGAATTCGTCGGCCGCATGCCTGTCTGCGGCATGCTGGAGGATCTGGACGAGTTTGCCCTCATCGAGATCCTCACCCGCCCCAAGAATGCCATCGTCAAGCAGTACCAGCGCCTGTTCGAGTTCGAAAATGTCCGTCTCAAGTTCAGCGACGATGCTCTGCGTGCCATCGCCCGCCAGGCCATGGCTCGCAAAGTGGGCGCCCGCGGCCTGCGCATGATTCTGGAAGAACTTATGCTCGACCTGATGTTCCACCTGCCCAGCCAGAAGAAACTAAAGGAGTTCGAGGTCACGCGGGAGATGGTGGAGAAACGCAGCGCGTCCGTGGCTACATTGGAAAAGGCAGGATAGCAAAACAGGAGTAGACTGTTAGTCGGGCCGGGGATTGTTATTCGGCCGGAAGCTATCACAAGTCATTCGGCATAGGTCGTTTCGCCGTAGTCGTTCTTAGTCGTTTCGTCATAACCCAGGGGAGATTGAGTGACCACATCCAAGGAAAAATTCGAGACCAAAAAGCTGCCCATGATGCCCATCCGGGACGTGGTCATCTTCCCTTTCATGATGACGCCGTTCGTCGTGGGCCGCGAGTCCAGCGTGCGCGCCCTGGAAGAGGCGCTGACCGCAGACAAGAAAATCTTCCTGGCCACTCAGCACGACGCCTCCATCGACGAACCCAAATCGAATGAGATCTACCAGGTCGGCACCATCGTCAATATCGTGCAGAGCCTCAAGCTGCCCGATGGAAATATAAAAGTTTTGGTGGAAGGCATCGAGCGCGGCCGGCTTCTGCAGGCCACCGACGCGGATGGTTACATGCAGGCATCGGTGCGGGTCGCTCGCTACCCCGTCGAGATGAACGCGCAGATTGAAGCCGGCATGCAGCGCGTGACCACGCTGTTTGAGCAGTATGTGAAGCTCTGCCAGGCGCTGAACTACGAAACCATGATTTCAGCGGTGCGCATGGAAGACCCGGCCAAGCTCACCGACATCATTGCCGCCAACCTGCAGCTTTCCATCGAAGAAAAGCAGGAGTTGCTGGAAATCTTCGATCCTTCAGAGCGCCTGAACCGCATCGCCGACGTACTCGACGTCGAGATCGAAAAGCTCAACGTCGACCGCACCATCCAGTCGCGCGTCAAGCGCCAGATGGAGAAGGCGCAGAAAGAGTACTACCTCAACGAAAAGATCAAAGCCATTCAGAAGGAACTGGGCCGCGGCGAGAAGAGCGAGTTCGACGAACTGAAGAAGAAGGTTGAATCCGCCGGCATGCCAAAGGACGTGAAAGACAAGGCGCTGCAGGAACTGAAGAAGCTGGAAGCCATGCCGCCCATGTCGGCCGAATCCACGGTTTCACGCAACTACCTCGACTGGCTGCTGGCCGTGCCGTGGAAGAAGCGCTCCAAGGAAATCCGCAACATCTCGCGCGCGGAAAAAGTTCTCAACGAAGATCATTACGGGCTGGAGAAGATCAAGGAACGCATCCTCGAATTCCTGGCCGTGCGCCAGTTGGTGAAGAATCCCAAGGGATCGATCCTGTGCTTTGTTGGACCTCCGGGCGTGGGAAAAACCTCGCTAGGCATGTCGATCGCCAAAGCCACCGGACGCAAGTTCGTGCGCATGTCGCTCGGCGGAGTGCGCGATGAAGCCGAGATTCGCGGCCACCGGCGCACCTACATCGGCGCACTGCCGGGCCAGATCATTCAGATGATGAAGAAGGCGGGCACCAAGAATCCGGTCTTTATGCTCGATGAAGTCGACAAGATGTCGATGGATTTCCGGGGCGACCCCTCCGCGGCTCTGCTCGAAGTGCTCGATCCCGAACAGAACTACATGTTCGTCGACCACTACCTTGACGTCGAGTATGACCTCTCGCAAGTTTTCTTTATCGCTACCGCCAACGTCATGCACACCATCCCTCCCGCGCTGCAGGACCGCATGGAAGTGCTGCGGCTGCATGGCTACACCGAGCAGGAGAAAGTTGAGATCGCCAAGCAGTTCCTGGTGAAGAAGCAAATGGCGCAGGCCGGCCTGTCGGATAAGAACGTAAAGTTCACCGACGAGGCGATCATGGGACTGATTCGCTCCTACACGCGCGAAGCGGGCGTTCGCAATCTCGAGCGCGAAATCGGCAACGTCTGCCGCAAAATCGCGCGCAAGGTCGTCAAAGAAGGCGAAAACTATACTGCCGGCGTGACCGGAGAGAACGTTACCGACTTCCTGGGCGTGATCAAGTTCCGTGACACTTTGGCTCATGAGAAGAGCGAAGTAGGATTGGTCACCGGCCTGGCCTGGACCGAAGTAGGCGGCTCCATCCTCAGCACGGAAGCCACGGTAGTCGACGGCAAAGGCAAGCTCACGCTGACCGGCAAGCTCGGCGACGTGATGCAGGAATCGGCGCAGGCCGCGCTGTCGTATATCCGCTCGCGGGCGCACCGTCTCGGATTGACTCGCGATTTCTATCGCACTCTCGATCTGCACGTGCACGTGCCCGAAGGCGCGATCCCGAAGGACGGTCCATCGGCCGGCATTACCATTGCCACCGCAATCGCGAGCGCGCTCAGCAAGATTCCGGTGCGCCGTGATCTAGCCATGACCGGAGAGATCACGCTGCGCGGCAAGGTCCTGCCGATCGGCGGGCTCAAAGAAAAATTGCTGGCCGCCCATCGTGCCGGACTCTTTGAGGTCATCCTCCCGCGCGACAACGAAAAAGACTTGGCCGAGGTTCCCGAAAACCTGCGCAACGCGATGAAGCTGCACTTCGTGGACACGATGGACCAGGTCCTGCAGATCGCGCTGGTATCTCCCCTGCCCACCATGAGCGAGGAAGAAACCACGCAGCCGATCGCGCCTCTGACCTCCGGCACCGCAGATAGTCCGGCGGCCCATCAGTAACGGCTTTGAAAGGGCGCGGCTTCAGCCGCGCCGTTACTCGACGGGCGTCCTTAGGGTAAAATCACCTTCCAAGATGTCCACATCCAATCAAAGTCAAATTGCTTTTGAAAACGGGCCAGAGCAGCCTACCGAAGAAGCGCAAACCCGTACCACCGGAATACTGCCGTCCCAGGACATCGGCAATCTAATCGCCCGCGGAAACATCAGCGCCACGCCGTCGATCAATCCCGACCATATCCAACCCGCAAGTCTCGACCTGCGGCTGGGCGACATGGCGCATCGCGTGCGCGCGAGTTTTCTGCCCGGCCCGAACAGCACGGTCGAGGCCAAAATAAAAGAACTCCGTATGACACGAGTCGATCTGACGGGCGCGCCGGTTTTCGAAAAAGACTGCGTTTACATCATCCCCCTGGTCGAGGAACTGAACCTGCCGGAGAATATTTCCGGCAAGGCGAACCCCAAAAGCACCACCGGACGTCTCGACATTTTCACCCGCCTGATCACCGATTACGGCACCGAGTTCGACCGCGTCCCGCCGGGATACAAGGGCAAACTGTACGCCGAAGTTGTTTCCCGCACATTCACTGTTTCTCTTCGAGCGGGAATGAGGCTGAGCCAGTTGCGGTTTGTGCAGGGGAATCCGCGCTCCAGCGACAGTGCGATCCGAGGGCTCGACCGCGAAGGTCCGCTGGTCTATGACGAAGACAGCCCAGGTAAAGCGCGGGTCGAGCGCGGGCTGAGAATTACGGTGAACCTCGAAGGCACAGAAGGCGAGATTATTGCCTACAAGGCGAAGCGCTACGCTCCGGCCATCGAACTCGACAAGATTAATTTTTATGCGACCGAGGAGTTCTGGGAAGTTCGTCATCAGAATGCCAGCAAGAATCTGATTCTCGAACCTGGTGACTTCTATATCCTCGCGTCCAAAGAGAGAGTGAGCGTTCCTCCTGAGTTCGCCGCCGAGATGGTGCCTTTCGATCCATCGGACGGCGAGTTCCGAATTCATTACGCGGGTTTTTTCGATCCCGGATTCGGACACGGCTCCGGCGACATCAAAGGAACCCCCGCGGTGCTTGAAGTTCGAGCGCATGAAGTTCCCTTCCTGATGGAGCACGGCCAGCTCGTTGGCCGGCTGAACTATATGCCGCTGTTGTCCCGGCCGCACAAGATCTATGGCACGAATATAGGTTCGTCCTACCAACACCAGGCGCTCACGTTGAGCAAGCAGTTTCGCAAGAGTTGATTACACCGTTTGTCAGCTTGCCAACCTTCCCCGCCCCATTGCAAACTGGAGCATGACAACTGAGAACCGAGAACTGAGAACTGAGAACTGCTCGTGAGGGTTCTGGCGCGATTCATGTTATCGGCCACCGACGCCGCGCACTTCCCTGCTCCCACTCTGCCCGAAGTCGCATTCCTCGGCCGCTCGAACGTAGGCAAGTCCAGCGTGATCAACACTCTGGTGGATACCAAGCTCGCCCGCACCAGTTCCACGCCGGGGCGCACCCGCAGCATCAACTTCTTCGAAGTGCGCTGGCCGGGAAAGCCACGTCCGGAGGTCATCTTCGCCGACCTGCCCGGCTACGGCTACGCCAAGCTCTCGCGTGAGATTTCCGCGGAGTGGCCCAAGTTCATCGAGCCTTACCTCAACGACCGTCCCACGCTGGCCTTGTGTCTTGCGTTGGTGGATGTGAACGTTCCTCCGCAAGATAGCGACCGCCAACTCCTAAGTTTTCTGAATTCCTCGGGCCGCGATTTTTTGCTGATCGCAACCAAGAGCGACCGCCTCTCGAACAATCAACTACGCAACGCGCTGAAGGCCTTGGCCGAGGCATATCCAACCGCGACCGTGATTCCCTTCTCGGCCAAAACCGGAGCCGGCCGGGACGAGGTGTGGAAGAGAATCCGGCAGTCGGCAGGCGAATTCCCCGCAGCCGCATTCCAATCCTGAACTTCTCCCAATTCGGAAACTGTCAGCTCCCTTCGTCCCAACCAGCTTTCGCTTCCGCTAAGTGTTTCGCCGGAAAGCTCCGTAGAGTTAGGAAGAGAAACTCCCGGCGCGACTAAGCCGGAAGCACTTTCAAGGGAGCCCAAGAAGCGCAAGACCGAATCCACTGCTATGGCGTTCGATGAAACCAGCGACGGCGCAGCCTATCTCTCCGCCTTGAAGAAATCAGGCTCGCCCCAGGCTGCCGGCACGGCGACGGCGCGTGCGCCCGAAGCCTCGCATCCCGTTGAAACTCGAGCTGGCGACTTTGCGCCGTCGAATCGAGCAAGCGCCTCCAGCGTGGATAAGCGCAAAAGCCCTCGCTACCGGTGCAAAGGAAGCGCGCACATACAGGAAAACGGCGCGGCACCGACCTGGGCGACCTTCGCCGATATCAGCATGCATGGTTGCTACGTGGAGGCAGCGACCCCGCTGCGCGTGGCACCATGCTCGGCCTAACCCTCGAACTTAACGGTTTCCGGGTCGAGGCCTCGGGAGAAGTGCGCGTGACCTACCCTAGCCTTGGAATGGGAATCCGTTTCATCAAGGTATCGGAAAGAAATCGCGAGCAATTGCGCGGAATGGTGGGCTCGATCTCGGGCTCTTCAGCGATCGGCCCGCGCGTTGCCGCCCGCGCGCCCTCGATTCCCCAATCAGACGCTTTGCCAGGCGTAACCAATCCGGCCGCAACCCTGCAGGCAATCCTGAACTTCTTTGAGAACCGGCACGTCATGGGCCGGGAAGAATTTTTCAGTCTCTTGCGAAAGAGCCAGTAACACCCACCATCGAGCTTTGGTCGTCGGCAAAGCACTCCCGCATCTGGCTGGAGTATCTTCCCTGAAAGGCTGACGCCCGAAAGCCGAAGGCCGAAGCCCGCGTTACGTTAGTGATCTACGTCGGGATTACCGCTGTGGGTAGAGTGAGGTTATGACACTCTCATCGATGGTGGTATCGCGGGATTGGCAGGAAGTCAGTGTTCTGGAATGTATTCTTGGTGGCCTGCACATGGATGTTGCCGTCGAGAACGAACCGCAACGCGCCCTGGCGCGGCTCTCGAAATCCAAAGTCGATGCCCTGATTGTTGACTGTGACCTGAATGGCACGGGTCAGTTCTTTCGCGAACTGCAAAGGGAGGCTCCGCGCGCAAGCACAGTGCCGCTGGTGATCATGGGCAGTTCGCAGGGTCGGCACGACATGGAGGGAACCGGCGCGATGTATGCCTTCGACAAGCCGATTTCCGTGGAGCAAGCCGTGCGCACCCTCTCTGCCGCGCGCAACATGATTCTTGACGGACGCTTGCGCTATCACCGCGCCGGGCTGGAAGCGCCCGTAACACTCACTGGCCGCAAGCAGAAGCGGGCGGGAGGGCAGCTCATCAATTTAAGCCAGGGAGGGCTGCAGGTTCGCGTCGAAAATGGATTCGATGCGAGCGAGGCGTCGCGTGTGGCCTTCGATCTGCCCGGAACAAAATGCGGAGTGAAGGCTCAGGTGGAAGTGGCATGGTCAGATAAACGCGGAAACATAGGCATCCGCTTCGTGAATATGACGTCGCAGACGAAACAAACGTTGCGGCTGTGGCTGGCGCAGCAGTATTTTGCAAACTAGCGGAGAACGGTTCTCAGTTCTCAGCTGGCGCCAAGTTTCGACCCGGAAGTCTGGAAACTAGAAACTAGAAACCGGAAACTAGAAACTGAGAGCTGCCCACCTACCGAATCCGCACTGCCTCTTCGCCTTCTTCTTTCTCTTCGGTGCTGGCTGCCTGCTCCACACGTGCGCCCAGGCTTGGTCTTCTGAATACGGCAAATACGGCCCAGTAGGCTGCGGCGACGAAAACCACGGCCGCCGAGGCGGTCCCTAGAGTCACCGGCCAGGGCGGAAGTTCGTGAGCGATGGAGAGAAAAATCAGGGCGAACATCAGCAGAGCTGCGGTCACCACCAGACTATCCACCAACCAAGCCAGGGTGCGCCCGGAGAGCGGCCGCGAGAGCCAGTTCAATTGCGCATACGGGCCGTCGGGAGAATCTGCATGACCTTCTCCGCGATGCAGAAATGACGGCATCGGCTGCCCGGTAACGCCTGGCTCGAGCCGGATCGCCGGGCGCGGCGCAGCAGACAGCGTCAGCCCGTCGTCTACCTCAGCGGCGTCCTGTTCGCAAACATTTTCTTCGCGAGCTTTCTCTCCACGAGCATTTCCTTGACGAGCAATCGACACCACAGAAGCCCCGAAGATGGAGCGGGGATGGGCGGCCTCGCGGGCCATGGCATCCAGAAGGTTGGAGAAGATCCACTCGTCGATCTGACGACGGCTGCGCGCGGGCAAGTCCACGAAACGAATGCCGCACTGTCCCGAGGAGCTGGCCCAACTGACCTGACCACCCGCTTCCACGCGCAAGCGTGGGAATCTCAACTCGAAGCGCAGGCGGACGCGCTGCTGCGGGCGCAATGCAGCGACCGCCTGTACTGCCACACCCTCGTGATTCAGGTTGCGGATGATTCCGCCGTTGGCATCGTCCAGTGTGACGTAGGTCAGCGTGCGCAGCTCATGCCGGTACTGAGCGCGTGCGTGCCGCGCGGGAAAAGAGACTGCCTGCATACTCTCCCCAGGAATGTTCGAACAGGGCCCGTTTGGTTAAATTCTAGTTTCTGGCAGACGAGGGCCGGCAGTATCTCGGCTGGTTCGGGGAGAATGACAATCCTGCTATTTCTGCTCTTTTAGTTTTTTCAGCCTGTCGATCCCATTCTGATTCTTGGGATTCAGTTCGATCGATTTCTCATAGTTCTGCATGGCGAGATCTTTTTCCCCCGTAGCCGCATAAGCTTCTCCCAGGCTGTCATACGGGTTCCAGGCCTTGGGGTAATCCTCGACATTGCGCTTGAAAACCTGGACAGCGTCTTCCCTCCTGTCGGACTGGAGCAGGTGATAGCCCAGCTGATTCAGGGTACCCTCATCCAATTCATATTCCGAAGAACCCGATTTCTGGATCTCCGAATACTTTTGCATCGCGGCCGCCGTGCCTCGCAAGTCCGCAACGAGCATCAGGACGTCCGCGGCGGGTTCCTTCTCGGGAGTGTTGTTCCACGCACATTCCCTGGCAACGCTCTTGATGAAATAGTTTCCTACGGTAACCCCGTTATCGGAATTGGCCATCACTACGACCCCGCGCCCAGAGTCGCTGAACATGGTGAGAACGGCTTGAAAGCCGTCGTCGGCGCCATTGTGTCCAAATTGGCTGAGATTGTACTTGCCGCCCAGGAAGAACCCCAGGCCCACGTTGTCAATCTGCGGCGTGAGCATCTGCTGCGCCATGGTCTCAGACAGGACGTGGTTCGCCTTGCCCTGTTTGGACAGCGCGATTTCAATCGCGAACCGGGCCAGGTCAGAGGGTGTGGTCCACAGGCCGGCAGCGGCCATCTCAGGATAGACGTGCCATTTCCCGCGAACAACTTTTCCGTCGGCATGGGTTCCGGAAGCTGCCACAGCCGCGCGGACCGCTGGAAGCGGCTGTTCATAGGTGCTGTCGCGCATTCCAATTTTGTCGAGGACGGTTTCGCGCATGAACTTCGGGAAGGGTTCGCCGGTTACGTCCATGACCATTTGCTGCTCGATGGTGATTCCGCCGCCGGAATAAACAGACTTTGTGCCCGGGACGATATCCACGCGGATGGGCGCGGTATTCGCTGGTTTCTCGCCATTGAAGATTTGTATCAGCGTCGGAATGGGCTCATCCACGGCGTAGCCAGGAAAGCCGTGGACGGTGAGGCCGGCACTGTGGCTCATGAGGCGGCGCAGGGTGACCTTCTGGTCCTTCGTAAATTCATTCTCTGGAACTTTCCAGCTAGTGAGCTTGCGATTGACGTCCTCATCGAGCGATAGCTTGCCGTGCTCTACCAGGTAGAGGGCGCCGGTCGCGGCAACCGGCTTGCTGATCGAACCGGCCTGGAAGAGAGTTTTGGTGGTCACCGGCGTAGCTGTGCCAGCTTCGGTAACGCCATAGCCCTTGGCCCAGACTATTTTGAAATTGTCGATGACTGCAACGCTGAGTCCGGGGACTTTGTAGACTTCCATTAGCTTCTGCAGATTGACCTGCAGCGTCGGTTCATTTTCGCTCAGGGAGATGGCAGGAAAGTTGTTCTCAACCCTCGCGATGCGCTGCTCCAGCGGGGTGACCGCATTGGTCTTGTCCGGCACGCCAGCGGCTTGAGCTTGTGCGGAGGGGACGACATAGGTGAGACTGATGACGAGCACAAACAACCGGGAGCGAGCGGTCTTAGTCAGCTCGGAGCGCATAGAGTCTTTTCCCCTTGGAACCGTGGCGTACGGAGACGTTCTATAGACGGTGCAAGAACCCCGATGTTACCAGAGCGCTGATTTACCAGAATGCTGATCAAGAGCCTTGCTTGTCACCTAGCAAGGTATCGCGCACCGACCGTTCCGATGCCAGCAAAACCTTCACGACTTCAAAAACAATCGCGGTGGCGTAGGTAACGGCAATCCAGACAAAAACTTCCTCAATGGGCAGTCGCGACCACGCGCCGATAAAAAGACCGATCATCTGCCGGTGCTGGAAGTTCCACCAGTTGTAGGGAACGGCCAGAGTCGCCTCCCACAGCAGGCTGACCAGCAGCATAAAGAATAGCGTGAGGCTGAGGGCCCGCCAGTTGATGAAGCGCCGCGCCACCGGGAAAAAACTCACGGCTGGAAGCAGGGCTCCCACAACCAGCACGGTGAAATAGCCGGGAAAGCCCGCCTGGTCTTTGGGCAGGGCGAAATGCTTTTTGTAAAGCCATGCAGCCCCAATCAAGACCACGGCCAGCATCAGCGAGGTGAAATGAAATTGCAGAAGCCGCCGCATCCTCCTGGCCTCGCCAGGATAGTCAGCCACGTTGTACGCCGCCAGCCAGAATTCTCCGAGCCATACGTAAAGAAGAAGAACCGCGAGAAAGCCAGTCAGATAGAAAATGTATTCTTCGATCGGAACAGGCCTGCCGAACGCGGGAGCGCGAATTCCCAGCGTCGCTCCAGCGTTGGGATAGCAGAAGAACCACTGTGCGAAAACGACATCGAGCAAGCAGCCCAGCGGGACGAGGATGGCGATGGTCCACCAAAACCCGCGCTTCGGGATTTTCAATTCCTCGCTCGGCAACAACCAGACCGCGATCACGATGATGGGGACGATGAACAGCAGCAGACTCCATGTGTACCCGTACGGTGTGGGGTTCTGGCTGGTGGGCGCGAGTCGGGCTGGGGAGCGAACGGTGTGCAGCGTAATGGCGGCGGGGATCACGATCATCGCCAGCATGGCAATCACAACCAACGCGCAAGCGGTGGGGCTCGGCAATCCGTGAGAACGAGGTGCGGCATGATCGGCCTCGGTGGCTGAGGATAAATTTCTGAAACCTTCAATCTTGAAGCGTCAAGGATTCTACGCTGGTTCGCGAAGCCGCTGGCGCAAACCGGCAGCGTGTCCTGAAGTTGGAAAACCGGGACATGCCACTTACCAAAGGCCATGGCCGAAAGGACAGTGCAGGATCATTGCAACCAGCGCAAAACCCCGTTAACTTACTATTAAACCCGGCACAAAACCCGAGCGCGATGGACCTGCATTAGGGCGCGTGGGCAAAGCCGACTCAGCTACGCTAAGTAGTTAATTGACAGACGTTTTCGGCGTGCCACACTCGCAGTAACGAGATTGGCTGGTTAGGAATAAATGGTTAGAAATTGAATGGCAACGACTCCCACTAAACCGACCATCGAAGTTGGCGCAGGCCTCACTGCGGCGCGACTGCCGTCGTGGCCGGTAGAGCGAGGTGCGTTTGTGCCGGGGCAAGGCGTTTCTTATGAAGGCGTTTTCCATGCAGCGACTTCTTCTGAGACTCGGGAGTTGCGGCCTTCTGGAGGCGATGCCCTGCAGGCACTTTTGGCATTCTCCGCGATGCATCAGCAGGTGCGGCAACGGCGGGCGCTGGCGTCGCGGCGCAATGGATTTGAAACGCTTGCGCGTGCGACTGAGTTCGAGACCAGAGAGCAGTTCGTTCTGGACGAAGTGCTGCAGTTAGTTGCCGAACGAGCCATTGCCATCACCGGAGCCGATGGATTGGGAATCGCCCTGGCGGAGAACAACGAGATTGTTTTGCGCGCTTCAGCCGGTGCCATCAAGCCCGACGTGGGCCAGCGCATCCAGCGCGACTCTGCTTTCTCCGGCGCATGCTTCCGCACCGCACAGATTATCCGCTGTGACGACACCGAGACCGACGATCGCGTAAACCTGTACGCGTGCCGGCAACTGGGCGCGCGGTCCATGGTGGCGGTACCGCTCTGCGGGCGCCGTCGCGTGATCGGACTGCTGGAAGCGTTCTCGGCGGAGCCGTTTGGCTTCAACGACAGCGACGTGGCCAGCCTGGAACTGCTGGCGGAGTTGATTCTCGCAGCCCTCAAACCAGAGGACGAAGAGCGGTTCGCGGAATCGGCGCAAGTGGCGGAGGCCGAGTTGGCTGCGCCCGCGCTTTCCATGCAAGGCGTTCTGCCGCTTGAAGAAGCTTCTTCGGAGGGAGTCTCCTCCGCGGTTGAACAGATACCGCAAGTTAAAGTCGAAGCGGAAACGGAAGCTGCGTCTGTGCAAGTCGCAGCGCCAGTTGTTGCTCTTGCTCCGGCAATCGGTGAGCCGGCGCTCCTGCCTTCGCCTGCAACGGTCCTGGAAACCGAACCGGAGAATGCAACCGAAGACGCGATTGCCCTCGAATCCGCGCGCGAGCCTGAGCATTCCGCAGCTCACCATCCAGGGATCGTGCTGGTGTTGGTGCTGGTAGTGGTCTGTGCATTACTTGCCGGAGGCCTTTGGTGGAAGTTGAAGAATGCGCAACTCGGCAAAGTTTTGGTGCAGCCCGAGCAGAAAATCACAAAGCCGGTAGCCGTGACGAAGCAACCGCCGCTATCGGCGGCAACATCTTCGGTTCCGTCGTCAGTGAACTCATCGTCAGTGAACTCATCTTCGGTCACCTTGCCGAGCTCGAACCTGAACGGGCAAACGAGTTCGGCTGAAAGCGTCAGTCAAAGCGTCGCGCCGCAGGAAAGGACGAAGCTGCCTCGCATCTCCGGAATCCGGCATTGGTCTTCTGACGATTCCAGCACAGTTGTGCTCGACCTGGAAGATCAGGTGCAGTATGAGGCGCATCGCCTGGCCTCTCCCGATCGCATTTATTTCGATCTGCACGATACTTTGCTGGCTCCTGACCTTGAAGGCAAGCCCATCGACGTCGGCGACGCGCTGCTGGTGCGGATTCGCGTATCGCAGCCAGTCTCGGGTATGACGCGCGTGGTGCTGGAGACGAAGGGCAAACCGGGTTTTTCCGTCGGCCTGGAGCCAAATCCTTATCGTCTCGTGGTGCAGGTTAGAAAGGCGGGCGCGGAACCCAAAGCTCAGGTGAACCTTTTCCCGGGAGCCGCGAACGCTCAGCAAGAGAAGCTGGCCATCGTGATTCCTCCGCCGACGCGCGAAGACTTGCAACTGCGGGCGCGAATGCCTAGGACGAAGATGCGCATCGTGGTGGACGCGGGTCACGGCGGCTGGGATCTGGGAACCGTGGGCAAGCGTGGATTGTTGGAAAAAGATGTGGTGCTTGAGATTGCGCAGCGACTGGGCAAGCTGCTCGAGAGCCGGCTCGGCGCGGACGTGATTCTGACGCGGAACAATGACAATTACATTCCTCTCGACCAACGGGCTGGGATGGCGAATCAGTCGCAGGCCGATCTGTTTATCTCAGTGCACGCCAACTACAGCGACTTGCCTTCGGCGCGCGGCGTGGAAACTTATTACACGAACTTCTTCTCGGCGCCCAACGCCAAGGACAAGGACGTTGAGACTCGGGATGCAGATCGTAGTAATGCAGATCATGGTAAGAACGCGAGTGCGGCGGCGCTGTCGGCAGCCGAACTCCACGAAAAGATTGAACAGTCGCGGCGGCTGGCGGCCAGCGTGCAACGCTCGCTCTACGGAACCTTGTCGGCGGAAAATCCCGGACTGCGCGACCGCGGCGTGAAAGAAGCTTCTTACATCGTGCTCACGGAAACCGCGATGCCGGGAATTCTGGCCGAAGTTTCGTTCGTCAGCAGTCCCGCCGACGAGCAGAAGCTGCGCAGCGACGGCTACCGCGAGCAGATCGCGGAAGCGCTATATAAGGGCATTGCGCGGTATGCGGCTGGCTCGCGTGGCGTCAAGGTGGCTAGCGCCGCGAAGTAGTTGCGAGCGTGTATGGTCAGAAGCGACCACTCTGTTGTTTTCCATCCTCTCTCCTCCGGGTTAAAAATCCCATTCGTCACAAACGGTCACGGCGTGACATCCCGACCTCAAGACTGCTAGCACTTTCGTAATGTGGCGTGCCGATCTGTACGTGCCAGAACCGAACCCGATCCTCGATAGTAGTATGTGGCGCTTGCTGTAAGGCGGATCAGCCGATCCTCCCGACTACGCATTCTTGCTCGCGCTTGCGAAGAGATTTGGTCGGTTCTTCATGATCAAAATGGTCCGGGCTACGGGGAGAATCTTCCACTCTCGATGTGCGAGTCTAGCAGCACGTCCGAAATTGGCTTTTGTATTTGGTTTTCTCGCGACGGCCATCGCCGTCTTGGCTGCTGGCTCTTGGTTTCAAAGAAATCAGGTCGGTGAAGCCCATTCTGCCCAAGTAACTCTCAATCAAATTGCAGTTCTTACGCGAAAGATCAACAATCTTACGTTGACAGCCTTGAAAGAGCAGAACCTGACCTCCGGAGCAGAAACCGAGATGAGGGCGGCAAGGCAGGCACTGCCTCAAGCAGTCCTGGCGGCACACCTTCACGCTTATCACAGCCCTGCCCTAGAGAAGGTCTGGCCCTTGTTGGACAGCTACGTTATGTCGGCCGGCCGGCAGTGGATCCTGATACAAATTGGGGACTTTGACGAGGCAAAGCAGGTCGATTTCCAGGAGGTCAGCCCCCAGTTCGATCTGATGCAGCACCAAGTGCAGATTGCCATTGAAGCCGAGGATAAATGGGCCCAAGGTGTTGCCCTGAGAGCTAGAAACGAATTGCTAGCAGCCGCAATATTGGCAGCGACCGCCATCCTGATACTTTTTCTCCGGCTCCAGAGACAAGAGCACATCGGCCAGTTGGAAGAAACCGAACGCAATGCTCTCCGCGAGAGCGAAGAGCGCTTCCGCGCTCTCACCGAGCAGTCTACCGACATCATTCTTATCGCCGATCCCTCTGGCCAAATCAAGTACGCTAGTCCTTCCGTTCATACAGTTCTCGCGGTGCATGGACATACTCTCGTAGGAACGAACGTGATCGACCTAGTGCATCCGGACGATTTTGCGAAGACCATGAGCACGGGGCAGCGATCTGTAATTTATGGCCAGAATCCGATCGATGAGTTCCGGCTACGACATGCAGACGGAAGGTGGCTCCATTTCGAGTGTGTTGTTCGAAACTTGATTCAGCACAAGAATATCGGCGGCATTGTCTACAATGCCCGAGATATAACAGAACGAAAACATGCACAGGAGAAATTGCTTTTTAACGCCACCCACGATGCGCTAACCGGCCTTCCAAACCGCGCCTTGTTTCTGGGACGTTTGCAAAGTGTCGTGGATCGGATGAAAAGGCACCCCCACCCGTCCGCTGCCGTTCTTTTCATTGACATCGACGACTTCAAGGTCGTCAATGACTGCTATGGCCACGCAACCGGGGACGTTCTAATCAAAGAAGTGAGCAACAGATTACGCGCATGCATGCGCAGCGACGGCACAATAGCTAGGATGGGTGGAGATGAGTTTACGGTTCTAGTGGAAGACGTTACGGACCCGAGCGATCCCATCCGTGTAGCCGAGAGAATCCAGTCTTCATTTACACAGCCGTTCCTGCTGGAGGGAGTTGAGATCTTCAAGAGCGCGTCAATTGGCATCGCGCTGACATCACCAGAGACATCTGCGGAGGCGGTGCTTCAGAATGCCGATATCGCAATGTATCGCGCGAAAGACCAAGGCAAGGCTTGCAGTGAGCTCTTTGACCGCACGATGCACGAGCAAGTCATGAGTCTACTTCTTCTGGAAGCCAAGCTGAGATCTGCTCTCCAGCATGAAGAACTGACACTTCACTACCAGCCAATCGTCGCGGTAGATACGGGGGCGGTACAGGGCTTCGAGGCACTCTTGCGGTGGGAGCCCTCGGGATCGAATTCGATTCCACCAAGCACTTTTGTCCCGGTAGCGGAACAGTGCGGCCTGATTGTTCCTATTAGTGTTTGGGTTTTAAAGATGGCGTGTTTAGAGGCGGCGAGTTGGCGAAAACGCTATCCTACTGACCCACCATTATATGTCGGCATCAACATCAGTTCTAAACATTTCTCTCACGCTGGTTTCATTGGACACGTCAAAGATGCACTTGAAGAAAGTGCTGTTGATCCGGGGTGCATAACCATCGAGCTCACCGAGAGCTTGGCCATGAACGACGTTGCGGCGACCGGCCAAACAATGGCGCAGCTACGTACTTTAGGAGTGAAGCTGAGTATCGACGATTTTGGCACCGGATATTCCTCTCTGAGCTATCTCCGTCGTTTTCCAGTCGACACTCTGAAAATCGATCAGTCGTTCGTTAAGACGATGGATGCCGAAAACTATGCCATTGTTAAGACAATTGTCGGTCTGGCGCGTAATTTAGATCTTAAGGTGGTCGCTGAAGGGGTGGAAACGATTGAGCAACGCCAGCTCTTGGCGTTGGCTGGTTGTGGGTCAGCCCAGGGATACTTGTTTGCGGAACCCATGCCGGCGAAGAGTGTCGGCGCCTTCATTGAGTCCAACCGACGAAAGAGCGGACAAACGAAACAGATAGGCTTGGCACGCTCGACGGCCGGACTTTGATGCTTCAGGGAGAGTCGATTCCCCCGGGTGCCTTCCACGGGGAGATCGTGGCAGATCTTTGGCGACGGAACAGTCAACGACGGGCGGCGAAGTCAGCGAGACGGGACGGAGGTAACGGTCAGCGTCGACTTCCACAGACAGCCAATCCCACGGTCCTGTGGTCCTTTGGGAAACTACTTCATGACTAGAGAGCTTGCCTGGCATGACGATAGGACCCTCGCGGCTTGGATCATTTGGCGGCCGTCAACGCGATTTCGGGCGGAGCGCCGGCAACCGGGAACTTATCCGAGGCGCCCGCTTGTGGGCAACAAGCAGTTAGATATCGGAAGGAGTCGAAGGAAGTTTTAGCCACGCACGGACATCGCAATTCGCCGGCGCACAATCCTCAATTTCCCAGTTTCGAGCTGGAATGGTTTTCTTGCTGCGCAGGTGCGGCGTTCTTGAGGGCTTCGTCTAGAGGCTGGCTGGGATGGGGGGCGGTTTGCGTGAGGCGCCAGCCGTCGTCGTACTGGCGAAACGTTGCGGTGGAGCGGTAGTGGACGGTGCTGGAATAGAGGGCTGCGCCGACTTCGTTGATAGGAGT
The DNA here is from genome assembly GCA_963850165.1 of uncultured Acidobacteriaceae bacterium. Lineage (GTDB taxonomy): Bacteria > Acidobacteriota > Terriglobia > Terriglobales > Acidobacteriaceae > Sulfotelmatobacter. The sequence goes on along the minus strand of CAWKKK010000005.1, from coordinate 75,923 downwards.
CCATCGCCAGGTAAATTCTACGTCGGCTACGCTGCCCTGTTGGGCGATGCCGGTGATGGCTACCAGTTCGCGTTTTGCGGCGGGGATGCTGAAGGATTGTTTTTCGGCGTCGTCGGGAGCGATTAGACCTTGAAACGTATCTACGCCGTACGGTGTGAGCATTACATCCCAGCACGGGGGCGGGGCCACTGTTTTAGGGCAGGCGGCTTTGGTGCCGGAAATCCAGCCGCGATGCTGCAGTTCGATGTAGTCGGGCTGGAGGTAGTCCTGGTTGGAGAGGACGCCGGTGCGCAACTGAAAATGCTGCTCGGTGCGGAAGGCGACGGCACCCTCGATCAGATCGGCGGCTAGACGGCGGGTGAGGAAGTCGCGGGGAGAGCAGGCTGCCAGCAGCAATAGAAATGCTAGACACGAACTAAGGGTTTTTGTTTTTCGCATGAACGCACTGCGTAAGAGTCCTTGATTCTAACCTACCTGTTGCGAAGAGAGAACCAGAAGTCATCTCAGTGTTTCAGATTGCCAGGCGATGAAGCCGTCGAGCTTCGCTCGACGGACAGCCGAGGGCGGCTGTCCCCACATTTAGACGAACCGGAGTCCGAATACTTTAGGAAATGCGAACAAAATCTTGAGTGCTCTTGCGCGGTGAGAAAGGGTGGGAGGTGATCTGGCCTTCGAAGCGGGCGGACCAGCGGCCGGGAATCGCGGTGGAGCAGTTGGGGCAATGGCCGTCCGGGGTTAGCCGGTAGTTTTTGATCAGGTAGCCGTGGCGCTTGATTAACGTTTCATTGCACTGGGGACAGCGCGTGTTTTCCCATTCGCCGACCATGCCCGGGAGATTGCCGGCGTAGACGTAGCGCAGTCCGGATTGGCGGCCGATTTCGGCGGCGCGCAGCAGGTCTTCGGAGTTCGTGTCGCGTGGGTTGGTCATTTTGTAATCGCCGTGAAAGGCGGTTACGTGCCACGGGATGTCGGGCGAGATATTGGCGAGGAATTCGGTTAGACGGCGGAGTTCGTGGGGATCGTCGTTGAAGCCGGGGATTAGAAGCGTGACGATCTCGAGCCAAAGTCCCATCTGATGGATGCGGCGAATGCTGTCGAGAATGGGGCCGATGCGGCCACCGAGTTCGTGGTAGTGGCGGTCGTCAAAGCTTTTGAGATCGACTTTGTAGAGATCGAGCCAGGGGCGCAGATATTCGAGAACTTGAGGAGTGCCGTTGCCGTTGGAAACGAAGCCGGTGATGAGCGAGGCGGCTTTGGCTTGTTTGAAGACGGCTACCGCCCATTCGCTGGTGATTAGCGGCTCGTTGTAGGTGCTGACCAGGATTTTCGCGCCTTGCGCGAGCCCGTCTTGCACCAAACGCTCGGGTGAGGCCTGGAGTGGAGGCGAGACGGCGCTGGGATCGCGCAGAGCCTGCGATGTAACCCAGTTCTGGCAATAGGCGCAGTGCAGATCGCAACCCAGCATGCCGAAGCTGTAGGCCAGGGCGCCTGGATGTGCGTGAAAGAACGGTTTCTTTTCGACCGGGTCGCACTGAGTTCCGGCAGTGTATCCCCAGGGGACGTAGAGCGTGCCGCCGCGATTGTAGCGGACCTTGCAGACGCCGGGCTGGCCTTCGGGGATGGGGCAACAATGTCCGCAGGCGAAGCAGCGCACGCGGTTGTTCTCGAGTTTCTCGTAGAGAGCGGGGTCGGCTTGGCTAACTCGCTCGTCGAGAACGGTGCGGAGAGTGGGCACGGAGGACCTCTGCTTCTATTCTAACGCTGGGGAGTAGAGAGGGCTTCCGGCTTCCGTGGTCTCTCAGTTCTTCGGCGCGTTGACGAAGATCTGGTCTCGCTTCGCCCGACCGGACAGCCGAGGCGGCTGTCCCCACATGAGCATCGTCGTTAGTGGGCGGGACTTGGCTTGGCGCGCGACTCGTACTGCCGGTACCAGATCTCGGCTTGCTGTTCGATGGCCGCGGCCTGGGCACGGGTCATTCCGTTGGCGAGGACTTTGGCGAGATCCTTGCTGCTTTCCTGGCCGCCGGCGCGGGCCAGCACCGTCCAGAAATATGCTTTGTTCGCATCCTTCGGCAAGCCGTGATGCCCACCCCAGTAGAGCAGGCCCAACTTGTATTGAGCGGACACGTTGCCATGCTCGGCAGCCTTGGTGAACCAACTGGCGGCCTCACGGTCGTCGGGTTTGATTGCCTGTTTTTCATCGCCCTGGGCGTAGAGAAGGCCAAGAGCATTTTCGGCGGTGGGATCGCCTCGCCCAGCTAACGCGCGGAGTTGTTCGAGGTTGGCAGAATCCACTAAGGGCTGCGCGGGGGGTGATTTCGAGACTTCGACTGGCGATTGGGACGACGCCAGAACGGTTTGTTCGCCGTTGCGGTGGCGCGCCAGCAGCTTTTGCTGAATCCACGGAGCGAGAATGAAGCCGAGTGCCAGAGCGATGGTGGCAGCGGCAAAGACCAGCAGATACAGGTGAGTGCGAGACAGCCTGATCGTGGCAACCTTGCCTTCCTCTTCATTCTTGCCTGCGGAATATTCCTTCTGTCTGTCTCTACTTTCTTCGGGGTCGTGAGCAAAGAGAACGCTGCCAGGCGGAGCGACAAAAGGCTTTGGAGAAGGCGGAGGTGGAGCGGGGGGATCTGGTGCCTGCGCGGCACGGTTGACCGCAGCAAAAATCGTCGCCGCGAAGCGCTGCAGCACAATGCTGTCATTCTCATCAAATGCGGTGGGCTGAGCGGAAAACACTTCGAGCAGGCCGATCACCTTTTCGTGCGAGCGTACCGGAGCGGCGAGTATGGAGCGAATGCCGAAAGCGCGACAACTTTCGCGATCCACGCGGTCGTCGGTTTCGGCGTCGTCGCAGCGCAACATGCTTCCGGCGCGCACGCATTCGCCGGAAAAGCCCGATCCCACTTGCAAGATTGCGCCTACGGGCGGGGCGCTGGGGCCGGCGCTAGCCCGACAGGTCATTGTGTCAGAGATCATTGTCGCTGCATCTTCTCCAGAGAGGGCAATCGCCGCGCCGGAAGCCCTAAGCAGGGACTGAGACCGGGAAGCCACCAGGGACAGAACCGCTTCGAGATCGGATCCCAGGGACTCGGCTTCTCTCTGTACCGCGGAAGCGGCGGTGAGCGTGTCGGTATAGTTCGGGCGGGGTACGGAATGCTGAGGCTCGGCTGAAGGGAGCGTCGCGGAGGATGCGGCGTTGGCAGCCCCAGCCATCGCATTCAGGAATAACCACTCGCGCAAGCGTCGCAGTTCGGAACCCGGTAGAGGCGCAAGACCGAGCCCGACACGTCCGGCCGCGTCTGACCAAACTACTCTTGCAGTGGCGGAAATCGGTCCACTGGCTTCCGCCAGATCAAGAGACAACTCCAGCTGTTTGTCAACTTCCAATGGCGCTGCGCACTGCACCGCGACGCCGACTTCACTGATGTCGAGTATCTCGTTGAGGTCGAGCATCCCGCTCTTGGACGCGTCGCTGAAAGTCGCATAGGCGGGCGCATGCACCTTCTGGCGCACGCGACGGCGGCGGTTGAGAGAAGCGGGTCGAGAAGCCTTAACAGTGGCCGACATTGGGGAAACCGAGTCGAAGTCTTGAGTGACATCTTAACCCGAATTCACGGAAAAGTAAGTAGAAAGAAGGGCACGAACTCTCCGACATTCCTAGCAACCCCACCGAATGAATATCGAATCTAACTGCTCAAGCCACCCGGAAATCAGAGGTACATTCATGTCACAGCGGCGTTTCATCAAGTGCAGGCTGGTGAAGGCATGTGCGGCTCTCGTCTTTGTCCTTGTCGTCGCCATAGCCATGGTTTTCCCAGCGTGGGCGTCTTTGGGTGGAGACACGGCCTCGATCCAAGCAGATCAGCTCCACTTGCAAGGAAGCCGAACAACCAAGGCGGTCGAGTCCTATACGTTGCATGAGATTCAAGCTGCCACCGGCACGGTGGTGAGGGAGTATCTCTCGCCTGAGGGGAAGGTATTTGCCGTAGCCTGGAACGGGCCGCGGCTGCCAGACTTGCGGCAACTGTTGGGCGGCTATTTCGAGCCGTATCGAGCCGCGGTGCAGTTGCGGAGCGGCGCGCGTATGGCACGCAGATCCGTCATGGTCGACCAGCCGAGATTAGTTGTACAAATCAGTGGACACATCGGGACATTTTCTGGCAGGGCTTATGTCCCGGATATGTTGCCATCGGGTTTCCGTGCCGAGGATATCCAATGAGAGATATCCGAATCTTCATTTCTTCTTTAACGGCTTGTCTGATGTGCGGCTTTCTTATCGCGTGCGGCGGAGGCAGCAGTCACAGCACTAATGTGATTTCGACGTCCGGAACGAACGTGGTAGCGATCTCGGTGAACGGCGGCCCGCTGGGCGACTACCCCGACGCGGCCTTTGTTACCGTTACGGTCTGCGTTCCGGGAACATCGACTTGTCAGACGATTGACGACGTGTTGGTCGATACCGGCTCTTTCGGCCTGAGAATCCTGTCTTCCGCGCTGACTACGGTTTCGCTGCCTCAGCAGAAAGCTTTCGATGGCAATCCGGTGGCGGAATGTCTTACGTTTCTGGCTTCTTATACCTGGGGTCCGGTGCAAACCGCGGATGTACAGATTGCCGGCGAGAAGGCCAGCTCCGTGCCTATCCAGGTGCTCAGCGACACAGACTTTCCGGTTGCGAGCCGGTGTTCGAGTTCCGGATTCCAGTCCGCTGACACGCTTGACACCCTAGGGGCGAACGGCCTTCTCGGAGTCGGCCTGGCGGCGCAGGATTGCGGCAACCCCTGCCCTGCGAACTTCGACCAATACTATGAGTGCCCGTCTTCAGGCTGCCAGCCAATCGCTCAAGCTCTGGGCCAGCAAGTCATAAACCCGGTTGCGTTATTTGCCGCCGACAACAACGGAGTGATCGTCGAACTGCCGGCGGCTTCCTCGGGCGGAGAGGCGAGTGTGAGCGGTTCGCTGGTTTTCGGCATCGGAACGCAGTCAAACAACGGGCTTGGCGGCGCTACCGTTTACACTGCGCCATTGGGAAGCTTCACGACCACTTACAACGGCCAATCTTATCCGGGGAGTTTCATTGACAGCGGTTCGAACGGTTATTTTTTTCTGGACAGCAGCCTCACGGGGTTGACAAACTGCGGGAGCCCCGATGAGGGATTTTATTGCTCTGGGAACACTTTCACGGCAACCAATCAAGCGAGTAACGCGGCCAGCGGCGCCGTCAAGTTCAGCATTACAAGTGCCGAAACCTTGTTTGCGACCCCAGGCAATTTTGCACTCGGAGATCTCGGTGGCCCATCGTCGAACTCGGCGCCCTTCTACTTTGATTGGGGGCTTCCCTTCTTTTTCGGCCGGAATGTATTCGTTGCGATTGATGGGGCGAGCACGCCCGGCGGCACCGGGCCTTATTGGGCGTACTAGAACCGGGTCTTTCTCCATGAGAGACCTACGCCGACGAGAGCCAGTCGAGCTTCGCTCGACCGGACAGCCGAGGGCGCTGTCCCCGCATGATCTTCTCTGACCCTTAGCCGGCTAGCCGTGACAGGCGGGCATGGTGCAGGCTGGAAATGCGCGAGATGGCGGCGACCATCATGCTGGAAAGCAGTTGCATGGTTGCCACGTCCCGTTCGTCGAAAGCGCTCGGCGACGACGACAGCACTTCGAATACACCCAAGGTCCGACGATAATAGCGCAACGGCGAGACAAGAATTGATCGGACTCCCAGGCGGCGGCAACTTGCCAGATCGACGCGCGGGTTGCGCTCGGCGTCATGGCAGAGCATGATTTCGCCGGTTCGCACGGCTTCGGCGGAGATGCCGGCATCGGTCTGCAAGCGGACACCCAAGTCGGGGGCAGTCCGGCCGGCACGGGCGCGGCAGACGATTTCGTCGCCAGCGCGCAGGGCGATGGCGGCGCCGGTTGCGCCGGTAAGATGCTGGGCCCGCTCGGTGATGGCGCTGATGGCTGGTTCCAGATCGAGTTCGGCGGCGCGAATGTCGACCTCTTCTCCGGGATACACGATTCGAATACCGGAGGCGGGATGGGCGGCATTGGCTACGCGAAGCTGGCTGCGAAGAGCAATCGAGGGTATACGAGTGTCATGATCCGCAACGTCCATAACCGTGGGATCGGGAACGGTGCGGAGCAAGTCGCGGACCAGACTGTCGAGTTCAGAGTCGGTGATGAGATGAGCGGTCTGCTGTTGGCGGAGGGTTCCGCCCAGAACACGGGAAAGGCTGAGCAGCGATGGGTTGCCACAGGCCAGGCAATAAGGCCTGCTGTTGGTGCTGATCAGTTCGCACTGGACGCAAAATGCAGCCGATTGAAGAGGAACGAAATTAACGTCTTTGAAAGTGGCGCCATAAACCGTCTTGCGAAACATGATTGCCTTTCCCGCCAACACCAATAGAAGAATCAAGGTAAATAGAGATGGCGGGATTAGACAGTGGCCGCAAAGGTTCCTGTTGTGGAAAAGTCGGCGATTCGGGAATGGTAGGCAACGTCCGGCGGTGTGCGCGCCGCCTACCAGTGTGCAAGAACTTGCACATGCGTTATATGGCCTGAAATGCCCGTCCAACGGGCGTTTAGACGAGCTGGATTTTTGCGGCTGGGGTATTGATTTGGGGATAGTGCTGGGTTAGAATTAGGAAACGTTCCGGGCAGAAAGCCTGGAGCGACTGGGGGAAGAACAATGAAGTGGACAGCACCCGCCTTTGAAGAAGTTTGCTTGAATTGCGAGATCAATTCTTACGTCAGCGCGAAGCTTTAACCGTCAGCCCTCCCTACCCTCTTACAGCTGTAGGCACGCGCTAGCATGCGTGTCGCTTCTCGGGAAGATCCTGCCTTCTGTGAGTGATGGCCGCGCGTTTGCTCGGAACCGCTAGCCCGCCGGCGCGACAACAAATTCCTGATCACCCTGACTCGCGCGTGGAATGACCTGCACCGTATGCTGCAGAGTGCGGTCCGGGCAGGAGAGCATATAGAGTAACCTTGAGATCAGGAAAGTGATGAGCGCCCCGCCACGCGGAGCTCAATCTCGGCCATGTTCCTGCCGCTTTCGAGCCTCTGCAATGAGCTCTGAGCAGTTCTTGACCTCCTGACTTCTTGGGGCTGCTTCGGCCCGTACCCAAGCTTCGGCCTGATCAGGGGTGACGAAGGTCGCCTTCGGCCGAGCATATTGTTCTTTCTTCTTGGATGGGTGACGGGACGATTCGACCGCACGGGGACAGCAAATGAAAGCGCTGGGCCGAACGAGGCGCTACGGTTTGGAAGGGCTGGCGGGCTCGCCCCCGCGGCATAAAGCCCAGCAAGTGAGTACGCCGATCGCTGCGGCCCCGACTCCAATGGCCCAAGGGGTGTCCAGAGTGGCTTTGGCGGCGTCTACTGCCTCGGTTGGCTTAGACTGCGCACCACATCGTTCCTCACGTGCTACTCGCGCACCCTGATGTACGGTCACGTCCGAGAATGCTACCGTTTTCGACTCCCGGGCCGCCGCTCCTTGATAATGGATCTTGAGATCGTTCTGGTCGGCCACAACCGTCATACTTCCATCTACATCGATCACGTCAAAACTGGTCCACTCTTGCGTCAGGGGAATTACGGTCATGCAGCTCACGCGCACTTTCATTCCTCGCGAGGTGTTCAGTTGCAGGCCGCCATGTTCGAGGACGAGTTCGTCTCCGTCGAATCGCACAATGGTGTCAGGTTGGACCGTGACCGCGGAACCGTCAGCGTCGATTTTCGCCCAATTTCCCTTCTGGGTCTGCACCAGGTCGTGCAGAAAAATCGCGGAGGATTTGGGCGCGGGACCCCCATTCACCAAGACTCCTCCGTCATTTTGGAGCATCGCCCGAGCGGAGTCCTGAGCCATCAGCGATGCCGGCAAAATCACGAGCATCGCTCCGCAAACGAGTTTGTGCCATCCAAACAAATACACTCCAACTTGCTTGCACCAGAATAACTTCTGGAATTCTCGCCGGCTATTGGCTTGTGTGGTAACGGGAAGGCATACCGTCTGGAGATGATCTGTACGAACTTTGTGGCGGGGCAAATATGGACAATTGGAATGCGGAAATGTTGCTGCATTCCATCAATCGGTTACGTCCCTGCCCGGCGAGCGGCGGCAGGCATTTCTAGCACAACTGAATCAGAAAAGGTAATGAGTCGGATTCGACCAAAGGATCCTCGTCCACACCTTGAAATTAAATCGTCCGAAAAGCTTTGTCGCGAAGGGGGGAAAATTTGGCTGCAAAGACCGTTCCTCATTGTTTGGCAGTGTGCTCGAGGTCGTTCTTCAGCAAGCTGATCTCTACACGTGTACCGGTCATGCTTTTGGTTCCAGCAGCGTTGCCCATCCCAATCACGTAGATGCGATAGGCCGGGATCTCATAGTTCATCACCAAGTAACGTACCACCGAGTCCGCCCTCTTCCGCGAGTCGGCGATCGCAGCCTGGCCCTGACCCGAAGAGAAACCCTGCACTTCGATGATGTACCCGCGCTGATTCTTCAGTTGTGCAGCCATCTGGTCGAGCGCATCCTTGGCCTCCTTGCTCAACACGTTCTGGCCGGGACGGAAACGAATTTCGGTCTGTGCGCCCGACTTGTACTGATCGATGTTCCCGACCATGCTCTCGTCCGTGGCGATGCGGGTATCAAGGGCGGTCGCCGTCTGATGCGCCATCTGAGCCTTGTTCGCGGCGTCTGTCGCATGCTCATCGGCTAGGTTCACTTTGGCCGAAGCGAGCTGAATGCCCTGCTGCGCACGGGCGTCCACGTCCCTGGTTATTTTGGTGTTGGCCGCGGTGATCTCATCGAGTTCGTTGATGCGGTCCCGGATGGGCTGCACATGCCGCCGCACGTACTCCTTGGTGGCAAACGGGTGCAAGAGGAGCGCTCCCAAGCCGGGCTCATCGCCGTCCCAGAAGTCCTGGGTGGAAGCAGGCCGACTGGAGGCAGGTTGTGAGGCTCCCGGGCCAGTGGCTGCCGGCGCCGCGCCTGAACCTGAGCTGGTCTGCTGCGCGAACGCGGAAAGCCCAAATCCCGTGGAAAAGAGCAGCGTTACGAACATGCGATTCTTCATATCATCTTTCCTTCCGAGTGGAGAATTGAAGTGGCCTCACTGCAACCTGTGCCAGTGTCGGCGGCGCACTGCTAAGAAGAAATATCAAGCCCGGGAAACGAGCCTGGTTATGAACACAATGCCAAACTGGCGGAAGCCTCAATCTACAGCTTGGCACTGACATTGTAGCGCGAAGCTGGGGCGGCCAGTCGAGAAATTCGGTATGGCAATCATATACGCGGACACGTGTACCGGTCGTGCTCTTGCCCGCGGAAGCGTTGCCCATCCCAATCAAACGTGGATGCGGTGGACTGGGATCTCGTAGTTCAACGTGAGGTAACGTACCACGAAGTCTCCGGCAACGAAAGAAAGACTGCTCTAAACGCAGAGCCCTTACTGCAAAGCTGACTGGGTCAGCTTCACGGCACAATAGGGATTTGCGGTTCCGCCCGATACATTGCACATCTGCCCGTTCACAGACCCGGGCGCGATGGTCGAGAAGTAGAGGTTCGTCCCACCGTTCGACAATTGGTTGTCGATCACGATCCCGCTGGTTCCTCCCAGAGCTTTCGGAGCCGTCACGCAACTGGATGTCGGCGCGCCCGTGCAGGTCGGCGTGGTCAACGAAGGTGTAAGCGTCGAGCTCTCCAGGAATCCGTCGCCCGATCCCACCCCGAAAAATAGCCGGTCCGTCGTGCCGTTGTAAAACTCGGTCAGCGGCGAACATTCGTCGCCTTTCGACGTGTTTATCTGAAAGGTGGAACTGGGTGGGGTGGTATTGTTAAGCACTCCGGCGGTAAAGGGAAACATGTACATCTCCGGATCCGCCGGTGCGCCTCCTTTGTCCATGAATCCGCACGCGATCATGTGCCCCGACGTCGAGCCGCTGACCCAGAAAGCGTTATCAAACGTTCCTGCGTGCACGTTTTTTCCAGTGCAATCCCCGCCTCCGGTAGCCGATCCCAGATCCACCGTGTTGCTTGTTGTGGGTACACCGGTTGTGAAGTTTGCTGGAAGCTGGGTGATTGCCCCGCCGATGCCCAGCACATAGCTGCATCCGGTAAAAGCGAATACTTGGTCGGTTGTGGGATTAGCGGGATCGGTGACTGCAATCGGCGGATCCACAATCCCGGTGCCTGCTCCGTGCGTCGCCCACCCGATCGTTTGCTGCGCCGAGTAGGTGCCACCGGGGCTGGTCAGGCTGACCGAGTACAAGTAGCCCTCCCCGTCTCCAATAAAAATCAGCCCCGCCGTGTCGTCGACAACCGGAGCCGTCAACACCTTGGTGGCCTGCGTCGAGACCGTAACCGGCCAGCCCCCGGTGCTGACTAGAGCCGGCGCGCCGCCACCAAATACTGGAGTGATCTTATAGAGCAAGCCATTGTCGGCGCCTACGTACGCCGTATCTGTGTTGTAGTCCACCCAAGGCGAGGGAATTCGAATTGGTCGCGGCGGTTTCGATGGTGAGCGAAGTGATGCAGCCCGCGGTCGTCGGCGTGGTGCACGAAGTGGGAGTCAGCGGGACCAAAACCGTCCCGTCTTGCGAAGGCGGCGTTGGAATCGGACTCGGCAGCACTAGAACATGGAAGTACGAACCACTGCCGGTGCTTTCCACAAACGCCACTTTAGTTCCGTCTTCCGACGATGTGAGCGACGTTTTGATCTGTCCACCCGACTGCGTCACCGTGTTGTAGGCGAACGACACCCAGGGCGACCCGCTATTGCATAACAGGGTCGCTCCCGTGTACAGGTTGTTGATCCCGACCAGGTTGGCCTGCGTCCCTGACGTGACGGTCAGCCCAAACACAACGTAATCTGAGCTGCAACTATCCGCGACCACATCAAACTGATATTTCGCCGGAAATTGATTCTGCGGCACATACCCGTTTTCCAGCGAAACCGCCCAGTCGATGTTCATTCTTTCCGGCCGAGGCCGGGGACCTCTGTGGCGGAAGCGTTCTATGGCCATTTGCCGCATCACCATGTTGTAAACATAACGAGGGTCGTGGTCTCCCGCCGCCATTACATCTTCAACGCGCGTGCCCGGCATCAACAGGTGCCGCGAACTCCAGTCCTGTGGGTATCCGAGGTGGGTTGTCCGTGGCTCGGGACGTTGCTCCGGTCAGCCGTTGAGGTCTTCTCCGTACCTGCCTGCCCCGCAAGCGGAATGCCCAGCAGCAGCAATCCCGCCTCCAGGCAGACCCAACGGAATGCGTACCTTCGCATCGTCCCTCTCCTTAGAATTTCACAATGATGACCTTCTAACCGCGTCCCGTCGAACATCAGGGAAAGAGAACATATGGGAAAAGCTTAGGTGCTAGCGTCCCGCGGGGGTAGGAGTTGAGGGTAGTTACAGAACCCAACCGAAACAACCCGTGACGAAAGGATTCTGGGGGCGTCCCGCCTCCCAGCCGAATGCTATCAAGCCTTCTTCGCTGAATCAAGATGATCCAGTGACAAAGTATATGCGTCAGAGGGCGCGGAACGTGCGAATCGAGTTGGTCGGTACTGTCCTAAACTTGCGTTGGTTGGAAGTAGGTAGTGTCCTAATAGTGCGCTGCCGTACAGCAGAATCACGATCTTCGTAGTATCGTGGGCCGTCATGCCGCGCAAGACCAAACCAGAGCCGCCCGACACCCGCGTTCTGGACTATCCAGCAAGCATGTCAGAGTACGAGAGAGAAAGTCTCGCAGCGGACGCTCAGCTCAAAGCCAAGCGAAAGACGCCCCCGAAACTCCGCAAAGCCTAGCAACGCACCATTAGGATCGCTCTTGTAATGGTCTGGGATCGGAACTACGCTTTCATGCCATCAGAGCCCTTGCCTAAAAATGCCCAGACATTAGGTTAGGGAAACAGGAAGTCAGGGCGTTCTTCCGCTTCAACGCGCACTCTTTTAGCAGGACAACATGACGCACCGAACGCTGCGCGATATGGCTTACAGCGAAGGCATTCCCACGTCTGGGCGCTGCACCGCGTGTGGACGCCTTTTCACGACACCGGATGACGCTCGGGCCGATCCCCAGAAAGCGACGTGGGATTTCTACAAAGCCTTCGATCTCCACGAATGCACCGGCCAAGCCTCAGCAACGCCCTGTTAGGACACTACTTAGTTTTAGGACAGTACCAGTTAGTCCGCTGAACCCTGCCTCGATCAAGGTCAGTCAGTTGATCCTGAGTTCCGAGCGTTCGTTGGCACTGTGCGGGGAGGGACGAATTCCGGAATCACGATACAGCAAGATGCGCTCGATGACGGGCGAAAAATGTCAACTAGCCTCAGCTGCGATAAACTCCGCATCGCCTGTCGCTACTGGGAACGCAACCTCGTTAGAGGCGAGAGCACGATCCAGCGCATCGGCCAGGACGACGGGGAAAACCGAGATCAAAAAGTTGGTGTCCACCTGTAGCCCGCGGTCCGTATAAAGTCGGTAGATTTTCATCGAGCCGCGCCATCGATTGGCGGTGGTCACCAACTCCAACGTAAGATTCCAAGCCGCCCAAGCGCTGCGAAACTTCGGAGCGCCGGGCTTGCTCCACTCGAAACTTAAACCTTCGCCCGATCTCACCCGCAGGCGTTTGTCGCCGATAGTCGGAGGTTCTTCCGCCCCGGTCCTGATACTTAATTCGAACCCATCAAAATCATTGGTCGAAAAAGCGGCCGCCAGGATGCGACATACCTGGGCATAATCGCTAGCGCTTTTTAAATCCTCAGTGGCCCGGCGAATAGCAAGATCATTGATGAAGATCTGGCGCTGTCCGAGGGTCCGCTGCGCTACTCGAGTCAACTCACCAAACTCTAAGTAGCCGAGGTGTTGTACTCCGACCCAGATGCCGGTCCCAACCACGGCAAGCACTAGGCCGAGGGAACTGCCCGAAGGCCACAGCATGAACAGGCTTAGGAGGGCAAAGACTGCGGAAACTCCGTAAAGCAGGATCACAACCTGCCTGTGCGTCATACCGTGCTGCAGGAGCTTGTGGTGGATGTGCTCACGATCGGCGGTGAACAAAGGCCTGCCGCTAATCAAACGACGCATCACTGAAATCGTGGTCTCCAGTATAGGCAAGCCAAAGGAAACCAATGGAATCGCGACCGCAATGGCCGTTGGAGCCTTCTCGGTAGCGCCCACCAATGCCAACGCACTGAGCATAAATCCGATGAACAAGCTCCCGGAGTCACCGAGAAAGATCGTCGCCGGATTGAAATTGAAACGCAGAAAACCCAGGATTGCTCCGGCCAGGGCAATGGTCAGAAGCGCCACGAGTGACGAACCATTGAAGACTGCCACCACAAAAACGACCAAGGTCGAAAACAGCGCAGAACCGGCGGCCAGCCCGTCCAGACCATCCAACAGATTGAAGGCATTCGTAATCCCAATGACCCATAGAATGGTAATGGGGAGTCCGATGGGCCAAGCAAATTCCCGCGCACCAAAAAACAGTGGCAGGTTGAATATCCTCAAACCGCCAGCAAACAGTATGATGGCAGCAACAGCTTGAACCGCAAACTTCGTGTACGGACCGACGGAGTGGATATCGTCGTAAATGCCCACCAGGAAAACTAATGTCCCGGCTGCAAGAATGGTCAGAAGGGTCTGAATTGAGGGGCCGACAGCCAATGCCGGAAAATGCGGACCGGCCAACCACACAAGTCCGATGCTGATCAGAAAAGACAAGAATATGGGGACGCCGCCCAATCGTGGCAACGGAGTCGTATGTAGATCACGATTCTGAATCGGGGGTGCTACCCAGCCGCGGCCCATTGCGAGATTGCGAACGAACCAGGTAAGGACGAACGAGAAGAACAGCGATATTCCGAAAATGACCAGGTAGAGCGCCGTCAATTCCACTCTCCACAACTAGAGGCTAAAGCAGCGTTAAACAAATTAACCGCACCCAAGTTAACTCATTAGGTGAAGTTCGGCTCTACATCTGTTACAACTCAAGATTTTCGCGAAGTGGAATGGGTCGTAAAAAACTATAACAATCACAATCCAGAGCTGCAAGGTTCTTTTTTCGACAGCCTGTGGAAAAGTCAATGGTGTTTCCAAAACAGAAACGGCACGGTCCCACTGTCGATCTCGAATGTAACACTTTAACTTTGGTGACGACATAAGCTGCCGTTGCTTGTTTTGGTCCTCGCTTGGTGCCGTGCTAACGGTGTTCACCATGCAAGTAGCGCACTTTGATCTCCCGTAGATAGGTGACATCCGAGTTTGTGAGTAGATATCCGCGGTTTCCGCACGCATTTTCGGCGATGCCGCCAAAAAATGACAATGCAAATTGATAGACTCGGGTTGTGCGTTTGCACGGCGCGGCTTAGAATCGGATAACCGTTATGCAGCGCATCTCGAATTCTCTCTTTCGACTGCTGGGCGTGGTGTTGGTGTTAGCCATCCCCGGTTTTCTCCCAGTGGCCACGGCACAAAACAGCAGCCTTCCGCAAGACACCACAGACCAGCACGAAACAACGACAGAACCGCTCGCACCTGTAACACACCCTCTAGTTTCAGGCACAGACAAGGCAAGCCGTATTGAAAGTAATTCTTCCGCCCTCGTCCTCAGCCCTGGCGATGAGCTGGACGTCACAGTGTATGGGGCGACCGATCTTTCTGGGCACAACCGCGTAAGCGCCGACGGAAACATCTCGATGCCGCTGATCGGTTATGTCCGAGTGGCTGGCCTCAGCAGCAGCGAAGCGGAAGGGGCCATCGAGGCAAAGTTGCGTCAGAATCACGTGGTTCTCGACCCGCAAGTCTCGGTATACGTTAAGGAATACAGCGGCAGCGGAATTTCCGTGGCCGGCGAGGTCGCCAAACCCGGGTTCTATTCCGCGCTTGGCCCGCACCGGTTGTTTGATGTGCTGCAGGCCGCCGGCGGACCCACTGACAAAGCTGCCGATAAGGTCCTGATCAACCACCGCGACCAAAAAGAAGCGACGAGCGTTCCCATCTCGAAAAATCCGGCCGAAATGGCCGCCAACAATGTCGACCTCCAGCCGGGCGACACCGTTGTGGTTCCGAAAGCGGGTATCGTCTACGTACTAGGAGAGGTAACTCGGCCGGGTGGATACGTGCTAAATTCCACGGGAGGAATCACAGTATTGCAGGTGGTAGCCGCCGCCGGGGGACCGACACACGTCGCCTCTCCCGGAAAGACCAGACTGCTTCGTCGTTCTGAGAATGAATTCCAAGAGCAAGGCATAGATCTGAAAAAGCTGCTACGTGGCAAAGCTCAAGACGTTTCCGTCCGGGACCAGGACATACTCTTCGTTCCCAGTAGTGCAGTCAAGACCGCGCTGAACGCTAGTGCACTGGTTGCCACTGTGGGAGCCGCCGCGATATATCATGTTCCCTTCTAGTCGTTCGCGGCACTGAGTGCTGCGAAGAGTCCAACGGTTGCGCTGGATAGTTGGTCCAATTGCGACCTGGCCCTCCTTTATCGACGAGCACTAAATTTTCGGGCGATTTGGTTCCAACAAGGGTAAAACCTTTTCTTTCCGCGAAGATTCCCTGGCTAACAGGGAAAAATACAGGGATTTCTCTATTCTTTGGGCTTAAGAAAATACCGCGCCTTCCCTCCATACGGCACTCATTCCGCTGGATTTGTGGTGTAACGAAGTAGAAACGAACAGGGGATTTTCAGGGCGATATCAGGGAATTCGATTCCTGATTCAATCGGAAGCAATTCCCGCTTCTTTTCAAGAATATTCGAGTCGAATCTGGCCGGCACCGGACTCGCATTTGCCTGACTTTCGGACCTCGCATTGCTTCGAGAAAATGTGCTTTTGGGGGAGTGAGCAGAAAGACTTCAGGTACAGCAGGGTACCGCGGAAATAACTTATGCTAAGGGCAGTGGCATTCCGGGTGATTCACGATGAGCCGTAAGGCGTGCGTAATCGGTGCCGGTCCAAATGGACTGGCAGCGGCCATCGTCCTGGCCCAAGCTGGACTGCACGTGGACGTGCTGGAAGCGGAGTTGACGCCGGGCGGGGCAGCGCGCACGCTGGAGTTAACTTTACCGGGTTTCCTGCATGATTTCGGATCGGCAGTTTATCCGCTCGGCGCGGGGTCGCCATTCTTCTCGTCGCTGCCCCTGAACGACCACGGCTTGGAGTGGATTCACTCCCCGGCTGCTTTGGCGCATCCTCTCGATGACGGCACGGCAGTGATGTTGGAACGTGATCTGAATCAAAGCAAGGATTCCCTTGGGATCGACGGGCCGGCGTGGGACGAACTGATGCGTCCGTTCGTCGAGCGCTGGACTGAATTTGCTCCGGAGATACTGCGCCCCGTTTCCCTCATCCCCAGACATCCATGGCTGATGGCGCGCTTTGGAATGGTCGCGCTACAGTCGGCCCGAGCGGTCGCTCGCCGGTTTCGTAACCAACGAACCAGGGCACTATTCGCGGGCTTGGCTGCGCATTCTTTCCTCAGCTTGGACGAACCGTTGAGTGCGGCGTTCGCAATTCTGATGGCGGTGCCGGCATATGCCGTTGGTTGGCCAATTCCTCGCGGCGGAGCGCAGTCCCTTACAAATGCTCTATGCGGGTTTCTCGCAACTTTCGGGAGGAAGGTGAGCACTTCATCCCCGGTCCAGAGTTTGGCGGCATTGGCGAATTATGACCTGCTTCTCTGTGATCTGACCCCGCGGCAGCTAGTCAAGGTTGGCGGGCAAAGATTATCTGACGCCTACAAGCGGCGACTGGGAAGATACCGATACGGAGCCGGTGTCTTCAAAGTGGATTACGCGCTGAACGCACCCATTCCCTGGAAAGCCCCCGATTGCTTGCGAGCCGCGACGGTGCATCTGGGCGGAAGTTTTGAGGAGATTGCTGCCTCGGAAAAGGCGGTCCGAATCGGAGAGCACGCCGATCGTCCGTTCGTCCTGCTGGCCCAGCCTAGTCTCTTCGATAGTTCACGGGCTCCAGCAGGCAAACACACGGCTTGGGCTTATTGTCATGTGCCGAATGGGTCCAAAGTAAACATGCTCGAGAAACTGGAAGATCAGATTGAGCGTTTCGCTCCCGGCTTCCGCGACTGCATTTTGGCGCGGCGTGTGTTTTCTCCCGCCGAGTTTGAGATCATGGACGCTAACCTCGTAGGAGGTGATATCGGAGGCGGGACCTTAGACATTCGTCAGTTTCTCTTTCGACCCACGTGGCGCCATTACGCCACGTCGGCGCGCGATATTTATATTTGCTCCGCATCCACCCCGCCCGGTGGAGGAGTGCATGGCATGTGTGGCTATCATGCGGCGAAGATGGCGTTGTCCAGGTGGGACGGCAGTTAGCCAGGAATCCGCGATCCCCACCGGCCTCACTCGCGCGGACCAACCGTGGGCCATTCGACGCCATGGATCGTGCCATCGGGTTCGCGCTTGATCGTCGGTGCGTAAAGTCCCAAGTATTGACGGCGCCACCAGAGACGTTGTGTCCGTTTTTCGGACATGGTTGTAAACCAATATTGCCACATCACAGCGCGTACTTCGCGTGGCGGCCCATGCGGAAAGGGATTCTTCTCAAAAAGATTGAGAACGTCGTTGTCATTGGAGAGTAGCCGCACTTCGGTTCGGGGCACGATTGGGTAGTTTTGCCATGAGCCTAGCGAAGCAAACCACAAATTCCAGTCGAATCGTGGCTGATAGGGTGCGTAAATGCCAGGTGGCGTACTCAAGTCCTGTGGTTTATAGCGAAATGGATATGCCACCCAGGTTTTTCCGTCTTCAGAACCCTGGAACTCGATCTCATATCGGCCCCTAGTCATGATGCCAAAGAGGCCGTATCGATTAGCGATTCGAAAAGGCTCAAGCGCCTCCACCGGCGCGGTCGGCAGCGGGAGCGCGGAGAACATCCAGATCAATTCCGCTGTCGTGGCATAGAAAATCCAGCTGAGTACTGCGCCGATCAGAGAGAGTCTCAGTATCCTGAACGGTCGACGGAAGGCGCGTCTCCAACTTCGCAGTCGGTTTTGCCCGGCCTGTCCTGGTTCTGCCGACATCTCCCGCTCTTTGTCGGGCTCATTGGGTTCGGAAGCAGTCGGATTCTCCTCGGCACCGATTGTGGGGCTCGCGACGAAGGACGTCTTCCATCGCGGCGGGAGAAACCGCAGCAGAAAGCGATCATCCAGCAACAGGAATCCCAACGTCAGGACAAGATAGTTTAGGAACGTGTAGTTGGCGGAGAGAATAACGCCGAGTTGCCAGGGAGTCACGATAAAGAAGCAGACAACTCGCCAGCGTCTCGGCAGGAACAACATCCATACCAATACCAGTTCGAGGGCCAGCGTCGCAAAAACAGTCGCAGCATGGAACCAGTGCGGCAGATGCTGCATGTACCAGCCGATCCATGTGGGCAGCGGACCGTTCTGGTAGTACTCATCCATTGCTGTAAAGTTGCGCCACTCGGGATCTCCACCGATGATCTTCGCCACCCCTGACTCGAAGTAGATGCGAAACCATTCCCATTGCAGTAGGAACAAACTGGCGCGCGATGCGGGCGATGCCAACCCAAGGCCAGGGCGTAATCCAGGTGGAGCAAAGAAAAGCGCAATAAATCCCGCTTCGAGCAACATGCCGTCCGACTGATAACTCGAAAAGTCTTGCGCAGCACTAACGAACGAAAGGAAACACACAAAACAGATTAGCAACATTCCTCGCGGCCACGCATTCACCGCCAACAGCAGCGACGCAACCAAGCCCACCCAGCACAAGGCGGTCAGCATATGCGGGCCGCTCGCAAGCCAAAGCAAGGTGGGCGCAAACCATATGCCGCGCCCGTAGCCGAATGAGTGAGCCACCGCTCGCAGATATTCGTTTGCTGGCAGAATCCCTTCCGGGGCGATGAGCCCACGGATCTGAAAGATGAGCGAGAAGAAGGCGGAGAAATAAATACAGCCAAGTGCCCGGAAAAAGAACCAGCGTGGAATCAGGCGGTCAAATGCGCCATGCTCCGAATCAAACAGCCAGCGGATAGCGGCCGGAACCCAATCCATGAGCGTCAGTAATTATAGCGATCTGAAAGGCCTATCTGTTCAGATCCACCACTGCGACCTTGTTCACTCCACTGCATGCCAGATACAGCCGCCGATCGGGCGTTGCCACCATGTTGCGGACCACACCGCCTCCGGATGGGATCGGCTTCGTACTGAAGCTCTCCGACTTGGGATCGAACCTGACCAGGGTATTGGGCTTCACACCCGATTCGCTATACCAGACCTCGCCATCGTTCGTGATTGCGATTCCATAGGGTTCTGACTCCGAGCCGCCCGGCGACATCCATTCTTTTAGGAGCCTTCCGCTGGACGCATCGAAGTGTCCCAGATACCCACGCGCGAAATCGGTGTAATAAATCGTGCCGTCCGGCGCGAGCGCGATCCGCCGCGGGCGAGCACCCGCTGCCGGCAAGGTGTATTCGTGGATCTTCATTGTGCTCGGGTCAATACTGGCCAGCTTGTTGGTGCCGAACTCGCAGAACAGGGGCTTGTTGTTCTGCAAGATCACAATGCCGTAGGGCACAGCGTGCGGGGTCGGCGATTTGGTCAGTACCATCTTGCCGGTCTTCGGATCCAGCCGACCGAGATAGTTGGTCTCTTCGTTGGTAAACCACAGAATGCCATTCTGATCGAAGACGGGCGTGTGCGGGTCGATCTCGGCGCCATCGGCCGGGCGATACTCGGCGATCTCGCCAGTCTTCGGATCGAGCTTGCCTACGTACCCTCCGGAGATCGCGGTGAACCAGATGTTGCCGGCTGCATCAGCGACCAGCCCGTGCGGTCCGGAATTGGGTGTCTTCAAGGAATACTCCTTAAATTCTCCGGTCTTCGGGTCGAGTCGACCCAGCTTGTTCGCCCCTTGCCCGGTATACCAAAGCGAGCCGTCAGGCGCGAGTGCTGGATCGTGCGGCCGCGACTTCGGCGTAGGCACCTCGTATTCCTGGATCTGTACATTCAGCATTCCGACCGTCGTGGAGCCAGCAAGCGTGGCGGCTAGCGTGAACAAGCACAGTTTGAGTAGAGACATGGACGCTCTCCTTCGCAGAAAATTGTAGTCCCTTGTTGCGGTTCTCTCCCAGTTGGCATCGCTGTTCGCGCGATCGCGCAGACCTTTACTGCTGACGCGGGCGGGATGGAGAGTTGCAGGATTAGCAGATTGGGGATGCGTCCCGAAACTGAGCCTCCGTCTCGACGGGTGATCATCATTGGCTTCCACTGCCGCAAAGTGGGTCTTGACCGTGGATGACGATGCGTCTATCCGTCGGCGCTCCGCGAACTGTTCGAACGCGATGCCGACGTCGAAGTATGCCGAGAAGCAGAGAACGGAAAAGTGGCAATCGAGAAGGCCCAGGAGTAGCGCCCCGACCTGATCGTGCTAGACCCTTGCATGCCTGTGATGAACGGCCTTGAAGCGGCACGGGTTCTGAAACGGTTGATGCCCACAATCCCGCTGATTATGTACAGCGCATTTGGAGACGAGTTCGTGGAGCACCAAGCCCGGTTAATTGGAATCTCGGAAGTGGTTTCAAAATCTGAGCACGCATCTGTGCTGATTACAAAGCGCGAGGTCTCCTTTACTCCACTGCCGCTTGAGCCACAGCGCGGACAATAAGCCTCCCACGACGCGGGTATCACCGCAATCTTGCTGAGGATGCGGTAATGGGAAACTGTCTGCCCCACGGGTTGGGGAAGGCGTGGCCACTGGGTAGACATGTTAGGTGGGGGCGAAGAGGGTGGTCAACGCAGCAGCGGCGGGGTAGTGTACAGCGACGGTAAAAGTGACCCCCTTGCTTTTCGCGGTCTGCGTTCGCATTCCGAAGCTGCCGAGTGTACCCACTTCGGAACTTGACACTGGCGTGCAAGCAGGTAATTCTGCGGAGAATAGGAGTCCCGCACGACATGGTGGTGGGGCATGCAGTTATCAGCAGAGGACGAAATATCTCGGCTCACGGTGCTCGCTGAGTGCCGAATCATTGACAGTCCGCCAGAAGAATTCTTTGACGACATCGCCAACCAGGCAGCCTACCTTTGTGGCACTTCCATTGGGTTCATCAGTTTCATCGACGCGCAACGTGAATGGGTGAAAGCCACGGTAGGCTGGGAGGTCGCAGAGATCCCACGCGACCAATCCTTCAACGCTCTGGTACTCGGCAATCCCCATGTCCTCATTGTGGAGGACACTGCCTCCGACAGAAGGTTTCGCACTCATCCTTGGGTGACGCAATCAGGGATTCGCTTCTATGCTGCTGCCCCTGTTGTCTCAAAAGAGGGGTACGTTCTGGGCGCTATTAACGTACTGGATCGCTTGCCCCGATCACTACCCATGGGGCATCGGAGGATTTTACAGACACTCGCCAATGCGATAGCGGGGCAGTTAGATTTGAGACGTGCATCCTTTAGCCCAACAACACCCAATCCGGATAGCCGCTACCAAATACTTTTTGAGCAGAACGTGGCCGGTTTTTACCGCACAACCCCAGACGGCCGAGTGCTTGGCTGCAACAGTACATTTGCGCGGATGTTGGGATACGCCTCCCGAGAAGAGGTGCTCGGCTGCCGGGCACAGCAGTTCTACTTCTCCACCGACGAGCGCGGCCAGTTTCTTAAGAATCTGGAACGAGAAGGGAGCCTGGTTAATTCGGAACTGCTCCTTCGACGGAAGGATGGAAGCTCAATCTGGGTGATGGAGAATGTGGCCGCGTCCTGCGATGAGCAGGGCCACGTAACGCTTATCGAGGGCACGATGGTGGACATCTCGGCTCACAAGCGCGCCGAAGATGCCCTTCGCGACAGCCAGGAACGCCTTCTCGGCATTATTACGTCAGCGATGGATGCCATCATTACCGTTGACGAGAAGCAGCGAATTATCGTGTTCAACAAAGCAGCCGAGGAAATTTTCCGCTGTACGGCTGCGGAAGTGCTTGGCCAATCCATCGATCGGTTCTTGCCTGCCAGTCTTCGTGAGACTCACCAACAACATATTCGCGGATTTGGACAAACAGGAGTGAGCACGCGTTCCATGTACTCGCCGGGAGCACTTGTCGCCGTACGGTCGAATGGTGAGGAATTTCCGATCGAAGCTACGATCTCCCAGGTAAGGACCTCTTCCGAGAAATTCTACACTGTGATCCTGCGGGACATCAGCGTGCGCAAGCGCACGGAGGACCAATTGCGCCAGACCCAGAAGATGGAAGCAGTCGGGCGCTTGGCCGGGGGCATCGCCCATGAATTCAACAACTACCTTGCCATCATCATGGGATACACCGATATATTGGAACGGGAGACGGGCGGAAACGATTCCCTGCGACTGAGTTTATCGGAGATCAAGAGTGCGAGCCAAAAAGTGGCCTCACTTACCAGGCAGTTGCTGGCCTTCAGCCGGAAGCAGGTGATCGAGCTCACGGAAGTCGATCTCAACTCCGCCGTGTGGGAAACCCACAAGCTGCTGCGCCGATTGATTCCGGTGACGATTGACCTGATCCCGAAACTGCAGGGTGACTTGGGCAAAGTGAAAGCCGATTCGGCTCAGATTCAGCAGATTCTCATCAATCTTGTACTGAACGCTCGCGACTCTTTGCCTGAGGGCGGCCAGATTATGATCGAGACGGCAGAGGTAGAGTTGGATTCGGAGTACGCGAGCCGCCAGCTCGATGTCCAACCGGGCCGATACATAATGCTTTCGGTGGCGGACACAGGCATCGGGATGGATAAGGAAACTCTCTCCCACATCTTCGAACCCTTCTTCACCACCAAGGAGGAAGGCAAGGGAACGGGGTTGGGGTTATCAACCACATACGGAATTGTGAAGCAAAGTGGCGGGCACCTCACCGTGGCCAGTCTTCCAGGAAAAGGCTCTACGTTCCGCATCTATCTGCCCGAGGTGCCAGATTCTGGGGACATTATCCCGAAGCCCTCGCAGGCACAGTCTAATTGGCCCCGAAGACAAACTGTATTGGTCGTGGAGGATGATAGCGCCCTCCGCAAGCTCATGATTAAAGTGTTGGACGGGGCAGGATTCCAGGTTGTAGAAGCGAAGGATGGTGAACAGGCAGTAGAGATTTGCAAGAACTGGGCCGAACCGATCGACATCGTGGTAAGCGACCTCGCGATGCCCAAACTTACCGGCCTTCAACTAAAGGAGATAGTTGCAGGCCTTCGCCCCACGGTAAAATTCTTGCTCATGTCTGGGTACGCCGAGGATGTAGTCGAAGACCCCAGTATTCTTCAGACGGATACGAACTTCCTCGAAAAACCATTCTTGCCTGATGATCTGATTCTCAAAGTTCGACAGGTTCTGCGAGGCAAGAGTGGCGAACCAACGGGTGTTGAATCCGAACGTCCTGCGGATGTAGGCACTTGATCCGGGGGCCACCGCAGAAATGCTGTCCGAGGGAAAAACAGTGGGTTGTCGAGGCTTCATCGGCGCGTCGCTTCTGGGGATCGGCCAGAACGTCAGCCGGTGTCGTGAAAAACTGTCCACACTATCACCGGCCATCAGCCACTGAATAAAGCTGAGTACCAGTGGGAGATAGGCGAGCATTCAAGAACGCCTCGCAAACTGGCGATACTTATTCGATCGGCTTATCCGCGAGTGCTACGCCCGCAAGATCGCTCAGAAAAAACCTCCAGCGCCATCTCAAAACTAGCAACGCCACTATTAGGACACTAACTGCAACACAGATGTGAGGCCATTTTCGTGGTAAAGGGCGGCGGCCATAGCGGCACAGTCAACGGTACGCTCAGGGACGGAAACATTCCCCCCTATATCCTTAAACCCCGGTTCGAGAGTGTTCGTCTTGAGGAGAGTACAACCTTATGGCTAAGAGCTTGTAACAAAACCTCCGCCTTGGCACATTACGGTCCGTTCATTGTAGCTTCGCATAGTCCGCCTTGGCTTGCTTCACGATGGGGATTGTCGGGATCGGTGCTTTCCAGAGGGTGAGTTTCGTCGGGTACTTCAGGGTTGGCCAAGACGCGACCGCGCGGCGCTGGCCTGCTCCTTCCGTCGTTAAGCTGGTGGCCGTAACTCTAGTAACTTCAGCAGTGTCAAAAGGCACGTTAACATTCGGTGGGAGACATCCTAGCTGTCAACATACTCCAAACTCTGGATTGGCGCAGCAGCGAGTCTGGTCGGGGCTCAGGCGTTAGTGTCTGCATGGTTACCACGTGGTCATTTGCTTGCTGCAGTCAGTGATGTTTCTTGCGCACTGTTGATGCTGGCGCCCACGCTGGCGTTTGCCAGGAATGCCATCCACCGTCAGGGACGCCTACGCGCTTTCTGGTTTCTTCAGGCGGCTGGCTGGCTTCTCTGGCTGGCGAATCAGAGCTTCTGGATCGCTTACGATGTTTTCCTGCACCGGCCCATGCCCGTGGTGTTTGCCGGGGATGTGCTTCTGTTTGTCGCCGGTATTCCCATGCTGGCGGGGCTATTGCTGCAGCCGCACCTGCACCCGTCGGCACGGAGTGCACGCCTGGGAATGCTGGATTTTCTGCTGCTGATGTCTTGGTTGGTCTACTTTTACGTGTTCCTGGTGGAATGCTGGCACTACGTCTCGAAAAACGATGCACTCTATAACCGAAACTTCGACAGACTGTACGTACTGGAAGTCGTGGTCCTAGTGGTAGTGCTGTTGAGGCTATGGAAACGAAGTACGGGCACATGGCGTCTTTTCTATGCGAATTTTCTCGGAGCGTTGTTGTTTAACAACGCGCTTTTTCTACTAGAAAATTTTGCAGTTGAGCGGAATACGTATTATGTCGGGAGTTGGTACGACACTCCGTACTTGGCTTCGTTCGCAGCGCTCACCGCGGTGGCGATCAGCGGGCGCGCCCTCACGCCGAGTCTGGCCAGGGATGAAGGCGTAGAGAGAGACTCTTGGATGGCAAGTCTTGCGATGGTCGCGGTGCTATCGCTGCCGGTTATTTGCTTGATCGGGCTGTTCGAAGGCTCGGTGCCGGCAGAAATCATCCGCTTTCGCGTGACTGTCACATTGGTGGCGATGTTTGTCATGGCTGCCATGGTGCTCATCAAGCAGCACCGGTTGCATCAGGAGTTAAAGCACTCGAATCAGGTACTCGAGGAAGCCTCCATGACCGACCCGCTGACTGGAATCCGGAACCGGCGGTTTTTTTCGGCAACGATCGAAGGCGACGTTGCACGAACGTTGCGAGCGCATGCGGAAGGGCATGACCGGTCCACACGGGACCTGGTTTTCTATCTAATCGACGTGGATAATTTCAAGGAAGTAAACGACCTGTATGGCCACGATGCAGGCGACCGTGTGCTGGTGGAGATGTCGCAAAGGATTAGTTGCGCGATGCGTAATTCTGATGTGCTGATCCGCTGGGGAGGAGAAGAATTTCTGATCGTGTCCCGCTACACCGATCGCAAAGACGCGCACATTCTTGCGTCGCGCGTGATCAAGGCTATCCGCGGGAAACCTTTTCCGGTCATTTCTGGCCGAGAAATTCGCCGCACCTGTTCCATTGGCTGGGCGGCATTCCCCTGGCTGAAAGACGGCGCCGGAACCATGGGATATGAAGACGTGCTCAACCTGGCGGATCGAGGCCTGCGTCAAGCTAAAGGAGATGGCAAGGACCAGGCGATCGGCATGATTCCGTCGCTCGATGGAGAGAAACTCGTTGGTAGCTCAACCAACAGTGAGCTGCAACCTCAGTCCAAGCGCAACGTTGCTGTCGATAAATCGCGGTAGTAGTCGATGACCAGTGGTTACGTGGAGTCTGAGTCGGACCACACAAGTAACGAACCGAGCCAGGTATCGTGTTTCATTCACTAAACCCTCGGCACGAAACAGGAACAAAGAGACGGCTACGCGCCGTGAGCAATGCCGAAAGGGAAAAGGTGCTGGGCGCCGGATCACGCCGTTTTTTCGTGGCGAACCCGAGCCAATGCCTCCCCAATGGCCGGAACGAGCATATATGCGGTTGACTTTGATATGACCCGTTGGACGCCGACCCTTTCCGCTTCCTTTTCGACCTCGGGAGAAGCGTAGAGCGTGAGCATGAGGATCGGAACACCGGGGAGCGCCTTGGAAATCTGGTCGGCTGCTTCGAAACCGTTCAGTTCGGGCATCGCGAGGTCGAGGAGGACCAGATCGGGCTTGAATTGCTTTGCGCGGTTTACGGCTTGAACACGTCTTCCGCTTCCGTGCAAACGTCCCACCCCTCGTGCCCCTCGATCAATTGGCGAAGCTCTTGGCGGATATGCCGCTTGTCGTCGGCGATGAGGATCTTCATAGGCACGCCACCCTCAACTATCGCTTTCAGATGACAGTGAGTCCGGAGAAGGTTGCTATTCGGGCTTTCGTGTAGATTTTGCGCGTCGGGGCGAGCTGCTCTTGAAAGGTGTCGTACGAGACTCCGCGGCAGCAGGTGCTGCGGCGCGATGGCTGGCGGTGTCAATCGTGCGGCAAGATGTCGAACTTGGAGGTTCGCCACAAGGAATTTCGCAGCCATGCGGGCGAAGATTCCGAGCTGAATCTCATCACGCTTTGTGGCAAGTGTCACGCCAGAGCTCATGGGACTTGAAAAAGCGACGACGGGCATCGCAGTGTCCGCGCAGCACAGCCGGGTTGGTACAGGCAGGCGGCAGCTAGCAGCTTAAACATTCATCCGTCCCGACATTTTGGCCGTGCCCATCACGTCCGCAATGCACGGAATTCAAGTCCAAAACAAAAGCCCGAGCGATTGCGAACGATACCGACAACACGGATCCTGTCCGAGGTCTGGAATTCGACCTCCATCAGGTCGCCAGGCTGAAGGTTGACCCCGCCGTAGAGCTCCATGCCCGAGCGACTTAACTCACAAACCAATCCGGGCACATCTATGTCTGTGGCGCCAGAGTTTATCGCGATGAACACGGGTAGGCGCACATGGTGTCGGGGCCAGCGGCGAGTGTTGATCGAGGCCATCTTAATGCGGTGTCATCCAACACGATCTATTTCAGCAAGTCTAAGTGCAGCAGGTGTGCCACAGTGGCCAGACTGATCGTGAACAGGACAAGCGCTGCTGCCAGCTTGAGGCGCCAGGGCCGCGGCTCTTTGCGCTGCGCCGATGCAGCGCGCAGTTTCTCAATCCAAACCTGCTCGGATTTGTTCTGAGTTGACCGCTCCCAGATGAGCGTCCCAAGACGGCGGTGATCCTCGGCAGCCAGCGAAACGAAGCGGAACGGCTGCAACGCGTTGGTGACTGGGCGCAGCATCTCTGCCCCTCCAAGCACCGACCCTGCGCCCGTCAGGAACATAACCTTGACCTGCGATCCCTGGACGACCGGCTGAGAGAGCGAAAGCAGACCGCCGGTGAGAGAAATCACCTGGAGATCGGCACAAGTGCGTTGGCCATTTGGGAACCGAAGCACAGCCGGAGTATTGCCTTCTA
The DNA here is from genome assembly GCA_963850165.1 of uncultured Acidobacteriaceae bacterium. GTDB lineage: Bacteria > Acidobacteriota > Terriglobia > Terriglobales > Acidobacteriaceae > Sulfotelmatobacter. The sequence continues at coordinate 48,481 of CAWKKK010000005.1, read as the reverse complement.
GATGTGCGCGCGGGACACGCCACGGACTACCAAGTTGGGGAAGGCTGCTCACAATCAGGCATCAGTATGTGGCGAGGGTGGTTACTAACAGAAGATTACATAAGTGCCAGACCGGGTCCAGTTACGCCCTTGTGGTGGAGCGGCTCGCGAGAGGGCGCGGGGATGCCAGTGCCATCTCAACGAAAACATAGATTTAATGTCGGAGATGTTGCCCTATAGGAGAGGCGACTCTGCCAGAGTCGCTCGCTGAGACAAGAAAGGAGACACCATCCACTCATTCGACCGAAGCATGATGACGTGGGTTACCGCGGCTTGCAACTGGACTGCTCGCCAAAGGTTCTTTCCAGGGATGGGATTTGGTCATTTCCCACCTCCGATGACGCAATTGCAATGCGTAACGTCTTCAAATCGGTCTCGTGCATGGCGATATACCGGAACGGCTGTAATCCTATCGGTATAGCTGAACACGGGCTGAGTAGTTCAGCCATCCCGAGTACCGATCCGGCGTGGGTGCAGAACATCACTTCTACTACCGCTCCTGGACTGAGCGACTTGAGAACTCGCAGCAAACCTCCAGTTATGGAAACGGTCTGAAGCCTGGCTGAGACGCGTTGCCCGTCTTCAAATCGGACCGTTGCTTGAGGCATGCCCGGAAGTCGAACGCGGAGGGCGCGCCGCTCTGGGTGCGGTTGGGGGGAGGTCATGCGACGAAGTATCTTACCAATAGCACCCTAGCGCGAGATTACAGAGGAGCCTGTACGCATTCTTCCTCGGCCGAAACAGATTCTCACTGTGGCTAGCCCTTTAGAAACATGCAACGGCTTGGCCCGCGCAAGCGTCCGGAAGCTGGGTTTTGTATTGCCTGTACCCACGAGCGGTGAGTCGAATCACCCCCCGGACCTGTTCTTCCACGAAACCTTCATTCCTCAACTCCGCGACCGCCGCACGAGTCGAAGAGGAGTCGAGGGTTTGCCTGGACAAGGTCACAAACTGATGCGGGTCCTCTTCATAAGAGAGGACAAGTGTGACAAGGAGTCCGTCCTGAATGTTTTGCCAAGTCATGACGCGATGTTATGCACCTGAGCAGCGACCCGGAATGGCCCTTCGGTGCCAGTCTTCGGTTACCTATGTTCAATTCTGCGCTTGTCCTCTCGCCATGCCCGACATGGCCTGGTGACAGCGCCAGCTAGCGCAGCGTCTGATTCTAACGAGTAACATCATCAAGCCCAGAACGACCGGGCAGAGCTGCAACAGGTGCAGCTGTGGAGTTGCGGATGACTCATGGTCGGCGATTTGGAGCTGACCGAGATGGCACCGAGTGGATTGGGAATGGGAAGTCGGCTCCTCGCCAGCTATGCAACGCTCGCTACTAGCGCGTTTATGGGGACCTCCGACGACTAACCGCTGACCCTTCCGAATTGCCTGTCATCCATGCCCGATCGATCGCAAGTCAAGTTCTGCGCTGAGCACGGCATCGATCTCACGCCAATAAGTCTCCGCTTGCTCCTTGATTCAAAGAACGCCAGCGCTCGAGACTAGGCAGCCTTACCACTTAGGGGGCAACCATCTGAATTTCAATCCGCAATAGAATCCATCTTTAAACGACCACTTGCAGCTCCGAACCGGGCCAGGTTGCGGTTTCTTGGACAGTCCCAACGGGTCTCAGACCTTCGTCATTGGAACGGCGGCCCATCGAGGATTAAAGTCCACTAAGTGGGTTATCCAAGTGCCGTCCTCACCTCTTAATACTCGCCGTTGGGCGCGACACCACGTCGATGTCCCAGTTCGCATCGTCATCCTTAATGGACTCTTAACGAGTGCGGTTCCTGGACGGGGCACCGAAATCAGCAGGAGCGGTATGGCTGTTCGTTCTACGCTTGCTCTTAAAATAGGGGACAAGATGCGGGTTCAGTTTCAAACCAATCCCTCAGGCGTCAAAGCCGTAGTTCGCAATCGCAAAGACGATTGTTTTGGATTGGAGTTCCTCCCCCAACTGCCCGCGGTCGATCGAACACGGAATCAGTCAACGTCCGTCTGCAACTTTGCGGGGGGCGGCACGCCAGAATCACAGGAATCAGCGCGCCGTTCATGTAGCCCGAAGACTCTACTGGCAGGCCTGCGTCGAAAACTGCTAGAGATAGAACAAGTACAGAGGGAGATCGATGCACTCAACCTCTCCATTCTCTTGCTCGCTGATGATGAAAAGAAAAATCCCGAATCCTCTCTGCCGCGTCGTCCGAAAGTGGAAATGAGACCCTGGCCATCGCTGTCCTAATCGGCTCTACAAAGCCCTTCCGCGACACTCTTGGTTTCTCGGGCGCACGGAAGGCCATTCGATCGGAGAAGTTCAGTAGATGAGGGCAGTGGCCATAAAGAAGGGTCAGAACCGGGAGAAAGCTGCGGGGTTCCAGGAAATGGGTATCCTTCGGTGTGACGGTTGCGGTGAGGAGTTCGTGATCGGTCACCAACCCGCGTTCGTAGATAAGAAGAGTGCCGAAAAACACGCAGGGTGGCTGGAAAAGGTGCTCGCTGAAGAGCACGAGCGTGACCTGAAACACCCCGACCGAATCGAACTGCCGGACTGACCTGCGCGAGCCGAGCCAAAGGGATCGAGACCATGGATCGAAAATCAGTCGAGCGTTTCAAGAGGGCGCTACAGGTTCGCCACCGCGAACTCCGGCTGGGCCTCGCCCAAACTCAGCAGGAATCGCGGACTGCACAGCACGATTACGGCAAGGACGAGGGCGATCGCGCGAACATGTCGCTGGCAAGAGAAATAGACCTTGGTCAGAAATCTCGTGAGCGGGCTCTGCTGAATTCAGTTGATGCCGCATTGAAACGGATCGGCGAGGGCACGTTCGGCCTGTGCCTCAACTGCGCGCAGGAGATTAATACGAAGCGCCTTGAGGCCATTCCCTGGGTTCGCTATTGCATTACCTGTCAGGAATCGATTGACGCCACAAACTGAAAAACACGCCTTGTCCGGCTCACTATCGCAAAGATCAACCTTAACGCCGATCGTGGAGGGCCACCTCGTGCAAGCTCAAGCTTGGTAGGAGTAACGAAGGGCGCGTTGTACTACCAGTTCGATAACAAAGAAGCCCTCGGGTATGGCGTAGTGGACGAGATCGTCGCGAGTCTTACGCGCGAAAAGTGGGTGCGGCCGTTGCAGAACGCGAAGAATCCCATCGACACCTTGATCCGCATTGTTCAGTCCACATCTCTGAAGCCCGAAGATCTCCAGCGCGGCCGTCCGCTGAATAACCTGTCCCAAGAGATGTCGCCCCTCGATGCGGGATTCCGCAAGCGGGCGGCTTTTGAGTTTCCTTGCCTCAGTCCCGACCAGTGGAGATCATGTTGATGAGATTCACAAAACACAGAAGGAATGGAACGGAGCGGGAACTTTTGGCTTTCTTGTGACATTAAAGAAGCATGAACGATGTGAAAACGCCGCAGAAGGATTGAGCGGATGAGCGATTTTCGCTCGGTGCCAGTTAGGCGTTCTCGTTCTAGGCAGTTTGGGGAAGCGAATCGGCGCGGGAATCGCTTTCGCTTCTAGAGTCCAAGGTATGCTCGTCGCACTTCATCCATCCTCGCCACGTCGTCCGACTTCCCGCAGATGCTGATTCGACCTTCGGCAAACACGTAGGTGTAGTCGCTTATCGCCAGTGCAAGGTGCACATTCTGCTCTACCAGGATGATGGTGAGCCCTTGTTTCCGCAGGGTGCCCAAAGTCAGGAAGAGTTGTTGCGCCAGCACCGGGGCCAGACCGAGCGAGAGTTCGTCGATCATCAGCACGTCCGGCTCTTGCATCAAGCCGCGGCCCATGGCCAGCATCTGCTGCTCGCCGCCGGAGAGGGTGGAAGATTTCTGCTGGCGGCGCTCTTGCAGCCGCGGGAACAGTGTATATACGCGTTCCAGGTTTTGTTTCTCTCGCTTGCGCGCTCGCTTCGAGTACCCCCCCATCTCCAGGTTTTCCTCGACGGACATATCCGGGAAGAGCTGCCGACCCTCCGGCACCAGCACCAGGCCGCGATTTGCTTTGGCATAAGGTGGAAGCCGCGTGACGTCTTCTCCGTGCAGCAGCACGCGGCCTTTCCAGGCACGGACATTGCCCATGATTGTGCGCAGGCTGGTGGTCTTGCCGGCGCCATTCGTTCCGATTATGGTGGTTAATTTCCCGTCCGCAACCTCGAGCGAAATGCCCCACAGGATCTGCACTTCACCGTATCCGGACTCGACGTTCTCCAGTTGAAGGGCCAGGTCCATCAGTCCATCCTCGTCAATTTGTCAACGATATCGGGAAAGCCCAAGTAGGCTTCGACGACATCCGTATTGTGGACCACCTCATCCGGCTGGCCTTCCGCCAGCTTGCGGCCCAGGTTCAGCACCACGATGCGATCGGAAAGACTCATGATCGCCTGCATCAGGTGCTCGATCATGAGCACCGAGATCCCGCTGTCACGAATTTTGCGAACCAGTTCGATCATGGTCGCAACTTCCGTGGGATTGAGACCTGCCAGCACTTCGTCCAGCAGCAGCAGCTTGGGCCTCGCCGCCAGTGCCCGCGCCACTTCCAAGCGTTTCTTGCCGGCGATAGTCAGGGAACGCGCGATCGTGTCGGCGCGGTCCCCCAATCCCACCTGCTGTAGCACTTCGGAGGCTACCTTGCGCGCTGCGGCCTTATTCAGATATTCGCGGCCAAAGCATGCGCCCACCGTGACGTTGTCAAGCACCGTGAGATCGTTCAGTGGTTTGACGATCTGGTGGGTACGCGCCAGGCCCAAGTGAACTATCTTGTCGGGCGAAGAGTGGGTGATGTCTTTTTCCGCAAAAGTGATGGTTCCCTGGTCGGCCTTATAGACCCCATTCACGACATTGAACAGTGTTGTCTTCCCGGCGCCGTTGGGGCCGATCAGGCCCAGGATCTCACCCTCAGCGATGTTGAAGCTGACGTCGGAAACCGCTACCAGTCCGCCGAAGCGCTTGCTGACGCCACGTACTTCCAGAAGGGTAATCATTCGATCACCTTGCGCGCGCGCGGCACCAGGCGGTACAGCCAGCCAATCAGGCCGCCCGGCGCAAACAACACGACCAGGAGCAGCAGTCCGCCGGCGATCACCAAGTGAAAGTTGGAAAGGACGGGAGAAGTCAGGAGGTAAGAGCGGAGTTTCTCATAGAGAGCCCCGCCCAGTGCTGCGCCGACGACGGACCCCCGACCGCCCAGCATCAGCATCACGATGCCTTCCAGTGACAGCATGAACTCGAAGGCGATCGTGGGATCGATCATTCCGTTCTTGAAAAACATCAGCGCGCCCGCGACCGCAGGCAGGAATGCGGAGAGGCTGTAGATGATCGCCTTGTACGTGGTGGCGTTGACCCCAAGCACGACGGCGGCATCCTCGTCCTCGCGGATGGCGAACAGGCCCAGTCCAAACTTGGAATTCTTAATGGCCAGGCTCAGGATCATGGATAGGGCCATTACCACAATGATCAGGAAGTAGGTTATCCAGAGAGCGTGCCTGGCGCCGCCCAGGGGCTGGTAGGATGCGAACGAGAGGTACATCCCGGTCGATCTACCCCAGGGATCGAAGTTGGAAACAAATGACTGTACGGCTTGGAGAATACCGATGGTGGCCAGGGCAAAATAAGCTCCGCGCAGGCGCAAAATGGCCAATCCGAACAAGAAAGCGCAGAAGCTGACCACTACACCGGCGAGCAGCGCCGCCAGTACCAAGTTCCAGCCGCGCATCGTGGTCAGGTAAAGTCCTACGTAACCGCCCAGCCCGTAAAAGACGATGTGGCCGAAGTTCACGTAGCCGGTGTAGCCAATCATCAGGTTCAAGTTGCTGGCCAGGATGATGGCGATGGCGATGAGGATAAGATCTTCACGCAACGAAACGTTGTTGCCGTGCAGGGGTGCGTAGATGAAACCAGCGGCGATGAGCAGAATGATCCAGAAGAACGGCCGGCGCAGGATCATGCCGTCGCTCTCTTGCCAAAGATCCCCTGCGGGAACGCGACCAGCACCACCACAAACAGCCCGAACTCGATCAGCGGAATCCAACTGACGGCGATGAAGGGCGTGACTACTCCCTCCAGCAACCCTAGAAGCACTCCGGCCACCAAAGCCCCGAAAGGCTTGCCCAGTCCCGCTAGAATGGTCACCACAAAACTTTTCAGCTGATACGTGGCGCCGGAAAGAATGGTGAAGGGAAACAGGGTGGAGACCAGCGCCCCTGAGGTGCACGCCAGAGCGATGCCGATCGCAAAGGCGATACTCAGCACCGCCGTCGAGGAAATTCCCATCAACTCGGCGGCTTCGCGATTATCAGCGACGGCGCGGATGGCTTTGCCGGTACGCGTGCGATAAAGGAAGAATTGCAGCGCCAGGGCGATGACCACCGCAGAGATGGCGGCAGCGATGTGGTTCCCCGTGAAAGTGTAGGCTCCGATTGTGATGCCGGGCAGGACGAAGTTGACGTTGTACGGGCTGGTGCTCCACACCGCGGTGCCGATGCCGATGACCATCATGTTCACCGCGAAAGTGGAGAGCAGGCTCATCAACATGGAGCGGCCCACCACCCAATGCACCGCCATCCAGTAGACGACGAGTCCGAGGAGCAATCCGGCGCCGATGGTGGGCAGCAACAACAGGTAAGGGTTGATTCCTGTGGCGGTGAACAGCAGATACATGCAGAACATGCCCAAGGCGATCATGGCGCCGTGAGTCAGATTGATGACGTTCATCACTCCCCAAATCAGACTCAAGCCCATCGCCGCGAGTCCGTACACGGCTCCGACGAGCAGGCCGTCGATTATGGAAGCTAGGACGCCCGACATATCTTACCCCTCCGCATGTGTGACTTTTGACGCCATCATTGTAGAGCCGGCAACTTGCCGGCCGTCACGAGGGCAGCTTGCCCTCGCAGGTAGGGGTGGGACGCCCCCACGACTGCCGCCGGGACGGCGGCGCTACATTATTCCGCGGCTGCTGGGCGCGACAACAACAGATTCCTCGCTGCCCAGCGGATAACAATCCTCGAAGAATCAGAGAACTCGCTCTCACGGCATCGGATACATCAGGTTGGCGCTCTTGCCTGACAATGGCCAAACAACTTCTCTTGCCAGTTTGTCGGACTTGTCCTTCTGCCATTGGGCCAGAACCATGGAATGGCCCACCTGTAAGCCATGTTCGTTGGCGGAGGTTGAATACTTGGTTCGCCCGTAAAAGGTAATGACATCGGTGGCATTCAGCGCCTGCACCACCTTGGCCGACTCAATGCTGCCCGCCTGTTCGATGGCACGCTGCAGGATCAGGCCACATGCGTAGCCACCGGCGGATTCATAGCTGGGAGGCGTGTTGTATCTCGCGCTATACGCCTTGGCGAAATCGGCGCCGCTGGGCCCGTACAGCGCCTTAAACGCCGACTGCGGTTCCCATTGCGACGGAACCATCACGCCCAGCGCCGCATCGCCCAGTTCGACCCACTGCGGGCTGTCTGGCGCCACCAACAAGGTCAGCATCTTCAGAGGAACTTTGTGGGCGTGGAGCTGCCGGGCCAGAGTAGAACCGTCGGCATAGTGGCCGCCGCCCAGAAGCACGGTGGCCTTGGAGGCAATCACCTTGTCGATGATCGCGTTGAAGTCGGTGGTGTTGGGAGCATAGGCCTCGCTGAACACCACGTTGAAGCCGAGCCCCTGGGCGTAGGCCTTGGCGGGAGTTACTACCGCTACGGAGAATGAGGCGTCCTCGTAGACGAAAGCGACAGTGGCTTTGGGATCCTTGGATTTCAGGGCATCGAGGGCAACCTTCAGATATTCGGGAGCTGGCGCGAACATCTGGAACAGATACTGGTTGCCCAGAGTGTAGGTTTTGGGCTCGGCCGCGCCGGTGGTGAGCATGATTTTCTCATACTGCTCCGTCACGACGGCCGCGGTGGCGGTAAGTGGGGACGAGAATGGACTGAACAGGAAGTCCGCCTTGTCCTCCAGAATCATGCGGCTGTAAAGCTGCTGCACGCGCTTGGAGTTGGATTCGTCATCGTAGCTGGCGAACTTTACTTCGTAGCTCTTGCCGCCGGCCTTAACGCCGCCGGCACCGTTGACCGTGTCGCGCCACAGTTCAAACCCACGATATTGCTCCACGGAATCGACATTCAGGGCGCCTGTTTTGGAGACGGTGAATCCGACGGTGAGGGGCTGCTGAGGGAATCCCGGGATGACTAATACAACCAGAACAAGTGCGAACAGAATCGGTTGCTTCATAATTCACCCTGTCGGCGAGACATTTCAAAGCGCATCGCATGCCCAGCACCTCGAGGCACGCAGCGCCAAGGACACAGTTCGTGCTGACGATTGCGCAAGACTCAGCAGGATTAGCCGAGATTTTCTCTTCATTTCGAAATTGACCAAAATTGTACACCCGGTCTGCAAGCCTGCACGTTGATTTGAGGAACTACCGCCCAGCACCCGCGATCCATCTGAAAAGCAGCGCACAAGGGTTTCCCTTGCTGCGGAGGCAGGGGTCTGTGGTATCCGAAACGGTGATCTTGCAGGCTCGGATTCAGCTCCCGAATGCGACGGAATTGGCGGTTGACGATTTGCCGGCCATACAAGAAAGCGAACTTCGCAATCGAGTATGGAGAGTCTCTAGGGATTGCTCCCGAATGACGGACAAACCGGAATTTACGTTAGCGCGGACTCCGACGTTGTCCAGAAGTCTTAGTGCTGTATCTGAAGCGCCCCACTTAGCACCCGAACCGGTGTCACCGGCCGTATCGTCAGCTAACCGGAAATTACCCAGAAACGGGCTTGGAGGAGATCAACGGAGATCTCCAGAAGCCGACTTCTGGCCCGGAATAGCTTCCGGCTTGCGTGTGACTCGGGGCACCCTCGGCAAGTATTACTGGAACTGCCTATGCCAGTACGCCGATTCTACATCACGGGTGTGAAGGACGAGATTGTGGAAGAGGTTCAGTCACAGTCAACTATTGTGGCAAGCCGATTCTACGAACCAGTTCTGCAAAACGCGGGTCGGAGTGGAGAGTATCCAAACGTGCATCGGTCGTGAGGTATTCCGCCAGTGTGTACGAGCGCTCTTCGTAGGCTCGATTGAGCCAGGCGAACGCCTCGTCTTTTTCCCCCAGGCCCACATAGATCACAGCGACGTTATAGGGCGCTACGTAGCTATGGCTCGATAATTCTTTCAGGTGATCCAGCACCTTTTGCGCTTCGGCCTTGTTCCCCGACGCCGCATAGGCATGTCCAAGACCCGACCAAAGCTCCGTATTGCCCTCCAGCGCAAGCCCACGCTGAAACGTCGCGATCGCCTCGGGCAATCTTCCTCTTTGCTCATACGCTCGACCCAGAAAGCAATAGTCGAACCAATAGCCCGGATCCAGGTCGATGGCACTGCGCAGTTGCTCAATCGCTTTGTCCCATTGGTGCGTGAAGACAAAAACCGATCCCAGATTTCCGTTGAGTCCGGTCGAAATTGGATCGATTCGCAGAGCCCGCTCGGCTTCTGCGACGGCCTCGTCGTTTCTCCCCATCGGCGGCAGGAACCATGAATAGTATCCGTGAGCGTCGCCACTGTCGGGTTTCAGTTCAATGGCTCGTTTGAACTCTTTTTCGGAAGCCGCCCAATCCCACTCGTACCATTGAGACTCGATGGCAAGAGCAACGTGAGCTTCAACGTCGGTCTCGTCCAGCGCTAACGCCCTCCGGGCCGCATCTCTGGCCTTTGGACCCGCTTCTTTTGGAGCCATAAACCAATCGTCCTGGTTAATGTAGTTGTTGGCTAAGGCGCTGTAAGCCTGGGCATAGTTCGGATCCTCCGCGATGGCTTGGTTGAGATAGTCGATGCCTTTATCGAAGCCTTCTTTGGTGAATTTACTCGAGTAGTGCTGGCCTTTGAGGTAGAGCTGATAGGCCTCGGGATTTCCCGTAGAGCCTCGCGTGAGTTTTTGCTGATCGGTCGCGGAAAGCTGGGAGCGCAGCCGCTGAGAAACCTCCTTGGCGATGTCGTTTTGTAGCATGAGCAGATCGGCCACTTTGCGGGAGTACTGCTGACCCCAGAGCTGTTTGCCGTTGCGAACATCATCCAACTCGATGCCAATGCTGAGGTCGTCGCCATGCTGTACCACGCGGCCCGTGAGTACTGCCTCCACGCCAAGTGCGTCGCCCACTTTCTGGAGATCCTCCGTCTTCCCCTTGTAATGAAGGGCGACACTGTGGGGAATCACCCTGAGGCTGGACAATTTTGCCAGGCTGTTGTTGATGCTTTCGGTGATGCCGTCGGAGATGTAGTCCGCCTCTGGATCGCTGCTCTTCATATCCAGGGGGAGAACCGCGATCGAATCAATCCGGCCTGTGCTCGCTACCACCCGCCGGCTTTGGAGCAATATCCAGGCGATGTAGGGGACGGTGACCGGGCCGATTTCGCCGGGTGGCCTCGATTCTATACCCCACGGAACTTGTGTTCTAGGCGGGAATTTGAGCCTGCCAGCGCGAGCCTGCTTCGCGACGAGGGGATCTCGCACAAGTCATTTTGTCAGAGCGATGGATGGAGGAACCGATTATGAGAAATGCACTGCAACACCGGAACTGGATTTCTAGGATGCGTCAGACAGCGCCCTGTGCCGCGCTGGCGTTCGCGGTCGTGCTGGTGCTGACGGTGATTCCGACCCAATCGGCGCGAGCGCAGACTTTCACCACGCTGGCCAGCTTCAACTATACGAACGGCTACGAGCCGTATTCAGAAACGCTGGTCCAGGCCACCGATGGGAACTTGTACGGGACAACGTACTCTGGCGGGGCCAATGGCAAGGGTGTGGTCTTCAGGATCTCCACGGGTGGCGCGCTGACGACGCTCTACAGTTTTTGCTCCCAAAGCAGTTGCACCGACGGCAGCTACCCCTACTCTGGGCTAATCCAGGCCACCGATGGGAACTTGTACGGAACAACGTACTCAGGCGGGGCCAACAACTTGGGCACGATCTTCCAGATCAGCCTAAGCGGCACGCTCACAACGCTATACAGCTTCGCCGGCATGGAAGACAGCTCCGCTCCTATCGGGCCGCTGGTCCAGGGCACCGACGGGAACTTGTACGGAACAACCTACGGGATTGCCGATCACGATCCTGGCACAGTCTTCAAAATCACCCTCAGCGGCACGCTGACCACCTTGTACGGCTTCGCACCGGGCGACGAGGGCCACCCTTACGCGGGGCTGATTCAGTTCACCGATGGGAATTTCTACGGGACAAACAACGGTGGCGGGAGCGCCCATGGCACGGTCTTCAAAATCACCCCGACTGGCGTTTTTACGACACTCTATTTCTTTTGCTCCCAAAGCGGTTGCACGGACGGCAGCTATCCCTACGACGGGCTGGTTCAGGCCACCGACGGGAACCTCTACGGAACCACATTCAACGGCGGCGCCAATTGTGGTGGCAATGGCTTCGGATGTAGCACGGTTTTCAGCATCACGACCGCCGGCGCGCTGACCACGCTATACAGCTTTTGCTCGCAACCCAGCTGCGCAGACGGCTGGGAGCCGTATTCAGGGCTGGTCCAGGCCACCGATGGGAACCTCTACGGAACCACAACCTCTGGCGGGACCGGGCTCAACGGCGGCGAGCGGACCATCTTCGAAATAACACCAAGTGGTGCGCTTACGACGCTCTACAGCTTTTGCAACGGAAACGACACTTGCCCCGACGGCCTGGAGCCGTATGCGGGGCTGGTCCAGAACACCAACGGGACGTTCTACGGGACAACGTATCTTGGCGGCACAGGTACTGACTGCTTCGGGCCCTGTGGCGCGGTCTTCAGCGAGTCTGTAGGTCTGGGCCCGTTTGTAAAGACACTGCCCACCTCCGGCAAGGTGGGATCGGCCGTCCAGATTCTGGGAACCAATCTGACGGGCGCGACCAGCGTCAGCTTCAACGGCACGGCGGCTACCTTCGCCGTGGCTTCAGCCTCCTTAATCACGACCACCGTACCCACCGGCGCCAGCAGCGGCCCTGTGACCGTGATCACCCCGAGCGGCACGCTGACCAGCAACCTGCCCTTCACGATTGTGGCGGCGGGGCCCACCACCACCACGCTGATCTCGTCGCTGAATCCATCGACGTACAACCAATCCGTAACCTTCACCGCCACGGTCGCAGGCAGCGACGGAGGAACGCCGACCGGGACGGTCACGTTTACCGCCGACGGCTCCAATGTTCTCGGCATGATTACGCTGAGCGGCGGCGCGGCTGCAGTGAGCACGTCTGCCTTGACCGCAGGCCCTCATTCCATTGTTGCCAGCTATGGTGGAGACAGTAATTATCAGCCTAGTACATCGGCGGCGCTGATGCAGACCGTGAAGATGGCCAGCTCGACTCTTAGTATTGCTTCCAACATCGATCCCTAGGTCTACGGCCAGGCGGTGACGTTTACGATTTATGTGACCCCGCAGTTTGGCGGAAGTGCGACCGGCGGGGTAACGTTCTATAACAGTACGAGCGCGATCCAGACGGCTGGGGTCAGCGGCAACAAAGCCACGCTCACTTACGGCGCGCTGCTCGTCGGAAAAAGTAGCATTCAGGGCGTTTATAGCGGCGACTCGAACGTCGCCGGAAGCAGTTCGCCCGTGCTCTTTCAAGTCGTAACCAAGGCCAGCACGACGACGGCGGTGACCTCATCGCTGAATCCGGCATTCGTAGGGGAAACCGTCACGTTCACCGCGACGGTTACCAGCCAATACCAGGGCATGGTGAGTGGCACCGTAGATTTCAAGTCCGGCACGGAGTTGCTCGGTTCGGCAACTCTGGTGAACGGGCAGGCCAGCATCGAAACTTCGTTCAGCAAGCCCGGCGAGACTGCCATTACCGCAACCTATCTCGGAGACACGAACAACACACACAGGCTATCGCCGAAGCTGGAGCAGGTCGTCAACAAGGACCCGAGCAGCACCGCGGTCGTTTCCAGCCTGAATCCTTCGACGGTCGGCGAAGAGGTGACGTTCACGGCCACGGTCACGACCAGTGGCAGCGCGACGGGGACGGTGACCTTCAAGTACGGCACAACAGTCCTGGGCGAAGTGGCGCTCACCGGCGACAGCGCGAGTCTGTCAACGTCAGCCCTTGCGGCGGGCACGTACAAGATCAAAGCCGTCTACGGCGGAAATGCAACCGTCAAGGGGAGCACCTCACCGGTGCTGAAACAGGTGGTGAACTAGGATCGGCGGAACTGCTACCGCGGCGACCAGCGTCACGTTTAACGGCAAGGCGGCTGCGTTCACCGTGATCTCGATCTCGGAGATCACGACCGCCGTACCAGCGCTTCCCTGTGCGAAGATGTTCAGCCACCCCAGCTCTCATGACACCCAATCGGCTTTTGACGCCGAGCGCGCGGAGCCTGATCAAGGTTAACTTCATCATCGGCACGGACGGGCGCGTCAACAGTCCGCTAATCCTGGAGAGCGCAGGGGCGATTGGAGATCGCAGCGTTTTGCGCGCGGTTCGAAGCTGGAGGTTCCGTCCAGCGACCTGCAACGGCGTCCCCACCGAGACTGACGGCAAGATTGAGTTTTCCAGATGAGGAAAGAAAAAAGCTGTTTGCCATCGCTGACTTGAAGTGCGGCCACTCCACAAATCCTTGCGTATCGGCTGCCAATTGAAAACAAAGCACTTCTTGGCTTTGTTTGGTAAAAACCCTATCTTCCTCCTCCCAAATTGATGTTCCGCTTGGCCTCGCGGATGTCCATTGACAGTGTGTATCGTGTATTAGTACACTGCACACATGCTTAAGAGCTATCGGCACAAAGGCGTCAAGCAGTTTGCCGAAACCGGCTCGAAGGCTGGCATCCAGCCCGAACACGCAAACCGTCTCAGAAGAATCTTGTCGGCCTTGGATGCGGCCACCTGTCCGGCCAACATGAATGCGCCCGGCTACGCCCTGCACCCACTCAAGAACGACCTGGAGGGGCACTGGGCCGTACGGGTGAGCGGGAACTGGCGCCTCACGTTTGCGTTCGAGGGCGAGGACGCGATTCTCGTCGACTACCAGGATTACCACTAGGAGCTGAGCATGATTTTCAATCCATCCCATCCCGGCGAGGTCTTGAAGGATTACCTGGGCGACATAACTGTGAAGGAGGCGGCCAAGCGCCTCGGCGTGACACGACCAAACCTCTCCCGAATACTCAACGGCCGCGCCGGCATTTCCGCGGTGATGAGCGTGCGGCTGGCCAAGGCGATGCCGCACACATCTCCCGAGTTTTGGCTAAAGATGCAGCTCCATTACGATCTTTCGAAGGCTCAGAAAAGCAAGCAGCCGAAAATCAAACCGTTTCCGGCCCGGCCACAAAAGGAGCTCGCCTCAGCCTAGGCATCACACCTTTCCCAGCCAGACCGCTGGTGTTGGGCTCCAGTGCGGGGGTGAGTCCTCCGGTTACTGACCAGGATCCTCGGCTTCCTCCTCCTCCGACTCCGACGGGGACAGTGGCAGTTGATCGAGCAGTTCCAAGTTCTTCAGAAACGCGCGCTGGCTGGCGGTGCGATAACGCAACACGTTGGGCATGTTCCCTTGCGGACCAAAATGCCAACTGGCCCGCTTGAGACAGTCCACCTCAAGATTCAGGGCCATACGTTGACGCCAATGTTCGACCACGAGCCTTCCACCAGCAGGTGCGTGCGAATGTCGCCGTTGCCGTTGCCGTACCGCTCATGCAGGTTGTCGTACAAGTCATGGAGCTCTTCATTGATCGGCTCGCCATCGTCGGAGAACAAGAGTCGCTTGAGTAAGAGCCCATGCTTCACCGCATTGCGTCGGCTGTACCCCTTGCCGCGAGCCGTTTTCGGTCCAGTCGACTTCTTGGCGTTCTGGCGGTTAGCCCGCAGCCGTGCGTCGGATATAGGTTTCTTGGGCTGGCTGGTTTGCGAACCGTCAAGTTTGTCTAGAGGGTGGCCATTGTTGTTGGTTGGTTGGTGGTTGTTGATGTTGATGTTGATGCGCTCGTCCCAGTGGTACCCTCGCGCGACACGCTGCTCCCGGACTAGCGGCTTTTTCGTCTGTTCGGTGATTTGCTTTTGCGACTGCTCCGTGGGCTCCTTCTGGCTAGTGGCTTTTGACTTCTCAATCTGCTCCAACGCAGGGCCTGTTTCAGAGAACTGCTGACGAGTTGCAGCACGCTTGGGGTGAGGGAGAATTTTCCACCTCAGAGACTTGCGAAGTGTTCGCCTGGTACGGCGGTCTCCGGCAAAATGCACCAATCGGTGCTTCGAGCCCTCTTTTAGGAACTCGCAACCTTGTTCAAGCAGTAGTTTCCTTTGTTCCGACCGTGACCTCTTACTACTTCAATTCCCCGTGCCTGCGATCCCGCGTCAAACCGCTGACCTGACGACCGTCGTGTATTTTTCCACCGGGGCTTTTGAACCGTTCGGTCCCGGTTGTCATTCCCGTGTAGAGAAAATTGACTGCGCTGTAAATCGTGCCCACTTCTCCGCCAGCCGGATCAGCAAAGGCGACGAAAATGTTCTTTCCATGCTTCTCGGCGCTGTGTAGCTTTCGACCGGCGGCGTTATACTCTGCCGACTATCAAAACGTGGTCTGCAGGAGGCGAGTATGCGCAAACCTTTGGCATTGATTCTTCTGAGTTGGGTTCTGCGCGTGGCGGCCACGGCACAACAACCAGCGCTCACCGTGGGAACCGCGACAGCAGTCACCGGGCAGACCGTTACCGGATTCATCGAAGTATCGGCCGGGAGCGACGTGGGTACGAATATCCCGGTTGCGGTAATTCGCGGCCCGAAGCCCGGGCCGACTCTCGCGCTGGTGGCCGGCGCACATGGCACCGAGTATGCGTCCATCATTGCGCTCGAAAAGCTTATACAGGAACTCAATCCCGCAGATATTTCCGGGACGGTCATCATCGTCCCATTGGTGAACATCGCGTCGTTTGAACAGAAGGTGCCGCACGTGAACCCGGTGGACGGCAAGAGCATGAACCGTTTCTATCCGGGCAATCCCAACGGAACGCAGACCGAGCGCGCGTCGTGGGCGATGACGAAGCAGGTCGTGGAACAATCCGACTACCTGATTGACCTGCACGGCGGCGATCTCGATGAAAGCCTGCGGCCGTATTCCTACTGGGCGCCGACCGGTAACGCACAGCAGGATGCCGTCTCGCGCGACATGGTGCTGGCCTTCGGGCTCGACACGATCATCCTCTCAACCGATCGCCCCCGCGACCCGAACACCGCTCGCTATCTGGAGACCAACGCCAGCCTGCGGGGGAAGCCGTCCCTCACGGCCGAGGCAGGCCACGCTGGCACCGTAGAACCGGAAGACGTGACGGCGCTGATCAATGGCTGCCTGAACGTGATGCGCTACCTGAAGATGCTGCAGGGCAATGCGCTTCCGGTGCAGAGCCCAGTCTGGATCGAGCGCATTGCCAGCGTCACAAGCGAAACCGCCGGCGTTTTCTATCCCACGGTCAAGCGCGGCTGGTACGTGCAACAAGGCATGAAAATCGGCTACGTCACCGATCTGTTCGGCAAGACGGTGTGGGAAGCGCAGGCGCCGTCGAGCGGCGTGGTCCTGTATGTCTGCGCCGTGCCCTCAATGAAGAAAGGTGAGACGGTAGCCAACATCGGCGTGGTCGCAAGCAAGGCGCCATAGAAGGCGGCTACCGATTCGGTGATGCGGGCCACTTTATTCTGGGCCAGAAGTCTTAGTGCTGTATCTGAAGCGCCCACGAGTGAAGATCTATCGTTCCGATGAGCTGTGAAGGGGCGCTTCAGATACAGCACTAAGACTTCGGGACAACGTCGTCGGAGTCCGGCTGAAAACGTGAAAACGTAACTGCCGGTTAGCTCGTCAACCAGACACGATCCTACAGAATCGGGAGAACCGCCTCTCCAAGCCCAGTCGTAGCTACGCGGGAATTCCCTCCACGATGGAGTCGGCAGCAGCTGTAGGGATGATCCGATTTAACCGCCAACCCGCAGCCGCAAACAAGTCGCGAAATTGTTTCTCCGTGCGCTCGCAACCGCCCGGGAAAATCAGCATTTGCAAATCAAGGAACTTGCCCGGAGAGAAGTGATTACCGGGCTGAATGACGTTGTCAACCACGAGAAGCCTGCCTCCCACATTGATGCCTTTGCGGCAGGCAGTAAGTATCTTGACGCACAGATCATCCGGGCCAGTCATGAATGATATGTTTCATGATGTAAGCGTCGGCGCCCGCCGGGACCGAAGAAAACACATCGCCGGACGCAAGAGCGCAACGCTCCATCACGTGCGTCAGCGGTCCATTCCCGCACCCCTCGATAACGTGAGGTACTTCGTAAAGCGTACCTCTCAGATGCGGATTCCTCGCCAGGATTGTCGCCAGCAGAAGACCGTGCCCGCCGCCCACATCTACTATGGAATGGATGCCGTCAAAGCTGTAGGCTTCGGCGACGGCGGGGCTGTCAATCGTGGAAAGCGCAGTCATGGTGTCATTGAAGATCTGCGCCTCCTCTGGATTCTCCTTCAGATATTCGAAGATGTGTGCCCCGTAAACCTGGTCGAGCGCTTGCCTGCCGGTGCGCACGCAGTATTCCAGTCGCGACCATCCACGACCATGCCACTCCCTGCCTCCCATGATGGCGAGGGCCCGCAGGCTGGGCTTGGCGTTGCTGCGCAGAACCGCCGACATCGGCGTTTCGGAAAACGTTCCGTCGGGCCGCTCCGCCAGCACTCCTACACAGGCGGTGGCCCGCATGAGGCGGTAAAGGGCCTGGGGGTCGGTTCCGGTCTGGGAGGCGAGTTCCTCTGCCGATCTGGGGCCAGCCTCGACCAGGTCGGGGATTCCGAGTTGGGCAAGGCAGGAAACGGCACCCGCAACGTGGGCGCCATTCAACAGTTGCAGCATGCCGATGTGAGCGGGAGCAGCCTGGGTTTGCGTTGTCATTCTTTCTTCGCCATGATTTCCATTTTTTTCTTTTGGGACGCTACATCATACATCCAAGTCATTCCCGACTCGGACGGTGTCTAGTATTTCTCCTTTCCTGGAGACGTTTGGGGCAAGACTTTTGGGATACCGCAGAAGGGCACTCCGGCGCACTCTCGGTGCATCGTCAGCAACCCTTTCTTGCCGGATTATGTAAGGGTTGCCCGTGACTCGGGCACAACCGCGAATGTAACTGGCAGAATCCGTGTGCTGAGCGTTCGCCAAACCTCCGACCAAATTGGTAAGAACGGGCTTAAGGCCAGTCCGCAGCTCCAGGAGCGTACCGATAGTAGGCACGATCGGCTCTTTTATGGTCGGGTCGGGCCGCTTCGCCGCAGCGCGCATTGCTCAAGTTTGCGGGGAACCGAATTGCGGCGGTAGTCGAACGGCCGTGGCGAATCTCCGCAAAATATCGCTAAGATAGCCGCCGAGATCATGGATTGCTTCGTTCTCGGAATTTAGCGATAGCATCGTAGCGGAGATGCCAGCTTTCGGTCTTTGCATGATTTCCGGGTTGTTAGAAAACCTCTGCAAAATCTGCCTCTTCGCACCCGCACAAACATTGGGTCACTGCATCGAAAGTCCCGGCGTTAGGAATGTGTAGTTTTCTAAATCAGACTAGGGAACCGCAACGGCTTTGTTTGTATAAGATCACGGTCAACTCGGCAGCGAACTGCTTCTTGCGTTTCCTCTCTCAGATCGGTGACCCGGTGAGCCTCGGCTTCTAAGGCCGGTAAGCTTAAGCCCGATCACGTGGGCTGACCCCGTATGCGTCCAAGACATCGCGGAGGGTCAGGATGCCTTCCAACTTGTGCACATCCGCACGGTTCACCACGGGCAGGATTTCGATCTGGTTTGTGCCCATTCGCTCGAGCGCCAAATCAAGCCCTTGGTCGGGGTGGACGTGCGGAAAAATCAGCGCATCCATCAGTTCACCGACCTTCTTATCCGCGCCTTCCGCCAGCTCTAGCTCCAGCCTCGCAAAGTTGATAACACCAATGACGCCTCGTCGATCCATCACCAGCCAAGTTCGGAATTCACTCGATCGAACCTCCTTCAGCGCCTCCCGAACCGTGATCTCGGCCGGTAGCAAATGGCTCGCAATCTGCATGATTCCTACTACCTGACGCTGACCAGATCGTAGGCGCGTCTCCGCCGTCGGCAGGTGTATGCCGTCCTGCACGGCCAGCGCTTCGTAGATCGGCTCGTGCTGCAATCGTGAAGCAATGAAAAGGCTCACCAGATTCGCAATCATCAGCGGGACGATCACCGCATAGTCCTGCGTCATCTCGAAGATCATCAGCACCGAGGTCATTGGAGCACGCACGATCCCCGCGAAGACCGCGCCCATCCCGACCAGCGCGTAGGCGCCCGGCGTCGCGGTGTAAGCGGGGAACAAATGATGCGCCACCGTCCCCACCGTACCTCCCAACATGGCGCCGATAAATAGGGCAGGGCCGAAGATACCGCCTGCGTTGCCCGAAGCATAACTGGTGGTAACGGCGAGAAGTTTCAGAACCACCAGCAGCAGCATCAGATTGAACGCCATCTTTCCGTTCAACGCGTCGCCGACAAACCCATAACCGACGCCCAGAACCTGCGGGACAAACCAGCCTATCAGGCCGACCAGCAACCCGCCCGCTACGGGTTGGAACCAGACCGTATTCTGCGGGAACCGCAGGAAGCGCATCCGCATGCCGAGCAAGAGCCTCGCGAAGGCCGCCGAAACCACACCGCCAGCCACGCCGAGCACCGCATAGACCGCAAACTCCGCCGGATGGACCAGTTGATATTGCGGAACTTTGAAGAGAGGATGATTGCCGAGGAATACTCGTAGAACCATCCACGCAGTCGCCGAGGCCAGCACCACCGCGCCCATCACCGGTGCGTTGAGATCGCCCACGATCTCCTCTAGCGCAAACAGCACTGCTGCCAGAGGCGTGTTAAACGCGGCTGCAATCGCCGCCGCCGCCCCCACTGGGATCAGCTTCTTGACTTGCTCGGTGCGCAGTCCGAGGAAACGTCCGAGCACGGAACCAATGCCCGCACCCACTTGAACCGAAGGCCCTTCGCGTCCTAGCGGGATCCCGCTGGCAAGCGTTGCCGACGTGCAGAAAAACTTGCCCAGCACGGTGCGCAGTGTGATGCGCCCTTCGCGCGCATACAGCGCAGCCTTCGTCTGCGGCACGCCGCTACCTCGCGCATTAGGAAAATAGCGATACAGTAAGTAACCAACGCCGAGCGAGCCCACGACCGGAAACAGCAGGCGTCGCCACGGGGCGCCACCCACCGGGTACAGCCGCGTCCCCGTTCGTTCCGTCAGCAAGATGAAAGCGACCACCGCCAAGCCTGTCAGGGCGCCTATAACCAGCGCCAGGACCAGAAATACCTGATCCTCACGTTGTTGCAGCTTGCCCAAGCGATGTAACAGTGGCGTTTTCCACCAAGTCCCGCTCGGCGTCTGGATGTTTTCACTCATCTCTCGGGAATTTCTTCCTAAAAAGCATATCTCACTTGGTTCTCTTACGTATTTGGCAGAGAAGAAGAAGACGAACTGATTATCGTAATCACTTCCCCGTTCAAGCGCGTCTAGGGTGGTCAGTTCAAAGGCTTGCTAGACAACCTCCGCTGAGCCGCGAAAGAAATGCATAACCAGAACGAAACACTTCCGGCGACTAAGACAGAGATCAAGGGGTTGTAGAACGAAAATCTGAGGAGAATCAGCAACGGAGGATGGCGCCGAACTCTGGCAAGCTGACCGAATGGAATTCCGTGTTCGAGAGCGACATCCAAGACAGAACTACCAGCGGCGAAACTAGGTAATTTCCTACGGAGCTCAATGCGCCCTGCACGATGGCGGTCCGCAAACGAACCCCTGCTCGAGCCGCCTGAAGTGCAGTAACCGGTCCGTGTACTACGGAATACGAACCCTGTGTGGACGGAAAGAGAAAAATCGTCAGAACGCAGAGAACTACCACCACAACCAGTTCGCATCCGATGCGGCCAGAGATCATTGAAGTGCACCCATTATATCGTAAGTTTCAGACTGCTCGATCAATCGGAGTTTCGGGATGGTACAGGCGCCAAATTCGTTCCGTCAGCAATCAGCGAGATGAAGGCGACGACACCAACCCTGTCAATGCACCCAACCACCAATGCGCCTTCACTCATCTCTGGGGACCAAGAACATACCTTACCAGAGGTCCTTTGGAAGGCGGGAGGGGGAGTTGGGGCGCGACTCGTACCCCGTAGCAAGGCGACGTTTCTAGGCGCGGGCGATCCTGATCTGCTATCGCAAACGCTCAAGCAAATCCCGGCAGCAATCTTCATGGAGAAACGCGACATGAGATCAACAAGAGTCATTCCGGTCACCACGAAAAAGCTGGTCAGCGAACTCAAGAAACGATTGAAAAAGGAGGCGGCTTCTCGTACCGCCTCTGCCGGGGAACAAACCGGACGCTCCGCACGGTGCGGAGTGCGCCGCACAGAGCCTTTAAGAGAATGGTCCGGTTTCGCGCCCCTCAGCCTTAGCAATAGCCACACGGCACCGTTGCCCAGTATCGTCATCTCGGCTACCCGCAACTTTCCACGGGCCGGGACTGAACCTTGGCGACTTCGGCGGTTCATTTCCGTGGACATCAACGTATGGCAAAGGTTCAGCCAGTTCCAGCTTGGCACATTTGACATGCACCTTCAACGGGGAGCCGAACCGAATGGGTGCTCTATGTAAACGGACTTCGGGCTAATCGGGGAAGTGCATTCATCGCAGACGTGGGAAACTCTAGCGCGTTTTACTAACACTCCAAGATTAGCGCCATGTTCGCTGATCTTATAACCAATCCAGTTTTCATTCTGATCTCCTACCCAAGAGTCAAGCGGGCTTTGAAGTTGAATAAAGAGTACGATAGCACGTGGGACAAAGGAAACTGGACTTTTTCAACAGCCACGCGATATTTCGCCAGACTGTCCGATCAGGGACTCCGGCGTTGCCTTATATTCAGCAGATGGAAGCCAATCGCTCTGGCCTTGATCTTGGTGTCGGGCAGACGCAAGGATCCAAAGCAATCGGCATTTTCTTATTTTTTTTGGCCGTCATGGCAAGTCTCGCCGCGACCACTTTGCTATGGCGAGGCACGGCTCTTGATCGTCTCTGGGCTCTCAATCCGATGGCGTCACTACAAGCAGCTCGCGCTTCTGGGCGCTAAGATTGGGATTCTCTTCCTCCTGCTCGGCGCGGCACTCATCACGGCAGGAATCGGGTGGTTCCGTCGCCGCCTTTGGGGATGGAGACTTGCGGTCGTAATCATCGCCACACAGGTGCTAGGGGATGTCCTTAACTGCTTCAGAAGCGACTGGCTGCGCGGCGGAACCGGCGTCATCATCGCCGGGGCACTATTGCTGCTTCTTTTGCAGCCAAGAGTTAGAGCTATGTTTACCTAGAATTTTTCTCGAAGAAATTCAAAAAGTATATAGCCGACGAGCGCGGCTATCGTGGCAATTGCAAAATTGGCAGCGGTAAAAACATCTCCGATTGCCCAAGCAACACCCTTCTTCTGCCCCATGCCTGACCGCTCAAATTCTCCCATCAGAAGATTGGAATAAAAGAGGAAGATAATAAAGCCTACCTCGATCACTGCTCTCCAGCCATTCTTCTTCATGGCAGATACCGCTCCTTTTGGCAGAGCCCATCGGGCTGGGGGCGCCGCAGCTCGTTCCTCTCGCGGGAATACCAGCAAGCAACAACGCACAGCAGGAATGGAAAAAACTGTAGGAACCAAGCGCTAGCGCTCAAAACCCCGCTCGACAGCTCAATGAGTTCTATAAAAAGGGATGTCAAGAAAAAAGTTCTGCCTCGACCGGAGGCGAGATTTCTTTCTCGAGATCCAGCCCACTGAAGTTTCACTTCTCTGGAGAAGCTTGGCCGATTGCCCACGCTCATAAGTTTCCTCCGCGGATGGTGGCGATGCCGTCGAGTTCGAGAGAGCGGCAAGCCTGACTGCGACTCAAGGTCAACCATGGTTCTATCCGAGGCTCGTGGCCTATGGCTATTTCTGGTTATCCGAGGAGGCATAACGTGCTATGAGTGACTCGGTGCCGAAGCACACGCGGCCGACCTCATTGACTGATACTCACCCTCGAACCGAGCTCTCCGAACCGGAGCGACCAATCACCCGAGAAAATCCTGAGATGGGAAGCCCTCTTCACCGGAGAGGCTCAAGCGGCTTGCCGATGCAACTGTTGGGGATCGAAACCCACTCCTTTCTTCCACATCGTCAAAACGATTGCGGCAATCTTTCGCGCCAGAGTGAGACGAGCCATCGTCGGCCGTATCCCTTTGGCAATCCGAGCAGCATAGAAATCGTGCAGCGGGCCAGGACGCGTGCTGGCAGAGATAGCAGCACTTTTGAAAAGGTTCTTCACATCTTTATTGTGGTTGTCATTCAGACCGCGCACCGTGATGCGCTCTCGGTTGCGCTGCAGTTTGCCTCGTACACAGCGGTACTCGCCACTGTCGTGAGTCTCGACCGCGAAACCGCTGTAGGCCCACAGCTGTCGCTTGGTACGGAAACGATGCGGGGTCTGCAGCAAGGCCACCAGCAGGGCGGCGCGAATCGGACCGATCGAAGGAATCTGACGCAGTAACTTCACGGCCGGCATGCTGGTGGCTCTCCACCAGGAGTTCGCGGCGCGCTTGCAGACGCACCGGTTGCAGACTTTCGAGTTGCTGATACAAACGCTCGGCTCGAACCCGAACTCCTGGTTCCACGATCTTGGCCAACCACTCGGCACGATGCCGTGGAGCGTACACCATCGTACCGTTACAGGGAATGGCCCAGCTGCGATAGAGGGCTTTGATCCGATTCATCACCCGCGTGACATCTTTCGTGATGGTCAGATAGCTGCGCCCCAGTTCCTTCAAGGTGCGTACCCCATGCTCTCCGTGGTAGACCGGCTTCAGTTGGTTGGTGCGTAACAGCTCAGCCAGCTTGCGCGCGTCGATCCGGTCACTCTTGTTGCCATCCTTTAACAGGGCAGCCTTTCGCGGATCGCAGACCACCAATCGGCTGACGTGGGGCTTCAGAAGGTCATGCAACCAGGCAGCGGATGTTCCTTCCTCGAAGGTCAGCGACAGAGTTCCCTGCAGTCCTTGGATGAACTCAACGATCGTGGCTGCTTTGGTCTCCAGCAGGCATTCCATGATCAGCTTGCCTTGAGCATCCATCACGGCAACCGAAATGGTGGCCTGATGAACGTCCATGCCGATATACTTTTCTTGACTCATAAAGGCGCTCCTTTTCGCTAGGTTGGTGGTGCGGACAATCACAACCTATCGCAAAAGTGGGCGCCTTTTTATATTGCGTGCAATCTCCGGGGTGCCCCGTCGCGCCAGGCACACGTATCCTTCGGAACTGGCTGCCTCCTCACCGAGTCGCCGCTTGCGATTCCTATTTCGCCGGAACCGAGAGGTCCTCTAGACGAGCGCCCTTTTTGGCCACGTAGAAGGCTAGTGCCTTCGCAGGAGCGCTGCTGCTGGCATTCTTCACATTGTGTACTTCGCCAGCCACAGTGGTGAACGCCTCGCCGGGCTTCAGCGTCACCGCGGGCTTGCCCTGCGCCTCAAAGATCACCGAACCCTCTTGTATATATACGATCTCGTTGCCCGACTGCGTGTGCTTCCCGCTCTCCGCGCCCGGTGGCAGGATACGCTGCACTAGGATCGCTTCCCACCCCGGCGCACCCTTCAGTTCCGTTCGCTCCACAACCGTGCCGTTTTTCAAATTCTCCTGGGCGCTCAACATCCCGCTACCCAGCAAGCACAGCACGACGCCTACTGCCAATGTGACCCCAACCAAAAAGTCGATACGCTTCATAGAGGGCTCCTTTCAGAAAGCCAGCGGATACTAACACATATCGGCCAAGACTCATCATCCTGACGGGGAGCGAAGCGGATATCGGAGGCGTTGAAGGGGCGTGGGGTAGCAACTCCGCCTCCGGTGTCTCTCCTGTCGATTGATACACGATCCACTTTGCAAGCTGGTTCAGATCACGCGGACGTTTGCCCTTGCCGATGGTCATCAGGAATCTCGTTTTCAGCGTACCGCCATTAACTTCCATAACACAACGATGAACAAAACGACTACCCCAATCACATAAATCAAGGCCCGTCCTTTTTGGAGCTTTTCCTGATCTGCCATGGAAACACCTAGACCAATCATGCCACGGGAAGGATGCTAAGCGAGGCTGTGAACATTCAAACTGACCCGCTACCGAAAAAGTTGAAGGTCAGAAACTGACGATTGGGCTGGATCTGGGAGACAGGTCGAGCTGGTACTGCGTGTTGGATGAACGGGGTGAGCGTTTCTGGAACAGAAGCTGGCTACAACGCCGAAGGCAAGGAAGGAAGTCTTGGGCAGGATACCGCGCCGCCGGATCGCCTTGGAAACGGGGATGCATTCGCCCTGTGTGAGCCGGTTGTTGAGCGAGTGGGGCATGAAGTGATAGTGGCCCATGCGCGGAACGTGCGCTTGATCAGGGAAAGCCGTCGCAAGGATGATCGGTTCGATGCCCGAACCATGGCCCGGCTGGCGAGTTTTCGTGTCGCCCGAACACTGTAGTAAAACCGTAGTAGTTCCATGTTCAAAACGCGGCAGATCGGATCATAACGATGCAACAAGCAGGTCTGGTAGCCCGTTGAAAAATATAGTAGAGTAGAGAATTTTCCTAACAGGTCAGAACCCGCTGTGGAACTCAAAATCCGCCGTTGCCGCATCTTGTTTTCTGACCCAAGTTGCACTGGGAATTCCCGGTCATTGGTGTAATTGCTGCTTACGACAGTAATAACTGTCGCGGTAGGGACGATCATCACTGATCGCCCCCCGCACAGATCCGTACGAGCGCGTCTACGCATACGGCTCTTACGAAGGATGAGTGGCGTAGAAGCGTGCATCGGGATAGGGGTGCAGAACGCGGGGTGGAGGAATCCACCGGTTCAAGACTGGGGTAAAACGTTCCCACCGCATCTGTGCGCGCTGACTCCGGCGGACCAGAACACTCTGCCAGAGCCTGCACACGCGAAGTTTGAAGATGCGCAACTGCGTCGTGTTCCCGGGAACAGCGTGGTATTGGTAATAACCCAGCACGACCTTCCGGAGCCACGCACCGACTTCGGCCATGCGATCGTGCATCCGGCGTTGAAGCTCAACCTTGATGGCTTTGAGTTTCGCAACCATTCGCTTCTTCGCAGTGATCCGCCATACGGTGAAGGTTCCGCTCTTGTGGCGTTGCCCACAGTAGTGGGTAAAGCCCAGGAAGGTGAAGGTCTCTGGTTTTCCCTCTCCCCGCTGCTTCCGGTCGCGAGCGGCGAACCGCCCGAACTCGATCAGTCGAGTCTTGGCCGGATTTAATTCCAAGCCGAACTTCGCCAGTCGTTCCCCGAACTCTTTCAGGAAACGCTCAGCTTCCGTTCGGTGCTGAAAGCCGACCACAAGATCGTCAGCATAGCGGACGACAACCACATCGCCCTTTGCAACTTTCTTGCGCCAGACATCAGCCCAGAGATCGAAGAGGTAATGAAGGTACACGTTGGCGAGCAGCGGTGATGCCACTGCTCCCTGCGGCGTACCCAGTTTCGTCTCCGACCATTGGCCGTCTTCCGATACTCCCGCCTTCAGCCATTTCCGGATCAGGCGAAGTATCCTCCGATCGGCCACCCGGTGCTCGATGAACTTCATCGTCCATTCGTGGCTCAGGTTATCGAAGAAGCCACGGATGTCGGCATCCAGCACCCAGTTCACCCGCTTCCGTTGGATGCCCACCGTCAGCGCATCAAGCGCCTGATGCGGGCTGCGACCGGGACGGAACCCGTAAGAGAAGCCTTTGAAGTCGACCTCGTATATCTGGTTGAGGATCGTCACCACGGCCTGCTGAATGATTTTGTCTTCCAGCGCCGCGATGCCCAACGGACGTTGCCGCCCGTCGGCCTTCGGAATAAAGACTCGTCTTGAAGGTTTTGCCCGGTACGCTCCACGGTGCACCCGGCTGTGCAGATCGACGAGTCGATCCTCCAGTCCGGTTTCATACTCGGCCCACGTCACGCCGTCGATACCCGGCGAAGCCTTACGCTGAAGCGCGAAGAAGCTGTCGCGGAGTAGCTCGACGCTCAGATGGTGGAGCAAAGCGCTGAACCGTTCCTGCTTTCTTTCCTTTGCTGCCTTCCGCACACCGTCCAACCCCTGGGACATGCGCTTCCCGCTCTGTGTCGGGTGCATGTGCGATTGAGCGATGTTCTCCCTCGTCTGTGCCCTTCCCTCCCCCGCCTCCGCAAAAGGTTGCCCTCCCTTGTTCGGCTGGTTCACAGGTAGTACGACACAGTCCGACTTCTCCAGCACGTACATGTCCGCCGTGCGGCTGGTGGCCTTCGCGGACCGGCCTTGATCGTCAGACCAAGGCGTGCTGGAGATCTCCCGGTTCTCGTGCATGTTGTTTCTCAGCGTGCGCGGGTTCTTAGACTACGCAGGACCGACAGTCCACTCGCGATTAGCGTGGCTGCCGTGTTGCCTTCCTCCTACTCGGAATGAAGTCGGCATCCTGATCTACGGGCTTTTCGCAGCTCAATAGCCCTGCCCACCGATGCCTCTGTCTCCGCTTCAAGAAACACCTCGCGATGTCCCCTGCAAGACTCGAGGCCAGGATGGATTCGCTACTTCCTTTCCTGTAGGGCTCTTGCATCCCCTACAACATGCCGGTTTAGCCCGGCGCACTCCGGGTAGCCCGTAATCCAGGCATAATCCGCAGTCGTAGGTTCACTGCGTGCGCCCGTGATCCACGGCAGGTGCTAGTCTGACGTAGTAACCAATGAATAACCGTGACATGCAGGCGACTTGGAAGTATCACGATGGCACGAAGCACTCCTACTGGAGTATTCGTAACAATCCTCACCTTCTGGACTGGGCGAATCGGCCGCGGCCTTTCAAAATCTATCCGAAGATAGAGCCGCTTCCGCTGCCGCGGGACGTGCCTCATACTGGGGTGGCCGCGCTCTCCGCGATCTCAGAACCTGTGCCCTCATCGGAGGCCGATTCGGTCCCTGACCTTCAGGATCTGACGCGCATTCTCTATTTCTCGGCGGGGATTACCAAAGAGCGCGCACATCCAGGCGGAGAAATCTACTTTCGCGCTGCAGCCTGCACCGGAGCCCTCTACGAGATTGAGCTGTACGTCGTGACTGGCGATCTCGCGGGCCTGGATGCCGGCGTGTATCACTTCAATCCGGCGGATGTATCGTTACGTCTTCTGCGAAAAGGTGATTTTCGCGGAAACCTGGCTCAGGCGACGGCGATGGAACCCGCGGTGGCTCACGCGCTCGCGACGATCATCTGCACCGGAACGTACTGGCGGAACGCCTGGAAGTATCAGGCGCGCACCTATCGCCATTTCGGTTGGGACAACGGCACGCTGCTGGCGAATATGCTGGCCGTTTCTGCGGCTTCGGGGCTGCCGGCCGAGATCGTGCTCGGGTTCGTGGACGCCGAGGTAAACCGCCTGCTTGATCTCGATACCCGGCATGAGGTTTCCTTGTGCCTCGTGCCGATCGGGCGCAAATCGGAGAGTTCGCTGCCAGCCCTGAGAGAGGCTCCGGCCCTCGGACTGGAGACGATCCAGCTTTCGGAGCGTGAAGTCGAGTATCCCGCCATGCTTGAGATGCACGACGCGTCTTCGCTTGAGTCCGAAGAGGAAGTAGCTCAGTGGCGCGGGAAGCAGCAGGTCTTCCCACCTTCTGCTCCGGCAGGCGAGGCAGTTTGCGTCCAGCGACTGCCGGAAGAAGAACAGCCGACGGACACGATCGAGCAGGTGATCCTGCGTCGCGGTTCTACCCGAACGTTCGATAAGACTGCATCTATTACGCTGGCACAACTCTCAACCATTGTCGATTACGCCACGCGTGGTCTTCCGGCTGACTTCCTTGAGCCCCCGGCGCGCAGCTCAACGATCTTTACCTGATTGTGCATTCGGTGCAGGGGCTGAAGCCGGGTGCTTACTTCTTCCGGCGTGAGCAGAAAACCGTAGAGCTTTTGAAGGCAGGGGAATTCCGCGCCGAGGCCCACCATCTTGGACTGGAGCAGGAGCTGCCGGCGGACGCCTGCGTGGACATCTTCTTTCTCGCCGATTTGAAACGCATCCTGGAAGGATACGGGAACCGCGGCTACCGGGCCGTCCAGCTGGAGGCGGGCGCGATCGGCGGGAGGATGTACCTGGCTGCGTATGCCCAGCGCCTGGGCGCAACCGGGCTAACCTTCTTCGACGATGAGGTGATTAACTTCTTTTCGCCGCACGCGAAAGGCAAGAGTGCCATCTTTCTTCTCGCGATTGGCAAGCCGCTGAAACGCAAACCACAGCAGGGCCTCTAGCCCGGCAAGATCTCCTTAAGCGCCCACTCTATCCTCTCGACTTCTTCGCGGATTACTCTGATCGATTGTTGGTTTTTCGATGGGTGGGCCAACGGAGTGATTCCTTCCAGAGCGCCTCGTATTTGATGATTCCGAGCCCAAATGAAGTTGAGCCTCGCGCTCCGCTCTTTGCGATTTTTGTAAACGCCGCCGCCGAACTTAGTGGCGAGCCAGGCAAATACCAAACCAAACAGCACCTCAATCGGAATACGGTCGGTTATGCCGTCAAACTCTGAAAACAAGAGTCGATAGACCGCTTCACCCATCCCAAACGATGCAAACAATACAGTTGCTCCGAATAAATATACGTTTAGGCGCTCCATTGGTTGAAAGCGTATGGAGTCGTCGCTTCCGTCACGTGTCCGCACAGAGTTTATCGCCATGCTTCCCCCCAATGTCACTGTTCCCGAGGTCGCAAATCAGCGGTACCAGCGTCAGCCTCGCTGAAATGATAACTTGAAGTTGCAATCAGCGGCGGGATTCTCTTTACGGAAGCCGAGCCAGGTCAAAAACCAGCAAT
Source organism: uncultured Acidobacteriaceae bacterium (assembly GCA_963850165.1). Taxonomy (GTDB): domain Bacteria; phylum Acidobacteriota; class Terriglobia; order Terriglobales; family Acidobacteriaceae; genus Sulfotelmatobacter. The sequence goes on along the minus strand of CAWKKK010000005.1, from coordinate 18,525 downwards.
GTAGCCCCACCTAGGACATTCCCGACTTGACAACACTAGGATTCGGTATACGCTGCTAAACAGAGCGAATTACGCCTTCACCTCTTTCAGATCCTCTGAACTAAGGCAGTCCATCTGAAGTTCCCTCCTCTTAGCCGACAACTCAGGAGGCTGACATGTTTGCTCGTCACGTTTCCATGCACCTGAAGCCCAATACCCGCCTGAAACCCAATACCCGTGCGGAGTTTACCCAGACGATCGAGAACGAGATTCTTCCCCTCCTTCGGAAACAGCACGGCTTCCAAGACGAAATCGTATTCGTCGCCCCCGGATCCGGAACGGAAGTGGTCGCTATCAGTCTTTGGGACAAGAAAGAGGACGCGGAAGCCTATCTCCGCGGCAGCTATCCAGAAGTGCTGAAGGCCCTGGCGAAAGTGGTCGACGGTACTCCTGAGGTCCGAAACTTTGAGGTTGCCAACTCGACCTTGCAAAAGACCGCTGCTCGCGTAGCAGCCTGAGAGCAGGCAGGCTTTCGCGTTCGGTTGAGGGCGGCCGATCCCCGCCCTCTTTCGAAAGAGACAAGGAAGAGTCGAGGTTTAGATCTTTCTGGTGACGCCCGCTTCTCAAAGGTAACCCTGCTTTCCGAAACGCCGCCTCCAGAAGCCTGGAGGGGTTCTGTGCCCCAGCAATCGCCGATTTCCTTTCAAATTCGCACGAAAAACGTGCTCATCGTCGATGGCAACGAGGCGATGCAGAAGGTGCGCGCCCGCGTCTGAGAAGCCGCGGAGTTCACGTGCACACGGCCAAAAGCGTCACGGAAGCAGTTGCTCTGGGTGCCTGATTTTTTCGATTTGGTACTGCTGGATGTGCGCCAGAGATCCAAAGAAGCAGTGGAGTTCTGGCGAACGATTCGGCGACAGTATCCAGGTCAGCGGATCAGTTTCCTTGTTGGACCGCCAAGGTACCTGTCTCCCACCTGCACCGACGAAGTCATCGCCCGCGACGACGTTCCGGAAGACGGGGTGCAGGGGCCAGGAATCCTGCATGTCGCATGAGGACCTTACAGACCGATAGCAGCCAGAGGAGACAATAAATCAAGGAGAAAATTCCATGAACCCGGAGCTCTTGACTAATAGGGACGCGGCTATCACGACTCATGAGGAGAACGTGCGCGCTCGCGCTTACGAGCTGTATGAGGTGCGCGGCAGAATAGATAGCCATGCAGAAGAAGACTGGCTTCAAGCAGAAGGCGAGGTAGCGGGGAGTAACGAACACAAGGCCGTCCTAGCCTCAACAGCAACATCGCTATGACAGCAAGAGTCGGCGGTGATGATGATCAGACCATCGCGCAGTGGAGAACCATGCTCAAACACCGGAGGTAAGCCATGACTAACATTTACGTCGGTAACTTAGACTTTTCCGCTTCCGAGGGACCAGCTTCAGGCATTATTCGCGGCGTACGGAGCAGTTAAAACAGTCACGACCGTCACGGATCGCGACACAGGTCAACCGCGAGGATTTGCGTTCGTCGAGATGGTTAATGGTCGTGAGGCGCGAGATGCTATTCGTACCCTGAACGGTTCCGTTCACGGCGGCCGCACCCTGATTGTCAATGAAGCTCGTCCTAAGCTCTACCGCAGTGGTGAACACGAGCCACTTCCCAGTAGGGATCACCGGCGCCATCGTATCTAGTGATTCGGGAGACGATGTTGTTGGCTGTTCCTGCGGAAGCATTCGGGACAATTCGACACACTTTCAAACCCGCTTGCCAAGCGAAACACGGGGGGAATTATGAATACAGGCAGCTCTAAATCTCTGGACAGCGGAGCGTGGAAGGATTTGTACACGTCCACACTCTTTGAGGTTGATAAGACCAGACTCCCAGACCGCATTGCGCAAGCTGAGGAAGCGCTTGCACTGAGGGCACGGGAGTTGTTTCACGTTGCCGGAGACAACATCGAAGAGGAACAAGCTATGGATGACGCGATGTACGCCTTGCATGCTCTGCGCAACACATCGCAAATCAACCACTGGTTAAATGCCGCCCGTGGTACGGTCGTTTGAGACGTACCTCAACTGAGACCACCGCATCAACAATCGGCGTTTTCATTGGATTGGTTGGAGTCTCACTCAACCGCCAGCGCCAACTCTTCAGCCCGTCCGTCAGCGAGCGGGCAATTTGGGACAGACCGAGGGATGCACAGGCCGTCCCCGCGTTCCTAGACTTCCGCTCCCAGCGTGCACAGATTCCGGCGTCATTTCGTGCACGTCGTCGAGAAATGACTTGAGCTTGCCGGAGCGTGAAGGCTGGCGCAGCTTACGCAGGGCCTTGGCTTCGATCTGGCGAATGCGCTCGCGGGTGACGGCGAAGAACCGGCCAACCTCCTCCAGCGTGCGCTCCGTGCCGTCCTCCAGACCAAAGCGCATCTTCATGATCTTCTCCTCGCGCGCAGTCAGGGTGTGTAGCACGAGCGCGGTTTGCTCCTTCAGGTTCAGGTTGATGACGGCCTCGGCGGGCGAGACTACGGCGTGATTTTCGATGAAGTCGCTGAGGTGGGAATCTCCCTCCTCGCCGATGGGCGTCTCCAGCGAGATCGGTGTCTGCATCATTTTGAGCACCTTGCGCACTTTGGCCGCAGGAATGTCCATGCGCTTGGCAATCTCTGCCGAGGTGGGTTCACGGCCCAACTGCTGGACCAGTTGCCGCGAGGTACGAATCAGCTTGTTGACGATCTCGCCCATGTGCACCGGGAGGCGGATTGTGCGCGCCTGATCAGCAATGGCGCGGGTGATTGACTGACGAATCCACCACGTCGCGTAGGTGGAAAACTTGTAGCCGCGGTGATAATCGAACTTGTCTACTCCCTTCATCAGGCCGACGTTGCCCTCCTGGATCAGGTCGAGGAACTGAAGCCCGCGGTTGCCATACTTTTTGGCGATGGAAACCACGAGGCGGAGGTTGGCTTCGATGAGTTCGTGTTTGGCCCGCTCCGCGTCCATCTCACCCCGGATGATTTCGCACTGCGTGCGGTGCAACTCTTGAAAGCTCACGCCGGCGTTGCCTTCCAGGCTTTTTAGGTCGGCGCGATGCTGCCGCCGCGCCTCGCGGTAATCTTTCTTGAGTTCTTGGCTGCGCGTGCTCTCAATCTTCTTTTCCAGGTTGCTGATCTGGCGGTTCAGTGAGCGCATGATGTCCTCGGTTTTGTTCACCCGATCGACCAGGCGTTTGCGCTCGAAATTGGTGAAACCGAGGTTGCGGATGATCAGCGAAATCCGGACGATCTCGCGGCCCAGGCCACATCGGCAGCGGCGGTATTGAGCTTTCCTTCCTGCTGGGATGGTCGGTAGTCGTCCGCCCAACTGGCTCGCTCTTTTGTAATGCTTCTGCAGCTCGTCGATACGGCGCGTGGTGTCCTGGACGCGATTCTGCAGGATGTCCTCGGTCATCTCTTCCTCATCGAAGACGACAATTTCCTTGATCGAGCGCACGCCACGCTTCAAATCCTGGCCGATGGCCAGAATCTCGTGGATCACAATAGGCGAGCGTGAAAGCGCCTTCAGCACGCGCAGCTGTCCGCGCTCGATGCGCTTCGCAATGTCCGCTTCCGCTTGGCGGTTGAGGAGAGGCACCATGCCCATCCTGCGCAGGTAGATACGCACCGGATCGTTGGTCTTTTGAAGAGCCGGTAGGATCAGGTCGAGATCGACTTCGTCGCTGGCCTCAACTTCGTTCTCAAGCGTGTTCTTGAGGGCCGAGGCGGGCAGCTTGGGCTGGCCCTCAAGCACATCAATGCCGTGCGTGCCGATGGTGGCGAGCAGGTCGTCCAGGGACTCCGGGGAATGGACGTCATGGGGAATCAGGTTATTCACCTCGTTGTAGGTGAGATAGCTCTTTTCCTTTCCCGCATCAATGAGTTTATTAATGTCGTCAAGAGGCAAGCGGAATCCCTTCGGCAGCCGTCCTGCATGGAGCAAAGGGTTCTTGGTTGATTCTGCAGCGGCAAGTTCAACTGAGCGGGAACCCAAAACTGAAACGATGCTAGCATGGGGTGCCAGCCTTCTCCTAACTAGACACGTTCCTAGTTTGCCGCGTTGTTGCAGGCAGACAATGAGCAAACCATGCCTTTCGGCTTCGTGGGGGCGAAACAAGAAGGGGGCTACCGGGCCAGCCCCCAATGAACTTGGAGTGTGTGAAAAGGATTTCTTTTCCACACAAGAAAGGGGAAGCCGCGCAATCCCCGCAGCGACTGACACTTGCCGTCGCCAAGTCGGACGGCGAGTGGCAGCACTCGGCATTTCGATTCGAGGCACCCACGCGATAACTCCCGGATGGTCGGCTATCCGAAGTAATGGCGCGAATCGGTTTCGGAATATGCTGTTTGTCCGAAGCATGCGGGAGTTGTGCGCAGCCAAAACCACTTTTGTTGAACAGCCGCTCGCGGTGGAATTGGAGACCGCTGTGATAAAAACGTGATAGTTCTATGTTCATAGTGGGGCAACGTCGATCAGAACGCATCAGAACGCAGTTCTGGTAAGCGGCTGACGAATCATGTAGAGTAGAGGATTTTCAAAACCGATCAGAACACCCTATGTGATCTTCAAAACCGGGGGGAGGCGCCGCCCCTTCGAAACGGCATCTCCGCGCGGCTTCCCAATGAGGCGTTGTCTATTGTCCAGAAATCCTGACCTGAATTTACGGCCATTCGGGGCGTCGTACACACTGGTTTTGGTCGGATGATGGGCAACCCGAAGATTGTTCCGGGCCAGAAGTCACCTTGGCCTATTTCCGCAGTTCGTGGATGTATTAGGAAGCAGATTAAGTTGGGTTAGGCTCACTCTTGGGAGGAATCTCAGCAGATCAGTCTTTGTCGAAGGGTCCTTCTGCCCGTTTTTCCCCCTAACTTTGGCTCCCCCGTTTGAGGGTTCATCAGCAGTCTTTTGGGTTTAGACTAATGCCCTTCTCCCCGCAATATCCAATCCACGCTCTTGTGAAATCGATCGGACAACAGCACCAGCACTTCTAGACTAGGCGCGGCCTTTCCTCTCTCAACCGCTGGAGGTTCCGTCCAGCGACCTGCCACGGCGTCCCCACCAAGACTGAAGGCAAGATTGAATTTTCCAGATGAGGAAGGAAAAAAGCTGTTTGCCATCGCTGTCTTGAAGTGCACTTCGAGAGATGCGCCTGGGTGACGTGGAGGACAATTCCTCCTGCAAAATCTGCCCCGGATTTTTCTAAACCTGTCAGCGAGGCGACGGGCATCAGCGTCGCAGGAAATAGATTCTATTAGTCCAGTCCCAATTCCCTGTTTCCCTTGCCAGTCTGGTCAAGGCCCATACCAAACCACCGATATCCGCTGGCGAAATTGTTTTTTCGTCCACAAAAACCACGCCGCCGTGCTTTCGCCCTTCTTCCGCCCAGGTTTTGAGCAGGGGAGGAATCGTCCTCCGGTCATATGTAACCAGCGTTAATCCCTGGGTGCCCGCTTCTCGCAAACAAGGGGAGTCCGCCTGTCCCAGGAAGTAACCATTTTCCCATTCCACCATATAGCGAACTTCTAGCGCGCCATGGCGGCGACGCAGACCATGCGCTACGTCCGGTGAGATATGCTCATCGAGAAGAAGCTTGAGCATTTCGGTTTTTCGCCGCCTTCTTGGGAACGAATTCGGTGGCCTGCGGCAACATGCGCTTCAGCGTTTCAAAATCCGTCGCCTCATTCTCGGCCATTGCCGCATTGATTTCTTCGGGAAACGCCCCAGCATAGTTGACCGCGGCCTGGACTTTCCCCTCGGGCCACTTGAGATGTTCCGCTACGGCCGACACATCGTTCTTGTAGCTGCGGACGAGCAGCATGACCTCCCATACGGCGAGCGTGCTCCCTTGAAGACAGGCTTGCCGGCCGGCAGCCGAATCGCGAAAGTCGATGAATCCAAATTCCGATCGGCGCAAGCCTTCCTCCACCAGGCGCGCACTGGCGTCGCTGGGGGTCCATCCATGCCGATTCGCCATGCGCTTAAGACGCTTTCCGCTTTCCGCCGGCAGGCGCATGCTGATGACCATCGAATGGGTTGATCTCATGGAATCTCCCAGTTGTAACTATTGTAAGCATTGTAGCATACAAACTCTTTTCCTTTGAGCCAGCAGCAGACGGCTGCCACGGAGGTTTTCCGCAACAGGTTGTCGGTAAAGACAGACTAACCCTTACCACGCGTCTGGTAAGGGCGCTCGCGAAACCCGGCCTTCACATGTGAGATCGTCTTGCTGGCTCTTTTTTATTTACCGATGCGATTACGCTCATCGGTTTCGGGTTCTCTCCGGTCAGCTCCTGGTCTTGAGCCCGCGACGAGTCGGGATACCCTGTTCCGAAGAGACTAGGCCGTTTCTCGGGGCGCAGCCTCTGCTCAGGCCGCGAAACCCCGAGTAGCACTTCCGACGTGAAGACGTTCCCCCGCTGATCGGTAAAGCGAAGCTTCGCGGTAATAGGCGTCCCTGTCTGAAATTGGCCGGGCAGAAGGTCAAAACTCTCGGCGACTAGGATGCCGTCCAGGGTCCTGTCGATGGGGAGTGACTGTCCGTTGAAAATTCGATGATTCAGAACATCTTCTCTTTCAAGATCAAGCCACCCGAAGGGCTTGTATCTGCGGGAACCCTCCGCGGGTTCCACCAAGGTTATATTCGCGCCACACCCTACGATAGTGATTTCGCAGTCACGGATGATGGTCCCCGATTTCAATACTGTGAAGCGCAGGGAAATCGACAGAGCCATGCCTCCGAGGGGGGTCCCAGCGCAAACGAAGCTATACTCGCTCTGCTCAATTCGCAGCGCTGGTGCCTCGGAGTAAGCTGCTTGCTCGACAGCAATTGCGAGGCCAGCAAAGTTGAGCCGCTCGACATTCGCGTAGTCCGCCCTTTGCTCTGATTTGGTAAGATTCCATTTTGTTCTCACATTTTCTCCTTTGATGCATGACCGTTATGACTACACTACCCACATAACCTACACAACCGTCGAATTAGCACACTCTCCCAACAGCCGGCAATCGGGACAGCCACCTGCAGAATTTACATCCCACCCCACGCCATATTCTAATGCCAAGCGGTGCACGAGCCGACTCGTATCGCGACCAAGCAATAAGAACATACCTTCGTTTTGTCTGGTTCTCGATAACGAAAAGCCGTCGAGTCGGTGTCCCACCTCCTCAGGCCCGTATTCGACGATTTCACCCTGGGTTCGAAGCAGCGTGTTGGCCAATGCAGTGATTTCCTTCACCTGGACGCGATTCGCCTTTTTCTCGTGCAAACAAACCAGAATGGCCGCGAGAATTGCTGCGTCCAGTTTCCGATCAGGTTGTCCGCGAACATGGTCGTCCTGTTCTTTAAGAAGGGGGACTACTCCGCCGGCAAGTTCGGCGTCATCCACGATGCAGGCGGCCAAGTTTATGGCGAGCTCACGAGTTTGATCAGTGAAGTTCACGCCGCGAACATCGGAAATGCGAATCCTCGAATAATTGGCGAGTCGGTACGCCAGCATTTTTCCTTGAAGCTCGAGAGTGATCTTATTCAGCGCCCCTTCCCCCAAAGGACTCATTTTGGCGGTAGCCGTTGACAGTGGAACCTGAATCATGACGGACGCGATGTCTTGAGGAATCGCATTCATTCCGAAGTAGGCGGCCTTAGGGCAACAGACCTCCAGCACCTTTCCTCTCTTCACCGTACCCAACCCGCGCCGGTTGGACGTGCTCAGAAAGCTTCGAAGGGCACGAGTAAGCATCGGCCGGTTCATCAACAAAGTCGGCGAGAGTTGAAGTGGCATTGACAACAGGCTCGCGTGAGATGCTTCCGCCAGCAACATCGACCGCCGGCACAAGCAATGCAGGAGCCTCAACAACTGAACCCCCTCGCTATCGGCAGGACCCAAGATGGCAAAGCCGGGGCTCAGAGACAGTCGATCAGGAAACCAGGTGCTGAATACGAAGTGTGTCAGCAAGCGAGCAGACGTCACCGGAATCTCGACCTGCTGAGTAATTAGGCCGAGCACCCTTTCAAAAAGGCTCCTCGTCGAACCGTACTGAATGGGACGTTTCGGCCACTGCACGGCGTGAACAAGTGATGCCTCCAGCGCGATGGCTTCGTAGGTAGAACGACCGGATTCGATCCGGGGAGCAACGGTTGCGCTCGATCCGTCCCAGAGCAGAAGGTTGAGCCTATAGGAATCCGATGGGTCGCTAACAAGGTCGATCATCGCACTCGGGAAACTCTCTCCTACAGTTGCTGTACACTTCGCCGCCGCACCTGGATTCGCCCCTCCGACCACCCCCGAGATACGCTTCTGCGGAGAGGGGGATCCTGAGCTCTTGTGCTTCTTTTTCGAATTCGAATTCTTACTCATGTCCAAAGTGCCCGTCTGACGCAGCTCTCGAGAGATTTCGGCTGAGCAGCCCTTCCGGACTAAACTCTTTTTTGCAGGCATGCCTCAGTTCCCGAAACTCCGCCCGTTGTTCGTGAGTATCCAGTACCACTTTTCTCGCGAGTATGCCGTAGAGCGCCGAATTCGACTTTCCCTGTTTAGTTCTAGGACCCGGCGAAAATTGCGCGTTGGCTCGATTGGCCTCCCGAACCTCCTCAGTGACCGTCTTCTTGTGCTTCATAAGTCCCCCTAAGTTTGTAAAAATCCCGGAGTGGAGTTGTCCTCACAAGTCAGCCCCGTTCGCAACCTAAAACGCGACATGACCCTGCCGGGTCGCGCCTCAAACAATTAGTTTTCAGGATTAAACAACAATTCTCAGGAAGTACTTCTTATCTATGTCTAAAAAGCCTCTCAGATACTGGCGTACCCAAGAGAAATCTATGTCTCTCCTACTATCTTCTACATCGTCATGGCTGTTGTCAAGGGTGCAATCGCTTGGTGACCCAATTTTCGCAGACTGAGGCCCAGTTCACTCGACAACGGGGCCATCTTGTGTAGGTTATGAGTCTTTGACCCTGGCCTTCTGCTTGGCGACCAAGCGCTGCAAGAACTTCGGCCCATCTTTCTTGTAGGTCTGCACACCCTCAGACAATAGCAGTTCGCAAACCTGCGAAAGGCTCCTCGCTTCACTGTTTGCGATTTCCTGAATCTCGCTCTTCAGATCGGGTGAAATCCGGAAAGCTAAGAAACTCTTTTTTGTCGTCACAAAGACTATATCCGCGCCAGAAACTGCCGTGGTCGGAGGCCACCCTGAGGCGGAGTTCGATGGCTTGCTACTGTTGATCAGCTCGACCGAACAGAAAAATGGACGCCAAAATTTTCTGGCAACCATGTTAGAAAACCTGCCCGGAATCGCTCCCGTGGTAATCCTGCAAAGATTGGACTTCTTAATTCCCACTCAGGCGTTAGGAATGTGTAGTTTTCTAATCTAGTTGTTTTGTAGCCCAGCAGTGGGCTTCGCGACTCCCCGGCTCGTCGTCCTGCAACATGCTCCTGAACGTCACCAGAGCGGATATGGCGCGCCATCCACACTTGTCCAGCGCCCCAAAAAAGAGTCTCACTGACCAGGGACAATCGTAACGTCTGACCAAACAAGAATGTCCTTTGCGCATTTCGTTTCATCGGAGTCCTTCGCCTTTCACCGTAGCTACTACCTCATGCCTGCGCTCCAAAAGTGGGGTGTTAAGAATGAGGGCAGTAACATCGACCACTGCCCTCATCGACGGGGGAACATTGCTAAAAGTGAAAACCGATCTCCGCTGTGAGCGAACGTGGCGTGACATAGTGCGTGCCGCTAAAGGTTGAAAGAAAGTTATAGAGCGCAAAATGGTTCGCCAGGTTGATGACGGTCAATCGCGCACTCACTTTGTACTTGTCGCCATGGAACAGGTTGTCATGGCCGACCGACATGTCGAAAAGACTCCGCGACGTAATACGCGGCGGCTTGTGATCGTCGTTTTCGGTGTTTGGAGCAGGTACTTGTATCAGCGCGGAGCCAAACGCCGATGCGGGGCAATTAAAAGGTAGAGGCGCCGTCGGGGTTGCGCGGACGCCGTTGCAGGTGAACCCGGCCTCGGACTCCTGGTCGGCAGAAAGCGGAATCTCGCCCACGTTGGCAGCGCCCATGCTGATGTTATTCACACCACCGAGGACGAGCGATCCGGGACAATTGTTCGACGCGAGCTGCCCGAAGCAGGGTGTTGCTCCTGCCACCAGTCCGCTGTCATACCGCCAGTTGAAGCCGACCCAGGGGCCGCGCTTCCACGGCTGGTATTGGAGGTGAGTGGTTTGGTTGAACTTCTCGTCATGATCAATGCGGAAGGGCAATCCGGCAGCGGTCGCCACTGTCGCACCCGCTCCACCGATCTGCGGCTGGAAAAAGCGCGCCGCCACGCTGGAGAATACCACGAGCGCGGAGAAGCCGTGGATATCGGGCACGCTCACACGCCCCGCATATCCGGGAATCTTGGAGTTGTGCCATTCAATGGGGAACGTGATCGGAGTGTTGCCGAGCACACTGAAGTCATAACCATTGTGCGTGTACTTCGAAATCCACTCGCCGGAAAACACTAGGTACTTCCCGAACGCCTGCTCGATGCCGGCATGGAATTCATTGCGAAAACCAGGACTCAATGCTCCGCTCGATGTGCCGCAGAGAAGAAGCGGGTTCAAGACGGGATTCAGGCATCCGATGCTGGAAAGAATCAGATTTTCGTTGAAAGGAGATTCTAGGGTGCGAGCGTAGGAAGCGCGAAGAATCGTATTGGTCTGTTTGATATTGTATGCGACCCCAACCCGAGGCTCAGCCTGCCTTGCGGTGGAGAGACCATTGTAGAAATCGCCGCGCAGACCGAGATTCAGCGACCAGTTGCCCTTGGTAATGTTGTCACGCACGTACAAAGCAAGTTCTTTCACGTCGGTGTGGCCGTTGAAGGTGAACGGGCTTCCGCCACGAGTCAGGTCGAAAGGCAATAGAGTTGGATTGAAATTGGGGTAAAGAGGGGAGTTGGGCGCGTCCGCGTTAGCGCCAGTGTTCGGCTCCAAAGCGCCGGCGCATTGCGAGGAATCGGTGATCCCCGGCGCGGGCGCCGCCACAAATGGAAACGGGTTCACTGAAGTCACGGTTGCGGCAGTGATGCAGGGTGCATTGTAGGTTGGATCGACGATCCCAACAGTGTCGTTTTCATTGAGGAAGGTTTGCTGGTAGACGACTCCGGCCTTGACCTGGTTAACTCCTTTAACGTAGGAAAGATCAGATCGAAGCCCTGCGTTCGTCAGTGTCCGGTTCTGGCCCACGGACTGCCTCTGCAGGCTCGGTGGCCCGAGGTCCGCGAAGGCGTCGCCGCTGGGGTAGTAGTTATAGTCGTCGCGGCGCACGAACGCGCCCAAAGTAAATACCGCGTTCGCATTCAGCACATGCGTCCAGGAAGGGGCAATGTTGAACGACCCAATCTTGGAGCGCTGGTCCGTCGGTCCGACGATATTTCCGTTCGGGTCTCTGCCGGCAAAGGCTGCCATTTGCGGTTCGATCCCAAACAGTCCATTCCAAGGAGTCGCGTTTTCGGCATCGAGGTTATTCGGCGTTTGGAACCAGCTTCGGCTGTAGCCGAAGTTCAGGTGAATCGAATCTGCAGTTGTCATTTGATAGTCCACGCGGTCGAACAGGTTTTCTTCGTTGCCTTTGTCGTGGAACACAGCGAACTCTGGCGGATCCAGGAACCGACCTGTATTCAAACCTCCCACAGAGATGAAGTTCCCCCAGTTCTTGCCCCCGTAGGCGAGATCGGCTGCCACGTTGGATGATCCAAAAGTCCCATAGGAAGTGGTCACACTCCCGTGAGGCGTTGTCACACCCTGACCTGAGCGCGTGGTCGCAACAATCACAACGCTGGTCTTGCCGCCGTATTCCGCGGGCGGCGCGCCCGAGATCACTTCCATAGATTCGATCGAATCGACGGGAAGCTGGTTGGAGAAGACTTTGCTTTGCTGGTCGGTAATGGGCTGTCCGTCGATGGAGAACGAATTCTCCGCATGGTCGCCCAGTCCGTGGAACAAGCCATTGGAATCGGCAGCGATTCCCGGCGTTGAAAGAGTAACCAGCGAACTCAGTCCTGATGTCGTGCTCTCCAGGGGAAGCCTGTCGAAATAGCTTTTGTCGATGTCTGAATGGAAGGTCGGATCGTTCTCCAGCAAATCAGCCGCCCCAGCCTCGACCGTCACCGACGTTGTGGAACCCGACACTTGGAGTTTCACGTTGACGCTGAGAGGCACGACGGAGCGGACCTCCACGTCCTGTGAATTATTGCCGAATCCGGTCGCAGTCACGGTCATGTGGTAAGGATTGAAAGGCACGTTCGGAAGGCTGAAATTCCCGGATTTATCCGTGGTGGTTGAGCGGTCATAATGGCTGACCGGGTTGTGAATCTCAACGGTCGCATTAGGCACGACGGCGCCGGTAGGGTCTAAGACGGTACCGCTAATGGAGCCAGAGCTACCGCCCGACTGCGCGTAAGTCTGAACGCCAAACGCTAAAAGAAAAACCACCACAAAAGTCGCACGAAACGACTTCTTGCAAGAAGCCAGCATGATTCCTCCATAGAATGTGGTCGAAAAGATCAAAGAAAGGTTCGTCGAAACGAACCGGGCCTATACAGGACTGAAATTTGATCTTTAGACGCTAGGAGGCGGGCGGACACACAGAACAAAGACTGTCAGGCGTTGCTTGGCAGAAACTGGCTCCGGCAGAAAGGTGGAAACAGAAACGAACATCACCCTTGGCAAGGTGGTAGCGGTTTGCGGAGAAGCTGAATGGGCGGCGATACAGACAGTACAAGTTGACGACTCGGTAGCGCTCGAATGTTCATGCGTGGCGAATGCTAATGCCGACCAGAAGGTCAGCAACACGCATAGACACGCTATCCGCTTCGATATCGACCGCATGAAGGCTACCCCATGGAAGCTTCATTTGAATCTATACCAAAACGTCAAACAAACGCAACGAGAGAGTACCTATCCAGGTATGTACGCACAGCCTGCTAATGTTGTGCGTTCCTGACTGCCAGAGCTAGTGGTGGTGTGACGAAGCGAGGCCGCCGTAAAGACCCAATACGACGACGACTATTGCCCCCAGAATGATCAATAGCAGCTGAATGATCCCCTTCCTACCGCTCGTTCTCTTGTTCCGATTCTGACTCTTTTTGAGGATTGATACCACCAAGTCGCTGCTTTGCGCCTCCAATAGGAATGCCCGAATCCACGGAAGCCTTGATCTGTGTGGATGCCGCATTGTTGGTTGCGGTGATCTCTGCACGTTCAGGGCACTCCCTGTTTATAGATGGCTGTTCGACGGCTGCCCTTCGATTTCCCAAAGCTCTACAAGTGAAAAGGGCTGATCCTGCATTCATGGAATTCGCGCGGCAGGGCCAACATCTCGCCCGCATCCCGACACCGGAGAGCCCACTCAACCAGGCTTCGGTACTGGTCGAACTTAACGATATTCCCCAGCCATTCCGTGCCCGATGAGCTTGTAATCACGACCACGTTCGGCACATCGCATGGTCCAACACAGCCGCTGATAGTCAGCTGAACTCGCTTCAGCAGTCCCCGTTTCCGCCATTCACTCTTCAGCCATTCCACCGGAACTTCGGGCAAACCACGCTCGACATTGCCGCAACAGCAGCCTCGACAGATCGTGATCTGTCCGACCACGAGGCGCTTCGTTTTCAATGGACAATCTCGATCCTCGTTCACAGCGGGTGATCCGTTCCGACTTCTGCAAGCCACTTAATCCAACAAGCCATATAGGTCGTCCATTTCAAACGGTTTTGGTGATCTGCGAGACTGCAAGAAAACTGCGGCAATCAATATCACCAAGATCGCGAGCGCGATTAGGATTACCCACGCGCTCTGACTCTCCGACTCCGGATCACATGAGCAAAGTGCATACCCAACTCAATTTTCCTCACAGCTCTTCGATCTCATCGCCCGGCTACCGAACTTCGGGGCAACAATCTCGTGGAATTGAGGATGAATGCCAACTCTGAGGTCACGTGAATAAAGGCGGCCAGGAGTGGATTGAGGAAGCCAAGAGCTGCCATTCCGACTCCGACGCTGTCCACAACCAGCGTGCCCACGAAGTTCTGCATGATGATCCCGCGACAGCGTCGAGCAAGCCGCAAAGTCTCGACTAATTTCGAGAGATCGCTTCCGATCAAGATCACGTCCGCGCTCTCCCGAGCAACATCAGTTCCCGATCCCATGGCGATGCCGACATTGGCCTCTACCAGGGCTGGAGCGTCGTTGATTCCGTCACCGACCATCGCGACATTCCGCCCTTTGCTACGCAGTTCGGTCACCCACTTTGCTTTCTGCTCCGGCAGGAGTCCTCCCACCGCTTCATCTACTCCGAGATCGCGGCCAACCGATGAAGTCGCAGCTTGCGTATCTCCGCTCAGCAGGACAGTTCTCAAACCCATCTGTCGCATTGCCGCGACCGCATTCTTGGCTTCCGGCCGCAACACATCCGCAATTCGGATACCCCCGAGAACTTGCCCCGCGCGAGCGACGTAGACTTCCGACGCCCCGCCCGCGCCGTTACCATCTGGGGGCAAACCCCTCGTCATGCCATGCTCCACGAAGAGCGCCAGACTACCTACAAGGATCTCCTCGCCTTCATAACTCACCCTGACTCCTCTTCCGGGCGTGTACGAGAATTCATCGGGATCCACGAGCGGAATGGCAAGTTCCGTTGCCCGCGCCATAACTGCCTTGGCGAGGGGATGTTCGGACTTGCGCTCCGCAATGCTGGCAGCGGCTATGATCTGTCGCTCCGCGAAGCCATTGGCTGAAACGACTTCCCGGATCTGCGGAGTACCGAAAGTCAGCGTGCCAGTCTTGTCCAAAAGCACCGTGTCCACGGCAGCCAGCGCTTCCAGGTAGAGGCCGCCTTTGATGATGGCTCCCTGATGCGCCGCTCGGCCGATGGCTCCGAGGATTGCAAGAGGAGTTCCAGCCGCAATGCCGCACGCTCCGGCGACGATTACGACCGAAATGGTTGACCTGACATTGTGAGTAATGATGAAAGTCAGAACCGCTGCCCCCAAGGCAAAATACACAAGGTAACCCGCCAAGCGATCAGCAGTCTTCTGAATTGGAGCCCGCGACTTCTCGGCGCGTTCGACGGCTTCAATGATTCTTCCGAACGTCGTGTCGCGCCCCAGTTTCTGGGCACCGATTTCCAGAGCTCCCGATTGATTGATGGTTCCGGCATAAACCGCATCTCCCGGTGCTTTCTCAACCGGCATGGCTTCGCCGGTGATTGCCGCTTGTTCCACGAACGAGCGGCCACCAAGCACAGCGCCATCTACCGGGATGCGTCCACCCGGTTTCACGATGACCGTGTCACCAACTTGAACTTCGTCGGACGCTACTTCCACCACCTGACCATTGCGGCGGACTGCGACGGTTCTGGGAAGAAAATCGAGAAGACTCTGGATAGCCCGCCGGCCTCTACCAACTGTAAGACCCTCCAAAACCTCGGCGGCAAGGACGAAGCCCGTGATGACCAGAGCGGTGAAGAACTCTCCAATCGCCAAAGCCGAGAGAAGCGCGATGGTCATCGAGAGTTCCATCGTCATCTTTCGTTCAACGATGTTCTCGAAGGCTTCCTTGAAAATCGGATATCCGCCGATCAGGGTAGCCGCGATGCCGATTACGCTGATGTGCGGAAACGGCTCCCATAGCCGAAACCAGACCGCTGCCGCAGCCAAAGCCACAAAGCCGATGCGGACCAGTTCGGCCCACTCCACACCGTGTCCGTGTTCTTCGCGTTCGGAGCCAAGATCTGGCTCGTTTAGTTCTGGGGACTTCTGCGTCTCGCTGAGATGCGGAGGGTTGGCTGGGGACTTTTCGATGATGGGCGAAGAACTCATAGCGACATTCCCTCCGTGGTACGAAAGCGATATTCCAGATAAGACTCGACCATTTCGATCACTTCGTGGCCCTACAGCACAAACCTGAGCCCTGCAGTTGCCACAACGGAACCGAGCAATGAACCGATATCACTCAGCGATCCGCGCAATGACGACAGGCAGCACGGTCAACGCTGCGATAGTCGAAAACACCACACCACCTAACATGACAGTGGCGAATTGGCTTTGTGCTCCCGAGCTTGCCCCAATCAATGCCAGGGGAAGAACCCCCACGATTGCACACAGTCCAACGAGGGAAACAGCGCGAAATTTCGCTTGAGCCCCTCTATAGCATGCATTTCGAATGTTGCCGCACAGCCTGCGGGCCTTGGCGATCTCGGAGGCAACCAGCCAAGCCTGCACGACAGCCAGCGCAGAAACGAAACAGAAACCTGCTACCGCGCCCCGTCCAGCGTGCATGCCCCGAACAAAAAGGGCGAGCACGCCTCCACTAAATCCAAGAAGCACAACGGTTATGACCAAGGCCATGCGCTGCCACATGATGAACTCGTCCAAAAGGATGGTTCATAATACATACCCCCATAGGTATAGTGCAAGCTCCCGGCATGATATCATTCGTTTGCGAATGAGTCATACAATCAAGAACAAACAGAAGATGATTTTGCGGAGCAAACGCATCCGCGGGCAATTTGAGGCTCTTGAGCGGATCCTCGACGAGGGACGTGATTGCTCGGAGGTGTTGCAAATCATCAGCGCAGCAAGAGGTGCAGTCAACAGTCTAATGACTGAACTTCTGGAAGGCCACATCCGGCACCATGTGCTTGACCCGAAGCGAAAACCGAATTCGGAGCAGACGCACGCGGCCGATGAGGTCATCGATATGGTGAAAACCTACCTCAGATAGCAAGACCCTGGCCCCTCCCATGAGCGGCGCGACCAGTTGAGATTGGCAGTTCCTGGAGGGTCGGCAACTCCAATTGGAGGTCAGACTTTAATGACGCGTGCCAAGACTTGCAAAGCCTGGACGAAACCAGCGTTTACACGCAATATAAAAGGCGCCCACTTTGCGGTAGGTTGTGATTGTTCGCACCACCACTTACCGAAAAGGAGCGCCGTTATGAACCAGGAAAAGTATATTGGGATGGACGTTCACCAAGCAACGATTTCAGTTGCTGTCATGGACAGCTCGGGCAAGCTGATCATGGAATGCATCCTGGAGACGAAAGCGGCCACGATTCTTGAGTTCATCGCTGGGCTACGCGGAACTTTATCAGTTACTTTTGAAGAAGGAACCTCTGCCGCCTGGTTACATGACCTGCTGAAGCCTCACGTCAGCCATCTCGTAGTCTGCGATCCGCGAAGAAACGCCCTGATGAAGGATGGCAGCAAGAGTGATCGGATCGATGCACGGAAACTGGCCGAGCTGTTACATGGCAACAAGCTCCATGCTGTGTACCACGGAGGGCACGGGGTGCGTACCTTAAAGGAGTTGGGGCGCAGCTATCTGACGATCACGAAAGATCTCACGCGCGTCATGAGTCGGATCAAAGCGCTGTATCGCAGCTGGGCCATACCCTGTGGCGGTGCCACCGTCTATGCCCCGCGGCATCGTGCCAAATGGTTGGCCAAGTTTCTGGAACCCGGCGTTCGTCTGCGGGCGGAACGGTTGTATCAGCAACTGGATGTGCTGCAGCCGGTGCGCCAGGAAGCACGACGCGACCTGCTGGTAGAGAGCCACAAGCACCATGCCGTGAAATTACTGCGACAGATTCCTTCGATCGGTCCGATTCGTGCCGCCTTGCTAGTGGCGTTGCTGCAAACCCCACACCGTTTCCGTACCAAGCGTCAGCTGTGGGCTTACAGTGGTTTCGCAGTCGAGACTCACGACAGCGGCGAGTACCGCTTTGTAAGAGGGAAACTGCAACGCAACCGGGAGCGCATCACCGTGCGCGGTCTGAATCACAACCATAATCACGATCTGAAAAATCTGTTCAAAGGCGCTGCCCTATCTGCCAGTACTCGGCCTGGACCACTCTGCGATTTCTATGTGGCTCTGGTCGAGAAAGGGATGCGGCCGACGATGGCGCGTCTCACCCTGGCACGAAAGATGGCCGCCATTACATTAATCATTTGGAAGAAGGGAGTGGAGTTCGACGCCAAACCATTGAATCGGCAAGCCGCTTGAGTGTCTCGCGGAATGAGGCCTTTCCATCTCCGACGCTTCTCTCTGGTGGTGGTCGGTCGGGTTCTCAAAACGCTCGGTTCGAGGTGAGTATCAGTCAATGAGATCGGCCCTGTGTGCTTCGGCACCGAGTCACCCATTACACGCTATGCCTCCTCGGATAACCAGAAATAGCGATAGGCCACGAGCCTCCGATAGAACCATGGTTGCCACTTAAGTATCCGTCTCGCTTGCCATGTCTCAAGACTCGATTGGCGTAGTCACCACCGGACCATGAAAGCTACAGGAATGGAAGACAACTCAGAAGCAAAACCTCTCGCGCAAATCGAGAGGCACTCTTACAGTGAAGTGGGCTGGATCTCGAGACAAAATCTTCTCGCCCTCCGGCCGAGGGAGAAGTTTTCTCTTGACATCCCCTTTTATAGAACTCATTGAGAATTGACGGTGTAAACCATTCCTTCACCTGGCAGAG
>CAWKKK010000004.1:0-43346 GCA_963850165.1 uncultured Acidobacteriaceae bacterium | reverse complement strand
CAATTCCGGCCGGCGATTGCTCGGCGCAGGCGATCTTGATGGCGCCATCTCCCAGTTCCGCACCGCGATTCGCGTCATGCCCTCCTACGCGCTGGCCCACTACGAACTCGGCCTGGCTCTAACTCAGAAGGGGCTCAAAGACGAAGCTGGCGGAGAATATCGAAGAGCCGCCGAACTCGACCCGCGTCTCGTTCCCCCCATTGCGACTCAGCACTAGACCTTAGCCGCGGATTTCACGGATTTACACGGATTAAAGCAATGTTTGGAAGGGCGCTAACATTCAGGGTTGTCCGTGGCAATCTGTGAAAATCCGTGGCGAGCTTCCCGAAATCTAGTCGCCCCGCTTGCGCACGACCAGAAGATCGGTCATCACGGGAACTCCGTGCGTCACCTTCACGTGCAGCAGCGCTTCAAACGGCTTCAGGTCCGAAGCCTTGGAGACTCCCAGACGCCGCAACAGCTCCACCAGGGAATCCTCCCGGCATACATATTCGGCTGCCGCCTGCGTACCGAAAGTTGTGGTGCCGGCCAGGATCAGGACGGACCGTGCAGGATCGATACCCGGGACCAACGCGATGACCGCATAATCCTCCGTCGTCGCCTGGTTCGACGGACTGCCTAGAA
The DNA here is from genome assembly GCA_963850165.1 of uncultured Acidobacteriaceae bacterium. GTDB lineage: Bacteria > Acidobacteriota > Terriglobia > Terriglobales > Acidobacteriaceae > Sulfotelmatobacter. Next base: position 42,722 of record CAWKKK010000004.1, on the reverse strand, counting down.
AAACTTGCGCCTCGCCCGGCTGCGGGTTCGTGTTGACCACGCCCAGGTCGCCTTTGCGTGGCCCGGAAGCAAGCCGCTGAAAAATAAATTCCCGAGTCCCGGGGATCTCCCGGAGAGTGAGATTTTCGGCGGGCGAACCGACGAAGATGAGATCGTTGTTCTTGGCATCGTCCAGAGAGAACAGACTGCCGCGCTTCACTTGAAGCTGCTGATTGAAGAGGACGAAAACGTAATCCAGTTGATGGACCGCCAGCACCTCCCCCACGCCAGTGTAATGGTCGAGGATAAGAGTTCGTGCATCCGCCGACGCGTTGAAGTACCGCATGCCCGTTTCGGGCCTGCCCACGAAGTTCCCGTTGCTGAAGATCAACCACGGCGGCCGTGGGCCGGTGACGAAGCGGTTCCAGAATACCTGGTAGGCAGCTGGAACGGATTCCTTCGCGCCAACCTGCGTCCGATTACGACTCATCAGCAGCAGGGCGCTTATCGACAAGGCTGCCGCCAGCAAAACCGAGAGCGCTACGACTGCGATCGCCCAACCGCGATTCGAAGGCCGCGCCGCGCTTCTACGCTCGACCTCACCCCTCGGAGGGACTTCAGCCAACGCCGCCGACGGAGTGCGCACGTGGAACGTGAGTGCGTACGATCCCTTCGGCAGCTCCACCACGACGGTGTCCTCCGGCCCCTCGTGGGAGTAATACTCCTCCAACTTCACGCGCAGGCGTCCTGCCTGCACCCGGACCGTCGAGTCGCTTTGCGGATCGAATCCGCCAGACCGGCCCAGTACCTCGGTCGCGATCTGGTATTCCTTAAGGGCCACGCCGGGATGATCCAAGGAGTGCTCAGCGAGATAGCGGAGCAGTTTGCACAGTGATTCCGAGCCTCGCAGGCTATGACTATTTATAAGTTTATCTATTTGCTGGAAGCATTGCTCCCGCCCGGCGGCGAAACTTCGTGTCAAGGCCATGTGACAGAGGAGGTAACGATTGATGTATCTTACTGCAACGCCAGTACTTTACACCCAGTAACCGTATAAAACCTAATGATACGTGATCCAATAGTGTTTTTGTACTAGGACTTGCAAGCTACATAACTAAGTATATCTCTGCAACCTGTTCTGGGGGACATGCTTTTCAGTGCCAGGAGGAAGTTCATGAAGAGGTCAGTTCTCGCGGCTGTGGCAGCATTCGCGCTTCTCTGCGGTCTTTGCACGCCAATCGCACTTGGTCAGGCGGTTTTCGGCAGCATTCTTGGTACGGCCACTGACCCCTCGGGGGCTGCCGTTCCCAACGCCAAAATCACCGTTACCAGCCAAACTAAAGACACGCATTTCGAAACTACCTCGAACGAAAGCGGCAACTACTCGGTGACACACTTGATTCCTGACGTCTACTCGGTGCGCTTCGAGGCGCAGGGTTTCAAGAGCCTCGAATTCAAAGACGTCATCGTGTCGGCTGACACAGGTACCGACGTGAACGGCCAGTTCCAAGTCGGCTCGGCAAGTGAGCAGGTTGAAGTGACCTCGGAAGCTCCTCAACTCAAGACTGACCGCGAAGACGTGTCCATCGAGTTCAACGCTCGCGCCATCGAAGAGGCGCCCATTTTGAACCGTAACTTCACCTCATTCGAACTTCTCTCGCCAGGCACCCAGAAACTCGTAGGTTGGAGCCACGCCGCAACGGAGAATCCGCAAGGCGGCCAGCAGATCTTCGTCAACGGCCAGCACTTTAGCGGCACGGCTTTCGAACTCGACGGCACCGACAACCAGGACCCAATTCTCGGGATTATTGTTGTGAACCCGAACTTGGACGCCATTCAGGAAGCCAAGATCTCGCTGGGCAACTACGACGCCGAGTTCGGCAAAGCGATCGCCGGAGTAGTGACGGTTCAGACCAAGTCCGGCAGCAATGACATCCACGGCTACGCGGACTGGTTCCGGCGGACAGATGCGCTTTCGGCTCGCGATCCGTTCACGCAATTCGCGCCCAATCCGGTAACTGGTAAACTCATCCCTTCGTCACGCTGGCAGCAGTTCGCCGGTGGAGTCGGCGGTCCGATCATCAAGAACAAGCTGTTCTTTTTTGCCGATTATCAGGCTACGCGCCAGAAAGCCGGCATCACCAACCAGGAAACGATCCCGACCGCTTTGCTGAAGAGTAGCTGCGCGGCGGGGGTGTGCGACTTCAGCGACTACGCGTCCATCATTGCCAATCACGGATCCCCCTATCTCTACGATCCCCTCACTGGGAACGCCAGTGGCGGGGGTCGCATGGCCTTCTGCGGGCCAGGAGGAGAAGTAGCAAATCCGACTCCTGCGAACTGCCCGTTCCCATATCAGATTCCTGTGACTAACCCAACGCTGGGACTGAGCAACATATCACCCGCCGCGCTGAATATGCTGGCGGCCTTCCCCGCTGCGAACCCTGGCACATGCGCGGCAACTGGCGAAAATGGCTGCCTCAACAACTTTGAGGGATCGGGCGCCGGACCGTACAACCAGAACAGCTTCGATACCCGCATCGACTTTAATGCCCGCCCCACCGTCCAGATGTTCGGCCGCTTCAGCCTCGATTATTTCAGCCTTTCGGGTGCGCCCAGCCTGGGTGCCGTTGGCGGCGTGGGTGATGGTCCCGGTGGCCTCTCTGGAAGTTCAAACGTTCACAACTACAGCTTGGCGACTGGCGTTACCAAGACTTTCAGTTCCACCTTGCTGGCCGATTTCCGCTTCGGCTATTTCCAATACAACCCGCTCACCAATAAACCGGATGCCGGCAAAGCGGCGATGACGGCCTTCGGCATCCCCAACGCTAACCTGGGTGACAACTTCACCTCTGGCTTGGGCGAATTCGATATGGACGGCACCGGAACGAACTTTGGCGATGGCTTGGGCGTGGCACGCTGCAACTGTCCGCTGATCGAGCGCGAGCGCCAGTTTCAGTGGGTCGCCAACGTAACGAAAATCAAGGGCAACCACCAGTTCAAGTTTGGCGGCGACTTCCGCTACGCCCGGAACTTGCGTGTGCCCAGCGATTCCAACCGCACCGGCGTTTACGCCTTCAGCCATGACGCCACGTCCAACGCGGATAGCGGCGGGCTCGACTTCGCCACTTTCTTGCTCGGCGACGTCACCAATCTGAGCCGCTACGTCAGCACCAGCGTTGACGCTGCGGAACGCCAGCATCGCTTTTTCATCTATGGACAAGACACCTTCCGCATCACTCCTAAGCTGACCCTGAATTACGGCTTGCGATGGGAAATCTATTTCCCCGAATACGTCAACGGCAAAGACCAGGGCGGCTTCTCGAACATCGTTCAAGGCGTCGACCGCGTCGCCGGCGAGGGTGGCATTGGACTCAACGGAAACATCAACAACGACTACCACTACTTCGCACCCCGCGTTGGAGCTGCTTACGAATTGAATTCCAAGACGGTCGTTCGCCTGGGTTATGGTCGCAGCTTCGATATGGGCGTGTTTGGTTCCAACTTCGGTCACGCCGTGACTCAAAATCTGCCCGTGCTCGCGAGCCAGGTGACACAGAATGCCGTCCAGAACCTGTTCCCGGCCTTCGTCCTCGACGCGGGACCGCCCATATTTACTTTCCCGGCGATTCCATCGAACGGGCTGTTGCCCTTGGCGGGGCCGGCTTGTTTCCAGGCGGGTTCCGTGGTTATCGGAGGAGTCACTGAAGTACAGAATTGCACGCAACCCCACATCCGTCCGACTTTCCAACGTCTGCCCACTCTGGATGCTTGGAATCTGACAGTACAACGGCAATTGAACAACAGCACTTCGCTTGAAGTCGCTTACATCGGTAATAAGGGAACCCACGGGTTTGCTGGTGACGGCAACACCTACAATGTCAATGCGCCGGCAATCGGAGCAGGCACCGCGGTCGTCACTGCGGCTGGAGCCGCCCCCGGTTTCACGCCGAATGTTCCCCAAGTACAACGCCGGCCGTACTACAACGCCTTCACTTATCCCAACTACCCGGACCCAAGCAGCGCAACCGGATTCCTGATGTGCTGCTCGACCGACCAGGGCAATTACCTGGGCAACGACGCCAGCAGCATTTACAACGCTCTGCAGCTAAAGCTGGACAAACGTTTCTCACATGGATTCCAGTTGCTGTCGCACTACACCTACGCCCACGCGAACAAATACGACAGCACTTACTATGTAAACAGCCATCCCTACTCTTACGGACCAGACGATCAGGTCCGCAATCACGCCTGGGTAGTGAGTGGCGTCTATGAGTTGCCTTTCGGCAAAAGCAAAACTTTTGCCGGAAATTCAGGCCGAGCCGAAGATCTGATCATCGGCGGCTGGCAGATCTCGGGCACCACCAACTGGAGCGGTGGTTTGCCTTGGACTCCCAGCTTCTCGAATTGCGGCCAGGTCAACGACTTGGGCTTGTGTCGTCCCAACGCGGATGGATCCTTCCACGTGGGAGCAGGTTCGTTTAACCCGGTCACGCATGAAGAATCCTTCTTCACCCCGATACCGACACTGGCCTATTCAGCGGCCGCGCTTACACCGGGCGTGGATACCTGCACTCTGGCCCGCCCCACCGGCGCAGGGTTCTCCATGCCGGGCTGCGGGGCACTCGGCAACATCGGCGTTAATAGCTTCCGCGGTCCGCGGGTGTTATACGGCGACGCTTCCATCATGAAGAAGTTCAACATCACCGAACGCGTGAAGGGGCAGTTCCGCATGGATGCGTTCAACGTGTTCAATCACCCGGTCCTGGGCTTCAATGCGAACCAGACCGGTACCGGGGCGTGTATCGATTGCGCCGGCAATGGCCAGATCACGGACATCGAAAACGATGCCTCGCCGGGTTCGACCACTGGCATGCGTCAGCTCGAATTCGCGATCAAGTTCACCTTCTAACAAAAGTGCAGGGTTATCCAGAGGGAGTCCTTCGGGACTCCCTCTTTTTGTCTGGCATACAATGGGGCCGGATTGACAGGCAGGCAAAGCGTGATTCTCCGGGGAGGACTGGGCTGGCGAGCGGTCGCGGCATTTCTCGCTTTGATGGTGTTGTCCGTTCCGGGTTCCTCAGGGCAAGGTTCATCTGAGCAGGGTTCATCAGAACAGAGTTCATCGCAGCAAGGTCCCGCGACGCAGAATCCAACGGCGAAGCAGACTCCCCCTTTCAAAACCGACGGCCGTGACGGTTATGTCGGCAATCAGACGTGCGCCCGCTGTCATTCCGCAATCTATGAGTCCTACCAGCGCACCTCCATGGCCCACGCCAGCGGCCCCGCCATCGACGCTCTTACCCCAGCCGAATTCACCCATAAAGAATCTGGAGTGCACTATCGCATTTATGCCGAAGGTGGAAAGGCCGGGGGTGAACGAGCATGGTTAAGCTTCGACCGGGCGGGCGATTCGCAAATTCAGGGTAACCGCGAACTCCTTTATTACATCGGCTCTGGACGCCGCGGCAGAAGCTACCTGTTTGAAACTGACGGATTCCTCTTCGAGTCCCCCGTGAACTGGTACGCCAACAAGCAACTCTGGGACATGGCCCCCGCCTACCAGACGGCCCGCGCGATTCCGCTGAACCTTCCCGCATATACGAGCTGCCTGCATTGCCACGTAAGTGGAATGCAACCTCCCGCGCCGGGCACGGACAACCGCTATCCCGAGCCGCCGTTCACTGCAAACGGAGTGGCGTGCGAACGCTGCCACGGTCCCGGAGATGCTCACGTCAATGGCGGCACCATCGTCAACCCCGCCAAGCTGACCCCCGCGCGGCGTGATGACATCTGCATGCAGTGCCACCTGGAAGGCAAGGCTGCCATCGAACGCCCGAGACGCCACGTGTACGAATTTCAGGCCGGAGATGCACTCTCGGACTACGTCCGCTATTTTCTTCTCGTCGATGCCAAGGGGCCAGGACTGGGTGCCGTCAGTCAGGTGGAAGCTCTAGCGCAAAGCCAGTGCAAAAAGAAATCGGGCGACGCCATGTCGTGTACCAGCTGCCACAATCCGCATCAGTCGCCCTCTGCGGAAGATCGCACCACGTTCTATCGCGGCAAGTGCCTGGCTTGTCACGGCGCGACTTTCGCCACCAGACATCATCCTGATCGCCCCGATTGCACGGCGTGCCATATGCCGGCATCGGCCAGCACCGACGTCGCCCATACTCAAGTCACCGACCATCGCATACCGCGGCGGCCTCAACTCTCCCCTCAGTTGCTTCAGAATGTGCAAGAAAAGGCATCCTCTTTGCCTAGTCTGGTCCCGTTTCCCGATACCAAAATTGAGCCCGATCTGCGCGACCTTGCCCTCGCCTGGGATTCAATCGTCGAGAGCGGAATGTCGGTGGCCGAGCCGCAGACGAGAGAACTGCTTACCAAAGCGGTGAAGCAATTCCCGGACGATCCCACTCTTCTCTCCGCGCTTGCTTATTCTGAACAACGCAGGGGATCGACCGCGCACGCCCGCGAACTTTACCAGAAAGCTCTGGCCCTGGATTCGAACCTGGTCGACGCTGCAACGAACCTCGGAGTGATCGAAGCACAAGCCGGAGATCTGGCGGATGCGATGAAGCTCTGGCAGAATGCATTCCAGCGCGCCCCGGCCAGAAGCAGCATAGGACTCAACCTCGCGCGCGCCTACTGCGCCGCCGGGAAGTTCGACGAAGCTCGCACCTATACACGTCGCGTGCTGGAGTTCAATCCCGATCTCGCTTCAGCGAAAAAGCTATTGCAGCCGCTGAGTAGGTCCCCGGCAAGCTGCGGCCCGTGACGCAGAGATACTCATGTGGGGACAAACCGGTTTTGGCTTACCCTGTGTTTCCCGTGCCCCGGTGTTGAAGAATTCTTCGTATGCCTTCGACCACCATATAGACAGCCGCAGCACGCAGTCCTAGAATCTTAACTTGGCCTGGAGGGTGCAGAAATCCTATGCGCAACCGTAGCTCTGCATTCCGGGCAAATCATCTTCCGCCGGCAGCGATGCTCCTGGTTTGCCTGATGGTGCCCGAACTCGCCTTAAGCCAACAAGGCGCCTTTGATCTTGACGGCAAACCTGCCAACCCTTTCGACGCGGCTTCCGGCAAGATCGTCGTGCTCATTTTTCTCCGCCGCGACTGCCCGGTCTCCAGCCGCTACGCCCCGGTCATTCAGCAAATCAGCGCGCAGCATGAGCGCGACGCCAGTTTCTGGCTGGTATTTCCAGACAAGACCGAGACCCAGCAGACCATCCACAACTATCTTCAGCAATATGCCTACCGCTTGCCGGCCCTGCGCGATCCGGACCACGCGCTGGTCAAGCTGGCGCAAGTGCAAATCACTCCGGAAGTCGCGGTGTTCAACCATAAGCATCAACTCCTCTACGACGGAAGGATTGACAATTGGTATCTCGATCTCGGCCGCTCGCGTCCCACGCCGACCTCTCACGAACTCGCTGACGCCATCCAAGCGGCACTCGCCGGCAAAACGCCGGCCACGAATCAGGTCAGGGGAGTTGGATGCTACATCTCAGACTTGGAATAAACTCCTGTCCGCGAATGCTGGCCTGGCTGCTGGCGCTCATCACCGCGACCGGCGCCATGGGAACTCTTTTCGCAAAGCCGACCGAGCTTGCGACATCAGAGCCTACCACTGCCGAATCCTCAGTGACCTTCAATCGCGACATCGCTCCCATCATTTTTCAGTCTTGCTCCACTTGCCACCACCCCGGCGAAGCCGGACCGTTCCCGCTGCTGACCTACTCCGATGCAAAGAAACACGCGCACCAGATTGCCGATGTAACCCACGCGCGAACCATGCCTCCCTGGCTGCCCGAACCACAACCGTTGAAGTTCGCCGATGAACTTCGCCTAACGAATACGCAAATAGATCTCATCCAGCGCTGGGTGGCGCAAGGTGCGGTCGAGGGCGACCCATCCGATCTGCCGCCGCAGCCGAAGTTCACCGAAGGCTGGCGCCTCGGAACACCCGATCTCATTCTCACAGCACAGAAGCCGCTAATTCTGCCGCCCGAAGGAACCGACACCTATTGGAATTTCATCTTCCGCCTTCCGATCGAGCAAACGCGCTGGATGAAAGCCATCGAAATTCATCCCGGCGACAAGCATTACGTGCATCATGCCAACCTTCTCGTCGACCGCGGTGCATCCTCACGCCAGCGTGAAACCGAACCCGGCGCCGGGTTCGGCGGCATGGAGATTCGCATCGAGTCCCAAATCTTCGACCCTGACAGCCATCTACTCTTCTGGAAACCCGGCACCGTTCCCTACCTCGAACCCGACGGCATGGCACTGCGTTTAGACAAGGGCACGGACCTGATTCTGAACACGCACATGCAACCCTCCGGCAAGCCCGAGGTCATCCAGCCCACGATCGGCCTCTACTTCACGCCTCAGCCCGCGACAAAGTTTCCCATGCTGCTCCAGCTCGAGAACGACGTCAAACTCGACATTCCTCCCGGCCAAAAGGATTTCCTGGTCACCGACGAGTTCATCCTGCCCGTCGACGTCGATCTGCTGGCCATTTATCCGCATGCGCATTATCTCGGCAAAGACATTCAGGCCTTCGCGACTCTGCCCGACGGCGCAAAGCAGACTCTGATCCATATCCCAAACTGGAATCTGAGTTGGCAAGCCGTCTACCGCTACGCCGATCCGGTCTTCCTGCCCAAAGGCACCAAAGTGGCCCTGCGCTATGTTTATGACAACTCCGCCGATAACCCTTTGAACCCGAACCGTCCGCCCGCTCGCGTGAAAGCAGGCAATCGTTCGAGCGATGAAATGTGCCACCTCTGGCTGCAGGTTTTGCCAATCCATAATGACTCCGCGCAAGGCGATCCCCGCATGCTGCTGCAGGAAGCCTTGGCCCGCCACAACATCGAAAAAGATCCAACGGACTTCGAAGCGCATTACAACCTGGCCGCCATGCTGCAAGCCGCGAACAAACTCGACGCAGCCATGCGCGAGTACGAAGCCGCCCTGCGTCTTCATCCCAACGACGCTGCCGCAAACAACGCCATGGGCGCGGCATTGCTCGCCTCCGGCCAGCCCGGTAAGGCGGTCGCGTACCTGTCACAGTCTCTGAAAACGCGCCCTGATTATTTCCCCGCGCACTACAATCTGGGAAACGCTTTAGCCGCGCAAGATGACTTCGCTGGAGCCGCCGGGCAATTTCGTCTGGCTCTGCAGTTGCAGCCCGACGATGCCGACGCCGAGGCGAACCTGGGAAGCGCCCTTGCCGAGATGGGAGACTTCTCTGCAGCCAAGACGCACTTCGAACATGCGCTTCAGCTCAATCCCAATCACGCTCTCGCCAAAGAAAATCTGGAGGAGTTGCAACGCGCCACAAACAAATAATGAAAAACGAACAAATTCTCTCGAACGCGACAGCCATCAACCATCAGACCGTTCGCCAGTACCTCGCGGCCTGTGTATTGGCTTTCACCACCATCGCCGTCGCCCAGCAAACCGCACCGCCGCCAGCGCCTTCAAGTGAATCCTCGCCTGCTCCATCTTCCGATTTCGCGGCCGCACGCCAGCTCATGCAGCAAGGCAAAATCGACGAGGCCATCTCTCAGTTGCAAACACTCCAGGCGAGCGATCCTGAAACAAAAGGCCTCGACCTCGAACTGGGCATGGCCTATTACAAAAAAGGAGAGTACGTCAAAGCCATCGAGTCGCTGAAAAAGGCCTCGTCAGCCGACCCCAAGAGCGGCGAGGCCGTGCAACTGCTGGGCCTCTCTTACTATTTAGGAGGACATCCCGCGGAGGCGATCCCGCTTCTCGAAAAAGTGCAAGGCTGGTTTCCCAGAGCGAACGTGGATGCGTCCTATATCCTGGGAATCTGCTATCTCCAGACAAAAGATTACCCGCACGCACGCGCGGCCTTTGCCAAAATGTTCGACGTGCCTCCCGATTCAGCCGCCAGCTACCTGTTCACGGCTCGCATGCTCTTGCGGCAGGAGTTCGATCCGGTCGCGGAAGAGTATGCGCAGAAGGCTGCCACTCTCGATCCCAAACTTCCGCTGGTTCATTTCCTGCTCGGCGAATTATTTTTGTACAAATCGCGAGTTCCCGAAGCCATCGCCGAGTTCAAGAAAGAGCTGGCCATCAACCCCGCCCACGCCCCAACCTTCTACAAACTCGCCGACGCCTACTCCCGCATCCAGAAGTTCGACGACGCGGAACGACTCTTGCAGCGATCCATCTGGCTCGATGCCACGTCCACCGGCCCCTACATCCTGATGGGAAAAGTCCTGGAAAAGAAAGGAGAGTTCGACTTGGCCGTCCGCGCCCTGCAGAGAGCGGCAACCATGGATCCCAATAATCCCATCACTCATCATCTGCTCGGGCAGGCGTATCGCGACATGGGCAAGAAAGAAGAAGCCGAGAATGAATTAAAGTTAGCGGAGCAACTGCAAACCAAACAAGATACCCACCCTTAATCTGACTGTCACCCAGAACCTTGTCATTCCGAACCGGGCGCCAAGCCTGGTGAGGAACCTGCTTTTGAGATTGCGCCACTGCCCTATTTCCCACCCGCCGCCAACGGCCGCTCCTGCTCCCTAGCCAGCCGCTCCACCATATCCTTCGGCAAACCGTGCAGCAATTCCAGAAACGCCGCATTGGTCCAACCAAACCCAACCACGTTCATCGCATATCCAGCTTCCACATGGGCCTCGGAAGAGCGGTTCACCACATCGTATTTTTCCCGGATATTTCCGTCGCGCCGGAAGTTTTCCGCCACCATCGACAGAAACTCGTAAGAAATCCGGTCAGCGTCCGCATTGAAGCCATAACGGCGCAAGCCCTCGATGGCCAGCATTTCAATGTTTCCCCAACCATACGGCAGGTCCCATTGCGCGCCCGTTTCCTCGGGGCTCAGCGCCAGTCCTCCCGGTTTTTCGAACACCGAAAGATTTTTCACCACAGCCTTCGCCTGCTCGGGTGTCGCCAACCCAGCCCACAGCGGATAAAAAGTGGTTGCGTAGCGATAGGACGATCTCTGCCCGGTCTGCAAGTTGTAATCGAAAAAGAATCCGGCTTTCTCATCCCAGAGATAGCGTCCAATCAGCTTCTTTCGCTCTTCGGCGCGCTTGCCCCACTTTTCGGCGTCGCCCGTATGGCCCAGCCAGCGGCTGATCTGCTCCAGATCTTTCTCCGTCTTGTAGAGTAGGCTGTTCAGGCACACTGGCGCATAGTGATGGGTCGCGGCACCGAACGGCCCAAAGCGAAAACTAACATCGAATCCCGATTCCCGCATCGACCGGTCGCCCTTGTAATAATCCGAACTCAGCCTGAATTCCCAGCGCTTTTCGCACTCTGCACGCGCCATCGTGGAGGAAACCTCACACACCTGCTGCGTATAAGCGGCGCCCGCCGCCGGCTCCGTCACTCCCGGCAGGTTCTCCACGATGTAGTCGTCAGCCTGCGCGGGATGAAAGAAGAAATAAGTAGCAACTTTCCGGTAAAAACCAGTTTCGTCCTGCAACGCCTCGGCCGGCGGACCTTCCCCGAAATCGTAGTAACGGGACAAGCCCGTATCGCCCGCCAGGTGCGGATCGCGATTCCACATCTCATAGTCTTTTTCAAGGTCGGCGTAGGCTTTCGCGAGCCAGGCAGGGTCCGCGTGTCCTGATTTCTGCAGCGCGTCATACACATCCACGAACATCGAACTCAGAAAAGGCGGCTGCGAACGAGTCAGGTAGTAGGTCCGGTTCGCGTTCAGCATCGCGCCATAGTGTTCAACCTCAAAAAAGAAGTTGTCCACCATACCCCGCGCCAACTCAACGCGCCCCGCCCGCAACAGCCCGCGAATAATAAAGTAACTGTCCCATCCGTACATCTCGTTGAAGCGCCCACCGGGAACAACATACTTATTCTCCAGGTAGAGCAAGCCGTGGGGCTGGATCTTAGCGGTGTCCACCTCGCCGAGACGATGGATTTCAAACGGCAGGTGCTCGATCCGCACATTGCAGTCGCTCGAAAGTTTCTTCAGAGCCGCCGGCACGGCCATGCCTACCGGCAGGTACAACACGGGAGCGACTTTCATTTTGGGGTCGACAAGACTCTGGCAGTCCGTCATGGAACGCGTAAGGGTATCCCATGCCGTCGAAATGTAATTCAGAATCGGCTTGAGTTCTTGCCCTTGGGGTGGAGTCGACTGTCCGGTCGCAGGAGTGCGCGCGAGAATCCCGGATGCCACTGCGATGAGCACCGACAAGCGCGGAGCCCAACGTCGGCGAAACATTTTCGAAGCGCGAGTGTTCATCGCTGCAGGGGAAAAACGATATTCTTCTATTGTAGTCGCATGGCTAAGGCATTCAAAATGAATTCGATAGCGGAAAGTGTCTCAGTTTGAGACGCGCTCATCGGGAACACAGTGGGCTCTGCCCCGTGATCCGGAGCCTGCCCTGAGCGCAGTCGAAGGGTGGGTTAAAGATTTTTCTCATCTCCAGAACGAAGAAGCTGTTTACCCATGCCGGAAGCACTGCACCAAGTGGTCATCCACCATGCCCACGGCCTGCATGAACGCATAGCAGATGGTCGACCCCACGAAATTGAAGCCCCGCTTCTTCAGCGCTTTGCTCATGGCGTCCGATTGCGCGGTCCGCGCGGGAACCTGACGCTGCGACTTCCACAAATTCACTCGCGGACGTCCATCCACAAACTGCCACACGTAGCGGTCGAAGCTGCCGAATTCTTCACGCACTCGCAGCACTGCCTGGGCATTCCGTACCGCCGAAGCGACCTTCAACCGGTTGCGCACGATACCCGGATTCTTCAGCAACTGCGCAATTTTCCGCTTGTTGTAGCGGGCCACGCGCTCGGCGTCGAACCCATCAAACGCGGCGCGGTAGTTTTCACGTTTGTTGAGAATCGTCTCCCAGCTAAGCCCGGCCTGCGCGCCCTCAAGAATCAGAAACTCAAAAAGCCTGCCGTCATCATGCACCGGCACGCCCCATTCTTCATCGTGATAGCGAATCATCAATTCGCTGCGCGCCCACTCACAGCGAACCACCAGCTTGGAAGACACCTTAGGTTGCATTTGATTTTTGGGTGGCGCAGCTCTTCAGCGCTGCGGTTATCACACTGTTTTGAATGCGGCTTCAGCCGCTGAGGTTCCGCACATTACTCCAGCGACTTCGGATCCGATTTATTCCTCGGCGACTTCGTATTCAGCAGCGACACCAACTCTTTCGCGCAAGCCGGAACCGCAACTTTGTGCTCGACAATAATTTCCTTCGCGTCCAGTTTCTTCCCATAGAGCTTTTCATTGGCGTTCCCGTCGGAGCGCAAAGTCGATCCCTCAAGCGATACTCCCGCAAACAACCCCCTGTTGCGCGAGTAGGAAAGAATCTCGGCCTGCATCACAATATCGGTAGCTCCCTCCGCCGTGCGACCCTTCGGACCAGCCGCCGCCGAAGCATCCGCTCCCAACTTCACTTTGCTCGACAGCAGCGAGCGCGCTCCCCCCGGATTCATCACCAGCAAAACAAAATCCGTCGCCTGCCCGCCCAACTGAAATCCGATGCTCACCCCTTCCAGCGCGTACAGTGCCGGCGGTCCCCACGGCCCGGTATAGTGCGCGCCGCTGCGGCAAATCATCACTCCACGGCCATAACTGCCTCCCACGCCAAACGCTCCCTTCTTCACCGACGGCAGAATCACCAGGCACTCGGCCTTATCCAGCAGGTCTTGCGGAATGTTGTCGGGAATGTTCAGGATCTCCTTCAACACTTGACCCGCGTCTTTCACTCGGTCTTCTTCCTTTTCGTCGTTGGCGGCGGCGAATATCGGAGTTGCAAACAAGCACATCGTCAGAAACAACGCGGCAACCTTCTGCATCTTCGTCTTGATCTTCACGAGTATCAGTTCCTCCGCAATCGCTCTCCATCTAACTGCAACGGCTCACTAATCTTAAACCTTGCTATGGAATTGTAATTCCCAAGGTGTGGAAATCGTGTGGTTTCCCTGGGCCATCTCTAGTCGAAACCGCCACCCGCGCAGGTTTTCAGCCATGACCAAACGAGTGCTCCTTTTGTAACTTGGCACACGGCTTCGCACCCTTCTACAGTCAGTCAAGGTACGATTATGGCGGATGGCCACCCGCCCTTCGGCACCCAGCGTGCATCTAATGAAGTGGAGTACCCTCTGGCCATGGGTAAGAGTGAAAAAATTGGACGGTTCAGGCACGAAGTACACGGGCTATTGTTGTCGGCTGATCGCGGCGCTGTTGGCCGCTTTCGCGCTGGCCTGCGCAGCCCCGGCCGTCGCCCAGTCTTACGCCAGCGCTGCAGCCGCTGTCGGCGCCTACTCTACGACTGCTGACGACGATCCTCAGTCCGGCTCTCTGCTCACCATTCATAAACGTGTTGATGAAGTGAACGTCCTGTTCATTGCCACCGACAAGCACGGCAAATTTGTCCGCGACCTCAACCAAACCGATTTCGCCATCCTCGACGATCATAAGCCGCCTCAGTCCATTCTGAACTTCCGCCGCGAAATCGACCTGCCCCTGAATCTCGGCTTGCTCATCGACGTCAGCGGATCGGTCCATAGCCGGTTTGATTTCGAGCAGGACGCCGCCATCAGCTTCCTACGGCACTCGGTCCGCGCCGGCTTCGATAAGGCTTTCATAGTCGGCTTCAACACCACGAGTCAGATGCCGCAGGATTTCACCGACAACGTTCAACTGCTCTCGGCGGGCGTGCACAAGCTGCAGGATGGCGGCGGCACGGCGCTCTACGACGCGGTCTATCGCGCCTGCAAAGAAAAATTTCTCAAGGATCGTCCCGATCATCCCGTGCGCAAGGCGATCGTGATCGTGAGCGACGGCGAGGATAATCAGAGCGAAATCACCCGCGCCCAAGCCATCGAAATGGCGCAGCGCGCCGAAGTCATCATCTACGCCATCTCCACCGACGACAGCGGCCTCATCCTCCGCGGCGACAAAGTTCTGGAACAGCTCGCTGAAGCCACCGGCGGACGCGCCTTCTTCCCCTTCAAGATGAAGGACATCACCCATTCCTTCGCCGCCATCGAAGACGAACTCCGCAGTCAGTACATCGTCAGCTACAAACCCGCCGACTTCGACGCCGACGGCCGCTACCGCTCCATCGAGATCTCCGCCCTCAAGAAAGACCTTCAAGTCCGCGCCCGCAAAGGCTATTTCGCCCCCCAGCAGTAGCGCAAACCAGTTCCCAGTTCCCAGTTCTGCTCGCCTGAGAAAATTGCTGGGTGCCCCATTTCTCGCGTCCTTTGCTAGAAGTGGGGTTTTCTCGGGCTTGCTTACCGTTTCTTTGCGCGCATAAAAATCGCCGGCAGCGATTGCCGCCGGCGACAGCGTTCGGAATCGTTTATTCTGCGCTCCGACTAGGCAGCTTGGCGTGTTATTGGCGGATCACTCTTGTCTTCGTCGGATTTCGCATCGTGAGTAAAAGAAAGATTTGGGGCGTCCGTACCCTCCAGCATTCTCTGTTTTCTCCATCTGCGGAGGACAGGGGTCAGTATGCCAAGCAGGATAACCAGCGCAGCAAACGCAATAAAGATCGCAAAGGACCCCGTCTTCGCAGTCTTAGCGGGCATAGTGGTGGCCGCAGCGGGCGTGCTATCTGCGTCCGACGAGGTGGTGGCAGCGGGCGCTGTACTGGCTGCAGCGGGTGCGCTGACGGTCTCCGAGGTAGTGGCGGCAGGAGTTTGGACAGGTGGTTTGGCGACTGCAGCAGGTGCTGCTGACACTTTGTGCCCTGCTGGCTTTGCATGAACGGCAACTGCCGCAGGTGTGCTGCCAATCTCCGCAGGTGCGGCGATAGTAGCCGCGGGCTCGGCAGCGGCCGGAGCGGGCGTGACGGCGGTTTCCGCCGGTGGTGCGACAGTCGCGGCGGGCTCAGTCGCAATGACGGCAGGTGCGGCGGCGATCTCCGTAGGTGCAACGACAGTCGCAGCGGGTGCAGTGGCGGCAGCGGGTGGGGCGGCAGGCGGGACAGCGGTCTCCGCCGGTGGGGCGACGGTCGCAGCGGGTGCAGCGGCGGCGGCAGAGCACTGTTCCGAAATCATTTTCAGTTCGGTGACGGCAAAGCTGTGAGCGTCACCAGCGGAACTCGGCTCACTTGCTCTTTGCCCAATGAGCGCCACGTCATGGCCCAGATGTGGCTTGAGATCAACGCTGCTGCTACTGATCTTGAAAGTGCGGCCAGTGTTGTCTTCCACAACTGTGTAGTTACCGTCCGACCCGGCCATGCAACCTTTAATGTTGGTCTGGTCTGTATTATCTGCCGCGGGAGTCTGTGCCAACGCCAGAGCGGCCAACAGCGTCGGTACAACCATCAACAGGAATGCTTTCTTCATGGAGTCCTCCGAAAATTCTCGCCTTGCAGCGGTCTGAATTTCGCTTGGGATTCAATTCTGCTTTTCGATTCTGATGTCAAACCTAGGGAAACACGGCAATATTATTCGGCAGCAACCTTGCCTGTCTGTGTCAAACCGCTCACTTATGCATTTAAACTCATCCGCAAGTAGTCCTTACTTTGCCCGAGCCAACCGCCTCTGCCGGCATCCTTCGCGGATGCAGCGGCACTTGGCGGCAGGGGGAAGTTTGTAGTAAAGTGAGCGTCGTAACATAGCCTCTATTTGACCAAGCCATTTCGCGAAATTCCAAGCGAGCTGAACATCTGGCCTCAAACTCTCCCGGGAGGATTCACTATGAAGAGGCACATTCCCTTTCAGCAAGATCTTATCGTGACCCTGTTCGCAGTTATGTTCGTGGTTATGCTGTTGGTGTTTTTGGCGAGCGTTCCTTTGGTAAATTATTTGTTTCCGGGAAACTGACCCGAACAACCTGGCAGTCAGCCTGCATACGCAGGTGGGAATTGCGAACTGACCGACAGCGCTCGCTTGGGTTCAGCAGCCGGGAGACGCAGTTTGCGGCCGTTGAGCTTGCCCCACCGTGGTCGCAAGAGAGGCCTTCCCGAAGGCGTGAGAGCAGAGGTCGATTTCTAGAGGGAAAACAATGCAGAAACGCAAACTTGGAAAAGGTCTTGAAGTCTCGGCTCTCGGACTCGGCTGCATGGGACTGAGCTTCGGCTTGGGGCCCGCCGTGGACAAGAAAGAAGGGATCTCTCTTATCCATGCCGCAGTAGAACGTGGCATCACCTTCTTTGACACCGCGGAAATCTACGGCCCGTTCACGAACGAAGAACTCGTGGGCGAAGCGCTCGCTCCCTTCCGCAAGCAAGTGGTCATCGCCACCAAGTTTGGTTTCAAACTTGATCCGAACACGGGCAAACAGGCCGGGCTCGACAGCCGGCCGGAACACATCAAGCAGGTTGCCGATGCCTCGCTCAAGCGCCTCCGGACCGATGTCATCGACTTGTTCTATCAGCACCGGGTTGACCCCAACGTGCCGATCGAAGAAGTCGCGGGAGCGGTGAAAGAACTGATTCAGCATGGCAAGGTGAAACACTTCGGGCTTTCTGAAGCCGGGGTGCAGACGATCCGCCGCGCCCACAAAGTTCAGCCTGTCACCGCGCTGCAAAGCGAATACTCGCTATGGTGGAGAGAACCTGAAACGGAAGTGATACCAACGCTCGAGGAACTCGGCATCGGATTCGTTCCCTTCAGCCCTCTGGGTAAAGGCTTTCTCACGGGCAAGATCAGCGAAGATACGAAGTTTGACAAAAGCGATTTCCGCAACATCGTCCCTCGCTTTACGGCGGAGAACCGGAAAGCGAATCAGGCAGTGGTGGATCTGATTGGCAAATTCGCGCAAGGGAAGAAAGCGACCCCGGCTCAGATCGCACTCGCCTGGCTGCTTGCACAAAAGCCGTGGATCGTGCCGATCCCGGGCACGACCAAGCTGCACCGGCTCGAAGAAAACATCGCAGCCGTGAACATGCAACTTTCGCCCCATGATCTCTGCGAACTCGACATCGCAGCCTCCAAGATCGCGGTACAAGGAGCACGCTACCCCGAGGAGTTGCAAAAACTAGTGGGCCGCTGAGCGTGCAAGGAGAACGAACAGAAGGATGTTCATGTCGGGACACTCGCGCGCGACAGGGGGTGCCCCATTTCTCGCGTCCTTGCGAGAAGTGGGGCTTTTACCGCTGGAACACGCCGCGGAACATCTTTCGAACCGCAGCCCTCCGCACCACTTCCCTCGCGCCTGCTGCTGCCTCCTCCTCGCCGCACGCCTGAATGTCGATCGGCCCCTCAGCCCTGCCTTCGCAGGCATCCAGCAGCAAATCCCAGGCCTCCCGATACTTCTCGTACTTCTGCCCCTTCATGCCCGGCTTGAAAAACACATTCGCATCCCGATCCCCCACCACCGCATACGGAATGATGTACCAATCGTCCGTAGGAATAATGTAAATCGCAAAAAAGTCCACCATCCCCGCCGCATACCCGCGCCGTCCCCGAGCCCCATCTTTCATGTTGATGCTCATGCAGTAACTGCCCGCAGAACACTGATAAAGCGTGCACTTCACCTGCACCCGCAGAATCGGCCCCGTGCCATTCTCCACGCCCAGGTCGTAAGGCCCCAACCCTCCATAAGGGCTCGACACCCGAAGACCGTAACTCATGGCCAGCACCATAAAATAGATCTCAGTCCAAGCCCCGCGTTCCTTGGTTCCCTTGATCCGGCATCCCAAAATCTTCCGGTGTTTCATAGTTAGCCGCACTCCTTCTGCCGCAAATAAAAATCGCGGCCAAAAGGCCGCGACGTTTGCACCACCACGATTTGTCATTCCCAGCGAATTGTCATTCTGAGCGAAGGAAATGCTTCGCGATAGCGAAGCATTTACGCAGTCGAAGGATCCATAGCCCACTACCGCAGCATTGACCCCACAAGGCGTTTCCACAAGCGAAGCCGAAAGCGACCTGCTGTTTTCTTTATTTACCCTCTATATCTAGTATGACATTGTGCATAGGGTAAAAGCGCCACATTAGCCAACTTTATATTCCCTTTCCTTTCACCAACCTAACCCAACCTTTCGCCCTTTCTTCCTCTTGACAACAATTTTGAGCCATTTTGTATAACTACCGGCTAATTTCGAGTGCAGAACCGCTCCAGTCGCGGAGCGACGACAGTAACGAGAGAAATGAAGGAACCAGGTCCCGGCAGGGACACCCGATTGCAGCTTCGTGCATGGTACTGCTCAGCCAGGCCAGCCCCTCAACGCTGGACGGGAGGTAAGGACAAAGGGTCGATCTTTGGTGGCGACGATACCCCGAACTCGATCGTCCTATCGGCATCTCCACTGATTCGCTGAGGTAACGCGTTGGCTGCGGCCCTAACGCCCATGCTGGCGATCTGAGCTGTAATCTTCCCATCATGCTCGACATGGCAAGAGAAAACGGTGACGGGCCAGCACGTTGACAGGTATGTAGTTGTACTGGGTGCGACACTCACCTTTTTCGAGACTGCGACGACGGCAGCCGTTTGTACTTGCGAGAGATCCTGAAACACTTCGTCCAGATAACGGGTACTTGGCACCTTCGCTCCGTGCTGAATCGTTCCTCGCTTTGCACGATGGCGATCGAAAAGCGACAGGCTTAGCCCGGCTTCGGCATACATCGCCTCAAAACCCTGCTTTGTATCCGGACCGGCTGCTCGCTCAGCGCCACACTCCTCGCACGTCACCATGCGCCGCAGGTTCTCCGTCCGAGCCTTCTCATCGGCCAGACGCTCAAGGGCATTCCAAAAGGCCGCGAAGGCCGCGGTCGGCAATGGTGCGGAGAGACCGTCCCGCAGAAGCCGTAGCGACACGAGTCCGACCTTGTCGGGGCGCGCAGCTTCAAGGTGACTGGGGCTGACCGGAACCGCCGTGTTTCGAATATAAGCGCCGAATGTTGCAAGCTGGAAATCCTCCCCAATTTTGCAAAACGGCACAGTTGTACCCAACACGCCCTCGACTTGGGCAGCTCCGTATCCGGTGAGGGCAAGCAAGTCCACGAGCATCTCCGCCCAGTCAATACCTTCGAGGAGAGCCTGCTGAACATCACCGTTGCTCTGGTGGTAGATATCCACGAGTTGGGCCGTACAACCCGACCCTGAGGGATCGTTCCGCCTTACCCTGAGGTAGGCCACGCTATCCTCGCTGAGCGAGTACGCAACATGGTGGTCAAGTTCTGTGTAAGAGGTTACCCAGACTCTGGTCCTCCACCCGAGCCTCTCGTGTTCTGGGCTCGCGCGGCGCAGCGGATCGTTATTCTTCGAGAGTGTGTCCGCCTTCCTGGCCCGATATTCCGCGTTCGCCTTCTCGATCTCGCTACGGAGTTGCCGGTAGGCCTCAACCGAAATCTCCTCGCAGAACGGCGGAACGGGTTTATCTTCAACGAAGCCAACGCCTCCAACATGCTCAAGTCCTGGATATGGATGGTCACTGACATAACGCTCGATGGCGTGAGCTCTCGCCGTGGGGTCCGTAGAGCTGTCCTCGACCACCAGCCTAGCCTCCGCCTGTAATTTGACACGCCCTTCATAGCAGGGTGCGCCCGGATCTTCGTAAGCTACCTGCTCCCCTATAGAGCCGGACCAAGCGCCACGGTACCTAACATAAGGCATGGCTGACTCGCTCCCAGCGCGCGCGCTGAAGTATGCTGCTTGATTCAATAATACTCGCGCCATTCCGCCGTTCGCGACCACGGATCGTTTACACCCACGCCCCCGCTGTGCTACCGTCCCATTGATTCCAAGAATCAAGATTCCGAGATCAACCCTTCAACCCTCCCCAAGGAGACGCCCATGGTCGGCATCATCTTCCTAGTAATCCTCGTCGTCATCGCCGTCGTGCTCATCGGCATGTACAACAGCCTGGTGCAGTTGCGCGTGCGCACCGACTCTGCCTGGTCCGACATTGATGTGCAGCTCAAGCGGCGGCACGATCTCATCCCCAACCTGGTCGAGACTGTCAAAGGCTACGCCACGCACGAAAAAGGCACGTTCGAAAACATTGCCAAGTTCCGCTCCCAGGCCATGCAGGCCACCACGCCCGAGGGCAAGGCCGTGGCCGAGAATCAGCTCACCGGAGCGCTGAAGAGCCTGTTCGCCGTGGCCGAAAATTATCCCGAACTGAAGGCCTCGGAAGAATTCACCCAACTGCAGGCATCGCTGAGCCAGACCGAAGACTCCATCCAGAACGCGCGCCGATATTACAACGCGGTGGTGCGCGACCTCAATACGAAGATCCAGTCATTCCCCACAAACATCATCGCCGGCATGTTCAACTTTACGGCCCGGCAGTTCTTCGAAACCACCGACGCCGACCGCGAACCGGTCGCCGTAAAGTTCTGATCGTATGACTGGAGCGATACACGGAAAGGCAACGCCGGGAGCGCCAAACTCTGTCGTAGAGACGTTGCTCGCAACGTCTCCGCCGGTAGTGTGTCCGCAGCCGGCCACAGAGGCGCCGCCGGCAAGACGTAGCAAGCTACGTCTCTACGACATCGCGACGACGCTCCTCTTGCTCTTTGCCCTGGCCGCGCCGGCCTTCGCCAAATCCTGGCGCATCTCCAACTTTCAGGACACCATCACCGTCAACCCCGACGGCAGCGCCCTGGTCGACGAAACCATTACGTTAAACTTCGTAGGCGAGTGGCACGGCATTCATCGCACCATCCCCATCGAATATCCCGGACCGAACGGCACCAACTTCCAGCTCTTCGTCGCGGTCACCAGCATTACCGATGAAAGCGGCGCCAAGCTCAAGTACGACTCTTCCACCTCCGGCGCCTACCGCGACCTCAAGATTTACATCCCCAACGCCGTCGATGCCACGCGCACAGTCGAGATTGCCTACCGGGTGCGCAACGGCACGCGTTTTTTCGACGGTTACGACGAATTTTATTGGAACGTGACCGGCAACGACTGGCCCGTTCCCATCGATCACGCCGCAGCTAGCGTTCACTTCCCCGCTTCCGCGAGTGAATCCCTGCGCGCGCAAGCCTTCACCGGTGTCTACGCCTCGACTGAGCGCAATGCAACCGCGAAAGTAAACGGCTCTGACGTTGAATTTGAAACCAACAATTCCCTGCCCATGCGTGGCGGCCTCACCATCGATGTCTACATTCCCAAAGGCATCCTCAAAGAGCCGGGACGGCTCACCAAATTCTTCTGGTTCATCGGCGGCAACCCAGCGGTTTTCCTGCCGCTGGTCACGCTCGCCGTCATGCTTCCGCTGTGGTGGTACAAAGGCCGCGATCCCGACCCCGGCATGTCCGTCGCGCCCATGTATGATCCGCCGCCTGGTGTTTCTCCCGCGGAATGCGGAACCTTACTCGACGACCGAATTCATCCCCGCGACATTACATCGACCATCGTCGATCTCGCGGTTCGCGGCTTTATCAAGATCGAAGAGACGGATGACAAAGGCCTCCTCTTCCATCACAAGGACTACATCTTCCACTTGCTCAAGAAGCGCCAGGACTGGAGTGGTCTCGCTCCGCACGAAAGCGTCATGCTCGAAAATATTTTCGCGGGAGACGCCACTGAGACGCGCCTCTCCAGCTTGAAGAACCGCTTCTATAGAGCCGTGCCCGTGGTCCGCACAGACATTATGTCGGCGCTCAAGCAAAAGGGCATCTACGCGCTCGATCCCGAGTCGGCCAACGGCTACAGCTTCGGGGCCGCGGTCTGCATCCTCATCCCGTTCGCTGGTCTCCAGTGGCTGGGATGGGCGGATTTTTTTAGTTCCGTCCCTGTGCTCATCGTGTCCCTCGCCGTCGCGGCCTTGATCTGGTGGCTCTTTGCCCGCGTGATGACAGCGAAAACCTTGAAAGGATCCCGCATTCACATCGCGGTCCTTGGATTTCAGGAATTCATGAATCGCGTCGACGCCGATCGCCTCAAGACGATGCCGACCAACACCTTCGAAAAATTTCTTCCCTATGCCATGGCCCTGGGCGTTGAACATCACTGGGCGCAAGCCTTCTCCGGCATAGTGAAAGATCCGCCGTCGTGGTACGTGGGACCAGGATATGGCTACGGGATGGGCTTCAATCCAATTTTATTTTCCTCATCGATGCACGGCATGGCAACGGATATGCACCAGGTATTCGTCTCCGCGCCGCGGGCCAGTTCCACGGGATCAGGATGGGGAGGAGGCGGCGGTGGGGGCGGAGGATTTTCAGGCGGTGGCTTCGGCGGCGGCGGCGGCGGCGCGTTCTAAGTTTTGCCCCAGGAAAAACTCTGGTGCGCCCGGAGAGACTCGAACTCCAACCCTCTGCTCCGAAGGCAACGCATCTCCTCTGCAAATCCTGAGATGTGTTTGCTACGCCTTGCGGTGATCCTGCCTCGCTTGATTCTACAACACAGGAGGTCTCGCACGGGAAACGTCCTAAAATTTTGTGCAGGGATTGCACTTGCTCCGAACTGAGGAAGTGGGCTACTTCTCCATGAAATCTGCAATGGTTTTTCCTGCGGTGATCGAAGTGTTGGTGTTGGGCAGTTGCCACGTGTTGCTCTTTGGTTGGTCGATACGGTCGATCTCTCCGCGCTGGCTCTGTAGGATCGGCTTCCACGTTGGTGCAGCGATGGGCGTAGGGTGTACCGGAGCGATGGGTGGGGAGATTGGTATGGCGTTCCCGGCTATGGCGTTCCCGGCTTTGCGTGCCCGGTAAGCGGCTTGGCGTTCCGCATTGGACTTGTGCTTCCTTGGTTGCATATTTCCTCCAGTTCAAACGTAACACCAAACGTAACGCGGGTCAAGGTCAAACGTAACAAACGTAACGCGGACTGCCACGGGAAGCCCATTAGGGCAGGGTCATGGTCAAGCCCCGCGTAGCCGCGCACCAGTGAGGCTCTCTGCCCCGGCGTTTCTGGAAGGGTGGTCACCGACGGGTATTACCGGGGGTGATTTCCTAGGAAGGATTCTCCCCGGCCATGTCCTACGCATCCTGAACTACGTCCTCCGTGTTCGGAGTTCCAAACTGAGTTCGGCGGTTGACTTTGCAGATCGTTCGGCTGATGCACGGCAGATCGCTGCACCCTCCTTGGCAGAAGGAGGTGGGTATGCTAGATGGTTGCCCTGACACGCCACGTACCCGGTTGATCATTCTGCTCAACGGCTCTTATGGTTGCTGTTTGTTTTCCGTCTGTGGACTTGCTGGTTGCTTCATGGACAGTGGTCATCTCACCACGCTGTGCGTTGTATGATGTACCACCTGCCTTCGCTTTGATTGACTCAGGGACGTTCTTGCCTGTGACCGGACGTTGACTGCCTAACGCCGCGTCATCTCTAATGACGAATGCCCCAGAACCTTTTGCAGATGGAACACAGAACCTCCGCGCCTCAGGTAGTTCACTGCGAATGTGTGGCGCATAGCATGGAGTGTTCGCACAGGACAAACAATGCTAAGATCGCGGCACAGGTTCTTCGTATCACGCAGCACATTCCGGTTACTGACCCTGCCTCCAGACTTTGTGCAGAACACCAACGCATGCTCATGCTTGAACTTGAATAAGCGTTTGCGTAGTTCAAGGCTCATAGGTATCCTGCGTTGCTTGTCACCCTTGCCTTTCAACAGGAGGAGTAGGTTGTCGAAGTCCACATCTTCCCAACGTAGTCCCGTTGCTTCGCTGATCCTGCACCCACAATCAGCCAGCATCAACAACATGTTCTGTAGTCGCCGCTCATACCATGTCTTCGTTCTCCACGCCGCAATGCGCTGTACGTCAGCAGGACTGAAGACAGGCAGGACACACGTAGGTTCCTTCAACTTCTGCACGTGCAGCGAAGACCCAGACCATTTCAGGTAGGCATTCACAGCACGTATGCGGTTGTTGCAGGACGTAGCCTTCAATCCACGGTCACGCATTGCAATGACCATGGCTGTTAGGTCGGCTTGTGTGGGTTCTTCAGTGGACAGCCAGCGGAAGGACTCCCTATACCAATCGGCAGTGCGTTGGGAGACGTTCAGGAGGTAGAGGCGTTCTCTGATGAATTGCTCGAAGCGTCCTGTCATGGGTTTCTCCAAGGCAGGAGGTCATGCGTGGTACAGCGTTACTCCACGCTTCCGCTAAGGTGTTCGTAGCATAGGCTCTGGTGCGCCCGGAGAGACTCGAACTCCCAACCCTCTGCTCCGAAGGCAGATGCTCTATCCGATTGAGCTACGGGCGCCCAAGGGATATTCTACGGCAATTGGTGCTGGAGGCGTACCGGAGCGAGTGCGCTCTGGGTTGCCGGCGGTGAGAAGGTGCAGAGCCTGGTCGCGGCTTTGGGAGAGGCGATCGAACCACTTGAGGCCGGGGAGTTTGGCTATGGTTTGGTCGATTCTTGTGGCGATCTCGGCGCCCTCGGGGCCGCCTAGCAGGAAAGAAAGAATCCAGTCTACTTCTCCTTCGGGCTTGACGCCGCCGCCTACCGGCAGCCAGAAGTTTCGAATTACAAAGTTGGTTAGGCGTTGCGCGTTGCGGGGAGCCAGCATCAGGCGGGCTTTGTTGTAGTAGAAAGCAAAATGGCGGCGCTCATCTTTGGCCAGGCGTCGCACGATTTCGGCCAGAACCGGATTCTGAGTGCGACGCGCCATCACTCCGTAACCTTCCAGGGTTGACAGCTCCGAAATTGCGCCGTAGGTCAGGTATGCGCCGTGGAAGTGGCGCGAGAAACGGCAGAGGATGGACGATCCCAGTTCCTTCAGCCATTCGGTGAATGAACTCGACTTCTGCACCTCGAGCATGCGCGTGGACGACAAGGGCGCGCCGACCGCATCCAGGAACCGGCGAATGGTGTGGCCGTGGAAGAACTCCTCATAAGCCCAACAGCTCAGGAAGGCTGTAGTTTGCGCATCCTCGACGGCACAAGTGTTCAGGATGGCTCGCAGATAAACGATGGTGTGCGACTCAATGTCGCACATGTAGGTGAGCGCGCGAATCTCCTCTTCGCTGATGGGATAGCGGGACGCTTGCGAGAGATCGATGTCGCTGATGTCGACTTTTCTTGAGTTCCGAACGTATTTTTCGACGTCGAACTGCAGTTGAGAATGGGGAGTTTCCGGCATGGTGTTTCTCGCGTTCAATGTAGGTACGAGAACGCACGGGTTTTGGATTGGCCTACGTTTTCGAGAAAAACAGGTTTCCCAGAAAGGCAAAAGGGGCCGCTCCCGAAAGAGACTGGGCCCCTCCTTATAAAAATCAAGCCTTGAACTTAGCCCTTAGTTCTCGCCGCCCGAAACGTTGCTTCCCCAGAGCGCCTCGCTGCCCCAGAGTGCCTCGCTGCCCCAGAGTGCTTCACTCCCCCATAGAGCCTCGGAGCCCCAGAGCGCTTCGCTACCCCACAGCGCTTCGGAGCCCCACAGGGCCTCGTTGCCGGCTAGTACACTGCTCGATCCTTTGGCGCTGCTCGATGGAGCGGTCGTGCCGGTCGCGAATTGCGTAGTGCCCCATACCTGGGCATTCGACCAGGTGGAAGATGTATTCCAAACCGCGGAGGGATCGTCGGACAGGTAGACCAGATTCGTGGTCGAGTTAAAGGTGGCGATGGGAGACATTGCCGTCCCTTTCGCCACGGCGGTGCTGTTGAGGGCGGCTTCGACATCGACGTAGCCCGCACCCACGGTGAAGACATCGTATTGGTCGGTGTAGGTGATTCCTGTCGTTGGGTCGGTGGTGCTGCTGAACTCAGGGAAGGTCTTGTATGCGGTGAGCATCAGCCGGGCCTTGACCTGATCGGGCGTGAGGCTCGGACTCTTCTGCAACAGATCGGCAACGACTCCGCTGAGCACGCCCGCAGCCATGCTGGTTCCACTCAGGGTGAAGTAGGTGGGAGAGATTGCGCTGCTGCCTCCCTTGACGTAGTAACTGTACGGGACCTGGTTGCCGGGAAATTCGCTAAAGAGCGTGGAGCCTTGCGACTCCAGCGAAGTCAGCAGATTGCCGGGGGCAACGAGGTCGGGCTTCACGACGGCATCCACCACGGTTGGCCCTTTCGAGCTGTAGCTGGCGATGAGGTCGTCGGTGCGCGTGGGCGTACCCATCGGCTTCATTGCGCCCACAGTAATGACATAAGGATCGTTGCCGGGTGAAGTGACGGTGGCGTAACCATCGGTGGGCTGGTAGCGGCCATTGTTGCCTGCGGCCACTACTACTACAATTCCACTTTTCCACGCCTGCTCGACCGCCTGGCACAGCGGATCAAGTTTGTAAGATTCGTAGACGGCGCGGCCGAGCGACAGATTGATCACGCGAATGTTGTAAGTGGATTTCAAAGCAATTGCCTGGTTGATGGCGGCGATCACTTCGCTGTCGGTGCCTTCTCCGTTCTGATCGAGTACGCGCAGATTGATAAGCTTTGCGCCCGGAGCAATTCCCTTGAAGGTCTTGGTGAAGAAAGGGCCGGTGGAACTGAGACCATCCCCGGCAATCAGGCCGGCGACGTGAGTGCCGTGCCCGAACTGGTCACTGGCGCTAGAATTTCCCGGCACGAACGACTGTTGATAAACCACCCGCGAGATCGGAAGAAGTCCCTGGTAGAGATCCGGGTGATTGCTGACGCCGCTGTCGATCAGCGCCACTCCGATCCCGACGCCGGTATAGTTCGACTGCCATGCGAACTCCGCGTTTACCGCGCCGGCGGCATTACTGAGGGTTGGCGACAACGGCCGGTCGAGGCTGATGTATACGACATTCGACTGATTCGAGAGGCTCTGGATACCGCTGCCATCGAGCTGGGCGACTAGACCATTAATCAGCGGCAACTGACCGAGAATCGTCCCCCCAAGTTTTGCGATGTCGTTTAGCAGGCAATCGACGAGGCCGAACAGCCCAGTGCAACTCACCTGCGTGCCCGGCGCGTACTGAACAATTACTTGCGCCTGCCTGGTCGATTGATAACCACGCAGTTCGGGCGAAATCTTTGAGTCGTTGGCGTAGGCTGGCG
Organism: uncultured Acidobacteriaceae bacterium; assembly: GCA_963850165.1. Taxonomy (GTDB): domain Bacteria; phylum Acidobacteriota; class Terriglobia; order Terriglobales; family Acidobacteriaceae; genus Sulfotelmatobacter. The sequence continues at coordinate 14,866 of CAWKKK010000004.1, read as the reverse complement.
TCGCGGTGACCAGCGTTCCCGTGACAATCAACAATAGAACCAGAAATCTTTTCATATAGCCTCAGGGGCGGACCCATTCCGCCCAGCTAGTTCCACGGTCGGAGGTGCAGGCTGAGTACCAAATGGGATGGGATTTGCTATTGCGAATCAATGGGTTAGGGGAGATTGGTCCGGTGTCGATGGGACAGCTTGTCCCATCGCACGGGGCAGGGACAATTTGTCACGTAGTGTCATTGCCGCCCCAAGCAAACACCAAGATCCCTCGCTTCGCTTCGGGATGACAGATCTCGGGATGACAGATCATTGCCGGCCCGCTTCCACACGCGCAAAGCTGCGGCCTTTCAAAGCTGACACTCTGGTAACCATGGGAGTCACTTTTGGGCGGACATTGATCGTCGCTTCGGAAAGAATCTAAGGGGAATCCCTATGTCGTGGGCACGACAAATTGGCGCGCGCGCGTATGTCGCTGGAATGGCGTTTGCGGCCGTCGCCTGCATTGTTCTGGCGTTCTCTCAGGGGCATTCCACTGACCACGCTAAGTTCGTCCTCTATATGGCCGCGGCGGTGCTGGCCTCGTCCTTCAAAGTAAGCATGCCCGGGGTTGAAGGAACGATGTCGATGAATTTCCTGTTGACTCTGCTCTGCATTCTAGAGCTGGGTTTGCCGGAGACGCTGCTGATCGGCCTGGTGAAAACGCTGGCTCAGTTTTATTGGAGGCCGGCGCGGCGGCCGAAGCTGGTGCAGTTAGTGTTCAATTTGTCGCAGGTGACAGTCTGTGGCGCAGCTTCATACGGCGCTTACAAATTGTCACTCCACGTTTTTCATGGTTCCATCCCGTTGGGGCTTCTGGCGGCGGCGATCACGCAGTTCGCCAGCAATACTGCCGCGATGTCAACCATTATCGGGCTGACGGAAGATAAGCAGATCTCGAATGTTTGGACCGAGATCTACCTATGGACGCTTCCCTACTACATGGTGGGGGCGGCGATTGCTGGATTAGTCAGCTTGTTGAACCGGCATTTCGGATGGCAAGGCTCGCTGCTGGTTTTGGCGCCGATCTACCTCATGTACCGCTCTTACCGTCTTTACCTGGGCAAACTGGAAGCGGAAAAGGAACACGCGGAAAAGGTTTCCAGTCTTCATCTGCGAACCATCGAAGCACTCGCGTTGGCCATTGAGGCCAAGGATCAAACTACCGGCGAGCACCTGCAACGGGTGCGAATTTATGCCATGGAACTTGCGCGGGATCTGGGTTTGACGGAAGACGAAACCGAAGCCCTGCGGGCGGCCTCGGTGCTTCACGATATCGGCAAGCTGGCCGTGCCGGAACATATTATTTCGAAGCCCGGCAAACTCACTCCCGAAGAATTCGAGAAGATGAAGATTCATCCCATCGTTGGGGCGGAGATTTTGGAGCAGGTCGACTTTCCTTATCCCGTGGTGCCGATCGTGCGCGCGCATCATGAGAAATGGGACGGCAGCGGTTACCCGAGCGGGCTGGAAGGCGAAGCCATACCGATCGGCGCGCGCATTCTTGCGGCGGTCGATTGCCTGGACGCGCTGGCTTCCGACCGGCAATACCGGAAGGCGTTGCCGTTACACGAGGCCATGGCAAAGGTCGCGTCCGAAGCCGGGATCAGTTTCGATCCGCGCGTGGTTGGGATTCTCGAGCGGCGTTACGTGGAACTGGAGAAACTTGCGAATGAACAGCCTTTTCAGGCTCCACCGAAATTGTCGACCGATATTAAGGTGGAACGGGGATTGGCTCCCGACGCGGGTTTCGCGGAGCCGGAAAAACCTGTTGCGCACGAGACCCTCGCCAAAGATCATCTCGACGCTATGGCAGCGGCTCGGCACGAAGCGCAGGCGCTGTCTGAGTTCGGCCTGAAGGTGGGCCCTTCGCTCAATCTGGAAGACTCTCTCGCGCTGCTGGCAGTTCGGGTGAGGAAACTGGTCCCGCACGACTCGATGGCTGTGTACGTGGTTCGGAACAAAGCGCTGATTCCGGAGTTTGTGAGCGGAGAGAATTTTCGGCTGTTTTCTTCTTTAAGGATTCCGGTCGGGGATGGTCTTTCGGGCTGGGTTGCGCAGAATGCCAAGCCGATTTTAAATGGCAATCCTTCGGTCGAACCGGGCTATCTCAACGATCCTGGCAAGTTCAGCACTTTGCGCTCGGCGCTGGCCGTGCCATTGGCGGGAGCTTCTGGCGTGGTTGCCGTGCTGGCTCTTTATCGTGGGCATGCGGATGCTTTTAGCCGGGATGATCTTAGTGTGTTGCGGGCTTTGGGATCGGGTTTAGGTGTGGTGATTGAGAGTGTCTTGCAGCGTTCCGAAGACGGGGTCAGGGTTGCTGCATCGGCCGCGCGAGCTGGCGGCTAAACCATTCGCTGCGGGCTTCAACAATTCCCACCCTTGCAAAGTGCGCAAGAGTGGGGCACCCTCGGTTGTGATGCGACCTTCTAAACCCTTCGCTGCGGGCTTCAGCAATTCCCACCCTTGCAAAGGACGCAAGGGTGGGGCACCCTCGGTTCTGGTCGCGCAACGGTGAAAACCGCCCCGTTCTACTCCATTTCAAAACTCAGGTAGGTCAGGCCGTCGGAGCGTTCGACTTGGATTACTACGGGGTCGCCGGTTTTCAGGCTTAGGACGGCGGCGCGCAGCGTGTCCATGGAATTGATGGGAGTGGCGTTGAGGGCGTGGATGACGTCGCCGGTTTGGAGACCGGTGTCGGGCAGAATGAGGTCGGCGGCGCGGCCGAGCACGATTACACCGGAAGGAATGCGCAGCGTGCCGATCTGCTTCCGCACGTCGTCGGTGATATCGATGGCGAGGATGCCCAGGCGCGGGACGAGACTTTTCTCGGTATCGGCCGCGTCGAAGAGCTGATCCATCTGGTCGCGATGCTCGATGGCGGGAATGTAAAGAGTTTTTTTCTGTTCGCCGCGGAGGATTTCGAGCTTGAGCACTTGATCGAGGCGGTGAAGGTAGAGCGCCGACGAAAGCTGAGGAAGGGTTTCGACGCGGCGTTCGTCGGCGGTAAGGACGATGTCCTGAATCTGCAGGCCGGCGGCGGCGGCAGGGCCGTCGGGCCTGACGTCGGCGATGACCACTCCCCAGTGCTGGGCGAGTTGGAGGCCTTCGGCCAGCGTGGGTGTGATTTCCTGAGCCGACGCGCCAATCTCGACGCGATGAACGTGGCCATACTGGCGCAGGCTGTGGTAGACGAAATCCACGATGCGCGCGGGAATGGCGAAGCCCAGGCCTTCACTGCCGCCGCCCTGGGAAAGAATGAAAGTGTTGAGGCCGAGAACCGATCCATTCATATCGACCAGCGGACCGCCGCTGTTGCCGGGGTTGATGGGGGCATCGGTCTGGATGTAGGTGATCGGCTTTTCGGGATCGGCCTGGCGAGCGACGGCGCTGACCACCCCCATGGTGACCGAGTTTTGCAGGCCCTCGGGACTGCCGATGGCGAAGACGAGCTGACCTACGCGAGGACGCTGTTGGGTGAGCAGGGCGAGCGTGGGGAGATCCTTTTCATCGATCTTGAGCAGGGCGAGATCGGTCTCTTTGTGGGTACCGATCAGGCGGGCTTCGAAAATGCGGCGCCTCCCCGCCGCGACGGCGCGGCCGTTGTCGGTAGGCAGGGGCAGGGCTACCTTAATGCGCTGTGCACCTTCCACGACGTGAGCGTTGGTCATGATGTAGCCATTGGCGTCGACGATGACTCCGGAGCCGACCGCATGCTGGCGCACGATGAGAGAGGTCTGCGTGCGGTTCTCTTCGTGAAGCGGGCCGTAGCCGGTGACTAAAATCTGAACCACCGCGGGAGATACTTTGGCGGCGAGACCTTCCAGAGCATTGTTGATCTGCATGAGAGCTGCGGCTGCGCTGGCGGATTCGTCGGGCTTGGGCTGCGGCTTTTCTTGCGCTGACTCTTGGGAGATTTTGGTGGCGGGACTTGGGTTGGAGGGCTTCTGAGCCGGCGGCTGCTGGGCTAGCAACTGGGTGGCTGGGAGCAGGAGGAAAAAACAGGCCTGCAGGATTAACTGGCGAGGCCGGCGCGCCGTGAGGGAGGATGAAACGGACATGAGTTTCTCTCCTGAGTAACGAAGCAAGTCCTATCAGAACGGTATCACGCGCGTCTCGGTTCCGAGGCAACACTCGGTCAGAATTCGCGGGAGATGCGCGTGTTTAGATGTAGCAGGGTAAGACTGGATTCCGGGATGGGATGACGTGCCTCAGCCTGCGGACCGCGCCACGGCCGCGCACCTCGACTGGAGGTGCGCGGCCGTCACGCTACGTGAGACGCTTAGCGGCCGAGGGCGAACAACACAGCGTCATTGATGGCGAACGCAGTGCCATCGGTGCCGATCAGGGTGGGAGTGTAGGCTTCTCCGATGCCGCTGCTTAAGGTGATGACTTGCGAAAGACGGTTGGCGGTCAGGTCCCACCGATAGAGTCTGCCGTCTTCACTGTTGACGAGAACAGATTTAGTGATTGGGTCCACAGCAGCGGTGTTGATACACCACTCGCGAACCGCGCCGGGGAAATTTGGGAAGTCAGGGTCAGGTGTGACTCCCTTGATGGTGAGCACTTCGTTCATCACCAGCGTGGATGGCAAGATGGGGTCTGGTTCGGTGGCGTTGGGGTCGAGGACCGCCACTTTGTTAATGCCATCGCCGGTGCCGATACCAGCGTAGTTATTGTACTTAGTCATCACCAGATATTTCGACGTTCCCTGATAAGAAGGGACCACGGACGCACTGACAATCGATGCCGTGTCATCCCAACCAAAACTGCCGGGAATTTTCACCTGGCTGAGAGTGCTATTGAAGTGGAGCAGCCAGCCGCGGTCGTTGTGCCCGGGAAACGGATTTTCGAGGACGCCGAAATACACGTCGCCGTCCGGTCCAACCGTGGGCGTGGCGCTGCTTTCGTCGGGGATTTCGGCGTCGAGTTCAGAGTTGGGGTCGATAAGACGGACGGAGGCCATGGTCTTCAGGGTCTGGCTGTTAAGAGCGAGCAAATATCCGAACCCAAAATCAGCACTGTTCACGCCGACGTAGAGAGTCTTTCCGTCGGGAGACAGAGCCGGGGCGCAACTCATATCAACCTTGGCGATTTGCGGGTCTGCGGCTGCGGTGGTGGCTGCGACGAAGGAGCCCTGGCCGGTGGCGGAAATCCTGGCCAGGCCGCTCTGCAGGCCGATGGGAGTAGCCCCGAGGACCAAAAATCCGAAATAGAGGTTGCCCGCAGCATCGGCTGTGATGGGGGTGTTGATCTGGACATTGGCGTTGTAGACCTTGGGGTCGGCGGTGAAATTGCTGGCGCCGAAGAACACCAGGCGCGAACGTTTGCCAGCGGCCTGGTCGGGATTGTCGCGCACCATGACGGTGCCACCTTCGGCCGGGAGATAAAGTTTGCCGTGGGAAAGAACCGGGCTGAAGCTGGGCAGGAAGCCGGCCGAGGGGGCCGTGTAGCCGGTTTGCAGGGTCCAGAGCACGGCTCCGGTCGCCTGGTTGTGTGCTTCGAGGCGGAAGCTGTCGGTGCCGGTTTTGACTGGAACAATCACGGTGCCCGCAGGAGTGACGAGCGGAGAACCGTAGTGAATGAAGATCTCTCCCGAAGGAGGCTTGAGGTCGACCGGGGTTTGCCAATGAATCTTCGCCAGCGGCTGGGCGGGGACGGCGGATACGGCGGTATGCTGCGCGTTGCGAGCGTGACCGGGCCATCCCGGGGCCTGAACGGTGGGTGTCTGTGCGGCGGCAGGCAGGAGCGTAAGAGCGGATAGAAGGGCGACCGCTGAAGCGGCAATGAAGGTTGAGCTTCCAGTGTGCTGCATGAGATCCTTTCGTCACTGCTGAGAGTAAGAGTGGTGCGCAGCGTTGCACGATAGCTGGCAAGCCGAGCGGAACGTCCTCTGAAAGGTAGCGGAAGGTATTTCGTGGTTTGTCATGAAGACGTAAAAGTTTGTGCTGGTGTTTGAGACAGATTAGAGGGGGTCGTGGAGCTGAACCAACATGAGTGTCGGCAAGGGGGAATCTAGGTACTACCCTTAACTAACTCGGAATCAGGCTTTTATCCGCGATGCATCCGTGATATAACCGCCCCTAAGCAACAAAAGTGGTCGATCCGCCTGCTGGAAGCGTATTCTGGTGGCATTGGCTCAGTTTGCTGGGGTCAAAGATCTGGTCAGGATCAGTCCTGAGTATCAGGTCGGGAAGAGTGACCGAATGAGATCAGGTCGCGAACTAGGAGGCACTGTGTCCGAAGAAGCACGGACCGGAAAAAGGTTTCCGCTGGAATTGCCGATCAAGATTCATGAAGAGAATGCCAGCGGCAGCACCAAGGGGCTTACCGGAAACCTGAGCGCGGCGGGGGTTTACATTCGCGCCGACGCGTCGCTGGAGATTGGGTCGCCGGTGGAGTTTGAGATCACGCTTCCACCCGACGTTACCGGAGGGAAGGAAAACGTCACGATTCAGTGCAAGGGGCGCGTCGTGCGCTCCGACCCCACCGGGAGCAGCCCGGATGGCAAGGGTGTGGCGTGCGTGATCGACTCGTACGAGTTTGTCAGGAAGTAATATTTGGGAGCGGGCAGTAATTAAGGAGGCGAGCCAAACACGCGATTATTGCATCGCAAAAACTGCGATGCGTCGCGCGGTTCGCCAAGGTTCCCTCGCAGTCTCGGGACAGGCTCTTCGGCGGGCAAAAAGCGCCCGCCTCAGGATGACAATGGAACTTTTGGGGTGCCGATAAAATGCTCAAACTGATACTGGCCGATAATCAGGCAATTTTCCGCGCCGGCATCGCCAAAGTGCTGGCGGTGGAAGACGAGATGCGCATTGTGGCGCAGGCTCAAACGCAAGAGCAGATGTTCATGGCTCTGGATAAATTCCGCGCCGCGGTGTTGATCGCGGCGGCGGGCTTTCACAACGACTTCGCCGCCATCATACAGGCAGCCAACCGCGCCAAGACCCGCGTGGTGGTGCTGGCCGATACGGGCGAGAGCGCGCAGCGGCACATGGCGAACGGCGCGCATGGCGTGGTCTACCGCAACGTGACCAGCGCGGCCCTGGTCGATTGCGTGCGCAAGGTGGCGCGCGGGGAAACCTGGGTGCAGGATGTCGCGGTGCCGAGCGAACTCACAGAAAACGACATGGTCGGACTCCGCGTCCGCGATCGGCTGACAGCGAAAGAACTGCGCATCGTGGCTCTGATCGTCCAAGGCTACAAGAACAAAGAAATTGCCACACAGCTGGGAACGACGGAGCAGGTCATCAAGAATTATCTGCGCAACGTTTATGACAAGATTGGAGTATCCGACCGGCTCGAGCTGGCGCTGTTTACCATCCACCACCGGATTTTGAACGAAGCGGCCGCGGCGACTACGGCGGGGCCGGTGCCGCAGGCGCCGGCGGGAGTGATGCCGTAAAGATTCTGCGATTTGATTCAAGGCCACCCTTTGGGGTGGCCATTTTGTTTTCTCGTAAACTGTGTGGACATCTCACGGCACGGTCACTCAGCGAGTGAGGCCAGAGTTCCATTGACGCCGGACAGCCGGCGAGACGCCGGCGCTACAATTTTTCGGCGATCGACTTCGCCTGCGTGAACAGATACAGGTAATCCGGGCCGCCGGCTTTCGAATCGGTGCCCGACATGTTGAAGCCGCCGAAGGGATGCGCGCCCACCATGGCTCCGGTGCACTTGCGGTTGATGTAGAGGTTGCCCACGTGGAAGTCGCGCTTGGCGCGGTCGATCTTGTCGCGTGATTTGGTGTAGATGGCGCCGGTGAGGCCGAATTGGGTGTCGTTGGCAATCTCGAGAGCGTGATCGAAACCTTTAGCTTTGATAACCGCGATCACGGGGCCGAAGATTTCTTCCTGCTCGAGTTTCGATTTAGCGGGAATGTCGGCGAACACGGTCGGACGGATGTAGTAACCTTCCCCGGCTTCGGTGGCGCGCTCGCCGCCGGTGAGCAGGCGTCCGTCTTTTTTGCCTTGCTCGATGTATTCAAGAATCGTCTTCATGGAACCTTCGTTGATCACCGCTCCCATGTTGCTGTTTTCGGCAGGATCGCCCACGGTGATCTTTTCGACGCGGGCTTTGAGCTGGTCGAGAAACTTGTCGTAGACGCGCTCGTCGACGATGGCACGGGAGCAGGCTGAGCACTTCTGGCCCTGGAAGCCGAATGCGGACTGCGCGACGCCTTCGACGGCGGAGTCGATGTCGGCGTCGGCGTCGACGATTATGGCGTCCTTGCCCCCCATTTCGAGGATGGTGCGTTTGACCCAGACCTGGCCGGGAGCTTGCAAGGCCGCAGTCATGTTGATGTGAAGTCCGACTTCGCGGGAGCCGGTGAAAGCGATGTAGCGCGTTTTGGGATGCGCGACGACCGCGTCACCGAAGCTGGCGCCGGCGCCGGGACAGAAGTTCACCACGCCCTCGGGCATGCCGGCTTCTTCGAGGAGTTCGATAAACTTGGCGGCGATGGTCGGCGAATCGCTGGACGGCTTCAGGATTACCGTGTTGCCGCTGACGATGGAGGCGACCACCAGGCCGGCCATTATGGCGCAAGGGAAATTCCACGGAGGAATTACCGCGCCCACGCCGAGCGGAATGTAGGTGAGCGCATCGTGCTCGCCGGGCATCTGCACTGGAGTTTCGGCTTTCGCAAGGCGAAGGGCTTCGCGGGCGTAGAACTCGCAGAAGTCGATGGTCTCGGAGATATCGGCGTCGGCTTCGCCCCAGTTTTTGCTAACCTCGAAGACCAGCCAGGCCATGTAATCCATTTTGCGGTTGCGGAGGAGGTGGGCGGCGCGGAACAGCAGTCCGGCGCGCTCTTCGAAGGAAGTATGCTTCCACGAATCGAATGCTTTCAGCGCGGCCGTCATCGCCGGCTCGACGTGCTCTTTGCCTGCCTTCTGGTGGATTCCGACCACTTGCGACGGCTTTGAAGGATTCAGTGACTTGATCTTGTCGGCAGTCTTGACGCGCTGGCCGCCGATGATGAGGTCATACTCGCGGCCGAGTTGTCCGCGGACTCGTTCGATGGCGGCGCGCATTTTGCGCGCGTTGTCTTCTTTCGTAAAATCGAAAAATGGTTCGTTGACGAACGGGCCTTGATGGGAGTGTGACGATGACGATGTGCGCGGTCGGACGGGGAGTTCTAGGGTTGCCATGGGTGCACCTCGGGGAGGAGTTAGGGTACTCACCTCTGCGGAACCTTTTATTTTAGCACCGTGAAGCGAGAGTTTTTTGGGGGTAGCGGCCAAATTCCTCTTCGGCATAATTCATGCTAGTATCGCGCGGCGAATCACAATGAACCGGCTGACGCTCATTCTGTGGACCGTCATGAAGGTAGCGATTGCCGTTGTTTTCGTCGGCTGGGCTGCACTGCATCTGCGTCGATTGGATGCCCACATCGGCGTCACATTGCCTATCTGGAGCCGGATACCAGGCATCGTTGGCATGGTTGCTGGCGGCTTGATAGTGATCGCGTGCGGAGGCATTCTGGCGAACTTGGGTATTCTTTCGATGCCTGGAGAGCGGCTCCTACCTAGGGAATTCGTGGCTTTTGGGCCATTTCGCCACGTCCGCAATCCTATGTCTCTAGGCCTCGTGATTCTGATGGTGGGACTTGGGCTGTGCGAATCGTCGGTCTCAATCGTTCTGTTCGCAGCGGCGTTGTTTCTCTTTTTGCACCTGATTGTCGTATACGTAGAGGAACCGGGGCTGGAAAAGCGATTTGGAGAAAGCTACCGCGAGTACAAACGCTCGGTCGATCGATGGCTGCCAAGATTCGGTCGGAAATAGCGGCGACACGCATCGGGGGAGAGATAGATTCCATGGACATGAAACGAGTGGGTGTAATCGGCGCGGGCACCATGGGCAACGGCATCGCACACGTGTTCGCGCGCAGCGGTTATTCCGTAGTTTTGTGCGACGTCGAGCAGCGGTTTCTGGAGCGCGGGCTGGCCACCATCACGAAGAATCTGGATCGCGAGGTTGCGAAGAACAAAATCACGGCGGAAGACAAGGCAACCGCGCTGAAAAAGATCGAGCCGGTGACCGACCGCGCCAGGCTTGCCGACTGCGACTTTATCGTGGAAGCGGCTACCGAGAAGTTTGAGATTAAGGCGGAGATTTTTCGCGATCTTGATCGGCTGACGCGACCCGAGGTTATTCTGGCTTCGAACACTTCGTCGATCTCGATCACGAAGCTGGGGGCGCTTACCAAGCGTCCCGAAAAAGTGATTGGGATGCACTTCTTTAATCCAGTGCCCGTGATGAAGCTGGTGGAGGTGATTCGCGGGCTGGCTACTTCGCAGGAGACGCTCTCTGAGACTCGCGAACTGGCCGTCAAACTGGACAAGACGCCGGTGGAAGTGAACGACGCTCCGGGATTCGTCTCGAACCGCGTGCTGATGCCTTTGCTGAATGAAGCGATGTATGCCGTGATGGAGGGCGTGGCTACGCCTGAGGCCGTTGATGAGGTGTTCAAGCTGGGCATGGCGCATCCCATGGGGCCGCTGACGCTGGCCGATTTTATTGGACTCGACGTTTGCCTCGACATTATGCGCGTGATGCTCGACGGGTTGGGCGATCCCAAGTACCGGCCGTGTCCGCTGCTGATCAAGATGGTGGATGCGGGGTGGCTGGGGCGCAAGAGCGGGCGGGGGTTTTATAAGTATTGATGATTGTTGATTGCTGATTGTTGATTGAAAATCAGATATTCTCTGCCACAGTCGCGTCTTTGATTTTCAATCATCAATCAACAATCACCAATCGACAATCATCAATGACCACCGCGACCGTTTCTCCAGCCCGCAGCGACTTGCCGTTCTACGTGTTGGCCGCTGTTGCCGGCGTGGGAACAGGATGGATCGATGTCACAGTGAACGACTTGCTTTTTACCGCACTGCTGGTGCTGATGGCTTGCATGTTGCTGGGGCTGCTGCGGCCGCGGTGGCCTTGGCGGTGGGTAGTAGTCGTGGGAATGTTCATTCCCCTGACCGAACTGGCAGCCTACCTGATTCTGACCGTGAAACCCACGCGGGCGCAGGTGTATGGATCGTTTCTGGCAGCGCTGCCGGGCATTGCGGGGGCTTATGGCGGATCGCTGATGCGCGGCGTCTTGGATAATCTGCGGCAGGGGAAGTAGAGCAGTGGTCAGTGGTCAGTGGTCAGTGGTCAGTGGTCAGTTGGTCAGTTGGTCTCGCTGCTTCGACGGGCTTGCAGACTATAATTCTTTCGCCATGTCTTTCCTTCGTTTCCTCATGCTGCTTTCGCTCGTTTGTTGGATCGGCGGGTTGATCTTTTTTGCGTTTGTGCTGGCGCCTACCGCATTCTCTATTCTGCCCACGACCCATCTTGCCGGCAACGTGGTCGGGCGCGCCTTGGGTAAACTGCACTGGATTGCTATTTTTTCCGGAATCGTCTTTCTCGGGAGTTCACTGCTTTACAGCCGGCTTACCGATGGCACCGCGCATGTGTTTGCAGCGCGCCACGTATTGCTATGCGCGATGCTTGCGCTTACGTTGATCTCGCAGTTCGGCATCATTCCGCGCATGGACGTTTTGCGGGCGTCGTTGGGCGAAGTGAGTGCTGCGCCGATCGACAATCCTGAGCGCATTCAGTTCGATGCGTTGCATGCCTGGTCCACGCGGGTAGAAGGAGCGGTGCTGCTGTTGGGGCTGGTCGTGGTTTATCTCACGGCGCAGCAGCTTGGAGTGCGTTAGGATACGCGAGTGTTGTGGTTGGTCGCGCCGGGCTTCGCCCCTTCGGCTTCGCTCAGGGCAGGCTCAGGCTTGGACAGCCGAGGCGGCTGTCTCCACATGAGTTGCTCGTCCTTCACGTTGGGCAATATCGGCTTTCTCATTTATCCTGAAATGTTGTCGGACGGTCGCTGAAGCTTTCAGTACGATCCTCTCTTAGAAGCTTTCTTATGAAAACCGGCATTATTGGCCTGCCTCAGGTGGGCAAGACATCGCTGTTTCGGATTCTGACCAAGGCGCATCTTTCGGATCAGTCGCGGGCCAACCCGCGCGAGGCGCATATTGGCGTGGCCAAAGTTCCGGACGAGCGGCTGGACCGCCTGGCCGCGCTTTACAACCCGAAGAAACTCACGCACACATCGGTCGAGTACGTCGACGTGGGCGCCATCGGCCAGGAAGCTTTGAAAGACAGCGCTTACGCGGCGCATCTGCGCAACGTGGATGCGTTGGCACACGTGGTGCGAGTGTTCGATGATCCTTCGGTGCCGCACACGGGGGAGATCGATCCGCTGCGCGATATCAAGAACGTGGAATTCGATCTGCTGGTCAGCGATCTTGGACAAATCGAAAAAAGGCTGGAGCGGCTGGAAAAAGATCTCAAGAAGATGAAGACTCCGGAACTTGAGAAGGAATTCGAGCTTTTGAAGCGCGCCAAGGCGCAGGTGGAATCCGACAAGCCGTTGCGCGAAATGGAAATGACGACCGAGGACAAGAAGCGCATCAAGGGCTTCATGTTCCTGAGCGAGAAGCCGATTTTCTACGTGCTGAACATCGGCGAGTCGACCGAGTTGGGCAAGGAACTGGAAGAAGCGGTGAGCAAATATGGGCTGACGGAAATCGCGGCGCGGCCGAATGCCGCGGCCACGGCCATTTGCGGCAAGGTGGAGGCCGAGCTTGCCGAGATGAGCGACGCCGACGCCGCTGAATTTCTGTCGAGCTATGGGCTGAAAGAGAGCGGGCTGGTGCGGCTCATCCGCACTACTTACAAGCTGCTCGGCCTGATTTCATTCTTCACTGCCGGCGAAGATGAGTGCCGCGCCTGGCAGGTTCCGGCCGCATTCGCGCGCGCAGGATGCGGCGGGGGCGATTCACTCCGATCTCGAAAAACATTTCATCCGTGCCGAGACCATCCGCTGGGATCAGTTGCTGGAAGCGGGTTCAGAAGCCAATGCCAGAGCTAAGGGCACGCTAAGGCTCGAAGGCAAAGACTACATTGTGCAGGATGGAGACGTGATGCATATCCGGCATAGCGGATAGTTGCGAGAGCGGCTAGCCGCAACCTCGGTTTCAAAAAGGACAAGCGCTTGCGCCGCCGTATACTCGTCCACATATGCTCACTCGCCTGATCTCGTTTGGTTCGGCCCTGGCCGTCGTCAGTGGCCTGTTCGGGCAAACGAACTCTGTACCGGCTAGGCCCGCTCAGTCACATGCCACGCAAGCCAATGCCACCCGAGCTAGCGCTACGCCACCTGGCTCCCCGGACTGGAGTGAACCCTTCCCCCACACCGCATGATCGGCAACATGTATTATGTGGGCAGCCGGGGGCTGGCCTCGTACTTGATTACGACACCCGCCGGCCACATTCTGATCAACAGCAATCTGAAAACTTCCGTCCCGCTCATCCGCGAGAGCATTGAAAAGTTGGGATTTCATTTCAATGACGTGAAAATCCTGCTGATCAGCCATGCTCACTTCGACCACGACGGAGGCAGCGCCGAGGTGAAAAAGCTGACCGGTGCTAAATACATGGTCATGGATGGGGACGTCGGCGTCGTCGAATCCGGCGGCAAGAGCGACTTCCAATACGGTGACGATCCAGCGCTATCGTATCCGGCGACAAAGGTGGATCGGGTGCTCCATGATGGTGACGAGGTGAAACTCGGCGATACCGCACTGGCGGCTCATAAGACTGCCGGACATACCCGGGGCTGCACTACGTGGACTTTGAAAGTACGCGAGGCGGGTAAAACTTACGATGTTGTGATCGTAGGCAGCCCGAACGTTAATCCAGGATACAAGCTGGTGAATAACGCTCGCTATCCCGAGATCGCCGACGATTACGCGCGCGGCTTTCGCGTGCTCAAGTCGCTATTCTGCGATGTTTTCCTGGGCGCCCACGGCAGTTACTACGGAATGGAAGCGAAGTATGCAAAACTGAACTCCGGCGGGGCTAACCCATACATTGATTCCGAAGGCTATAAGAACTACGTGGCCGAACGGGAACAGGCATTCCTTTCCGAATTGCAGCAACAGACAACACCTGTGAAGAATAGTAGTCCGTACCGGTACCACCGCCATATGCATCCCATTGCCATCAGCATTCTGCTCGGCCTCACGGCTGCCGCCGCTAACGTCTTCGGCGGGGCGATTATTGTGCAGCGCAGTTGGGAGCGGCGCTACCTGCGCTATTTCGTCGCGCTGGGCGCGGGATTCATGCTGGCCACGGCCTTGGTCGAAATGGTCCCCGAAAGCCTGGAGCTGCGCGGCCGGAGCGCGGCTTTTCTGATTCTGCTTGGCTACCTCATCATCCATTTTTTCGAGCATACGGTTACGCCTCACTTCCACTTTGGCGAAGAGACGCACAAGGACGAGTTCATGCACTCGCACAAGGGATACTCGGTGCTGCTCGGCCTAATCATCCACACATTCTTTGACGGTATCGCCATCGCTTCTGGATTTCTAGTTTCGAACGCACTGGGCTGGATCATCTTTTTCGCTATCTTCCTGCACAAGATTCCCGAAGGCTTCACGGTAAGTTCCGTGATGCTGGCCAGCGGGCGCAGCCGGGGCACGGCGTGGGGCGCGTCCGTAGTGCTGGGCGGGGCAACGCTGGCGGGGGTCCTGACCATGGCGATCTTCCGCCAGCACGTGGACGCCGGGTTGCCGCTTGCCGCCGGGGTCACGATCTACGTGGCAGCTTCGGATTTGGTTCCGGAAGTAAACAAAGAGCCCGGAGCCAGGATGGCTGTGCTGGTTTTCGTCGGAGCCGGGGTGGTGTTTTTATTGGACGCGCTGTTCCACGGGCACTAAAGCTTACGGCACGACTGAAGTCGTGCCCTTCCCTCCTCAATCCACCGTGTGCTTCG
>CAWKKK010000003.1:0-195560 GCA_963850165.1 uncultured Acidobacteriaceae bacterium | reverse complement strand
GCGACTTCATGGCGAGATATGTTCAGAATAGCAGGGCACAAAAAAAATCGCGCAGCTCGCGCTGCGCGACAAACTCTCGACGCAAAAGCAGCGCCTAGCTGCTCCGGCTCTTCAGCACCTCGATAGCCTTGTGCAATTGATCGTCCTGCGTGTTCTTGGGCTTGGCTTCTGGTTCCGCAGCCGCAGGCTCCTGGTCCTCGTCCTCGGAGATTACGTTGTCCGTGTCGTCGGCCACCAGCACATTGGGAGTGACGGCGGTTTCCTGAATCGCCTTCCCGCTGGGGGAATAGTATTTCGCCACCGAGAGAATCAGCGCTCCCCCATCCGTCAGCTCGAATGTTTTCGGCACTGACCCTTCGCCGAAGGTCTTGTCGCCCACCACGTCGCCTCGGGCATTTTCCAGCAGCGCGGCGGCCACAATCTCAGCCGCCCCCGCCGTCCCCTTGTTCACCAGCACGGCGACCGGGAGCGAAGTCACCGCCTTCGCCGGATCCGCATTGAAGGCCTCTCGCGGAAACTTCTGTCCTTGCAGATATGTGATCGTGCCGTGGTTCAGAAACAGGTTCGCTGTGGCAACGCCTTCGCTTTCTTCTCCCTCAGAAGTGTTCCGTAAATCGAGGACCAGCTTCTTCGCTCCCGATTTTTCCAGTGACTTGATCTTCACCCCGATTTCCTGCGCCTTGCCCTTGGTCAGAGCGTCCACTTTCACATAGCCGATGCCCTCTTCCAGCATCTTGTCTGTGACCGGCGGAATGTTGACGATGTCCCGCGTAATCGCCATCTTCTGCGGCTCCGCCCGCCGCGCCCGCACCACCGAAACATTGACCGTCGAGCCCGGCGCACCCGCCAGCGCGCTGCGAATCTCCGGCAGCGACATATCCCGCGTGCTCCGGCCCTCAATCGATTCGAAGATGTCCGTCGCGTCGATCCCTGCCTTCTCCGCCGGCGATCCCGGCAGCACCGAAACCACGTCCGCGTAGCCAAAGCGTTTCGAGACAGTCGCTCCGATCTCGCCTTTTGCCTCTGTCTTGTGAGCCTTGTAGGTCTTGTAAGCTTCCGGCGTCAGGTAGCTGGAGTTCGCGTCCAATGACTCCACCAACCCGTGCAATGCGCCGTCTGTCACCTTGGGAATGTTCGGATCTTCCACGTACTCGCTTTGCACGCGTGACAGGACTTCGCTATAAACCTGCATCTGCCGGTAGGAGCCGTCGTTGGAGGACGCATGCACGCCCCCAAGGCCAAGCGAACCAGCCACGACGAATAACAACACCGCAAAGGACGAAACCAGAACCGCAGCTTTAATTTTCATGGACATCGAATTCTTCTTTTGGAAAGGAGTCACTTCCCCGAGGAACTTCCGTCATTATATCGTGTAGATGCCGTTTCTTGCCTCTTGGCTGCTCTTGTTCGCCCCGATGGCAGCCTTTCCGCGAAATGAGGTCGCCACACAGCGATTAGGACGATTCAAAGCCGGTTTCGTCATCAGGCCCGCTACGCCGGGGGCTTGAAGTTCAGCGTAAGCATGGTCTGCACCGATACGGCGCGGCCATTCATGACATAAGGCTTGAAGCGCCACTGCCTCACGGCGTCGATGGCCGCCCGCGCAAACATCAGCGACCCCTGCAGGAACTTCACATCCTGAACTGCGCCATCGCGCCCGACGAGCACCTGCAGAACCACGCTGCCCCGCTGGCCGCTGGTTTTCGCCGCTGCGGGATACTCCGGCTCAACTGGTTGAGCCAGCAACTCACGCGCCGCCGACTCCGGCAGATTCACCGGCTCAATTGCCGACATCGCTGCCTCGGCCGGCTTGTTCCCGCTGGCATCCGGGGTGGTCGAAGCCATCTGCGATTTCAGACTCGACGGAATGCCCGTGCTGCTTCCTGTCGAAACGGTATGCGGCGGTGCAACACCCTGCACCGAAGACGTGACCAGATGTGGCTGCGGCGCTGCCGTTTGAACCGCCGGCGGGTTCGGCTGCACCGGCACCGAAGGCAGAGCCACAGCTGGCGATGTTCCGGCGGCACTTTCCGGCACAGCGCCGATGCTTGGCGCGCTGGGTTCCTTAATCTGTTCCTTAGTCTGATCGTTCCCAGCCTGGGCCTGCCCGCTCTGGCCTTGGCCAGTCTGAGTTGGACCAGCTTGACCCTGATCAGTCGGTTTCTGATCGGTGGCGATGCTCTCGCCTGTTGTCGCTTGTGCGTGCCCGCCGTTCGCGTCCGAGCCCTTCTCCGTTTTTGCCGTCGGGTCAATCACTGGCAGTACACGAATCTGCGAAGGATCCGTCGTCGCATCCGGGATGTTTCCCGGCGTGGGAAGCTTGTACTCGTCACCCGACTGGCCAAAACTGTCATGCAGTGCCACGGCCTGAGGTAAAGGAGCGGGTGGTGGGTTCAGCCAATTCCCTCCCGCATGAACAACATTGCGATAGAACGTCCGCAAGGTTAGCCGGGTTCGGGGCACCGCCACCAGAACGACACAGGCAACTGCGAATGCGCTCACCAGAAGAATTCTTCCGCGTTTTGAACCCGGCCCGGTTGTCGGTTCCGCGCGCTCGTCAGGCTCGCCCGACATGTAGTCGAAAAGAGCGGCTTCCGGTCCCGATTCCTCTAGTGACTCCTTCTCCACGCGATCTTTGTCTGTTGCAGGCAGCTCCGCCAGCGGCGCTTTATGCGACGCCGTTTCCCCGTACGGCAGCAATTCGCTCCTCGGAGGAGCATCTTCCGCCGGCTGCATTATCGGCTTCGTAAGCCGGGCTTGCAGAGCGGCCCAGCCAGTTAGTGCAGTCTGGGCTTCAGCCGGCTCGGCTGCTTCCTGCACAGCCGCGGCAGTCGGCTCCAACTCCGTGAGCGCGTCAACTTCCGCGGCTGCGGCTGCATCCAGCGACTTCTGAACGTCGCATTCCTTTTCCGTATCAAACTGTGCTCCAGGCGCGGAACTCGCCGATGTCAGGAATTCCCCCGCCCGAAAGGCTTTCTCTGGCGCCTGGGTTACAGAGGACGGCACAGAGGACGGCACAGAGGCCGGCACAGATACCGCTACCGAAACCGCGCCAGCCGCCGCCGCGGCAGCCAGGCCCGTTTTGGACGTTTCCGGCGGAGCGGCAGGAAGTGGAACCGCGGGCGCTGTCGGTGGCTGCGCTGCGGGTTTCGGAGCCCCTGGTTGCAACTTTGACCGAAGCAACTCGCACGCCGTGCTCATAGTGTCCCGCACCTGTTCGGGGCGAATCGGTTTTACCAGAACTGAGTTTGCTCCTGCCCGCAAGGCTTCGGGCAGCTTGGCATCATCGCCGACGATCGCCAAAATCAGGGGCCGGTGCGCAGCCTTCAAATCCCGCGCCGTTTTCAACAGGAACGCCGCCTCGGGTTGATCCTCCCAGTCCGTGATCACGATTTGGAAGAGCTGGGTTGTAACCCTCTCTACCGCGTCCACCGCGCTCTGGCAGTATTCTCCCTCGATCCCGAGGTCGGTGAGCACCTGCCAGATCGGCTGGACCATCTCCTCATTTGACGAGAACAACAGGCAGCGCAAGGGCATACTATTCCAGCCTATGCAGGCGGGGTAACCACGGCAAGTTACTGAGGTGGGAGGGAAGCAGTGGCCAGTGGTCAGTGACCAGTGGCCAGTAAAACGCGTCTTGGTGTCGATTTTGCTGACCACTGACCACTTCTACGCTAGAATGCTCAGTCGTTCCTCATCGTTATGGATACTGCGGATGTCGTCATCATCGGTGGAGGAATAGTAGGTTCGAGTATCGCTTACCACCTCACGGCCAACGGATTCCCCAACGTCCTGGTCATCGAGCGCGAATCGGCGCAGGGCAAGGGCTCGACGGGGAAGAGTATGGGCGGGGTGCGAGCGCAGTTTTCCACCCCGGTCAGCATTCAGATGTCGCTCTACTCGATTCCTTTCTATGCCAGCTTCGAGGAGCGCCTCGGCTATCCCTGTGACTACCGGCCGCAAGGCTATCTGTTCTGCGCCACGACCGATCAACAGATGGCCTATCTGCGGACTAACTACGCGCAGCAGGTGAAGATGGGCCTGAAGGATGTACGGCTCATAGCGGGCAATGAGATCCGCAGCATGTTTCCGCAATTGCGCGCCGACGACGTTGTTGGTGGAAGTTTCTGTTCCAGCGATGGTTTCGTCGATCCCTACAGCGCCATGACTGGATTCATGACCTGGGCCGCTGATCACGGCGCTACCTTGTGGAAGAACACCCTCGTCACCGGTTTTACGCGCGACGCCACGGGAATTGCGTCGGTCGAGACGACGCGCGGCTCAGTGACCACTCGCAAGGTCGTAAATTGCGCTGGACCTTGGGCCGCAAGTATCGCCAAGCTCGCTGGCGTGGATTTGCCGGTTGTGCCGCTGCGCCGCATGCTGGTTCCCAGCGAGCCGTTTGACGAATTCCCTCACACCGCGCCCATGATCGTCGACATGTCAAACGGATTTCACTTTCGTCCCGAGGCTCGCGGTTTTCTTCTTGCCTGGAACGATCCCGAAGAAACGCCTGGGTTCAAAACGGAGTTCGACTTGGCTTTTGTCGAGAAGATCCTCACCCGCGCGGCGGACCGCGTGCCCTGCTTCGCAAACCTTCCGGTGAATCCCAAGCGGGCTTGGGCTGGCCTGTATGAGATGACGCCGGATCACCATCCAATCCTCGGCGAGGTTCCGGAATTGCCGGGATTTTTCCTCGCTAACGGTTTTAGCGGACACGGCGTGATGCACGCTCCGGCAACGGGAAGGATTCTCAGCGACCTCATTCTCACCGGGAAGACGGATTTGATCGACGCATCGTTGCTCAATTTAGCGCGCTTCGCCGAAGGCCGGCTGATCCACGAAACCGCCGTGCTGTAGAGACGTAGCAAGCTGCGTCTCTACGAACATGCAGGTTTTGTCAAAACAATGCTGGAACAAAATTACTGGCTTACGACAACCGCAACGCCGTGCACCGACGCATCCCGTCCACTCCCCGAGCGCGTGGAAGTCGCCGTCATCGGGGCAGGCTTCACCGGACTCTCAGCTGCCCGCACTCTCGCCAAACGGGGCGTCAAAGTTGCCGTGCTCGAGAGCGAAACCATTGGCTGGGGAGCCAGTTCCCGCAACGGCGGGATGGTGCTGACGGGCATGAAGCTGGGCGTGAACCAGCTCATCTCCACGTATGGACGCGAGCTTGCCCGCCGCATGTATGCCGCGTCGCTTGAGACCATCGATTGCGTCGAGCGGATAGTCCGCGAAGAAGCCGTCGACTGCGATTTCTCGCGCTGTGGCCACCTCGAAGTGGCATGTAAGCAAAAACATTTCGACGATTACGCGCGGCAGGCCGAAGTGATTGCGCGTGAGTTCAATCACCGCCTGCGCGTGGTTGAGAAACATGAGTTGAGCGCCGAAATCGGCTCGAATATTTATTACGGCGGGCTAGTCGATGAAGTGAGCGCAGGAGTGAATCCCGCGCGCTATGTCGCCGGACTCGCCCGTGCCGCGATGAAAGCTGGCGCAGAAATCTTTGAGCGCACGCGCGTCGAAAGCTTGCAGCGCGAATCAAGCCAAGGAGAAGCTGGATGGAAGATCACAACGTCCCGCGGCGCATTGTGGGCACGCGAAGTCTTCGTTGCCACCAGTGGCTACACAGGCCGCGCAACTCCCGCTCTCCAAAAGAAAATTATTCCGATCGGTTCCTTCATTATTACAACCCAAACCCTTCCGGAAGCGCTGGCGCGCGAACTCAGCCCACGCAACCGCATGATCTACGATTCGAAGAATTATCTCTACTACTACCGGCTCACGCCCGACCGCCGCATGTTGTTCGGTGGCCGCGCCGCGTTCTTCCCCGAGACCGACCAGACCATTCGCCGCAGCGCCGAAATCCTGCGCCGCGGCATGATCGACGTCTATCCGCAACTGCGCGACGCCAAAGTCGAATACGTCTGGGGAGGCACGCTCGACTTCGCCTTCGATATCATGCCCCACGCCGGCCAGCTCGATGGCATGTATTACGCCCTAGGCTACGCCGGGCACGGCGTAGCCATGGCCAGCTATCAAGGCCAGAAGATCGCGGAACTGATGTCAGGAGATAAGCCGGAGAATCCATTTGTCGGTATTCCATTCCCCGCCGCGCCGCTCGGCCTGTACAACGGCAAGCCGTGGTTCCTGCCGTTCGCGGGGATGTGGTACAAGTTTCTGGATTGGGTGAGCTAAGCACGTGTGGGGCGGACACTCCTGTCCGCCTGGAAGCGCCCGACTGCCGCATGATCTGGTGGGTTAGTCCCCCGGGCAAATCACCGAAACGGGTTTCGTATGGTCAACCGATTGCCGATCACCTGCCCGTCCTGCATATCCTCCGAGTACAGGATCGTGCATCTCGCTTCCAGTGCAGAGGCGACCATGAGAGCGTCATAAATTCTATAGGCGTATCTTTCTGCGATTGCTAACGCCTCTCTGTGAGTATCAAGCGTGATCGGGAGCGGGTCGGGACAGAGGGTCTTGATGTTCTCGATTGCGAACCGCACTTCGTCCCAAGGCATCTTTGCTTTCCGCCGCACCACATCCGCGAACTCGTTTAAGACCTGCACGCTCACCGTTCCGCCTTCGGCAATTAATTCTTCCGCCTTCTGGGAGCGCGGATCATCTTGAACTACGGCGTACACAAAGACGTTGGTATCGAAGAACGCGCTAGCGCTCATAGATGTCGTCACGGTCGAAGACGAATCCCGGAGGGAATGGACGACGGAGCTTGCGCAGGTTCTCGACAGCGCGCCGGCGACTCTCATCGCGGCTCACTTCGAACGCGCGTTCGCCCGCGACTCGAATCTCGATGTCGTCGCCTTCTTTCAATTCGAGCGCCTCGACGATTGCGGCTGGTAGGCGAACAGCCAGGCTGTTTCCCCACTTCGAAACCTGCATAGAGCACCTCTTGGATATACATTGCAATTGTATATCTATAGCAGGGCGGTGGCAAGATTGGAGATCGAACGCACACGCCTTGGTGCCAATTTCCCCAACCTTCTTGTTTGCCTGTCCTTGCAGGGGGTAATGGCATGTGGAAAAATAGGTCCGTATCTCACTCAAAACAAGGCACTTAATCCGGAAGTTAAATCGATTGACCTCGCCCGTGGAGCGACCCGAACTCGCCGGTTACCTGAGGCTCGATCCGTCGTTCGCTCGCTCCGGGAGGACCCTTGGAATCGCCGCACGGGGCATGTGGCTGTTCAATTCAATCGGCAACTGCAATCGGCAGTTGGCAATTAGTCAGCAAGCTCTATCCCCACACCAAGCTCTCTCTGCTCTCTCTACGCCGCCAGCGTCCCACTCAACGCACCTTCAAGTTCCAGTAGCTTTCGCTTTACATCGAGTCCTCCGCCGTAGCCGCACAGTGTTCCGTCGGACGCGATCACGCGATGGCACGGGACGACGATAGCGACCGGGTTGCGATTGTTGGCCATGCCGACCGCGCGGAACGCGTTCGGCTTGCCTATTGCGCGGGCTATGTCGGCGTAGGTGCGCGTCTCTCCGTAGGGAATCGCCAGCAGCGCTCGCCAGCAGGCCTGCTGGAAATCCGTGCCGCGAAGGTCGAGTGGGAAGGTGAACTCGCGGCGCTTGCCGGCGAAATACTCTTCTAGCTCGTTCACGTAAGGCTGCATGTGGCGAGCGGAATCCTCGAACTTGAATCCCTTGTTTTCTTCCCGAACATCGCGGGGGTTGGGGCGAATCGATTGCTGTCCTGGCATTCTGGCGTCGAATTCGAGGGCGACCAGTCCGCCGGCCGACGCTGCCAGAAAGAGCGGTCCGATTGCCGAGTGCATCGTGGTGCAGTGAAGGGTTTCCATGGGAGCTGATCCTCACACAGCAGATTACGATAGCAGACGATTGGTGAGTAGAGTTTCCAGTTTCCAGTTTCCGGTTTTCAGTGTTGTGCCGCCAGAAACTGGAAACTGGAAACCGGAAACCGGAAACTATCCGGCGGCAGCAGTTGACAGAAATTGGTTTTTGGCCCAAAGTGTGTGCGGCGTGCTTATGGCCTTACCTCCATCCCCTATGAAGAGGGGGCTGTACATCATGGTCGCCGTTGTGCTGGCCCCGGTCCTGCTGGTGGGACTGGTGTTGTTGGCTGCGGGCGATTGGCGGACGGTTGGGGCTACCGCTGGCGGCGATCAGGTTTTGGTCAGCTCGGTTTCGTCCCAGAAGAACGGGCTGCGGACTGCTTGGGTGCGCGTGGAATATAAAGAGCCTGTCAAGCTGCCGCAGGGTGGTCCGTTCGTGGAACTGCGGGCGCGGGTTCGCTTCAACTGCTTGAGCGGCAGCGCGGTGCCAAATTCCGAGTGGTTCTACTCCCGCGACCGCGGCGGGAAGCTAGTGGTCAGCAAGAAGACTCGACGCGACGATCAGTTCGGGCAAGTGGCGGAAGGCGATTTCGGTGGGATTGCCCGCGAGTTTGTTTGCAAGCAGAAGTGAAAAAGCAGTGGTTAGTGGCCAGTGATCAGTGGCCAGTGAAAAGCAAAAACCAACAACGACAAGTCCGTTTTAACTCACCACTGACCCCTGACCACTGAACACTGCCTTTCGGTTTTCCACAGCCTCACCACTTCGGTAACTCCGCACATACTTTCCTAGACTCGGCTTTCCGTCATATGCTGGTAAACGAAAACGTGGCCTGCGGTACGCGGCTGCCTGGTCTCATGTCTTTCTTCTTCGTCAGGGATTCATTGCGTTTTTATTCGTTGATTGTGGCCGGCGGCAGTGCGCTTGCTGTTGGCGCTTACGCGCTTTTCAGGCGCAAGCCCAAGGGGCCGGCAGAGCTGGAGCGCGAACGCCGTAGCTGGCTCGAGGGCGTGGGACGCATCACGGACGGTACTGTCATTGACGTCCAGGAATTGCCGGTCAGCCACGGCCACCACGCCGCGGTTTTGCTCATCTATAAGTATGACGTCGCGGGTGTGTCGTATGAGTGCTCGCAGGACGTTACTTATCTGCGCCAATGGATCAATCTGCATTCCTGCCGGTTGGGGCTGCCTGCGTCGGTGAAATACGATCCGCACAATCCGGGAAACTCGCTGGTGGTTTCGGAGAGCTGGATGGGGTTGAGGCAGTGATCAGTGGTCAGTGGTCAGTGAATAAGGAAGCGAGCCAAACGGGCGTTTTATGCATCGCAAAGAACGCGATGCATCGCGCGGCTCGCCCAGATCCTTCGGCGGGCAAAAAGCGCCCGCCTCAGGATGACAATCCTGTTTTTGCTGGCGGCTGATCACTGGGCACTGATCACTGACCACTGCTTTATATCTGGTAGTCGTCCTGGAACAGGTCCTGCGGAGAGATATTCGGGGGTGAAGGTCCTTCTTCGATCATCAGGACGGGTTCGGCGCCCAGAGCTTCGTGTGAATGCCGCTGGAACTTCTCGCGCAGCTCTTGCACTTCCTTGGCAAGCTGGATAATCACGTCGGACAGCGGGTCGCGGATGTCCTTGGGATCGGTGATGATCACGCGTTTGCCGTCGCGCAGGACGATGTGCCCGGGGACGCCTACGATCGTGGAATTGGCCGGGACGCTGCGCAGCACGACTGAGCCCGCTCCCACGCGGCAGTTGTCGCCGATGGAGATGTTGCCCAGCACCTTGGCGCCGGAACCGATCGCCACGTTATTGCCGATGGTGGGATGGCGCTTGCCCTTCTCTTTGCCGGTTCCGCCTAGGGTTACTCCCTGATAGAGCGTGACATCATCACCGACAACGGCCGTCTCGCCGATTACCGTCCCCATGCCGTGGTCAATGAAGAGACGGCGTCCAAGCTCCGCGCCGGGGTGAATCTCAATGCCGGTGAGCACGCGCGCGACCTGCGAAGTGAATCGTGCCAGGAAGCGCGCGCCGTGAAGCCAAAGCCAGTGGCTCAGGTGATGCGCCCACACGGCGTGCGGTCCCGGATACAAGGTGACGACTTCGAAGTAGGAGCGAGCGGCGGGGTCGGACTCGAAGACGGCGGCAATGTCTTCGCGTACGGAGTGGAAGAAGCTGGTCATGGCGCAGTTCTTAGTTTTTCAGTTCTTCCTCATGAACGTAGCTTAGGGAGGGGAAGAGTGCAAGGGGATGAAGCTGGAAACTGGGTTCCTAGCTTCCTGGCAGGTAGCCGCCGCTTTGGGCGACGGTCAGGCGAAGATACTTGTAGGGATTGACTGGAGTGTCGTTGATGCGGACTTCGTAGTGGAGGTGGGGGCCGGTGGAGCGTCCGCTCATGCCAACAAACCCGATGGTGTCGCCGCGATGGACTTGCTGTCCGGGTGTCACGGCGAAACCGGAAAGGTGACCGAAGCGGGTGGCGATGCCGTGGCCATGATCGATCATGATGGCTTTGCCGTATCCGCCAAGGAAGTCTGCGAAGGTGACGATGCCGTCGGCGGGCGCGATGATAGCGTGACCGTAGGAGCTGCCAATATCCACGCCGCTGTGAAATGCGCCTTCTCCGTTAAACGGATCGATGCGCTCACCGAAGCTGCCGGTAATCTGGCCATCCACCGGCCACAAGTTGGGGGCGGAGTTGGCGCGGGCCCAATCGGCCGTGGTGGCGTTGCGGGTCATGCCCAGGCTGATGCCAATCGTGGCAGCGCCGGTAAGGGCGGAGGTGCGCAGCGCGCCCAGTTGGTCCAGGGAAGAACTGACTTCCGCATCCTGAATTTTCTGCTGCGAGGCCGTGACCAGCGCGGGCTGCGACTTCAATCCGTAAAGAGCTGAAACTTCACTGGCGATGGAGCCCAGCGAAGCCACCTGGACGTCGCGCTCTTTCGCGACTTCTTCGAGACGGGAATAACGGTCCTTAAGCTCCTCTTTTTCAGTGCGCAACTGGTTGTAGTGCGAGACCTTGAGCAGCATGCGGGCATAAGAGCTGGCGATACCGGTGAGGCTGAGGAATCCGATGGCCGCGCCGACTACGAAAACATACAGATAGTGGACGGGAATGGAGATCTTGCGCAGCTGGCCGTCGTCCCCGCGAGCCACAAAAAGGATGTAGAAGCGCTTATGCAAATGCCTTCTTTCCGGTGAAATCTTCCGCTTTGATCAGGGCCGGAACTGCAGGCAAAGTTCTGAGGTTGCAGAAAGCCTGTTCGGAGCCTGACCTTCGGGCCGCGCTTCCCATCTTGGGAATGGAAACTTGTAACGCGCCCTTTTCCTACCGAGAATCGAGGACCAAGCTCAAACCTATTGTCTGCAATTGATACGAAGTGCAGAACTTAAGCTTGTCCAAACTCTTCTCTGCCAATAGTTTTGTGAATGACTGGTAAAAGGTAACAAACTGGGTTCCCCCCTGTCAACGACGGGAAAGGGCATTAGAAGTTACTTAAGGGGGGTGGGTGAAAGTGGCAGCGGGACAGATTACTTCGATTACTTAAGGCCAGACGGCAAAAGGGGGTCTTCGAGTTGCTTGAGTCGCCCCTTGAATCCGGGAGCCTATGGGCAGCATCCGAAGGTCGGCCTCGCATATAGTGATGTCGTGGTGATTGCCGAAAAAGCGCTGATTGCCCAAGTTCGCCGCCTGGCGGCGGCTGGGACGAGGCCTGCGGTTGTGGCTGGAATTGGAGATGACTGCGCCGTGCTGCGACTTCTGCCAGCCCGGGGCAAGCAGGAAAAGAGACACGCTGGTTACGACCGACTTCACCCTGGAGGGAATCCACTTCCGGCGGGACTGGCATTCGGCGGAATCGGTTGGACACAGGTGTCTGGTGCGAGGACTGAGCGACATCGCGGCCATGGGTGGGGAGCCGGTGGCGGCGTTTCTTTCGCTGGCGCTGCCGCGAAAGTTGCCGCAAAGCTGGGTTGGGCGCTTTGCCCGCAGCTTGATCAGCCTCGCGGAGAGATACGGCGTGACCCTGGCCGGCGGCGACACGGCGGAGTCGCCCGATGGAGTTCTGGCGGATATTGTTGTGGTGGGGACCGCGCCTAAGGGGAAGGCCGTGTTGCGGTCGGGAGCGAGGCCCGGCGACCGGATTTATGTGAGCGGGGAACTGGGTGGCTCGGCGGCCGCGGTCTGGCAGATGCGGAAAAAGCCCCGGCGGAAGCTGAATCCGCGGGAGTATCCGCGGCATTTCTTTCCGGAGCCGCGAATCGAGCTGGGCCGGATTCTGCGTGAAAAAGGTCTGGCCTCGGCGATGATCGATACCAGCGACGGGCTCTCGACTGATCTAGCCCACATCTGCGAAGAGAGTGGGGTGGGCGCGGAACTGCAGGCAGAAGTCATTCCACGGGCGAGCGTTGGCAAGCCAGCGCGGGAAGTCGATTTGCAATTTGCGCTGCACGGGGGAGAAGACTATGAACTGTTGTTCACGGCACCCCGAGGCAAGCGGATCCCTTCGCGCATTGCCGGAATCCCCATTACACAGATCGGCCACATCACACGACTGCGGAAGATCTTCCTTAGGAGCCGGGGCGGAGTTGGGTACGAACTTGAGCCGCTGGGGTGGGAGCACTTCCGCCGATAGAGGTTACTTCGGTCACCGGTCACCATCTGTGTCTATACCCTGCACGCGAAAAACGGGACTAAAGTAGGGGTATTATGTCGTCCTCCCGAATTGCCTGCCTTCGTGTTTTGCTTGGCTTGCTGGTGATCTCGGCCGCGTCTGCTGCGTTCGCTGCTGACAAGAAGCCGCCGCCTCCGCCGCCGGCGCACGCCAAGTCTCCCGTGCCCGCGGTGACCGACGAGTACGTGCACAAGGAGTTTGGCGACAACTGTTCGCTGCTGGCGGGGCCTCCGCAGTTTGTCGGCGATCTTGACGGCGACGGCGTGGACGATCTTATCGTGGTTGCCCGCTGCAAGAATCCGCATGGCCGACCAGGCGGAATACGGTTTTCTTGTGGCCGATCCCTATAACAGCTTTATGGGCTTTGGCCAGGTCAAAGTCACGTCCACATTTGCCTCGGACGTGCCGGAGCGCAAAGGGGTCTCTCTGCTGATCGTTCACGGCGTAGGTCCCGAGGCTTGGCGCTCCGACAAGACGAAGGCCAAGTTCCTGCTGATCAACCTGCCCTTCCAGACGCTCACCGTAAAAAGGCTGGCGCTTAAGAAAAAGACTGTGCTCGGGATTTACATGGAAGAAAAGGGCGAAGGCGAAGCGACTTCTTCGGTCATCTTCTGGGACGGGAAGAAATATCGCTACCAGATCCTGGGATCGGACCTGGAGTAGAGGGATTCGATGGACGCGAGTTGCTTCTGCCGGCGAATTTGCTCCGCCACCACTTCGCCGCCACTTTTGTACACTCTGTAAGCCCGCGAGTAGTCTTTCGAGCGGATGACCTTGTAAAACCGGCCGTCGATGAACTCGATCGCGCAGTTGTTCTCGATCGCGATTCCGATGCCCCCGGTCTTCCGAATCATAGTCGCGGAAGTGCTTTCTTCGAGGAATTCCGAAGGTCATGCTGTTGTAGTGGGGGCAATGCATCCCGCTGATAAGCCCCAGGCCTTTCACGTTTATGTATTTCCACTTTCGTGGGTTGTAAAAGGACATTGAATCGGAATGCCCGGAATCAAACCAACAGATTGAGCCTGCGCTTATGCCAGAAAGCACGGTCCCGTTCTCGTAGGCTGAGATTAGCAGCTTGTCGACGCCTAAACGCCGCCAAAGACGCATCATCATCAGGGTGTTTCCGCCGCCCACATAAATGATATCCGCAGCAAGAATCTTCCTGCGGATTTGCTCTTTTGTGGGGTGTTCCTTGATGAGATAGAGAACGTCAGTCTTGCATTTCAAGAATCCCCCGAAGTATTTCTGGACGTACATCCAATAGAGTTCGGAATCGGAGGTCGCGGTCGGAATAAAAAGAAGTTTTGGATTCTTCTTCCCCGTGAGCCGGATAATCTCTCGATCAATGGCAAGAGTTCCCCTTGTTCTGATTCTTCCGCCGCCGATGGCAACGATCGCCTTTCGCATTGCTTCATCCTAGCTTCAAAGTAGAATCGCCGCCCACCCCACCCGCTATAATTCTCCCGCCATGAATCTTGAAGAAAAAATCGCAGAACTGAAAAAGCGCAATCAACTTGCCGAAGAGGGTGGAGGCGCGAAGCGCCGCGAGCGCCAGCACAAGGAAGGCAAAATGTCGGCCCGCGAGCGCATCGAGTTTCTGCTCGACGAAGGCACCTTCGAAGAGACCGACAAGCTGGTCACGCACCGCTGCAGCGACTTCGGCATGGCCGAGCAAAAGTCTTACGGCGACGGCTTTGTCACCGGCTACGGCCGCATCGAAGGCCGGCTGGTCTATGTCTTCGCGCAGGATTTCACCGTGTTTGGCGGATCGCTCTCGGAGACGAATGCCGGAAAGATCGTCAAGATCATGGACCTCGCGGCGAAGATGGGCGCGTCCGTGATTGGACTGAACGATTCCGGAGGCGCGCGCATTCAGGAAGGCGTGGCGTCGCTGGCGGGATATGCCGACATTTTTCTGCGCAATACGTTGTACAGCGGAGTGGTGCCACAGATTTCGGCGATCATGGGCCCCTGCGCCGGAGGCGCGGTGTATTCGCCGGCCATCACTGATTTCGTGCTGATGGTCGACAAAACCTCCTACATGTTCATCACCGGGCCCGATGTCATCAAGACCGTGACGCATGAGGAAGTCACCAAGGAGCAGCTCGGCGGCGCCATGACCCACAACGAAACCTCAGGCGTGGCACACTTTCTGGCGCATGACGATGCCGAGTGCCTTGTCCATGGTGCGCGAACTGTTGAGCTTCTTGCCTTCGAATAACCTGGAGGACCCGCCGCGCAAACCCTGCACCGATCCCGCCGATCGAAACGACGCCCGAGCCGACGCCGCGCTCGACAGCATCGTGCCCGCGCAATCGAACCTTCCCTATGACATGAAAGATGTGATCCACGCCGTGGTCGACGATGGCATACTTCTTCGAAGTGCAGGAGCACTACGCGAAAAACATGGTCGTCGGATTCGCTCGCCTGGACGGCCGCTCCGTCGGAATCGTGGCCAACAATCCGGCGATGCTGGCGGGCACGCTCGACATCAACGCGTCGATGAAAGGAGCGCGCTTCGTGCGCTTCTGCGACTGCTTCAACATTCCGCTGATCACGTTCGAAGATGTGCCGGGATTTCTGCCCGGGACCGCGCAGGAATATGGCGGCATCATCAAACACGGCGCGAAGCTGCTTTACGCTTTTGCCGAAGCCACGGTGCCGAAGATCACCGTGATCACGCGCAAAGCTTACGGAGGAGCTTATTGCGTGATGGCGTCCAAGCACATCCGCACGGATGTGAACTACGCCTGGCCGACGGCGGAGATCGCTGTCATGGGCCCGGAAGGCGCGGTGGACATCGTTTACAAGCGCGAACTCGACGGGGCGGCAAACCCCCAGGATCGCCAGGAGGTTCGCCAGAAAAAGATCGAAGAATTCCGCGACCGTTTTGCCAGCCCCTACGTTGCCGCCGAGCGCGGCTTCGTAGACGCCATCATCCAGCCACGCGAGACGCGCAAGAAGCTAATTCAGGCTTTGGCGATGTTGGAGAACAAGCGGGACAAGAATCCGCCTAAGAAGCATGGGAATATACCGCTGTAGTAGTGGCGCATTACTTCCCGACGCAGAACCTGCTGAAGATCAGGTTGAGGATGTCCTCGGTGGTGGTAGCGCCGGTAATGGCGTCCAGGGGACGCAGGGCGTCGTAGAGATCGAGAAGCAGCATTTCGTGGGGGACTTTGCTGGCCACGGCGCCGGTGGCGGCATCGAGCGCGGCCAGTGAGTCTTGCACCAGGTGCTGATGGCGGACGTTGGTGAGGAATCCGGCTTCCGCTGGAGCACCGGTTTCGCCGCCGATGTGCCGCAAGATTTCGGCGCGAAGTTCGGCAATGCCCTCTCCGGTGAGGGCAGAGGCGCGAACTGCCGAAGACTGACCATTGATCACTGACCACTGGCCACTGCTCTCCAAGTCGCACTTGTTTCCCACGACGATCATTGGGCGGTCCGCTGCGTGTTTCATAAGCTCATCATCTTCCGCCGTCGCCGGTTGTGACGCGTCGAGCACTACCAACACCAGGTCGGCGTCCGCCAACGCCTCCATCGACTTGCGAATGCCGATCGATTCCGCTTCATCGAGGGCTTGCCGGATTCCGGCCGTGTCGACAAGCCGGATTGGAATGCCGCCGATGGCGACTGTTTCGCTGACAAGATCGCGCGTGGTACCGGGAGTAGACGTGACGATGGCGCGCTCGCGCTCGACAAGACGGTTGAATAAGCTCGATTTGCCGACGTTCGGGCGGCCTACGATGGCCAGCGTCAGCCCCTGATGCACAATCTTGCCGTAAGCGAAAGTGGTGGCAAGCTGCTCGAGCGGCTGGCGGACCGTTGCTATGCGTTCGAGGATGGCGGCGTCGGGAAGAACAGAGACGTCGTCTTCCGCGAAGTCGATGCCGGCTTCGAGCACAGCGATCAGCTCGACCAGCTTCTGTTTAACTGGCTGCAATCGCCTCGACAGAGCGCCTTCGAGCTGTTGCGCGGCGATCTTCGCCTGGTAAAGCGTCTGGGAGTCGATGAGATCGCGGACGGCTTCGGCCTGGGTAAGATCGATGCGGCCGTTGAGGAAGGCGCGCATGGTGAACTCTCCGGGCTCGGCGAGGCGCGCCCCCGCTGCGACGCACAGCTCGACGATGTGCCGGAGTACGACCGGAGACCCGTGCGCGGCGATCTCGATGATCTCGTCGGTGGTATAGGAGTGGGGCTTGGCGAAGTAGGTGACGACGACTTCGTCGATGCGCGTCGAGTTTCCAGTTTCTAGTTTCCGGTTTCCAGTACTTGCGGCACTAGAAACCGGGGACTGGAAACTGGAAACTTCCGTATCGCGCGGCTCGACGAGTTCCCCGAAGATTGCACGTCCCGGTTCAAGCTCATGCTTCAGCCGCAGTATTGGTCTTGCGATCTCACGCGCCCTCGGACCGGCAATCCGCACCACGCCAATCCCTCCGCGCCCCGGCGGCGTCGCAACCGCAACAATGGTATCGTCGAGGTTCACCGGGCGATTGTAGCGGTTACACTGGGACGGCAACCAGCGGCCGAAAATGAAGTACGCACCCGGCCCTGATCAACTGAAGGAGAGATTACCAATTGTCAGTCGCAGATGAACTGTTGCAAGCCAACCAGCAATTCGTAAAGAACTTCAACCTGGGAGACCTGGCTGTGCAGCCCCGGCGGCGGTTGGCGGTCCTGGCCTGCATGGATTCCAGAATCTTGTTTGAACGCTGCCTTGGACTGCATCCCGGAGACGCTCACATGATCCGCAATGCCGGCGGCATCGCTACCGACGATGCGATCCGGTCACTGATCGTTTCACATCACCTGCTGGATACACAGGAGTTCATCATCATCAACCACACCGACTGCGGACTGCTGCGAGTGCGGGAAGACGAACTCAAGCAGAAGCTGGCGGAGAAGATGGGAACATCGGCGGGCGCACCTGCGCATTTTCACGCCTTTGATGACCTGGAACAGAACGTCCGCGAGCAGATACGCCGGGTGAAATCCCATCCTTGGATTCCGAAGCACATTCCGGTGCGAGGGTTCGTCTACGACGTGAAAACGGGGAAGTTGAGCGAAGTGCTAGAGGCTTAAGATCGCCTTACCGCGCCACCACCTTCTCAATCTCCGCCTTCAGTTTGTCATACGGCAGCGCCCCCGGATGATACATCGCGACCTTGCCCATGCGGTCGAGCAGCACAAGAGTCGGCGTGGTCGAAGCGCCGTAGACATCGAAGTTGTATTTGCTGATGGGAACCGGCATGTCGAGGAGTCCGGCGTAGAAGCGGTGTCGCACTGCATCGATGTAGGAGAGTTCGTCGCTGGGCGCGGCGTGCTCGACTTGCGCGGTATAGCCATAGAGCCGCGTGGGGCCCAGGACGGTCAATCCCTTGGACGCAAACTCGGTCCGGAGCTGCGTGATGATGGGCGCTTCGGCTTTGCAGTCCCCGCACCAGTGCGCCCAGAAGAACAGAAGCACGGGAGAACCCTTCAGCTGGGCCAGCGCGGGCGGTTTTGAGCCCAAAAATTGCTCTGCCCTCAGGGCTGGCGCGGGCTTTCCTTCAAAAGAGAGCAAGTTCAGGTTCTTCTGCAGGCGGGCGCGGATCGAAGTACTGCCATAGGTGCGCAGCGCGGTCTCGAGAACCGCGATGGCTTGGGTGCGCTGGCCGCGAGCCGCCAGTGTCTGCGACTCAACTTCGATAGCCGCTCCCAGGGCGAGCGGCAGGTGAGGTTCGGCGTCGAGCGGGTGTTGCTTCAGTTGCTCCAGCGCGAGGGCTCTGGTTTGTTTGGCGTAAGCCGCAGCCTGATCGTAGTCGCGAGCGTTGAGAGCGGCGCGTCCCATCCAGGAGTAGGCTTCGACGTACTCGGGCGTGACGCCGTTGCCGGTACGGTAAGAGTTCAGCCGGGCCTCGGCCCCGGAGAAATTATTCTGGGCCAGCGTCGTGCGGACATCTTCAACAATCCCCGCCCAGGCCGGAGTCGCGAGCGCAATCAAAATCAAAAGCTTGCGGAAATGCAGGTTCTTGGTCATGTATCACTGATCATGTATCTTTTCCCGTGCGCCTGGCAAATCCGGCGTCAGGCACCAGCGCGAGCGTGACCCGTAAGTTGCTGAACCGCGGGCGCTTAAGTGCTGGTGGAGCAAAAATTGTGGCATTCTTGAGGGAGTTCCCTTACAATTTATCTGCGTTTGACTTTAGAGTTCTTTCGCAGTACCCAGTTTCTCCGCTAACCAGCGCGTGACCTGCCTGCAGAAGAAGCCTTCCAAAGTTTCAGCGCTACATCAAAGAAAAAGGAACAAAGCAACACCATGGAAACAGGAACAGTGAAGTGGTTTAACGACGCCAAGGGCTATGGTTTCATCAGCCGCCAGAACGGTGAGGATGTATTCGTGCACTTCTCGGCCATTCAGGCGAGCGGCTTCCGCAGCCTTCAGGAAGGTCAGCAAGTGCAGTTTGACGTGGTCAAAGGCCCCAAGGGCTGGCAGGCCGAGAACGTGAAGGGTGCATAACCACTTCGCAGCTAAACAATTCGAAAAAAGGGCGGCCAGCGATGGCCGCCTTTTTAATTGAGCGATTGGGCGATCGGGTCATTGGGCAATTGAAAATCACAGTGCGCCAGCATTTCGACCTTCAATCACTCAATGGCCCGATCGCTCAATTCTTCGCATCCCGTATCAGCACTACATCGGAATCGGTATGTCCCTGCACCAGCGCCAGCCTGCTGCCATCGAAGGACCAGTGGAAGTCGTAGATGTGTTCCGACTTGAATGAGGTGAGCTGCTTTCCCGATGAACCATCTAGAGGTTGTTGCCACACGTTCTCGACGCCTTTCTCACGGAAAACGTAAGCCAACGCCTTGCCGTCGGGCGTGTACCGAATCAGTTCCAACGGAGTCTTGTCGCACTTCAGAAACCTGCGAACTTTACCTGTGTCAGCCTCGACCACCGCCAGTTTTTCCTCATGACCATGCGCGTGATCGATGGTCACAAACGCAAGCGTACTTCCGTCGGCAGAAATGCCGAATTGACTGGCGAGCAAGTCGGAGACCTGCTGCGACGCCTCGCCATCCATGAGAACCCGCATTACATGTCCGGCGGTCGCGTCGAGGTAATAAACCCATCGCCCATCCGGAGAACACACCGGCCACTGGTCGAGTTTCCCGTTCGAAAGTTGCTTGAGGTTTCCGCCGCTGGCATCTGCGCGCCAGATGTTCCGGCTGCCGTTGGCCGCACGCATGTGGTGATCGAAGACAAGATAGCGGCCGTCTGAGCACGCCGAGGGGTCGCCACTGGCCGAGTCTGGCTCAGTCGGGAACACGCCCTTGGCCCCCGAGTCTGGATTGATCCAACTCAGAGTGCCGTCCTTGTCATAGAACAGCCGGCCATCGCGTGTCCAGGTGAAGTTGGTATTAGCGTTAGCTGGACCTATCTGCCTTGCCTCGGCGCCTCCGAGCGTGGCTGACATGACCGAGAGATTCCAATGGTTTTCTTGAAGCACGGTCGCCAGCACCCGGCCGTTTGAGCCCACACTCAAAGAGGAATAGCTGTTGGTATCGCGCGTAACCGGACTCAGCTTTCCCTCCGGATAGGAGACGAAGACGATTTGTGGTCGTGTGAAATTCGAAGCAGGACCGAAATCGAGAAGCAGCAGGCCGTGGCCATCGGGCATCCAGGTGGGCGAGCCGAGGCTGTCGGCAGAACTCAGGAACAAACGTTGCTGACCGGTCTTTACGTCAACCGTAGTCAGACCGCTCACGGCGCCCTGGAATACGGCACACAGAATCGTCTTGCCGTCAGGCGACCACGCGGGATCGAACAGTTCCAGGGTGGTCGAACCGCTGGCCAGCACGGTCTCTTCGCCGCTATCGACCGAGCGCACGATCAGCCGGTACTTGCCAGGCTCGGGATTGCCCTCGCGCACGAAGGCCAACTTCCGACCGTCCGGGGAAAACGTGACGCTGGAATCCACGTCCTCGGCCAACTTCTCAGCCGTGCCGCCCAGCAGCGGTGCGCGAAACAGGAATTTCAGGGCAGGCGTTCCCGGATCGCTGCGCACAAAATACAGATAATCGCCGTCAGGCGAGAAGCTCAGGGCGTTTTGCCCGTACCAGACGTCGGCTGGAGGCTGCACTTGCGTCATGCTGTTGGTGGGAACATTGCGCAACCAGAGGCTGGCCAGTCCGTTGTCGCTCTTGGCTCTCACCAGGCTCAGGATGTACTTGCCGTCGGGCGAGATCACCGCGTATACCGCATCGCCGGTCTCCGTAACCTTGGTGACCGAGAAATTCTCGAAAGGCCGCACATGATTGCGCGAGATCAGCGAGTAGACGCCGTAGCCGGCGGCGAGCAAAACGATGAGGCCAACCACAGCAAACAATCCGGTGCCCACCTTGTGGCGGCCCGCAGCGGCAACTACCGCGGAGGTTTGACTGGAACTGTGCGAAGCGCCGGAGGCGACCGGCGTGGCCAGGGTGGAACTCGTCGCGCTCGTGCCGGTTGCTGAAATCCCCGTGGCGGAGGGTGTAACTTTGCGTCCCGATTCCGTATCCCGCTTCAGGCGTTTCAAATCGCCGCGCAGATCGGCGGCCGACTGGTAGCGCAGGTCGCGGTCTTTTTCCAGAGCCTTCTCGATGATCTCCTCGAGCTTCGGCGGCAGGGCGGAATTGAGCTGGGTAGCTGGAGTCGGATCGAGTTCAAGAATGGCGTGGAAGACTACGGCGGAAGTGGCGCCGGAAAAGGGAAAGCGGCCGGTGGCAATCTGATAGATCACGACGCCGAGAGAAAACAAGTCGGTCCGCGGGTCTAGTTCCTCACCGCGCGCTTGCTCGGGCGACATATACGCGATGGTGCCGACGGTTGATCCCGGACTGGTGAGATGTAACGGTCCCGGCGAATCCTGCGTCGCCCCGATGGTTTCCATCTCCATCTCAGGATACGACAACTTGGCCAGACCGAAGTCGAGCACCTTCACCTGCCCGCGCTGAGTGAGAAATATGTTTGCTGGCTTGATGTCGCGATGGATGATTCCTTTGGCGTGAGCGGCGTCGAGCGCGTCCGCGAGCTGGATGCCCCAGTCGAGCAGGCGATCGAGCGGCATCGCTCCGGCGGCCAGGCGATGGGCCAGAGTCTCGCCTTCGAGCAACTCCATCGCAATGAACGACTGCTGTTCCCCGTTGTCAAGCTGCACCTTTTCAACCGCATAAATGGTGCAGATATTGGGATGGTTTAGCGCCGAGGCGGTGCGGGCCTCAAGCAGAAAGCGGTCCAGCGCATTTTGATCGCGGGAGAGTTGTGGCGGCAGGAACTTCAACGCAACCTTGCGCCCCAGATCAAGGTCTTGCGCTTCGTAAACCACCCCCATCCCGCCGCTGCCGAGCTGGCCGGTGATGCGGTAATGCGAGATGGTCTGGCCAATCATAAGAGAAAGATTTAAGGAAATTCATCTTAGGAGGGATGGGAAACGCAGTCAAACGGAGAGCAGTGGTCAGTGGCTGGTGGTCCGTGGCCAGTAAAACCTTCGTAGACTTAGTGATCACTGACGTAGACTTAGTGATCACTGACCACTGATCACTGACCACTGTTCTTCGCTTCTTCCGCCGCGCTCACGGAATCGAAGAAGCGGAAGAATTGCTCGACCCGCGTGACCTTGAGCGCGTTGTGGATGCGCTCACTCACTCCCACCAGCGCCAGGCTTCGCCCGCCATTCTGGCGCGTTACGTAAGCACCCACGAGCGCCCCGATGCCGGCCGAATCCACGTAGGAGACGTTGGTGAAATCGATGATCAGCGAGCGCGAAGTGTCAGCGCGCACCGTAGCTTGAAACCCGAACACGGTGGGCATGACCAGTGCTCCATCGAGGCGAAGAATGCGCTGTCCCGGCTGCGATCCGGGCTGGTCTTCGATACGCAGGCTCTCTTGGGGCATGGGGGAGATATTAATGCTTGCGTAACATTGGATTGTTAACGCAATGTTAATTTGGAAGCCAGTTTCGAGTTTTCCAGTTTCCAACGTCGCAAACACACTAGAAACTGGAACTAGAAACCGGAAACTAGAAACCGGAAACTAGAAACCGGAAACTAGAAACCGGAAACTCTGCTAGATCGCGGCAGCCTGTTCCCGCCTTCGCGCCTGAATTTCAATGAAGACGTTGACCAGCGACACCGCTGCCGGCGTCACTCCGGGGATGCGCGACGCCTGGGCCAGCGTTCGCGGCTGTACACGAGTCAGCTTTTCCTGCATCTCACGCGAGAGCCCGCTCACGGAATGGTAATCGAACCAGCCGGGGATGGACCGCTGCTCCGACTTTTTCATCCTTTCCATGGCACGCTGCTGTTGCAGGAGATAGCCCTCGTATTTGATCTCGGTTTCCACGGATTTGAGTTCGTTGCGAACTTCCGAGGAAAGCTTAGCCACGGATTCGCGCGGATTCTCACGGATTTCTTCTCTTCCTCTCGCTCTTGCAAAAAACAGAGGATCCAGCTCGCGGAGAATGGGCGCCAGCTTCTCGATGACGCTCTCAGGGCGCTTCAGCAACTGAGCACAGGTCTGGCCGATGGCTGAACTCCAGTCGTGGGCCGGTTCTGAGGCGCCGCCGGCGACAGCGGGTTGCTCGTCGCTTCGCTCCTCGGAATGACAAGAGGTAATGTTTTCAAGCATTTCAGCTGTCAGCCTGGTGCTTTCCAGCAACTTCCTCATGTGCTCCAGTCGCTGTTGCTTGGCTTGAAAATCGTCCCAGCCTTCATCGGAGATCAATCCTACGCGGCGGCCGTGCGGCGTAAGCCGGCGATCGGCGTTGTCAATACGCAGGTGCAGGCGAAACTCCGCCCGCGAGGTGAACATTCTGTACGGCTCATTCGTGCCCTTGGATATGAGGTCGTCGATCAGGATCGCGGTGTACGCTTCGGTACGGTCGAGGATCAGCGGCGGATGCGCCTTCACCTGCAAGGCCGCATTGATGCCCGCCATCAGGCCCTGACAGGCGGCTTCTTCATAGCCGGACGTGCCGTTAATCTGGCCTGCAAGAAAGAGGCTGGCAATCTTCTTCGTCTCGAGCGTGCGGTGCAGTTCGGTTGGATCAATCGAGTCGTACTCGATGGCATATCCCGGGCGCAGCATCTCGGCGTTCTCCAGGCCGGGAATCGACTTCAAGATCGCAAGCTGGACTTCTACCGGAAGGGACGTGCTCAATCCGTTGACGTAGATTTCGTTCGTGTTCAGGCCTTCGGACTCGAGGTAGAGCTGGTGCGTCTCTTTATCGGGAAATTTGACGATCTTGTCTTCGATCGACGGGCAATAGCGCGGACCGATCGACTGGATTTGCCCGCTATACATCGGTGAGCGATGAACATTCTCGCGGATGATGCGATGAGTTTCCGGCGTGGTCCACGCCATGTAGCAAGGCACTTGTGAGTCGTGATGCGCCACCCGCTTGGTGCGGAAGCTAAACGGTGTAGGATCGGCATCGCCCGGCTGTTCGGGAAACCGCGACCAATCAATGGTGCGTCCATCAAGCCGAGGAGGCGTTCCAGTCTTCAACCGGCAGCCACGCAGACCGAGCTTCTTCAGAGCCTCGCCGAGGAGCACGGCATTTGCTTCGCCGGAGCGTCCCGCGGGATACTGCTGTTCGCCACAGTGAATCAGGCCGTTAAGAAAAGTTCCGGTGGTGATGATTACTGCCTGCGCGCCCACAGTGCGGCCGTCGCGCAGCTTGATGCCAAGTACCCAGTTGCCAGTACCGCGTACCGAGTGATCGGTTTCGCTGGGTACTAGGTACTCGGTACTGGGTGCTCCTAGAATCAACTCCGCCACTTCCGCCTGCTTGATCTTGAGATTCGGCTGCGACTCCAGCACTTCACGCATCTTCAGCCGGTAGGCCTGCTTGTCGCACTGCGCGCGCGGCGACCATACAGCCGGGCCGCGCGAAGTGTTCAGCAGGCGGAACTGGATGCCGACCGCGTCCGTGATCTCGCCCATGAGTCCGCCGAGCGCGTCGACTTCGCGAACCAGGTGTCCCTTCGCGATGCCTCCCACCGCGGGGTTACATGACATCTGCGCGATCAAGTCGACGTTCAGCGTGTAGAGCGCGGTCTTCAGCCCCATGCGCGCCGCGGCCATTGCGGCCTCGCAGCCGGCGTGACCGGCGCCGACGACGACTACCTCGAATTGTTCGGTGAACTGCATAACGACAGTTTCTGGTTTCCGGTTTCCAGTTTCCAGTTTCTAGTACATGCTCCGTCGTTGCTGCATGTTCCCAGAACTGGAAACTGGAAACTGTTCCTTCATTCTAGCAAGTCATCAACAGGCGTGATCCCCATCACTTGCCGACCTGCGCCCTCGTCCGTATAGTAGTGAATCATCCTACAAGTGCCAGGAGGCCATCATGAATACCACTCAGTTCTTCGAGCAACTGGAGGCATCGATCGCCAGGTACGACCTGCTCTGTCATCCATTCTACCGGGCGTGGGCGGCCGGTGAGTTGACGCGCGACGATCTGCGCGAGTATGCCCGCAACTACTACCATCACGTGGAAGCATTTCCCACTTACCTGGCCGAACTTGCGCTTCGGCTTGACGAAGGCGAGTTGCGTCAAGCAGTGCTGGCCAACATGTGTGACGAGAAGGGTGCAGCGAGCGGATCGGGAAAAGATTCCCTGCCCCACTCTGAACCTCACTCCGAACTCTGGCTGGATTTTGCCGAGGGGATGGGAGCACGGCGAGACATGCGCGGGCACAAGCCACTGCCGGAAATCAACAATCTGATGACGCACTTCCACCGCGTCGCGAGTGAAGGCACGCCGGAAGAGGCGCTGGCGGCGTTTTACGTCTACGAATCTCAAGTGCCGCGCGTGGCCAACGAGAAGAAACGCGGCTTGCGCGAGATGTATGGCGCCGACGACAAAACCTGCGGCTATTTCGCGCTCCATGCCACCGCCGATGTCTTCCACTCGAATGTCTGGCGCCAGCAACTGGAGAACCGCATCGCCGCGAATCCGGAAACGGCGCAAGCCGCGCTGGATGCGGCCGAGAACACAGCCAGGACGTTGTGGCAGGCTCTGGATGGGATCGAAGCGGCGCGGATGACGGCAGCGGCCTAATCAAAGTTTGTCACACACAAGCGTGAGCCAATGATTCCTGGGATCGCTTCCCTGGATTATTGGCTCTTTGGCTTCCTAACGCCTGAAGGTGTGGTAAGGGATCGCAATGGCCAGAGAGATTCCGATCGGGGCACGAGGCGAAGCTCGGGAAACTGTTGAGTTCAAGCACACGCTGGCCGCGCACGACGCCAGGTTGCCGCCAGTTTATTCCACGCCCGACATGATCCGCCTAATGGAGACTGCGGCCTTTCTCGCGCTCCAGCCCTACTGCGATGGCGACGAGATCAGCGTGGGGACCGCGGTCAACATCGAACACCGTGCGGCAAGCGGCATTGGAGCGCACATCCAGGCTGAGGCTGTGCTTGAGTCGTTCGACGGGCGCTTCTACAAGCTGCGCGTGACGGCGCGCGACGATGTCCAGGAAATTGGGCGCGGCACTGTGGGCCGGGCGATCGTGAGTGTCGGCAAGTTCGTCGACAAGATGAAGCGAAGTTAGAAATCAGAAATCAGAGTCAAGAAGTTGGAATCCTAAGACCCAAGACCTGAGACCTGACGCCTCACTCTACAATTCCAAACGGTGTCCTAGAACAATGTCCATTGAGTTTTGCATCGAGACCACCCGCCGGCAAGCTCGCGCTGGACGGCTACTCACTCAGCACGGGGAAGTCGAGACCCCTGTGTTCATGCCGGTCGGCACGGTTGCGTCGGTCAAAGGCGTGTCGCAGGACATTCTCGAACAACTCGGCGTTCAGATCCTTCTCGGCAACACCTATCACCTCTACTTGCGTCCCGGAGTCGAAACGGTCCGCAAGCTTGGCGGACTGCATGGTTTCATGGCGTGGCCGCGGGCGATCCTCACTGACTCCGGCGGTTTTCAGGTTTTTAGTTTGAACGAACTGCGCAAAGTCACCGAGGAAGGCGTTACGTTTCGCTCGCATCTTGATGGCTCGTCGCACTTCTTCAGTCCGGAGAGCGCCATGGATGCGCAGATCGGGCTGG
Organism: uncultured Acidobacteriaceae bacterium; assembly: GCA_963850165.1. Taxonomy (GTDB): domain Bacteria; phylum Acidobacteriota; class Terriglobia; order Terriglobales; family Acidobacteriaceae; genus Sulfotelmatobacter. The sequence continues at coordinate 168,975 of CAWKKK010000003.1, read as the reverse complement.
GCGCGGACATCATCATGGCGTTTGATGAGTGCACGGAGTATCCCGCGGATCGGGCGCGGACGAAAGCTTCGATGGAGCTGACCCTTCGCTGGGCCGAGCGCAGCAAGAAGTATTTTGAGGAGCATAAGGGCGAAGTGCCTTGGAGAGAAGTGGTCAGTGGTCGGTGGTCAGTGGTCAGTGAAAACCAGAAACTGGAAGCCGGCAACTGCACTCAGGCTGGCCATTGGCCACTGACCACTGGCCACTGCTCCACGCAGTCCCTCTTCGGCATCGTTCAAGGCGGAATGGATCTCGATCTGAGAAGAGAATCGGCTGAGCGCACCGTTGAGATCGGCTTCCCCGGCTATGCCATCGGCGGGTTGAGTGTTGGCGAGCCTCGGGAACGCACCCGCGAAGTGGTCGAAGCCACTCTCGAATACCTTCCCGCCGACAAGCCGCGCTACCTGATGGGAGTGGGCACGCCCGAAGAGATCGTCGAGTACGCCGGCCTCGGCGTCGATATGATGGATTGCGTCCTGCCCACGCGGGCAGCCCGCCATGGCCTGCTGTTTACCTCCGAGGGCAAGATCTCAATCAAGCAGGCGCGCTATAGTCAAGATGCAGGGCCGCTCGATCCCAATTGCGGCTGCCGGGTGTGCCAGCGTTACTCGCGGGCCTACCTGCGGCATCTTTATGCTTCGAATGAAGTGCTGGCTCAGGTCTTAAATACCCTGCATAACCTGAGTTTCTACCTTGACACTATGCGCAGGGTGCGTCATTCTATTCAACTTGGGGAGTAGTCCAGTTTTTATTTAGCGTCTGGTCTCGACCGAGACCGTAGACCTTCCTGGAAAGACTTCTAAGGTTTCAAGTTTTAAAGTTGCATGGTTTCAAGGGCCGTTCGCACACTCTGCAATCGGCCCGCGGCGGTTGTTCGCGTGGAAAATCCCCCTTCGCGCAAGGACGCGAGAAATTGGGGCACCCGGCGCGAGTCTGGGCCTTAAATAGATGGAACATGCAATTCTTCTTAGCGGTGCAAGCAGGCGGGGGCGGAATCGGATTGCTGGGCGGCGCCCCGCCTCTCATTTTCATCTTTGCAATCTTTTATTTCCTGCTGATTCTTCCCCAGCAGCGTCGCCAGAAGAAATGGACGGCCATGCTGGATGCCCTCAAGACCGGCGACAAAGTGGTCACCAGCGGCGGCTTGCGGGGAACCATCATAGCCTTGAAGGATGATTCGGTGCATCTGCGGGTTCCTCCGAATAACCTGGGGTTGGAAGTGACCAAGGCCTCCGTGACGCAAGTCACGACCACGGAGGAAGAAATGAAGACCAAGTAGCGCGGGAACAACCTGACGTCTGGACGCTGTTTTCGTTTATGAATAAGAATCTTCTCTGGAAATTGGCACTCGTCGTCGCCATTCTTGCTCGTCTTTCTGTTCGGGATATTCGGCATTCCGCAGAGCTTTTCCGGCCAGGGCTTGCTCGCCGCCATGACCAAGCGCATTAACCTTGGGCTGGATTTGAAGGGCGGAACCCACCTGATCCTGCAAGTGCAGGTGAATGACGCGGTGAACGCTGATTCCGACAACGCCATCGAAGTCCTCAAAGAGCAGCTCAGCAAGCGCAAGATTGCCTTCACTGATATCTCCAAACCCGATCCGCAAAACAATCCTGACAAAATCGTGTTGAAGGGCATCTCCCCCGGATGGACGGAAAGACCTGCAGGATATAGTTTCGGAGCGCCTGCCTGAGTACAACCTGAGTTCGGGAGCGGAGAGTACATACATTCTCGCGATGAAGCCGCAGATGCTCACCGAACTGAAGAATAAGGCCGTAACTCAGGCGATTGAGACCATCCGCAACCGAATTGATTCTTTGGGCGTGAGCGAGCCCACCATTCAGGAACACGGGCTCGGCCAATACCAGATTCTGGTGCAGTTGCCCGGCGTGGACGATCCCGAGCGGGTGAAGGGCATCATGCAGTCCACGGCCGTGCTTGAGATCAAGCAGGTGTTGGATGGACCTTATCCGAGCGAGCAAGCCGCGCTACAGGCGAAGGGCGGGGTTTTGCCGCCGGACGCGATTCTTATGTCCGGGCACTCGGCTCCCGGAACTCCCGGAGATGAACAGGCCTGGTATCTGGTCTCGCGGGTTTCCGCCGTCCGCGGTAAAGATCTACGGGATGCGCAAGCCAGCACCGACCAGAATGGCCAGCCCAGCGTTCACTTTAACCTGACCGGTGAGGGCGGGCAGCGGTTCTTCAACTTCACTTCCGCGCATGTAGGCGAGAGGCTGGGAGTGGTCCTGGACAATAAAGTCCAGGAAGTCGCCAACATCAAAGAAGCCATTCGCGATACCGGCGAAATCAGCGGCGGCAGCATGACCTCACAGCAGGCCAAGGATCTGTCGATGATCCTGCGCTCGGGCGCGCTGCCTGCGGGTATCAAGTATCTCGAGGAGCGCACGGTCGGGCCGTCGCTGGGCACCGATTCGATTCGCGCCGGCGTTCGCGCCGCCATCATCGGCATGCTGGTGGTGCTGATTTTCATGCTGGTCTACTACCGCGCCGCCGGCATCAACGCCGACATTGCTCTTATTCTGAATCTCATCATCCTGCTCGGCTTCATGGGCTACGTCGGGGCGGTGTTGACGCTACCGGGGATTGCCGGCGTGATTCTTACCGTCGGCATGGGTGTGGATTCGAATGTGCTGATTTTCGAGCGCATCCGCGAAGAGTTGCGCAATGGCAAGACGCCGCCTTCGGCGGTGGATCAGGGTTTTAGCCACGCCTGGATCACGATCGTGGATACGCACGTCACCACCATTGTATCGGCCGCAATCCTGTTCATCTTTGGAACCGGCCCGGTACAGGGATTTGCCGTCACGCTCACTTTCGGGCTGCTGGCAAACCTGTTTACCGCGGTATTCGTGTCACGGCTGATCTTTGACTGGATCTTGAGCCGCAAGCAGCGGGGAGAAGCGCTAAGCATTTAGAAAGAGAGTTTCTGAGTTTCCAGTTTCTAGTTTCCAGCAGGGCAAATCTGGAGCACTGGAAACATCGAAACTGGAAACCTAGAAACTTTAAATTTAAGGGGTCACACAACAGGTGGAGTTCTTTCGCAATACAAACATAGACTTTCTCGGCAAGAAGTGGTATTTTCTCGCCTTCTCGCTCGTGTTCAGCGTGGCGGGCCTATTTTCCATGTTGTTCTGGCACCACATTCCGTACGGGGTCGACTTCCGTGGCGGCACACTGGTGTATGTGAAGTTCTCGCACACGCCGGACGACAATGCTTTGCGTGCTGCTATGGACCGCGGCGGCCTGCACAACGCTAAGATCCAGACCTACGTGTGCCTTCCAACAACGAGGTGCTGATTGACCTCGACGTGCAGGAAACCAGCGAACAGGCGCTCGACCAGGGCAAGACCAAGATCATTAATACGCTTGAGACCAACGCTCCAGCGGGCAAACAGGACCTGAACAACGCCAGCTTCTTGTCCATCAAGAATTATCTGATGGACAAAGACGCCATGCACCTGGGCTCGGATGCCGACCAGAAATACAGCCAGCAAGCTCAGGCGATCGTGGATACGCGGGACAAAGCGCAAGGCGGGGTGCTGAGTTCTTTCGATCAATTGAAAGGTACGGTTGATCCGGCGGTAGTGGCCTCTCTGCCGGATGGCTTCTTCCTCTCGGATTTCGGGGTGCGCAATGTGGAGATCGTCGGGCCACAAGTGGGCGCGCAACTGCGCAAGCAGGCCCTGCTGGCGACGGCTTATTCGCTCGCCGGAATGCTGATTTACCTGGGATTCCGCTTCGAGTGGATTTACGGAATAGCCGCCGTAGTCACGGTGTTCCACGATACGCTGATCACGGTGGGCGCATTCTCCCTGCTCAACAAGGACATTTCCCTGACCGTTATCGCCGCCATTCTGACCCTGATTGGTTACTCTAATAACGACACGATCGTGGTATTTGACCGGATCCGGGAAAACATTAAACTCATGCGGCGTGAAAAGCTGTCGGAGATCGTTAACCGGAGCATTAACCAGACTTTAAGTAGAACGATCTTGACAGCGGGCTTGACCTTCCTTACCGTACTTGCACTCTATTTGTTCGGGGGCGAGGTGTTGCGTGGGTTCAGCCTTGCGCTCGTAATTGGCATCTTAATCGGAACGTATTCGTCGATCGCGATCGCGGCGCCGATTCTGGTTGCTTACCAGGATTGGAGGATGAACAAGGGCAAGCGAGGGGCTGTGATGTCGGTTCGGGCCAGGTAATGTCTCGATACCATTGGCTGGTCAATCTCGGTTAGCCCTTTGTTTGTAGCAGGTTGGAAAGTGATGGTTTGGCGCCAGACGGGGCTTCAGTGACCACTTCTGGCTGCGTGATTCAATTCGGGAGCAAAGGGGAATCAGTCGGTGTCTAAGTTTACGTAGGCTCTGTAGTAGGGAGGAACATTTATGTTTGAAGACAGTCTTCTGGAATCCGGCGGCAGATTGAAGACCAAGCGGGGACGGACGACGACTTTCGCAATCATCCTTGAGATAGGGTTAGTCGGCCTTATGGTGCTGATGCCTCTCATCTTCACGGAAGCCCTGCCCAAGCAACAGTTAATGACATTCCTGGTGGCGCCTCCCCCGCCGCCGCCGCCGCCGCCCCCCGCGGCCGCGCCGGTGAAAATCGTAAAGCAGATTCAGACCGATATCGTGAACGGCGAACTCCGCACGCCCACCAAGATTCCGCAAAAAGTGCAGATGATCAAGGAAGACGAAGCCCCGCCGCCAGCGATGGCGTCAAGCGGTGTAGTTGGTGGCGTTCCGGGAGGCATACCCGGTGGACAGATGGGCGGCGTGATCGGCGGCATTATCAGTTCCACGCCGATGGCCGTGCCCAAGGTCGCAACCCCGCAACGCGTACGCGTTTCGGCGGGCGTGACGTCGGGTCTGCTTATCCGTCGCGTTCAGCCGGTTTACCCGCCGCTGGCGCGGCAGGCTCGTATCCAGGGTCAAGTTCTCTTGCGGGCGCAGATCGGCAAGGATGGTTCCATCCAGAACCTGCAGCTGATCAGCGGGCATCCCATGCTGGTGCAAAGTGCCCTGGACGCCGTCAAGCAATGGAAGTACAAGCCCTATCTGCTGAACGGCGAACCCGTGGAAGTGGATACGGAAGTTCAGGTCAACTTCACCCTGTCCGGAGGCTAGAATCCCGGCGGGTGTGGGAGTAACAAGTGTGAAGCAACGACGCGTGACAGATCGACGGGTCACGCGTACGTGTTGATGCAGCAAGGTTGGAAAGTGTAACTGGAACGGCCCTCCCCTCCCACCCAAGGGTGGCCGGGAGAGCCCTTTTACAGGGCGCGGCCGCCGTGCCTTTCATCTCAGGTACGCGAATCCAGGGTTTCACGGTCAAACTTTCTGCCGTCGAGCTTTGCTGGAGCGTATAGTTCTCGCATCAAAGTCTAAGAAGTTCCGAGGAGGGAAAAGCAACTCATGTTAGCTAACTTTGCCGTAGCAGCTTTCAGTCATGTTCCCCGGGTAGCCGCCTGGATTGTGCAGGAAGGTGGCGCAGTGGGGTGGGATCCGATTTCGCTATGGAAGCAGATGGGTATCATCGCGAAGATCGTGGTCATCATCCTGTTCATTATGTCGGGCTGGTCGATCGGCGTCATGATTGACCGCGCCATGGCATATAACGCGGCGCGCAAGCAGTCTCGCGCCTTTGCTCCTGCAGTAGCCGGAGCGCTTCGCGACGGCCGCATCGACGAGGCCATCAAGGTCGCCGAGCGCAACAAGAAGAGCCATCTGGCCAAGGTTGTGACCGCCGGTCTCATGGAGTTCAAGGCCCACCAGGATAGCCCCGGCGCCATCCCTGGCGAGACCATTGAAGCTTCCAAGCGCGCTCTGGAGCGGACCGAAGCCATTGTCCACGCCGAACTGAAGCGCGGCTTGGGCGGTTTGGCGACCATCGGTTCGACGGCCCCATTCGTCGGCCTGTTCGGCACCGTGATGGGCATCTTGAATGCCTTCAAAGGTATTTCCGAGCAAAAGGCAACCGGTTTGGGCGCGGTCGCAGGCGGCATTTCGGAAGCGCTGGTCACCACGGCTTTCGGACTTCTGGTCGCGATCCCCGCTGTGATGATGTTCAACTACCTCACCGGCCGCGTGGAAGCGTTCGATGTGGAGATGGACAATTCGTCGAGCGAACTGATCGACTACTTCCTGAAGCGGCGCGACGTTCGCCGATCCTAGAAGTTTCTGCGCTGCAGGTCCGCAATGAGTTGCTGTCCGGCGCTGGGAGCATCCCGGCGCCGGCCTTCCCAACCCAAGCGGAAGTAGGGTTTTGCCGGCAACTGGCAAGTGGCCGCCGGCAACTGTTTCACGGAGAAATTATGTCATTAGCCAAACGGAACGAAGGGGCCAACGTCAACTCGGACATCAACGTTACTCCCATGGTGGACGTGATGCTGGTGCTGTTGATCATCTTCATGGTGATCACGCCGATGTTGCAGAAGGGCATTAGCGTGGATATGGCCAAAGTAAATAATCCCACGCCGATGCAAGACGCGGACAAGGAAGACGCGTTGCTGGTTTCGGTGATGCGCGATGGGACAGTCTACTTCGGTGCGGATAAGGTTGCCGTGGACAGCCTGACCGGCAAGGTGAAGGATCGCCTGACCAATCGCACGAACAAGGAAGTCTACCTTAAGGCGGATGCCCGCACCCACTTCGGTAACGTTGTCCAGGTGGTGGACGCGGTGCGCGCCGCTGGCGTGGATGATCTGGGCCTGCTAACCGAGCAGAGGAAAAGCACTCCAAACGCTCCGCCTGCCTCTCCGGCGGGGCAATAGAGGAGAACGAATATGAGTATGGCAGTTGGAACCGGCGGAGGCCAAAGCGCGAACATTAACGTCACTCCGCTCATTGACGTGCTGCTGGTGCTGCTCATCATTTTCATGGTGATCACGCCTTTGACGCCGAAGGGTTTGGATGCGTTGGTTCCCCAGCCGCCTCCGCCTAACGCACCCAAGAACAATACGCCCGACCGCACCATCGTGGTCCAGTTGATCGATCGCGGCGCCGGTCAGGATCCCGGTGTCAAGATCAACCAGGAAGACGCCACGTGGGACAACCTGCAAGGGCGTCTGGCCGATATCTATAAAACCCGCGCCGAGAAGGTCATGTTCGTAAAAGGCGATGACGCTATCCCCTTCGCAGACGTGGCCAACGTGATTGACATCGCCCATGCTGCGGGAGTAGATAAGGTCGGTCTGATTACCGCGAAGATCGAAGCCGGCGGCTAAGAGACTTAAGAGTTAAGACTGAGAGTGAAGCAGCGCCCGGAAGGTCGCGCATCGCATTCTGCCTGCAGCACGGGAGCCACGGTTTCCCTGCCGCGCGGCCACGACTTGTCAACCGACTGTCTCTGGGCCTAGGATGCTGTGGCAAGGGAGACTTATACCGCAATGAATAAACACATTCGACTGCTAACGCTGGTTGCCGCTGCGCTGGCTCTCTTCTCTTCTGTGGGCTGCAGCAAGCTGCGCGCTCGCGACCAGCTTAACAAGGGCGTGACCGCTTACAAGAACGCCAAGTACGAAGAGGCCATCGACCATTTCCAACAGAGCGTTGCCCTGGACCCTTCCCTCATCAACGCCAAGATGTATTTGGCCACTGCTTTCGCCCAACAATACATTCCCGGCGTCGAGGATCCCGATAACCTCAAGATGGCGGAGCAGGCCATTGAGCAATACAAGCGCGTGCTCGACATGCCTGGGGCCGCGCGTGATCAGAAGGTAAACTCCGCCAAGGGAATCGCCTACCTGTACTTGAACATGAAGAAGTTCGACGATGCCAAGAAGTATTACCGCATGGCCGCCGACATGGATCCCAATGATCCCGAGCCTTACTACTCCGTGGGTGTCATTGACTGGACGGCCTGCTACCAACCGCGCATGGAAGAGCGCGCCAAGCTGGGCCTGAAGCCGGACGAGAACCTGAATCCCAAGAACAAAGACCAGAAACAAGTCTGCGCCCAATTGAAAGAGAAGAACGGGCCTTCGATCCAGGAGGGTATTGAGAGCCTGAATAAAGCCATTCAACTCCGTCCCGACTACGACGACGCCATGGCCTACTTGAACCTCATGTACCGCGAAAAGGCGGATGTGGAATGCGACGACCTCGCTGCCCGCCAGGAAGATTTGAAGACTGCCGACCATTGGGTTGACCAGACTCTGATCACCAAGAAGGCCAAAGCCGAGAAGCAGCCCGGACAGCAAGGCATCACCATGGACCAGCCGAAATAGCGGCAGGCGGGGAAAGAATCGAACCCACGGTGAAAGCCGTGGGTTTACTTTTGGTGCGGCGCGAGGCCGCTCCGTTTGCAGTGAGCTTCTCTCGCGTTCCTCCGGAGTGAAGAATATCCAACAAGGAAGCCTCTGATGCGATTCATAGATCGCGACGAAGTTGCCCGCCGGCTCACCTACGATGTGTGCATTCCGATCGTGCGCAATGCGATGATCGCATTCTCGTGCGGCGAAACCCGGCAACTTTTGCGATCCATCATCCCGCTCGCGGACGGCCGGATGTTTGGCGTGATGCCCGGTGCTATGGGTGCGCGCGCGACGTTCGGCGCGAAGCTGATCAGCGTATTCCCGGAGAACTTCGCTCTGGGAATCCAGTCTCATCAGGGTCTGGTCATTCTGTTCGACCCCGAAACCGGCGCGCCCGTTTGCGTCGTCCACGCGGGTGAGATTACTGCCATTCGCACCGCAGCGGCCAGTGCGGTCGCCACGGACGCGCTGGCGCGCAAAGACGCCCGCCGCCTGGCGATCCTGGGCTACGGAGAACAGGCCGCGACCCATGCGCGCGCAATCGGCAAGGTACGCGACCTTGAATCCATCTCGATCTGGGGCCGTTGCCCCGAGCGCGCCCGCGACTTCGCAGAGCGGATGAAAGCGGAACTTGCGGTGCCGGTCTCGAGCGCAGGAACCGTGCAAGAAGCAGTCGCCAAGGCCGACATTATCTGTACGGTCACCTCAGCGGTCGAGCCGATCTTGAAGGGCGCGTGGGTACGTCCGGGTACACACTTGAATCTGGTCGGCTCAAGCCACGCGGGGCCAGTCGAGGTGGACAACGACTTGGTCGTCCGCTCGCGCTTCATTGCCGACAGCCGCGAAGGTGTTCTAAACCAGGGCGCGGAGTTTCTCAGGGCCAAGGCAGCGGGTTTAATCGGTGACGACCACATCGTCGCCGAAATTGGGCAGGTGCTGGCGGGCGAAATCGAAGGCCGCCGGTCGGCTGAGGAGATCACTGTCTACAAATCGCTCGGCCATGTCGTCCAGGACTTGGCGACCGCGTGGGACATCTATTCGCGGAGCGAAAACGCGCCCTGACTAGGTGACGACGGCGAGCCCATTTTTCTCGACCAGCGATAGCAGCTTGAGCGAGGCGCCGGAAGGCCGCTTTTCGCCGCGCTCCCACTTGCTAACCAGGCTGCTCGTCACGTTCAAATAGTTGGCGAAAACGGTTTGGCTTACGTGTTCTCTCTCCCGGATCGCCTTGATCTGCTTCGGCTTCAATGGACGGATCGGCGTAAGGCAGGCCGCATCGAAACGCCGCATCGTCTTTTTATCGATGGCCCCAACCTCGTGCAAGGCCTGCATGGTTTCATGGATGGCGGCCATCGCATCACTTCGATATTTTTTGCTCATTCGCTTTTCACCTCCACAAAGTCGCCTCTCTTCAACAGTTCCGCGAGGTGCTTCTCGGTCAGCGCCAAGACGTGCTTTGCGGCTTCTTTGTACTTTTCTTTCTCGTCGTCATCGATGTTCGCCCTCTGGCTCTTGGCGAACCCGTACACGAAGAATGCCTTGTCCCCGCGCCGGAAGAAGATAATCGTCCGGTAGCCCTTCGACCTTCCCTGCCCCGGCCTGGCAATCCGCTGTTTGATGACCCCACCGCCAAGATCGGCGTCGATCTGGCCCCTCTCGGCCCGAGCAACAGCTTCACATAAAGACCGCATCTGCAATTCCCTCCTTCCGAGCAAAGCGCTGAAACCAGCTAGACTTGAAGATTCGCACGATGAGCCTGGAAACACATTGTATAGCACCAGGTGCTACACTTCAACATCCCGCTGTTTTTGTTCTTTGCGGGCTGGTTCGCTCACGACCGCGACTGCGAAATCTCCTGTAGAATCTTTGGTTCGCCGGCCTGGCGGTAGTTCAGCAGCAATGTTCAAGAAAATTCTCATAGCCAATCGAGGCGAGATCGCGGTGCGCGTACTGCGCGCGTGCCAGGAAATGGGACTTGCCGCGGCAGTCGTTTACTCTGACGTGGATCGCACCGCATTGCACGTGCGCAAAGCTGACGAAGCCTATCCCATTGGCGCTCCCGTGGCGTCAGAGTCCTATCTCAATATTCGTAAGATTCTCGATGTAGCGACGCGCTCCGGCGCTGACGCCATTCATCCCGGTTACGGATTCCTCTCCGAGAATGCGAAGTTCGCCCAGGCGTGCGCCGATGCGGGCGTGAAGTTCATCGGTCCAACCGCCGCCGCCATGGAAGCCATGGGATCGAAGACGCGCGCCCGCCAGGCTATGGAGAAAGCTGGAGTTCCCTTCGTGCCCGGCACATCGCGCGGAGTGGAGTCCTTCGATGAAGCGGAGCAAGCAGCCGCGAGAATCGGCTATCCGCTGATGTTGAAAGCGGCTGCCGGTGGCGGCGGCAAAGGCATGCGACTGGTGCACGCTCCCGAGCAGCTTAGATCTTCTCTGGAGGCGGCGCGCAGCGAGGCGGAACGCTCCTTCGGCGACGGCGAAGTCTATATCGAGAAGGCCCTCGTCAATCCGCGGCACATCGAGATGCAGGTGCTGGCCGACGAGCACGGCAATACCGTCTATCTCGGCGAACGCGAATGCTCGCTGCAGCGCCGCCATCAGAAGGTGCTGGAGGAAGCGCCGTCACCAATCGTCGATGCCGGCATGCGGCGCAGGATGGGCGAGGTTGCGGTCCGGGTCGCGCAAGCCGCGCATTACACCAACGCGGGCACGGTCGAGTTCCTGGTTGATGAGAAAAAGAATTTCTATTTCCTCGAGATGAACACGCGCTTGCAGGTGGAGCATCCGATCACAGAATTGATCACAGGTCTCGATCTGGTTCACTTGCAGATTCGCATCGCAGCCGGGGAAAGACTGCCGTTCACGCAAGACGGACGTGCGCCTCGGCGGCCACGCGATCGAATGCCGAATTTACGCGGAAGATCCCGACAATAATTATTTTCCCAGTCCCGGCAAGATCAACCTGTTGATGGAGCCTTCGGGTCCGGGAATCCGCATCGACAGCGGCATGTACGAAGGCTGGACCGTGCCCATTGATTACGATCCGCTGCTCGCCAAGTTAATCGGCTACGGCGCCGACCGGGAACAGGCCATCGCACGGCTGACGCGAGCGCTCGGCGAATATTTTGTGGGCGGGATCAAGACGAACATTTCGTTGTTCCGGCGCATCTTGCGCGACGCGGATTTTCGCGCCGCCAAGCTCGATACCGGATTCCTCGACCGCATGTTGAAGCGGCCTGAGGACCAGCGCAGTCGACGCGAGGGCAGCGGAAGTGGCTGCGATTGCCGCGGGCATATTTGCTGCTCTAGGCTCAACCGCGGCCGCATCAGGCGAGCCCACCGCGGGCAGCGGTTCGCCCGCGATCAGCAGCGCGACGTCCAACTGGAAGGATGCCAGCCGCCGCGAAGCTCTGCGCTGAAGCAGCGTTGATCTGTAATGACCGGCCACTGATCACTGATCACTGGCCACCGGTTTTTATGCTCTACGAAGTAACCATCGACGGCAAGAATTACCGGCTCGACATCAACCACGCAGATGGGCGCTGGGCCTGCCGTCTCGATGGCCGGGACTTGGAGGTCGATGCCATCCTCGCCCGCCCCGATGTACTCTCGCTTCGCATCGGTAATCAGGCTTATGAGGTTAAGTCTGAGCGGGTGGCGAACGATCTGTATTTGTGGGTAGGCAGCACGCGCTTCGCCGCTGAAGTCCGCGATCCCCGCTCGCTGCGCGGCCGTACACGCGCCGGGGACGATCACGGCCCCAAGAAGATAGTCGCACCGATGCCGGGAAAGGTTGTGCGCTTGATGGTTCGCGAAGGAGACGCGGTGGAACTGGCCGCCGGCGTGGCCGTAGTCGAGGCGATGAAGATGCAGAATGAAATCAAATCGCCGAAGAAGGGGACGATCCAGAAGATTCTAGTCGAGGAAGGTGCGACCGTGAACGCGGGTGATGTTCTGGCGATTGTCGAGTGATCAACGCGCAGCAGGTGTAAGAAACCGCACTGTTTACTTCATCAGCCCGTTACTATCCAGCACCTTCTTGGCGAAGTAGTTCTCCACCTTGGCCGAGTCGCGCAGCACTTCATAGTAAGCCGCTTTCAGCAACTGCTCGCGCCGGTCGTGGAGCTGCGACCGAATGGCTTGCTGCACGCGCGGATCGGACAGATCGCGCTGTCCCGCGGGCTCCTTCGACACCAGCTTCACGATGCGGAATCCCATCACCTGCTTGTTCGCGGGGTTGGCCAGGGTGATGATCGCGCTGTACTGCCCCGGCTTCAGCTTGATCACCGCATCGCGTGTGCCCGGATCGGTGTTGCGCAGGGAAGACTCGGGAAGCGTTCCCAGATCTCCGCCGTTGCCGGAAGTCTCCGGATCCTCGGAATAATTCATCGCCAGAGTCGCGAAGTCGTCACCGCTGTCCAGCCGGTTGTTGATCATCTGGATCTTCTTGCGGGCGTCGGCCTCGTTCTGCGCCTTGTTGTTCTGGTTGTGCACCTGCGGATTCGGCGCTGGCGTGACGAAAATCTGCGCCAGGTGATACTGCGGTTCGATCAGATTGAATTCCGACTTGTGCGCGGCGAAGTAGTCGTTTATGTCCTGGTCGGTCACAGTGATCTTGGAGGACACTTCCTTGTTCATCACCTTCTCCACCGTGATCGAGCGGCGGATGTCGCGCTTGAAATCTTCGAGGCTGATCTTTTTTTCCTGCAGTCTCTTATCGAACTCCTGCTGCGTGTACGGGGACTTGATTTCGTTGAGCTTGCGGTCGACTTCCTCATCGGTGGCCAGCAAGCCGAGCTTTTCGGCGCGGCGCATCACCATTTCGTCGTCGATCAGTTGGCGCAGAATGTTCAGGCGGAGAATGGTAGCTTGTTCCCCGGTGGGCGCCTGCTGGGCGCTGGCCACCTGATTCTCGTAGTATTTGTCGACGTCGGAGCGGAAGATCTTGCGGCCATCGACCGTGGCCATTACGTCGCCGCTCACTTGTGACTTACAGCCCAGCAACACGGCCAGCAGAATGGCAGCAGTCAGCACTACCGCAAGCCGGGCAAAGTCCGCATTTCTTTTCAAAAGAGTTTCTCCCTCACAACGACTATCGCATGCACTGGAAATCTGCGACGCTTTCTTCCCCTCGCCGCGATTACTTGGAGGCCGGTGCCGCGGCCGCGGCAGCCGCCACTGCTCAGGCACGGGCAGGTTGGCATCCTTCAAAGCGCGATCCAGCGCGGCCCGCACCTGGCTGATCGGCACCGCGCCGTCGATCTTTTCTCCATTGATGAACAATGTGGGCGTGGCCTCCACTCCAATCCCATCCCCCTCTTTCATGGACGCCTTCACCGCACTCTCATCTTGCGCCTTGACGCAGGACTGCAACTTCACCACGTCAAGATTGTGTTTCTGGCCCTGCAGCAGGGTGAGCCGGTCGAGCGCCTCCAGCCGCGCCCCAGGCGTCTTTTCGTTGTTCACCTCGTGCTGGTTGGCATGAATGTAATCCGCGAAATCCCAATAAGCATCGCCGCTCTGCGCCGCCAGGCAATTGGCATCCACGGCGGCGTGCATCGCCCAGGGATGAATTTCCGTCAGCGGGTAATCCTTGTAAATGAAAGTGACCCGGTCGCCGTACTCCTTGAGAATCTCGGAAACAACGTCTGGTGCATGCGCGAGCAGAACGGACACTCCAAATCGTCGAAATTCACCACCACAACCTTGGATGCCTTCGCTCCCCGCGTGGGCCGCCCGTTGACATCGATCTTGCTCATCGTCTCCGCGAGCGGATCCTTGGTCAGGTCAAACTTGGTCAACCGCATCATGGAAGAACGGTCTTTCGAAACCAGGAAGGTCAGGTCCTGCTTCTTATCTCCGCTATCCACCGTCACCACCACCGAGTCGTAGTTGGGAAAGTCCGGACTGGGCGAAGGCACGCCCACGGTAACGTGAACCTCTGGAGGCATCTTGTAGTAGGAACGGACCTGGCGCTCGATTTTTCTGGTTAAATCGGGCGAAGCAGACTGGGCGACACAGCCCAAACAGACCACCAGCAGCAGAAGAAAAGAGCGTCGAATTAGAGTCACCAAAAACCGCCTCAATATCACAGGTTAATGTCGATTATCTCATAGCGCATGCCGGGACGCGGGATGCTCAGGGCCGAAAACAGTCGCTCGGTGCGGAGATGGCGAAGCTCGATGGTCTTCAGCCCGTCCGCCGGAACAACTTCTCCGCCGGCAGCAAAGCGTTCATCGAGCCGGAGCGGAAGCCTTCCAGATCGAGGGTCACAAACTTGAAGCCCAGAGCTTTGAATATGCTGGTGAACTCCGCCGCCATGGCGGGATCGAGCGCCCGCTGCAATTCATCGCGAGAGATTTCAATGCGGACGATCTCCCCGTGGTGCCGCACTCTGAATTGCCGGAATCCCAGCGCGCGCAGAGCGTCTTCGCCTTTTTCCACCACGGCGAGCGTCTCTCGCGTAACCGGACGGCCGTATTCGATGCGGGACGACAGGCACGCGGAGGCGGGCTTGTCCCAGATGCGCAGGCCGGCAGCCCGCGCCAGAGCGCGAATTTCCTCTTTGGTGAGCCGCGCATCGAGCAGGGGCGCCACAACATGGTGCGCGCTCGCTGCCTTCTGGCCGGGACGAAAGTCGCCCTGGTCGTCCAGGTTGACGCCGTACGCGATGGCATCGAAGCCGCGCGCCACGCGCAGTTCTTCCATCAGGGTGAAGAGTTCATCTTTGCAGAAGAAGCAGCGCTGCGCATCGTTGCGCACATACTCCGGACGATCGAGTTCCGAGGTCGCAACCACTTCCAGCGGAATCGCTTGCTCCCTGGCGAAGGCAATCGCATCGGTAAGTTGGGTGCGCGCCAGGCTGGGAGAGTCGGCGATGATTGCCAGCATTTGATCTCCCAGCGCCTGATGGGCAGCCCACGCCAGGTAGGCAGAATCCACGCCGCCGGAGTAGGCGACGAGGAGGCGTCCCAAGGTGCGCAGGTGGGTCTGCAGCAATGCGTTCTTCGCGTGAAGATCCGTCGCGGCGCCTGACATGCACACCATGTTAGCAGGCAACGTGCTTGCCCGGCGAAGGCGTCTTTAGAGGCCCGGCTGTATGGGGTTTCACTAACCACTAGCCACTAACCGCTGACCACTGCCGCTCAATACAGCCGCTCCTGCGGCCGCATGCTGCCGAAGCCGCCGATGTTGGCCAGGTAAAGGTGAAGCGGAACAGGTTTTCGGTTCGCACGTTGGCCACCGTGTAGCTGCGGTATTCCATGGTTACGCCGCAGCAATCCCAGTTGTAAGTGGTCTGCGCGCTGACGAACTGCAACGACCCGTTATCGGCATCGAAACCAACACTGCCCGCGGCGCTGAATCCGCGCTTCACGGGGCGGCCATATCCCAGCGCGGCACGAAATTGATTGAAATGGGCAGGCTCTGCCGAACTTGAACCCAAAGTTGCACCGGCACGGGGATCTGCAAGATGGCATCTCCGCCGCCAACGGTCACCTGCCCGAAGTGGTAGTTAGCCAGCAGAGTGCTGGCGTTGACGCGATTGTTTTGGAAGTCGTAGTCCAGATCCCACTCCGCGTCCGTGCGCGAGCTGGTCTCAACCCGCAACCGCGAGACCAGCGGCGAAAGATGGCGCGGCTGGGTGAGAAACGCGATCCCGGTCAGGTCGGCAGTAGTGGTGAATACGTTGCGCTGGCCGGCAATCAGCGCTCCGCCGAATGTGGGATCGAGAAAGTATTTCTGGTCCAGTTCCCAGGTTACGACCTCGCGCACCTGCGGCTCCGCCGGGCACGGGGCATTTGCCAGCGCTCTGGTGGTGGGATGCTGCCAGGGGATAATCGATTCCGGCGCTGGGCCGCCTACCATCAGAGCCTTCATGATGACATCGCAATCTTCCGATTTCGGCGAAGTGCGTTTGGCGTAGAGGCGCGTCACGAAGCCATACTCGACCTCATGGGTATCAGTGAGGATGTCGCGCTCGTCGAACTTCAGAATGTTTGCGAAGTTGTTCACGCCGGTCACAAAGCGGTATTCCGCCCGCGGCTCAATGACGTGCTTCCACTTTCGCCCCAGGAATTCTTTGTCGAAGACCCGCTCCAGCGCAGGCGGCCGCAGTTCCACGGCCGTCTCCAGGGCTTGGCGGTTAATGGCATCGCTGACCGCCAATCCGGGATTTTCTCCTCTCGCTCCGACCAGCCGTTCCGTGTAATAGGTTTCATGCAAGGTCAGCTCGGGACGCAAAGACCATCCCCGGAACAACAGCGGCAAAGAAATCTCAGGGCTCAGGTCGAATCTCCCGAGGAGATTCCCTGTCCGAAAAGCTGGCGTGCAAACCTGCAGCAAGGTTGAGGTCGAACACTGTTCCGGCTCGCTGCGTGACAAGCCAGCCCCCGATGCGTCGAACGACCAGTAAAGCGGCGTGCGTCCGAGCTGTTGGTCCACGCTCGAGAAATCAACGCTGGGGGCATGCGAAATCGTAATCACCTGCCCTGGCGTCGTGCTCAGGAAGTTCTGGTAGCGCTCCACAAATCCATTCACGCTGTAACCGTCAGCGGACTTCGACAGAAAAGCCTGCGATTTCACTTCCGAATACACCGCCTGGCTGAATACCTCGTTGAAGGCCAGCCGGAAGAGAAACGAACTCAGGTAATCGATGTTAGCCACGGCGCGGAAACCATCCAGGGTTCCAGCCGCGTTCAGACGCACATTCTCTCCGCCTTCCTTGAGCGGAGGCGAACCGATACCCCGGTCAATCACCCCGAAATAGTTCAAGTCCACGTACGAGTGTTCAGCTGGGCATAGCCCGAAACTCTCCCCGCTGCGACCAGCCCCGCAGAGACAAGTACTCGGCGCCGATGGTGGCGTCCATCATGCGGTTGATGGCCCAGTAGTAGGCGTCGCCCACCACGTTGCCCTTGGTCGAAGACCGAGCCACCGAAGGCAGCAGAAACCCGGATTGCCGCGACTCTTTCTCCACCGGGTGGGTCGCGAACGGAAAATAGAGAATCGGGAATCCCATGCAGAAGAAAATTGCTGCGGTAGATTTTGGCATTGCCGCCCACGTCCACACTTATCTTGCGCGCATCGAATTCCCACTTGGGATGAGGCAACTCGCAGGTGGTGATGGTGCCGTCGTAGACCAGGTAGTGCTCGGGACTGGTTTTGTCGACAATTCTGCCGGTAAACGCGAAGGGAGCGGTCGAGGTCAGGATCACCTGGTTGCCGCGAAAGCGCAGCCCGGTCGTTCCGGTCACATCGTAGAAGCGTCCCGTTTCCAGATCCAGATTGTAGGTGCCGTGCGAGGCGCGAATGTGGTCATCATTGGGACCGCCGTCGAGCGCGAAGTGGCCGGTTGCGGTCACTTCCTTCGTGTCGGAGTTGTAGGTCGCTTCATCGGCCCGCAGCACATAATTCTCATAGTAGATTTCGACCGCCCCATGCAGCTTGTAAACGGAACCTTCTTCTTCCTGCTGAATGGCGCAAATTGTGTCGACGTTCTCTCCCTTTTCCTTCTGGGCCGCCGCTGCCAGAGCACAGGGTGTTGCCTGAGCGGTGGCTGACTTTTCCGGTGCGCCGGCGTGCGTTGTCGCGGCATTTACAGGTGGCAACTGGCTGGTAACTAATGGTGGGACCAGAAGAAGGTGACAAAGCACCGCCGCCGTGATAAGGAATCTGTTGCGAAGAGTCATCGGAACGAGATCGTCGGAACCAGATCGTCGGAACAAAGCTATCCGAAGCGTCTACAAGACGCTCCGAGGCTTCTACCGGCAGCAGTCGAGTGAACTTAGCACGGCTGAGCCTTGCGAGGCAAAGCCGCCCGAAGTCTTGGATTCCGATGGCGTCTTCCTGGTTATCCGACATGGTTGTCCGACGTGCTTATCCGGGATGGTATCAGTCGGATAGGAGTTGGGATATTCTCGTAAGACCGTGATTCATGCCTTGTCCGCTTTGTGGTGACATCTGCCGCTGCTCTTCCGTCGCGCATTCTGCCGCTTCGCCGCGCTGGCAAGCCGATGCCGAGGCACCCCCAGCCACGCCACCTGCCGAACCTGAAGCGCCGGTGGCGGAGGCGGTGAGCCCGCATCCGGCGGAAGACTCCACGCCTGACAACGACGACAGAATCGAATCCGCCCCGGAAGATTCCTCTCCATGGCGCCAGGAACTCGCCGCCCGGCTGAATCGTTATCAAGCCCGGCGCAAGCCGCGCCCGCCCCGCTATCCGTCTCTGCGGTTACGCTTCGATGGCGATGATCCCGCTCGCGACGCGAGTGACATTTCCGCCGAATCCCAGGCTTTTCAGCAGAGAATCACCACCGCTTCGCACCAGGCTCTGGCCTTGGATGGATTCGCCGACAGCGCCATTCAAGCCGTCGAAACACCTGCGCCCACACCGCGGACCTCGCCTGCAGGTCAACCGCAAGAGGAGACTGCAGCCGTCACCCGCGCTGCCGAATCGCCTCAGCCTATGACTCAGGCCGCAGCCCCGGCGGTAGGAAAGCTCATTGAGTTCCCACGCTCCTGGACGCCTCCGCCAGCTCCGCTCGACGAACTGGCCGAGCCAGTCCTCGATCGTGACCGTCCTCGCATTCTGGAAGCGCCGGAAGTTGTTCCGCCACCTCCGGCTCTGGGCGGAATCACGATCGAGCCCGCCCAGCAACCGGAGATGGAGAAACGTCCGGGCATCGACATCCCGCTGCAGAGTGCGCCGCTGGCGCGGCGAATTTTTGCCGCTGCCATCGACGGTGTCATCATCGCGGCTGCCTGCGTGCTATTCGACTTCATTTTTTGGAAGGTGAGTGCGATCCATCCCCCGCAAATCCAGATCCTGGGGTTCACTGCCGGGCTTTCCGGCCTGTTCTGGGCCGCCTACCAATATCTGCTCATGGTTTACTCAGGCGCTACGCCCGGATTGCTCCTGGCGCGGCTCCAATTGGCCCGCTTCGATGGAAGCCCTGCCGGCCGCCGTCTCCGCCGCTGGCGCGTCCTTGCCTCGTTCCTCTCGGCCGCTTCTCTCGGCATGGGATACGCCTGGGTCTTCCTCGACGAAGACGCGCTCTGCTGGCACGACCGCATCACCCACACCTACCTCGCGCCGAAGGCCAGGCGGTAGTGCGCAGAGTCAGGCCGGCTGCACTCCATGGCGTTCAGGATGTTTGCCCCAGCCGTGACCGAAGTATCTCTATGGTCTGCTCAAGTTTCTTTGTAGCGATCGGATGAACCGGGAAGTAAGTTTCCGCGATCTTCCCGGTCTGAAGCATGGCCTCATCCAGGGGCGTTCGGCCTTCCCGGTTTCGAAGGCTCGCGTCGGCGCCGAACTCAAGCAGAAGTTGTATGAACTTCGCGGGGTCCAGCACCATACGGCTGGTGATGACGCGATGAATAGGAGTGTTGCCGCCCCCATCCCGCCAGTTCGGATTCGCGCCGTGCTCCAGCAGAACACGCGTGACATCGATGGAAGCGACCCCGCTCGCCGGCCCCCACACATGAAAATCGTAGGGCGGGCGATCGGCGACCGCGCCATGCTGAAAAAGGATCGCAACCGACCTTGGTTGCTGGCCGTACACCGACCAACCCAGCGGAGAATTACCGCTCGTCAAATCGTTCGCATTCCCCGGATCGCGCTCTAGAATTTGTTGAAGCTGGTCATACATCCCATAGACCGCTGCCGCGCACACGTCGGGTACCGCGCCGGCGTCCAGCAAAATTCTCGCGTAATCGTCGTGATCCAGTTCAAAACAGTCGTGCAACGGCAATCGGCCGTCGGTGTTGCGCGCGTTGAGATCAGCACCGCGTTCAATCAGAAGTCGCAGCACGTCGACCTTGGCCTCCGCGATCGCGAGGTGGATCAATCGCATGCTGTACGTGTCACTGGGCCTGTGGTGCCCGGGTAGGTGCCGAGGCAGGTCCATTCCCGCATTCACCAGATCTGGATGTCTATCCAGGATCTTTCGCATAGTTTCCAGGTCGCCGGCATGTATCGCGTTGACAAGCTGCTGGCCAAAGTCCTGCAGCGCATCGACATAAGACTTAAGCTTGCGCCAGCTTGGAAACCCATACCCGCGCGCGACCAGGAGCTGCGCCTCGGAAAGCCGGACTTCAAGACGCATGTCAGGACTCTGCGAGCGCAAGGTCTTGAGGAGTTGCTTTGCTTCGTTTTTCAGGTGTTCGAGATTGGCGCGGGCAGGAAGTTTACCTGCGGAGTGGACAGGACGATTGGGAGTGTCACTCATAGAACCTTCCTTCCTTGATCGCCCGCTGTCCGCGGCTTTCGGGCTGGAAGTCAGGTTAACGCTGAAACTGCTAGTGAGTGGGCTGCGCCCTTTACGCGGACCGATGGCCTCCCGCAAGGCCGACAACAGCATAGACAATATTAGCCGGCGGTTGCAAGCACGAGCCCGCGGACGCTTTTGAAGGCGTCCCGAAGTCCCGCTTTAGTAGTGGCCGCATTTGCGGCGATCCTCGGCCAACCCAGGAACTGGCCCACTACCCACGTCCCCCTATGCTATCTTCAATAGGTTTACCCCAATAAGCAGTCCCCGCATTCTTTGAAGCATGGCTACGTCTGCAACTTCCAAACCGGCCATAAAGGTCTTCGTCGCCACTACGGTGATGTTGAGCTTCATCTCCTTCTGGCGCGCTTCCGCCATCGTCCTCTCCGACCTTGCATCCTCCGCCTATTACGCCGGCGGCGACGCCGAGAAAGTCATCGGCAAGAGCGCTCCCTGGTTCATTCTCGCGGTCATGCTGTTCAGCTATGCGGTGCGGGCGCTCTACATTGAATCGAGCAGCATGTTCGTTCGTGGCGGCGTCTACCGCGTAGTCAAAGAAGCCATGGGCGGCACCCTGGCCAAGTTCTCCGTCTCCGCCCTGCTCTTCGATTACGTGCTGACTGGCCCCATCAGCGCGGTCTCCGCTGGCCAATACCTGGCGGGCTTCATCAAAGACATGGGCGTCTACGTTCATCGCCCCCTCCACTTTTCCGACGACCACTTCGCCGCGGGATTGGCCGTGATCGTGGTCCTCTACTTCTGGTGGAAGAATACCCAGGGCATGCACGAGTCCAGCCAGAAAGCCCTTCAGATCATGGCGATCACCACGGTGATGGTGGTGATTCTGCTCATCTGGTGCACCATCACGGTTTTGCGCGCTCCCGCCATCCAGTTGCCGCCAAACCCGCTGCACCCCGGCGTAATCCCGCTCAACAAAGAATCGCTGGGCTGGCTCAACGGGACCTGGTTCGGCCACATCACCTGGATCATCCTCTTCGTCGGCTTCGGCCACTCCGTGCTTGCCATGAGCGGCGAAGAAACTCTGGCCCAGGTCAATCGCGAGATCGAACATCCCAAGCTGAAGAACCTCGAGAAAACCGGGCTGGTCATCTTCATCTACAGCCTGCTATTCACGTCGCTGGTTTCGTTCTTTGCGGTGATGATCATTCCCGACAGGGTTCGCCCCGATTATTTCGCCAACCTCATCGGCGGCATCGCCATGTACCTGGTCGGGCCCGAAAGCCTGAAGCTGCTCTTCCACGGCTTCGTGGTGCTGGTGGGCGTACTGATTCTGGCGGGAGCGCAGAATACTTCCATTGTAGGCGCGAACGGTGTTCTGAATCGCGTGGCCGAAGACGGTGTGCTCACCAGTTGGTTCCAGAAACCGCACTACCGCTATGGAACCAGCTACCGCATCATCAACCTGATCGTCGGCCTGCAGATACTCACCATCGTTCTCAGCCGCGGCAACGTCTACATGCTGGCCGCGCTCTACGCGTTCGGCGTGATCTGGAGCTTCGCCATGAAGTCCATCGCCGTGCTCGTGCTGCGCTTCACCGAGCCCGGCAACCGCGCCTGGAAGGTTCCGGGCAACCTGCACTTCGGGCAAGACCGAAGTTCCGGTCGGATTGTTTCTCATTTCCGCCGTGCTCCTGATCACCGCGGTCGTGAATCTCTTCACCAAGTATGAAGCCACCATCGCCGGAGTGATTTTCAGCGCCGTGTTCTTCACCATCTTCACGGTCTCCGAGCACCACGTCACGAAGGAGCGTCACGGCAAACCGGAACAGCTCGACCAGTTCCGCGTCTATGGCAACCAGGAACTGGGCAGCGGCGCCATGGGCGTGCGCTCCGGGAAACATTCTGGTTGCGGTGCGCGATCCCCGAAATCTCTACTACCTGCGCCAGGTGCTGGCCCACACCGACACGGCCAAGCAGGATGTGGTCGTGATGAGCGCGCGCCTCTACCATCGCGAGCCCAGCTTCGGCGGCGCTCGGTCATGGAAGCCAGCCAGGTCTTCGACCACTACGAGCAGGAACTCTTCACCGCCGCCGTCGCGGTGGCAGAAAAAGAAGGTAAGCCGATCTCTCTGCTGGTGGTCCCTGCCACCGACGTCTTCGATGCCATCATGGTTACCGCGCAGCGGCTCGATTCTTCCCGCGTGATCTGCGGCCTTTCCAACAAACTCACCGCCGACGAGCAAGCCAAACTCACCGGCGACGCCTGGGAGCGCCTGCCTGAGCCCCGTCCGCGCCTGTGCCTGGAAGTCAGCGCGCCCGACGGAACCGTTCGCGAGTACGTCATCGGGCCGCACACCCCGCGCATGCGCCCGCAGGATGTCGAACTGATGCACAAGCTCTGGCTCGACATCACCACCGATCCCAAATTCGCCGGAGCCCACCACTACCACATCGTCGCCCTCGCCTTGGAGGAACTGCAGCGCGAGCTGAGCACCGAGCAGCGCGCCCAGCTCCTGCAAAAGCTGCAAGAAGAAATGAACCGCTCAACCGACAAATCAGCCCCGCCAAATTAAGGAAGCTAAAGTGAAGCGTATCTGGATTGTCATCCCGAGCGAAGCGAGGGATCTTGGTTCTTGCTTGCATCCATCCGTGCTGCTTCCTCAAGCAACCACCAAGGTTCCTTCGCTTGGGATGACAAGTGTCGCGGACTATATCCGAAAACGGTCCGGCCAGTCCGTTCCCGGCGAGCGTGTTTACTGCCCCAACAGCCCTTCCAGCGACGCCCTCAACTCCCGATAGCGAAACGGATACCCGCTCGAAATCAGCTTCCCAGGTTCCACCCTCTGGCTGCCGAGCAGCAGTTCCTCACCCATCTCCCCGAAAACAGCCTTCGCCGCAAACGCCGGCATGGGAAAAATCGCCGGACGCGACAGCACCCTGGCCAGCGTCTTGGCGAACTCCGCATTCCTTACCGGTTTCGGCGCGACCATATTCACCGCTCCCTGCAGAAGGTCGGTTTTCAGAATGTGATGGATCGCGCCCACCATGTCCTGCACATCAATCCAGCTCATCCATTGCCGCCCGTTTCCGGTTCGGCCGCCCAGTCCCAGCTTGAACGGCAACAGCATCGCTCCCAGCGCGCCGCCCTTGGGGCTGAGCACGATTCCCGTCCGCAGGTGAGCAGTGCGAATGTCGGCTTGCACGGCAGGCGTGGTAGCTTCCTCCCACGCCTGGCAAACCTGCGCCAGAAATCCCGTGCCCGTCGCGCTCTCCTCCCGCAACACTTCATCGCCGCGGTTGCCGTAGTAGCCAATCGCCGATCCGCAAACAAAGACGCTTGGCTTCTCTTTCGCCCGCGCCAGAGCCCGCGCCAGATTCAACGTCCCGGCCACACGGCTCTCTCGAATCTTCGCCTTCTTCTCCGCGGTCCATCGTCCGACGATGCTCTCGCCCGCCAGATGAATCACCGCGTCAAATCCCGACACCGCGGCGGGCGCAATCGCCACCGCCGGATCCCACGTAATCTGTCCGTTATCGTTAGATCTGCCCGCAGCCGGCCCCCGCACCAGCCGCACCACGGACCATCCACTAGCTCGAAGGGAAGGAAGAAGAGCAGCCCCAATTGGCCCCGACACCCCGCTGACCAAGATTCTGGAATTCATGACTAGCCGATTGCAACTCTACCAGCTAGCCAAGCGCCGGAACAAACCGCAGATAGATTTGAAATTTTCGAAGCGCCAGAAATTGGCCCGCAGACTCGCCCCTCGCTGTTTCGAATCATCACTTTCCTCTGTCATCCTGAAGCCCGCGTTCTTTGCGGGCCGAAGGACCTATGCAACTTGCCTGCAGCGGCAGGACTGCCGGCAGCTCGGTCAGACGCAGACCGAGCAAGCATGTCAACCCAGAAGAGGCGGGCCGAGTGTCACAGCCTCTCGCACCTTTTTGCACGAAAATGCGGGAGCTTGCCCCTGCTGCCCAGGCTAAAATTCACCTCACTAGACCCAGCCCCAAGCAGCACTCGGCTGGGACGAGTGCTAATCTCGAGGTTCTCCCTTCGCTGGCCAATCTTCCGCAGCCTGCCTTTCCACCCATCTTAACCGCCATAGCTTCTATCGCTTGAGTCCGATTGTACATATATTTTGATCCGCATACTATTGCCTGCACAAAATGCTCCAGTTGGAACATTCAAGCGATATGTTCCAGTTGGAACACTCGACGCCATCCATGCAGTGTTCCTCCCGAAACGTACGGTCGGGCCGGCCTCCCGGCCACCCGCCCTCCGGCTTGGTTCTCTCCGCGGGATATAATCCTACATGGCGAGCTTGCGCCAACAGATCGCGACCACCGCTCTTACGCTCACCAAGTTCCGCGAGCTGATGAAGCGGATTCAGGAAAACCGTCCGCAGGACGACCTGTCGATCGTCAAGAAAGCCTACGACTACTCCCTGAAGAACCACGAAGGCCAGAGCCGCGCCTCGGGCGAGCCTTACCTGGTGCACCCGCTCGAAGTCGCGCTGGTGCTCGCCGAAATGAAGATGGATCCGGTCGCCATCGCCGCCGGCCTGCTGCATGACTCAGTGGAAGATACCTCGGTCACCATCGTCGACATCCGCAAGGAATTTGGCGAGCAGGTCGCGCACATCGTCGAAGGCGTCACCAAGATCAGCAAGATAGATTTCGCCACGCGCGAAGAAGCGCAGGCGGAAAACCTGCGCAAGATGATGCTCGCGATGGTTGACGACATTCGCGTGGTGCTCATCAAGCTGGCCGACCGCCTGCACAACATGCGGACGCTCGAGCACCTGCAGCCCGAGCGCCAGCACAAAATCGCCGAGGAGACACTCGAGATCTACGCGCCCATCGCGCACCGATTAGGCATGGGAAAGATTCGCGGCGAGCTTGAAGACCTTGGCTTTCGCTTTCTCGATCCCGCGGGCTATGAACAGGTGGAGAAAGCTGTCAACGCGCGCCGCAAACAGGGCGAAGCTTTTCTCGCCAAAATGCAGGCGATCATCGATGATAAGTTGAAAGAGGCGGGCATCCAGGCCAAGGTGGAGAGCCGCATCAAGCGCCTGTTCTCGATCCACAAGAAGCTGCAGCGCCAGCGTATTTCCGTCGACCAGGTCTACGACCTGTTTGCCATGCGCATCATCACGCGCTCGTTGCAGGATTGCTACGCCGTGCTCGGCATCATTCACAACATCTGGCGGCCAGTGCCGGGGCGCATCAAAGATTTCATCGCCATGCCGCGGCCAAACTTCTACCAATCGCTGCACACCTCCGTGATCACCGAAGACGGAACGCCTTTTGAAATTCAGATTCGCACCGAAGAGATGCACAAGATGGCGGAGGAAGGCATCGCGGCGCACTGGAAATATAAAGACGGCCCGGTGTCGGCGCAGGATGAGCAGCGCCTGGCGTGGCTGCGGCAGGTGGTCGAGTGGCAGCGGGACGTGAGCGATCCCAATGAATTTCTTACGGCGCTGAAAGTCGATCTCTATCCCGAAGAGGTTTACACGTTCACACCCAAAGGCAAAGTGGTGGTGCTTCCGCGCGACGCTACTCCCGTCGACTTTGCTTACACGATTCACACTGAAGTCGGGCACACTTGCGTTGGAGCCAAGGTAAACGGACGCATGGTGCCGCTGCGTCACAAGCTGCACTCCGGAGACATTGTCGAGATCCTTACGCAGGCGGGACACAAGCCGAGCCGCGACTGGCTTGGGTTGGTGAAGTCGTCGCGCTCGCGCAACAAGATCAAGCACTGGCTCAACGTGCATCAGCGGGAGCGAGCGATTGAAATCGGTCGCAAGGTGATTGAGAAAGAAGCGCGCAAGTACCGCATCGCTCTGAAAGAAATCAAAGATGAAGAACTGCTCAAGGTTGCCACGGGATACGGACTCGGCAAAGTCGACGACCTTATGTCGGGCATTGGCTACGGAAAATATTCTGCGAGGCAGGTGCTGGCGCGGCTGTTGCCGGCGGGGGCGACGCCTTCGATGGCGGGCGACATTGAAGCCGAGGGACTCTCGAACACGCCGGGCGCGATTGCCAGCGTGGTGCGGCGTGTATTTGGCGATCACAACGCGATCATGGTCAAGGGCCAGGGAGATATGCTGGTCTACCGCGCGCGCTGTTGCAATCCTATTCGCGGAGAGAGCATTGTCGGTTACATCACTCGCGGCAAGGGTGTGGCGGTGCACGCGGTGAACTGTCCTAACGTGACCAACCTGATGTACGAACCAGAACGGCGGATCGATGTGGAGTGGGCGCGGGATGAGACGACGCCCACGGCTTATCCGGTGAAGCTGACGGTTTATTGCGACGATCGTTTCGGTATGCTCAAAAGCATTACCAGTGTAATTGGGGATGCTCAGAGTAATATACGAAATATTGGAGCGCGTACCGAAAACAGCCAGGCCAGCGTGGAGATTGTGCTCGACATCTCAGACCTCAAACACCTTGAGCAGATTATGGCTGGGCTGCGGAAGATTCCTGGCGTGCATGAGGTGCAGAGGTTGCAGAAGATCTAGAGGGCAGTGGTCAGTGGCTAGTGGTCAGTAGGAGCGTCTGGTGGACGCGTCAGGCAGTAGATGGGACCAGCGCGCTTGCCGGTACGATCTGTTGGAGCGAACCCAGTATCTCGCGAGCGTACGCCAAACAGCTCGACTTCTCGGGAATCGGTGAAGGAACTCGGGGCGGATATTCATCGTAGGTCTCGCCCTCGAGTAGCCTGCCATTCTTAGCCTTCCTTACGCCGCCCCATTGTTTGAAGAAGAATGGAACCGCCGATTCGCGGCACTGATCGCGCACCGAGACTACCCACTTTTCCTGCATCTTTCGAGCGCCCGGTCCGCTTTCGCCTCCGACAATTACCCAGTTGATGCCGGAAAGATCGAAGGTACCCAGGTCTTCAAGCAGCGGCTCGATCGAAAGGAAGCGGACGGTTCCATGCGCTCGTTGAAGATCGGTGATTCGCGGTAGACCATACTTCTGATCCTCGACGCTGACTCCCCACCAGATGTGCTCTTGCGCGGCGGCGAAGCGCAGTCGTCCGTTCAACAGTTCCCTCATTCTGGCCGATCTTTTCGTGAGGACTTGGAAGGTGTGCCAATTCGCTTTGACCATGACTCTGCAAACTGCCTCGATGTAATCGTCAGGCACCCCATCCTGGAACAGGTCGCTCATCGAGTTCACAAAGACGAGCTTCGAGGCGCGCCAAGAGAATGGCTCCGTCAGTTTGGTAGGGACTAGGCGCAAGTCGAATCCCTGCTCGTAGGGATGCCCCTTGACTCCGCGAAAGCGCTCCGCGAACGTCTCAGCATAGCAATGCTTGCAGCCGGGGCTGATCTTTGTGCAGCCACGGACTGGGTTCCAGGTCGCGTCGGTCCATTCGATTTCTGAATTGAGTGACATAGCGCTCAGAATAAGTCCAGTTGATCGTCGCTGCCCCTGAGGGCCTTTTCCCAAAGTGTATATGCTAGCGGATGACGCGAGAACATCCCAAGCGCATAAAGGGGATAGTTCTTCTCGTAGAAAAATATTTTGCGCATTGCATAGAACGGTGGGGGGATATAGTCCAGCGTCGCCATGCTACCTGTGAACTCCTCAGCCAGGAATCGCGGGAAGTCCCCGCCTTTCTGTTTAGCTTCTGCCCAGCGATCCTGCCATGACGAAGACCCTAGCAACTGGTTGATCTTTGAAGGGTTCTTGACGTAGTGCTGCTCAGCACGAAGGGCGTCCATGTACAACGCCAACAGAACAATAAAATCGACATAGTTTCGCGCTAGGCTTTGGAGGGTGGCGAACTTGATGCCGATGTCATTGGGATCCACGAAGCAGAGGCTGAGGACTTTGTGGATTGAGGAAAACCGAGGAATGGCCGCAGAGATCTTATCGACGTTGGTGTCGCAGTCTTCGGGAATGAAAACGACATCTGCTGAAGGGGCGTGACGCCCGACGCGAACGCGCAGCGCCTCCAGTTTTTCGGGATCCTGTTCGCAAAATATGTACCGATCAAAGGGAACTTTGAGCGTGAGAGCCTGAATAGGGGATCCGGCGATCACTCTCTCTGTGTTGCGAATGCGGCTGTAGCCGGCCCCGGCGTACAACTCGATATAGATCCGCTTCTCCCATTTGTCCTTCATCCCAGCCGAAAAGAGGGGCCGCATAGTATCCGACCAGCCGGTGCTTCGCTTCGGTCCACAGTCCGACGTTGTTATAAGCCAAGCCGTCGGCCTCCACATTGACGATGTTGTCGGATGACACGTCCGCACCCAGATTCTTTGAGTCTGTCATATAAGCTGCGAAAATGCTGCTCCAAAGCACCATTTGAGTAATTCACTCATCCCGATCCGGTCCTGCGGCAGGTGGCCCACTCAAGCCAGGCTTTGGCTTGAGTGGGGATGTTCAGATGTCACAGGCTTGGTCCGGCGAAAGAGCTAGAGTGTCCTCATGCCATGGGGACTCACGCGATTTCAGCACAGCGGGCAGAGTCATTTCGTCACTTTCTGCTGTTACCATCGCCGCCGTTTATTTACCAACGACGAAAGCCGGCGAATATTCGAAGCAGCCTTGGAGCGGGTGCGGCGCAGTTTCAGGCTTCAGGTTTACGGGTATGTGGTCATGCCGGAGCATGTGCATCTGCTGCTCAGCGAACCGCAGCGGGATGGTGACAGTGGTGGAAGTGCCCCACTCAAGCCAAAAGACGGCTTGAATGGGCCACCTGTCGGATTAAATGGGCCACCGGTCCCGCACGCACTGGCCGATGCGTTGAAGTCGTTGAAGCAGGGTGTGTCGCGGCGTTTGATTGGCGACGCGGAGCATTTCTGGCAAAAGAGGTACTACGATCGCAATATTCGAGATTATCCGCAGTTTGTGGAAACGCTGCGTTACATTCACCGCAATCCGGTGAAGGCGGGGTTATGCGAACGTCCTGAAGATTGGGAGTGGGGCAGTTTTCGTCACTACGCAACTGGCTGTGAGGGACGGGTCGAAATCGAGTCGGAATGGACAGCGCGAAAACGCGAACGAGCGGCGGGGAAAATGTGTCCGGCGGTGGAACTGCCCCACTCAAGCCAAAAGACGGCTTGAATGGGCCACCCGGCCACTTTCAGCGTTTCAGAGTTGCGGTTTCATCGGGTAGGTATTCTTCGAGGCGGGCGGCTAGCCAGGAAACTAATTGTTCCTTTAACGCGGGGGAGACATGGACGAATTCCATTCCGGCTTGTCCTGCGGGGTCGCGCCAGCAGACTTCCGCGGTTATTTTCGCGGCGTCTCGGGTGTGGGGTAGGGTCAGGCGCAGGGCTACTCTGTCGCCGACTTGCAAGCCGGTTGAGCCGGTTAGGGCGATGCCGACCTCGCTGATATTGATGGACGTGGCCATGAACTCGGGCTGGGAGCCGATTGAAACATAGACGGGAATCTGCACGGGACATCGGAAGGATCGCCTCTTTTCGTTCACCATCAGCGGGATAGGACACTCGGAGAGTGCGCATCAGGACGGTTGTCGACAGCGGTTTGACCAGCACGAAGCTGGCTCCGGCGCGGAATGCGGCGGGCATTTCGTCGTTGCTGTTCAGGATGGCTAACACGACGGCGGCCTTGTGCGACGTCATTTGGCGGGATTTTTTGAGCAGGTCGAGGGCTTCGGCTCTTTCCTTGAAGTCGACTACCAAGGCTTCGAACTTGGAATGGCAAAGTTTGCTGGCGGCGGAGGAGAAGTCGGAGCAGACATCGACGTGCATCGCCATCTTTTCCATCGACTCGCAAAGAGTATCGATGGTCTGAATGTCGCCGCTTACCAGCAGGACGCGAACTCCGATGGCCGCTGAAAGATGGTTTCGTTCTCGATGCAGTCTTTTCTTTGAGCGATCCAGTTGCGTGGGCCAGGGCGTCACTCATACGGCGTTACTCGTACAGCATGCTTCATACGACATCCCGGATACGGCATCCCTCATAGGGCGTCCCTCATACGACCAGGGCCTCGGGGATTTCCATCTCTCCATGCTCGAAGGCGCTGACGAACGCGTCCACTACGGCGGGGTCGAAATTTGATCCCGCGCTGGATACGATGATCTGCCGGGCTTCAAACGGGGTGACTGCGCGGCGATAGGGGCGATCGCTGGTTAAGGTGTCATAGGCATCGGCCACGGCCAATACTCTGGCTTCGATGGGGATCTCGGCACCTTTGGCGGGACCGTATCCCGAGCCGTCGAACTTGTCATGGTGAGCAAGAATAATGGGGAGCACCCGGCGCAACGATCCTCCGACTGGTTCGAGCAGGGCGACTCCCTTTTGGACGTGCTTGCGCATTTCCGGCCATCTCCTCCGGGGTGAGGCTGGCGGCTTTGTGCAGGAGTTCGCGGCTGGTTTCGAGCTTGCCGACGTCATGCAGCAGAGCCGCGGCACGGACATCGTCGATACGATCCTGGTCAAAGCCCATGCGAGCGGCGATGGATGAGGCGTACAACGCTACGCGGTACGAGTGGTTGTGGGTGTATTTGTCGTTCGAGATGAACTGCTGCAGAATCGTCAGGAGGCGGAAGTAAGTCTGGCGGAGTTCGCCCATGTGACGTTCTTTTTTGTCACACAGAGTTCCCATCGCGTACGCCGTGATCAGAAGCAGGCATGCCCAGGTGACGAGTTCGGACCATTGGTCGTAGTTCAACGCAAATGGAGCTGACCCGGCAACGAGCCCAGTCTCCTTCCACAGAAGGATGAGGACCATGAAGATGCTGGCGCTGGCGGTTAGCACGGCGTGCCTGCGGCCATAAACATACGCCGAGAAGATGGTGGGCAAGGTGTATAGACCGAGGATCATGCGGTGAGAGGCCACCAGCCAATTGAACAGGCCCGCGATCACGAAGAGAGAAAGCACCAGCCATAATTCCTGGTTAATGCGGGCTAGCCCGACTTGGAAGCTTGGATTTGGAGTTCGGAGCATCGCCGGCGAGGCTTCCCCGGCTGCCGAGGACGCGTTCGTTAATCAGCGTTGACTTCATCTCGTTTTCCATATTGAGCACTGCGTCTCGGCGAATGAGCGTTCCCTAATCTCTCTATCGGCTGGCGTCTCGCAAAGCTTTAGAGCAGTGGGCAGTGATCAGTGCTCAGTGGTCAGTGGTCAGTGAAACCGTCTTCAGATTGACCTTTGCTGATCAATTTGAGTTAATTGATGTTCGGTGGGTTTTACTGACCACTGGCCACTGATCACCGACCACTGGTTACTATTTATGCGCGACGTTGTTTCTACCAAAGACGCTCCTGAGGCGATCGGGCCTTACTCGCAGGCCATCAAGGCTAACGGATTCGTGTTTACTTCCGGGCAGATCGCTATTGATCCTTCTACGCAGCAGGTTGTTGCCGGCGATGTGGCGGCGCAGACTGAGCGCGTGCTGCGCAATCTGTCGGAGATTCTGGAAGCAGCGGGCAGCGGGCTGGGGAAAGTTGTCCGCTCTACGGTTTTTCTTAAGAACATGAACGACTTCGCCGCCATGAACCAGGTCTATGGCAAATATTTCAGTTCTGCTCCGCCGGCTCGATCTACCGTTGAAGTGGCGCGGCTGCCTAAGGACGTGCTGGTGGAGATCGATGTGATCGCGCTGGAGTAAGGAGAAACCTTAAACACAGAGGGCACGGGGGATCACGGGGTAACCCGGGAAAACCTATGTGCATCTCTCTGCTTCTTATGGGTAAGATGTTCTTGCAGGAGGAAACATGGCGAAGTATCTTGCGGCGCTGGCCATCGTTTTAGCGATGACGGCAGGGTTCGTCCTGGCGCAGAGCGGGACCAAGAAGTCCCCGACCCCGAACACCGACGCGCCCACTAAAGTTACCGGCGACGGAGTGAAGACGGATTCGGGGCTGCAGTACTGGGAGATTCGGGTGGGCAACGGCGAGGTGGCTAAAGAAGGCAGCCATGTGCGCGTGCACTATACGGGCTGGCTTACTACGGGCAAGAAGTTCGACAGTTCAGTCGATGCGGGGAAGCCTTTCGATTTCACGATCGGAAACGGCGAAGTGATCAAGGGATGGGAAGAAGGAGTTGCCGGAATGAGGGTTGGCGGCAAGCGCCAGTTGCGGATTCCGCCGGGACTTGGTTATGGGGCGGACGGTTATCCGCCCGTCATCCCGCCCAACGCTACATTGATCTTCGACATCAAGTTGCTGGGCGTGCAGTAGAAGATCTTTACCACAGAGGACACGGGGAACACAGGGTAGATCAAAACCTGTGCTGCTCCCTACGCTTTGACCACTTTGCCGCTGCGCAGGCAGGACGTGCATACGCGCATGCGCTTGGTAGTGGCGCCTACGCGGGCGTGCACCGGGCGGAGGTTGACGTTCCAGCGCCGCTTGGTGACGTTGTGGGCGTGGCTGATGCGGTTTCCTGATTGCGGCTTTTTGCCGCAGATATCACACTGTTGTGCCATGACTGCTACAGATCCTTTCAGAGGGCTTCGCCGGAACTTCTATTCTACCGGATTGGGGCCGTTGCAGACAATTCGGTTGGTGGTGGTCGGGTCCTGATCGCTGAGGCAAATCGACAATCAAAACTCAACCATCTACAATTCCGATCATGGGCGGGCTCATGCAGCCAACTCGCGTCGGCGAAGAACCTGATTCCAGCCGGCGGACTATCGCGATCGCGGTGGCGGTGGTGATGGTGGTCGCCGTGATTCTGGCGGTGCTGCTTCGGAGCCAGCCGAAGAGCGCGTCGGGACCGCCTGCTTATGCCACGAACCTGAAGCTTTCCGATTTGAAAATGAGCGCCGCGGAAAATTTTGTTGGAGCCACGGTGAGCTACGTTGACGGAAGCGTCACTAATTCGGGCGGGAAGACCGTCACTCATGTCATGGTCGAGGTCAATTTCAAAGATGACATGGGGCAACTCGCGCAGCGG
Organism: uncultured Acidobacteriaceae bacterium; assembly: GCA_963850165.1. Lineage (GTDB taxonomy): Bacteria > Acidobacteriota > Terriglobia > Terriglobales > Acidobacteriaceae > Sulfotelmatobacter. The sequence continues at coordinate 135,527 of CAWKKK010000003.1, read as the reverse complement.
GAGGAGATTCCTCTGCAGGCACTGAAAACCACCGGACCGTATCCGGAAGCGGTGGACTTCAGCGTCTCGCCGCTGGGGCCGGGGCAGAGCACGACTTTTCGGCTGACGTTTGAGAGCATATCCGCGCAGTGGAATCATGCCTATCCTGACATCCGGGTTGTGGATGTTGCGGTGAAGTAGCGCCGTTTCACCACGGAGACACAGAGTCACAGAGGAATTCCTGGCTTTGGATTCAATGTTCCTCTTGATTTCTCCGTGACTCTGAGACTCCGTGGTACATAATCCTCGTGCGCTCTGCGACTCGGTACAATGACTGCATGGCCGATGGCAAGCCATTCCGCCTTACGGAGTCGGTGAAAGCTGCGGGTTGAGCGTCCAAGCTGAGTCCAGCGGCGCTGGACACGGTGCTTGGGAAATTAGCCCGGCAACACGACCCCAATGTTCTAGTCGGCTTTGATCACGCCGACGACGCCGGAGTGTATCAAATTGCGCCTGACCAGGCACTGGTGCAGACCGTCGATTTTTTCACGCCGGTGGTGGACGATCCGTATGTTTTTGGGCAGATCGCAGCGACGAATGCATTGAGCGATATTTACGCGATGGGCGGAAAGCCGCTCACCGCGCTGGCTTTGGTGTGTTTTCCGGAGAAGGCGGAGCTGGAAATTCTGGAACGTATCCTCGCCGGTGGATTGTCGAAGATGGTCGAAGCCGGATGCACGGTGATCGGCGGCCACAGCATTCGCGACGAGGAAACTAAGTTTGGATACGCGGTTACTGGACTAATCAATCCCAAGAAAGTTCTCACCAACGCCGGGGCTCGGCCGGGCGATGCTCTCATCTTCACCAAGGCCTTGGGTACGGGCGTGATTTCTACGGCGATCAAGAAGAGCAGAGCTGAACCGGCGTGGATTGATGCCGCGGTGCAGTCGATGACTACTTTGAACAAGCGTGCTGCGGAAATAATTCAGCAGGGGAAATTTCTGGTTCACGCCTTGACTGATGTTACCGGGTTTGGCCTGATCGGGCATGCGCGCGAGATGGCGCTGGCAAGCAATGTCTCGTTGCGATTCTTTTCGAAGGATATTTCGATTCTGCCCGGAGCTTTGGAGTGTATTCGCGCGGGCCATGTACCCGGCGGGCTGGTGGCCAACCGTGAATTCGCCGAATGCGTGGTCGGCTACGAAGCGGAAATCCGCGCCGAACTCAAGACGCTGCTCTTCGACCCTCAGACTGCCGGCGGACTTCTCGTTTCGATTGCCGAGGATGATTGCCAGAAGCTCGTCTTCGAATTGCAGAACGCTGGAGTGCCGGCGCGCCACATTGGCAATGTCACTGAATCCCAGAAGCCGTTGATCCGCATCTATTAATTACCACGTCATAATTCAGTAAAGTTCTCCGGGTGCAGAGGAGATCATTATGCAATTCCGTCAACTTGGACGGAGTGGTCTCACAGTCTCGGCGCTGGGCCTGGGCTGCATGGGTATGTCGGAGTTTTACGGCGGACGCAATGACGACGAATCCATCGCCACTATTCACCACGCCCTCGAACTTGGCATCAACTTTCTCGATACCGCGGATATCTACGGGCCGTACAAGAATGAAGAACTGGTGGGACGCGCGATCAAAGGCAAGCGCGATCAGGTTGTGCTGGCGACAAAATTCGGAATCGTCCGCGACCCGGCAAACCCCGCGCTGCGCGGGATCAATGGCAAGCCTGATTATGTGCGCCGCTCATGTGAAGGCAGCCTGAGGCGGCTGGGCGTCGAGACCATCGATCTTTATTACCAGCATCGCGTCGATCCCACCACGCCCATCGAAGAAACCGTGGGCGCAATGGCGCAGCTTGTGCAGGAAGGAAAAATCCGCCACATCGGGCTTTCCGAAGCCTCGCCGCAGACTTTGCGCCGCGCCGTGAAGGTTCATCCGATCACCGCGTTGCAAACCGAATACTCCCTCTGGAGCCGCGAACCGGAAGATGAACTCCTCGGCACCTGCCGCGAACTTGGCATTGGCTTTGTGGCTTACAGCCCGCTGGGCCGCGGTTTTCTCACCGGGCAGTTCACGCGCTTCGAGGATTTTCCGGAAGACGACTACCGCAGATCTTCTCCGCGATTTCAGGGAGAAAACTTCCAGAAGAATCTCGACCTCGTGCACGAGATCGAAGAAATCGCGAGGGAGAAAGGCTGCAAGCCATCGCAACTGGCGCTGGCGTGGGTGTTGGCTCAGGACAGGAACATCGTCCCCATCCCGGGAACCAAGCGCCGCAAGTATCTTGAGGAGAACGTCACCGCAATCGACGTGAAGCTTACCGAGGAAGATATGCGTCGGATCGACGAGATCTTTCCCGCGGGCGCGGCCGCCGGCCTTCGCTATCCCGAACACATGATGAGCATCGTGAACGGATAATTCTTACCAAAAGATCAAGGACGACCTTTGGGCCGCCCTTATCTGGTACCAACATCTCTGGCGCTGCCTAGACGTAGCAAGCTACGTCTCTACTACTCAGAACTACGCCCGCGCCGGACTTTCTCCGCCCTTGACGATTCCCCGTCCTGGCTCCGGCTTCAATACTTGCTGCACGCCGTCGTCGGGCTTCGAAGGAGACTTCATCGGAGGCAGTTCCTTGCCGTCAACCAGCAGCAGCACTTCGGAGGCATCGAGCACTTCGCGCTCCAGCAAAGCCGCCGCAATCTTCTGCAGCGTGTCGCGGTTGCCTTCCAGAATACCCTTGGCCGTTTCGTATCCCTGGTTCACGAGCTTGCGGACTTCATTATCAATCTTGATGGCGGTGTCTTCGCTGTAGTCGCGGTGCTGGCTGATCTCGCGGCCCAGGAATATTTGCTCTTCTTTCTTGCCGAAGGTGAGCGGACCAAGATCGCTCATGCCCCACTCGCACACCATCTTGCGCGCCATTTCCGTGGCCCGCTCGATGTCGTTTCCCGCGCCGGTGCTCATCTGGTTGAGGAACAATTCCTCGGCCAGACGACCGCCCATCAGAATCGCCAGATCGGTCTTCAGATATTCCCGGGTGTAGTTGTGCCGGTCATCCACCGGCAACTGCATGGTCACGCCCAATGCCATGCCACGCGGAATGATCGTGACTTTATGCACCGGGTCAGAGCCCGGCAGCTTAGCCGCGACCAAGGCGTGTCCAGCTTCGTGGAAGGCGGTGACTTTCTTTTCCTCGTCGGAAAGGATCAGCGACTTGCGTTCCACGCCCATCAGAACTTTGTCTTTGGCGACTTCGAAGTCGAACATCAGCACAGCCTTGCGGTTCTGTCGAGCCGCGGCCAGTGCCGCTTCGTTCACCATGTTGGCGAGGTCGGCGCCGGAAAATCCCGGAGTACCGCGCGCCAGCACCGAAAGATCGACATCCTCAGCGAGAGGAATCTTGCGAGTATGCACGCGCAGGATTTCCTCGCGCCCGCGCACATCGGGACGGCTCACTACCACGCGCCGGTCAAAGCGTCCGGGCCGCAGCAATGCCGGATCCAGCACATCGGGCCGGTTCGTCGCCGCCATGAGGATCACGCCCTCATTGGATTCGAAGCCGTCCATCTCGACCAGCAACTGATTCAGCGTCTGCTCGCGCTCGTCGTGCCCGCCGCCGAGGCCCGCGCCACGATGTCTTCCGACGGCGTCAATCTCGTCGATGAAAATGATGCAGGGCGCATTCTTTTTGCCTTGCTCGAACAAGTCGCGCACGCGGCTGGCGCCGACGCCCACGAACATCTCCACAAAGTCCGAGCCGGAGATAGAGAAGAATGGAACGTTCGCTTCGCCGGCGACGGCTCGCGCCAAAAGCGTCTTACCGGTTCCCGGAGGTCCGACCAGCAGCACACCCTTCGGAATCCTGCCGCCAAGTTTCTGGAACTTCTGCGCCTCGCGCAGGAATTCGATAATCTCGCGCAGCTCTTCCTTGGCCTCTTCCACCCCAGCCACGTCTTTGAACGTAACTTTTTTCTGCTGCATCGAAAGCAGCCGCGCCCGGCTCTTGCCGAACGACAGCGCTTTGTTGCCGCCGGTCTGCATCTGCCGGATCATGAAGAACCACAACGCACCCAGCAGAATCAGAGGCGCCCAGGTGCCAAGCAACTGCAGCGGCCAGCTTCCGCTGTTAGCGTCCCGGAAGGTCATGGCGACGCCCTTGGTCTGGAGCGACTTGATCATGTCGGGATAGTTCGCCGGAACCGTGGTATGGAAGGCGGAATTGTCGCTGAATTTGCCGCGCAGTTGCATGCCGTCCACGGTGACTTCATGCACCTTGCCCTGATCCACGTCAGACATGAACTGGGAGAAATTGATTTCCGCGTCCTTCTGCCCGTTGCGGCCCTGCTGAATCACGGTCCACAACACAAGGGCAGACACTCCAATCCCCACCCAGAAGAGTACGGTCTTTACTGTTGAATTCACCAAAAGCTCCTGAAAAAACCGGGCTCCGGACTGCTATGCGCGAAACCCGAGGCTCCTGCTACTAGTTTAGATGCCGCTCGGCCAATTTCGATAGGGAAAATCCCTAAAGACACTATTCTACCTTTTCCCGAGGAAAAAGGCGCGTCGGCCGCTGCATAACTTAAGTCATTTGCGGGACTGGGATTGCAGCCAGGTAGGGAACATTGCGGTTAGTCTGCTCCACCGCGCCCAGCCCATAGCCCACGAGGAAAGCCTCATCCACCAGAAAGCCGAAATAATCCGGCTGCAGGGCCACACGGCGGGCGGACTGGCGGTCGAGCAGCGTCACCAGTTTCACCGAGGCTGCGCCTCGCGCCCGCAAGTCGTTCATCAGGAACTCGCTGGTCACGCCGGAATGCACAAGGCCCTCGACCAGCAGGATGTGCTGGCCGCGAATGTCTGGTTCATGGCTGAAGAATATCTCCACAATCTCGCCCGTCTGGCTGCCCTCCTGCTGGCTGGACGTGCTGGCTGCTTGCTGTATTTCGGCTTGATGAACTGGCAGACTACCGGAACCTCCAGCGCCCGGACCAGGTCGGCCATGAAGATGAACGCGTTCTCGAGGACGGCGAGCGCCTGGATGGTTTGTCCGCGGTAGTCGTCGGAGATCTGACGGGCGAGTTCCTTTACCCGCTTCTGGATCTGCTCGGCGGCAATGACCTGGCGAAGTGCCTCGGCTCTCGGCTGGTTCATGAAGTGACTTGCCCTCCTAAATCGAGTGCTCCTCGACTTCCCACGGCATCTCCTGGATCAGCACCGCTTGCTCGCCCGCGTTGGCGCGCAACTTCGCGGGGACCGGGAAACCGCGCATCCAGATGATCTCGTCTCCGCTCACGGCGACGGGCCAAAGCCTGCGCTCCGGGCTGCGCCGCGTGCTTTTCCTGAAGCAGTTCTTTGATCTTCTTTGGCGACTTCGTATGAGCCGGCCAGAACCGGTCTCCCGGACGCCAGTTCCGCACGATCAATTGCTCCGGCAAAAGATCGGCGCGAAGAAGTTGCTGCGGATTATACTCCGCGGGCTGCGACTCGGGAGCGACGCGCAGAGCTTCGATGGTTGCCGCGAATTCAAATACCAGGACGCGCCCAGGTACTGCCAGCGCATACTCGTAGTCCGGAACCGGATCCTGCCGCCGCCGCAGGTCAGGCGTGAGAAACACCACGGCCTCCGGCTCTCGGCGAATTTTCCAGCCGAGGGGAAGCGACAACTCTTTGCCCGTTGGGACCGTCCTCGGCCGCGAAGTGAAGGATTTCTTCGATGTGCTTGAACTCCAGCGGAATCCCCGCCTGCTCGCCGATCGCCTTGAGTACTCTTCTCTGCACTGCCCGTGGCTCGGTGAGCAGCCATGGCCGGCTCACCGAAGCATTCATCACCAGCCACGGCGCGTCCGCGATCCGCATTCTCAACCCTAAATCCATCGGCAAACACTCCGACGGGCCGCCCCCCACCGGCTCGATCTGGACAAAACTCACGTCTTGCACATCGCGCGTCCAATCAGGTTCGGACCATTGCACTACCGTTCCCAGCCAGCCGGAGATTTCGTTCTCCCAGTAATCTTCTTCGTCGCGGGCGATCTCCGCCAGTTCGGCGAAACTCTCGACCACGGCGGGATTGAACTCCCGCTCCAGCAGACGGAAGCACAAGACTGCGCACGCGGTTGCGGGTGAATTTGGCGTCGGCGTTGGTCGAATCTTCCCGCCAGGGCTGCTTGAGATCGGTAAGATACTCTTCGAGTTCGCGCCGCCGGATTCCCAGCAGCGGGCGGATGATCTCGCCGTGGCCGTCCCCATCTCGTGCTCGACAACGATCCGCGGATAGATTCCCCCGAGCCCTCGCATTCCAGTACCGCGAATCAGCCGCATGAGCACGGTCTCAGCCTGATCGTCGAGCGTGTGCCCGGTGGCGATCTTGTCTAAGGGAGGGTTCGGGAAGGGCATGGCTTTAGGAGCCTGCCCTGAGCGAAGCCGAAGGGTGCCGTTACGCTCCGCTAAGGACTCGGGCTTAAACCCCTCAGGGACCTGTGGCTCGATCTCGGGACCCTCAGCCGATTCTAGAAGCGAACGAAAGAATCCATACCGCAACTCGCGCGCAGCAGCTTCCACGCCAGAGTGTTCTTCCGCGGCAAGCTGCTTCACATCGCCGCTGTGGCTATGAAAACTCCAACCCATGCTCGCGCGCCAGGTTCTCGACAAATTCCTGATCTGCGTCAGACTCCGCCCCGCGCAGCTTGTGGTTGAAATGAACGACGGAGAGAACGATGCCGAGTTCGTGGCGCAACTCGATCAGCAGGCGAAGAAGCGCAACCGAATCAATCCCGCCCGAAACCGCGACGCCAACCCGGTCTCCGGCCCGCAGAAGTTCCTCGCGCTTGGTATGGCCAATACGCGCTCTGCGAGTGCGTGCACGGAAGTATGGTACATCGGCGGCATTCACTTGGCGCGGCGCGCAAGAAGATGTCCACAGCATCTGCGTTATCATTTTGAACACGTGGTTCCTCATCTTCAAACTACGCGCCTCTTCTTGCGTCCATTGGAGCTCGCCGACGCCCCGCAGGCGCAGCTTCTGTTTCCGCATTGGGAGATCGTTCGCTATCTCTCGAATACGGTTCCCTGGCCCTATCCGCCGGACGGCGCCTACACCTACTATCGCGATGCAGCTCTTCCTGCCGTGGATCGCGGGGATCAGTGGCATTGGACGCTCAGGTTGAAAACGGAACCGGATCGGCTGATCGGGCTGCATAGCCCTGCTCAAAGGTAAAAAGATCAATCGTGGATTCTGGCTGGGATTGCCCTGGCACGGACAAGGCCTCATGACCGAGGCTTGCGAAGCCGTTACCGACTTCTGGTTTAACACCCTCAAATTTCCGGTGCTGCGGGCTCCCAAGGCGGCTGCCAACACTGCATCCCGCCGCATCTCGGAAAAAAGCCGGTATGCGCCTGGTTGCGAGGGAGGAGCATGAATACGTCTCCGGACGCTTACCTACAGAAATCTGGGAAATCACCGCCGAAGAATGGAATGCCCAGCGTACCTAGAGATGTCGAACGGCAGCGCGCTCGGAATTCCCAGGCGGCTGTCCATCATGAGCGTCTAGAGTACTGGACTCTTTTCCGCGATCAGCTTCTTGATCTTCTCCACGAACTCCGCCGCCGCCATGTCCTCGGTTTTCTCTTTCCCGCGAGTGCGCACGTTCACCTTGCCGGCTTCGGCTTCTTTATCTCCGACGACCAACAGGAACGGCACCTTCTGCATGGCGTGCTCGCGGATCTTGGCATTCATCTTTTCGTTGCGCGCATCCACTTCCACGCGCACGCCGATGGCCTTGAGCTGATCCGCGACTTTGTTCGCATACTCCGCATGGCGCTCGCTGATGGGGATCATCGCCACCTGCACCGGCGACAGCCACACCGGGAACGCGCCCGCGTAGTGCTCGATCAGCACGCCGAAGAATCGCTCGACCGAACCGTAACAGCGCGCGATGCACCATCACCGGCTGCTTGCGCGAACCATCTTCGGCGACGTACTCCAGGCCGAAGCGCTGCGGCAGGTTGAAGTCGAACTGCACCGTCGAGAGCTGCCACAATCGTCCGATGGCATCCACCAGCTTGATGTCAATCTTCGGTCCGTAAAATGCCGCCTCGCCGGGGATGGTCTTGTACTCGATCTTCCGGCGCTCCAGCACCTTCTTGAGCGATTCGGTGGCGTGGATCCATTGCTCTTCGCTGCCCACGAAATTCTTGCGGTCGTCAGGATTCCACGTTGAAAGCTCGGTCTGGAACTTGTCGAAGCCAAAATCCTTCAGCACATCCAGGGCAAATTCGAGGCAACTGGCAATCTCGTCTTCAATCTGCTCGGGCGTGCAGAAAATGTGCGCGTCATCCTGGGTAAACCCGCGCACGCGCAACAGGCCGTGCATCACTCCTGAACGCTCGTAGCGGTAGACCGTTCCCAGTTCGCCCAGCCGCACCGGCAGATCGCGATACGACTTCAGCGAGTCCCGGTAAATCAAAATGTGGCCGGGACAATTCATCGGCTTCAGCCGGTATTCGGCGTCGTCGAGTTCCATGGCGTCGAACATGTTCTGCGAGTAATAGCCCTCGTGCCCCGAGGTAAAGAACAACTGCCGCCGCGCCACATGCGGCGTGTAGACCAGCGAGTAGCCGCGTTTCAAGTACTCCTCGCGCATCCAGTCTTCCATCTGTTTGCGGATGATGCCGCCCTTGGGATGCCAGAAAATCAGCCCCGGCCCGGCCAGTTCCTGAATCGAAAACAGATCGAGCTGCTGGCCCAGCACGCGATGGTCGCGCTTCTTCGCCTCTTCAACCTGCTGCAGGTGAGCGTCGAGATCTTTTTTCGAGAAGAATGAAGTCCCGTAAATGCGCTGCAGTTGCGGATTCTTCTCATCGCCCAGCCAGTACGCGCCCGCAATGTTGAGCAGCTTGAACGCCTTGATCTTCCCGGTCGAAGGGATATGAGGCCCGCGGCAAAAATCGACAAACTTGCCGGTGCGGTAGATCGAAATCTTTTCATCGGGCTTGGTGAATTGCTCGATGAAATGGCACTTCATGAAGTCGCCTTCTTTTTTGAACTCCGCGAGCCCCTGGTCGCGAGGCAGAAACTCGCGCGCATACGGGATATTCTGCTGCACCAGTTCCTGCATCTTCTTCTCGATTTTTTCCAGATCCTCCGGAGTGAAGGCGGTAGGCCGGTAGAAATCGTAGAAGAATCCGCTCTCGGTCGCCGGACCGTGGCCGAGCTTGGTCTCGGGAAAAAGTTCCAGCACGGCCGCCGCCAGCAAGTGCGCGGAGGAATGCCGGAAAACTTCCAATGCCTCGGGATCTTTTTCGGTCAAAAGGCGCAGATCGGTATCTTTTTCAAGCGGACGGGTGAGGTCGATGAGGTCGCCGTTAGTTTTGGCCACTAGAGCCGCATCCGCCAGCCGCGGGCTGATCGACTTCGCAATATCGAGCGCGGTCGTGCCCTTGGGAACATCCTTCACGCTCCCGTCGGGAAGCTTCACATGAATGCTGTCTGCCATAAGTTTGAAACCCTAGAGGTGTACTGAATCTCTCAGTTTATTGGAGGGATTCGGGAGGGTCAAACCGTTGACCCAGTGTCAGCTTGCCGGCCTCTAAAGGCCGCTCGTACGCGGCGAGACAGCCGAGGCGTGCTATCCCCACATGAGCGTTTGGCAAACTGGCTGCCATGATCTTCACTGCGTGACTGTGGCCTGGTAGCTGACCGTTTGCCAGTGTCCGTTGCGGCGGACCCAGACGCGGGTGTAGCGATACGGTCCGCTGAAATCTTCGCCCAGCTGGTGGCCTTTAACGTCCGCGCGGGCGGTGACGACCGCAGTATCACCGTAGAGCCGGACGACCATGTCGGTGATGTTCATCGACTCGTAGCGGAGTTGACCGCTGCGGCGGGCAGAGATGGTTTCCTGTTTCGTAGTGACCTGGCCGAGCGGGGTGATGGCGACGTAGTCCTCGGCGAGGGTGCGCAGGGAGAATTCGGCGTCGCGCCGGAGGCTGGCTTCTTTGGCCTGGCGCTCCATGTCGACGATCTGGCGAATGGTTTCCTGGTCGCCAGAATCGAAACCGGGTCGGGGATGAAGGGCAACGTGCTGAGCGGAAAATGCAGGTAAGGCTGCGAGCACGCAAAACAATAACACCGCAATCTTGTTGATCACGGTGAGACCTCCGCAGTCTGCCAGCGGACAGAGATCTGCTTGCACCCGAATACGCAAGGTTGGATGCGTAAGTTCCGTGGAAAAAGCAGAAAAAAGTGGTCAGTGGTCAGTGGCTCAGCGAAACTCGCGCCATAACCACGGCCATTTGATGACTGACCACTGATCACTGACCACTGACCACTTTCTTTCTAGTAGAATCAAGCGTCCTGCAACCATGACAGACGTACGCCGCGGTCTCATCATCGTGAACACTGGGCCGGGAAAAGGGAAGACGACCGCGGCGATGGGGACGGCCTTGCGCGCGGTGGGCCAGGGGATGCGAGTGCTGATGCTGCAGTTCCTGAAAGGCTCATGGCACTACGGGGAACTGGATGCGGTCAAAGCTTTCGGGGACAAGTTCGTGATGAAGCAGATGGGACGGGGATTTGTGAAGGTGGGCGCGGAGAAGCCTGATCCGGAAGATGTGAAGATGGTGGAAGAGGCGTGGGCGGAGGGGGAGAAGGCGATCCAGTCGGGCGAGTGGGATCTGGTGGTGCTGGATGAGATCAACTACGCGATCAGTTATGGCATGCTGGACCCGGCCAAGGTGGTGGAGAGCCTGAAGAGGAAACCCGAGATGGTGCATGTCATCTTGACGGGAAGGAACGCACACCCCACAATTGTCGAGGCCGCCGACACGGTGACGGAGATGCGGCAGGTGAAGCACGCTTACGAAAAAGGCGTGATGGCGCAGAGGGGGATCGAGTATTGAGTTCTGCAGTTCCCAGTATCTCAGTAAAGGCGGTTCTGAGCTGAGGGCTAACGGTTTTACCGAGAACTGAGCAACTCGAGAACTGACTTATGGCTTGGTTCAAGCGCGAATCCGGGGATCTGGACAATTCGGGCAAGAAGACGGTCCGCACCGAAGGGTTGTGGGTGAAGTGTGAGAACTGCCGGCAGATCATCTGGAAAAAAGATCTGGAAGAGAATTTGAATGTGTGTCCGAAGTGCGAAAAGCACTTTCGCATCGATGCGCGGACGAGACTGGCGCTGCTGCTGGACGAAAATCAATATGAGACGTTCGACGGGAATCTCTCGTCGACCGACCCGCTGAAATTTGTGGATTTGAAGCCGTACTCGTCCCGGCTGCGGCAGGCGGAGCACGACACGGGGCTGAAAGATGCGGTGATCAACGCGCAGGGCAAGCTGCTGGGGCGGCCGGTGATCGCCAGCGTGATGGAGTATGCGTTCATTGGCGGCAGCATGGGAGCGGTGGTGGGCGAGATGATCACGCGGGCGGTGGAGCGCGCGGCGGATTCGAAGACGCCGCTGATCATTGTGTCGGCTTCGGGCGGGGCGCGGATGATGGAGGGCGTGATCAGCCTGATGCAACTGGCCAAGATTTCGGCGGCGCTGGCTCGACTGGATAAGGTGAAGGTTCCGTATGTTTCCGTGCTGACCGATCCGACCACGGGCGGCGTGACGGCGTCGTTTGCCATGCTGGGTGATTTGAATATTGCCGAACCCGGCGCGCTGATTGGGTTTGCCGGGCCGCGGGTGATCGAGCAGACGATCCGCCAGAAACTGCCGGCGGGATTTCAGCGCAGCGAATTTCTGCTGGAGCATGGAATGCTGGACGCCGTGGTGCACCGCAAGGAACTCAAGCCTTACATTGCGCGGGCGCTGGATTTTATGGATGGAGCAGCTGTTAGCTGTCAGCCTTCAGCTCGTCAGCTTGAGACCACTCGCGCATGCGATGCAGCACATGCTTCCAGCTCCTCAGCGAATCCTGAATCTTTATCTTCCGACTTCTGAAGCTGATAATCTGAGAGTCAAGCTGATAGAGCTGACGGCTGAAAGCTGAGAGCTTGTTCATGTCCTACGAAACCGCAGTAGCCCGCATGTTTGCGCTGGGGCACGAGCTGGCGCAGACGCCTTCGCACAAATTCGATCTGGCGCACATGCGGGTGCTGCTGGCAGCGCTGGATCATCCGGAGCGCCGCTTTCCGAGCGTGCTGATCGCGGGCACGAATGGCAAGGGTTCGACGGCGGCGACGCTGGCCTCGATCCTGCGGGCATCGGGATTGAAAACCGGTCTGTACACCTCGCCGCATCTGGTGCGGATCAACGAGCGGATTCGCGTGAACGGCAAAGAGATCAGCGACGACGATTTTGCATCGCTGCACGGCGAGGTGGATCGGGTTGCGGAGAAGTTGGTGGAGCGCGCGGAGTTGCCGTGGCATCCCAGCTTTTTCGAAATGATGACTGCGATTGCCTTCGAACATTTTGCGCGAGAGAAAGTTGACCTTGCAGTTCTCGAAGTCGGCATGGGCGGCCGGCTGGATGCGACGAATGTGGTTGAGCCGCGGGTGAGCGTGATTACCGACATTTCGCTCGATCACCAGAAGTTTCTCGGAAATACAGTGGGCGAGATTGCGCGGGAGAAAGTGGGAATTATTCGTCCGGGCGGCGCGGTGGTAACGCTGCCGCAGCTAGCCTGAGGCCAATGACGTGATCGGAAATACGATCCTCGAACTGGGGGCACGGGCGGTGAACGCGGTTCCGTATGTGCCTCCGGTTTCGCCCGCGAGTCCCGAGTACCTGGTACCGGGTACCGAGCTCCGGCAGCTCTCAGTATATCGCTACCCGCTTCAGGTGATGGGGGAGCAGATTCTGGTGGAGACGCCGCTAGTGGGGCGGCACCAGTTGCGCAATGTGGCGCTGGCGATTGCGGCGGCGGTGGAATTGAATCGAGCAGGGGTTCAGCGGCATCACCGCGAAGAGCATCGAGAGCGGCATCCGCGAGACCCGCTGGCCGGGGCGGTTTCAAGTCATTGCGGCGCGGCCCGGGTTGGCCGGAGATGGTGATCGATGTAGCGCACAATCCCGCGGGCGCGTGGGCGCTGCGTTCGGCCCTTTCGGAGCGGTATGAAGACCGTCCGCTGATTTTTGTTTTCGGCGCGATGCGCGACAAGGCAATCTCGGAGATGACGGAAATTCTATTTCCGCTGGCGGATCGAGTGATCGCGACCCGGCCGGAAAATCCGCGGGCGGCATCGCCCGAGGAGATTCAGCAAGCGGCGGCCCGCACCGGCGTTGAAGTGGAGACAGTGGAAGACGTGCGGCATGCCGTGGAGCGGGCTCGGGCGGTCGCGAAGGCGGGAACGGTTGTCGTAATTACGGGTTCGATTTATCTGGTGGGCGAAGTGATGCGCAGCATCGGAGCGGAAGTCTGAAGCAGCGCCCGCGACCGGTTTCCCCTAGAATGGAAGTGTGCAGGAAGTGAATTCATCGGTGGAAGTAGAAAGCGGGGCAGAGGCAGCGCCGAAGGTTGCGCCGCGCGCAAAGTCCGCACGCGATTCCCGGGGAGAAATACGGCTGGCTGAGCCGGCTGCGGTCGTATTTGATTCTTGATCCGCTGATCTGGCTCTACACCCTGGTTCTGGGATTGCTGGCGCTCCCCGGCGGACTGTTCGACCGCAGCGGCCGACGTCTGCATTGGTTTTCGCGAGCCTGGTCGTGGCTCATCATGAAAACCATCTTCTCGCCGGTGAAGGTTGCGGGCCTCGATAAGATCGATACTTCGAAGCCCCATGTCTACGCGGTGAATCACGCTTCCGCGTTGGACATTCCAGTTCTCTACGTTTATCTTCCGTTTCAATTCCGCATCGTTTTCAAGAAGGAATTGTTGTCCTACCCGATCGTGGGCTGGCAACTGAAGCGTTCGGGGCAAGTCTGCATCGACCAGCAGAAGCCGACGAATTCGATTGCGGCGATCCGGTCGGCGGTGAAGAGTCTGAAGGCCGGCATGCCGCTGGTGATTTATCCCGAGGGCGGCCGCACTCCAGATGGCGAGATCAAACCGTTCCTGCCGGGAGCTTTTTTTCTCGCGATCAAAGCGCAGGTGGATATTGTTCCGGTCGCGCTGGTCGGAACTTACGAACTGCTGCCGATGAATACTTACCACATCAAATGCCGTCCGCTGGAAATGCGCGTGGGCGAGCCGATCTCGACCGCAGGGCTGACAATGCGGGATTTAGAAGCGGTCTCGGCCAAAGTGCGCAAGTCGCTCGAGGAGTTGTACTATGCCGAAAGCCCGGTCCCGGCGTAGCTTAGATTTTCTGCCGTAACTTTTCTTGCTTCCCGCCGTTATCCCTGTGTAAGACTACTCCGCGCGGAGAATCCGTTGAAGGCTCTGAGGAAAGAAGCGGACGAGCGGCTTCTGATCGAGGCGGCGCAGAAGGACCCTGCGCGCTTTGCGGAGCTTTACGAGAATAATTTCGAGCGGGTGTATGCGTACGTGGTGCGGCGGGTGGGAGATCGCGCGGAAACGGAAGACCTGACCTCCGAGGTATTTCATCATGCGCTGGCCAACTTGCGGCGGTTTGAGTGGCGGGGGATTCCGTTTGCGGCGTGGCTGTTCCGAATTGCCGCGAATCTGATTTCGGACCGCTGGCAACGCAAGAACCGGGAGCAACTGACGGACGAAGCGGAACAGATCGAATCCGCGCCGGCTAGTGGCGCGGAATTCGAAGAAGTCGAGCGGCGGGCTACTTTGTTTCACCTCGTCGATACGTTGCCGACGGAGCAGCGGCGCGTGGTCGTGCTGCGATTCGTGGAGCAGAAAAGCATTAAGGAAGTGGCGCGGGAGATCCGCAAGACCGAAGGCGCGGTAAAGCAGTTGCAGTTCCGCGCCCTCAGCAGCCTGCGGGCGCGCATGGAGGGTGCCGATGCCTAAGCGCTCTCTGACACGATCCGCGCAGACAACGACGCCAAAGAAGATCGAGCAACTGAACCGCGCCGTAGACGCTTTGCTGGCGAGGGCGGACGGCAAGCCCCCAAAGGTGGATGCAACCGTCGAGCCGCTGGTGCGCGTGGCGGCCGACTTGCGCGACTTGCCGCGCGAAGAATTCAAGACACAACTTAAATCTGAATTGCTGGAAGGGAGAAAGACTATGAGCACCGTTGCTGAGCCCGTTGCAGCCGTTCACACGAGCGCAAGCCCAAGATTGACTTTCAAAGATGCCGCCAAGGCGATTGAATTTTACAAGCAAGCTTTTGGCGCGAAGGAAACGTTCCGGTTCGAACTCGAAACTGGGATTCCGCACGCTGAAATCAAGATTGGCGACTCGGTGATCTTCCTGACAGAAGAGTGGCCGGAAGGCGGCCGGTTCAGTCCGGAGACGCTGGGGAATTCGCCTGTCATGATGTCGCTGAGTGTTCCAGACGTGGACAAGTTTTTCGCCCATGCGATTGCCGCCGGGGCCAAGACCGTGATTCCCGTTGCGGATCAATTCTATGGACATCGCGAAGGAACGCTTCAGGATCCTTTCGGATACCTGTGGAGTGTATCCACGTTGACAGAAGAGATGCCGGTTGAAGAGATGCACCGGCGCATGAAGGGGATGACGAAAGGCGATACCGCGAGCAAGAAGTCGGCGGTGAATCCGATTCCGCGGGGCTTCCGTACGGTAACGCCCTATATAGTCGCGACCGATGGGCATGCGATGCTCGAGTTTGCCAAGAACGCGTTTGGCGCGGAAGAAACTTTCCGCGCGATTGGCGGAGCCGGACGGAATTCACGGCGAGGCGCGCATCGGCGACTCGATGCTGATGATGGGCGGCGGCATTCCGGGCAAACCAGTTCAGCGCGACGCCGAACACGACGGCCTTGCACATTTATGTGGAAGACGCGGATGCGGCTTATCAGAAAGCTCTGCAGGCGGGAGCGGCTTCGATCGACGAGCCCCGGGATCAGGAATACGGCGAGCGCGCCGCCAGCGTGAAAGATCCAGCCGGCAACTTCTGGTACATCGCCACGCATAAGGGAGAAAGCTACATTCCCAAGGGATTGCACAACGTGAATGTGTACATGCATCCGCTGCGGGCCGAGCCGGTGATCGCTTTCCTGAAGCGCGCGTTTGGTGCGCAGGAGCTGGCGAAGTATGCGTCGCCGGACGGCGTGGTTCATCACGCCGAGATTCGCGTTGGCGATTCGGTGGTCGAGATGGGCGAGGCCAACGGGCCTTACCAGCCTATGCCGTCGATGTTCTATATGTATGTGCCGGACTGCGATGCGGTTTATCGGCGGCGCTGGCGGCGGGCGCGAAGTCGATCCAGGAGCCGGCGGACCAACCTTATGGGGATCGTCTCGGGAGTGACCGACGCATTCGGGAACCACTGGTATATCGCTACGCACATTAAGGACATGACGACCTAGGAGCCGGCTTGAGATTCCTTCGTCGTTGCTGCTCAAGACGGGATCGCCTCTGACTTAGTGCGATCCTCGGTCGCGTCCTCCGGCGGTCTACAATGATTTCTCGTCTTTCAAGAAGGCTTCATGAAACTGACTGGGAATCAATCGGCTCGTCTGCGCTGCTCCCACTGGATGCATCTTGCGCTCCTGGTTGCGCTATGTTTTGCGGTTCCAACGCGCTGCGTCGCTCAGGATTCTAAACTCGCTCCCGAGAAGCGCGCTCAGATCGAAGCTGCGATCTCGAAGTTCATGGCTTCCACGCACGTCCCGGGGCTCTCGGTGGCCGTGGTCGAGAACGGAGAATACGAATGGGCTCAAGGATTCGGATTCGCCGATCTCGAGAACAACGTCCCGGCCAGCGAACACACGCTCTTCCGTCTGGGCTCGATCTCCAAACCTCTCACCGCCACGGCTGCCCTGCAACTCTGGGAGCGCGGCAAGCTCGATCTCGATGCCCCGATACAAAAATATTGTCCGTCGTTTCCTCAGAAGCCCTGGCCCATTTCCAGTCGCCAGGTGCTTGGACATCTCGGCGGGATTCGCCACTACAAGTCCGGGTCGCAGGATGACCCTGAAATCGGCAACACGAAACACTTTGACGATCCCATCTCTGCCGGACTGAGTTTTTTCAAGGACGATCCCCTCGTAGCCCAGCCCGGCACGGCGTTCCACTACTCGACTCAGGGCTACACCTTGGTAGGCTGCGTGATCGAAGGTGCATCGGGCACGAAGTATATCGACTTCATGCGCCAAAACATTTTCATCCCGGCGAAGATGGAACAGACCCAGGCAGATAATCGGTTCGCCATCATCCCCTATCGCACTCGCTTCTACGAAAAAGACAACTCGGGCATCGTGCTCAACGCCGATTTCCTGGACTCCGGCTACAAAATCCCCGGCGGCGGCTGGCTCTCTTCTGCCGAAGACATGGCCCGGTTCGAAGCCGCCATTTTGAATGACAAACTAATCCGGCGCGCCACCCGCGATCTCATGTGGACTCCGCTGAAGCCATCCGACGGTTCGCCAGACACTTATGCCTTAGGCTGGGGGTGGGGCAAACACAATGAACGCGAAATCGCCGGGGTAGGTCACACCGGCGGCCAACAAGGCACCAGCACTGCCTTCGTTGTTGCGCCCGATCAGCGCGCTGGTGTCGTTGTGCTCACCAACCTGGAAGACCAGCCGGCCGGCGACCTCGCCCGGGAGATCCTGAATATTCTTTCTAACGCTTTGGAAAAGAATCCCTGAAAGCAAGAGCGGAAGAACTACCCGAACCGATTCGCTTCCTTTGACATCCCAGGCCCGTTCGAAGGCGCCTGATCCTGTTCGCCGCCCAACAGTGGCGCTGCAATCCGCAGCGCCTCGACCTGCCGCTTCACTTTCAACAACTCTTGTTCTTTCGCCCGCAACAACTCCATCACATCTCTCATGAGTCTATTCTCCAGTTATTACGCCAAGGTATCGATACATAAGAAGTCTACCTAAACAAATTTAGGTGGGCACGCAATTTAGAGCAATGCCCAAATGTACACGCTGCGGTGCGCCGATTCAATGCCCCGAATGATAAGGATGGCCCTTCAAAATCGTGAACGCCCGATAGACTTGCTCCAGCAAAACCACGCGAGCCAGTTCGTGTGCCAGCGTCATTCGGCCGACCGAAATCGTATGCTGCGCCGCTTTGTGGGCCGCTTCGCTGAATCCATCTGCCGGCCCCACCGCGAAGACGAGCGGCAACGGATTGCGATCCTGGTAGTCTCCCAGGAACCGCGCCAACTCTTCTGACGAGAACTGCTTCCCACGCGAATCCATCAGCACCAGCGTCGACTTCCCAGCGCTCGTTTTCTTCGTTTTGCCTGGTGCCGTGCGCCCGCACATCTGAAGAAGCGCAGCCTCATCCCGCAGCGCCAGCCCTTCCACTGGCGCATAACGCGAGATCCGCTTCAGGTACTCTTCCGTCAGCGACTGAATCGCCGGCTCCTTCGTCTTTCCAATCCATGCGATTTTGATTTTCACCGTCTGATTGTCATTCCGAAGAAACGTTTTTTGCGCTCTGAGGAAACTGGGCGAGCCGCGTGAAAGGCCGCTTTCTTTGCGGCCCTATAAACGCGTGTTTGGCTCGCTTCCTTACTACTTGCTTCCCGAGGCCAGCACTACCGACACTCCGAACGCGATGCTTTCCCCTTCAACGTATTTGCCGATCGCCGCGCGCACCTCGTCATGAATTCGCGGCCACATCTCTGCGGGCACGCGGTCCAGCATAGGACGAAACGGGACCGACACGGCCCGCGCCTGCTCCCACACTTCTTCCGGCGTACCCGGCCAGGTCCAGGGTAAAGTCTTGGTTCCTTCTTCCACTTCGCGAAAACCAGCGCTCTTCAGAACCGCCGAAAGACTTCCTGGCTGCGCAAACCGAAACGGATCGGGGCCGCCAGGCTCCAGCAGCGGACCGCCCACATGCTGGTGTACCACAGCCATCGTGCTTCGCCAGTAAGGTTGGTCAAACGGTCCCCAGGCCAGAAAGCAAGCGCGTGTGCCCGCGCGCAGAACGCGAAGCAGTTCCCTCAATGCAACGCTGGTGTCGCGGAAGAACATCACTCCGAAGCGGCAAGTGGCGAGATCAAAACTACTGTCGGCGAAGGGCAGCGCATGTACGTCGGCTCGCTGAGTGACAAAATTCTCTAGGCCGCGTTCCCGCGCTCTTCCCTTTGCGATCTCAAGCAGGTCAGCGCTCAGATCAAGAGCGGTGACTTGCCCTTGCACTCCCACACGCATCGCCAGGCTGATGGTGGGTTCACCGGTGCCGCTGGCCAGGTCCAGCACGCGCATGCCGGGTTTCGGCTGCGCATATTCCACCAGCGCTTCTGTCACTGCCTTGCCCATCATCGCCGACTTCGTCTTCCACTTGTCGGACGCGATCAGGCGATAGGAATCTCCCCAGCTGGGTTCCGTCTTGAGGGGCTCGCGGTTGGAAAAAGTGGTCATAGCACGTGGTCATAGCACAAAGAACAAAGAGCGAGGCTCACTCCTGGAATTATGAAGCTACTCTTTCTTGCGACGAGTAACGGCCGCAGGAGCACGTTTGCGCGCCGCCTCCTTTGTCTTCGGCGTCGCCCGGGTCTTCGGCGTCAATTCCGCGGGCTCCAGCCGTTTGGCCGTCTTCCACAGCCGCTCCAGATCGTAGAACTTCCGCGCCTTCTCGGAAAAAACATGAACTACAAAGTCCACGTAGTCGACGAGGATCCACTCGCCCTGCTTGTATCCCTCGACGTGTGCCGGCCGCACACCCGCCGTCTTCAAGCGCAGTTCTACTTCGTCCGCGATAGCCTGGACCTGCCGCGGATTCGTGCCACTGCACAGCACGAAATAGTCGGTAAATGCCCCCGACCCTTTTTCCATTTCCAGGATGGAAAGCTCTTCCGCTTTTTTGTCGAGGCAAGCCTGAATGGCCGCCGTTACCTGTCGCTTCAAATCGTTTTTTTTCATGCAGGGTGGGTCGTCGTTGGTTGTTAGTCGTCAGCCAATCGCAGTATGAACTTTCATTGTAAACGACAGATCAATTCGCTGCGTTTTCTACAGTCGGTAAACGCGGCCTTCGGCGAAACGTCTTGGCGAACGGCCAACGACCGTTCTTAGCCTGCCCTGAGGAAGCGAAAGGACTAACGGCCTTTATACAGTCCCATTTTCTTGATGTAATCCGCGACGCCGGGCTCAAGGAAGCGGGCCAGAGGCTTACCGGCGGCCGCACCTTCGCGAATTGTCGTCGAGGAAATCGGCTGATAGACCTCGTCCAGCAGATGGATAGTCACTCCACTGAGAACTAAGTCTCCCGTGGCAGCTTGTTTGTGAAACGGCCGTGTAACTTCCTGCCGCGGCCGGAGGCTCGCAGGCAGCGCGTTCGCGACGTCGGCAAGCGAATATCCCGGCCTGCTGGCAACCACAAACTCGCACTCGCGAAACAACGCCTCGGCCTGATGCCACGTCGCGATTTCGTCGAATGCGTCAATGCCGATTAGCAGGAAGAGACGGTCCGCTTTCTTGAACAACTGCTTAAGTCGCCTGACAGTATCGATCGTGTAATTCGGTTTCACCACACGCGTTTTGCTCCTGCCCGGTCCGCCTCCGTCAAAGTCTTCCGGCGCTTCCAGCAGCGAGGGTACGAAATCTTTTTCTTGTGCCGTTGCCAGCGCAATCATGGCGTAGCGGTGCGCGAATGCCGAGAGCGGCTGGCTTTGCTTGTGTGGTGGTACGTTGGCGGGGACGAAGAGGATGCGTGAGAGATTGCAGCGCTCCCGCGCGGCGCGCGCCAGCGCCAGGTGTCCGCGGTGGATGGGGTCGAACGTACCGCCAAATAATCCAATATTCATGAGCCGCTAGTGTCCTCGTTTGCAGGTCCAGTTGGCAAGTTAACCTCCGCAAAGGCCCTGATTGCGATTGCTTCCCTGCGTGAGGCGAAATTCAAGGGCATTGGCCGATAGTGCATGGTGGCATGGTCTGTTCGGCACACAGTCGAACGCCGGCAAAGGCGCATTTCCGGGAATCCGGAATGAACTCCTGTAATCTCGCGCGTTTCAAAACTTGGGCTAGCATAGGTCACATGCGGGTAACCCTCCCCCTACTTCGCATCCAACCCGCCCGCGCGCCCATTCTGCGTTACGGAGTAGCCGTTCTCAGCACCACGTTAGCGCTGATCCCAGCGCTGATGCTTCCCAACATCACGGAAAGCCGCTTGGCGGTGTTTGCCGTCGCGGTAATGGTGAGTGCCTGGTACGGCGGCTGGAAGCCGGGTCTGGTCGCAACCTCGTTCGCGCTTACCGTGAGCGCCTACTTTTCATTTACTGGAGAACATACCCCCGCGGAATACCGGTCGACCATGATGCGGCTGGCGCTGTTCGTTGTTCTGGCGCTACTGATCTGCTGGTTCAATGCCGCTCTGCGGGCCGCGCAGGAGGGCTTGCGGCGATCGGAAAAAAATTTTCGGTCGCTCGTTACCAACGCTCCCTACGGTATTTGCCGCTGCGATTGTGCGGGCCAGTTGTTGGATGCGAATCCGGCGCTGCTGGCTATGCTGGGATATTCGTCCGCCAAGGAATTGCTGGGGACACATCTCGGAGGACTCTACGCCGACACGCAGCAGTGGTTCGAGCTGGCAGACCGTTTGCGCTCCGCGGCGCCATTCAACGGCCTGATCGCAGAGTGGCTGCGGAAGGGTGGCACTGCCACGGTGGTTCGCGTTTCCGGCCGCACAGTCTCCAACGGCGGCAAAGAAAAAACCTTCGAGCTTTTTGCCGAAGATGTGACCGAGCGGCGCGCCCTTGAGCAACAGCTTCGGCAGTCGCAAAAGATGGAAGCCGTGGGAAGACTGGCAGGTGGCATCGCACACGATTTCAATAACCTGCTGATGGTGATTTCAGGATACTCGGAATTCCTGCTCGACCGCCTGGGTCCGGAACCAGCCTTGCGCGGGCCGGCGCAGGAAATCGCCAGCGCGGCCGTGCGAGCCACATCTCTCACGCGCCAACTCCTCGCCTTCAGCCGGAAGCAAATGATGGCTCCGAAAATTCTCGACCTGAATGCCGTGGTCACCGAAAACCTCAAGCTGCTTACCCGCGTGATCGGCGAGGACATCGACCTGGTGATGGTTCCGGCCGCTGGACTGGGCGCCGTTCGCGCCGATGCCGGACAAATTGAGCAAGTCATCATGAATCTCGCGGTAAACGCGCGCGATGCCATGCCATCCGGAGGCAAGCTGACGATCGAGACTTCCAACGTCACGCTCGACGAGGAATATTCCCGCCTGCACGCATCCCTCAACCCCGGAAACTACGTGATGCTGGCTATCAGCGATACTGGCGCGGGCATGGATTCGGAGACCCAATCCCACATCTTCGAACCTTTCTTTACCACGAAAGGGCCTAAGGGCACCGGGTTGGGGCTTTCCACGGTTTACGGAATAGTGAAGCAGAGTGGCGGTTACATCTGGGTCTACAGCGAAGCAGGCAAGGGCACGACGTTCAAGATTTATTTTCCCCGGCTCGCGCAGCCAGCCGAAAGCCCCGCCCTCGTTGTCGTTCCAGCCGAATCGGTCGCTGTCGAGCCGGGAACGGAAACCATCCTGCTCGTCGAAGACGAGGCCAACCTGCGCTATCTGGCCCGCCAATTCCTCGAGAAGCAGGGCTATCGGGTGATCGAAGCGGCCGATGGCGCGGTCGCAATGCAGATTGCGGTGGCCCATGAGGGCGTGATTCATCTGCTGTTGACCGATGTGATCATGCCCGGCATGAACGGACGCGAACTGGCGCAGCGCATTTCGGAAATTCGCCCCAACGTGAAAGTACTTTATATGTCCGGTTACACGGAAAATGTAATCGGGCGCAACGGCACGCTGGACGCGGGTGTACGCCTTCTCCAGAAGCCCTTTACCCTTCGCGACCTGAAAAGCAAAGTTCGCGAGGTGCTCGATGCCACACCATTTCCCCGGGAGGATGCTATGTCAGTTCGTGCCGCTCATGCCGCAGCGACTCAAGGCCTGCAACAATTAACTTCATCGCGCGCGCAGCGCTTTCAACTTCACCTGCCCTTGAAATACCGCCGTATCGACGAAAACAAATGGCACGACGGGGAAACCAGAAACATCAGCCGCTCCGGTTTGCTGTTTCAGGCGGAAGACCTCCTGCAGCCGAATGTAGTGCTGGAGATTAATCTGGTGCTGCCGGCGGAGATTGCCGGGCTCTCGGCCACGGAAGTGGTTTGCCGCGGAGAAGTTGTGCGCACCATCAAACCTGCTGGAGCGGAAATGCCTCCCGCCCTGGCGGCGAAGATTCTTCAATACCACTTCCAGCACGGATCGCAGTTGCCGCGCGCGTGAAGCGAGCATCCAGTATCTAATACCGAGTTAAAGCGTTTCTAGGTACTCCGGTACTGGCGTGTGGTGCTTTTGGGTGGAGATTGATCTAACCGTTGTGCGCTGTCTTATTTCGGCGGGTACCCTTTACCGTGGGCGCGAGCGTACACATAGTCGTACCGAGGATCGGATGGCCGCATATCTTCAAGGGCAATTTCGCACGCTGTTACGTTGCCCGCTAGACATAGATCATAAGCTGACGGCTTCCCCGTAGTTCGGCTCACTGCCCTGTCTGTGGCAGCATCACACAGTCCTTCCCCGCCGTCCTGAGCGAGCACGTTCATGCAGTATCTTTCAGCTTCGGCCATTGGGTCAGTACGCCGGATGACAGGCTGAGGGGGATGGAGGGGATGTGTTTCATCACAAAATGCCGCCGTATAGCCTCGGCATATTACGGGGATGTAGGGTTTCGACGTGACGGGGATGTGGGGTTCCGACGGTTTCGACGTATCGGTCAGCAGGCCGCAAACAACCAAAAAGCCGAAGATCCCCAATACGATCAGGGTCGTTTGACGCGTAGTTAAGTGATTGACGTCCATTTCGATTTCACCCAACCTTCGGTTTTTCTGGCGAAGGATTTTATGACCCCGGCGCTATACCCGGTGCGATGCCAAAAGTTTCGAGACTCTGTTCCGCTTTCTCGGCACGCAAGATTTTCCGCTCGACAATCTTTAGCGAGTCCCGAAGGTCAGCCTTGTCCTCTTCGCTCAATGCGCTCGGCCACTGAAAGACTGCCTTACTCCCACCGGAGAGGGGAACGACAAATTCCTGCATGTGAGTTTTTGGCGGCGACTGCTGCCGTTGTCCACTGCTGGCGTTGGCTTGTGCCAGAGGCTTGTTAGCAGGGGCAGATTCCCGAATAAGTTCGCGAGTGGGAACAGCACCATTCTGACTGTTCACATACGCCCATTCCCGATCAGGAGAAAAGCCCTTTACTTGCGTTGCCTCGGGCAGCCCCAGAACTCCGTTGTGCTCCCACTGGACCCAATCTCCAACTTGAGGCACAAACGGGTTTCATCGCCCTTTTCGTCGCCGTTATCTTTAACCTCCGAGGCCACTTTATCAGATTCGGCGAGCTTTGCAAATGCAATTGTGTCCTTATATTCGCGAATAAAACCATCAACATAGTTTTCATTAAATGGGGTCGGCCACTCAAGTAGCAAGGTGTGCCGCAGTGTCGCATCGGACGGCAAATCGTTCCCCCACTTCTCCCAAAGCTGTTGATGAATCTTAGGAGTGAGGGCAGCTTGCTTAATCAGATCGGCACGCTCTCTTGAGTCGGGCCTCTTGTCCAACAGAATACGGAGCGCGTTCTTCGTCAACCGCACCGTCCGGTTATCGCCGATTCCCTCATCTTGCAGTAGGCCGAAACTGGTCAAGGCTGCCAAGGTTGACGCACCGTTGCTGCTACCCTCGACAAAACCCCAGTGCTTGACGGCGACATTCCAGTTCGCAGCATTCCGTTGTTCTGCGTTGAAAAATTCTTGAGCTCTGGTGATCGCAGTCTCAAGATTAACAAACGGATATGCCGGGCTTCGCGTTCGTTTCTTCTTGGACGGGCTTGGGATTGCGGCTACATTTGCCATACTGGGGCTCCCTCCTTATTGCTACTTAGGAGTTTACCGGATTATAGCCGAACGTCAAGCGTTATTTTTATTGATTATTTTATTGACTTACTGCCAGTAGGCGAGTAGCGTATATCTATTATGGAATGCGGGCACGTACCTCAGCGCATAGAGGAGTCGACTACTAATCGGCTTGTCGCGGGTTCGAATCCCGCCGTGCCCGCCATACCAATTAGCCCCGCAAGCAGCGTCAACTGCTTACAGGGCCTAGCCTCGGGCCGAAGCCAAAGGCAGGGTTTCTACACCCACTGCTATTTTGGCGCGTCCGCCCGAAGAAAGCAAGGCGGAAATGACATGCCACAACTGCCGTATTCAAATGGTCAAAGCTGGCTACTACGGAGCGAAGCGAGTACAGCGGTGGAAATGCCAGCAGTGCAACAAGCGATTCTCTGACCCACAGCCGAAACCGTTCGGGGAAGATGTTCGACTCCCTGTCGAAAAAGTGACGATGATTCTCCGCTGCCTCGCGGAAGGAAATTCCGTTCGCTCTACATCACGCCTCTGCGATGTCGAAAAACGCACCGTGCTTAATCTGCTCAAGACTGCGGGCGACTGCTGCGAACGATTCATGGAGCGTACCCTGCAAAATATTCCTGTCCACGATCTACAACTGGATGAGTGCTGGACGTACTGCCTCAAAAAAGAGGGCCATCTACAGCCTCACGAAATGAAGGACGACAGCATCGGTAGCCAATACGTTTACATCGGCCTTGAGCGCACTAGCAAGCTGGTTGTCGCGTGGCATCTCGGCAAGCGCGACCGCGATAACACCTATGCCTTCATCTCCAAGGTTCGGAACGCCACGGCGGGAAACAGATTCGACATTTCAACCGATGCGTGGCCTTCATACGTTCCCGAAATTGATCTCCAGCTTTCCGACCGCGCCAATCACAGTATCGTGGTCAAAGTGTATGACAAGCCGGAGGAAGGCCGCGAACGATACAGCCCCGGCAATTTCGTGACAGTTGAAAAAGCTGTGGGCAGTGGCGATCCTGATTTAAGTCGCGCTTGCACGTCGCATGTGGAGCGCAAAAACGGCTCTCTTCGCCAATGGTGCCGAAGGCTGACTAGGCTGACATATGCGTTTTCCAAAAAGAAAGAAAATCTGCGGGCCGCGCTGGCATTGCATTTTTGGTACTACGACTTTGCGAGGATTCACAGCTCCCTACGTCTCACTCCGGCCATGGAAGCAGGGGTCACAAATCACATCTGGAGTTTTGAAGAACTCATGACAAGTCCACAGGTTGCGGTCTAGAATGGAACTTTAGGAGGTTGTATGCCCCAAGTACCTGCGTTTCACTGGGAGAGAGATAAAGAAAAATATCACAATAACAGCAACTGCGGACCCGGAAGCGAGATTCCACAGCAGCATCGCCTCGCTGGAACTGGTGGTAAGCCGCTTTGCAAAAACTGTGCGAAGCTGAATGCCGAAGGTAAGTAAGATCTACTCGGCTTGCGAAGGGGGCTGACGGTTTTTGGGAATCGGCCCCCATTCGTATTGGTGTTTCCCGTTGCCAACATCCACTGGATGAAGGCCACCTCCGTCGCGATGAAAGAAAATCAATTGCCACTCGGGACCGACTGGCTCCCCTTCTGTAATTAGCCAGCATCTCCGAAGTTCCTGCACTTTTAGTCCGTGGGCATAAGCGATGGCTAAGGCTCTGAAACCTGCTTCGTAGGTGCCCTCGAAGCATACCGTTGGTTCTGCATAGCAGTGTCCGCGCGTCCCTTCGCAGGATTCGGTGGTCTCGATTCCATTTTCCCGCAAAATGCGAACGGTTTCGCGGATACCTGGGTCGAGTTTTTCCCAATTGATCTCGTGTTCGCTCATATCTCCAAAGAATGCATCCTAAGCAATCCCCCCACCATATAACCTAGGTAACCATTATGCATCTCCACGCTAAGACCCCACTACCGGTACTGGCTGTCCGCAGTTTCGGCCTGTTGCAGTGCCTTCTCGCGCAGAGCATCCACTTCCTTGGCCATGGCGTACTTCAGTTCTTCGATCCCTTTGCCGGTCACGGCTGAAATCTCGTAAAGCTTCAACTTGTGTTTCTTGCAGTAACGCTTCAGCGCCGCTACTTTGTCTTTATTGGCCACATCGATTTTCGACGCAACCATGATCATGGGTTTTTCTTCCAGGTGAGCGCCGAAGCTGGCCAGTTCCCCGAGAATCACTTCCACATCTTTCACAATGTCGGCGCGGCCGCTCGCGTCCGACACATCAACCAGATGAACCAGCAACCGCGTGCGCTCGATGTGCCGCAAGAACTGTGTGCCGAGCCCGGAGCCGGTGTGCGCGCCCTCGATCAACCCAGGAATGTCTGCGACCACGAAGCTGATCTCATTGTTGGGATCACCGACGGCAACCACGCCAAGATTCGGTTGAAGCGTGGTGAAAGGATAGTCAGCGATTTTGGGCCGGGCTGCCGAAATGCGCGAGATCAGCGTGGACTTACCCACATTCGGATATCCCACCAGCCCAACGTCCGCCAGCAATTTCAGTTCAAGCTTGTAGTTGTGCTCTTCCCCGGGACGTCCGTCCTCGTGTTCGCGCGGAGCCTGATGCACGGAGGTGGCAAAGCGCGCGTTGCCACGGCCCCCGCGGCCGCCTCGCGCAATGACCATGCGCTGATCAGGCGCCGAGAAATCGAACACCTTCTCGCCCGTTTCCTCGTCATACACAATCGTACCGACCGGAACCTTCAGAAGTATGTCTTCGCCTTCGCGTCCGCTCTTATTCGAGCCTTCGCCGTGGCGTCCACGCTCGGCCTTGTATTCCGGATTAAAACGGAAATGCACCAGCGTGTTATGGCGCTCGCTGGATTCCATGATCACATCTCCGCCTTTGCCTCCATCGCCTCCCGAAGGCCCGCCGCGCGGAACATATTTTTCGCGGCGAAAGGCCATGCAGCCATTACCGCCGTCTCCCGCCTTAACCCGAATTTTCGCCTCATCAATGAACATGGCTCTATATGGGCGCAGCCAAAAACAAAAAGCCTCGTCCCGAAGGCGAGGCTATGTGGCGCGGGCGCCCCCGCCCGCGACTGCCGGCGGCGTAAGCGAACTACTCCGCAACTTCCATCGGCTCGACCATCACGAACTTGCCCATCGAGCCCTTGTTCAGGAACTTGATCCGTCCCGTGATCTTGGCAAACAGGGTATCGTCTTTGCCGCGGCCGACGTTGAGCCCCGGTTTTACACGCGTGCCGCGCTGCCGCACGATGATGGTCCCGCCGGGCACGATCTGCCCGCCGAATGCCTTGAATCCCAGCCGCTGCGCGTTCGAGTCGCGTCCGTTTCGTGAAGTTCCCTGTCCCTTTTTATGTGCCATAAATCAGTCTCTCAATCTTGAAAGTAGCGCCGGCGTCCCGCTGGCTGTCGCGAGGGCGACTCGCACTCGCTTCTTATCTCTTCTTCGAAGCAGTCTTCTTAGCCACGGTCTTCTTCGGCGCAGCCTTCTTCTTAGCGACCTTTACTTCACCCTCGTGCCCCTCGGCGGCCGCAGCCTTCTTCACCTTAGGCTGCTTTTTCTCCAACTCCGGAGCCTTGAAGCTTTGCCCGTCAAACGCAATCTCCGTGATGCGCACCGCGGTGAAAGATTGCCGATGCCCGCGCAGCTTCTTATATTGCTTCTTGCGCTTGTAATGGAAGACCAGGATCTTTGCGCCCCGGCCTTCTTCGACCAGTTGACCGACGACCCGCGCTCCCGATTGTGGCTTCCCGATCTGGCCTTCTCCACCCGACACCGCCAATATTTCGGGGAACTCCACCTGCCCATCGGTGCCTGTGGCCAGTTTTTCCACTCGAATCACATCTCCGGGCGCCACCCGGTATTGCTTGCCGCCGGCGCGGATAACCGCGTACATACGTCTGCCTCCGTCAAAATGTCGTCAAAGCTTGCTGTGTTTTCCGCCCCGGCGCTCAGCAGCCAAGGCAGGCCTCCCCAGAACGGGTCGGCGAGTACAGGCAAACTCAACCATTCTAGCGTGCGCCGTGGAAATCGGTCAATGCGTCCTTGGCAGATTGCGGCCCTTGTGCGAGAATTTCGCCGATCTTCAAATCAACTCACGATCAACTCAGGGGATCAACTCAGGAAGGAACCCAACCATGAAGCGCTTTTCCGCCGTTCTCTTGTGCCTGTTAGTTCTCACCCTGTCCGTCGTCGCGCAGCCACCTAAGCCGGCCACGAAGAAATCTACCGCCCCGCCGCCTCCCGACAAGGCCTACCTTCAGAAAATATGGGATGGCTGGTCTACTCTCGACCCAGCCAACGTCGCGAAGTTCTATGCCGCCGGACCGCA
This sequence comes from uncultured Acidobacteriaceae bacterium, assembly GCA_963850165.1. Classification (GTDB taxonomy): domain Bacteria; phylum Acidobacteriota; class Terriglobia; order Terriglobales; family Acidobacteriaceae; genus Sulfotelmatobacter. The sequence goes on along the minus strand of CAWKKK010000003.1, from coordinate 106,326 downwards.
CATCTTCTTCGACATCGCACCTTTGAAGTACAACAGCTGGGACGAATATTCGAAGGGAGTGCAGGCTGTGGTCTCCGGTTACAGGAGCGCCAGGTTCACGTTGAACGATGACCTTGCCGTTCATCCCCATGGAGATTTGGTCTGGGCCACAGCGACCGTTAAGTCCGAGATGACTACGAAAGCCGGCAAGGTCGAGATGAGCAACATGCGATGGACTAGCGTCTTCGAAAATCAGGACGGCAAGTGGATGATCGTTCACGAACATGTTTCTGAGCCCTTGCAATAGAAACGCCCGGCTGTCCGTACGCGATTATGATTACCTCTGTAATCCTCAGTAACCGCAGTTCCCTTGCAGAAACAACTCGGTTGCGACAGTGTTAATACCAATTGAACGTTGGGAGATTTGCCATGCGTAACCGAATTGTCGTTCCGATGTCGCTTTTCCTGCTGGCCAGCGTGACCTGGGGCCAGCAACCGCCTGCCACAAGCAGCGCTCCGTCAAGCCAGCAGAGCATGCCCGGCATGGACATGCCCGGTCACGACATGTCGAACATGCACAAGAAAGACATGGACATGTCCTCCGATAAGGATGCAGAGAAAGACAGCGACGCCAGCGCCCACGCCATGCACTCGATGGAAGGCCACATGGATATGGGCCCGCACATGAAGATGACGGTACTGCGTCCGCCCAAGCCCGGCGATGCCGCCCGCGCGCAAGAGATCGTCGAGTCAGCGCGCAAGGCCGCAGAAAAATATCTCGACTATCATGTCGCGCTGGCCGAGGGCTTCAAGATCTTCCATCCCGAAGTTCCGCAGAAGATGTATCACTTCACCAACTACGGATACGCCATGGAAGCGGGTTTTCGTTTCAACCCCGAGCATCCCACGTCACTGCTCTACGAAAAACATGGCGACGACTATAAACTGATCGGCGTAATGTACACCGCTCCGAAGCGGCTTGGCGAAGATCAACTCGACGAGCGTGTTCCGCTCAGCGTCGCGCAATGGCACGAGCACGTGAACTTCTGCGCCGCGCCTCCGGATCGTCGCGGGGAAGGGTTCTCGCCGCATCCGCAGTTTGGCTTAAGGGGTTCGATCACCACGCAGGAAGCCTGCGACGCCGCGGGCGGAACCTTTCATCCCGTAGTCTTCAACTGGATGGTCCACGTCTACCCCTTCGAAAAAGATCAAGCGAGCATCTGGTCGGTCGGCCGACAGCATGGCGACGGAGACTAACGTTGCAACGGCTATTCGTCCCAAAGCCCACTGAGACCGTCCCACTAGAGGTTACGAACACACCTCGAAGATAGTTCCCAGGTTTCTCGCTGGAAGTTCCCGTTGGAAGTTCCGCTAGACAAAGCACACCGCCGCTGTTCCATCTCTTGACAATGAATTTACAACTACCTTTGCTACCGGAAGCGCATGCAATGCGTCCATAGACGTGTGACCGGAAGTTGCCAGAACGTTGAGTAAGGACTAGGGAACTTTCGGTGAGGGGACTCCGTAATAGTGCGAGTAGGCAGCCAGCGCAGCCTTAAGGCCGCGCCGGATTTTTCCAACAAGGAGTCTTGCGGGGTCAGGGGATCTTCTCACTCTCGGTTTGGCGGCCCAGGTGAGAAAACCCCCAGTACAGCGCGACAGGCCTGGCGGCTTGTCCGTTGAACCCCAGCGGTTGAATTGTAGGCGATTCGCGGCAAAACACAAGGGTTTTCTCGCGGAAGTCGTGGACCGGGCCGCCCCAACCGTTTCCCGACGTGATTTCGGGAAAGAAAAAAGGAGCAGTCATGAAGTTCGCGACCGTGTCAATATCGAAGTCCCTGGTGCTGGGGTTGGCGTTAATGCTGGCTTCGAGTGCCTTCGCCGCAACCCAAGCCAAATTGCAAATTGACCATCCTGTGACCGTTAACGGAACAACGCTGAAAGCTGGCGAATACAAAGTTCAGTGGGAGGGCAACGGTCCCAATGTTGAACTGAGCATCCTGCAAGGCAAGAACGTCGTGGCGAAAGCGCCGGCGCACGTGGTTGAACTGCAGACGCCATCCGCCTACGATGCTGCCCTGACCCACCAAAATGACAGCGGACTCAGTTCGTTGGCCGGCATCCGCTTCCAGGGAAAAAAGATGTCTCTGGAGTTGGGTGAAGCCAGCGACGGAATGCAGGCCGGTTCCAGCAAGTAACTGCAACGCAGCACAAAAAAATGACAGGGAGCACGGATTGTGCTCCCTTTTCTTTGCTTCGTTCTAACTTGGTCGAAGCCAGCAAATGCGCAGCTTAGTTCTTCACCGTCATGGCGTCGGAGTCTACAGCTTTCTTGCCGGTAACGCCTTCAAGTCCCGCCAGTACTCCCCGGTAGTCGTTTTTGTCGCATTGCATGGCAAAGCCGCCCTTCTTGTCGCCGTCGGCCCACGTCAAGCCAACAAAGTGCTTCTTTGACTTGGTAAGAGCCATTAGTGCACCGATTCCGAAGGAGACAATGGCAAGCCCGATCGCTGCGCCAACTCTTCGATGGACATCCTGGCCGTAGCTGATCTCCGTGACAGCCGATGCGGGAATTGTTATGACCTCAGTCTTGCCTTTAACGAGTCGAACCTGGTTCGGGTCGATAAACAATTTCATATCGGTTCCCGCCTTTGTATCGGGTATCGATCCTCCGTCATAAGTGACCTTGTACGAGTTATCGCCGGCAAGAATCGTGACAGGGAGTGCAAAGCAAAGGACGACCACGAGCAGTTTCTTCATGTGCCTCCTTAAGGGCCCATAGGAGAACCCACTGAAAGCCGTAACCCAACTTGGATTGTGTTCAAGGGCCCGAGTAGAGCCGTCCTCGGAGAGGGGGAAACTGCCGTTTCGAAGAGGCTACGGGAGGATTGTGCGGCTAGGGTACTGCATTGTCAAGTACTTATTAAGTAAACGAGCGATTCCAATTCGTATCTGGGAATTTGATGTCGCTCGCCTGACGGCCGAAAAACCGAAATCGCGCGGACACTCACTGCGTCTGGTTCCGACCAAGAAAAAGGGAGCGCGAGAGCGCTCCCTAAAAAACTGACCACCGACCACTAATCACTGACCACTGCCCTCTAATACTTCGGTACCTTAGGATCCACGCGCTCGGCCCACGCAGTAATCCCGCCCGCGAGGTTGTGCACCTTGGTGAAGCCCGATTGCTGCAGGAAGGCGACTGCCTTCGCGCTGCGTCCGCCCATCTTGCAGTGGACAACGATCTCGCGGCTGGAATCCAGTTCATGCACGCGCGCCGGCAAATCGTTCAGCGGGATCAGATGTCCACCAATGTTGCAGATCTGATACTCGTGGGGCTCGCGCACATCGAGGACGAAAAGATCCTCCTTCGCATCCAGTCGCCGCTTCAGCTCTTCCACTTGAATTTCCGGAACTCCCGTCTCCACCGGTTTTTCCTCCCCACGAATGCCGCAAAATTGGTTGTAGTCTATCAGCTTCGTGACGGTCGGATGCGTGCCGCAAACCGGACAATCCGTATTCTTGCGCAGCTTGAGTTCGCGAAACTTCATGCCCAGCGCATCGATCAGCAGGAGCCGCCCAATCAGCGGCTCACCGGCTCCAAGAATTAACTTGATCACCTCGGTAGCCTGCATCACGCCCACCAGCCCCGGCAGAATGCCCAGCACTCCGCCCTCCGCGCAAGATGGAACCAGCCCCGGCGGTGGCGGCTCGGGATAAAGGCAGCGATAGCACGGCCCATCCTTGGTGGCAAACACGCTGGCCTGCCCTTCAAACCGGAATATCGATCCGTAAACGTTCGGCTTCCCGGTAAGTACGCAAGCGTCATTCACCAGGTAACGCGTGGGAAAATTGTCAGTGCCGTCGGCGATGATGTCGAAGTCGCGGAACAGTTCCAGCGCATTCTCGCTGCTCAACCGCACGTCGAACTTCTGAATATTCAGGAACGGATTGATCGCCGTCAGCTTCTCCGCCGCGGAATCCAGCTTCTTCCGCCCCACGTCGGCGGTCGAGTGAATAATCTGCCGTTGCAGATTCGTGTAATCCACTACATCGAAATCGACCAGGCCCAGCGTGCCCACTCCAGCGGCCGCCAGATACAACGCCAGCGGCGAGCCCAGCCCTCCCGTGCCAATGCACAGCACGCGCGCCGCCTTCAGCTTCTGCTGTCCCTCCATGCCGACTTCCGGCATGATGAGGTGGCGCGAGTAACGCAGGATTTCGTCCTTGCTCAGGGTCACTGGAATTTCGGTGAGTGTAGCCATAAGATCCTCAGTTGTGATTTCAGAATTGCTTTCCGGACACTAACATCAGGCAGGATGCATACAACAGCGTTTCTTGGCGGAAGATTTCAACACGATGATCCCCGGAAAAACCACGAGTCAGAGCGCGCCTCCCGCAATCGAAGGCACGATGGAAATGTTATCACCTTCCTTTACCGCGGTCGCCTCTTTCTGCAGGTAACGGATGTCCTCGTCGTTCACATAGAGGTTGACGAAGGCGCGCAGCTTTCCGTCCTCGGTATAAAGATGCCGTCGCACTTCGGGATGCTGCGCCACCAGCGCGTTCATGGCTTCGCCCACGGTCGCGCCCTTCACTTCCACAATAGCGTGCTTACCCACATACTGTCGCAGCGGCGTAGGAATGTGAATCTTGCTCATAGTCTAATGATAAAAGATGCTCAGGAGGTTGGGAAGATTCAGGACGACAAGCCTGGCCTGAGCGCAGCCTCAACGCGCCTCAATACGCAGACGATCCGCCTGCCGTAAAATGAAAAAGAATACAAGGGAGAAACAACGATGACGATCTTTGATCCAGCTCGGGGCAGAATTATCGACGGCGGCGGCAGTGGTTTCGGACTTCTGCGCCTGATCGGACTTGGCCTTGCCGCATTCCTGGTGGTGATTCTACTTTTCAGTTCCGTGACCAAGGTGGGCACCGGTCACGTCGGCGTTCTTACGCTCTTCGGCAAAGTGCAGTCCGGCGAGACCCTGGGCGAAGGCATTCACCTCATCAATCCGCTGAAGACCAATAACGAACTCTCCATCCAGACGCAGACTCTGAAAGAATCCGCCAGCGTACCTTCCAGCGAAGGCCTCATGATGAGTCTTGACACCTCGCTTATTTACCATCTCAATCCAGACCATGCTTCTGACGTTTTCCAGAAAATTGGCGCCGACTACGAAAATGTGGTGGTCGAGCCCACCCTCCGTTCCGCCATCCGCGAATCAACCGCTTCCCACACCGCCAACGCTCTCTACACCGGCGAACGCGAAGAAGTGGCCAAGCAGATTTTCGACCAGGTCGTCGCTCAGCTCACTCCGCGCGGTCTGATCGTAGAAAAAGTCCTCTTGCGCGACATTCAACTGCCCGCCACGCTGAAGGCCGCCATTGAAGCCAAGCAGCAGGCTGAGCAGGAATCGCTCGCCATGAGTTTCCGCCTGCAAAAAGAAACCCAGGAAGCCCAGCGCAAGCGCATCGAAGCCGCCGGCGTCCGCGACTTCCAGCAGATCGTGGCCCAAGGCATCACGCCATCGCTGCTGGAATGGAAGGGAATCGAAGCTACCGAGAACCTGGCTAAGAGTGCTAACTCCAAAGTGGTAGTAATCGGCAACAACAAGAACGGCCTGCCCCTGATTCTAGGACAATAGATTCCAAGACAATAAATCCGGGACAATACATGCTCATGTAGGGACAGCCGCCTCAGCCTGCCCTGAGCGAAGCCGAAGGGGCTGTCCCGTCGCCGCAGGCGATGGTTTTGCGACACTGCTAACATGACACCGTGCCTCCGCTGCTCGAAGTCCGCCACCTGAACATCGACTTCCCCGCCAAGAGAAGTGCGGAGACAGCCCGTGTGGGAACAAGCCGTGTGGGAACAAGCCGTGTGGCGACGGGCGCCTCGCCCATCAGCCCGAAGCAAAGCCAGACGATTCTTCCCGCTGTCCGCGACGTCAGCTTCTCTATCGCCCCCGGTGAAGTGCTCGGCCTGGTTGGCGAATCCGGTTCCGGCAAATCCATCACTTCTCTGGCCATCATGCGCCTGCTGCCGACACAGGCAAGGGTTTCCGGTGAGATTTTCTTTTCGGAGAATGGTGTAACGCGCAATCTTCCTGCTTTGCCGGACGACTCCATGCGCCAACTGCGCGGCTCGCGCATCGCCATGATCTTCCAGGAGCCGATGACCGCTCTTAATCCCGTGATGCGGGTTGGTGACCAGATCGCCGAGGCTGTGCTCGCCCACGGCGCGCGTTCGAAGAGCGAGGCCGCCAGGCTTGCCGTACAAGCCATGACCGATGTCGCTATCCCCGATCCCAGCCGCCGCTCTCGCGACTATCCTCACCAACTTTCCGGTGGAATGCGCCAGCGCGTGATGATCGCCATGGCCATCGTGAACCGCCCGCAGTTGCTCATCGCCGACGAGCCCACCACCGCGCTCGATGTCACCATCCAGGCCCAGATTCTCGACCTTCTAGCAGAACTCCGCGCCAAATTCGGCCTGGCCATGCTCTTCATCTCGCACGATCTCGCCGTGGTCTCCCAGGTAGCTGGACGCGTGGCCGTGATGTATGCCGGCAGCGTGGTCGAACTCGGAACCAGGCATGAAATCTTTCGTTCCCCGGCGCATCCCTATACGCGCGGCCTTTTGCACGCCGTGCCCGACCTGAAGACCAAGCGTGGAGAGCCTCTCGAAACCATCGAAGGCACAGTTCCGCCGCTGCACGCAATGCCCCCCGGCTGTGCTTTCGAACCGCGCTGTGCCTTCCGCATCCCCGAGTGCACCCGCGCTCTGCCGCCGCTGGTAGAGGTTGCCCAAGGGCACTGGGCCCGCTGCCCAGTAGTCAACGCGAAATAGCCTTAGGTTGTCATCCTGAGCGCGCGTTTTTTGCGAAGCATTAGTCGCGCGTTTGGCTCGCTTCCTTATCCCTGTATCCCTTATGTTCCCGCTCGTTCTATAATCCCCACTTTGCCCGGTGCTCATTGCGCATACTGTTACTCAGCGACATTCACGCCAACCTCGAAGCGCTGGAGGCCGTCCTGGCGACAGCTCCACCGTTCGATCTCGTTGCCAACCTCGGCGACGTGGTCGGCTACGGTGCCAGCCCGAACGAGGTCATCGACCGCTCCCGCGGCTTAGGAAAGATTTTCGTCCGCGGGAATCACGACAAAGCCGCGACCGGCCTCATCGATCTGGAGGATTTCAACCCCATGGCCGCCTCCTCCGCCATCTGGACCCGCGACCAGCTCACTCCCGAACATCACGAATGGCTGCAATCTTTGCCGCAAGGCCCGCTTTCTCTGGAAGGTTTTCCCGAAGCGAATCTGGTTCATGGCTCGCCGGGTGACGAAGATGCCTACATCGTTTCCATCGGGGACGCGCTCGTCCCGCTCCTCGCGCTCACCACGCCACTTACTTTCTTCGGCCACACCCACCTGCAAGGCGGATTCTTCGCCAACGGATCAAGCGCCGATGGCTTCCGTCCCGAATACCGCAGCGTAGGGCAAGCCGAGTCAGTCTCGTTGCAGCTGAGGCAGGCCACACGCTACATGATCAACCCCGGCTCGGTCGGCCAGCCACGCGACGGAGATTGGCGCGCCGCCTTCGCCCTGTTCGATACCGAAGCCCAGGTCGTCCACTTCCACCGCGCGCCCTACAACCTGAAAGCCGCACAGGAACGCATCCTGTCCGCCAACCTACCCCAGCGCCTGGCCACCCGCCTGGCCGCAGGCCGTTAACGTGAGTAGGGAATAATTGCGTTCGCAAGAAAAGCCTTCGCAAGAAAACCCTTTGTCATTGCGTTCACAAAAAGCCTTGTCATCCCGAGCAACGCGAGGGATCTTGGTGTTTGCCGGCGACGGCAGCGGCTGTCGCTGCAAGCAAGAACCAAGGTCCTCGAGTTGCTCGGAATGACGATTGTAAAAACGAATGGGGACTACAACCGGCGTTGTAAACTCAACTCCATGCCCTACCGAACCTCCGGAAGCAAACCACTCTTCCCTCAACGCGAAGACACTCGTGACACCCCGGAGCACTACCTGATCGCCCACAGCGACGGCGGCGCCCGCGGCAATCCCGGTCCCGCCGGCTACGGAGTGGTAATCCAGGATCAGTCCGGCAAAAAAGTGGCCCATCTCAGCGAGTATCTCGGCCACCAGACCAACAACTTCGCCGAGTACCAGGGCCTGATCGCGGCCTTGGAATACGCAATCCAGCACGGCCCCAAAGCCCTAGAGCTGATCAGCGATTCCGAACTGCTGGTCCGCCAGATCAAAGGCATTTACAAAGTAAAGAACCCCACGCTCAAGGATCTCCACGGCCGCGCCAAAGAATTAATCGCTCAACTGGAATGGTTCTCCATAGGCCACGCCCTCCGCGAACACAACCAGGAAGCCGACCGCTTGGCCAACGAAGCCATGGACAAAGGCACAGGGCGTGTAGGCCACCCGTAGCACAACGACGATTCGCAGCGGATGATCCGTAATCAGGACGATTCGTATCAGGGTATGCCTTCAGGGCCTGCCCTGAGCTAAGCCGAAGGGCGCACTGCGAAAGCGCAGTGTCACGAATGCGCCTTTAGACGCCGGCTCAACCACCGGAACCGAATTCCCTTGACTTCGATCCGCAAAACCGCGACACTATCTCTACACGCATTAGCTCTTTGACATTAAAATAGCAGAGAGATATAAGTCCCACAGGCTCAATATTTTGCGGCCCAGTCACTGATTCCAAGGCACTTAGCCGAAATCGGGTCGCCTAAGTCAAGATCGCGCCCCCCGGCCGATCCGACGCGGAGGCTCTTCTTAGCGTCCTTCGCGGTTCAAAGCTTCTCCTCGCTATTTGAAGAAACACTCGAACAGCAAAGGCCGAACTGAGAAACTAGAAACTGGAAACTAGAAACTGGAAACTAGAAACTGTTTCACTCCGCCACCGAGGTATGGTCGTGCACAATCTTCCATCCCTGGGGCAACTTGCGGAACACCAGCGTGAACAATCCATGCGGCGTCTTCCCATCGGACATCGTCAGCTTCCACGCGCCGCGCACAAACGCTGAGTCCTGGCTCAACACCACGACGCGCAAACCAGAGAATACCAACTTTCCCATCTCGTGCCCGGCGCTCGAGTACTTCGCGAGATAGCGGTCAATCGTGGCCTGCCATCCGTCATGCTCCTCCGCGCCAGAGAAGAACGTCAGCTCCGGAGAATTCCAGTAGCCCGCCATGAAGCCTTCCAGATCGTGCCGGTTCCAGGCCTCTTGCTGCGTGCGCAACACTCGCTCAATCGCCTTCGCATCGTTGCCATAGCTGCCCGTTGCGTCCTGAGCGAGCGCGTGATTATTGGTTGTGAGGAACAAGATCGGCAAACAGCAAGAAGAAAGGAAGAAGCGGAGAATGAACCGGCCGCACATGCAGACCTCCGAATCAAGCTTAAACTGAGCGCACCAGTTTCGCACGACAGGAGGCGATACGGGAGGATTTCGAATCGAACGGCGACAACTCTTAACTTAAGCCCGGCCCTTTTTGACGGCGACCGCTTTGCCCGCCACTTCCCAGGGCCGCTTCGGCCGATCCACCGGCGCTTTGTCGTCGTCCTTAAGGCGGTCGTAATGGTAGGAATCGCTCACCGTCCCCAGCGATTCGTTGTAAAGGCTGGGCAGTCCGAGCGCGATTTTAAGCTCTTCGGCAAACGACTGCAGCGCTTTGAGGTGGTCGGCACTCGCCGGCACTTCTGTCTTCGAAGTCTTCAAAAACTGCTGATAGCCGCGGTTGACCAGCTTCGAGATCTCACTGCCGATCAAATATCCGGGATAGGCGAAAATCTTCACGCCATCGTCAGGTGTCTTCTGAATCGCAGCCGAGACATTGTATTTTCGGAGGAACACCCGCCCGTTCATGCCCGGCGCTTCCGTCACATCGAAGCCGTGCTCGCGCAACCAGGCCAGGGCTTCCTCGTAACCTCGTGCTTCAATTGCTTTCGGCATTTTCTACGCTTCCAATCTTTATTCTTAGATGCAGGCTCACCACAAAATGTACGCTCTTTGTTCAGCGCTGCATCGGACTTGCAATCCGTGTCATCTAAAGACACCATACTACATAGCGTGTTTCCATCTTTCTTGCATATTACGTTAGTCACCAGGAGATAGTTCGGATATGGGTCAGAGTTCAGCCAAGCTGGCGGCGACTTATCCCGCGCATCATGCGCCGGAGCCCGCCGCGGCCCGCTTGGGGCTGAGTCTTCTGGAGCGCATCGGCAATACGCCACTTCTGCGCTTTGACCAGCTTACCGCCCATCTTCCGCACGTAACACTTTTGGGCAAAGCCGAATGGCACAACCCGGGTGGCTCGGTGAAGGACCGCGCCGCCGCCAATATCGTTGCCGAAGGCCGTCGGACCGGCCGGTTCAACCCGGGCAAGATTTTGCTCGACGCCACCAGTGGCAACACGGGTATCGCCTATGCCATGCTGGGTGCGGCTGAGGGATTTCCGGTCACTCTGTGCATGCCGCAGAATGTTTCCGCCGAGCGCAAAAAGATTCTGAGCGTCTACGGCGCGGAAATAATTTATACCGATCCTGGCGACGGCTCCGACGGCGCCATCCGCATGGCCCGCGAGCTTGCCGGCAGGCATCCGGATTTATATTTTTACGCCGATCAATACTCCAACGATGCGAACTGGCTCGCGCACTATCACGGCACGGCCGACGAAATCTGGCAACAGACCCAGGGGCGGATCACCCATTTTGTTGCCATGCTCGGCACCAGCGGCACGTTTATGGGCACGACGCGCCGCCTGAAAGAACTCAATCCCGCAATCCGCTGCATCTCGTTGCAACCCGATTCCTCTTTCCACGGCATTGAAGGCGCCAAGCACATGGCCAGCGCGATCGTTCCCAAAATCTACGACCCTGCGCTGGCGGATGAAAATCTTGAGATCGCGACCGAAGATGCCTACGTCATGGCCAGACAAATCGCTTGTGACTGCGGACTGCTCCTTGGAGTTTCAGCCGCAGCAGGCATCGCCGGAAGCTTAAGAGTCGCAGAGCAGCTTGAACCAGGGAAAGATCAAGCCGTGATCGTCACTATCCTTTGCGACTCCGGCGACAAATACCTGAGCGAGAGATTCTGGGCGGAATAAGAAAATCCACCATGGAGGCACGGAGACACGGAGACACGGAGAAAGACAGGGAACGATCTCTCGCTCCGAATCTGGCTTTGAAATCCTAAAATTCTTATTGTCAGTGCCTCTGTCCCTCCGTGGTGGATTTTGATTTTTCTATGCTGAGAGTCACCCATGCAGGCTACGCCGCCGTCCGCCGTCACGGCGAAGAGACCTATCCACACGAATGCTGCGGGGTGCTGCTTGGTCGCGTCGAGGAGGACGGCGCTCGCATCGTGACCTCGACGGCGCGCTGCGGCAACACCCGCACCGACTCGCCGCAGAACCGCTACAACATCGATCCCCGCGAACTGGTGCGCATTCAACGCGAAGGGCGTCAGCGCGGCGAAGACATTGTCGGCTTCTACCACTCCCACCCCGACCATCCGGCCCGCTGGTCGCAGACCGATCTTGCCGAAGCCCACTGGTTCGGCTGCTCGTATGTCATCACCAGCGTCGAAAAGGGAAAAGCGTCGATTACAAACTCGTTTGAACTCATCGGCGTCAACGAAGCCGGCAAACAGTTCGTTGACGAGGCAATTGAAGTTATTTGATGTCCGACGTGGGCCAAGCGTGAGAGGTTCCCTTATCCAGCAAGGGTTCTGCGTGATTTTCACACGCCGCGAAGCCGTCGCCGAAAAAGTTCCAGCCTGGCGCTCCTCAATCCGCAACCGCGAAACCCGCGTCTGGTATGCCTTCTGCGTGAAGTCGCTCTGCTCCCTGCACCAATTTCGGTCATCCGCCTGTGGACGTGCTGCACTTAGCTGAAAATACTCGGGTTACAAATGCAAACTTTTCATTGACTCTGAAAACAGAAAGAGTACAAACATAATCGTTCTTCGACAGCTTCTAGAGTTTTTCCGGTTAGTGCGGCGTCCGGGACTCAAGCGCAGTCACCTCGTTCATGAAAATGAGCGGGGAGGGCAAGTAAGGGTCTATAGCAAAGCGCTGGTCGAGGAGAACAAGAAGAAACGTTGAAGGCAGGATAGAGTTCCGAGGCGTTGGGTAGGTTTTTCCGGTTGGCGGTAAGCCCGGAGCCCGAGCGAAGATCGCGCGCGGCACCCCGCAAGGGAAGCTGCGATAGCAGGTCAAGCAAGGGTCTAAAAGCGAGCTACTGGCCGAGACGAATGGACCCAACACCACCTCGGAACTCTTATTTTTTGTGCTGCTTCTTTCTTGCACTACTTCGACAGTGCCGCCAGCGCTCCCCGGAAAAGGGCATCGAACGATCCACTCTGCTCGCTTCTGCCTGCGCCATTCTTTACCGCGCTCGCCAAAGCCTTCTCGGCCGGGGCTCGCTGGTAGCCGAGGTTAACCAGCGCAGACAGAACATCCTCTTCCATCGCACTCATCGCGGGCACGGTCGGAGTGGAGGTCCCCGCCGCTGGGAGCACCTTGTCGCGTAGTTCCAACACCATGCGCTCGGCGGTTTTCTTGCCGATGCCTGGAATCCTGGTGAGGCGCGCCAGGTCATTGCCGCGGATCGCCCCCGCCAGTTCGTTCGCTGCCATCCCGCTCAGAATGGTGATGGCGAGCTTTGCCCCGATGCCGCTCACCGTCATGAGCTTCTCGAACAATTGCTTCTCGGCGGGACGCAGAAATCCGTAAAGCGCAATCACATCCTCACGCACATGCGTGTGGATGTGCAGCGCAACGTCGGAGCCGCTGGCGGGTAATTCGGAGAAGGTTGGGACGCTGATGTTTACTTCATAGCCGACGCCGCAACTCTCCACCACAACTTGATTGGGATGCTTCGTCAACAGTTTTCCGCGCAGATGGGCAATCATTGTTAGTTGAGAGTACCGTGTACCGAGTTCCGAGTCACGCCTCCACTTTCGGGACTCGATACCACGCACTCGGTACTGAGATAGCAGGCAGCGAAAACGGCAGGGCCGACCCCCTGCCGTTTCGGAAATCCAATACTGTCTGTTCCCTACTTCTTGTTGACGGTTTTCTTGAGTTCGGCCCCAGGGGTAAACTTTGCGACCTTCCGGGCAGCAATCTTGATAGTGGCGCCGGTTTGCGGATTGCGCCCGTTGCGGGCCTTTCTCTGCGATACCGAGAAAGTGCCGAAACCTATCAGAGCTACCCGATCCCCTTTCCGCAATGCGCCCGTAATGCTGCTCACGGCAGTATCAATCGCATTCGTAGCTTGCGCTTTGCTGATCTCGCAAGCGCCGGCGATCTTATCAACCAGATCGGCTTTATTCATTTGTTTCTCCTCGCAGGTCTCTTTATTTTGCATACCCAGCCGACACCGGGAGGACAAAAGCTTGTGGCTGAGTTGGGAAACCCGACGGGAGGTATTCTCCTCTCTCTGCAGAGAATGTCAACTGTGAAAATCCGCGCCTGAAGCCGGTTTCGCACTCCCGTGTCCCGGATTGGTGCTGGGGAGGCGGATTCTGGGCTGTGAAGGAGTGGTTCGGGAGGCCAGTGGTCAGTAGTCGGGGGTCAGTGGTCGGTGGTCAGCATGGCTGATGCCCTCATTGGCGACTGACCACTAGCCACTCACCACTGACCACGTTTTTCCATCTCCCGTTCACAGGTTGTACACAGGCGTCTGGTGTTTCACACTTGCGGGAAGCGGGCGTCTGGGTGCAAAGTCAGATAACACAATCTAGAAGGATCCAAGAAGAATGTTGAAGTTGATCAAAACAGCAGCTGAAGTTTGCCCGCTCTGTGAGGGGACAGGTTGGAAGACGCTTCCGCCCAGCCCCAGCGCGCCCAAAGAAACGAATACGAATAAAGACCGGCGAGTCACGCGCTGCGATTGCCAGTTGCAGGCGCGAGCCGGGGTTCTGCTGGCGGCGGCGCGCATCCCCAAGAGATACGAACACTGTGAACTCGCCAGTTACACGGCAGATTTTCCGGGGGCGAATCGCTCGCTGGCGTTTGCCCACCTCTCGGCTTGCAAGTTCGCGCAGGAGTACGATCCTCGCGATGGCACGGGTCTGCTGATCATCGGACAGATCGGCACCGGCAAGACTCACTTGGCGGTTGGGATCACCAAGGAACTGATCCTCAACAAGGGCGTTCCGTGCCTGTTCTACGACTATCGCGAACTGCTGAAGGAAATCCAGAATTCGTACAACGCCGCGGTTCAAACCACCGAATTGGATGTTCTTCGTCCCGTCTTTGAAACCGACGTTCTTGTTCTCGACGAGTTGGGCGCGGTGAAACCGACGGAATGGGTTTGGGACACGGTCAGCCTGATCTTGAACACTCGCTACAACAACAACCGCACCACCATCATTACGACAAATTTTGAGGATCAACCCGCCGCGGGTGCAAATGGTTCCATGTCTTTACCGAGGGCCGCGACGCGCTCTGAAACCCTCGGTGACCGTATCGGAGAACGCATGCGCTCCCGCCTCCACGAAATGTGCCGCGTCATCAAGATGGAAGGCGAAGACTTCCGTCAGAAATTCCGCAGCGCCAGCTTCAGGTAAGTCTTTACCACGGAGACACGGAGAAACGGAGGAACCAGGACCTTATGTTTTTGTTTTCTCCGCGACTCCGTGACTCCGTGGTGGATTTGCTCGCTTCCGCACTAGAATGAATCCGTGCTGACCGAGCGGCTTGAATTCGCCCCCGAGCGCGATGCGGAAATTTTCGCCGCGGTCCCGGCCGCTCCGGCAGTGTTTACGCTTCAAGGCGACGACGCCCAAGCCGAGCCTTACGTCAGCAAAACTGCCAATCTTCGCCGCCGTCTGCAACGCTTGCTGGGGCCGGTTGAAGAACGCACCAGAAAACTGAATCTGCGCAATCGCGTCCGCTGGATCGAGTACGCGCCCACTGGCTCCGACTTCGAATCCGGCTTCCTGCTTTATAAAGTCCTGCGCGAAGCCTTTCCCAAGACCTACGGCAACCGCGTGCGCTTTCGCTTCGCGCCGTTGGTCAAGCTGCATCTCGAGAACCGATATCCTCGGGCTTCGATCACGACGCGTCTGGGACGCCTCAAGGGCCGCGCGCTTTACTATGGGCCATTCCAGTCGCGCACGGCTGCCGAGAAGTTCATGAACGATTCGCTCGACTTCTTCAAGATGCGCCGCTGCGTGGACGACCTGCATCCCGATCCGCAGTTTCCCGGCTGCATCTATTCCGAGATGAAGATGTGCCTTGCGCCTTGCTTTAAGGGCTGCACCGACGGAGAATATTCCACCGAAGTAAACCGCGTGCAAGCCTATTTCGATTCCGGAGGCGAATCTATGTCCCGCGAACTTGCCGCGCAGCGCGAGGCCGCCTCGGCCAGCCTGGCATTTGAAGACGCCGCCGCGCTTCACGTCCGTCTGGAAAAGCTGATGCCGATTCTGAGCCAGTTCCCCGACATAGTCCGCCGTCTCGACCGACTAACGGCGCTGATCATTCAGCCTTGCCATCTCGCGGACTCCGTCACTTTCTTCCGCATCGACAGCGGAACAATCTCCGAGCTGGGGGCGTTCTCGATCCAAGCCGCCGAGCACACGAAATCACAGTCCATGGAATCGCGGGTGATGGCTGTTCTCGAATCGTTTCCGCCAGCGAAAGTGCGGCCCGCGCTCGAAACCATGGAGCACCTGGCGTTGCTCAAGCGCTGGTACTATCGTGGCCGCCGCGTCGGCGAAATATTTCCTGCCGATGACAAAGGAGTCTTCCCCATGCGCCGCATCGTGCGCGGCATTGGCCGCGTGTTCAGAGGGGAAGGTCCGGAGGAAGTTCAATGAGGGACCGCATGACCATCAAAGATCCTCATAGCAAACAACTCCGCGAGCACGTGCTCTACCTTCTAAACGGCGGCGGCGCCCACGCCCGGTTTGATGAGGTCGTGAAGAACATGCCGGAGGAATTGCGCGGCGCGAAGCCGAACGGACTCCCGCATACCGCATGGATGCTGCTCGAGCACCTACACCTGGCGCAATCGGACATTCTGGAATTCTGCCGCAACCCCAAACACACGTCTCCCAAGTGGCCTGAAGGGTATTGGCCGAAGACGGAGGGTCCCCCGAGTGCGCCGGTATGGAACAGGAGCGTTCAACAATTTCGCAAGGATCTGAAAGCCATGCAGGATCTGGTTGCAAATCCAAAGATGAATCTGTACGCCCGCATCCCCTGGGGCGACGGCCAGACAATCCTGCGCGAGGCTTTGCTCCTGGCCGATCACAATGCCTACCATCTGGGCCAGTTAGTCGACGTGCGCCGACTGCTCGGCGCGTGGCCCGGCTGACACGGGCTATCTTCACAGAAACCGTCGTTCCGCAAAAAATCGAGCCGGCCTTTTTGGGGCCGGCTCGACCACTTCGTCTAACTGATCAGCTCTTCAAGGCGCCACTGTTATGGTGACGGGCGTCTCGTTCGTGAGTGATCCGGAAGTCCCGATCAGCTCGATGGTTGTGGTTCCCGTGGGTGCGCGTCTGGAAGCGCTCCAGGTGATAGTCACGTTCACGCTGCCATTCGCCGGCGGCGTCACGGGGTTGGCCGAGGCCGTCGCCGATACGCCACTGGGGAATTCGTTCACGCTCAGAGTTACAGCAGAATGAAATCCATTCACGCTGGTGACAGTGAGAGTGGTGGACACCCTGCCGCTATCGTCGATCGTGAAAGAGGAAGGCGATAGAGACAAGGTGAAGTTCGGCGTTCCCGAAGACGCATTCACCGTGAGGGTTATCGTGGTGCTGTGACTGGTCGAGCCCGAGGTTCCGGTAACCGTCACTGTAGCGGTCCCGACCGTGGCGCTTGCGGAAGCGGTCAGCGTGAGAGTTGAGGTCGCGCTGCCGTTCGCCGGAGGAGTTACAGGGTTGGTCGAGAACGCCGCCGTAACGCCCGAAGGCAGGCCGGACGCGCTCAGCGTGGTTGCGGAATTGAAGCCGCCCGTGCTGGTGACGGTGATCGTGCTCGTTGCGCTGCCGCCCTGAGTTACGGTCACTGACGTGGGCGAGGCGCTGACGCTGAAGGCCGGCGTCGCCGTTGAATTGACCGTGAGAGCAAGTGTCGTGGTTGCGGTCAGACTGCCGGAGGTTCCGGTAATCGTAACCGTAGCCGCTCCAGTAGTCGCCGTGGCGCTCGCCGTCAGCGTCAACACGCTGGTCCCGGTTGTGGGGTTCGTGCCGAATGCCGCCGTCACGCCGCTGGGCAGGCCGGATGCGGCCAGCGTTACGCTGCCGGTGAATCCGTTCAAGTCGTTCACCGTGATGGTGCTGGTGCCACTATTGCCCTGCGTGATCGTGAGACTGCTAGGCGAATCAGAGAGCGTGAAGCTCGGCGTCGCAGACCCAGCCAACAGGTTGATGATCCCGGTCGTATTCGGACTGCCCCAGCCGGTGCACAGATCGTAGCCGGTTATTCCCGAATAGGTGCCGCAACTGCCGCTGGTAATGTCGTGGAAATAGGTGCCATAGCTTGAGGTCAGAGCCGCCGGATAAATGATCGGATCAATGAAGCCGATCGACTCGCCGTTAGCAGCTGCCTGTTGATTGGCCAAAGCCAGGTAACCGGCCCACATGGGCGCTGCAAAGCTGGTTCCGCCGTAGTCGTTCGCCGTACAGGTGGTTTGGTCGGCGCAGACGTAATAAGTAAAATTCGCGTTGCCCGACACGTCTGGACCGTTCCGTAAGGTCGTGGATCCGTGGTTGGACGAGGTAATCACTCCCGAGAGCTTCTGCCAGGAGGGGATTGGGATGGAATCCGGAGAGATGCCGCCGCCGCTGTCTGCCCAGGCGGTTTCAGATTTCCACGGGCCAGCCGCACTGGAGGTTGTCAAGTCCGTGCCCCCGACCGAGACGATATTCGCATCGTCCGCCGGCCAGGCTTCATTCGACGAAGACCAAGCCGAACTGTCGCCAGACGCGGCGAAGAAGTTCTGGCCTTGTGCCGCCATTTGCTCAAAGTACGGGTCCAGAGTGCTGGGGTCCGCCGGTGTCCAGCCCCACGAGCAACTGATCTGCTTGGATAACGGAGCGTCCGTATCCGTAACCATGGCGCTGATGCAGGCAGTGTCGCTGATAGTTCCTGATCCATTGGCTTTCACGCTGCCGCAGACATACATGTAAAGCATGGTCGAGCCGGGGGCCATGCCCATCGCCTGCGTCATGTCGAGGGTTTGCTCAGTATCGTCACATGCGCTACTGCCGCTATCGACGCAACTCGTGCTGTACCCGCCCGTGGAAATGAGGGTGGGAGTGTAAGGTTCCGTTTGCCCCACGTTTTTGTAATACGTGCTCAGATCGGCCAAATCGGTGCCCGCGAATTCGAACAGGGCGATGTTCTGGCCGGAACCGGTGAGCGCCGTTCCGCCGTAGTAGGCCGCGCGCATGTCGCTGCCCAAAAAGGAAGCCGATGGGCCGGACCCGGTTGTGGCATGAGACACGACCTTGTCGGGATCGATCCCACGGGCCTTCGCGTAGTCGCTTTTCTTGACATACATCGGATGCGGCTTGGAATCGTTGTCCAAACCGGTGATGTGCCAGATCTGGAAGGGAAGGTCCACCGTGGGCTCGCGGTCCACGGCAAAGAATGTGCGGTCTTCAGTGAGATCCTGATAGACCCCCAGGGTCACATGGAAGGCCTTCTCGATGTTCGCCACCGTACCGGTGAGCCTTAGATCCCTGGCATCGCGGGTTCCGCTGATGATCCGAAAGCCGCTCGCTTTCGCGAAGGCAACCAAGGCGTCCCAATCTTCCTGGCTGGGGCCAAACCTCGCGGTAAACTCTTGCGGCGTAAGGAACTGGTGGAAGGAAGGGCTTGCAGGATCATGGACTTCCTGTACGAAATTTTGCGCCCCTGCGCGATCTCGCAGCGGCAGAGCAATGTCGAAAAGCAGGGTCTGGGTTGCCGGGAGTTTCCCGACCAACTGCGCCTGCCCATTGACAACTGCGTCGCGCACATGACGCGTCGATAGGAGCTGGGGCTGGGCCTGTCCTGGGATGGTGCACAACAAGAGCAGGGCCGCGCAGACAAGCGCGACCAGTGTCGGCAGTGGGAAAGAATTTCTTTTCATTTTCTTATCCTCTTTCTTGATTCTCAGATCTAAGACATTCGGCTGTTAAGCCATACCTACGGACCAAGAACCGCGGAATCTTACCTCGGATTTAGTCGCTGCATCTAGAGTTTGTGAAAACTGTTACGGAAATGGAATTCCAGGACGGGAAGACGATGGTCAGGCAAAAACCGAAACGAGATAAAATATCCAGCAGCAACAAGCTGTGTCGGGTGCTTGGGGCTCGAGAAGACGCCCCTCGCACCGCTCGGTTGGCCCCTTCGGCTTCGCTCAGGGCAGGCAGCCTAGGCGGCTTTCCCTACATTAGTTTGTCTTTGAGGACATCCGAAACTTCCTTTGGATTCGTAACTCTAATGGTGAGGATGGCGACAGATTAGGCGGAGGGGTGTTATGTCCAGAATTTCAGTTCGGATGGTGGCGGCGATTTTGACGGTACTGGCGGGGACGTTGGCTTGCCAGACGGGCAGTGGAGCAAGCGCAGCGGTGCCGGCTCCGACAGCGGGCGAGGCAAAGGCTGCCGCTAAGGGAAAAGAGACGGCGGTGTTGGCGGGGGGATGTTTCTGGGGAATCCAGGCGGTGTTTAAGCACGTGAAGGGTGTGCTCAGCTCAACCTCGGGATACTCAGGGGGTACGGTGGACCATCCGGATTATGAGATGGTAAGTAGCGGGCGGACGGGACATGCGGAGTCGGTGGAGATTGTTTTCGATCCGTCGCAGGTTACCTATGGAGAGTTGCTCCGGGTGTTCTTTTCAGTGGCGCTCGATCCGACGGAACTGAACCGCCAGGGGCCGGATGAAGGCACGCAGTACCGGTCGGTAATTTTCTACGGGAACGAAGAACAGAAGCGGATTGCTCAGGCCTACATCGCACAACTCGACCAGGCCAAGGTTTTTCGGCGGGCGATTGTAACGCAGGTGGTGCCGCTGCAGAAGTTCTATCCGGCAGAGGGGTACCACCAGAACTATGCGGAGCTGCATCCGACCGATGGATACATCATGTTTAACGATGCTCCCAAGGTGGCGAATTTGAAGAAGGAGTTTCCAGAGTTATACAGCAAATAGGGGAAGCGGGCTGAACGCGCGATTAATGGGTCGCAGAGAACGCGACCCTTCGCGCAGCCGCCCAGATCTTTCGGCGGGCAAAAGGCGCCCGCCTCCAGGATGACAATCGAGGTGGAGGAGCCATGTTTGATTTTGAGCGCAGTAAAGAGGAAAGCAATGTTTCGCGGCGGGTGTTCTTGGCGGGCGCCAGCGCGGCTTTGGGCGGGGTTTTGCTGTGGCGGTCGCGGAGTGCGCATGTGAACGCGGCGGTGAAGTCGGAACCGGGTGAAGTGACGATTGTGCAGTTTTCTGATGATGGCAAGCGTCTGGCGAAGGTGAAGATTGCGAAGGTGGTCAAGACAGAGGAGGAATGGCGGAAGCAGCTTCCTTCGGCCTCGTTTGAGATCACGCGGCACGCGGACACCGAGATTGCCTACACCGGGAAATATTGGAACCTGCACGACAAGGGGATGTACCGCTGCATCTGCTGTGACAATGCCTTGTTCAGCTCCTCGACGAAGTTTGATTCGGGGACGGGTTGGCCCAGCTTTTGGGCGCCCATCGCAGATGAGAATGTGCGGGAGATCCATGACACTTCGATTGGGATGGAGCGCACTGCGGTTTCCTGCAAAGAGTGCGATGCGCACCTGGGGCATGTGTTTGACGATGGTCCGAAGCCAACGGGGCTGCGGTATTGCATGAATTCGGCTTCGCTGCGTTTCGTGAAAGCGGCCTAGCTGGACGGTACAATCGAGAGATGAATTCCAGCCAGGCGGTTTTTCGCGAGCCGACTCCGGTCGAGAAGATCTTTAATCGTGCTTTTGGATTTCTGGTCGGGATCGGTGTCCCGTTTCCCCACAAATATCTGCTCCAAGTGCGCGGACGCAAGAGCGGAAACCTCTACTCAACTCCGGTCAATCTGCTGGAATGGAAGGGCAAGCGATTTCTGGTGGCGCCGCGCGGGCGCACCCAATGGGTGCGCAATGCCGAGGCGGCGGGGGAAGTGACGCTGAAAAAGGGGAGCACCCGGTTGAGATTTCTACTGCGGCCGGTTGAGGAGACGGAGAAGCCGGAGATTCTGAAGTTCTATCTGGACAACTTCAAGAGTGAAGTGCAGCGGTACTTTCCCGTGGCGGCGGGGTCGCCGACTGAGAGCTTTGTTGAGGTGATGGGGAGTTATCCGGTGTTTGAGTTGGTGGCGGGATAATATTGGACTCGCTGGTAACTGGTTTCGCCCGCGGCGCATCCCAGGGTTTAGCGTATTGAGAAGTCGAGGGAGGTACGCGAATGAACCCGGCCAAGCGGTACCCGGGCCTTGCGGTTCTTGCGATCCTTTTGTCCTGTTCTACACTCAGCACCTCGCAGGAGCAGCCCGCAAGCGCCAGCCAGAAGAGAACTAGTGCCTTGAAGCTGGACGCCGGGGTTCCATATTACAAAAGGTGGCTGCAGCAAGACGTAGTCTGGATCATTAGCGACGAAGAGCGCGCCGCCTTTAAACTGCTTCGGAGCGACGAGGAACGCGACCAGTTTATCGAGGCCTTCTGGGCGCGGCGTGATCCGACGCCCGACACCTTCGGGAACGAGTACAAAGAAGAGCACTATCGTCGCATCGTTTACGCCAACGATCACTTTGGCAGTCGTGTCCCCGGTTGGAAAAGCGATCGTGGACGTATTTACATTATGTTTGGGCCACCCGACGAGATCGAATCCTACCCCGCGGGCCGGGTGCAGGAGAGAACGCCGGAAGGCGAGGATCTCTCTGCCTATCCCCTAGAAGTGTGGAGCTACAGCTACCTTGAGGGGATTGGTGAAGACGTTGTTCTGGAATTCATCGATAGGTGCTGGTGCGGCGATTACAGCATGCCGATGACCCCGACGACAGAGAGGAGCATGAATGCGTCTAAACCGAGATTCTGGCGCCCGGAGCCGTGGGGCGGACTGGAAGCTGTCGATCCGACATCGCGGACATTTCTCGTGGCGGGCAATCCGCCCAAGGTGAAGTTCAAGAGTCTCGAAGAAAAGCTCAATGCTCAATTAAATTGGAAGGCGCTTCCTTTCGAAGTCAGCACTGACAGCGTAAAAGCCACCGACGTTACCTCCCTTGTTCCCATTACGATCAGCTTCCGGAAGCGTGACATTACGTTTAGCCAGAAGGGCGGTTTGCGGCGCTCGCGGCTTAGTATTTTTGGACGCGTGACGACGCTCACGGGGCGCGTGGCCGAGGTGTTTGAAGATACCCTGGATGCCAGTGCTTCGACCGAGTCGAGCTCAGGCTCAGGTGCCGATGCCGCTAGTCTGTTGGAGACATTGGTTTTGCGAAACGGCCGCTATCGAGTTGAGATCGCGGCGCAGGAAGGGGCTAGCGATCGCTGGGGAACGTGGGTACAGATAGTGAAGGTCGGCGATCCTTAAGCCTGCCTGCGGGACTCGAAAAAAACGGAGGGACTGGCGATGCGCCGGTCCCTCCATTTTTGTGGTTCAACTTGTTCGAGGGGGTTGAGGTTAGTGCTGGTTACTTGGTGTCGCCGCTTTGGGTGGTGCCGACCGCGCTTTTCAGGGTGACGGTGTCAGAGGGTTGCGGACTGCTCTTCTGCTGCGTCTGCTGTGGCTGAGGCTTGGGGGCTGCCGCGGACGCGGATTTCGCGGCTTCGTTGTTTTGGCTGGCGTGAGTGCTGCTGATTGAGTTCACCATATGAAAAGAAGATCGGCGGAGTGGGGAAGGGCTTTAGCGGTTTGTACGGGGTGAAGCAATCTTCGGTAATGGTTACTGCGTAAGGCTTTTAACTGCGAAGCTCGCGAAGAACGGCCGCTAAGGCCGCTAAGGGAGGGCGCTTCGAATCTGGGTCTGAATCAAAATCAAGGTCAGAGTCAAGGTCAAAGGCAGCGGACGGGGGCGTCCGCTCTACCTTGCTATTCAAGGACGCTGTCGTCTAGCTTTTTGCGGCCCCAGTCGGCCGCGGCCTGGACTAAGGCCAGGATTACGGGATGAGGATTTTTCTCGGTCGACGATAGTTGCGGTTGGAATAGCGTCGCTACGAAGAAGCGGTGGGTGGGCGATTCGATGGCGCGGATTTCTCCGTGGGCACCGCGGGCTACTACTGGGAAGCCGGCTTCCATGGTTGTCCATTCGTAGTCGGGGTTGATTTCGAAGTTGCAGAAGAATTCTTCGGTGACGACTTCTTTGTCTTTTCCGTAGAAGGATTGCAGGTAGGAGCCGGGACGGAGGCGGATCTCGGGCACCTTGCCGGATAACCTGGGCGCGTCGCCTTTGCGGTGGGGCACGGCGCAGGCTACGGGATAGATGACCATATTTTTCGAGCCTGAATTATTTTCGGCGCTGTCGGCGTCTGCGATGGCGAGAACATTGCGGGCGAACTCGATTAGGGCGTATTGAAAGCCGCCACAGGTTCCTAGAAAAGGCCAGTCGCGGCGGCGGGCGAACTCGATCCCTTTGAGCATGCCGTCGAAACTTTTATAGGGGCTGCCGGGCGAGGCCAGAAGGCCGTCGAAGGCTTCTAGAATCTTTTCTGAGTTGGTAGCGGTTAGTGACGGCGTTGGTATCCATTGGGAGTCCACTTCTATTTTGAGTTTGCTAGCGGCGTGCTGGAGGGCGGCGCTGGTGGCGTGGTGGGAAGGGAATTCGGGATTGAAGTCACCGAGGATTCCGATGCGAACGGCTTGGCTCACAGGAGCATTGTACTAGAGGGTTGCAGGTGAGGGTTGGAACTTAGAGGCGTGGTGCGGGCCGGAGTTGGTGTGGTGGCCGCAGAAAACCAAGATCCCTCGCTTTGCTCCGGATGACAATTTGAAACGCTTCACATGGTCTAGATGAGATGCGTGAGGGTTAGCAGACCGTAGAGGCTTAGCAGGGCCACGGCGGGGCCGCCCCAGATCATTAGGGTGCACTTCCAGCCGAGGGAGCGAGCCAGGTCGCGCTGGCTGCGCCAGGAGATCAGGAAAGTTGGATTGTTCCTGCCTTTCATCAGCACTACGGGAGGGCGCGGGTCGAAGTCTGTGGAGGGCTGGACCGGTTGGGGCGGAGCTTGGGCACTTGCGTTGGCGGCGCTGCCGTGCGGAGAACCATTTGGACCGCTGTTGACTGTCAGCGCTGACGGGGTGACTCCGGCGGCGGCCCAGGCTGCGGGGTTTGAGATGCCCGCTTTGATCAGGGCGGCTGCGATTTTCTGCTGCTGTGTCATGTCCTCTGCTTTGGTTGGGCCCGGGTCTGGAGCAAGATGGATCACATGAGTTGGCTGGGGAACGGGTGTGGTATCAAGAGACGACTGGTCGAAAGCTGAATCGTCGGAGGGCCGATCTTCAAAACGGCTTCCGAAGAGCCGGCCTGCCAGCGATCCGCCGCTGAAGCCATTGCCGCCTCCGGTCGCGAACGACAGGGCCGCGCCTCCCAGGGAAAATGAAAGCCAATCCCCGGTGGTGGGCTGAGTGATGTCGTCGTCGCGAACTGGCTGGGGAGTGAGTTCGAGGCCGGGATTCTCATCCAGCGTTCCTAGCACGAAGAGTGCGTTCTTCGGCTTGATGCAGAACTCTTCGACCTTAATTTTGTTGGTGGTGCTTACGCCGTGGCGCAGAAGGAAAGTGCAGACGTTTTCCGGCACCTCGTCTTTCGTGGTGAAGAAGGAGTCGCAGAATTCCTGCTGGAAGTCGCGGTGCAGGTCGAGATCGGCGCCGCGAGGGTCGATCATTACGCGGGCGGTGTTGTCGTCGAGAAAAAAAGGCACGTGCATGCACTCGGCGGCCACCTGGACCCATTTTCTGTTCCTGCCGTACTGCTTCCACTCCCAGACAATGGTGCGGTGGTAGTAGCAGAGGTGGGCCGTGATGGGTGCGACCATGGTGTATGGTCCGACGGCGAGGCCGCTGAGTTCGACCATCCCGAGGGGTGCGCTGCGAATTTTGGAAACCGGCGTGTCGAGGATGAGGTGACGGCGCTGCAGCAGGCGGAAGCCTTGAAAGAACAGATAGATCCCGGCGCAGATTCCGATGACGCAATAGAAGATAAAACCGTCTGGACTTGAGGAACGCAGTAGCAGGGTAGATGGAATCAAGTGTCGGATCCGTTGGGGCTGGATTCTGGACGTGCCCTGTGTTGAGGTTAGCGGAGCGGATGCGGAGCTGGCAGCAAGAAAAGGGCGAATTGGGCTTACTTTGGTAACGGAGAGTAACACTATTAACTATGCGGGGCGGCGGCGTTTCAGGAGTACGTAGGCCAGGGTCAGAGCTGCTAGAAAGACGACTCCGCCGATTGCGTTTATTCGCGTCGCAAATAGAGTGTGGAGAACTGCGGCGGAGGCCAGAACGAAGCCGAACATCGATCCCCAGATTCCTAGTGGGGAGCGCATGGGTAGGGCGGCTAGTTGTTGGGGAGTGAGGCGACGGCGGAAGCTAACGTGGGCCGCGAGAGATACGGCCCAAGAGAAGATCAGGCCGGAGAATGCTGCTCCCATGATGTAGACGAAGGCTTGTTTCGGTGCCCAGTGGTTGATGATTAGCGTGGTCACAATTCCGTAGGAAGAAACCAGCAACGCCAGGCGCGGCGATCCGGCGGCGTTTAGTTTTCCTAATCTTGCTGGAGCCCATCCGGAGCGGCCCATGGAAAACAGCAGGCGGGAGGCTACGTAGAGTTTGGCATTGGCGCCGGAGAGCGCGGCGGTGAGGACTACGAAATTCATGAAGTAGGCTGCGGCGGGAATGTGTGCGAGGCTGAGCACGCTGACGAATGGGCTCTCGGAGACACCGGCGTGGTTCCAGGGCATGACGCCGACCAGAATGGTGATGGCGCCGAGGTAGACGCCGGCCAGCAAGAAGAAGGTTAGGCGAGTGGCGCGAGGGAAATCGTTTGGGGAACGCGATTCGCCGGTGGTGACGGCTAGCATTTCTATGCCGCCGAAAGCGTAGATGGCCCAGAACACCGCGAGCAGAGGGGCGATTGGACCTTTGGGGAGGAATCCGCCGTTGGCGGTGTATTGCGGAGCTACGCGGCCCGTCGAGAGCAGTGCCGCGCCGGCCAGGATGAAGGCCACGATGGTCGCCAGCTTGATCATGGAAAACCAAAACTCGAAGCGTGCGTAGGAACTCACGCTGCGCAGGTTGACCAGAAGAAGCAGGGCCGAGAATAGGATGACCCAAACTTCGCTGGGCACAGCGGGCAGCCAGTAGCTCATGTAAGTGGCGGAGGCGACAAGCTCAGCTCCGATGGAGAAGGCGATGGCGGCCCAGTATCCGGCGCGGCAGAGAAATCCGATGTATTGGTTGAGGTAGAGTTCGCCGTAGAGGCCGAATGATCCGGCGGCAGGGTGCATGCTGGCGAGTTCGCCGAGAGCCATGGCTACCGTGTACGCGATGAAGGCGGCGATGATGTAGCTGAGGATGACGCCGGGGCCGGCTTGTTCGAGAGCCGCGGCGGAGCCTAGAAGGAGGCCGGTGCCGATGGAGCCGCCCACGGCGACCATGGTCATTTGCCCAGCGGTTAGTTGATGGTGGAGACCTTGTTCGTGAACTGGGTCTGGGGCTTGAGGCATGGGGCACGATATCAAAACAAGAGGTCAGTGGCCAGTGGTCAGTGGTCAGCGGGTGAAAGCCGATTTTTCTGACCGCTGATCACTGACCACTGATCACCAATCACTACTTCTCCGGTGACTTTCGTAATCGCGGGTGATCCTTACGGATTGCTGGGTGCGGGGACGGCTCCTAGAATCGAGGGAGCAGTACTCTGCCTTGAACTGACCCATGCCTGAGATCACAAGACGTCTCAATCAAGCCGACGTAGCGCGGCGTGCGGAGCGCGCGGAAAAGCTTTTGCAGAAGGGGAAGGCCGGCGAAGCGCTGGAAGAATATCTGCTGGCCTTGCGCGACGATCCAGATAATGACACGGTGCGCCAACTGTCGGCCGATTTGTGTCTATCGCAGAACCGGACTGACGATGCGGTGAAGCTGCTGGGCGAGCTGTTTGAGCGGCAGGTGAAGGCGGGGGACGCGACGCGGGCCAGCCTGACTTATAAGAAGCTGGCGCGGCATGGCAGTCCGACCTGGGAGCAGAAATTCTGCTTCGGACAGTTGCTGGAGGGGTCGAATAAGAAGCTGGCGGTGGGCACGTACGAATCCGCATTGAGCGATCTGGCGAAGCTGGAAAACAAGAAGGGTGCATTGCAGGTGTTGGCGCGGGTAGTGACGCTGGAGCCGGTGCAGGCGAATTTTCTGCGGGTAGCGGAACTGTCGTCGGAAATAGGGGAAAGCAAGCCTGCGGCGCAAGCGTTTAAGCGGGTGGCACAGCTGGCTGCGACGGCGGGCGGCGACCCGGCGCAGTGGTATGAGCGCGCCTACCAGGAAGATTCCTCGGATGAAGAGATCACCTTGGCCTACGGCAAGAGCCTGATGGGGCAGGGGCAGGTGGGAGCGGCGATTTTTGTTCTCGAGCCGCAGGTGAACGCGGGGAAAAATTCACAGCAACTGTTGGAGATCTATACCGAGGCTCTGCTGGCGGCCGGCCGCTATGTTGAAGCGGAACCGCTGGCGTGGCAACTCTTCGAACAGAATTCCGCGCGGATGCCGCAGATGACGGCGCTGATTGGACAGCTAGTGGACGCCGAGCAGGACGAGGCGGCAGTGTCACTGGCGCGAAAGCTGGGGCAGCTCCAGGCGAAGCGAGGCGAGCGGCGGCAGTTTTTGGCAGTGATGCAGGAGATAACGTCGGCGAGGCGGGCGTCGCCGGAAATGTTGGAATTCCTCAGCGAGCTGTTCAACGCCGCGAACCGGGAGGGCGACTACTGCCAGACCTTGCTGAAGCTCTTCGATGTGTATTGCGGTACGGGAGATTTCGCCAAGGCTGCGGAGTGCCTGGACCGGGCGGCGGAAGTGGATCCGTATGAGTCCGGGCATGCGAAGCGGCTGGAGATGTTGAAGGGCAAGATTGACGAAGGCAAGTTTAAGGAGATTGCTTCCCGATTCGCGCCAGCGGGGAAACCAGCGATGGCGCCGGCGCATGAGCAGGAGGCGACGCTGGGAGCTGCGACGCTGCAGGATCTTATGCTACAGGCGGAAATCCTGGTGCAGTATGGGATGCGCAACAAAGCTGTAGAAAGGCTGCAGAGAATTCAGGAACTCTTTCCGCGCGAAGAAGAGCGCAACGAAGAATTGCAGAGACTTTACCTGGCGGCGGGTGTGACGCCAAGCTATAGCGGATCGGCGCCGCTGCCGGCGGCGGCTACTGCCTCAGTTCCAGTGGCGGGGGCAGCGGCTCCGGCGGTTGATCCGGCGGTTGAGATGCGCAACGTTACACGCGTGGCCGAGATCACGCGCAAGCTTTACCGCCAGGGAACGGCTCCGGCAGTGCTGACCACGGCGGTCAATGAAATTGGCGGGCACTGGGAGGTATCGCGCTGCGTGGCTTTGATGCGTACGCCGGGTTCGGCGCCGACCGCGGTGCAGGAATTCTGCGACAAAGGAGTGAAGGAAGGCAATCCCGCGGTGGTCAAGGCGGTGATGTGCGCGCTGCAGGATATGGCCTCGTCTTCCGGCGAACCCATCATCATTGCCGATGCGCGGAAGGCTGCTGAGTTGCAGGGTGTGCGTGAGGCGGTCACGGAGTTGGGGACAACTACGGTGCTGGCGTTTCCGCTGAGCAACGGCGAGGATTCGGTGGGCGTGCTGGCGCTGCTGCACAACAAGGCGCGGGAATGGCCCCATACCGATTCCGTGGTACTGAAGACGCTGGCCGACCAGATGGTGATCGCGTTGAATAACGCCGGCCTGCGGCGCTTGGTGAAAAATCTTTCGGTGACCGAGGAAAAATCGGGGTTGCTCAAGCGAGGGTCTTATCTTGATTTGCTGCTGGCGGAAAGTAAACGCGCAGCGCAGAATGCGGCGCCGCTTTCGGTGCTGCTGCTGCAGTTTGGGCGAAGCGCGGCGCTGATCAAGGAATATGGCGAGGCCGCGGTGGAAGGCGCGATGGAAAAGATTGGGCAACAGTTTGCGGCGAATATCCGGACGAATGATCTGGCATTTCGCTATGACACTACGACGATTGCGATCATTCTGGGCGAGACGGCGGAGAAAGAAGCGATGATGGCCATTGAGAAGCTCCGGAAGATTATCGCGGGAGTTCGTCTGCCGGTGAGAGATGGATCGGAGAAAGGCCTGGCCATGGAGTTTTCAGCTGGACTGGCTGAGGCGGTGGTCAAGGAGAGTTATGATCCGGCGGACATTGTGACGGAAGTGATCAACCGCGCGGAGCATGCCCTGGCCAGTTCGCTGGCGCAGGGGCATGGGAAAGTTGTGGCTTTGGGGGCAGCGCTGGCTGCGGGGGCTGGGGCATAGGAGAATCTAGAACCTATCACGGCACAAGGAGTCACGGAGAAAACCGGATAAGGTCTTTTGGTTTCCGAGGTCAATTGCGTTTCTTTCCTGCCGCGATCTTCTGCGAGTAGCCCTCTCGGCCGAGTCTTCATCCTTCAATTGCAAGTATCTTCGTAAGCTCTGTTTTTCTCCGTGACTCCGTGTCTCCATGGTGGGTTCTCGCCCTGTGGTCAAATCTGCTTCTGCGCTGCTACACTAACCAGTTTGATTATCACTTTTGGTCCGCTCTGAGCGGGGGTGTGTCAGGAAAATCATGTTGAAACCGGGTGACATCGCTATTGTGAGCGGGGCGCGGACGCCCTTTGGACGGTATTGCGGTAAGTTGAAAGATTTCACGGCGCAGGAGTTGGGCGCGGTTGCGGCTAAGGGGGCGATCGAGCGCGCGGGGATCGATGCGAAGGAGTTTGATCATGCCGTGTTTGGCAATGCGCAGCAAACTTCCGGTGACGCTTTGTATGGGGCGCGGCACGTGGGGTTGCGGGCGGGACTGCCGATTGAGACTCCGGCGCTGACGGTGAACCGGCTGTGCGGGTCGGGGATGCAGGCGATTGTGAATGCGGCGCAGATGATTCAGCTCGACGAAGCGAAGATTGTGCTGGCGGGCGGGATGGAAGCGATGTCGCAGGCTCCGTTTGTGATTCGCGGGAGGGACGGATTTACGTTAGCTCCGGGCGGGAAGCTGGAAGATTCGCTGATGGTGGCTTTGCTTGACAGCTATTGCGGGCTTTACATGGCGAACACGGCGGAGCTTTACGGTTCAGAATTTGGCATTACTCGGCAGATGCAAGATGAGTTTGCGCTGCGCTCGCAGCAGAAGGCCGATGCGGCTTATAAAGAAGGACGGATTCAGGAGGAGTTGGTTCCGGTGGCTTTGAGGAATTCCAAGGGTGAGCCTAGTGGAGAATCGCTTACGGAAGATGATCATCGGAGGCCGCAGACTACTTTGGAAGGGCTGGCTAAATTGAAGGCTGCGTTTGGTCGCAATGGAACTGTTACAGCCGGGAACGCTAGCGGGATTGTCGATGGGGCAGCAGCGGTGGTGTTGATGTCTTTGGAGGAGGCTCGCAAGCGGAGTATCGAGCCTTTGGGGCGGATCGTTAGCTGGGGGATAGCTGGGGTTGAGCCTAAGGTGATGGGGCGGGGTCCGGTGCCGGCTACTAAGGTGGCTTTGCAGAAGGCTGGGCTTTCTTTGGACTATATTGATTTGATTGAAGTGAATGAGGCGTTTGCGGCGCAGTATCTGGGCGTCGAAAAGGAATTGGGTCTGGATCGCGAGAAGGTCAATGTGAATGGCGGAGCGATTGCTTTGGGGCATCCGCTGGGGGCTACTGGGACTCGGCTGGTGATTACTTTGCTTTATGAATTGCGGCGGCGGAAGAAGAAGTATGGGCTGGCTACGGCTTGCATTGGCGGCGGGCAGGGGATTGCGATGATTGTGGAGAGTATGAATTAGGGCTCAAACACAGAGGGCACGGGGGATCACAGGGTAGATCTTATGGATATTAAGAAGGTTGGCGTTCTCGGTTGTGGCCTGATGGGTTCCGGCATTGCGCAGGTTTGCGCTACTGCTGGATTTGATGTGACTGTGCTTGAAGTTGAGCAGAAGTATCTCGACAAGGGCTTTGCAGGGATTGAGAAGTCCCTGGCGAAGTTTGCCGAGCGCCCGGTGGAGAAGGGCGGGATCACGGCGCAGCAGAAAGACGCGATTCGCGCGCGGCTCAAGGGCACGACCAGCAAGGCCGACCTGGCCGATTGCGACATTGTTATTGAGGCCATCATCGAGAATGTGGAAGAGAAGAAGAAGATGTATGCGTCTCTTGATGGCGTGGTGAAAAAAGACGCGATCTTCGCTTCGAATACTTCTTCGATTTCGGTTACTGAGCTTTTGACTTCGGTGAAGCGGCCGGAGCGGTTTATTGGGCTGCACTTTTTTAATCCGGTGCCGCTGATGAAGCTGGTGGAGGTAGTGCGCACTATCGCCACTTCCGACGATGTTTACAACACGGCTTACGAGTTCGGGAAAAAGCTGGGCAAGGTTCCGGTGCGGACTTCGGACAAGACTGGTTTCATCGTGAACCGGCTACTGGTGCCTTATTTGCTGGATGCGATCCGCGCTTATGAAGAAGGTGTGGGGTCGATCGAAGATATTGATAACGCGATGAAGCTGGGGTGCGGGTATCCGATGGGGCCGTTCACTTTGCTGGATTTTGTCGGGCTCGATACAACTTATTACATTACTCACGTGATGTTTGACGAGTTCAAGGAGCGGCGGTTTGCTTCGCCTCCGCTGCTGAAGCGGTTGGTAATGGCCGGATGGTACGGGAAGAAAAGTGGTAAAGGGTTCTACGATTATTCGGACCCGAATAGTCCGAAGGCGAACAAACTGTAGCATCGACCGTTCCTGGAGGAACGGGCTAGGATTGAATCATGCTGCTGAGACGCCGGAAAACCGATCAAACTCCCGGTGAAGGCGGCCCTCAGGATGTCGAAAGATATCGGCGGGCGTGGCGCAGCTACGTGGCGCGGCGGAATCTGGTGGTGGTGCTCTTTCTCAGTTTTATACTTCTGGGCTTGATGATTGGGAAGCTGAAGCTGGGAGAGCCTGCTGACTTCGCCATTTTACTGGGCTGGATTGGCGTCTACCTGGCGGGGGCGTGGTGGCTTACGGAGTGGCGATGTCCGCGATGCGGGAAGGTATTTGGGCACCGGCTGTGGACGCAGCGCTGCATCAGCTGCGATTTGAGCAAGGATGAAGTGGCGTCGGCGGCACGGGGGAAGTGAGTCACGGATTCGCACGGATCTGCGCGGATTTCAAAAGCCTTCGCTATAAGGCACGAGGTAACAGATAAGAGCCGACTGCTGCCAGCAACTTGTATAGCTTCTTCGCTTCGCTCAGAATGACAACGCTGTTTTCTGCATGACATTTTGAAATCTCTGTTGATCCGTGTGAATCCGTTGAATCCGTGGCAGGTTGAACTTATGAACTTCGAAAACATTCTTCTAGAGAAGAAAAACTCGATCGCTTACGTCACCGTCAACCGGCCTAAGGTGTTGAACGCGCTGAATATGGCCACCATGGAGGAGTTGCGGGCGGCGTTTCATGACATCAAGAATGACTCCGCGATTCGCGTCGTCATTTTTACCGGATCGGGAGAGAAGGCATTTATTGCTGGAGCGGACATTGGCGAGTTGTCCAAACATGATGCGGTTTCGGGCAAAGAATATACGCACCGGGGCCAGAACGTTCTTAATTTGATTGAGAATCTCGGTAAGCCGGTAATCGCGTGCATCAATGGATTTGCACTCGGAGGCGGGTGCGAGATGGCTATGGCTTGTACGATGCGGCTGGCCAGCGAGAATGCCAGGCTGGGGCAGCCGGAGGTGAAGCTGGGAATTATCCCGGGCTATGGCGGGACACAGCGGCTGCCGCGGCTGGTGGGCAAGGGCATCGCGATGCAGATGGTGCTGGCGGGCGAGATGATTACGGCGCAGGAAGCGCATCGCATCGGGTTGGTGAATGAAGTCACGGTAGCAGCGGAGTTGATTCCGCGAGCCGAGGCGATTGCGGAGAAGATTATCGCCAACGCTCCGCTGGCAGTGCAGTACGCGATGGAAGCCGTGAACAAGGGCATGGAGATGGCTTTGAGCGAGGGATTGTATCTGGAGGCGGTCCTGTTCGGCGTGGCCTGCGCTACTGAGGATAAGAAGGAAGGCACTACGGCTTTCTTGGAGAAGCGGGCGGCGGCGTTTAAAGGGAAGTAAAGTCAAAGGCCTTACCACAGAGGGCACGGGGTCACACAGGGTAGAGCGAACACCCACCACGGAGGCACTGAATCACGGAGAAGAAAGACAAGAAGGATTTTGTGGTGGAGGCTCCTCCGGAGCCTGAAGTTCATGCGCTCGACGGTGCGCTGAGCGCTCAGGGCAAGAGCTTCGCGATCGTCGTTTCGCGATTCAATGCATTCATCACTGAGAGGTTGTTGCTGAGCGCAATCGACGGACTGGTGCGGTCCTGCGCTGAGAAAGAGAATATCGATCTGGTGCGCGTGCCGGGGGCGTTTGAGATTCCGCTGGCGGCGAGGACCTTGGCTGAGACGGGGAAATACGACGCGATCATCTGCCTGGGTTGTCTGCTGCGCGGCGGTACCGCGCACTATGACGTGATTGTGAATGAAGTGACGCGGGGGATTGGGCAGTCGGCGCAGGAGACAGGCGTTCCGCATGCTTTTGGCGTGCTTACTTGTGAGACTTTGGAGCAGGCCATTGATCGCGCCGGGCTGAAGATGGGCAACAAGGGGTTTGAAGCGGCGCTGGCGGCCGTGGAGATGGCAAGCGTGACGGCCGGCATTCGGCGTCCGGCGTCGAGCGACCGGAAGGCTGCCAGCAAGAAGCAGATTCCTCGCTTCGCTCGGAATGACAAAATGCATGCTCGGAATGACAAACTTCAACGCAAATCTGCGAAGAACAAGCGCAAATAATCCCTCCCTACAGTAAACTGGCCACTAGCCACTGACCACTTCTTTCATGGGTACCCGGCGCAAATCCCGCGAACTGGTTCTGCAGATGTTGTTTCAGGCGGACATGGGCAAGCAGACGCTGGACCAGGTGCGGCATACGTTTTGGGCGGAGCATGGCGGGGCCAGCGCTGAAGTGCGGGGATTTGCGGACGATTTATTTCGGGTGGCGACCGATCGCGGGGCGGAAATTGACAAGCTGATTGAGGGCCACGCGGAACACTGGCGCATGGAACGCATGGCGGCGGTGGATCGCAATCTGCTGCGCGCGGGAGTGGCGGAGTTTCTGGGCTATCCGGAGACGCCGCGGGCGGTGGTGATCAACGAAGCGCTCGAAATCGCGCGCAAGTTCTCGAGTCTGGAATCGGTGCAGTTCGTTAATGGCGTGCTGGATAGTGTGGCTAAGGACTTAGGGAAGACAGCGTGAGAGAAATTGGCAATTTTGTAATTGGGTAATTCTGTAATTTCCAACCCCGGAGTAGTTTCTAAAATCCCAGCCCCATTCTCGCTACAAAATGCTTAAGGCTTTACTACCACCAGATTCAGATGGCAGTCGGTTCCGGTGAAGCAGAAGTTGTTGGAAGAGTTGGGGAGGGGCACAAACGAGGTCTGATTCAGGTCCACACCCAGTGTGGTGTTGATCTGGTGGAGCAATCCATCGGAGCCGGCCACGTAGATCAGCGTGCCATCCACGGTCATGTCCGCGGCCAGGGGGGTCGCGTCGTTAATGAGGCCGATTTTGGCGGATACGGAGTTCGTGTTGAAGTCGTAGACGAGGATTCCAAAATCGCTAGTAACGATGTAGGCCAGGGTGGAAGCGGGCGATAGAAAAAAGTTGATGGGGTGGAAAGCGCCCTGATTGAGATTGATGTGGACGGGGGGGAATGGAGTGCTCGCCGTGGTCTGGGCGAGGGTGACTTGCTCCGGACATAGCGCGGTTAGTGGTGGTTGCGAAGACGTGGTCGCGATGATGTCGATGCCGGTGTCGTCGAGGCCGAAGAAAAAATCGAGCCCAGCCGGTTCGAGATCTGGGATGAGTACGCCGCCGAACGTGTTGCCCAACGGGTTGCCTTGGGGGATTTCGCCAGCGGGCACCATCTTCAGAAACAGGGGAGGAGTGGGAATGCCAGGGGCTGACAGGGTGACCAAAGAATTATCGCAGGTACGGTAAGCGGCAAGGCTGCCGGCAGGACTTCCGCCGGAGAACAGCGCAAACGACCCAGTCGAGTTGAAAACCATCGAACTGGCGGGGGTGGGCAAAGAAATGGGCGGTTGCAAGACTTGCAGCGTGGAATAGATATACAAGGTGTTGCCACCATCGCCGAGGATGAAGGCTTCGAGGCCGTCGGGCGAAAATGCGGCCCCTGCTGCACTATTAATGTTCAACGGGGTGGTGGACGACGGAGCCGAACTCACGACGTATACCTGGTTGGGAGTGGAGACTGTGTCGGAAAAGATGGCCAGGTGGCCATTGTGCGAGACGGCCAGAACCTTGCCGGTCACCAGGCCCATGGGGGTGCCTGAAGCGAGCAGGGAGGAAAATGGGCTAGAACTGCCGCTGCCCAGGTTGCCAGGATTGATGGCGAAAGCGCCGAATTCGCTGCCGGCGAAGGCTTCGTCCCCTGCCGGGTCGAACATCATAGAATTGGGCGGCGTGGGCATTTCTACTGCGGCGCCGGGAAGGTTGGTGGAAGTCGTAACGCTATATAGACCAACGGAGCACAAGATGTCGCTGTAACAATCCTGACTGGTTGCCAGCAGGCTGGTCGAATTGGCGGCGCCGGTCACCAATCCGGAAATGGCGGTGACGGGATAGACCGGTTGCGGAACATAGGGTGGGGAAAGATTCGCTGGATTCAGCGGGAAACCGATGTTGCAAGTGGGCGGTGTGCAAGACGCCGTAATGGCGGCCGCGCCGGGCTGGGGAGTAGTCACGTTGCAGGTTGCAGTGGTGCATCCTGAGGTGCCGCTGCCGGTGCCAAGCGCGGCCGGTTGGGAGGAGACCCAGGTCAGCGGGGGCTTGGGCACGATGCAGCCTTGAACGTCGACCGCAGTTGCGGTAATTGTCTCAGACGTTCCTTTGCTAGCGACAAAACTTGTCTGGTCGATGAATTGGCCGTTTTCGCTGAGCTGCAGGGCGATGCACTGTACCGGGCAGGTTTCGAAGTAGTAGGGTTGGCTGTTCACTCCCGTGGCTGAGGCGATCACCTGGGTCTGCCCGGGCGTGCTGGGAGATGCCGTGGCCTGGTTCGTGGCGACGTTGAAGGTGGAGTTTACAATCGGAGTGAGCGTGGCTACACCAGGGGTCGCTTGGATCCAGGTAAAAGGACCGACTTGGGCGGTAATATCGTTGCCCTGGCTGAAGGCGGTGGCCTGCAAAGTCTCGGCCTGGTTCTGCGAAAGGCATTTGCAGGAGGTAAATGGTTGGCCCTGAGAATCTAGTTGAGTTGTGCAATTGCCTTTGTTGAACGGGACGGTGCACGCCGCCGGCAGGGCTTGCTGGCTGGGGCAGGCGGGGGGCGGAGAGTTGACTGGAGGAACGAGGCTGACCTGAATGTTATTGATGGGCCCGTGAACAAAGATGAGCGTGGGCGCGCTTGTAGCCCCCAAGGCTGAGGCAGTTACCTGAACCATGCCAATGTTGCCGGGAGTGCAGATCGTGTAAGAGGGGGCGTTCCAGGTGCCGGCGCAGGCGAAGCCGGTGGGCGTAATGTCGAGCACTCCGGCGGGACTTGACGGGCTTATGGAAAAAGTGAACGTCGGCCGAAGGCCTTGGTTGGAGCCGTTCTGCGCGCTGGCGGAGAGCGCCAAGGTGGTGCCCACTTGCAGGGAGGCGCTGGGGCTGGGGTTGAGGGTGATTTTTGCCGGAAAAGGCGAGGGTCCCGGAGGTTTGCTGCCGCCGCAGGCCGGCAAGAGAACTAACAAGAAGATGGCGACGACTATCCACGCGGACGGACCGAAACGCAACCTACCCATGCACCCTCTCGTCGCCTCACGGTTGTTTCCGATGGGCGAGCCGCTCAATGGAATGGAAAACTGTTAGTGTAGAGGCTGGAGCCGGATTCAGCAAGCTGACCCTTCGAACGTTGTTGAAACGTTGTGGGCGAGGGCGGCTTGGCCGGATCGCTCCGGTTTCGACAGTGGGATGCAAAAAGGTGGGTTGACGATGTTTCCACTCAGTTGTTATAGTTGTTAGGTTCCGCGAGTCAATCCAGGCTTGGTGTGTGCCATGAGTTCCGCAGAGTCGCGTGGAATTTGTGGTAGAGCTTTTGAGAAATGCGTTTCCGGTGAAGTAGCGGCATTGAGTGCCGGAAACTTTCCTCGCTGAAACGTTCCTGCGCTGCCTTTCGCCCTATCACGAGGGCTGCTGGAGCGCCTGAGGTCAGGCGCGACGGTGGTCTGCGGAAGGATATGCAGGACAGAGCTGGCGATACGGAGTACCCCCGGATTTTGGCCGGGTGCCACCGTCGGCAGCGCAAATCTAGAGTTGGTATCCAAGAATCTCTCTCCGTGATTCGTGTGCGGCGAGAAGCATGGCGAGGCGATTGTGCCTGCCAGCCCGGATTGCGCCGTTGGCACCGGGAAAGCCGGTAGCGCCTTGAGTTTCCCGCCCGCGAGCGAGGGATTCACTGCGCGGCTTTCAATACGGAACGTGATTGCTGGTCGTTTATTGCTGTTGCGCGACTAAGGAGCGGCGAAGAGTGCCTACTTTTAATCAATTAGTGCGAGATGGGCGGAAGCGGCCTCGATATAAGACGGCGAGTCCGGCGCTGCAAGGTTGTCCGCAGAAGCGCGGAGTTTGCACGCGCGTGTATACCCAGACGCCGAAGAAGCCGAACTCGGCGCTGCGCAAAGTGGCGCGCGTGCGGCTGACGAATGGAATCGAGGTTACGACCTATATTCCTGGCGTCGGGCACAACCTGCAGGAGCACTCAATCGTGCTGATCCGCGGAGGCCGTGTGAAGGATCTGCCGGGCGTGCGCTATCACGTGATTCGCGGCACGCTGGATGCGGTGGGAGTGGCCGGGCGCCAGCAGGGGCGGTCGAAGTACGGCGCCAAGCGGGCGAAGAAGGGTTAAGAAATATGCCTCGTAAAGGACATACAGCAAAGCGGACCGTGCCAGCCGACGCCGTTTATGGCTCGAATCTGGTGACGAAGTTCATTAACTCGATGATGTGGCAGGGCAAGCGCTCGACCGCCGAGGGCATTTTCTATGAGGCCCTGACCAAGGTGCAGGAAAAAGGCGGCGACGAAGCTTTGAAGCTGTTCACGAAGGCGGTGGAGAATGCGAAGCCGCTGCTGGAAGTGAAGACGCGGAGGGTTGGTGGGGCCAACTATCAGGTGCCGGTGGAGGTGAATGCCGACCGGCGAACGTCGCTCGCGATCCGCTGGCTGCTGACTTATGCGCGCGGACGCGCGGAGCGAGGCATGGTCGACAAGTTGAGCAACGAATTGCTGGATGCCGCCAATGGAAAAGGCGCGGCCATCAAGAAGAAGGAAGATGTGCATCGCATGGCGGAGGCTAATAAGGCTTTTGCACATTACCGGTGGTAGTGGAGGCAAGACGTAGCAAGCTACGTCTCCGCGAAGACGCAAGCTAGATTTCGGAGCCCAGAAAGAGTTAGAGAGTCGTGCCTAGAACAGTCCCATTAGAACGCTGCAGGAACATCGGCATCATGGCCCACATCGATGCCGGTAAGACCACTACGACGGAGCGCATCCTGTTCTATACGGGAAAGACGCACCGCATCGGAGAGGTGCACGAAGGCACTGCAACGATGGATTGGATGGAACAGGAGCAGGAGCGCGGCATTACGATTACGTCCGCGGCGACGACCTGCACCTGGCGCGACATTCGTATTAACATTATTGATACGCCTGGCCACGTGGATTTCACGGCGGAAGTGGAGCGTTCGCTGCGCGTGCTCGACGGCGCGGTGGCTGTGTTTGACGCGGTGCATGGGGTACAACCGCAGTCGGAAAAAGTTTGGCGGCAGGCCGATAAGTACGGCGTTCCTCGAATCTGCTTCATCAATAAGATCGACAAGATGGGCGCGGATTTCGAGCATGCCATCGATACCATCCGCAAACGGCTTAGCGCCAAGCCGGTTGCCATTCAGATTCCCATCGGGCAGGAAGATAAGTTTAAGGGCGTCATTGATCTGATCAACATGAAGGCCATCGTTTGGCAGGACGACACGATGGGGGCCGAGTACGTCACCGAAGAAATTCCCGCCGAATTAAAGAAGAAGGCCGAAGCATTTCACGCTCAGTTAGTCGAGAGCATTGCCGAGAACGACGACGAAATCCTGCACAAGTTTCTCGAAGGCGAAGAAATTACCGCGGACGAACTGCGGGCGTCGCTGCGCAAATCGACGATTGCTTTGAAAGTATTTCCGGTGGTGGTTGGGACAGCGTTCAAGAACAAGGGTGTGCAGCCGCTGCTGGATGCGGTGGTGGATTATCTGCCTTCGCCGCTCGATGTGCCG
The DNA here is from genome assembly GCA_963850165.1 of uncultured Acidobacteriaceae bacterium. Taxonomy (GTDB): domain Bacteria; phylum Acidobacteriota; class Terriglobia; order Terriglobales; family Acidobacteriaceae; genus Sulfotelmatobacter. The sequence goes on along the minus strand of CAWKKK010000003.1, from coordinate 66,810 downwards.
GAAACGCACGGGCTGAATCCGGATAACGGGGAGCAGATTTTTCGCAAAGCCGACGACAAGGAGCCGTTCTCGGCGCTCGCGTTCAAGATTATGGCCGATCCGTTTGTCGGCCAGTTGACGTTTATTCGCGTTTATTCCGGTCAGCTTAAAACCGGAGACTCCGTGCTGAACACTGGCCGGCGGCGGACGGAACGCATTGGGCGTCTGCTGAAGATGCACGCCAACAAGCGGGAAGAAATCAGCGAAATTCTGGCGGGTGACATTTGCGCGGCGGTGGGCCTTAAAGGCGTTAGCACCGGCGACACGATTTGTGATGAGAGGCATCCGATCGCGCTGGAAAATATCACGTTTGCGGTTCCCGTGATTTCGGTTGCGGTTGAGCCGAAGACGAAAGCCGACCAGGAAAAAATGGGCATGGCGCTCGGACGGCTGGCCCAGGAAGATCCTACTTTTAAAGTTCACACCGATCCCGACAGCGGGCAGACCATCATCAGCGGCATGGGCGAGTTGCATCTGGAAATCATCGTCGACCGCATGATGCGCGAATACAAAGTTGAAGCGAACGTCGGCAAGCCGCAGGTGGCGTATCGCGAGACCATTCGCAAACACGCCGAGGCGGAAGGCAAATACATTCGGCAGACTGGCGGGCGCGGGCAGTATGGGCACGCCAAGATCAAGCTCGATCCGCAACCGGCGGGTACGGGCTATGAATTCGTCAACGATATTGTAGGCGGTTCAGTGCCAAAGGAATTCATCAAGCCGATTGATCAGGGAATTCAGGAGGCGCTCGAAGGTGGAATTCTGGCGGGCTACCCCATGGTCGATGTGAAGGCTACGCTGTATGACGGCAGCTATCACGATGTCGACTCGAACGAAATGGCGTTCAAGATTGCCGGCTCGATGGCGTTCAAGGAAGCTGCGCGGAAGGCTTCCCCGGTGCTGTTGGAGCCGGTGATGGCGGTTGAGGTGGTGACTCCGGAGGACTACGCGGGCGTAATTATGGGCGATCTGAGTTCGCGCCGCGGACGCATTGAGGGCATGGAGCACCGCGCTGGTTCGCAGGTGATCAAGGCGATCGTGCCGTTGGCTGAGATGTTTGGTTATGCGACCCACATGCGTTCCTCGACGCAGGGGCGCGCCGAGTACTCGATGCACTTCGCGCGTTATGAGGAGGCTCCGCGATCCGTTGCGGAGGAAATCATCGCGAAGGTGCAGGGCACGACGAAATGACTGCCAGCGCGGCGGTTCGTCGTCGACCGCAGGTTCTGGGTTCGGGAAGGTAAGCGGGCTGAGTTTGAAATGGTTTTTGGGCCGGATGGAATCTGGTTCAGGTTTCTACGGCAGGGCAAGGGTTACATCACTACCGAAGTGAATTGCGAGTCGGTGAGCGATGGACGGTACCGGGTTCGAGATTTCTGGAGTGGACATCGCGGATTTGAAGCCTTCCGCGAACGATTCGCAGAGTTTTTCGGAAGACTCGACCGCCTGATTGCTGAGGAACTGGTGGATAGACAGGAATTTATTGGTGCGTATTACGAAGCCGACAGTGGTGATTTGTTTCCGGCGTAGCTGGCCGAGGAGATAGAGAAATGGCGAAAGAGAAATTTGATCGTAATAAGCCGCACTGCAATGTGGGGACGATTGGTCATATTGATCATGGCAAGACTACGTTGACGGCGGCCATCACGAAGGTATTGCAGAAGCACAATCCGAAGATCGTGTTCCGGTCTTTCGACAGCATTGATAACGCTCCGGAAGAAAAAGCGCGGGGCATCACAATCGCTACGGCGCACGTGGAGTATGAGACGGCGAACCGGCACTACGCGCACGTGGATTGCCCGGGCCACGCCGACTACATTAAGAACATGATCACGGGCGCGGCGCAGATGGATGGCGCGATTCTGGTGGTGGCGGCGACGGATGGTCCGATGCCGCAGACGCGGGAGCACGTGCTTTTGGCGCGGCAGGTGGGGGTGCCTTACATCGTCGTGGCGCTCAATAAATGTGACGCTGTTGACGACCCGGAGCTGCTGGATCTGGTTGAGCTGGAAGTGCGTGAGTTGCTGAAAAGCTACAAGTTTCCTGGTGACGATGTGCCGGTGATTCGGCTGTCTGCTTTAGGGGCCTTAAATGGAGAAGAAAAGTGGGAGAAGCAGATTGACGCGTTGATGGAGGCGGTGGATAAGAGTGTGCCGCAGCCGGCGCGCGAGCTGGACAAGCCGTTCCTGATGCCGATTGAAGATATTTTCTCGATTCAAGGTCGCGGAACCGTTGTGACGGGCCGTATCGAGCGCGGCAAGGTGAAGGTCGGAGAAGAAGTGGAGATTGTCGGCTTCCGGGAGACGCGCAAGACGGTAGTCACGGGCGTGGAAATGTTCAAGAAGCAGTTGGACGAAGGTCTGGCGGGCGACAATGCCGGACTGCTACTGCGCGGCATCGCGAAAGAAGATGTGGAGCGCGGCATGGTGCTGGCGAAGGGCGGGTCGATCACTCCGCATACGAAGTTCAAGGCAGAGGTGTACATCCTGACGAAGGAAGAAGGTGGGCGGCATACACCGTTCTTCAAGGGATACCGTCCGCAGTTTTATCTGCGGACGACCGACGTCACTGGAGTGGCGGAGTTACCTTCGGGGACGGAGATGGTGATGCCGGGAGACAACGTCTCACTGGTGATTGAGTTGATCACGCCGGTGGCCATGGAGAAAGGCCTGCGATTTGCCATTCGCGAAGGTGGACACACGGTGGGCGCTGGAACGATTGCGGAGATTGTGCAGTAGGGAAGGGAGACCGCGGAGCTTCGCTCCGCGGACGGCCGAGGGCGGCTGTCCCCACCTAGGCAGAAACAGCGCGGCTTGCTTCCTGCCGCTGGTTCTTTCCTTCCGGAGACGCCGGGAGGGGTTAGAGAGAGTGAAACGTGATTGGAAAAGAAAGAATTCGCATTCGGTTGAAGGCTTACGACTACCGCATCCTGGATCAGTCGACGGGCGAGATAGTGGAAACGGCACGGCGCACCGGGGCACAGATTGCGGGGCCGATTCCACTGCCCACGATGAAGAACAAGTACTGCGTGCTGCGTTCGCCGCACGTGGATAAGAAGTCGCGGGAACAATTTGAGATCCGCACACATAAGCGCCTGCTCGATATTCTCGAGCCGACGCAGCAGACGGTGGATGCTCTAATGAAGCTGGATTTGCCGGCGGGCGTGGATGTGGAGATTAAGGCATTCGGTAAGGAACATAAGTAGGACGCGGGCTGCGCCCGCGGAACAGCCGAGGGCGGCTGTTCCCACATGAGCAGAGATGCTTCCCAGCCAATAGCCGTCGCGAACGACGAGCCAAGCTGGGTGGAGACGAAGATGGCGACGAGAGTTACGGGAATTCTGGGCAAGAAGGTTGGCATGACGCAACTGTTTGACTCGAAGGGCGATGTGCGCCCGGTCACGGTGCTGCAGGCTGGTCCTTGCGTGATTACGCAGCACAAGTCGGCGACGCGGGATGGTTATGAGGCTGCCCAGATTGGGTTAGTCGAATTCGTGAAGGAGTCGCGGCTGACCAAGCCGGCGCGCGGACATCTGGCGAAGAACAATCTTCCTCCGGTGAAGTTCATGCGCGAAGTGCCGCTGGAAACCGATGGCGCGGCCGACAGCGACGTTACGGTGAAAATTGGTGATCGGGTCCTGGTCGAGATTTTTGAAGGCGAAAAGTTTGTGGACATCGTGGGAGTGAGCAAAGGGAAGGGCTTCCAGGGCGTGGTGAAGCGGCATCATTTTGGCGGCGGTCCCAAGTCGCACGGATCGATGTTTCAGATCACGGGTTCTATCGGTTCGTCCGCGTTTCCTTCGCGCGTGTTCAAGGGAATGCGCATGTCGGGACACATGGGTCACGCCCGTGTGACGCAGCGCAACCTTCGCGTACTGGGTGTCGATAAAGACGAGAACCTTTTGGTGGTCGAAGGCAGCGTGCCGGGGCCGCAGGGTGGATATCTCGTAATAATGAAGGCGAAGAAGCCGCCAAGAGAGCGGCGCGGATTTGCCGGATCGGCTACGGTGGATCCGTTGAAAGCGGCGAAGAGGGCGGCTAAGAAAGCGTAACACCAGTGGTCAGTGACTAGTGGTTCAGACAGAGCGAAGCTATATGGCATCCATTGATATTTACGACTTGAGCGGCGCCAAGGTTGGGACGTTCGATCTTGCCGACGAGATTTTCGGTGCGGTGAACGAAGATCTGCTCTGGGAGGCGGTGAAGCACTACCGCGCCGGGCAGCACCGCGGCACGCACGCGACCAAGGCCCGCTGGCAGGTTTCCGGTTCGGGCAAGAAGTTGTGGAAGCAGAAGGGGACGGGACGCGCCCGCATCGGCTCGATCCGTTCGCCGCTGTGGCGGCACGGAGCGACCGTACACGGTCCGACGCCGCGGTCCTACGACTACGCTTTTCCGCGCAAGAAGCTTTTGGGTGCCCTGCGGTCAGCGCTGGCGGCGAAGTTTGCCGACGGCAAGCTGACCGTGGTGAATACATTCGAGCTGAAGGATGCAAAGACGAAAGCCTTCCGGGCGGTGCTGGATGCGCTCAAAGTTGAAAAGACGGTGTTGATCGTGGAAGCGCCGAACGCCGCGAACCGCAATCTGGAACTGAGCTCGCGCAATATTGAAGGCCTTGAGCTGATCCCGGGTAACGAGGTTCATCCTTATCACTTGTTGAAATATGATCGCGTGATTTTTTCTCATCCCGCGATCGAGAAGCTGCAACTCACTCTGAAAGATACATTGCCGAAGCGGCAACGCAAGGCGGCGAAGGAAGACGAAAGCGCGAAGAAGGCGTCGGCTGCTCCGCGGAAGCGTGTGCGGCATGAAAAAGCGGCGGAGGTGGCCTAGGGCCTAATCATTATGAAATCCGCATACCAGATCATTCGGCGTCCAGTGATCACGGAAAAAGGGTTGGCGATCAAGGAAAACCAGAACACGCTAGTCTTCCAAGTGGCGCCCAAGGCGACGAAGACGGAGATAAAGCAAGCGGTGCAGACGATTTTCAAGGTGAAGGTGTTTTCCGTGCGCACGGCCACCTACCCGGGAAAAGAACGGCGGCGCGGGAAGTTTGCCGGCTACCGTCCGGATTGGAAGAAGGCGTATGTGCGGCTGCGGGCCGGCGAGAAGATGCCGGAGTACGCGCAGAATTTGTAAAGCGGCGAGAAGCAGGTTCCTCACAGACATAGTACGCCGGTTCGGAATGACAAGAGATTAATATGGCGATCAAAACATATCGACCTACCACGCAGACGTTGCGCTATCGCACGACGATCGTCAACGACGACATTACGACACGGCATCCGCATAAGCCGTTGATTGAACCCAAGCCGCGCACCGGCGGCCGCCGCAATTCGGGCGATATGACGATGCGGTTCATCGGCGGCGGACATAAACGCAAGCTGCGCATCATCGATTTCAAGCGCGACAAGACTGGGATTCCGGCTACCGTGATCAGCATCGAGTACGATCCCAACCGTTCGCCGCGCATTGCCCTGCTGGCGTATGCCGACGGCGAGAAGCGTTATATCCTCCAGCCGGAAGGGTTGAAGGTGGGACAGAAGGTGATCAGCGGCCCCGAAGCGGACATTTTGGTGGGCAACGCACTGCCGCTGCGAAATATTCCTCCCGGCACGCAGATTCACAATCTGGAACTGAAGCCGGGCAAGGGCGGCCAGATGGTGCGCTCCGCGGGCGGAGCGGCGCAGTTGATTGCGAAAGAGGAAGAGTACGCGCTGGTCAAGCTTCCTTCGGGAGAAACCCGCAAGGTTTCCCAGGACTGCATGGCCACGATCGGGCAGGTGGGCAATCTCGATCATGAGAATGTCACCATCGGCAAGGCCGGTCGCTCCCGCTGGCTGGGAAAGCGTCCGCATAACCGTGGCGTATCGATGAATCCCGTGGACCATCCGCATGGTGGTGGGGAAGGCAAAACTTCGGGCGGACGGCATCCGGTGACACCCTGGGGTCAGCCGACGCGCGGGTACAAGACGCGGAATAACAAGCGGACGGACAAGTTTATTGTGAACCGGCGGACGAAGTAGCGCTGGCGGAAGCAGATTCCTCTGGTCGCTTTGCGACCTTCGGAATGACAAAGTCTTGAGAGTGAGAGTTAATTTATGGCACGTTCAACCAAGAAGGGCGCGTGGGTGGATGCCTTCCTGATGTCGCGGGTGGAAGGCATGAATTCGCGCAACGAAAAGAAGGTTCTGCGGACCTGGTCGCGGCGGTCCACCGTGGTTCCGGAGATGGTGGGGCACACCATCGCGGTGCACAACGGCAAGAAATTTATTCCGGTGTACGTCACCGAGAACATGGTGGGGCACAAGCTGGGCGAGTTCAGTTTCACGCGCAACTTCAAGGGCCACTCCATGCGGGCGGCGACGGAAGTGGCGGCGAAGCCGGCGGGCATTCCGGGAGGTCCGGGAGCGATTACGCCGTCGGCACCGGCAGCGGCGCCGGCGCCGAAGGCATAAAAAGGTTTTGGCCCTCGCCCTCAGCTTAACCAAGGTTAAGAGAGCGAAGAGCAAAAGGCCCAGAACAGACTTAGAACAGAGACGAGAATATGGAATTCCGAGCGGAAATGCGTTACTTGCGAGTGTCGCCGCAGAAGGCGCGCCTGGTGCTGGAGTTGATCAAAGGCCGCAAGGTGGAAGAAGCGCGCAACACGCTGCTGTTCACCAAGAAGCGGGTGGCGGCGCACGTGGGCAAACTGCTGCAGTCGGCGCTCGACAATGCGAACTTTCTCAGCGCCGAAAAAAATCTGGATGTCGAACTCGACAACTTGTACGTGAAAAGTGCAATTGCGAACGACGGCCCGCGCATGAAGCGTATTCGTCCAGCGCCGCAGGGACGCGCTTACCGCTATCAGCGGCGCATCTCGCATATCACGCTGGTGCTGGCTGAGCGAGGGAATGGTTCGGCTCGCGTTGCCAGTGCTGGGACGGCGAGTGCGGTTCCGGCCAAGCGGCGGGCGCCTTTGGCGAAGAAGGCGGCGGGCGCCGGGAAGGCTAATAAGTAAGAAGAAGGCGGCTGCTAAATAGCGGCAGCAACAGCAGGTTCCTCACCCGCGCTTTGCGCGGGTTCGGAATGACAAGGTTTGGCTAGGGTTCAAGGATTGATTAGGAGAAGCAATGGGACAAAAAGTCCATCCTTATGGTTTTCGGCTTGGTTATACGAAGCCGTGGAAGTCGCGCTGGTTTGTGGAGCGGGACTACGACAAGCTGCTATTTGAAGACATCAAGCTAAAGAACGAACTGAAGGACAAGCTGAAGTCGGCGGGCGTGAGCTCGATCGAGATTGAGCGTCCGGGCAACAAGCTGCGGATCATCATCAAGACGGCGCGGCCGGGCATTATCATCGGGCGCAAGGGCGCGGAGATCGACAAGCTGAAGGGCGATTTGCAGAAGAAGACGACACGGGAAGTGTTTGTCGACATCCAGGAAGTGCACAAGCCTGAACTGGATGCGCAGCTGGTTTCGGAAGCGATTGCCTTGCAGCTGGAAAAGCGCGTGGGCTTCCGGCGAGCCATGCGCAAAGCGGTGGATTCGGCGCTGCGCTTCGGTTGCAAGGGCATCAAGGTGCGAGTGAGCGGGCGGTTGAACGGAAATGAAATCGCGCGCTCGGAGTGGTACCTGCAGGGTCGTTTGCCGCTGCACACGTTGCGGGCCGACATCGAATATGGCTTTTCGGAAGCCAGGACCACGTACGGAGTGATTGGCGTGAAGGTGTGGGTGTACAAGGGCGAAATTCTTCCGGCGAAGAAACGGGAGCAGCAGACGGGTGTGGGAGCGTTTTAGGTAAGTGGCCAGTGGTCAGTGATCAGTGGCTAGTAGGATCAAAAGCGACGAAAAGATGGCAAGGGCAAAGAGCTGACTTATGTTGATGCCAAAGAAAGTTAAGTACCGCAAGCAGCAGCGCGGGCGCATGACGGGGAAGGCCTGGCGGGGGAGCACGCTGGCGTTCGGCGATTTCGGGCTGAAAGTGCTGGAGCCGGGATGGATTACCGACCGCCAGATCGAGGCCAGCCGCGTGGCTATGACCCGCTTTGTGAAGCGTGGCGGCAAGATCTGGATTCGGGTGTTTCCCGACAAGCCGGTGACCAAGAAGCCGGCCGAAACCCGTATGGGTAAGGGCAAAGGTGCTCCGGATCATTGGGTTGCGGTCGTGCGTCCGGGAAAGATTTTGTTTGAGATGGAAGGGGTAACGATCGTGGATGCGACCGAGGCGATGCGTCTGGCGTCACACAAACTGCCGCTGAGAACGGCTTTGGTCAAGCGCGAAACGGCGCATTAAGGAATTTATGAAGGCAGACAAAGTCAGAAACTTGACCGACGCCGAGCTCCAGCACGAGGGGCAGGATCTCGCGGACCAACTGTTCAAGTTGAAGTTTCAGCTGAACATGGGCCAGACCGAGAGCTTGAAGAAGATTCGCGGCCTGCGCAAAGATATTGCACGCGTCAAAACAATTTTAGGCGAGCGTTCGCGCGCCGCCGTAACGGAGAAACGCTAATGGCGGAGAGCGCAGCCGGAAAGTCCGCAACCCCGCAGGCCAAGCACGTGCAGGGGCGGCGCAAGGAAGTGGTGGGAGAAGTGGTCGCCAACCGCATGCAAAAGACCATCGTGGTCAAGGTGACACGCAAGAAGGCGCACCCGTTCTACGGGCGAGTGGTGGCGCGCAACAAGAAGTTCTACGCGCACGACGAGAAAAACGAAGCGCATGTGGGCGATGTGGTCCGGATTGAAGAGACGCGTCCCATGTCGAAGTTGAAGCGCTGGAAGCTGAAGGACATTGTCCGAAAGACGGCGCTGGTGCCGGAGATCGTGCTGGAGCGGGACGTTAAGTAAGGAAGCGGGCCGATACGGAAGCGAGCCAGACGCGCGATTATTGCGCCGCAAGGAACGCGACGCTTCGCACGGCTCGCCCGGGTCCTTCGCGAGACAAAAGACGTCTCGCTCAGGATGACAGGCAAGACTGAGGAGATTCGCCATGGCTGTGATGATGAGAAGCATGCTGGAGGTGGCCGACAATTCCGGCGCCCGCAAGCTGCAGATGATTCTGCCGCTCGGCGGTTCGACCGGGCTGAATGCCGGCCTCGGCGACATAATCACTGCCGCGGTAAAGGAAGCTGCTCCTGACGGGCAGGTGCAGAAGGGCAAAGTGGTGAAGGCGGTGATCGTACGTACGCGCAAGGAGCACCGGCGTCGCGATGGAACGTATATCCGTTTCGATCAGAACGCCGCAGTGCTGATTAACGATGCGGGTGAACCGGTTGGAACGCGCGTCTTTGGTCCTGTGGCCCGCGAGCTGCGCGAGAAGAAGTTTTTGAAGATCGTTTCCCTGGCACCGGAAGTCATCTGAAGCAGGTTTCGAGGTTTCAGACTTTCAAGGTTCCAAGGTGCCTTGAACAGCCTGGAAATCTTGGAGTCCGGTGGTTTGACATTGAAACTTTGAAAACATTGAAACCTTGAAACTTTGACTTTATGAGAACTGTCAGCACAGAACACAAGCGAGTGGACATCCGCCGCAACGATACCGTGAAAGTCATTACGGGGCGGGACAAGGGCAAGGAAGGACGCGTGCTGCGCGTGTTTCCCGACGACGCCAAGCTTCTGGTCGAGCATGTGATGATCGTGAAGAAGCACGTGCGGCCGAACCCGCAGCGCAACATCAAGGGCGGCATCGCCGAGCAAGAGAGCCGGATTGCGCTATCCAACGTGCAACTCGTGTGCCCGAGCTGCGGCCCGGTGCGCATCGGACACGAAGTGCGCGGCGACCGGAAAGTGCGGGTGTGCAGGAAGTGCGGAACGACGCTGGACAAATGAAATTTGGTAATTGGGTAATTTAGTAATTTGGTAATTTGAAAATCCAAGGATTGCACCTGGTCTTAAATTACTCAATTACTAAATTTCCCAATTACTCAATTCGGGGAACAGAAGATGGCAAAGGATAAAGATAAGAAGGGTTCGAAGGATTCGGCGCAGGAGCAGAAGGCCCCGGCGCAGGCGCACCACAGCGCCAAGGAGCGGCCGCGGCTGCGGTCGAAGTTCGAGAAGGAAGTTGCGCCGGCTTTGCTAAAGGAACTCGAACTCAAGAACACGATGGCGGTTCCGCGCCTTAACAAGATCGTGGTGAACATGGGCATGGGCGAGGCCACGCAGAATTCGAAGATTCTCGATCCCGCGGTGAACGAACTGGGACAGATTACCGGCCAGAAGCCGATCATCACCAAGGCCAAGAAGTCGATTGCGGCTTTCAAGGTGCGCGAAGGGCAGGCCATCGGAACCATGGTGACGCTGCGCGGCGACCGCATGTATGAATTCTTCGACCGGCTGGTGAATATCGTTCTGCCGCGAGTGCGCGACTTCAAGGGAGTGTCCACCAAGTCGTTCGATGGCCGCGGCAACTACACGCTCGGGCTGCACGACCAGTTGATCTTTCCCGAGATTTCTTACGAGAAGGTCGACAAGCAAAAGGGAATGAACGTCACCATCGTGACCACGGCGGCAAACGATAACCAGGCGCGCTCGCTGTTGAAGCATCTGGGCATGCCGTTCCGGACACAGTAAGAGGTTCAAGGTTTCAGAGTTGCAAAGTTTCAGGATTTAACAACAAGATTTCTTAAGGATTTCATGACTACTGCGAAACGGGTTAAAGACGCAAAGATCGAGAAGAAGTTTGAGCTGGCGCGCAACAACAAGGAGAAGACACCGAAGTTTTCCACGCGCCGGCACAACCGTTGCAAGCGCTGCGGACGGCCGCGCGCTTACTTGCGCAAGTTTGGCCTGTGCCGCCTGTGCTTCCGGCAGCTCGCGCTGCAGGGCGAGATTCCTGGAGTTGCAAAGTCGTCTTGGTAAGGAAGCGCGGGACAAGAGTCTTGCCGGCGGAGATCCTTCGTCGAGACAAAAAGCGTCTCGCTCAGGATGGCAAGCCAAAGAGGGATGAGCGTCATCAAGTGGTAAGCGAGCCGCCGCAGGTTCTCCGCGGAACGCGGAGCGAACGGGTGGCGAGAGGAGAAGCAAACGATGAGGTTGACCGATCCGGTCGCAGATATGCTGACGAGGGTGCGCAACGCGCTGCAGGCGCGGCACCAGAAAGTGGATGTTCCGGCTTCCCGCTTGAAGGTGGAGATTGCCCGCATCCTGAAGGAAGAGGGCTACATCTCAAACTTCAAGGCTACGGAGGAAGAGGGTCACAAGGTAATCCGGATTTATTTGAAATACGGCGCGCACAACGAGGCGGCGATTTCAAAGGCGGAGCGCGTATCGCGCCCCGGTTGCCGCGTCTACGTGCGCCGCAGCGAGATTCCGCGGGTACTGGGTGGCATGGGGATCAATATTCTAACGACGCCGCGCGGAGTGATGACCGGACGGCAGGCGCGCAAGGAAGGCGTGGGTGGTGAGTTGTTGTGCGAGATCTGGTAAGGACGCAGGCAAGACGTAGCAAGCTACGTCTCTACGAGTAAAGAGAGCTTATGTCACGAATTGGAAAAAAGCCGATCCCGATCCCCAAAGGGGTGACGGTGAAAATTGAAGGCAACACGGTACTGGTGCAGGGGCCGAAGGGCAAGCTGGACACGGCTCTTCCCTCAGGCATCAAGGTGGAGCAGAAGGATGGAAACCTTGTCGCCATCCGCGAGAACGATTCGCAGGCCGCTCTGCACGGACTGGCGCGCGCACTGGTGAATAACGCGGTCGAAGGCGTGACCAAGGGATGGACGCGCGACCTGGAAATCGTCGGCATCGGCTACCGGGCCGAAATGAAGGGCAAAGGGACGGTGGTGTTTAGCCTAGGATACTCGCATCAAATCGAATACCCGTTGCCGACCGGCGTCGAGGCAACGGTTGATCCCAAGCAGACGAAGATTGCGCTCACCGGAATCGACCGTCAGCAGGTCGGGCAGGTAGCGGCGGAAATGCGTTCGTTGCGTCCGCCCGATCCTTACAAGAATAAGGGAGTGCGGTATGCGGGCGAGAGGCTGAAGAAGAAGGTGGGTAAGACCGGAGCGAAGTAAGAGGTCTTGGTTATCAGGTCTTGGGTCTTGGGAAACCCAACACCGATGACCTGGGGCCGGCGATTAGCGACCAAGGACAGATTTTATGCTTACTCGAATTTCGAAGAATCACAAACGCGATCATATTCACGACCGCATCCGCAAGAAGATGCAGGGGACGGCGGAGCGTCCGCGGCTGAATGTGTACCGTTCGCTGAATCACATTTATGTGCAAGTCATTGACGACCTGCACGGCAAGACGCTCGTTTCGGCGAGTTCCGCCGAAGGCAAGAAGGAAGACCGGCGTACCGGCGGGAACGTTGCGGCCGCGAAAGCGCTGGGCAAGGTCATCGCCGAGCGAGCCAAAGCCAAAGGCGTGAGCAAGGTGGTGTTTGACCGTGGCGGCTACATTTATCACGGGCGGGTGAAGGCGCTGGCCGATGCCGCGCGCGAAGCGGGATTGCAATTCTAAGGATTGAGCGATTGTGTAATTGAGTCAAAAGCGCGAGAAGCCATGTGTTTCAACTGCACAATCACTCGATCGCACAATCGCCAAATGAAACGAGAGTTTAAAGAATGCCAACTGTAATCAAGAAGCTCGATGCGAATTCGTTCCAGTTGAAAGACCAGGTGGTGGCTATCAACCGCGTCACCAAAGTGGTGAAGGGCGGCAAGAACCTTTCGTTTGCCGCGCTGGTGGTTGTGGGCGATCCGTCGGCGGCGGTGGTGGGACACGGCGCGGGCAAGGCCAAGGAAGTTCCGCAGGCGATTCGCAAGGCGATTGAGTCGGCGAAGAAGAATTTGATCAAGGTCAATCTGACGCAGACTTCGATTCCGCACCTGATCGTGGGACGCTATGGCTCTGGGAGAGTGCTGCTGAAGCCGGCTCCGGAAGGCACGGGAGTGATTGCCGGGGGCGCGGTGCGCGCGGTGATGACCTCGGTGGGAATTCAAAATGTGCTGACGAAATCGATTGGTACCACCAACCCACACAACGTGATCAAAGCGACTTTCGACGCGTTGCGGCATTTGAAGAGCAGAGAGAGCGTGGCGGCCATGAGGGGGAAGTCGGTGCAGGAACTGTAGCTAGTACCTAGTACCTAGTACCTAGTACCTAGTACCGAGAAACGCAATTGAGGAATTATCGATGACGACGAAGAAACCGAAAGCGGTCGCCGGAAAGATACACCTGAAGTGGGTCGTTTCGGCCATCTGCGCCCCGGTGAAACACAAGCGTGTTGTGAAGGGACTGGGATTTACGCGGCTGAACCAGGTGATCGAGCGTCCGGACAATCCAGCGATTCGGGGCATGGTGGCCAAGGTTCCGCATCTGGTTGTGATTCTGTCGTAGAGACGTAGCTTGCTACGTCCCTGCCGGCGGCGGCAAAACGTTGAAAGCTACGTCTCTACGACAAAGTTGTGCGGTAAGAGAAAACCATGAATTTATCCAACATTCGAGCACCGAAGAAGGCGTCGGAGAAGCGCAAGCGCGTGGGGCGCGGTATGGGCTCCGGCATGGGCAAGACCTCCACTCGCGGACACAAAGGCCAGCGTTCGCGCACCGGTATGCGCCTGATCCGAGGGTTTGAAGGCGGCCAGATGCCGCTGCACCGCCGCATGCCCAAGCGCGGTTTTACGAATATCTTCCGCAAGGAATTCAACATCGTGAGCCTGGAGCGGCTGGTTGCGCTGGGCGGGGATCTGCACGCCGCCCCCATCACGCCTGAGGTGCTGCGAAAAGCGGGAGTGATCAAGGCCAAGCTTCCAGTGAAGATTCTCGGCGATGGCGAACTCACCATCGCCATTACGGTGCACGCGCACAAGTTCTCCAAGTCGGCGCAGGAAAAAATCACCAAGGCAGGCGGCAAGGTTGAGGTCTTACAGTAATGGCTGAGCAAGGGGCATTTCCACTTTTTGACAAGCTGGCGAACATTTTCCGCATCCCCGACTTGCGGAAGCGGGTTCTGTTTACACTGGCCATGCTCGCGGTCTACCGGCTGGGCGGGCATCTTCCCACTCCGGGCGTCAACTTCCTCAAACTCGAGGAAGCCTTCAATCGAAGCGGGGGATCGCTGCTCGGTTTTGTGGATCTGTTTTCCGGCGGCAGCCTGCGCAAGATGACCATTTTTGCCCTGGGCATCATGCCGTACATCACGGCATCGATCATTCTGCAGCTTTTGACCGTGGTATATGAGCCGCTGGCGAAGTTGCAAAAAGAAGGTGAACTGGGGCGGAAGAAGATTACGCAGTGGACCCGGTATATTACCGTCATCCTCAGCGCGGTGCAGTCGTTCGGCATCGCCATCGGCCTTGAGAAGGCCGGAGACTTCGTGCTTCACCCCGGCCCCGGGTTCATTCTGATGACCATGCTGACGCTGACCACTGGCAGCGCATTTATTATGTGGCTCGGCGAGCAGATCACCGACCGCGGCATCGGCAACGGAATGTCGCTGCTGATCTTTGCCGGCATTGTGGTGGGCCTGCCGCGCGGCGTGCAGGATCTTTTTGACAAGGCGAAGAATGGAACCTGGGGCGCGATCACCCCCGTGCTGATGGCCGGCCTGGTGGTGTTCATGGTTGCGGTGGTCGCTTTTATCGTATACGTCGAACGCTGCGAGCGGCGCATCCCGGTGCAGTACGCGAAACGCGTGGTGGGGCGCAAAGTGATGGGTGGGCAGTCTACGCACCTTCCTTTGCGGGTGAACGCAGGCGGCGTCATGCCCGTGATCTTCGCGTCTTCGATTCTGGGTTTGCCCCAGATGCTCGGATATAGCTTGAAAAACAGCCGCTACTTCGGCGACATGATTCGAATGCTGGGCTGGGGCGAGCCGCTCTACACGTTGTTGTATGCGCTGGGCATCATTTTCTTCGCATACTTTTACGTGTCGATCGTTTTCAATCCTAGCGAAGTCGCTGACAACATGCGGAAGTATGGCGGGTTTATTCCGGGCATTCGTCCGGGTAAGAGGACGGCCGATTACATTAACGAAGTTCTGACCCGGATCACGCTGGTGGGCGCGCTGTACCTGATCATCATTTCATTTATTCCCGAGTGGATGATGGCCGGCATTCACCTGAACCATTTGCCTTTCTGGCTGGGAGGCAGGCTGTTTGAGCAGCTTCCAGTGTGGGTGACGAACGGCTTAGGAGTCACTTTTTATTTTGGTGGCACGTCGCTGCTGATCGTCGTGGGCGTGGCCATGGATACGGTGACGCAGATCGAAGCGCAGTTGATCATGCGCCATTATGACGGTTTCACGCCGCGCAGCGGACGCATTCGTGGTCGCAGGAACTGGTCGTAAGAAAGGTCTTAGGTAATAGGTCTTCGGTGTTAGGTCTGAGATGATGGGTTTCAGGTGGTTTTCCTAAGACCTAAGGCCTGAGACCTGAGACCCAAACTGATGGCACAGGAAACCTCACGCGATGTAGGGCCTGTGGTTCTGCTTGGGCCACCGGGCGCCGGTAAAGGCACTCAGGCCAAGCGCATCATGGAGAAGTATTTGATTCCGCAGGTCTCCACGGGAGACATTCTGCGGTGCAACGTGGCCCAGGGCACGGAGCTCGGCATAGCCGCCAAGGCGGTGATGGCGCGAGGCGAGTTGGTTTCCGACGACCTGGTTTGTGAGATGGTCCGGCTGAGGTTGAAACAGCCGGACTGCAAGCGCGGCTACGTTTTGGACGGATTTCCGCGGACGGCGGCTCAGGCCGGATGGCTGGACGCATTGCTCGACGACAAGCTCTTTGACAACTCGCGCCCGACTCGCGCCTGGCCAATTGTGATCCGCCTGGACGTAGACTATAATCAGTTGTTGCTCCGGATTACTGGACGCCGTTCTTGTCCCACCTGTGGGCGGATCTATAACGTCCACTTCCAGCCGCCCCGTTTCGACGAAGTTTGCGACCTCGACGGGACGAAGCTGGTAACCCGCAATGACGACCGGTTGGAAGTGATTCAGCCGCGGCTGGCGGCTTACCAGGAGCAAACTACTCCGGTGGTGGATTACTACCAGCGTACGGGAAGACTGATTTCGGTGAACGGCGATCTGCCGATGGACGAGGTCACGGAGCAGATTTTCAGGATTCTCGAGGACCATCACGCTTGAGGGTGGTCACGGTTAAGAATGGCGATTGTGTGCAAATCGGCGGCGGAGATTGAGCGGATGCGGCACAGTGGCCGCATCGTTCGTCAGGTTCTCGATGAGTTGCGTTCGATGGTCGCGCCCGGCGTTACGACGATGGATCTGGAGCGCGCCGCTGAAAAGAAGATCGCGGAACTCGGAGCCAAGCCCGCATTCAAAGGTTACTACGATTATCCCTGTGTGTTGTGCACATCGGTGAACGAAGAGATTGTGCACGGCATCCCTTCGGAGAAGCGGGCGCTGAAGGAAGGCGATATCGTCTCGATCGATTGCGGAGTGGTGCTCGACGGATATTACGGCGACGCCGCGATCACGCTTCCGGTCAGCGAAGCGGTGAAGCCGGAGTTGCGCAAGCTGTTGACCGTGACCGAGGAATCGCTTTACAAGGGCATCGACCAGGCGCTCATCGGCAACTCGGTGGGCGATGTGGGAGCGGCGGTGCAGGAGCACGTGGAAGCCAACGGCTTCAGCGTCGTCCGCGAGTTCGTAGGACATGGCATCGGGACGCGTCTGCACGAAGAGCCGCAGGTGCCGAACTTCGGAGCGCGCGGTCATGGGGCGAAGTTGCGCGAAGGCATGGTGCTGGCCATCGAGCCCATGGTGAACTACGGCAAGCCGGAAACGCGAGTGCTCGGCGACAAGTGGACGGCAGTCACGGTCGACGGCAGTTTCAGCGCGCATTTCGAGCATTGCGTGGCCGTGACGAAAGACGGTCCGGTGATTTTGACGAAATAAAGCTCTCGTAGAGACGTAGCTTGCTACGTCTTGCCGGCGCAGGCAATACAGCACGTGGTGAGAGAGACCTTGCAAGCAACGTCTCTACAAGGAGTCAATGAGTAAAGAAGACGCGATTGAAGTGATGGCAGTGGTTCTGGAACCGCTGCCCAACGCCATGTTCAAGGTCGAACTGGAGAACAAGCACCAGGTTCTGGCGCATGTATCGGGCAAGATGCGCAAGAATTTTATCCGCATCCTGCCCGGCGACAAGGTTGCGGTGGAGCTTTCGCCCTACGATTTGAATCGCGGAAGAATTGTGTATCGCTATAAATGAGATTGTGAGGATGATGTTCTCGCTCGTCTCAGTCGAATGAAGCGGACTTTTTCGACTGAGAACTGAGAACTGAGAACTGAGAACTGATATGAAAGTACGAGCATCGGTTAAGAAAATCTGTGACAAGTGCAAGGTCATCCACCGCAAGGGTGTGGTGCGGGTGATCTGCGTCAACACGAAACACAAACAGCGCCAGGGCTAGACCCTGCCGCCCGGAGTTTAAGGACAAGCTATGGCACGTATCGCAGGCGTCGACTTACCGCGCCAGAAGCACATCAACATTGCGCTGACCTACATCTACGGAATCGGGCATCCGCGCGCCGGCAGCATTCTCGACGAGGCCAAGGTGGACCCCATGAAGAAGGTCCAGGACCTCAGCGAAGAGGAAGTGAACCGCATCCGCACCGTGATTGAATCGCAGGGGATGGTGGAGGGGGATCTGCGCAAGGAAGTTTCGATGAACATCAAGCGGCTCATCGAAATCGGCTCCTATCGCGGCTTCCGTCACCGCCGCAACCTGCCGGTCCGCGGACAGCGCACTCATACCAACGCGCGCACCCGCAAAGGCCCGCGCAAGGGAACGGTGTCAACCAAGAAGAAGGCGACGTCGAAGACATAAAAGCAGTGTTCAGCGGTCAGTGGTCAGTGGTCAGCAAAAACCACCGATGCACTGACCACTGACCACCACCGGACACTAACTATGGCAAAACCAGCAGCAGCGGGCGGCACGGCCGCACCGGAGAAAAAAGGCAAGAAGAAGACGTTCAAGAAGAAGGAGCGCAAGCACGTTCCGCATGGCTTGTGTTACGTGCAGGCGTCCTTCAATAACACGATCGTGACCATCACGGACATGAACGGCAATGTTCTGTCGTGGAAGAGTTCAGGATCTCTCGGCTTCCGCGGATCGCGCAAAGGCACGCCGTTCGCCGCGCAGCAGGCAGCCTCGAATGCGGCCAGCATGGCGCGCGATCACGGCGTGCGGAGCGTGGATGTGCGGGTGAGCGGGCCGGGTTCGGGCCGTGAGTCGGCGGTGCGCGCTCTGGCGTCATCGGGCATTGAAGTGCGCTCAATCCGCGACGTGACGCCCATTCCGCACAATGGATGCCGTCCGCCGAAGCGCAGGAGAGTTTGATCTCGTAGAGACGTTGCTTGCAACGTCTTTGCCGGCAGCGGCATATATGCTGGTGAGTGCCGCCTGGGTCAGCAGCGCTGGATTTCTTGGAAAGAGAGACGTAACAAGTTACGTCTCTACGATTTTCGTCCGGGACGAAGGGTGAAGCCAAACCCGTAAACCGGTCATCTAAAAGGAGAACAACTTGGCACGTTATACCGATGCAGTCTGCCGTCTATGCCGCCGCGAGGGCATGAAGCTTTTCCTCAAAGGCGCGAAATGTTTCAGCGATAAGTGTCCCATAGAAAAGCGCAACTTCGCTCCCGGACAACATGGGAAGGACCGTAAGGCCAAAATCGTTGGCTACGGTCTGCAGTTGCGCGAGAAGCAGAAAGCCAAGCGCATCTACTTCACCCTCGAAGGCCAGTTCCGTAATTACTTCGAGAAAGCCGCACGCACGCGGGGAGTGACCGGCGAATTGCTTCTGCAACAACTGGAGCGGCGTCTGGATAATGTAGTCTTCCGCCTCGGCTTCGCGCAATCGCGGCGTCAGGCGCGGCAATTGGTCCGCCACGGGCATGTCGCCGTCAACGGTCGTAAAGTCAACATTCCTTCGTATGAAGTGAGTGCGGGCGAGGAAATTTCCATCCGCGAGAACAGCAAGAAGCTCATCATTCTGGAAATGGCCAAGGAATTTGCCAGCCACGGCACGCTGCCCAACTGGCTGGAAGTGAATCGCGATGCGTACACGGCGCGGATTCTCTCGTTGCCCAAACGCGAAGATATTCAACTGCCGGTGAATGAGCAGTTGATTGTTGAGTTGTATAGCAAGTAAGGTCCACATTTTCGAGCCAGATCAGCCTGGGCTGGCGCTTGACCTGAATCCGGACTATTCAGGGAGCCAGCACTGAGCCAAACGGCCGAAGGAGAAACAAATGCTTTGGAAAGGTTTTCAGAAACCGAAACGTCTCGCAGTCGACACTTCCACCCTCACAGACAAATACGGAATTTTCTGGGCGCAGCCGTTTGAGCGCGGCTTCGGTACCACCGTGGGCAACGCTCTGCGCCGCGTGCTGCTGAGTTCCATTGAAGGCGCCGCCGTCACCGCAGTGAAGATGGAAGGCGTGCTCCACGAATTCCAGTCGATCCCCGGCGTCGTCGAGGATGCGACCGACATTATCCTCAATCTGAAACAGATTCCGTTCAAGCTGGCTGGCGACGCGCCGAAGGCTATTTACTTGCGCGCAGACCAGCCTGGCGTGGTTACCAGTGGCATGATCGAAGCCGACGGAGACGTGGAAGTTCTCGACAAGGACGTCTACATCGCCACGGTCAGCGAAGGCGGCAAGCTCGACATGGAAATGCGCCTGAAGCGGGGCCGCGGCTACGTTTCCGCCGACAAAAACTTCGACGAGGATCTCGGCATCGGATTCATTCCCATCGATTCCGTGCACTCGCCGGTGCGCAAGTGCAACTACACGGTCGAAGCCGCGCGCCTCGGCCAGATTACCGACTACGACAAGCTCACCCTCGAAGTGTGGACCAACGGCTCCATTACCCCTGCCGATTCCATCGGCCTGGCCGCGAAGCTGATCAAGGACCACATGAATATCTTCATCAACTTCGAGGAAGAGATTGAAACCGGCGTGTCGTCGTCAGACGATCGCAAACCTGAGATCCACAACGAGAACCTGAATCGCTCCGTCGAGGAACTCGAGCTTTCTGTGCGCAGCTACAACTGCCTGAAGAACGCAAACATCCAGACCATCGGCGAGCTGGTGCAGAAGACGGAATCGGAAATGCTTAAGACCAAGAATTTCGGCCGCAAGTCACTGAACGAGATCAAGGAGATTCTTTCCTCGATGGGTCTCAGCCTGGGCATGAAGATCGACGAGCACGGCAACGCCGTGCCCGGGCCGACATCGAATCTGGTGCTGCCAGCTTCAGCCTACGGACCGGACGATCAGCTGTAAGAACAGTGGTCAGTGGCTAGTGGTCAGTGGTCAGAAACACCCAAGACGACCGCTAGCCGCTGACTCCAAGTTTCTAGGGATTGAATACTGGCCACTGACCACTGGCCACTGAGGTTTACCATGCGTCACAAAGTTGCAGGCTACAAACTAGGACGGAACACCGCGCACCGGCGCTCGCTGCTACGCAACCTGGTCACGTCGGTGATCGTGGAAGAACGCGTCGAGACCACCGTTCCCAAGGCCAAGGCCGCGAAGCCGATCGTTGAGAAGATGATCACGCTGGGCAAGCGTGGCGACCTCGCCGCCCGGCGTCTGGCTGGCGCTTACCTTAT
This sequence comes from uncultured Acidobacteriaceae bacterium, assembly GCA_963850165.1. Classification (GTDB taxonomy): domain Bacteria; phylum Acidobacteriota; class Terriglobia; order Terriglobales; family Acidobacteriaceae; genus Sulfotelmatobacter. The sequence goes on along the minus strand of CAWKKK010000003.1, from coordinate 46,191 downwards.
GACTGACGAGGCGCTGGTGAAGCTGTTCGACGTCGTCGGACCGCGCTTTGGCGACCGCGAAGGCGGCTACACACGTATTATCCGGACCGGATGGAATAAGGGCGACGGTGCCGACAAAGCATTCCTCGAACTGCTGGGCAGCGAAAAGGTGCTCGACGAGAAGCGCGAGAAGCGCGCCGAAAACCGCGCCAAGAAGGTCGCCGAAGCCAAGAAGGCCATGGAAGACGCCGAAGCGCAAGCCCAGCACGATGGCGGCATCGAGCCGGTCAAGGAAGAAGCCGAAGACAAAAAGTAGTTGTCGGGATATTGTTCGGGGCACGGCGCAAGCCGTGCCCTTTTTCGTTTACGCTTTGTCATTCCGACTTGGGGCAAGCCCGAGGAGGAATCTGCTTTCCGCAAGCGCCCGAAACTCCCCACTTGTACATGTCCTCCCGCGGCCCCCGCCGGTAATCTTGCCGTAAGTTGCCATCCTTATAAACTTTCACAAGGATGGGATTTACTCGCACACAGATCGGCATTGCCGTCAGCGTTGCTGCGCTGCTGGTATTTGGATTTCTCGGCTATATCCACTGGCTGAGCAATCAGGGACCCGTTCTGGCGCGCTCCGAAGAGCGCGATACTTTGACGGGGCTGCCGGTCAGCATCCGCATGAATCCGCTGCGCGACCGCACGATTGAACACAGTGCCAACCTCTTTCTTCGCCAGTTGCGTGACGGCCATTGCGACGAACTTCTCTCCGGGTGGGAGCACGACTACCGCAAGAAGTACGCCCACTTCATCTGCGATTCAGAAGCAAAGCATCCGCTTGTTTCCTGGGACTTGGCCGAGTGGGAGAGCGCGCCGCCCCTGACCATCCTTCACTACCGCGGCAAACGCCTTACCAACCCAGGGCAGCCTGGCACCTACAAGGAACTCTTCACCGTCACCACCGAGAACAAGGACGGCCAGTGGGTGGTCACTAAGTACGACGCGATGTACTGAGAAGCAGTTCTCAGTGTGTCGATGCCATGCACTGAAACTACTATCAGACCCCTATTTTGTTGCCTGCCTCTGTGTCTCCGCGTCTCCGTGGTAATAATTAATCATGCCTGAACGTTCCCCCGAGCATGAGCCTTCCGCTGCTCGCAACATCTACGCCTTCGGCATCACTTCATTTCTGAACGACACCGCTACCGAGATGGCGTACTGGGTGCTGCCGGCATTTCTGGCGTCGCTGGGAGCGGGGCCGGCTCAGTTGGGATTGATCGAGGGCGTGGCCGAAAGCGTGGCGTCGTTCGCCAAGCTCTTCTCCGGGTATCTTTCCGACCACATCCGTCGCCGCAAGCCGGTCGTAGTCGCCGGATATTTTGTAGCGAATGCGGTCAAGCCTCTGCTTGCGCTTGTCACGGCCTGGCCGCAGATTCTGCTGATTCGCTTCACGGACCGCCTCGCCAAAGGTGTCCGCGGTGCGCCGCGCGACGTGATGGTCGCCGAGTCCGTGCCGAAGAACCGGCTGGGTTCTGCGTATGGGCTGATTCAGTCGATGGATTCTGCCGGAGCCATCGCCGGCCCTCTGGCCGCTCTGGTTCTCCTTGCGCATTACGGAATTCGCAGCGTGTTCTGGGCTGCCGCTGTTCCGGGGGCGTTATGCGTGCTGGTTACGCTCGTGGGCATCCGCGAGACCAAACGCCGGCACACGAAAGATTCCGCGGTGCGCCCCGCAACGCCAGACACAGCACAACAGAGAACTTCTTCTTCATCGGCGGTTGAAAAAGGCAAACGCATAGGACTTCCCGCTTCCTTCTACTTCGTCCTGGTCGCGGTGACGCTCTTTTCTCTCGGCAACTCGAGCGACATGTTTCTCGTCTTGCGGGCGCAGAACGTCGGCATCCCCGTGGCGCTCGCGCCACTGCTCGGGCTCGTGTTCAACATTACTTATACGCTGGCATCCTGGCCTGCGGGCCGGTTCAGCGACCGCGTTTCGCGGCGGTTGGTTGGGTCCGCAGGCTACTTGATTTTTGCCGCGGTCTATTTTGTGTTCGGCCGTGCGCCTTCCACGCTGGCAATTTGGATTGCGATGGTGGTTTACGGCTTCTACTACGCGCTAACGCAGCCAGTGCTGAAGGCCTTAGTGGTTGAAACTGTTGGTGAGAATGTGCGCGGCCGCGCCCTCGGCATTTATTTCTTCGCGACCAGTGTGGCCACTCTGGCCGCAAGCTTGATCACTGGAGAACTGTGGAAGCACTACGGCGCTGCGATTCCGTTCTATTTCTCGGCGGCAATGGCGCTGGTTGCAGCGGGGATTTTGCAGTCGCGAGGCCGACTTCGGGCATAACTGCTGAGTGACTATTCGCCGTTCACATTCAACTAGCGAATCCCCGGTGTAACTTTCTAATGGCGCTTCAAAGGTTAGCTAGAAATCGAGTGAATGGAGCCGCGATTCATTTCGCTTTTTCCTCTCCATGTCCACCACAGGAAAATGAGCAACTGCGCTCCGATTCCTGCACAGGAGTCGAGAATAACGTCCCGAATTGTGCCCGTGCGTGAAGGGATGAAGCTCTGGTGCCATTCGTCGAGGCTGGCCACGAGAGCGGTGCCCAGAATTGCGATGGTCGCCCAGCGCGGCGTCCACTTGACATGAGTTATCGCGGGCAGGGTGGCACGCCACGCGCGGAAAAACAGGATGCTCAGAACGCCGTAGCCGACGATGTGGCCGCCTTTGCGGATGAAGAAGTGCCAAACCTCAAAGCGCTCCCAGTCGAGGCCGAAGAGGAAATGCAACACAGGATAAAGAATGCGGCTGGTGTTGTGGGCTGAGAGCATCGCGCTGGATTCAATGGCGATGAGGATGAGCCAGAGAATCGCAGCAATCCAGGCCTTCAGAACGTCGTGGCGATCGGATCTCAAGCGCGCGGGTTACTCGACGCCATAGTTGGGAGCCTCGCGGGTGATCATTACGTCGTGGACGTGACTTTCGCGGAGACCGGCGCCGCTGATGCGCACGAAGCGCGTTTTCTGCAAGAGTTCGGCGATGGTGGCGCAGCCGCAATAGCCCATGCCTGACCTCAGTCCGCCAACCATCTGGTGGACGATCATGGCAACCGAACCGCGGTAGGGCACGCGTCCCTCAATGCCTTCGGGAACAAGTTTGCCCAGGCGATTGGAATCGCCATCGTTGGCGGAGACTGCGGCAGAGGAATCACCTTCGGTGTTCTGAAAATAGCGTTCGCTGGAACCCTGCGCCATGGCGCCGATCGAGCCCATGCCGCGATAAGACTTGAACGAGCGGCCTTGATAGAGGATGAGTTCTCCGGGACTTTCGTCGGTGCCGGCGAAGAGCGAGCCGATCATGACCGCGCTTGCCCCCGCAGCCAGCGCCTTGGTGATGTCGCCGGAGTACTTGATGCCGCCGTCGGCGATGACGGGCACGCCGGCATCTTTTACCGCGCGGAAAGCTTCGGCGATGGCGGTGATCTGAGGCACGCCGGCGCCGGTGACCACGCGCGTGGTGCAAATGGAACCGGGTCCGATGCCGACCTTGATGCCGTCGGCTCCGGCGCGAGCCAACTCGCATGCGCCGTCGAAGGTGGCGACGTTGCCGGCCAGAAGTTCCATGCCGGGGAGTTTCGACTTTACCAGCTTCACTGCTTCTAGCACCTTTGTCGAGTGGCCGTGCGCGCTGTCGATGGCGAGCACGTCGACCTTGGCTCTAGCTAATTCCTGGGCGCGCTCGAGAAAATCTCCGGTGGCGCCGATGGCCGCGCCTACGCGCAGCCGTCCTTGAGGGTCTTTAGCGGCGTTGGGGTATTTCAGCTTCTTCTGGATGTCCTTTACCGTGATCAATCCCTTGAGGTTGTACTTGTCGTCGACGACTAGAAGCTTTTCGACGCGGTGCTCGTGAAGAATCTCTTCGGCATCTTCGAGCGTGGTGCCCACGGGCACGGTGATGAGATTTTTCTTGGTCATCACGCGATCGATGGGAATGTCGAAGCGGGACTCGAAGCGCAGGTCGCGGTTGGTGAGAATGCCAACGAGCTTGCGATGCTGGGTGATGGGCACGCCGGAAATCTTGTACTTGCGCATGACCTCAAGCGCATCGCTGACCTTGTCGGTAGGCGACATGGTAACGGGGTCGACGATCATGCCGCTTTCTGAGCGCTTCACTTTGTCGACTTCATTGGCCTGCTGCTCGATGCTGAGGTTGCGATGAATGATGCCGATTCCGCCTTGCTGGGCCAGAGCAATCGCCATGTGCGATTCGGTGACAGTGTCCATGGCGGCGCTGACGATGGGAATGTTCAGGCTGATGTTACGGGTGATCTGAGTCTGAGTGGAGGCGGTCGCGGGAATTACGTCGGAGCGCGCCGGTAGGAGGAGAACATCGTCGAAGGTGAGAGCTTCGGGTACGGGAAAATGAATCATAAGTTTTGGAAATGCTCCCTAGCGTGGGTGAATCTTTATTCTAGAGAGAGAGTGGGGTTGAGGCAAATGGAAGAGCGGTAGCCAGCACTCATTGCGGCAGTCCCATCCGATGGAGCAGGTCGGCAAAGCGCGGGTCGGAGCGCATCCCGGACCAGAAGGGGTCTACGCCAAGATAGGGCATGCCTGCGGAACGCTCCTCGTAACCTTTTTCCAGCAGTCGGAAGGCCTCATCTTTCTCACCGAGACCCGCGTAAATAGTTGCCATCTGATAAAAATCGACATAAGCATGCGACGACAGATCGCCGAATCCTTTGGCAATCTTTAGCGCATCCGTCCGCCTCCCCGAGACCGCGTAAACCCAGCCGAGGCCGTCAGCAACCAACTGGTTCTCGGCTGCGACGCTCTTGTCTGACTCGGCTATCTTGTCGTACTCAGCAAGGGCCTGCGGGTACATACCTTTGGCCGCGTACGACCAAGCCAGCTGAGCACGAATGAACGCCGCGCTGGGATAGAGATCAAGGGCTTTACGGAAATAAGCAATCGAGTCGTCGTAGCGGTGCATGATCAAGTAGGCGTGCCCCAGACCGCCATTTTCTTCAGTTGACACGGGGTCAAGCTCTTGCGCCCGCTTTATCTCAGCCATACCCTCGTCAAATCGGGTCCGTGTGAGCAGCCCTTCAGCATACCGCTCATGGGAAGTGGCACTGTTGGGATTTAACTCGATAGCTCGCTTGAATTCTCGCTCTGCACTTGGCCAGTCCCAGTCGTAGAACCATTCGGCAAAGGCTAGTGCAGCGTGGGCCTCACCCAGCGTGTTATCCAGCTCCAACGCCTTCATTGCTGCCGCTTTCGCCTTGGGAAGAGTCTCGTTGGGTGAAACGTAGTTCAATCCGCCACCGAGCGTATTGTAGGAATCGGCCAGACCAACGTATGCCATGGCGTAGCCTGGGTCTTTGTTGATTGCCTGCTGGAAATACTCCATGCCTTTGTTGAGCCCTTCGACTGTGGATTGGTTCGCGAGATAACGACCCTTCAGGTAAATCTGATAGACCTCAGGATTTGTCGCAGACGGCTTCGCCAAACGGGTCTTTTCTTCGCTGGTCAAGCGAAGCTGCAGATTTCCAGAAATGGCACTTGCGACTTCCTGTTGCACTAACGCGATGTCCGCGAGCTTCCGGCTGTACCGCTCACCCCAGAGCTGCTTGTCCTCGCGTGCGTCCACGAGCTCGACGCTGACCGAGAGATCGTCGCCTCGCTGAAGAACCCTACCCATTACTAGTGCCTCTACCCCCAGCTCACGCCCCACCTTCTGCGGTTCGATCTCACGCTTCTTGTAACGGAAGGCCGAGGTGCGCGAGATCACCTTGACATTCGGTAGTCCCGAGAGGCGGTCAATGATTCCCTCTGTGATTCCATCGCTCAGGTATTCCGTGTTCGGATCACCGCTGGTGTTAGCGAAAGGTAGTACGGCAACCGAGTTGATGCGGGTGCGAGTGCCGCCGCCAAAGTAGAACACGCCCACGGCAGCGAGTGCGACGACCGATACGAAAGCGAATGCGCCAATCACGATTGTCCGACGTGACAAGCGGGGCTTTGCGCTATGGCTCGGTGTGATCTTGCCTGATTCGGTGTCTCGCTTGATCCGCTTCAGATCGGCCCTTAACTCAGCGGCAGACTGGCAGCGAACCTCCCTGTCCTTCTCCATCGCCTTGTTAATGATCTCCTCCAGCTTGGGAGGTACATCCGGGTTCAGCCTGATTGCCGGGGATGGTGCTCGATTAAGAATCGAATCAAAGATCACGCCAGACGTGTCACCCCGAAACGGAAGCATGCCTGTGCACATCTCGTACAGTACAGCCCCGAACGAGAACAGGTCGGTGCGAGCGTCAAGTTCCTTGCCCCGGACCTGCTCCGGCGACATGTATGCGACGGTTCCGAGCGTCGAGCCACGGCTGGTGAGATGTTCCTCCGAGTCGATGGTCGGGGCGCTCATAGCAACCGTCTCCGGCCTGAGGGAGACCTTGGCCAGCCCGAAATCAAGAATCTTCGCCTGACTATGAGACATCACGAAAACGTTGGCGGGCTTGATGTCACGATGGATGATTCCTTTGGAGTGTGCGGCGTCCAAGGCATCCGCGATTTGGATGCCAAGATCAAGCACCGCCCCGATCTCAAGCGGCTTGCCATTTATCGCGTGCCGGAGGGTCTCGCCCTCCAGCAGTTCCATAGCGATGAAGGTTCGTCCATCGGCCTCGTCGATTTCGTAAATCGTGCAGATGTTCGGGTGGTTCAGAGAGGACGCGGCTTTGGCCTCCCGCTGGAAGCGGCTGAGGGCTCGCGCGTCGTGGGCAAGGTTGTCGGGAAGGAACTTCAGGGCGACGTGGCGGCCGAGCTTGAGGTCTTCCGCCTCGAACACCACACCCATGCCCCCGCCTCCGATTTTGCCGAGAATGCGGTAGTGGGAAATCGTTTGACCCACGGGTTGGGAGGGCGCGGACACTGGCGAGAATGTTACGGGGAGCTTGGCGAGGGGTCAACAAGCGGCTGCCGAGGTGTTCGTTTTTACCTGTAGCATCGAGCCGTGGCGACTGAGATTCCTCCGCGCGTGAAGCAAAACACGTGCTTTAGGAATGGCAAGGCCTGTGCTACCCCGCTGCGCGAGCCCAGTTCCTGCGGTTTGTCTTTTGACCCCCTTCCGGCGTATATTAGAAAACTGAGAACTGTTGTGTAGTACCAGGATTTGGCGGAGCACACCAGTGGGCGCAAGCCCACTTTTTCGTTGCGGAGGAATCTGCCGGGTGGGCCGGATCGTAAGTTATTGGATGCATGGCACTTGAGCTTGATCGAGTACGAGAAATTGCGGAGCGGGTAGCGGCCTCCAGCGGGCTGGAAGTGGTTGATGTTGAGTTTCGCGGGAGCGGCAAAGCTCGCATGCTGCGCGTGTTTCTGGACAAGGCCGGAGCGGCGAGTGGCGATCCGCTGGCAGGAGTGACGCACGGAGATTGCGCCAACTTCAGCCGCGAGTTTGGCACGATCCTCGATGTCGAGGATGCAATTTCAACCAGCTATACGTTGGAAGTTTCGTCGCCGGGGTTGGACCGGAAGTTGACGAAGGCGCGTGAGTTTGAGCGCTTTGTCGGAAGTCGGGTGAAGTTGACGACGAGGAATCCGGTGAACAATAACCGGTACTTCGAAGGCCGGCTGGAGAGTTTTCGCGAAGGGCGGCTGACGCTGGACTTGAGCGTGTCGAGCCACAAGTCGCGCAGGAAGATGGGCGCGGCGGGCGTCGAGCCCGAGCAGAAGATCGGGATTGAATTCGCCAATGTGGAGAAGGCGAATCTGGTGCCGGAAATCTAGGGGATTGGGTAATTTGGTAATTTTGTAACTTGATAATTTGAAACCCGGAGAGAGCGGTTCGGGTTTTCAATTACCAAATTACTAAATTACCCAATTACTAAATGGTTTTTTATGGCTAGTGAGCTTTACAACACGATTGACGCGTTGAGCCGCGAGAAGGGGATTGATCCGCAGATTGTGGTTAGCGCGGTGGAAGACGCCATTGTTATGGCTACGCGCAAATACTACAAGACGCAGGAGAATCTGCGCGCCGAACTGGATAAAGAAACCGGCAAGATCAATGCCTTTGCGGTGAAGACGGTGGTGGAGACTCCGGAGCAGGTGGAAGATCCGCTGCTGCAGATCACGCTGGAAGATGCGCGCAAGAGCGATCCCAACCTGGAAGTTGGCGGGGAGTTGCGGATTCCGAAGGTTACGGAAGGGATCCTGGGGCGCATTGCGGCGCAACTGGCGAAGCAGGTCATCTTCCAGAAGGTCCGCGAGGCGGAACGCGACACCGTTTACAACGAGTACATCGGACGCGTGGGCGAGGTGGTGAATGCGACCGTGAAGCGGGTGGAAGGTCCGGACGTGATCTTCGACATCGGCAAGGCGGAAGCGCGCATGCCGCGCAAGGAGCAGTCGCGGCTGGAATCGTTTGCGATTGGCGAGCGCGTTCGGGTCGTGATCGCCCGCGTGGAAAAAGCTTCGAAGGGGCCGGGCGTGGTAGTGTCTCGCGCCGTGCCGGACCTGGTGCAGCATTTGTTCCAGACGGAAGTGCCGGAGATTTATGACGGGACGGTGGTAATCCGCGCGATTGCGCGCGAAGCCGGCGAGCGCACGAAGATTGCCGTCATGTCGAAGGACAAGGACGTGGATGCGGTGGGCGCGTGCGTGGGCATGAAGGGGATGCGGGTGCAGTCGATCATCCGCGAACTGCACGGAGAAAAGATTGACATCATCGAGTATCACGAAGACGCGGTGACGTTCGCCGAGAAAGCTTTGCAGCCGGCGAAAGTGAGCAAGGTTACCGTGGTCGATTCCGGCGGCAAGCACCTCGAAGTTGTGGTCGACGACAGCCAACTCTCCCTTGCCATCGGCAAGAAGGGGCAGAATGTGCGGCTGGCAGCGAAGCTGCTGGGCTGGAAGATCGACATAAAGAGCGAAGAAGAGAAGCGCCAGGAAGTGGAACAGCAGATGGCGGACATGGTTCCGCAAACGGTTACGCCCTTGGATAAAGTGGATGGCTTAGGCGAAGGACTGGTGGAGAAATTGGCAGCCGCTGGCGTGACCACGGTGGAAGCCCTCGCCGACATGACGCCTGAGCAGCTTGAGGCGATTGAGGGCATTGGCCCGAAGACGGTGGAAAAAATCAGTCTTGCGGTGAATAATTACTTTGCCAGCCTTGAAGGGGGAACGGTGGAAGGCGCGGCTGAAGGCGAAGTCGCGGCTGAGGGCGAGACTGGTGCGGCGGAGGTTGCTGCGGCAGGCGGAGACGACATCACCGCCGAGATCGCGGCCGTCGCGGACGAACCGGCAGCAAGTGAGGAAGTGGCTTTGTCTGAAGAGGGTACCGTCGAAGCAGACGCACTTGCCGAAGAGAACAAAAAGCAAGCGGAGGATTCCTCGGAGCAGGCTGCTCCGGAAGAAGAATCCGCTCCCGAAACCAGAGAATAATCATGGCACGCTGGCATACGTTCGACGGCGTGGGACCGAAGAAAGTGACTCCGTGAGGTCGATGATGACCTAACTAAAACGCGGAGAAACGAAAGGCCGGATGAGTAAGGTTCGAATCAACGATCTAGCCCGAGAGCTGGAAGTCAAGAGCAAAGCTATTCTGGATACGCTTCCGTTGGTGGGGGTGACCGAGAAGAAGACGCACTCCAGTTCTCTGGAAGAGCACGAAGCGGAGAAAGTACGTGTGTACATCCGCTCCTCGGCAGAAGGTTCGTCCCCGGCCGGCAAGTCGAGTTCGCGCCCGCTTCGCGGCGAAGAAGAAATCAAAACCAAGATTGATCTGTCGAACATTTCCCGTCCCGGGGATGTGCTGAGAGCAATTACGCAGAAGAAGGAAGCTGCCGCGCCGCCGGCAGCGCGTACAGCGGCACCCCCTGTGACCCATGCTCCGGCGGAAAAGCCTGCGGTGGTTGTGCCTCCGGTGGCGAAGCCCTTGGCGCCGTTTCCCGTAGCGCCAGTAAGTACGCAGCCAGCGCCCCCAGCCGTTCCGCGTCCGATAGTTGCGCCTCCGGCAGCCTCGTCCGTCACATCGTCTCCGGTGAGTGCGCAGCCAGCACGCCCATCGCCGCCCCCAGCGGCGCAGGTTCCTGCAGCGGCGCCTCCGACGATTTCGGCGAGCGCTCCACCGGCGCCTCCGATGGCGGCGCGTCCCGTTGCTCCTTCCAATCCGGCACCTCCGCTGCCACGCATGATCGTGCCGCAAACCGGGCCACGACCGGTGTACAAGGCTCCGCTGCGTCCGGCTCCGCCTCCGGTGCAGCCCGGGGTTCCTATCGGCGGTGCGGCGCGCCCGGCGCCCGGACGTCCTGTTCCCGGACAGCCCATCTTTCAGCGGCGTCCGCCGGTTGCGAGCGGAGGTCCAGGTGCGGCGAGGCCGCCGCTGCGTCCAGGTGAGCGCAGGCCGATGCATCCTACGCGGTCCGCGCCTGCGGGAGCGCGTCCGCTGGGTGTGGGTCCGGCGCTTGCACCTCCGGGAACCACGCGGCCGGGCAGCCGTCCCGGCGGGCCCGCACGACGGCCGGGTCAACGCTATGTTCCGCGCGGCGTGAAGGAAGGTCCGATGAAGGGCTATACGCCGCCGCCGCGCATGGTGGTGTCGAATGAGCCCATGCCGATCACGCGCAGCATCACGATCACGGAAGGGATCAGCGTCAAGGATCTGGCGGAGAAGCTGGAGATTCGAGCCAAGGATCTGATTTCGCGACTGCTCTCCAAGGGTGTGTTCGCCACGATTAACCAGACGCTGGACGCGGAACTGGCCAGCGAGATGGCACGCTTCTTCGGCGCGGATACGAACGTGATCACGTTCGAAGAGCAGACGGCCAAAGAGATTGATGCGGCCGCGGCCAGCGAAGAGTTGGTTCCAGAAACCGGGATACGTCCGCCTGTGGTTACGATCATGGGGCATGTGGATCATGGCAAGACGACACTGCTCGACTCGATCCGGATTACAAATGTGGCCGGGGGCGAAGCTGGAGGAATCACGCAGCACATCGGCGCCTACAAAGTGCGGATTACGGACAAGGAATCGCCGGCGTTCGGGCGCGAGATTGTGTTCCTTGACACGCCTGGTCACGAAGCGTTCACCCGCATGCGGTCGCGCGGGGCGAAGGCCACTGACATCGTCGTGCTGGTAGTGGCGGCCGATGATGGCGTCATGCCGCAGACACTCGAGGCCATTGACCACGCGCACGCCGCTGAAGTCCCCATCATCGTGGCGGTAAACAAGATCGACAAGCCGGATGCCTTGCCGGACCGGGTGAAGAAGCAACTCGCCGACCGTGGGCTGGTGCCCGAGGAGTGGGGCGGCAAGACTGTGTTTGTCGACGTTTCGGCAAAGAAAAAGACGAATCTGAATCTGCTGATGGAAATGATTTGCCTGGTGGCAGACCTGGGCGAATTGAAAGCGACGCCCGAGCGTGCGGCGACTGGCGTAGTGCTGGAAGCGAAACTGGATCGCGGGCGCGGTCCGGTGGCGACGGTGCTGGTGCAGAACGGCACTCTGAATGCCGGCGACAACTTTGTGGTGGGCAATGTTTACGGGAAAGTGCGCGCCATGTTTGACGACCGCGGCGCGCAGTTGCAGACAGCTCCACCCTCCACGCCGGTGGAAATCATCGGTATGGAGGCGCTGCCGCAGGCTGGGGATCAGTTTGTAGTGGTGGCGGATCGGGACAAGGCGCGCGGCATTTCCGAATACCGCGAACAGAAGTCGCGAGAGGCGGCGCTGGCCAAGAGTTCGCGCGTGTCCCTGGAAGGCCTGGCTGAGCAGATCAAGGCGGCGGGCACCAAAGAGCTGAACATAATTCTCAAGGGCGATGTGCAGGGATCGGTGGAAGTGATCACCGACTTGCTGACCAAGCTCTCGAATGAAAAGGTACGCTTGAAGCTGCTGCGTTCAGGCGTGGGCGCGATTACGGAGACCGACGTCCTGCTGGCCTCGGCGTCGAACGCGATCATCATAGGCTTCAACGTGCGCCCGGAGCGGAAGGCGCAGGAAATTGCCGAGCAAGAGAAAGTGGATATCCGCTTGCACTCGATCATTTACGAACTGCAGGATGAGATTAAGCGCGCCATGAGCGGTTTGCTCGAACCTACTTTCAAGGAACATTATCAGGGACGAGCCGACGTGCTGAATGTTTTCCGCATCCCGAAAGTTGGGACCGTGGCCGGTTGCCGCGTGAGCGATGGCTTGATCAAGCGCGACTCCGAAGTGCACCTGCTGCGCGACAACGTGCAGGTGTTCAAGGGCAAGGTGGGATCGCTGCGGCGCTTCAAGGACGATGCCAGCCAGGTTACGAACGGCATGGAGTGCGGTATCTCGATTTCCAACTACGGCGACATCAAGGTCGGCGATGTGATCGAGGCGTTTGCCACTGAGAGAATTGCCGCGGAAGTGATTGCTTAGAACAGTGGCCGGTGGTCAGTGGTTAGTGGCCAGTTAAACCCCGTCGATATTGCGGTTTCGCTGACCACTGATCACTAGCCACTGACCACTGCATGATCGCCTTCCTCACGCTCGAACTCCACATCGAAGCTGCGCAATCGCTCAAGGATAGACGGCAAGTGGTGCGCAGTTTGAAGGATCGTCTGCGCGGCAGCTTTAACGTTTCTGTTGCCGAACTCGATCCAAGCCCGGTCTGGAATCGAGCCACCATCGGTGTGGTAAGCGTGTCCGACTCGCGTGATTATCTTGATGGATTAATGAAGAACGTGGAGCGTGCGGCTACGCGAATCGCCAACAATCATGGGGCCGATATTGCCGACGCGTTTGTGGAGTATCTGTAAAGGCGACCATGGTTTCACTGGCCACTGGCCACTGAACACTAACCACTGCTTCTATCGCATTGTTACCTCTGTACTTACCCGGATCACTCCTTTGTGCGCGACAATAGCACTTCAGGGCCAACACCTGCTGACGATTTTCTGATATTCTCATGCGTTTTATTCTCATGAGTTTTAATTCGAGGTGAGCGGGTGGAGAAGCGGGCGGTAAAGTACCATCGCGGACGGTTGGGCGAAGCCTTGCGCGAAGAGATAGAAACTTTGGTGGAAGGGGAGTTGGCCGATCCGCGCATCGGACTCGTGGGTGTGACGGCGGTGCATGTGGCAGACGATGGCCGGTCGGCGCAGGTTTTGGTGGATGTAGATGGAGACGACCAGGAAGCGGATCGCAGCCTTGAAGGCCTGATCGCTGCGAAGGAATATATACGGCACGAACTAGTGGAACGTTTGCGGATAAGGCGTGCGCCAGAATTATTTTTCCGACTGGACCGATCGGAGCGGGAGAAAGCGCGTGTGGAAGAGTTGCTGGCACGGGCGAAGAAAAGAATGAAGACTCACACCGGATCGGGTGAGAAGAAAGCGTAAAGATTCATGTTGCGGGATGTGCTCCGGCAAATCGAGCAGCGCGACCGATTCGTGCTTACGTCGCACGCGCGTCCGGATGGCGACGCGATCGGGTCGGCGCTGGCGTGCTGCCAGGTTTTGCGCGCCATGGGGAAGCAGGCCGACGTGGTGCTGCACGACGGCGTGCCGCGGATCTATCATGCGTTGCCCTTCGCCGATCAAGTGCTGCAGGCAAGTCGCGTCGCCGGTAATTACGAGGCCGCGATCATTCTGGAGTGTGACAGCATCCACCGCACGCGGCTGGAGGGACTGGAAGATCGCTTTTTGATCAACATCGATCATCACATCAGCGGGCGGCCGTTCGCGCACGTGAACTGGATCGATCCACATGCAGTAGCGACGGGTGAAATGGTGTTCCGCCTGGCGCGCGAGGCTGGAACCCCGCTCTCGCCGAAGATTGCGACCTGCCTTTATACCGCGCTGATGACCGATACGGGATCGTTTATGTTTCAGGGGACGAACGAGCGAACATTCGCGCTGGCGCGCGAACTGGTTCTGGCGGGCGCCGATCCTTCGCACTGCGCGCGCAGTATTTATTTTGCCCACTCGGTGGCCAAGATGAGGCTGCTCGGCGAAGCGCTGCGCAACCTCAATACGGAAGGCCACGTGGGTTGGACCTGGGTGACGCAGGAGCAAATGGAGCATTGTGAAGCGAAGGAAGAAGATTGCGAAGGCCTGGTGAACTATGTGCTCTCGATCGGTGAGGTTGAAGTGGCGGCATTCTTCCGCGAGTTGCCCGACGGGCGTTTTCGCGTGAGCCTGCGTAGCAAGGGCAAGCTCGATGTGGCGCAAGTTGCCGAGCGTTTCGGCGGAGGCGGACATGAGTGCGCCAGCGGCTGTTCGTTGGATGGGCCGCTGGCCCAGGCGGTTGCCCAGGTTCTGGAAATGCTGGGCCGCGGACCTTCCGTACAATGAAGCAGCATCAGGTTTCAATGTTTCAAAGTTTCGAGGATTAATTCGTCAGATGTAGCTTTGCCTGCGATCGCTTTTGAACCCTTGAAACTTCTGAAACCTTGAAACCTTGAAACCTTGAAACTTTCCGTCCTCTCGATGACGAATCGCACCCGCACCGACTCGCTTTTACTGGCGGGCTTCTGCGCGTTTCTGTTTCTGTATGGGCTGGGACAGTTTGGGTTGATTGGAGCCGATGAGCCGCGCTATGCGCAGGTGGCGCGCGAAATGCTGGAGCGCCACGACTGGGTCATGCCAATGCTGGGCGGGCGGCCCTGGCTGGAGAAGCCCCCACTTTATTACTGGCAAGCCATGCTGGCGTACGCGATCTTTGGAGTGAGCGATTGGGCCGCGCGGCTGCCCTCGGCGCTCGATGCCATTCTGCTCGTATTGTCGGTGTACTTCTTTCTGCGCCGCTTCCGCCCCGGACTTGAGTTGGATGGCGCATTGATTACAGCCTCTTGCGCCGGGATTGTCGGGTACGCGCGCGCCGCATCGACGGACATGGCGCTGGCTGCCGCCTTTACCATTGGAATGCTCGGCTGGTGGGCCTGGCGAGAGAGTGGAAAGAAGATTTACCTCGCGGTCTTTTATGGCTTTCTGGCCTTGGGTATGCTGGCGAAGGGGCCGGTCGCTCCGTTTCTGGCCGCGATGGTTATCGTCACCTACGCGAGTACAGTTGGTGAAATGCGTCTGGCTCTAAAGTCGCTATGGCTGCCGGGAATTATTCTGTTCTCCGCGATCGCACTCCCGTGGTATGTCGCTGTGCAGATTCGCAACCCGCAGTTCTTTCGCGAATTCATCGTCCAGCAAAATCTGGGCCGGTTCTCGGAGAATCTTTATCACCATCGCGAGCCCTTTTGGTATTACCTGCCCGTAACGGCGCTGGCCCTCGCTCCCTGGACGGTTTTCGTAATCGCGGCTCTGGTTGAGGCGGTGCGTTCACGTTGGGCTAAGCATAGGCCGGTGGATTCTCCCGAGATGGATCTCGAGAAGCGATTCAGCGTTTTCGCGTGCTGCTGGCTGGTTGCGCCCGTACTCTTTTTTTCGATCTCGCAATCGAAATTGCCAGGCTATATTCTTCCCGCGAGTCCGGCCGGCGCGCTGTTGTTGGCAGGCTATCTGCGGCAACAGCTGAAGCAAAGCGAGACTCATCGGCCCGCGATTTGGCTGGTGGCGCTGCATGCACTGCTGGCGGCTGCCCCCATTGTTCCGGCACTATTGATTGCCTACCTGATCACGCAGCACCGGCTTCCGGGCGGACAGCCCATGCTGGTAGCGCTCGGCGTTGCATTTGTGCTGTGCGCCGGAATTGCGCTCACGCTGGTGCGGAAAACAGGTCTCCGCATGCTGCGTTTCGTCACTGTGATTCCGGTTCTGCTGGTTGTGGGGATCGTGTTGAGACTGGGAGCCGTGGACCTGGACCAAACGCACTCGGCACGGCCATTGGCGCGTGAAATCGCCGCTATGGAAACCCATCCAATGCCGCTGGCCATCTACCATGTTCGACGCGAACTGGAATACGGCCTGACCTTTTACCGCAACCGGCTGACCTTCAACTACGACTGGGGCAGCGTTCCGCAGGGAGAGCATTTATTGTTGACGCCGGAGAATTCGCAGGTGGAGATTGCAAAGCTGGCGGCAGGCCGGCGCGTTTCCTATCTCGGGCACTATGCGGCGCAGCATGTGGACTACTACTGGGTTGCCGCGGCAGGCGCAGCTTCGCCGCATTAAGACGCAATGTTGGCGGTCCGTGTTCCGCCCGTTTGCCTCAACTCTCACAACGCACTAAACTCTGAGTTCTGCCGTCGCAAACGAGGCCGCAGTCTTTTCGTGGTCGACTTTGCAGGAGTCCCGTGGAAATTCTCGACCTCAGGCATTTTTCGTCCGTGGATCTGCGCCCTCTGCTCGACGACGAGTCGCGGGTCTGGGCGAGCCTACTCTCATGGGATTACCACGGGTCGGCGGAGATGATCCTGCGCTACGTTGACGCGAAAATCCTTCCCGGATATGCTGCCATCGAGCGCGGGCGCATTTTTGGCTACAGCTTTTTCGTGTATGAAGGCAGCAAAGGAGTGGTCGGCGATCTTTTCGTGGCGAACGGCGGCCGCCTTCCCCACGCGCGCGAGGTCGAGATCAAGCTGCTGACGCATGTGATCGAGACGCTGCAGCAGTCTCCGGGGATCCATCGGGTTGAAGCGCAGTTGCTGGCGCATGAGGCGGGGAGCGTGGCCCGGCCGTTTCTCGATCAGGGTTTCCAGCGCCATCCGCGACTGTTTATGGTTCTCGAGTTGGGCGAGAGTGTTCCGCAGGCGATGGCGATGCATCCGGATGTCGAACTCCAGCGTTGGACCGAAGCTGACTACCAGCCTGCCGCTGCGGTGATCACCGCCGCTTATCGCGGCCACGTTGATGCCCAGATCAATGACCAGTACCACACGCTGGGCGGATCGCTGCGCTTTTTGAATAACATAGTGCGCTTTCCGGGATGCGGGGTGTTCGATGCGGAATCGTCATTTGCCGCAGTGGATCGCAAAGCGAGAAACCTGATTGGACTGATCCTGTGCTCGCGCGTGCGCAGCGACGTGGGCCACGTGACGCAGGTCTGCGTATTGCCGGAGTACCGCTCGCGTGGCATCGGCGAATCTTTGCTGGCAGCGACCTCCCGCAATCTCCGCAGGCGCGGTTTCTCCATGCTCTCGCTGACGGTGACCGAGGCGAATGCGGGAGCTGTCGCTCTCTACCGGCGATTGAATTTTGATTCGAAGCGGGTATTCGACGCCTTCGTGTGGGAGGGGTGAAACAGCTATCTTCGCACCAGCCACATCGCCCATCCTGCTACGAAAACGCCGCCCAGGAACATGGCGAAACAATACAGACCGTAGCGGATCATTTCGCGGGTGGTTTCGCGGTGGGTGATGCCAAAGACGATGGAGGCAAAGAGTGCGAACACAAAAGCCGCACTGAAGTGAGTGAGCTGGATGGTCATTGTTTTTTCCCGATGGCGATGTGGTAGGCGTCGGCCACCGCAATGAAGTTCAGCAGTCCAGCGACGATCATGAACTTTGTCCCGTAATCGGCGACAGCGAAAGCGATCGCGCCCTGCCCCCAGTTCATGGCAAGAGTCACAATGTACATTCCGCCCGCGCCCAGGTCGCCGATGAATCCGAGAATGTCGAGGATGTCGCCGCCATTCGCCTTGTAGATGTGGCCCTGCATCAAGAGGCCGAGCACGAACAGAGTTCCGATCGAGACGAGCAGCAGAGCGCCGCGAATCCAACGCCTCTGAATGATGTGGCCCGCGCCGGGAATCAGCCAGCCCACCGCAGGCGCGATTACCGCCATCATGCTGGCAGGCTGCGCCGGTTCGGCCGTCGCCTTGGTGGTTGGCTTTGCTGTAACGGGATTTGCCATCAGACGGTCACAATCTCGCGTTGAATGTTGCCCGTGACTTCCGCCGATTTGGGCCGGATCAGCATGTTGACCTCGCTGCGCACGCCGAACTCCGGCAAATAAATACCGGGCTCGATGGAGAAGCAAGAGTTGGGAAGAATTTGGCGCTCGTCGTGAATTTCCAGATCGTCCATGTTGGCTCCGTTGGAATGGACGTCGGTGCCGATGGAATGTCCGGTACGGTGAATGAAATAATCACCGTACCCTTTCTGCTTGATGTGGTTGCGAGTGGCTCGATCCACCTCCCATCCGGCGATGCGGCGGCCGGAGCTGATGGCATCGGTCACGGTCTTTACCCCGGCGTCGCGGGCGTCGCGCACAATCTCGAACACCTCGCGCATACGGTCCGACGGAGCTTTGCCGACAAACCCCATCCAGGTAATGTCGTAATACACCGCAGCCGGAACGTCCTTCTTGCCCCAAACGTCGAGCAGCACAAGATCGCCCTCGCGAATGGGGACCGGGTGATCGGCGCGCGGCTCGTAGTGCGGATTGCCGGCGTTGGCATTGACGGCCACGATGGGCGGATCGTCGGTGAGCAGGTTCTCGCGGCGAAACGCTTCCATGAACCAGTTCTGGATTTCGTGCTCGGTGGTGCCACCGTTGCGAGCGCGCCTGCCGATTTCCTTGAAGGCCGCGGTCACGATTGAATCCACGCTGTCGCGCGCGGCAAAGTGCGTCTTAATTTGCTCGTCGCTCCATGTCGCTTCGAACTGTGCGACGAGGTCGGCGGCGCTGACAATGTTCTTGCCCAGACCGCGCAGCAACTCGATAGTCCCAGCATCGACCAGGGAAATGGTGAAAACGATGTTGTTGGGCGAATACTGCATGGCGATGTCGCGATAGGACGCGAGCATAGCCTTGAGGCTGTCGAACAGTTCCTGCCATCCGGAATACTGGCGCTTGCTGCCCGGCAGAGAATCGAGATGGCCAGCTTCGATCTTGTGAACCAGTTTCACCGGTTCGCCCTGCGCCGGCACCAGATAAAACCAGCGCCGCGTGACCATCATGCCCGCCGGCAAGCCAAGGACACGGTAGGCGATGGGATCGCGATGATGGTGGTCATAGAAAAGCCACGCGTCGATGTTGCGTTCGCGCAGCGCAGATTGGATCGCGGCCAGGTCCATGGGCAAACCTCTATTGTAAACAATGCGAGGGATTTGGGCGAATCGGCGTGGAGACCGCATTCCAAGGCACCAATTCGTTTGGGGCTGACTCCTTGTTACACTGGGAGGCCATATGGCTGCGATCGCCGAGCCTGTTGTGGCGTCTGTGGTTACGAAACGCGTCCGCATCGAATCAATCGATGTGGTTCGCGGCGTGATCATGGTTCTGATGGCGCTCGACCATGTGCGGGATTTTTTCGGTAATTCGGGTGTCAATCCCACTGACCTCGACCGGACGACGATCCCTCTGTTCTTCACGCGCTGGATCACTCATTTCTGTGCGCCGGTTTTCTTCCTGCTCACCGGCACCGGCGCCTATCTCGCGCTGCGCAAGAGATCCAAACGCGAGTTGTCATGGTTTCTGTTTACTCGCGGCGTGTGGCTGATTTTTCTGGAGTTTGTAGTGGTGCGCTGCTTCGGCTGGCAGTTCAACTTCGATTACCACGTTGTCCTGCTCAACGTTTTGTGGGCCCTGGGCTGGGCGATGATTACGCTTTCAGTTCTGGTTTACCTGCCGGCTTCCGTAGTGGCGGCATTTGGCGTGTTGATGATCGCATGTCACAATTTATTTGACTCCATCGAGTCCTCCAACCCGCTTTGGTCTATCCTGCACTCGCCCGGTCTCATCGCGGAGAATCCGGGGCATCTTGTCTTCGTCGCCTACGCGCTCATCCCCTGGGTTGGCGTCACCGCGGCAGGCTATGGCCTCGGACAGATTTACAGTTGGCCATCGGCACGCCGCAAGGCGTTTCTGTTTCCCTGTGGCATCGGCCTAAGTGTGGTTTTCCTGGTTCTTCGCGCGGTCAACATCTATGGGGACCCGCTGCCTTGGAGCACGCAAAGGTCCGCAGCCTTTACCGTGCTTTCATTTCTCAACACAAACAAGTATCCGCCCTCGCTGCTGTATCTGCTCATGACGCTGGGCCCGGCCCTGCTATTCTTGTGGGCGGTCGACGCCCGAACCCCGCGATGGCTGCGGCCCGCGCTCACCATCGGAAAAGTGCCGATGTTTTATTACCTGCTGCACATACCTCTAATACACCTGCTCGCTGTCGCCGTATGTTATGCCCGCTACGGGCAGGTGCATTGGATGTTCGAGTCACCGACCCCTCGCCAGTTTCCAATCACCCCGCCGCCCGGATGGGGATACTCCTTGCCGATTGTTTACTTAATATGGGCTTGCGTTGTGCTCACTCTTTATCCACTATGCCGCTGGTTTGCAGGATTAAAACAGCGCCGCAGCGATGCGTGGCTGAGCTATTTCTGAGCCAAAACCCGCTGTTTCACAACCAGCGGCAGGGTTTCGCAGGCCGTGCGCAGCACGAGACGTGGGGCACTTCTGCGAATCTTCATCAGGTATGGAACTGTCCGCTTGGCATCGAACTTTGCCGTCTCGCGCAGCAGCCAGCCTAATCCTTTCTGCACCATGTCGTCTCGGTCGCCGAGAAGCGAATCGGAAAGCTTCCTGATCTCCGGGAAGAACATTTTCGCGCGCGCTCCCCGAATCAGCGCTACGCAGGCAGCACGGCGATGCCAGCGGTTCGGCGACTTTGCCCAGCGGAAAGCTGCCTTCGTGCGCGGAGGTTTCGATGCCACCATCGGCGCTATCAGGTAGTGCACCAGCCCATCGTGATCGGCCCAGCTGCTGATGCGGTCGAGCCAGGATTCGAACAGCTTTAACTCGCGGTCGCCGAATTCAGTGTCGAGCTTCTCCAGAAGAAAAACGGCGGCGACTTTCTCTTCCAGCACCGGGCCGGAGAATAGATGGTCGGCGACCTCAACCAGAAAGTCGAGCCCGCGTTCTCTCTTCAGTTCCCGGCGAAAGCGGATGGCGGCGCGGCGCAGGTCCGCCGTATACCATCCGTGCGATTTGATTTCGTCTTTGAAGAACCATTGCACGCCCGCGGCATGCCGGGCGGAGCCGCCGTCTTTCAGCGCACGACGAATTTGAGTGGCGACGTCGGCGGGCGTAGTCTTGAGTTGAGGCATAGTTCATCGGCGGAAGTTTTGAGCTGAAAATCTTTCAGCATAAAACAAGGCGGCCTTCTGGGGCCGCCTTTTCCTGTTGGCTGCAATTCGCTTATGCAGCGCGGGCCGTAACCGTTGCCGGCCGATAGCCACATTCCCCGGCCTTCTTGAAGGCTTGCGCCGCCTCCTCCGGAGACATCAGCGGTGTGGTTTGCACAGCCTTGCAGGCGCCGCCTCCGGCAAACGCCATGGAAATCGCGGCGGCACTGGCATTATCGGGCAGCTCGGTAACGAGGATTACGTCGTATTCCCCAAAAGCGAACCAGGCGGTTTCGATCTTGCCTCCCAGCTTCTCAACCGCGGGTCTTACTGCCTCAATGCGGTTCTGGGGATGCGCCAGGAGCGCTTCCCACCCCTCGCGGGAATACGCGACTTGGTGAAGATAATGTGGCATAGAACCTCCTCCTCGGATTCACTTGCTGGGAGCGAATGATTCCAGAGGTTGGGTCGCAAAGTCAAGTTGAGGGTGACTTCACTCGCAGGATCCGGTCATAAATCCAAAGCAGCACGGTTGTGGCGATCCCAACGGCGACCACCGACCACCAGACTAATTCCGGCCGGTGCAGTTCCTCGCCAAAGTGATGCATGAGCCACCCGCTGAACTTGCCCGCAACAAACGATCCAATACCGAGCGGAAGAAACGCGAAGCCCATATAGGTGCCCTGCTGCCCCTCGGGAGCGAGCCGCGAGATGTAATCATAGTAGCGCGGTTGCTGCACGATCTCGCCGATCGCCACCACAATCAGCGTGACGACCGCCATCCAGACCGAGGGATGCACGATCAGGAGAATCCAGGCCAGGCTCGAGATCAGAGTCCCTAGAATGATGGCGTGAAAGGCCTGCATGCGCTTACTGAGAAACCCGATCACCATGGTGAGCGCGATTACCGTCAGCGGATCGGCGACCAAAATCAGCTCGGTATCGGCTTTCGGATTGATGTATGCAGAAATGTAGAGCGGCAGTGCGATAAATTCCTGCCAGAAGACAATCCAGTATCCCGTGAAAATCAGCAGGAAAAGCATGAACCGCGGATTCGAGAGCACGGTAAGGAAGTTTTTCCCCACTTGGCTGAGACTCGGGGCTTCACCTTCGCTGGCGCGGCGCGGCTCTTTGAAGAACAGCAGCACGAAGAAAAGCATCAGAAAGACGCTCAACGCCGCGACGCGAAAGACATCCTCGACACTGCCGTGTTTGTGCACCCAGGAAGCAAGGTAGGGCCCGGCCGTGCTGCCGACGTTCACCAGTGTGTAGTAAATCGAGTATCCCACCGAGCGGACATTTTCTTTTGAAGCACGAGCCGTGGTGCCGACCACGCAGGGCTTGACTAGAGCAACGCCCAGGGCGGGCAAAATCAGAACGAATGCCACCAGCGCGACCAGTGGCACGCTGTTGCGTAACGGAGCGAGCCAGGCGGAGCCGATCGACCCCAGCAGGAAGTAGGCAAGGCTCAAAATCAGATAAGCGATCGAAAGCGCCCGCCGGAAACCGAGGCGGTCGGCAAGCGCGCCGCCACCGATGGCAAGAAACCAGACCCAACCGCCAAACATTCCCGTCAGGCTGCTGGCGCGCTCGACATCAAAATGCAGACCCTCGTGCAAGTAGCGCGCCAGCACGGCGAAGACGGCGTAGTAAGACAGCCGCTCAAAAAGCTCGCTGATGTTCGCGACCCAGAAGGGCCGCTCGAACCCGCCACGAATTTCCTGCAAGCGTTCGGAGAAGCTCAAGAGTGGCTCCCTGTAGCCGCCGAGCCTGCCCTGAGCGAAGTCGAAGGGATAGCGGCGCTACCAATCCTTCTGCATACTTCTTCAGCCGAGAGTCCGGAGACACGAATCACTTTTCCGCGGCTGGTCTGGCCGGAGGCAATGGTAACGGAAGAACGCGGAACCTTCAAAAGTTTTGCGAAGAATCCGATGCAGGCGTCGTTGGCGCGGCCTTCCACGGGAGGCGAGGTTAGCGAAAGCTTCAGCCCACCGTCGAGTTCGCCGGTGATCGCGTTCTTCCTGGCGCCGGGATGGACTTTCACCGCAAACGTCACTGCGTTGCCTTGCTCCTGAATGCGAATCACACGCTCTTCCCCAGCGAAAATGCCGTCTCGCATAGCAGCAGGGTTCCCACCAGCGGTATTTGAGGATGTTGCAGGGTGCGCGATTTTCCGATGCTGGCCATCAGAGCGAGCGCGAATACAAGCGTCGTTACATTGGCAGCAATGCAGAACAGTCTCAGACCTTTTACCCCTTGAGCGTTGCGGATGCGAAGCAGATTCAACATAGCAGTGAACAGCAATGCCAGGCCGGTCCCGAAGATCCAGATTCTGCCGGTGTACGTTCTAGGGACGAGCAGGCAGTCAACAATTGCTAAAACAAAAAGCGTGCCTGCGCAAAGCGTATCGAAGATTTTCACAGCCCCTGTCTCCCCTGTGGTTAAGCCTTTGTTCTTTCCCCGAAGATCGCAGTGCCCACGCGTACGCAGGTCGATCCCTCTGCTATCGCGACTTCGAAATCGCGCGACATGCCAATCGAGAGTTCGTCCATAGCGATGTTAGGTAGCCTTCGAGCGGCAATCGTATCGCGCAACTCGCGCAGCTTGCGGAAGTAAGGACGCGCGCCTTCGGGATCGTCGCTGAAGGGAGGCACTGTCATCAGTCCTCGGAACACTAATGCGTCCAGCCGGGGTGCGGCGATCAGCAATTCCTCGAGCTCACGCGAGTCCGGCGCGACTCCGCTCTTGGCGGCCTCACCCCCGACGTTGATTTCTATAAGCACGTCCAGCTTTTTCCCGAGTGTGCGGGCCGCCGCGTCGAGCTTCTCTGCCAGCTTGAGCGAATCGACTGAATCCACAGCGCGAAATAGTTCCGCGGTCTTTGTGGCCTTGTTGGTCTGCAGGTGGCCGATCATGTGCCATTCGGCGCCGCGCAAATCCCGAAGTGCTTCGACCTTTGCGGCGAATTCTTGAACGCGGTTCTCGCCGAACACTCTAAGCCCGACGTCGTAGGCTTCGCGGATTTTCTCCGGCGGCTGCGTCTTGCTGACTGCCATCAAGGTAATGTGGTCGGGGCTGCGTCCCGCGCGTTGTGCCGCAGCAGCGATGCGCTCCCGGATCAATGAAATGTTTGCGGTGATGGACATTAAAATGGCACCGCACGAAAGATCCTTCGCTGCGCTAAGGACGCGGATGGCGACGCCCGCGCCACTCAATCGTTTGCCAAACCTTCCCGCGCCTTCACATAATGGCTGTCGGTGGGGCGGGTTCTCTAGGATCGCCTGCGCTCGAAAGCGGTAACCGGATCATCAAAGCGGCCAGGGCGACCATTACGCCAACCCCCGCAAGATACGATGGATGGTCAAAGATTTGTGGCCGAGCCCAGGCAGGAGCGAATTGCAGGCCGGCCCAAAGCAGTCCGAGAATCGCTTCGCCGGCGATCAGTCCCGAAGCCGTGAGGACTCCGGCATTCTCCACCCGCGCCATTTGCGCCTCGTTGTATCCGCGGCGTTTCGCCAGCCAGTCTCCGAGAGCGCGAAAGACTCCGCCGAGAAAAATCGCGAACGTAGTTTCAAACGGCAGATACATGCCGACTGCAACCAGCATGGGGCTTTTCACTTGCAGCATGATCATCCCGATCCCCATGAAGATGCCGACCACCACCAACGGCCAGGGCATATCGTGACCAACAATGCCCAGGGCCAGGGTGGCCATCAAACCCGCCTGGGGCGCGGAAAGCTGGCGGTCACCAAATCCGATTCCGCCCGCTTTGATGTTCGCTTCGTGCAGCAACATCAAGGGGAAATACATCACCAGGCTGGCGACCACTACGGCGATCAGTTCGACCAATTGAATGGTGCGCGGCGTGCCGCCCAGGATGTAGCCCACTTTGAAATCCTGCAGCAACTCGCCCGCCACTGCCGCCGAAACGCAGACTACGGCGGCTACGCCCAACACTGCCGCCACGCCGGAGATTCCGGAGACCCCAAGCGAAACCATAAGAAGCGCCGCAATGATTAGAGTCGACAGGGTCAAGCCGGAGATGGGATTATTCGAAGAACCAATCATTCCGACCAGGCTGCCTGAGACGGTAGCGAAGAAAAAACCAACAATGATCATCACCGCGGCGGCTAACACTGCCGGCCAAACCAAACCTGAAATATGGATATAGAGAAAGCACATGAGCACGAACATTAAAGCGATCAGGCCGAAGACGGTCTTCGAACTCATGTAACGCTCGGTGCGGGAGAGTTTGGCTTGCTGCTCGGCCGTCTGGCGCAAGTCGCTGAAGGCTCGCCCCAAGCCAGCAGTGAGACTCTCGCGCATTCGGAACAGCGTGTAGGCCGCGCCTACGAGCATTCCGCCCACCGCGATGGGACGGACAATAAATCTCCACACGGCGGCTGCCAGAGTGGCCCAATTGTCCGGGGTATCGGCTGGAAGATATTGCTTGAGCTGCGGGCCCAGAAAAAACATGAGGAGCGGGACCATCAATCCCCAGGCCAGCACACCACCAGAGAACTGGATCGACGCCAGGCGAATCCCAATAATATAGCCGACGCCCAAATAAGCCGGGCTCACGCTGGGCGCCGAAACCATAGTTGTCCCGCCCGCCGCCACGATGTGCGTGCTGCCTGCCGAGCCCAGGCGAACCTGGCTGCGGCCGAGATCGCCTACGCCAAAGAAAAAATCTTTGTCGGCGGCAAACAATCCAAAGCGGCCGAGCATGAACACCAGACCACCCACGCCAATGTTCCAGAAGAGATATTTCGCAGCCTCCGCGCCGCGCTGCCCTGCCTTGTGAATCGCCGCCGCGGCCACCGACTCGGGGAAAGGTAACTCTGGATCTTCCACCATGACTCGCCGCACCAGTGAAACGAACAGGACGCCGAGCACGCTACCCACGGTCATCAATGCGGTGGATTTCCAGTAGGCGTCGGCCGGACGGAACGATGGCCACGCTTTGGCGATGAGAAATGCGGGAATCGTGAAAATCGCGCCGGCCGCCACCGACTCCCCGATGGAACCCGCGGTACGGGCAATGTTTTCTTCTAGCAGAGATCCCTTCCATGCCCGGAGCACCGCCATCGCAATCACTGCGGCGGGATAAGTTGCCGCAATCGTGATCCCCGCACGCAGCCCCAGGTACGCGTTGGCCGCACCCAGGACTACCGTCATAAAGAGTCCCAACAGCACCGCGCGCAGGGTAAATTCCTTCATCTCCATGCTCTCGGGGACAAAAGGAATGTGTTTCTTGACGCCAGTTCCTGATTCGGGGACTGGACCGCTCATAGCTGGAATCCTCGCAGGGCGTGGGATGAAAGCAATTTTGAAGCGTAACTCATTCAAGACACTGGACGGCGGCACGTTAGCATGCGGACGGGCTGGATTACAAGTGCGACGCAGGTTTCGGCTGGGCTTCAGATGCATGCTCTGATTGGCTTGTTCCCTGGCTAAAGGGTAGAATAGTTGCAATCGGTTTGTCGCCTCTTCGTAGTCTTGTCATTCCGAGGTGTAGCGTGGTAAAAAATTCCCCCGACCAGCTCTGGTTCCAGCGGTACTTCGAATTCCACTGCTACGATTGCGGCAGCGATGCGGGTTTCCGCTCGCGGCGCCGCTCGTTCTTCGAACGCTGTCTTCTGCCGATTCTTCTACTGAAGCCGGTGCGCTGCGCGGAATGCTTCCGGCGGGATTACCGTTTACTCTTCGTCCCGGTGAAACAGCGGCTTCCCGAAGCGGTCAAGAAGGCAGCGGCTTCGGCGCCGCGACCCGATCGTAACGTTGCCTAGCGGACCGGGCCGCCGTTATACTCTATTCCAGCAGGCAATTGCAGAGTCGCCCGCCCAAGCTGAAAACCTGCGGGCAACACGGAGGCC
Source organism: uncultured Acidobacteriaceae bacterium (assembly GCA_963850165.1). Classification (GTDB taxonomy): domain Bacteria; phylum Acidobacteriota; class Terriglobia; order Terriglobales; family Acidobacteriaceae; genus Sulfotelmatobacter. The sequence goes on along the minus strand of CAWKKK010000003.1, from coordinate 19,355 downwards.
GTCTTCAGCAGTAGTGAGGACAGAATTCGGGCTAGCCAGGCCAAAGCTGGAGTGGCAGGCCCCTCTATTGCTTCCGGGAGCACGCAAATCCAAGGTGGCATCGCCAAGATTGCCGAAAGTCTCTTCGCTGTTTTATTTCCTTCAGATTGCCGCATCTGCGTCACACCGCTAATCAGAATTTCGCGCCTGCCGGTTTGCCAGGAATGCCTTGATGCCATGCTCCCCATCTCGGGCGGAGTCTGCGCAACTTGCGGCGAACGTTTGTTTTCCCCTTACGCGGTCGCCGGCGCTACGGGCGAACCCCGCTGCGGGTTGTGCCGCCGCGTCGAGCCGGCCTTCGCACGCGCTGCGGCTTACGGCAGTTACGAAAGCGGCTTGCGCGAACTGATTCATCTGCTGAAGTATGGCGGCGTGCGCCCGGCGGCGAATGTCCTTGGACGCATGTTGGCGGAAGCGATCGCGACGCTCGCGCCGGAGTTCCCTCTGGACTCAGTGGTTTTGGTTCCCGTGCCTCTGCACCGTGCCAAGCTTCGCCAACGCGGCTTCAACCAGGCAGAACTGATTGCGCGCGCCGCGATGAAAATCAGCCCGGCGCGTGATCGCTTGCTGCTGTGCGCGGGAGTCCTTGAGAGAAAGCGCGAAACCGCATCGCAAATCGGCCTCACCACTCATCAGCGCCGCGAAAACCTGCGGGGCGCTTTCGGAGTGGCTCAGCCTGAAGTGGTAAAAGACTGCGGAGTGCTGGTGGTGGACGATGTTTACACTACCGGCGCGACCGTTTCAGAATGCGCGCGGGTTTTACGCCGCGCCGGCGCAACTAAAGTTTGGGTCGCAACCGTGGCGCGCACTTTGAAGATCTCGGCTCAGCACGCGCAGATGGGACCGCACGCCGACGACCGGCAGATAGACCCGGAGCCTGTTCCACTGGCCAAGGCCGTAGGAATCTAGAATCTATGTCAGGCAGGATCGAATCCGAGGCGGGACCAACAGGCAGGCACGCCGCAGGCCTGTTTGCGGCGGCGGCGATGCATCGCGACAGCAACGGCAACGCGCTGCACGCGCCGGTGCTCGTTCTGAATGCGTCCTACGAGCCCATCAACGTTTGTGCGGCGCGCCGTGCCTTGGTGCTGGTGCTGAAGGGCGTCGCCATGACGGAAGAAGAGAATGGACACTTCCTGCACGCGGCCCGCATCGCCATGCGCGTGCCCTCGGTGATCCGGTTGCTCGAGTACCGCCGTATCCCGCACCAAAGCCGCGCCTTGTCGCGGAAAAACATCCTGCTGCGCGACCGCAACACCTGCCAGTATTGCGCTACCGTGCTGCCCTCCGGCGAGTTGACGCTCGATCACGTGATTCCCCGCTCCCGCGGAGGCTCCTCCACATGGGAAAACCTTGTGGCCTGTTGCCATCCCTGCAACCGCCGCAAGGGCAACCAGTTTCCCTTAGAAGTCGGCATGAAGCTGATGCGCGAACCCCGCGCCTTCAACCTCCACACCAGTCGGCACATCATGCGGCTCATGGGCCGGTCCGATGATAAGTGGCGGAAGTATTTGTTTTACTAAGTTTTCCAGTTTCTGGTTTCAGAAGATCAGTTCCTGGAACTGGAAACCGGATAACCAGAAACTCAAGCCCGGCTACTTCTGTGGTGGCTGCGGACTCGGCGGCGCGTCCGGCTTCTTCTGATCGGGATTCTGATCCGGCGTTTTCTGATCCTTCTCATCCGCCTTCGGAATCTCCTGGCCCTGATACAGAATCTTCACGCTGGAACCGAAGCGCTTGTAGTCCTCATATTTGACGATCTCGCGGATGTGAATGTCGTTGAGGTTGAAGTGCAGAGTGTCGTCCGCGCGGGTGTAGGTTGGGAACCAATACTTGCCGTCGATTTGCTCGCGCCAGGTTGTGAACTTGGGGTAGAGATGTTCAGTTTTGTTGCCCCTCTTCTTGGTATCCCGGACCTCCGGCACGGCCTGGCCGTAGGTCTTTACAATTTGCAGATCGTGATCGTCCACCCAGATCCGTCCCTGGAAGTAGCGTTTCTTCCCTACAATCTGCTTGGGCGCAATATCGAAGACGTAACAGTGCAACTGATCTTCGCTCTGTTGGCCTACATAGAGGATGTTGTATTCCGGAATCTCGTCGCTGGTCAGCACAAAGGGCAGGCGGTTGCGGAAATCCTGAACATCACCTTCATCGAGCGAAAGGCCGCCCTGTTCCAAACTTGACTGCGGCGCAAACACCACGTTTTCGATGCGGCGCCCTTTGTCGTCAAACAGCACATCGAAGACTTCGTGGTATTCCCCGGTGGGAGTGTTGCCGTCGAGCGTCTTTACCGTGATGTCTTGCCGGTAAGTGTAATGATCGCGTGCCTCTTTGAATTCTTTTTCCTTGGTGGCAAAGCGCTGGATAATCTCCTCGGGCGTGATGCCTGTTGGAGGCGTGTTCTCCAGCGCACCCTCCTGCGCGACCACAGGCGAGCACAATAGCGCGCAGGCAGCCAGGATCGTAAGAAACAGGAAGCTGCAGACCGGCCTTTTCATAAGCCTATTTTATCGGATAACGGGAAATCGTTCTCGCAAGGACGGGCGGACGGCCGCCGGGGCCTGCCCTGAGCGAAGCCGAAGCGACGGCGGCTCTGCGCAAATCCTGCTACACTTTCCCGTTTGCCGTAGAGACGTTGCTTGCAACGTCTCGCCTGCAGCGCCGACGCTTCCGGCAAAGACGCAGCAAGCTACGTCTCTACATATTGCTTTCCGAGGAGCCCTCATGCGACGTTTCCTCCTGGCCGTTCTCGCCCTCATTTTCACCTTCCCCGCCTTCGCGCAGGCCAAGCATCCCTTTACCTTCGAAGACATGATGAAGCTCAAGCGCGTGGGCGAGCCTGAGGTTTCGCCGGACGGCAAGTGGGTGATCTTCAGCGTGGTCGATGTGAATCTCGAGGCCAACACGAAGACGCCGCACATCTGGATCGTGCCCACGGCTGGAGGTCAGGAGCGGGAGATCATCGCCGACCAGGACGCCGATAGGCCGCGGTGGGCGCCGGATGGGAAGCGGTTTGCGTTCCTCTCGACGAAGGAAGGCGGATCACAGGTTTGGATTGCGGATTTCGATGGCGCTACGGGAACGGTGACGGCAGTCCACAAGCAGACCTGCTATTCCGACCGAGGCGAGTGGCGAACTGTGGTCACCGGACGGGAAGATACATTCTTGTTTACCTCGGATGTGTATCCAGAGTGCGACGGAAGCGCATCTCGGCGAAGCAGGAGTGCAACGCGAAGAAGCGGAAGGAGGTTGACCAGTCGAAGGTCAAGGCGCTGATTTTCGATCATCTGCTCTATCGCCACTGGAATGCCTACAAAGAAGATAAACGCACTCATTTGTTTGTGATTTCGAGCGATCTTCCGACTACGGCGCGCCTGGCAAACAAACAGAACCCGGTGTCCTTCCAAGTCTTCCCGACTCCGCTCGACCTCACGCCCGGCGACTACGACGCTCCCGTGTTCTCGCTCGGCGGGCAGGACGACTACGCTTTCTCGCCCGACGGGCAGGAGATTTGCTACACCTCGAATCACGACAAGAATGAGGCCGCTTCCACCAACAACGATCTCTGGATCGTTCTGGTCAACGGAGGCACGGCCAAAAACATCACCGCCGACAATCCCGCCAGCGACTCGACGCCGCTCTATTCGCCCGATGGCAAATACATCGCCTACCGCGCCCAGCAGAGGCCGGGATACGAGAGCGACCGCTTCCGGCTGATGGTGTACGACCGCAAGACGGGCGAGAAGAAAGATCTGACCGAGAGCTTCGATCATTGGGTAGGAACGTTTGTATGGACGCCCGATTCGAAGACGATCGCCTTCAGCGCGGAGCATGAGGGACACGCGCTCGATCTACGCGCTGGATGCTGCGAGCGCCCAGACTTCACGCCGTACGCTGGTGGCTGGGTTCAACGATGATCTGGCCGTTGCACCGAACGGCAAGACCTTGCTGTTCACTCGAATGTCTCTCGCGGCTCCGACGGAGATCTATGCGAGTTCGGTTGCGGGTGAGGGTTGTCCGGCCATGAACGGGAATGTCGATGCCGGAAAGGAAAGCTGCTCCCTGAATAAGGACTGGGCCGTCAGTCACCTCAATGATCCCCTGCTCGCGCAGGTCAGCATGGCCAAGATCGAGCCTTTCACTTTTAAGGGAGCGCACGGCGACGAAGTCGAAGGATTCTTAGTCACGCCCGCCGAACTTCGATGCCACCAAGAAATATCCCGTGAAGTTCCTCATTCACGGCGGGCCGAGGGGGCCTGGGGAGACGACTGGAGCTACCGCTGGAATCCCGAACTGTTCGCGTCACCAACTTCTTCGACGAGCAGCGGTTACGTCGTCATCATGATCAACTTCCACGGCTCGACCGGCTATGGACAGAAATTCATCGACGCCATCAACGGCGACTGGGGCGGCGCTCCGTTTGAAGACCTGATGAAGGGCCTCGACTACGCGGAAGAGCATTACGCTTTTATTGATAAGACCCGCGAGTGCGCGCTGGGCGCCAGCTACGGCGGTTACGCCATCAACTGGATCCTTGGCCACACCGACCGCTTCAAGTGCCTGGTGTCGCACGACGGCATGTTCAACGCGGAATCAGCCTGGGGCACTACCGAAGAACTCTGGTTCAACGACTGGGAGTTCAAAGGCACTCCCTACGACAACCGCGCCCATGTACCAGAAGTGGTCGCCGCACCAATACGCGAAGAATTTCAAGACGCCCACTCTCGTAATTCATGGCCAGCGCGACTACCGGCTCGACGTGAGCGAAGGCCTGCAGCTTTTCACCACGCTGCAGATGGAAGGCGTCCCGTCAAAGATGCTGTATTTCCCCGACGAAGGCCATTGGGTGCTGAAGCCGCAAAATTCGCGGCTCTGGTATGAGACGGTGAATGCCTGGGTCGACCGGTGGACGGAAGATCAGGGGACGAAGAAGTGAGTCGGGCTTCGGGCTCCGGCTTTCGGGCTGCGGCCCTCAACTTAGCTTGTCATTCCGACCGAAGGGAGGAACCTGCTGTCTGCCGACGCCAGCAAGAAGCAGGTTTCTCACCGGAGCTTCGCTCAGGGTCGAAATGACAACATATAAAAGTGACGGAGTTCTATGCGAAAAACAAAATCATCAGCCGCCCCTCCCGCTGCCATGCGACCGCAGGCCGACGCCCAAGCGCAGCTCGAATCTTTCCTGGCGAAGTACGATCCAGACGTGGCCACCATTCGCCCGTCGCGCTCTCGCGAAAATGCGCAAGCTCGTCCCCGGCGCCATCGAAATGGTTTACGACAACTACAACTGGCTGGTGATCGGCTTCAGCCCCACGGAGCGGCCCTCGGAAGCGATTTTCTCCCTCGTGCTGCCTCCCGGCCGCGTGACCCTGTGCTTTCTGCAAGGCGCGGGCTTGCCTGATCCTGCCAAGCGACTGAAGGGCAGCGGCAACGTGGTTCGGAACATCCGCCTGTACAACGCGGGCGAACCGGACGGTCACGTGCTTGACGATCCTGAGGTGCTCGCCCTCATCAACGTGGCCCTCAACCGCGCCAAGGTGCCCATGTCGCCTGGAGCGCGCCGCAAGGTGATCATCCGAGCGGTCTCGGCGAGGCAACGGCCACGCCGCCGCACTGCTGGGACGAAGTAAGATCAGCCCGCCGACCCCAACTATTTTGTCATTTCGACCAGAGGGAGGAACCTGCTGTTTGCTGGCGCCGGCTCACAGCAGGGTCCTCGCCTTCGCTTCGTGAAGACTCGGAATGATAAACGTGATGACGGAGCGTGAACTTCCGTGCCCGCGTAGAGAGGTAGCCCACGCGGAGCGGGAACACGTCCGCGCCACTGGCTAAAGGTGGGGGAAGTGTTCCCGCTGCTGGCGGCCGGAAAGGTTTCCAGTTCGTTCTGCAGAACGGCTGTAGTTCCGGCCGAGACCTGAATCTCAATCTCCAACGGGCCGGTAAACGATCCCACCGAAGGGGTGAAACTCGCCAGGCCGTTGACATCGCTGATGCGCGGTGCTCTGGCTCGCGCTGAGGATGACGGGCATTCCCGGTGGGGTGACAGTAGGGTCGCCCGGCGTCAGAACTAGATTGTTTCCCACCGGACGCAGCACGGTGGATTGAAACAGCACGCTCGCCCCGAGGACAGGATTGGGCGGCGTCGAGGAGTCGGTCACGCGGACTGTCAGCGGCTGAAACGCCGTCCCCGTGACCACCTGGCCCGCACCGGCCACGGCTTGCAGGTTCATCATCGCAGCGGCCACGGCATTCCCATAAATGGTTTGGCAAGGCTTGTTTCCGGGCGCAACGCACGCGCTGAGCTGCACGTTGGCGGTGAAGTTCGTCAACGTGAGCGTCGACCGATGCGTAGCCGTTGCTGTTGGTCACCGCGCTCGCGGAACTGAGCGATCCCGGATCCCTGATCGACGAAGAAATCCACGGTGTCGCCACTCTGTGGTGCGCCCAGGTCTACCACGCGCGCCGTAAGCGGCACGCTGACCGATGCACCCTGGGCGATCCAGAGATAGGGCGTGGTGACTCCGATGTCCGACGACGAGGATGTAGCCGTCATGGTTGCCGCTACCGACTGAGATGGGCTGTACACGCCGGGGGCGAGAGTGGCCGTGATTGCCGCATTCCCCGTGGCGGCGGGCGTGACCCCCGTGGAAGCAATTCCACTTTCGTCGCTGATCGCCGAGCAGGTGGAAGTGCCTCCGCAGATGGAGAGTGTCGCGCCGTTGGTGGTGGTCCATCCCACGGTTGCGCCGTTCACCGGCGTGACGCCATCGGAAGCGAGCACCCGCACCGTCACAGGGTTTGTGGCCTGGGTTCCCACTGGCGTTGGAGGATTCGATCCCAGTAACAATACGATCTGGTCGGTTGCGGCGGCTCCGAAGGTGAGCACATTGGTCATGATTGAGAACGCGCCGCTGACCGGATCGTTGATGGTGATGGTTTGCGGTCCATCACTTTGCGCAGGGGCGGATGTCAGCATCTGGCCGGCGTTGGTTGCCAGCAAGGGCACGCTGTTGCCAACGGTGACGGCGAGCCCGGGCGCAAAGCCGGTGCCCTGCAAAGTGATTGCGCCACCACTGACCGGCACGCGTGGCGGGATCGCCGAATCTCCGTAGAGCACATGAGCGTGGTAGTGGTAATCGGGACGGCCATCGCCGCGCAGATCGGCGATGCCGATGATGAAGCTATCTGGAATTCAAGACTTGCGCGTCGAGGCGGCTCATGCCGAACGTCTCCGAGTTGAACGGAGCCGCGGTAAAAGCCGGCGGAGCTGTGCCCTTGCGGATCTCCGAGGGCCCAGATGCCGACCACCGGTTCGGCTTTCGATTCGCTCGGCGCGCTGGTTTCATCGAGCGCGGTGACGGCTATCGACAGAGTGCGGTTCGCCTGGGCAGTGATCAAGAAGTAGCCAACATCGCCGTACCCGCTTAGCGAGCCAACCCAATCGCCCGGGGAAGGAACCGGCGCGGGAGCGCTCCAGGTTTCGGTCGCGGCCCATGGCGGCACGGGCTGCGCGCTGCCCGACATAAGAACGTCCTGCTCAAAACCGCCGCCTAGGTTCACGGTTACTACGATGGGCTTGAAAGTGCCCGAAGGCGCGACTTGCGACGGGTCGTAGGGGCACACGCCGGCCGACCACAGCGGGTTCAAAGCCTCGACCGAGAGCTGATATTGCGCAGTGCTCGCGCCATTCGGAATGGGCAACCCTCCGAGATCGAAAAATCCTTCGAGCGTTGGATCGGATGATCCGAACTCGCTGTAAGGATTTCCCAGCGGATCATCCAAGCCTGTGATGGGATTGCCGGCGTTGCCGCTGAACAGGAATCCGGAAATCTGACGAAGCTCCGTACGCGTCCGAGGGCAAGTTCGTGGAAGGATCAATCCAGCGCGCGACCACGTTCACGCCCTGCATCGGCTGGGCTTCTGCTCCCGTGTGATTCACGAAGTAAACTGAGCCGTAAATGCGGGCGGTCTGTGGCTGGCGAACCGGCGGGATACAGGCGGGAGAACGCCGCCATATCGTCGGGTGCGAGCTGGTAAGGATTCGCGTAGCAGACCGTGATAGGCACGCAGGTAACCGGATCCATAAAGTGCATAACGGGAAAGCCGGCATAGTCGTCAGGCGTCGGATGCGGATTGCCGGTGATCACGTTCAGATTCATCTGCGACCAACCCAACCCGATCACGCAGCCGAGCACTCGCACCAGCCGGTATTCGACGTCGGTGAGTTGCGACGACTGCAGCGCACACTGGCCGTTGATGACTACCAGCGCGTGGAGAAAATTTGCGCCTGCGCCGAAGTTGTCCACGCCGCCATAGACGGCGTTCCAGAAGCATTGCGAGGGATCGCCCGCGCCTGCTCCGAGCAAGGCGTCAGTGACCGAACCGTCGTAGTCGTAGACAATTCCCACCGGAGTTTGAGTGGCTGAGGGTGTGATATCGGCGGGAGCGGTAACGACTCCGCTGGAGTTGACGGCGATGTTGCCGCCGTTAACGTCTTCGGCAAGCTGGCCGGCGGCGTTGGCCGTGAGGGCCGCGGTGGAAACCGAAGTCCACTGGGTAAAGGCGCTGGCTACAAGGCATTGGCCGAAGCGTTGGGCAGGATCGGACTGAGATCGCCCTGATCGGTGTAGTAGTTCACCTGGCCTTGAGACCAGGTGATGGGCTGGCCCATCGTGCCGGAGTTGAAATAGCTGGAGCCCGCCACATACGCCGGCCCTCCGGCCCGGGCGAGCGCGGCGAAAAAGAAGACGATGGCCAGGGCCGTGGCCAGCCGGAAGAGGAATGAGCGCGCGGCGGTGCTCTTCGATGTGGTCATGTCCTCTCATTCTTCCTCGCTGGACCGCCGCACGGCCTGAGCGAACTCGGCGTAAGGGACAACGGTTTTTCCGCCCAGGATGGGATCCGCCGCCAAGGCTGCGACGTGCTGTCGCGCTAATCCTGATTCTGCCTTGAGAATCCATCGCGAATCTGCCCAAGCCCCCGGCCACCGGGCTGGTGAGGCCCAACTTGCCGGGGAATAGAGAAAGAGCAGCACGCGCTCGCCGACACGGTAGCGCTCGCCGCTAAGCCAAAGGCCAGCCCACTCGTGGATCGTCAGGCTCTGACCCGGAGCGGTGCCCCGCATGGCATGTTCAACCTGAAAGGTGACGGTGGTGGAATCCAGCGCTTGCCCGATGGACGAAGCGGTGCGTCCGATGGAGGTGACACGACCGGAGAAGATGATCCCAGCGGACGCGAACCATTGATGGAAAATGACGCTGCCGGAATAACCGCCGGATAGCGACGTACCGGGTAAGTCTGCGGCAGACTGGGAGGAGGAATCCAGACGGGCGCGGTGGGCGAGGAATCGCGTAGCGGGGCCAAACTCGCCGGGGTCAGGTTTGGCGAGGCGAGGTTTGGCGGGGCGAGGTTCGGAGCGAGCGCGTGTGATACGGCGGAATCACTTCCAGGCGAACGATCCGCGACACCCTGCCCGCGCAGAAACGTCGGCGCTACCAAGATCGAAGCGACGAGGATCGAAGCAACAAAGATCCAAGAAATAGAAATAGAAGTAAAGATCAGCGAGGAACGGGCGAGCAAACGCCGGCAACTTCTCCCGGTCATAAACCATCACCTGGAATAAATGTCTGCTCGGAGGAATCTGGGAAACCGAGATCATCCTAATCCGCTCCCGTGATTCGCACGGTGATGGATGTCACAACCAGCCTGTGGATTAAACGGTCATTCCCGATCTGGGCTGCCCAGCCGAACCGATGCGGATGACAACTGGCTAGGTCAGAGCGATTGCCGGACGTGCTCTTCGGCACTCAGGTTGGCGCCAGCCAGCAGCAAGAGTCCCGTGAGGAATGCCCAGAACATCAAGCTCACCGACAACGCAAAAGGCCCGTAGACTTCGGCAAAATTGAGCCGCGGCAAGGCCATGATGTAGCCGTACTTCAGTGCCTCCGATAGCAATCCCATGATGATGGCGGTCGGCAGCACGGCCCGCACCGGAACCTTCCCGTTCGGCAGCACCCAGTAGATGAGAAAGAAGATGGCGACGCTCGCGGCGATGGCGAAGACCTTCATCGCCAGAAATTCCGCCAGGCGCACCACCGACATGGCGTGCCCGCGCAGCAGGAATTCGAATGGCCGCACCACCCCTGCCGTCATTCCTATGGACAGCAGGGCCAGAACGCCGCAGGCAAACGCCAGGCCAAGCGAAACCAGTTGGTTGCCCAGATAAGACCGGTTGCTGGGGAAGCGCCAGATGCGATTGAGCGCGACCTCCAGCGGCATAAATATGCCAGTCGAGGTCACCAGCAGGATAATCAGCGAGACCACCTGCACCCGCTGCCGTGAGTTCACCATGGCGTTAAGGTTGCGAATGACGAACTCCTGGCCTGCCGGAAGATAGTCGCGCAATAGCTCAACCACCACGTCGTACATCACCTTCGAGTGAAACACGCGCCGGATGAGCGTCATCAACAGCACCACGAAAGGGAAAAACGACAGGATCGAGTTGGCCGCGACTGAGAAGGCAAAGGTGTGCACATCGGTGCGCAGCAGGTATTTCGCGGTCGAAAGCGCCATCCCAGACCGCGCGCCGCGCCGTCGCTGCGGCAGGACTGGCGTGGCTTCCTTGGGGGAGGCGGTAACTCTGGTCTGATCCGTAACAGGCATGTTCTCTAATCGTATCAAAGGGTTGCGGCTGGTGCGCCCCCGCCGGGACACCAAAGGCCATGGCTGGACGCGGCCGTTTCTTATACCTTGTTAAAGATTTCTTTACCCTGACGGCGGGCTATTTTTGCCCTCCGGACACTAATTTTTGTTGCGAAATGACTTAATTCTCCTTATTATCGGTTGGCTCATAAACCGGCCCCTGCCGGGGGATGAGTTCGTAAGGCAGGTTGATGTCTTGAGCAGGGCAGTAGAAATCAGCGCCGATGGTCAGGCTCCGGAAGTTCGCGCCGCATTTTCTTCGTGCGTGACCGAACCCAAGGAGTCTTTTGCTTTGCGGCAATTTCTTCGTCACACTCACAGGCAGCAAGAGACGCCAACCGGGTTTCACCGGGTTTCTTGAGGGGGCGCTCCCTTCAGCGGGGCAACGATCAGGACTTCCGGGGAACTAATTCTTAATGATCAGAGGAAAGGAGCTTTTCCGTGAGAGAGAAGGGAACAGTAAAGTGGTTCAACGGGGCGAAGGGGTATGGATTTATCCAGCGCTCCACGGGAGAAGACGTTTTCGTGCATTTCTCAGCCATTCAAGAGAACGGCTACCGCTCGCTCAACGAGGGTGAGACCGTGGAGTTCGACCTGCTCAAAGGTCCCAAAGGCTTTCAGGCGGGCAACGTAGTCCGCGCCTAACCTCGATCATCGTGGATCTTGAAACCCTCCCGCTCCCAGCGGGAGGGTTTTTCGTCCGCCTGCATTGTTTCCGAAACTCTTACTTGATCTGGAAGTTCGCCGGATCAAGGCCGATGTTGGTGAGGAACTTGTCCGCAGTCATATCAAAATCATAAAGACGGCTCGCGCCATTCTGCGGCTCCCGGGTAAACCGAAGATCGTAATGGCGGGGCAGCGTGAGTCCGCTGTCGGCCTGGAAATCGCTGAAGCGCTCCTCAATGGTGAAGCGGATTTGCCCCTGATCCCCACCGATCGGCGATGCGGGGGCGGTGGCTGTTGCCCGCCGTCCATTGCGGCCGCTGCCGGGCGCCCAAACCAGCGAGTAGACGGTCATCACATGGTGATGACTCTCAGGATCGAAATAGAGCTTGATGGCCATGTCCTCGTCAGCCTTCGAGACATACTCGATGCATTGCAGGTCGTGCCCATCGACTTTCTTCAGGCCAACATAGTTAAACTTGCCCCGGGCGTGGTCAAAGTTTAAGAGCGCCCAGCCGGCGGAAAGTTCTCCGCCCAGCCAGCCTTCTGTGATGATGAAATCCTGCGTGTGCACGAAGTCTCCGAATGAACTGGGCCGGTGCGAGGAAGTGAAAACGGCGAAGCTGGTTTTATCGCCGTCGAAAACGAAGCGTTCCCCCCTCCACGCCGCGCTGCCAAACTTCATCACGAAGTTCGACTCGCGCTTTTCCGATACATGTTCCGATACATACCCCCAGATTCCCGTGGCGTCTCCCGTGGAAGCCTCGTCGCCCGACGCTGGCCCCCGCTCCAGGATCTTGAAGCTCAGCGTGCCTTGTATGCCACGCGACTTAACGGCCGCGCGCGCTTCCACCCTGCCGATCGAATCGAGATGTTTGGCAATGATCTCTTCCGGCTTGGCATCGTCGGCAGCAGCGATTCCCGAAAGGCAGGCGAGCAACATGCAAACTAGAGCAAGGTATCGCATCGCGAAGTCTCCCCGGCTATTCTCACACAAAACGATGGGGATGGCTCACATCTCCGGGATCGGGTAGTGGTGCAGTTTGAAAACTCAGCGATCTTGTCAGATTTGGCGTCATCCCGAAGGCCCGCGTTTTCACCAGCGGGCCGAGGGATCTCCCCCAGCACACAGCCGTTCGGGTCAAACTGCTCCGCTACTGGGATCGTCAGAGCTTTGCGGTGCCCCATTTCTCGCGTCTTTTGCGAGAAGTGGGGTTTCTATCCCTGTTTGCGCTTTTCCTATCGTCGCTGAGTGCTATCGAGATTGAATTGCATTTTACTTCTGAGACTTCCCACGGTTCACCAGAACGAATTTCTGAAGCCTTTTGCCAGTGTCAACTTCCCCGGTGTAGAGATCGCCGCGAGAATCAGAAACTACCTGGTGAAGCCAGTGGAACTGCCCGGCATTGCGGCCGTTGTGCCCGGTTTGGCCCTCGACGACCCCGTCGTCTCGCCGAATCGTCCAAATGACGTTGTTTTCACCGTCGGCTACCAACAGAAACTTTTGGCGCTCGTCGGTCGAAAACGCGAACTGCCATACCGAACCCATCCCCAGTGTTTCTGTGCGCAGAGTGAACTCCTTAACGAATTTCCCTTGCTTGGTTAACACTTGGATGCGGTTGTTGACGCGATCGCAGACATAGACTAGCCCATCTCGCGAAATGTGGATACAGTGTACCGGACTGCGAAACTGCTGATCGCGTGGTGCGGCAGGATCGTACGGCCCGGGGTCAACATCATTCGGAGGGTTTCCATAGGCTCCCCATAGTCTCTTGAACGCGCCGCTGCCCGAGTCGAAAACAATCACTCTCTTGTTCATATAACCATCGGCGATGTATACCTCGTGGGCTTCCGAATCCACCTCGATGCCGGCTGGGCGCCCCAGTATATCCGTGCGCAGACTGTTCGGCGGATCGGATGAAGGGTGACCGATCTGCAGCAGAAAATGTCCATCACTCTTGAACTTGAGGACATGGCGGTCGGTCGGCCCGTTCGCGCCGATCCAAACGTTGTCATCCTTGTCCACATAGATTCCGTGCTCTGTCGTGGGCCAATCAAATCCTTGGCCAGGCCCGCCCCAGGAGTTCAGCAAATGCCCTTGCGTATCGAATTCCAAAACCGGAGGCGCTGCGATGCAGCACATAGAACGCGGAGGCTTAAGGGAAGCGCCGAGTTCGTCGACCGTGTCCGTGCCGGGTCGTTGCAAAACCCAGATGTGGTCCTCCCGATCTACCGCTAACCCGCCGACTTGCCCGATGATCCAGTTGTTTGGCAGCTCCAGAGGCCACAGCGGGTCAACCTGATACCTCGGCACATCCTGGGCGCAAGTAGCCAGAGGAAAAGCGCCGACCAGAATCGCCAACGCAATGCTAAAGCTGACCAACACGAGTGCAAATCTGTTTTGGAAACGTATAGCGTGCATGGGGCGCGCTCCGCACAAAAGGTATTCTGTTCGTTAGAAGTGGACGGAGTATAGGACCCCCGGTGCAATGTGTCAACGCAGGGGTTGGCCCACCCTTTCCACCCCATCGTGACCTCGGTTTATCTCATCAATCTGTCATTCCGACCGGAGCCGGAGCGCCAGCGACGGCGGAGTGGAGGAACCTGCTGTTCGCCTGCTGCCACACATGACGACCGGGAAGGAGGCGACCCCGAGTTTTTGCCGACGCTACCGCGAAATTAGGCTGCCCCACGCTTCGTGGTTTTCGAAGTGTGGGCGGGTGGCCCATCCTTTCGCGTTCTTTGCGAGAGGATGGCTAACGCGGACGCTGGCGCCACCCGCGATTCCAAGAATTTCCACAGCCCCGTTGTGACATCTGACCTTGCGCCCGAAATTCAATTCAGCGATGATGGTCGAGGCCGTGACGGTCCGCTAGACAGCAAATCGTTGCGATCTAAGTCCTTTGTTTCAAAGATTTTAGTATCTAAGTTCTTTGACATCTAGATTTTGCGGGGAATTTCGCCCCAACCTGATGATTCCAGAGATTATGGGAAAAGGGGGGGATGGGGGGTGCCCCCGAATAGAGGGCGAATGGCGCACCGCCGAGGTTTCCTCCTGCGAGGCGCGCAAGATTTATTTCACGGGAGAAATTCACAAGGCGCAGGCCCAACAGCAGGTTCCTCCGCTCCACAGTCCCTGGCAATCCGGCTCCGGTCGGAATGACAACAATGGGGAAGGTCACGGGCCGAAGCCCGAAAGCTGAAGCCCGAAGCCCGGCCTCACCGCACTTCCACCGACACGAGGTCCCCATCCGACAGCCCGCCGGCCTTGTAGTTCACCGAGACGGCGCGATTACTCCATTCGCAGGAGAACGTGTCGGCGCCGATGAGCAGCAGCGACTTGTAGTCGGGGGTGCGCAGCTTCAGAATCACTCCGCCGGAGCTGACGGTGAGAACCGCGGCCGGGGACTGGGAGCAGTCCACGCCCACCAGCCGTCCCTGAAGAAATTTCGCCGGCCGCTTGTCTGCGGTGCTTGCGGATTGTGCCGCTTGCGCCGCGGCGCGCTTGGCGGCGTCCTGCTCCAGCACGTCAAATGGCGAAGGTTGTGCCGCCGGCTTCCGGGCCGCGGCTAAGGCGGCCGCCGAGATGCCATATTTCTGCTCGTTGGGGAGCGTTCCCAGCCGCTCGCGAGCCGCAGCCGCGATCTGCGGATTGCCGCTGGTCTTCCCTTGTTCGATCAAATGCTCCAGCAAAGCGCGCGCGGCCTCCCACTTTTTGTCGGCAATGTAGATTTCCGCCATGTTGTAAACGTACTGCTGGTTGCGCGGACTGAGCCGCATGGCGGCTCGTTCGGCCTGCATCGCCGCCACCGGACCGCCGCCTTTCATGTGCGCCGTAGCCAACAAGTCATAGGCGCTGGCGAATTCGGGATACCATTCCAGCACGGCGCGCAGGTCCTGCATCATGTTGGGCAGGCCCACGATGTCGGCGTGCTTCGACTGCGCGATGCGGTACTTCATCACGGAAAGGTAGTAGCGGATCCACATATCTCCCTGGTTGAGCGCAGCGGCGCTGGCCAGTTCTTCAGCGGCGGCATCGAACTCATTCCGCTGAATGTGATCCCACGCGAGCGCGCGGTGGGCGATCTGGTTGCCGACGGCCGTGATCAGCAGGGCGTTCTCCTTGTCGTCCCGATTCTTTTCCTTATCGCTGAACAGCCTTGCAGGAGCCGGTTCGGGAGTTGTAGCCAACTTCTGCAATTCCTGCAGGCCGGCTTCGCGGCGTTCGGGAATCCTGATCTTGACCTCGTCCACTAAGGCGCGGGCATCGGCCTCGCGGAGAACCTTGGCGGTGATCACGCTGGTATCTGGTCCGACGTTCTCAGGGAACTGGTAGACCTGCGGTGGATTGGCTTGGGAACCTGATTGCCGGGAAGCATCAAGCGCCGCGAACAGCGGCGTGAGCGAATGGAAATATTCCTTCACCGCCTGGTCGAGCTGGGCTGCGCTCACGCCGTAAGCCTTCTGGATGGCTTCTTCCACGCGCGCGTGCTGGTTCTCGACCAGGTCAAAATAGGTTCCAGTCTGCTGCAGCTTGTTCTCGTGGAGCAAGTAATGCATCAGCATCCACGACTGGGCGTAAAAGAGCGTGAGGTGCATGCCTTCGGCATTGTTTGAAGTGTCACGCTTCATGGTGAGCAGATCGGGCAACGCGATCCACGGCTGGCTGCGGAGAAGCTCGGTGAGCGACTTCGGCTGATTCTGGGGCAGGTTTTGCGCGACGACGGAATGCAGTTCCGGATCGCCGCCGATCTCGTACTTCTTGTCATCGAGGCGGATCGAACTGAAATATTCGGCGAGGCCTTCGTCAAACCATGCTGGCACTGGAGGATAGTTGTAATTCAGCAACAGGTAGGCGAAGTCGTGCGCGACGGCGCGCCAGGACTCTTCTTGAAACAAATTCAGCACGATGAAGTTCTGATCTTCGCCGGGAAGAAAGAAGGCGGGAACGTCGATCGGCCGCCCTTGGCGCAGCGGCGCGCTCTGGTAATAGTCTTTGTCGTTCCTGAAGGCGAGGATGGTCAGCGGCACCGGCTCGTTGAGCCGCTCCTTCATCAGCAGGGTGGCGAAGACGGACCGCATCTGCTCAAAGCGCAACGCGACTTCTATGCCTTTTTTCTCTCCGGCATCGGTAATCACCGTGTAGTGAGTGGAGTGAATTTCGCGCCACGGCGATTGTTCGGCCCCAGAAGCCGAGACGGACAAGAGAATACTCAGAAGCATCGCCGGAAGCATCTTAGAAAAGAACGAAATCGGGATGGGACGAATGCGGGCCATGCGCTGTTCCGCCGGGGAGGAGGACAACTACCGAAATGCTAACACGAGGGCCGTTGCGGAAGGTCTATTGCTCGGCGCTCCGGCCGCGGTGGGCGGGAGACGGCAGCGACCGCAGATAACCAAAGCGCACATATTGAACGTAGGTCTCGAGTCCGTTGGGATCTAGAATCAGGCTCTCATAGACGACGTTGCGCTCTCTGCGGAAATAGGAGTATTCGAATCTCTTGCCGTCGCCCATGAGCTGGTCTTAATGTAGCCGTCGGGGAAATATGCGTTGGTCAAGACCGGGTTTCCGCTTCCGTGTCCCGCCGTAATCATTTGCCCTTTTTCGTCGTAGGTGTAGGAATCCACATGCCCTGTCGAATCTGTGGCACGGAACATGCGCCCGCCGGCGTCGTATTCATACGTCATCGTGCGACCCTGGGAAGACGTGATCTTGCTGATGCGATGCTGGGAATCGTTTTCGAAATGAAGCCACTTCCCCGAGGGACTGTTCACAGAAAGAAGAGCGCCGAAGGAATCCCGCTCCATCTTGTATTCATTTCCTGCGGAATCAATGAAGCCGGTCAAAACCGTGACGTTCTGCGGCAAGGCCTGAGGCGTGTAGGGAAACATGTAGGTCCAGCCATCGGCCGTTTTAATTCGCCACGTCTTTCCATCGAAAACCGCTTGTGTATTCTCAAAGCGTCCCTCGCCGCCCCAGCCAGCCTGGTAGGTGTCGCCAGTCTGTCCTGTCTTCGGGGGTAGATGAGTGTAGTGAATCCTGACGCCATCTTCCATGATCAGATCGACAGCGACGCCCATCTGTCCACCGAGGAAGATCTCGAACGAATCCGACCCTCCGATTCCGAAAGCCCGCGAACGGTCGTCCTGGTTCCGATGAACTCGAGTGAATTGCAGCCCGCGTTCACCGTCGAAAACAAAGTCAGCTTTACGTTGAATGATCAGCCCGACGCCTGCGTCCGCGAAGAAACTTTGCGTAGACGTATCCGGCAGAGCAGATTCCGTGTACTGCATTTTCCAGAGCAGCTTGTCTCCCGGGCCGTCATAAATGGTTACGGCAGGATCTCCCGACTCCACCCAGGAATGCCATTGCCCCTCCGCCCCGATCACGTCCCCGCCCATCCGATCGATTTGAAAGCCCGAAGGAACTCCGCCGCTCAGTAAGCTCGTGGAATCGTCGCTCAGAGGCAAATCGAAGTAGAGCATGACGAGGTTCTTGGTCAGCAGTTTTTGCACCCGCGAAGTCAGCCATTCCGGATTCCACTTTTCCAGAAGCGAAGGCGGATGCAATCGAGCTGATGAGATCATCCCGTATCGTCCGTCGTGGCGCATGTTCTCCGCGTAATCCAAAACAAAGCCCGGAATGTACATGTCGCTGGAGGTCACACCGATCAGGATCGAGGCGGGATCACGCGCCATCTCGGGATACCTCTCCGCCAGGAATTCGATCCACTTGTTGGTGTTCAATTGATTGCGCGCCGGGTCGATAAGCTTAGGGTCGATCGGAATAGCGGCAAGTACCGTCACGTCGATTCCAAGTCTTGCCTTGTAGTAGGCAGGCGCCCACTGAAGAGATTCGCCTTCGGCCAGGCCAACGGGTATGAGGTAAACATTCTTGGTTGGCACCGACGGAAGCTGAAGCCGGCGAATGGGAGTGAGTTCGATCTTGTCCTTGCCATTCTCGGGCTCAAAAGTCAGCCGGGAAAAATCCCAGGCGCCGTTGATCGAGTTAGCGACCCCGTAGAGATGTCCTCTGCCGCGCGAGCCGGTCAAGGTCACGGACCATTGCGCAAACTGCGACCCCCTGAAAGAAAACAGATAGCCGAGCACGGGCTGCTTCGCCTGGATGCCGCTTCCAAGAGCGCTCTGTACCTGCACCGAAGACAAAGCCGTTTGAAGCGAGCTAGTGTAAGCCGAGGACTGCAGCAGACTCACATTGAGGTAAACAAGCGCCGCGATCACTGCGAAGCCAGCGAACAGAAACAGCGCAAAGTTGGCTCGCGCCGGGAAGAAGTCTGTCGAAGCCGGTGTAGAACCAGCCTGCTGAGGATTGCAGCGCGGGCAGACCCATCCAACCAGTGCCGACCCGCATTTCTGGCACGCTGCTGCGCCCGTCGCAGTTTGCATCCTCGATAATTAACACAGCAGGAGCACCAGGGAACGTTACCTTAGGGTTACGCGGATTCAGAGAGCGACCCTCGATCTCTGCCGAAAGTCCGCAGCAACGTTGTTCGCCCGCTGACACTGGCCCGCTTCCGCGCTATCCTTCCACTGTGCGCAAGCTAGTTTCGATTGTCGGCGTGCTCTGCGTTGTGGTTTTCGCCGCCCTCACGCTCCACGCCCAGCAGGCGACAACGCCCGTCACCATCCGTGTGACCGATCCAAGCGGAGCCGGTATCGCGCACGCGCAGATCCGGCTTGTGCCCAATCCAGAACGGGCTCCCCCGAGGCTCGAGACTGACGATCATGGCCAGCTCTCGATCGACCTGAAGGCCGGTGGCTACGCCCTATTCGTCTCTGCCCAGGGATTCACAATAGACACTCGGCACATCGACATCAGCGTTCCAGAAGGCAAGGCCGGAGCTGGCCAGATTGTTCCCGTGCTCCTGGAGGTGGGCCACGGTCACGGGCCGAACGTCTATACAACCGCAGTCGAAGGCAGCTTGCTGCTCACA
>CAWKKK010000002.1:0-54878 GCA_963850165.1 uncultured Acidobacteriaceae bacterium | reverse complement strand
GCCGCTAGGCAATCACCAATTCGCCGCCGTGTTCTTTTTCCAACTCCATGGCGTGGTCGAGGGCGGTGATGGCGCATTGCGCCATCTCGTCGGACGGAGGCTGGGTGGTGATGCGCTGCAGCCAGAGGCCGGGAGCGGTCATCAGGGCGAAGAGCGAGCCGCGATGTTTGGCGGCGAAGCGGATGATTTCGTAAGACACGCCGGCGATCAACGGCAGCAGCGCGATGCGCGACGCGAAGCGCGCCCAGAACGTGGTGAACGGAACCAGCATGTAGAAGCCGATCGAGATCAGCATCACGGTCATCAGAAAGCTGGTGCCGCAGCGCGGATGGTAGGTCGAATATTTCTGCACGGCTGCGGTTTCGAGCGGATCTCCGTTCTCGAAGGCGAATACGGTTTTGTGCTCGGCGCCGTGATACTGGTAGACGCGGCGAATGTCGGGGAAGAGCGAAACTCCCCAGATGAACAGCAGGAACAGGATCAGGCGTATCGCACCATCGACCAGGTTGAAGACGATCTGGCCGCCCAGCGCGGGATTCGCCTTCTTGAGTTCTGTGGCCGCCAGCAGCGGCAGGTATTTGTACATGAAGATGAAGAAGGCGAGCGAGATGATTACGTTGACCGCGGCCAGCCATCCGCTGATGGCGGCGGCTTTTTCGCGGGACTGCGACTTGGTGGATTCGCGTCCGTGGAAGATTCCGCTTCGCTTCGCTTCAGCGGGACGGCCGAGGCGCCGTCGCCACATGGTTCGGAGGCGGCTGTCTCCACATGAGCCTTGCTTGCTTCGTCGCTCTGCATCACTTCTTCGATCGCTACGTTGGCGGAGAAGCGCAGGGCGCGGTAGCCGAGAGACATGGCATAGCCGAGCGTCATCACTCCGCGGACGATGGGCCAGGCCATCCATTTATGCTTTTCCGAGGGACGCTCGAGCGGTTCGCTCATGGTGACCACTTCGCCCGACGGCTTGCGGCAGGCGATCGCCCAGGCGTGCGGAGAACGCATCATCACGCCCTCGAGCACGGCTTGCCCGCCGACCAGGGTTTCTTCGCCACTTTCAAGCGCGGGCAAAAGCTGCACGGCCACCAGGAAACGCACGAAATTTCGCAGAGAACGCACGGTGATTAGATGCTCCAGGCGCCGGAAAGCGCCAACAACTAGGTTATCACAGGGTTCGTTTAGGATGGATTGCGGCTAAGTGGATGCAGCAGGCCGAGCTTAAGGGCGGACGGGCGAGTCGGCCCGTCTCCACAGGAGTTGAGGAGGGGCATGCAGCGGTTAGCGGAAACTTGTGAGGCGATCGCCGCCACGACCAAGAAGTTGCAGAAGACCGCAATCGTCGCCGACTACTTCAAATCGCGCAGGACAGACGAGGCCGCAGTGTCGGCGGTGTTTCTCTCCGGGCGGGCATTTCCTGCGTGGGAGGAAACGACCTTGCAAGTCGGCGGTGCTCTTTTGTGGCGCGTGGTGGCGGAGATTTCCGGGCAAGATGACGCCGCGCTGACGGCTGCCTATCGCAAGCATGGGGACTTGGGCGCTGTGGCCGGGGAAGTCTTGCCGGAGCGATCGGGTCAAGGGTTGAGTATTCTCGAAGTTGCAAACGCTTTCAGGCGGATTGCGGCGGCGCGCGGTCCGGCGGCGAAGACTGCGCTGGTTCGCGATTTGCTGCAGCGAGCGACGCCGCTCGAAGCCAAGTACATCGTGAAAATCATGACCGGCGATTTGCGGATTGGACTGAAGGAGAGTCTGGTCGAGGAGGCGATTGCCAAGGCTTATGGCGGCACGCTAGCGGGGGCGCTGCAGCAGGTGCAGCGGGCGAACATGCTGCTGGGCGATATCGGCGAGACGCTGCGGCTGGCGGTCGAGGGCAAGCTGGCCGAGGCAAAGATGAGAATGTTTCATCCGCTGGGATTCATGCTGGCAAGTCCGATCGAGTCGGCCGAAGAGGGGCTGAGTTATTTCGCCGAGGCCGCGGTGGAAGATAAGTATGACGGCATTCGGGCGCAGGCGCACGTTGCGGAGGGCGAGGTGAAGTTTTTTTCGCGCACGCGGGACGAGATCACCGAGTCGTTTCCGGAGTTGCCCGACGCGCTCGCGGGATTGCCGCAGGATGCGATTCTCGATGGCGAGATCGTGGCTTGGGAGCAGCCGGGACGGGCGCGTCCGTTCAGCGTGTTGCAGCAGCGCTTGGGACGGAAGAAAGTCAGCGACCGCATGCTGCGGGAGATTCCGGTTGCTTATCTGGTGTTCGATGTTCTTGTACGCGGGTGGGGAGTTGCTGATTGATCGTCCGCTGCGGGAGCGGGCGCGGGTTTTGGATGAGCTGCTGGCTGGGAGAAAATCTTAACCACAGAGGACACGGGGAACACGGGGTAAAACGGGCTCGCAGGCGAAGTTGACATTCGACGAGCGAAGGAAGTCATTGCGCAGCTCAGCATCATTCGCGCGCCGGTGTTTCGTGCCGCGTCGCCGGAAGAACTGGAAGAACTGTTTCGCGGCCGCGCAGGCGCGGGGCAACGAAGGCTTGATGATCAAGGATCTCGACTCGACCTACACGCCGGGGAAGCGCGGCAAATCGTGGCTGAAGATGAAGCGCGAGCTGGCCACGCTTGACGTCGTCGTGACCGCGGTCGAGTATGGCCACGGCAAGCGCGTGGGCGTGCTCAGCGACTACACGTTTGGCGTGTGGGATGGAAACCGGCTGGTGAATATCGGCAAGGCGTATTCAGGATTGACTGACGTCGAGATTGCAGAGATGACGCAGTGGTTTCTCGAGCACACGATTGAAGATCAAGGTTTCCGGCGCACCGTCGAGCCGAAGATTGTGCTGGAAGTGGCGTTCAATAACATGATGCGATCAGACCGTCACGACAGCGGCTACGCGCTACGCTTCCCGAGGATCGTGCGGCTGCGCCCGGATAAGTCGCCGGAAGAGGCGGATACGATTGAGCGGGTGCGGGAGATATATGAGAAGCAAAGCCGCTAGCTCAGTGGCTGTGGTGGTGTTGCTCTTCGCTCTCGCCCACCGGAATCACGCAGCCATGCGCCACTTCGCATTCCACGTGCTCGAACTGGATCGTGGTGTGGTCGATGCGGAAGTTGTGGTGCAGGCACTCTTTCACGTCGCGCAGGATGCGTTCGCTGACTGAGGGCGGAATGTCGGCAATCGAGATGTGGCAGGAGAGCGCGCGAGTCTCCGATCCGATGCTCCAGCAGTGCAGGTCGTGCACGTCATTGACGCCCTCGATGGAGCGGATGGCAGTCTCGACCAGTTCGAGCTTGAGGCCGCGCGGCGTGCCTTCGAGCAGAATATTCAGCGTCTCGCGCACGATGCCGAAGCCGGACCACAGGATCAGCGCTCCGATTCCGAACGAGAGCGCGGAGTCGATCCAGTAATTATTGGTGATCAGAATCGCCCAGCCTCCGGCAATCACCGCGGCGGTCGAAAGCGTGTCGCCAACTTCATGCAGCAGGGCGCTGCGGATGTTCACGTCGTTTCCAGAACCCCGGCCGGAGCGGTACAACAGCAGGGCGATCACTCCGTTCATCACCACGCCCGCGCCGGCGACCCACATCATCACCGAGGCCTGCACGTGCTCGGGATGCTGCAGGCGGCGGAATGCCTCGTAGAAGATGAAGAACGAAACCGCGACCAACGACACGGCATTCACCAGCGCGGCCAGCACTCCGGCGCGATGGTAGCCATAGGTCTTGGTAGAACTGGCGGGGCGCGACTGCAAATAAACCGCAACCAGCGACAACAGCAGTGCCAGAAAATCAGAAAGATTATGTCCGGCCTCGGAGAGCAGGGCCAGCGAATGGGCGCGGATGCCGGCCACTACCAGCAGCACGATATAAGCGAGGGTCACCCCCAGCGAGATCTTGAGCACTCGCTTGGGACCGCCCGTGCCGTGAACGTGGACGTGCATTCTCTAAGTGTACGGGCGGCGGGAGCGGGCTTCAAGCGGAAGAGAGTGGTCAGTCGTCAGTGGTCAGTGGCCAGCAAGTACCGGGTCGGTTGCTGACCACTGACCAACGATCACTGACCACCGACTTTAGCGCTGTAAACGATTCTGCAGATAGCGGTTGTTGTAGACAGTGGTCGCGTTCTGGACGAACTCCAGAATGCGGTACATCTTTTCGCGCGACTCGCGGCTCATCTCCTTGAACTGCACCGCTATTCCAGACCCGGGATGGATTCTGGCAATCGTGCCTTCGGCGCTCAGAGCGCCCTCGGCTTCGGCGTTGGCATTATCCATGGAGAAAACCAGCTTAAGACTGGAACCCGGCGTCAGAATGACGCTGGTTTCAACGTAGCAGCCACCCAGGCTGATGTCGATCAGATTGCCGAAGATCGGTCCGCCGCCCGCCTGCGGATGCAACTCAATGGTGAGCCTGCAGTTCATCCGCGCATGCAGCCGCTGGTCTTTTCGCGAAGGCTGCTTTTGCTTCTCCATATACATGCGGCGGTCGGCATGGGTTAGAAGTTGCTCGGCGTCGTTGCCGTCCTCCGGAGACACGGCCAGGCCAACGCTCAACGAGAGAATATCTTCTCCGCAAACATCGAACCCGGCCTGCCGCGCGAGAGGACGAATCTGCTCGACTCTCTTGGCGGCGTCGCCGGCAGCCAGGCCCGTGGCAATCACCACAAATTCGTCTCCGCCCATGCGGGCCACGTAGTCGTACTCGCGGCAACTCTCTTTCAGCGCCTGGGCAAACAGGCGCAGGACCCGATTGCCCTCCAGGTGCCCGAAGCGGTCGTTAATCTTCTTGAAGCCATTCATGTCGCAGACCATCAGCGTGAGCGAGGCGTTGTCACGCTTGCAGCGGGCCAGTTCGCGGTCGAGTTGCAGAAACAGCGACCGGGCATTGGGCAGGCCGGTCAGGTAGTCAGTGGTGGCAGAGCTTTCCGCTTGCTGATATTTGAGGGCATTCTCGATGGCCAGAGCCATCTTGCCGCTCACCGCGAGAAGAATGCGCAAATGATCGGAAGTAAAAGAGTCCTTCTCGGCGCGGTACAGGGCGAGAACTCCAATCACCCCAGCCACTCCTTCCAGAGGCAGGGCCAGGGCTGAACGCAAGGTGCTGAACTTGCCGGGATCGTTCAGGTAACCCGGCTCCACCGAAGGGTTTCCGTTCACAATCGGTTTCTTATTCTGCGCCACCCAGCCCGAGAGCCCGTCCCCCACTGGAATCCGCAGCGAGGCAAACAGGCGGTAGTTATCGCCGTTCACATATTCCGGGATCAAGACGTCGTCGCGCAGAATGTAGATGGCGATCGCGTCGTAGGGCACCATCGGTTTGAGTTTTACGGAGAAGACAGAAAGCGTTTCACCCAGGCTGAGCGACGCTCCCAGATCCTGGCTCAACTCGAACAAAGACTGAGCCTCCTGGCGCGCCGCCGCGATCGAGGACAGAAAAGTTGCTTCCCGCCCTGGTGAATCCGAGACGGTCGCATTTTCGAATCCGGCATCCGGCGCCGGCCCGCGCTCCATCTTGAGTGCCGCCGGCCGGATCAGGTTGCCATCTGCCGCTGATTGCTCCAAGGCCAGCTTCTCCAGCGCCCGGTAACGCTTCTGCAGAATGTCCACCACCTTGGGATCAAATGCCTTGCCCGACTCTGCGGCGAGCCGTCGCATCACTTCATCCAGCGGCATGGCCCGCCGGTATTGCCGGTCGGAAGCCAGCGCATCCAGGTAATCGACGGCGGAAAGAATGCGCGCGCCGATCGGAATCTCCGTGGCCTTCAATCCGAAGGGATAGCCGGACCCATCCCATTTCTCATGGTGGGCACGCACAATCGGCACCACCGGATAGGGAAAGCGAACTCGTTCCAGAATTTCCGCTCCCACCACAGTATGAATCTTCATCTTCTCGAACTCTTCCGGCGTCAGCCGGCCGGGTTTCGCGATGATGTGTTCGGGCACGGCCAGCTTGCCGATGTCGTGCAGCAGCGCGGCGGCATGCAGCGCTTCCAATTCTGTCCCCTTCATGCCCAGTTCCTTGGCTACCTCGATGGCGTAGATGCGGACCCGCTGCAGGTGATCGTGCGTGGTCTGGTCTTTAGCTTCAATGGCCAGCGCCAGGGCCTCAATGGTTCGCAGATGCAGGTTCGCAATTTCTTCCACATGCCGCTTCTCGTCCTCCAGCTTGCCTAGATACAAGCGGTAGGAACGGTAGATAAGGTAAATTGCGGGGACGAACAGCAGCGAGGTCTCCCAGTTGAACGCGTGGTTGAACCAGGAAATCGCACCCGCGATGCCGGCTCCCAGCAAGTAATACGGGAACGACCAGAAGTAACAATCCACCAGGATCCGGCGAAGAGGTTTCCCTTCGCTGAACGAAATCACAACCGCAATGGATCCGGCGTTGACGATGAAGTAAGTCGAAGCCGCCAGACACAGAACCAGCGGGCGGTTAACGATGAGCTCATTGGCTAACGAGTTGTGATAAACCAGGTAGGCCAGAGCGGTTGAGAGCGAGCCTGCACAAACGTTGAACGTCAACTGGATCGCGCCCGGCCGGTTGGGGTACAAAGTCTGGGCCAGCATGGAGATCGCGCCCAGGGTAATCGCCTCGGAGTAGCTCAGCTCCGCGATCCCCACCAGGATGAACAGGAAGTTCACCGAAAGCGTGCCCGTAATGCCGGGCAAAGTGACCCGCAGCCGCGACGCCAAAATCGCGATTCCGAGGTAGCAGATGAACTCCGCGATGTTCTTGCTGTTCTGATGGATCGCAGCCGGCAGCAGCGACGCCATGCCCGCGGCAATCACCAGGCCGATGAAAGCCTTGGCGCCGAGAGACATCCCTTTCCACGAGTGTGCGCTAGTGGACATGCGTCTACGAACGGTGTGGTCCCTCCGCGCTGCTGCTGCCGCCCGCGCGCGAGACCCGCCGAATCTAAGGATAACCAGCTAACAGCTTTAGTAACAATGATTTGTAAGCGATGTTGGAAACTTCGGTAATGCCCCGGTGATGCCTGGAGTTACTGATTCGAGGCAACTCACGAGGAAAATGCTCGAACTGGAACACATGCACTCGTCGCTTGGGAATGCAGGGCAGTATGCTGTCGGGGGTCGACCCGATCGCATTGGTGGAGGCGCATGCATTCGAACCGCGGATCTACGGATTACAGATCTGCAACGCTCGTTGCAGACAAAGAAGCGCACTTCGGATGACCGGCATTGCCGCCTTGCGGAGATCGCCGACTTCTTTCCAATTCTTCAGAATACCCGCAACCCATTCTCTAGATTACCCGTACAACTGCCAACGTCGCATCGTCGGTTTGGTGTTTTTGAGAGAAATCATCGATAGAATGGAAAATTAAGTTGACGAGATCGCCGGCCTTCTGAGAGCGTTGCGCTCCGTAGACGGCTGCTTTCAATAAGCCCTGAACTCCCCATTCTTCCCCGTTCTCATTTGTCGCTTCAACGACTCCATCCGTGTAGGCGATAACCAAGTCTCCAGCCTCAAGTTCGACGATTTTTTCCTCATATATCGAATCCGGGAACATCCCAACCGGAGCCCCGCTGGTCTCGAGCCATTCCACCGAGCCATCGCGTCGCAGAACCGCGGGTGGATTGTGTCCTGCATTGGCGTACCGGAGCGCTCGTTTCGCGTTGTCGAAGACACCGTAGAACAAGGTCGCGTATCGGTTCGCCAGCGAGGAAGAGCATGCCTGGTGATTCACCGCCTTGAGCAGCGCGGCCAAGTCATCTCCTGTGAACAATGCCGCCGTCCGGAGGGAAGACTGCACATTGGCGATCATGAGTGCCGCAGCCAGACCCTTGCCCGATGCATCTCCAACGACCAATGCCAATTGGTCACTCTTCAGAGGGATAAAATTGTAGCAATCGCCGCCGAGCGCTCGAATTTGACGACAGCGGGCGCTATAGTCGAAGGAATCGCTTACTGTACAAGGCGTCTGCATAAAACCTTGCTGCACGTCGCAGGCCAGTACCCAGTCCTGGCTAACGTCGACTACCATTTCCTCAGTCGTCATTTTCTGACCTCCACCCGTATGTCGATTCGGGGCCTCGGAAATCGACACGGGCTGCTGATTTCCGGGTGAAAATATCTTTTTGAAGGAATGTAGAGAACGGAAGGGCGGCTCCGACTACAGGATGAAAGCGCGGATCACAGGCGCTGCCAATGAGCAGACACAATCAGCGCCGAGTACGGGACGAAATAACCGATGAAACAGGAGCGAAAGGACATGAAATACATTTTGCTGATGTCGGGCACGAGGTCAGGCGTTGAAGGGTATCACGCCTGGCCGAAACAGGATATCGAGGCGCACATGGCAGTTCTCCAGCGCATCAACCAGGACCTCACCAATCCGGAGAATTTGTCGCCACACAAGGCTTAGCCGAACCGAGGAAGCCAAGGTCGTACGTGGCGAGAAAAACGGCGTGCCCGTCACTGACGGCATTTTCCCCGAATCGAAGGAATTTCTGTTGGGCTACTGGATCGTCGACGTTGCCAACGCCGAGCGCGCTTATGCCATAGCAGGACAGATTTCCGCAGCATCCGTGAACATGCCGATTGAGGTGCGGCAGTTCGCAACCCATGAAGCCAAATCCCAATAGACGATCTCCAGAACGCCAGCCTGTTCCGACAAGTGCGATGGCGCGAGAAGCAGCTACCGAACTCAATAGGAGAAAAGATATGAAATACATTTTGATGATGAACGGCAAGAAGTCCGACTTCGAGGGATATGCGAGGTGGTCGAAGGAGGATCTTCAGGCGAATGTGAGCTTCATGCGCGCATTCAGCAAAGAACTGAAAGATTCAGGTGTATTCGTTTCGACCGAGGGCCTGGGATGGCCCAGTGAGGCCAAGCTCGTCAGGGCCGGAAAAAACGGAGAACCGATCACCGACGGCGTGTTTCCGGAATCGAAGGAGTTTCTCGCCGGATACTGGATCATCGATGTGGAGAGCCCGGAGCAGGCTTATAAAGTTGCCGCGCGAGCCTCACAAGCGCCGGGCCCTGGCGGAAAACCTGAAAGCATGCCCATTGAAGTGCGGCCCGTTCTGTGTGGCCATGCGGATTTGGGCCTCTGAACACCGCCGCCGAAAGAGAGCGAGATGGCAGACCATCAATACGACGCTCCGATCGAGCACCTGCTGCGTGAACTTGCGCCGCAGGTGCTCGGCGCCGTCGCTCGCCGCTTCCGCGACTTCTCCTCGGCTGAAGACGCCGTGCAGGAGGCGATGATCGCCGCATTCACGCAATGGCCGCAGGAGGGCGTTCCCGACAACCCTCGCGGCTGGCTGATCCAGGTGGCGTGCCGCCGCATGACGGACCATGTGCGCAGCGAAATTGCCCGCCGCGAAAGAGAAACGGCAGTGGCCGCGGAAGCGGAAAGCTTGCCGCCCTCCCTCGAGGTCGAGGCCGACATGGATCCAGACGACACTCTGATTTTGTTGTTCATGTGCTGCCATCCCGCCCTCACTCCGTCTTCGGCAATCGCGCTGACGTTGCGGGCGGTTGGCGGTTTAACCACGGCTGAAATTGCGAATGCCTTTCTGGTTCCCGAGGCCACGATGGCGCAAAGGATCAGCCGCGCGAAGCAAACCATTAAAGCTTCGGGAGTACCGTTCCGTCTGCCTTCTCCGCCCGAGCGAACTGAACGTCTGCCTGCAGTTCTGCATGTACTCTATCTGATCTTCAGCGAGGGATACGCCAGCAGCATAGGGTCGCATCTGCAACGACTCGACTTGGCGCGCGAAGCGATCCGCTTGACGCGCAACACCAAGACGCTACTCCCCGATAATCCCGAGGTCGCAGGACTTCTTGCGCTGATGCTATTAACCGACGCGCGTCGCGCAGCCCGAACCGGTCCGGATGAGGAGTTGATTCCCTTAGATAAACAAGCTCGAACTCTGTGGGATCGCGCGGAGATCTCCGAAGGAATTGAGCTTCTCACTGCCGCGCTGTCGAAAGCATCAGTGGGCTTGTATCAGCTTCAGGCAGCGATTGCCGCCGTTCACGACGAAGCTGAGAGAGTAGAAGACACCGACTGGCCACAAATCCTGGCTTTGTATGAGTTGCTGAAGCGAGTCGCCCCCAGTCCCATGGTCACTCTCAATCACGCAATCGCAGCCGCCATGGTGCACGGCCCTGCCAAAGGCCTCGAACTCCTTACGGCTCTCGACAGCGATCCGCGTATTGCCGGTCACTATCGTCTCGACGCCGTTCGCGCCCATTTATTTGAAAAAATGGGCGATCGGGAAGCCGCCATCAAACACTACCGAATTGCGGCTGCGCGGACGACGAGCATGCCGGAACGCAATTACCTCATAACGCAAGCGGCGCGCTTGGCTGGCGATTAACTCGGGAGGAGTTTGAATGCTAACGTGGTTACAACAACTATCGAAAGATGAGCCAGAGCGGATAATTAAGTTTCACTCCCCCGGTGTAAGTGACGTGCCACTGCGACTAATTCCACAAAGGACTTCAATCTCCCCGCACGCATAGTCGCCCAGATCGCTTCAGGGTCGCTTTTTACACGAACTGCTTCCCGTCAGATTCACCGCCTGCGGGCTGCCCGGGGCATTGTCGTTGATGTTGAGCGCGCCGGTGAGGGTTTGTGTGCCGTCCGGGACCCCTATCTCAACGGTGCAGGAGTTTCCCGCTGTCAGGCTCGAGTTACAGGTGTTTGTCTCAGTGAAAGGCGACGTGGTGGTGATGCCGGTGATGCTCAGGTCGGCATTCCCAAAGTCAGCCAAAGATATCGGCTGCGGCGGCTTAGACGTGCACACGCAGCCACAATCGGGGGGAAAGACGCACCTTTCGGCGCAGATGATGGATAGGCTGGTGGTCGACAAAGCGGGGCTGCCCTGAGAACTGAGCGCTGACGTGCCGAATGCCGCCGCGCCGGTGGGCAAAGTCGCCTCGAAAAAGACTACGTTCGAGGTGCC
Source organism: uncultured Acidobacteriaceae bacterium (assembly GCA_963850165.1). GTDB lineage: Bacteria > Acidobacteriota > Terriglobia > Terriglobales > Acidobacteriaceae > Sulfotelmatobacter. The sequence goes on along the minus strand of CAWKKK010000002.1, from coordinate 43,958 downwards.
GCCCCCCGGGCCGGGCTTCGTTACCGTCACCGATGCCGTGTTCGGGGTTACGACGTCGGAAGCCAGAATGGCCGCAGTCAGCCGGGATTGGTTGACGAAGGTGGTGACGCGAGTGTTTCCGTTCCACTTCACGGTCGCGCCCGGCACAAACCCGGTCCCATTCACCGTCAACGGAAAGCCCGCCGCGCCCGGCGCAACAGCATCGGGGCTTAAAGGTTGGGCCACGAAAGGCACTGAGTTCGCCGCAACGGCAGCTGTGACCTGAATCGGCGGCGAGGTTCCGGTTATGGCAGTGACTGTATCGGTCACCGTGATGGTCTGTGAACCCGCCGTCTTCAGCCCGGCCACGAAGGTCGCGGTCCCGCTCGTCATCGCCTGGGTCGCTGGCAAGTCCGCCTTGTTGTCACTGCTGGAGAAGCGCACCGTCCCGGCGTAGGCTGGAATTACGGTGTTCGCGGCATCGAGCGCATTCACGGTGAAATCGAAAGCTGACCCGGCCGTGGCGTTGGCAGGAGCAGTGACGGAGAAGTGGGTAGCTCCCATCACGGCGATCGTCTGCGAAGTGCCGGTAATCGATGTCGTGACCGTGTCAGTGGCCGTGATGGTTTGATTGCCCGCAGTGTTCAGCGTTGTCTGGAGGGTTGTGGTCCCGCTCTGCACTTGCAAGTCACCCGGTAGCAGGGCCTGGGCGTCGCTGCTGGTGAAGTGCACCGTCCCGGAATACGTGCCCACCGGGGTGTTGGAGGCGTCCTGCGCCGTCACCGTGATGTTGAACGCAGACCCGGTCAGGGCAGTGGCCGGAGCGGTGACCGCAAAGTGAGTCGCGGTCAGTACCGTGACGGTGATCGCGGCTGACGTGCCTGTAATCGCGGTGAGTGTGTCGGTCGCGGTAATCGTCTGGTTGCCCGCACTAAGCAGCGTGACCTGCAAGGTCGCTGTACCGTTGGTCAGTGGCTGGTCACCTGGCAGTGCGGCCAGGGGGTCGCTGCTCGTGAAGTGCACCGTCCCGGAATAGTGCTCACCTGTCTGTTGGAGGCGTCCTGCGCCGTCACCGTGAGGTTGAAGGCAGTCCCAGCGTTGGCGTTGGCCTGAGCGACGACGGAGAAGTGAGTCGCGGGAGCGGGAGGCGGTGGCGATGATCCGCTTTCACTGCTACTGCAACCGTTGAGGAGACACAATCCGGAGAGGGTAATCACGGCCAGTAAGAGCCTCTTCATGATGCCTCCTCAAGTCCGCGTGTTCTACCGCGCACGACCTTTGTGTTTGCGAGAGCCCCAGGGATGGAAGTACGGGCCGAAATGGCTTCGAAAGCCAGAGCCTACGAAGAGGCTCCCCGACAGCGCGGGCGTAATAGTGCACCCCAAAGAAGCCATTGTCAAGGCGTATGCCTCTGCTCAGGCGGCTTGCGGAGTTTCCCAATCGACGATGTAGTCGGATCGTTGGCGATAAATCGCGATTTCACTGTTGACCGGGTTTCGGGGAGTTATCGCTGTTTACCTCAGTTTGGGCGATCTTCACGATGTGAGGTCGATTTGCTGACTACCTTTGCCTCCACCAGCACTCCTGAGACCTGGTGCCTTCGCAAGCGTGTCCGCGTCGGGGCATGTAACCAAGATTGCCATCGACAAGTGGGCGCGACCGAGCGAAAACAGAGGGCATGAGGAAAACCGGGCTAATGTTTTGCCTGCTCCTGGCCGGTTGCGCGGCGAAGAAGCAACCGGTTGCGGCGACCCCGCCTCCCATACGGAGCCAGACGCCGCCACCCACTGCCGAACTCATCGAACACTGTGTAGTAATCAAGCAGGAAAATGCCAACACGGTGACCTGCAGTGTCTGCCCGTGAACACCGTGATCGATTCAAAAACCGGCCACACCACGCTAGTCTGCAAGACAATGAAAGAAGACAATGAGACCAGGACTGGAGGGGAAATCCTCCATCATGGGGCGCGGGTTCGGAATGCACTCTCGGGTCGTCTCTCGCAGGGACAGGAATGATGTTTCCCGAACTCTCAACGCTCCTCGAAACAATGCTGGTAGGTTAAGGCGAGGTCGCAGCTGCAGTCTTATCCAGCCAGGAAATTTTCAGTGGCCGTCTGTGAGTTCGTGCTGAAATATCTCCATTTCACTCAGGTATTCGCGGAGCGAAACCGTGACCACAGTCATCAAATCCTGCCAGGGGGGTAACGGAAGATGTATCACGTGCGCCAAGAGAGCCTGCCCTTTGTTGGTAGTTCGCATGAGTTTATCGGAGCTGAGCAGGGCAACACCAATGTTTCGGTTTTCCTATTTCATGGGCAGCTCGCTTCAGTGGCCGGGTCCATACCGGCATCCTTACGACGAGATCCAGTTCATCCGTTAAGGCCTTGGAGTGTGGATAGTAAGCGGCAAGATTTTCCAGGGCGGCGTTTGTGACATCTTTGTCTTCAAGGCCGGCGAGATTCACAGTTTTCACGTCGGTCAGCGATTCAGCACTGGTACAACTCGACGTTCACCTCAGTCCCCGCTTCATCCAAGAAAACCTATAGAGCAGTGGGTTGCAATGTGCTGGGATCGAAGCTACCAGCAAAACGGAAGCGATCTTGTATGGTTCGTCGAATAATCGTCATATCACCGAAATGGCGCTTCCGCCCGATCTCTTGCAAGTTGTTGAGGAGATTGGTGGCGGCGCGTGGACTCGAACCACGGACCTACGGATTATGAGACCGTCGCTCTAGCCACCTGAGCTACGCCGCCACGTGCCAACCAGACCGGACAACACAGGCTGGCATAACTGTTGAGACAGAGGTAACAACGAAACCGAACTGCCGAAGCAGGAACCTCGCCGCGCGGATCGAGCTGAACATCTTCGCCGCCCGCGCGCTCAACCTTTTGATTCTAAGAGCCAGCGCAAAACAGTGTCAAACTTCTCCGCCGTAGGGGTCACCCAGCCTCGCTTGTGTAGTATGGTCAATCAATCCATGAAATCGGTTGCCATCATTCCCGCCCGGCTGGCTCCACTCGTCTGCCGCGCAAGATGCTGCGCGAGATCGCCGGCAAGCCCCTGGTCGGCTGGGTGTATGAGGCGGTTCGCTCGTCGCCGCTCCTCTCCGACGTGATCATCGCCACTGATTCCGAAGAGATCATGGAAGCATGCCGCAGACACGGCTGGAACGCGAGAATTACTTCATCCGTTCACCGCAGCGGCACCGATCGCGTGCATGAAGTGTCGAACTCAATCGCAGCGGACGTTTATGTCAACGTGCAAGGCGACGAACCGCTGGTGCGCCCGGAACAAATTTCCACCCTGCTCGAGGTGATGAAAGATCCGTCGGTGCAGGTGGGAACCGTGAAGACTGCATGCCCACAGGAAGAAATCGGTAATCCCAACGCGGTCAAAGTGGTGGCCGCGCCCGGCGGACGCGCTCTCTATTTTTCCCGCGCGACAATTCCCTTTGATCGCGACAAAACCGGACCACGCTACTACAAACATCTCGGCCTCTACGCCTACCGGAAGCCTGCGCTCGATCTCTTCGTAAGCCAGCCCGAATCAACGCTCGAAAAAAGTGAACGCCTCGAACAGTTGCGCTTCCTGGAAAATGGAATCCAAATCTACGTGGCCGAAACCCCTTACGATTCGGTGGCGTGGATACAGAAGAAGACCTGCAGCGCGCCGCCGAAATTCTTCGCACCCTCTGACTGTTCTAGGGAACAGCCACTAGGTACTCAGGTACTAGGTACTAGGTACTAGCGCCCTGCGCCCGCCTCCAAGCCTCGGCGGCGGCGACTCGCTTCGAAATTGCAGGATGCGAGTGGAACAACGCCTCAATCCACTTCGAAGGCGTGCGCTCCGCCAGATTCTGCTGCGCCAGCTTGTTCATCGACGAAATGAAGGGCTCCACGCTGACGATCGATTCAAAAGCATAGCGGTCGGCCTGCCGCTCGTTGTAGCGCGAGTAAGCATTGAGCGCAGGCATCAGCAGAAGAGAAAGCGCGGTCGCGGTAAGCGCCAGCAAGGGCAGGTTCGCGAAATCGGAAAGTTCCTCGAGGTTGAACATGTGATGATCGGCCGCGTAGTGAAGCACCCAGTTCGCCACCCAGAACCCGAGCAAGGTAGTTCCAGCCTGCACCACAATGCTCTTCAGAATGTGCCGGTGAACGTGATGGCCGAGTTCATGCGCCAGCACCGCTTCAACTTCCTCGGGAGCGTAATTGTCCAACAAAGTATCAGCCAGGATGATCCGCCGCGTATTGCCTAATCCGGTGAGAGCCGCATTCGCTTTCTTGCTCTTCTCCGAAAGCTTCCAGCGATAGACTCCGCGTACGCGCGTGCCCGCAGCTCGCTCAACAGAACCAGGCGCCGCCGCAGTCTTCGTTATCGAGCGGTTCGAACTTGTAGAAAATCGGGAGCAGCAAAACCGGGGCGAGCTGCGCCAGCAATATGAACAGCCCCATAAACAGCGCCCATGTGATGAGCCACCAATGCTGCGGAGATAGCCGAATCGTGAAATACAGCAACTCCACGACGATGCCCGCGAGCACCAGCCCCACCAGAAAACCCTTGTCTTCATCCCAAATCCACGAGCGAAGTTTTTGCGTGGAGAGTTGGACTTTTCGTTCCAGCCGGAAACCGTAGTAGTCGAACCCAAAGCCCAGCGCTTTGCCGATCAGAAGCAGGAAGAATAAATAGACAAAGACGGCCAGCGTGTAGTTCTGAAATCCCCGCCGCAAGGCAACATCGCGCAGCCAGCCGCTCCAGCCCGTAACCAGCAGAACCACCATGAAAGCAGCGCCAACCACAAAATCGGCAATTCCCAGCCAGCGGCGGATCCGGTTGTAACGGCGCGCCTCAGGCGAGTCGGGAGTCGAGGCTGAGTTTTCGACGAAGGTCATGCGCAGTTAGAAGTATCGCATTACTCCCGCGTCAAATGTGGAGTTTCGGGATGGCATAGAGCGGACCGCCGCGAACCGCTGGGGGGGTGCGTCTTTCCGAGTTCCACGCGTCCTACAAAACTCTCGCCGCCGCCGCCAGGATTTGTCCACCAATTCCGGGGACGCAGCCTCCGCGTAGACGCGCAGCAGCGGTTCGGTTCCCGAGGCGCGGAACAGAATCCAAGCTTCGGCTCCATTGCCATTCGTCGGCGCATCGAGAAAAAACTTGATGCCGTCGAGATTTTCCTTCTTCACCACGCGGTAGCGTCCCAGGCTCCGAGTGCTTTCCGCCCGAGCCCGCTGAATCGCACTCTGCTTCATCTCTTCCGGAATGTGCAGATCGCGCCTGCCGTAATAGTGCGAGCCGAACTCGCGTTGCAAATCCGCAACCAGCCGGCCCAGCGGCTTGCTTTCCTCGGCCATCGCATTCGCCAGCAGCAGGCAATTCAGTATTCCATCCCGCTCGGGCAAAAAGCGCGAGTAGCCGATGCCACCGATCCTCGCCGCCGATCAGAATGTCGTGTTCCATCATCAAGTCGACAATATACTTGAATCCGATCGGCGTTTCGTAAAGTTTGCGGCCGTACTTGGCGGCGATGCGATCGATCATGCGGTGGTGTTGAAGCCGCGCACAACGTCTCCCGGCCACTTCTTGCGCACGAACAGCCAACGGAGCAGCACGCAGAATATCTTGTGCGAATCCACGAAACTGCCATCTTCGGCGACCGCGCCGATGCGGTCGGCATCGCCGTCAGTGGCCAGTCCAGCATCGCACTTCTCTTTCACCACAGTCTCCTGCAGGAGAGCGATGTGCGGCTCGATGGGCTCGGGATTGATGCCAGGGAAAAGCGGATTCACCTCCTGGCGGATCGCGACGAACTAGAACCCCGCGATCCCGGAAAACACCGGAAAGAACTCCCCGGCCCGAACCGTACATCGAGTCGATGACGAACTTGAATCTGGTTTTGCCGATGATATTCATGTCGGCAAAACGGCAAACCGCGGCGATGTACGGCGTCTTGAGGTCGGCTTCTTCGATAACCGCTTTCGAACCTTGCGGCATCGCCCCAGCGCCCAACTCTTCTTCAATTATTTTCATGATGGCGGGAGTTGCCGACCCGCCAAATTTGCCTTTGAATTTCACTCCGTTCCAGTTCCACGGATTGTGGCTCGAAGTGATCATCACCCCGCCCGCCGCAGCTTTGTTCTTCACGGCAAACGACACGGCTGGAGTGGGCGTGTAGTCATTGGACAGCTTCACCGGAATACCAGCGGCCGCCATCACCTCCGCGGCCGCTCGGGCAAAGGCTTGAGAGGCAAAACGCGTGTCATAGCCGATAAACACTCCGCGCCGCGCCTCCTCGTATTTCAATACATAAGAAGAAATCGCGCCTGCAACCCGCCGCACGTTGTCGAACGTGAAGTCGTCAGCAATGATGCCGCGCCATCCATCAAGTCCCAACTTGATTTCCTGAGCCATGGAAGTTCAGTGATCAGTGATCAGTGGCCAGTAGGTTTTCGGTGTCACTAGACCACTGACCACTCCCGACCACTTTCTTACACCAGCCTATGCAGCTTCTTCTCGTCCAGGTACTTCACCACTTTACCAACGTCCTGCGCTCGCTGCCGCGTGGTAATGAGCAACGCGTCTGGAGTTTCGACCACAACCAGATCGCTCACGCCAACAGTCGCGACAAATTTACCCGGCGCATGAACGTAGTTGCCGTGGGCGTTCAGAATAAATGCGCCCTCCGCCATATATAAAGATGCTCTTGAGCGGACTGCTCTTCGCGGTGTGATGTTCATGCAGCGCGGTCCAGGAGCCCAGATCATTCCAGCCGAAATCGGCAGGCAGGCAAAAGATGTTTCCCGCCTGCTCGCCTTTCGCCGAACGTGGCTCCAGCACCGCGTAGTCGACGCTGATATTCTCGCATTTGGGATACAGCCTGCGGAAAGTACCAGCGAACTTACGCGTGCCAAAAGTTCCAGCGATCTCCTCGAGAACCGACTTGCGGTCCTTGGAAGATGCTCGCACAGCGCGTTAGCCAGCGTGCGGGCGCTCCACAGAAACATCCCGCTATTCCAGAAATAATTTCCCGCAGCCACGAATTAAGCGGCCTTCTCCGCATTGGGCTTCTCGGTGAATCGACGCACGCGCAGAGTGTCGCCGCTGAACCCGGAGCCCGCCTCAATGTAACCGTATCCGGTCTCCGCTCGATTCGGCCGAATGCCGAGAACAACAATGTTTTCGCCCGCGGCCGCGATCTCCACGCCACGCTCAATAGTCGCGCGATAACTTTTTTCATCGGCGATCACATGGTCAGAGGGAAACATTCCAATCACGGCATCGGGATGCTCGCGCAACAAAAGAAACGCCGCAAGCCCGATCGCCGGTGCGGTGTTCCGTCCGACCGGCTCAGCCAGCACTTGTGCCTTCGGCAACTTCGGAAGCTGCTTCAGGATCGCAGGACGAAGGTCATCGTTAGTAATGATCCAAAAAGTTTTCGGTGCAGCCAGCGGCGACAGCCGCGCCACCGTCTGCTGGATCATCGTCCGCCTTTGCCGTCGAGTGCCAGCAACTGCTTGGCACGTTTCTTCCGGCTCAACGGCCAGAAGCGTGTCCCGCGGCCGCCGGCAAGAATCACAGGATAGAAGTTTGAATTCTTAGCCAAAGATTGTCGATTCCACCCGCTACATTCGCGTTTCCGGCTCGGGCAGCGTCGCACCCGGAACCCGCGCTCTAAGAAATTCCAGCGTCCACTGCGGCCGCACAGTAAATTTCTCCACCAACGCCGGCACGACCACCGCATCGCCCTTCGCCAAAGTTACCGGCTCCGCTCCCGGCGCTTCTTCAACTTCGCATCCTTCCACGGCGGTCCCAGAATCTGCGCCGAACTCTTGCCCGACTCGTCGCGCGTGCTCAATTCCTGCGCGTCCTTCATCTCGAACATATCCACAACAAAATAAGGAGCCGTCACCAGCGCAGCCCTCCGGTTGCCGCTGCCCGGAACCTGCGCCGGGGCAGGCCTCACCACTTTTCCAGACGCAACTTTCAACTTTACCGCCGCCAAACCCTCTTTCAATTGCAACTCGCGGGGCCTCCCGTAGTCATACAAACGATAGGTTGTGTCCGACTGCTGTTGCGTCTCCACAATCACCGACCCCGGCCCTAGCGTGTGCACGGTGCCTCCGGCAACATAAATCATGTCGCCGGTGTAAATGTTGAGCCAGTTCAGCAGCTCTTCGGCCCGCTTCTCGTGGATCGCGACTTCCAACTGTGCAACCGTCACGCCGGGTTTCAATCCTAAGGCGATTTGCGCTCCTGTCTTCGCGTGCGCCACATACCAGCACTCCGTTTTGCCCCAGGGCTCACCGACACGGCGCGCCTGCGCATCATCGGGATGAACCTGCACCGAAAGTTTCTCATGCGGAAAAAGAAATTTCAGCAGCAGGGGAAAACGGCGAGCATCGCGCGCCGCATCGCCCACAAGATCGCGCTGATATTTCTCGCTCACCTGCTGCCAGTGTTTGCCCGGTCAGCGGGCCGTTCGCTATTTTGCAATGGTCGCCGGTAAGCCATGCTTCGCCAATCTTTTCCTCGAATTGGGATTCGGGTAAATCGGCGAAAGATCGTGAGCACCCCAAGGACGAGGATCAAAAGCGGGAACATTAAGAGCGGATATAACTCCCCATAAAAGGACTGCCCATCAGAAACAAACTTACGTAGAAAAAAAGGCCGTTCGGGTACAGACGGCCTCGGCCGAACCTAATCATCAAAACATCCACATTCGCGCCTACAGGGCGCGAAAAATTTCCCCCTGCGCTCCAGCCCGCGATCCAACTCCCCTTTTGAAGTCGCGTACGAAACGCGAATATGCTCGCCGGTGCCGAACCCTTCGCCGGGAACGGTGGCCACATGTGCTTCGCGCAGCAACCGTCCCGCCACCTCTGACGCCGACTTCACGCCGCCGCGCCCCAGGAATGCCGAAATGTTTGGGTACGCGTCGAACGCGCCTTTCGGTAAAGTACAAGTCACGCCCGGTATCGAACGCAATCCTTTTACTACGTGGTCGCGAAGTCCAATATATTCCCGCCGCATCTCTTCGACGCACTCCTGCGGCCCCTTCAGCGCCGCCACCGCCGCTTTCTGCACAATCGAAGTCGGGTTCGAAGTCGACTGGCTTTGCAGCTTTGACATCGCGCTCACCACCGCCGCCGGACCCAGCGCATACCCCAGGCGCCAGCCCGTCATCGCATAAGTTTTCGAGAGTGAACCTAGCACCACGACGCGCTCTTTGAACTCGCGCAGCGATCCCACGGAAAAATTCCTGCCCGTGTAATTCAGGTAGACGTAAATTTCGTCAGAGAGGACCCAGATTCCGCGTTCGTGAGCCAGTCGGACAACTTCCGTCAAATCTTCGGGCTCATCACCGCGCCGGAAGGATTCGACGGCGAATTCAAAATGATCACCTTCGTCCGCGGCGTAATCAAAGCAGCAACCATCTCCGCCGTAACCCGGAAGCCCTGCGACTCGTCCGAGTGCAGTAACACGCACTCGCCACCCGCATAGCGCGCTCACGATGTCCTTGAACGAAACCCAGTAAGGCACCGGCAAAATCACTTCGTCGCCGTGGTCAACCAGAACCTGAATCGCATTGAACAGCGCATTCTTGCCCCGGTCGAGGCAATCGCTTCTTCGCGGCGGTAATCGGAATCGAAGTCCACGGCATGACGGTGCACGATGGCGTCGCGCAACTCAGGCGTGCCCGGCACAGCCGTGTACTTCGTGAAGTTGCCCTGAATGGCGGCGATGGCTGCATCCTTTATGTGCTGCGGCGTGGCGAAATGCGGCTCGCCCGCGCCGAAGTCCACCACGTCGATGCCCTGCGCGCGCAGCTTGTCAGCCTCGGCCACCACCGCCATCGTGGCTGAGGGCTCAATGCGGTTGATCCGGTGGGTAAGTTTCAGCGCTTCCGTGGTCGCAGTGGTCATGCCTTCTTTTTCCTTTTCTTTTCTTTGCCGCCCGGAACCGCAGGCGCGACTTCGTGCACTCCATCGTAAAACTTGTATGCGGGATCAACTTTCTCGCGCAGCTTCTGCTCCACCACCTCCGGCACCAGTCCCCTCACCGGGCCGCCCGCCTGCGCCACCTCGCGCACCAGTCGCGAGCTGACGTAGGAGTACTTATCAGCCGGCATCATGAACACGGTTTCCAGCGTGGGTTCGAGCTTGCGGTTCATCAGGGCCATCTGCAATTCATATTCGTAATCGCTGATCGCCCGGATGCCGCGCAAGATGCAAATCGCTTCCATGGATTTCGCGTACTCCACCATCAGCCCGTCAAACGTGTCGATGCGCACGTTCTTCAGATGCCCCGTGAGCGCCCGCAGCATCTCCAGCCGCTCCGCCACGCTGAACATCGGACTCTTCTCCGAGTTCCGCAGGATCGCCACCACCAGTTCCTCAAAAATCTTCGCGCCCCGCTCCATCAGATCGAGGTGCCCGTTGGTGGGCGGATCAAACGAACCGGGATAAATAGCGATGTCCTTTGTTCAATCGTCCTCACAGCAACAGGCGGGGCTGAATACAAGATTCTATGCGGGCGGCGGTGCAGAATGGCAATTCGGGAGTGAGCACTTGAGGATCGCTAGCCTTTCAACGGGAATGCCATTCCGAATCGGCGGAGAGCCCGTGAGAGCCTGCCTTGTTTTGCCGAAGCCCCGAGCGAAGCCGAGGGGGAATCGAAGGGAACCGGCTTCCCATGTGGAACAATTTTTCCCTTTTCCTGTGGAAGACATTCGGTTTCCACTCGGATTCCTGATTACGGTCGTAACGTCCAAAGTAACCGTAAAAGTAATCTTGTGAGAACGCGATGTTTGCCGAGTTCTCCTTTTCTGCGAGGGCTGAAAATTGAGCTAAGTGGTCTCGCTACTAGAACTTTCGAGACGCAAATTAGCATCGAACGCGCCGAGGCAGCTTCAAACGCGGCGCAATTCTGAAGCTGGCATGGCGATTGCACTGCTCCTTCAGTTAGAGCATGACAAGAATGATGCATAAAAGCGCCATCTGCTCGCAACGTTCTTTGGTCATTGTCTCCAAACTTACCTCGTTAGACGGAGAAAGGTGCGGTCACAGGGCAACGAGCTTGGCAATCCTAGAGAAAAAATTGAAACTGATATCTCTCGCGTCTATCGCCCTTATCTTTCTTTTGCTTTTGTTTGTGGGTTGCGGTGGCAATCCGACGCCTGCTTCCACAAAGCCTGCGACAACGCCCGCGCCACCCTCCTTGTCTTCGATCACACTGACTCCGCAAGCTGCGTCCCGTAAAGGTGGGAGTCACACAACAGTTCACCGCCACGCCTAAAGACCAGTACGGCAATGCCATGGCAAGCGTCCCTTTGACATTTGCCAGCAGTAACACGGAAATCGCTACCATCAGTGCAACTGGGTTGGCGACAGGGATAGCGGTAGGTACCTCGACCATCACAGTAGCCTCGGACGGTATTAGCACATCCGCGGTGCTTACGGTGACCCCGCCACCGAACTTCACGCTGTCGGTCGCACCCAGCACTCTGATTGTTATTCAAGGGAGCAGTGTACCCAGCACGATTACGGTGAATCCCACAGGCGGCTTCACAGGCAGCGTCAGCCTGGCGGCCTCGGACTTGCCCAGTGGAGTGACCGCCTCATTCACCTCAACCAGCCCCACGACGAGCACCTTGACCCTTACGGCGAGCAGCACGGCCACCACGGGCGCGACAACGGCAGTCATCACTGGCACTTCGGGAGCTTTGACGCCGCAAACCGCCACGGTCAACCTCGCGGTTGCCTTGCCCCCCTCGGTATTAACGAAGATCGGCGTATCGCCAGCGTCAGCGTCCATACAAATCGGGAGCCAGCAACGTTTCACCGCTCAAGGGATTGATCAGTACAACAAGCCCATGCGAGGCGTTGCATTCACCTGGGCGACGACCAACAACTGCGTCACGCTCAACGCGTCTGCTGCAACCGGAGTATGTCAGGGCACAGCCAGCATCGTTGCCTCGGCACAGGGTGTTAGCAGTTCCCCTGCGTTATTGACCGTGCTTCCACCGCCACCCGTGTTGACGACCATAACTTTGACTCCAGCAAACCCTTCTATTCTTACGACGGGTTCTCAACAGTTTGCTGCCAGCGGGGTTGACCAGTACGGAAATCCGGATACAGCGGGATCACGTTCACGTTCGCCAGCAGTAACCAGAGTGTGGCGACCATCAGCGCGGCCGGATTGGCCACCAGGCGCAGCGTGGGGGCACCGAGGGTTCAAGCACCATTACCGCTTCGTCGCAGGGGATCAGTGCCAGCACGACCCTGACAACCACGAGGCCCCCAGCCACATTGACGACGATGACTGAAACGCCGTTGACAGCAACCGTGCCTGCGGGCAGCTCCACGTCGTTTGCCGTAACCGGATTAGATCAGTTTGGCCTTCCTATGTCCGGACTCACGTTCACGTGGGTGAGTTCCAATCCAAGCATCGCTACCGTAAACGGCCTCAATGGCGAGGGACAGAACACAGCAACCGCGACTGGCGTCGCACAGGGCGGCGGTACTGTAACCATCACGGCCAGCGCCCAGGGGGTCACTGCACCACCAGTGCAACTGACTGTAACCCCGGCTCCTCCCCGCGCTAACAACTATCAGCATCACGCCGACGAATGCCTCGATAAATGTCGGTTGGACTCAAGCGTTCACCGCGTCCGGCACAGATCAATTTGGAGCGCCGTTTAGTCTCTCATCTGTTCAATTCAGCAGTGAGAATCCCGGCATAGCCTCGGTGCAAGCGGCAATGTCGCTACGGGAGTTGCTGCCGGCATTGCGCAAATTACCGCTACGTCCGGCTCTGTGACGGGGCAGGTGTTCTTGACAGTCACAACGCCGCCTCCCGCCCTTCCCGCTCCTCCTGTAATTACTCGGCTATCGCCTCCACTGGCTTTGACGGGGAGAAGCCGACCTGACGTACATGACGATCACCGGCAGCAACTTCGCAACCGGGGCCACGGTGAATTTCGGATCTAACATACTGACCCCTGTCTCCATCAGCTCGAATACCATAACGGTCACGATTCCAGCCGCTGAGTTAATAGCGGCTGCTACCATTCCGGTCGCCGTAAAGAACCCGGCGCCCCAGGCCGGGACTTCCACGCCCTTATCCTTCGTGATCACTGCCAGCGGTTTCGTCTCGGTCGACTTCGACGATGGGTACCAGTCCATGTACGACAACGGTCTGCCCATCTTCGACGCAGCCGGGATAAGGACCACACAATACATCATCACGGGCAACACGCTCGGGGATACCATCGTTAACCCTGACCTAGGGCCAGTAGGTGTTGGTAACGACGGCTTCGTCACCTGGGACGAAGTCCAAGCCGTCGCTTCAAACGGGCACGAGATCGGTGCTCACACCCGCACCCACCAATCGCTATCCACTCTTTGCCAGGTACCCGCATGCTCAGTAGCTGACACGTTAACGAGCGAGATTAACGGGTCTAAAGCAGATTTGATCGCGCAGGGACTTAATCCCCTTACGTTCGCCTACCCGTATGGGGACTATGGGTACCCTAATAGCGCAATAGGGCTCGCGGTGCAGAACGCCGGGTTCCTCGGCGCACGCGACTCCGACACAGGGTACAACGGCCGTCACTCCGGACACGGAAAGATATTGCCCTACTATCTGTGGTCCCAGGCTGGAGAGACAGACCTGAATACCACGCTGGCCAACCTGACGGGGTACATCGATTACGCGGTTGCCAACAAGTTGTGGCTGATCATCCTGCTGCATTGTGTTGACGACAATTCGCCAGACGACGTGTCTATTAGCATCAGTTCAACCATACTTCAAGGAATGGTGGACCACATTGTGCAGAACAAAGTGAATGTCGTCACCAATTCCGAGGGGTTGGTTATCGAAAACCTTGACGGTCAGACACAGCCGTTTGCATTTCCCGATTGAACTAGCCGATCCGGCTCAATGAGTTGTAATCGCGAGTGGGTGTTGAAAAAGTCACTAAGATTAGCAGGTGAGATTCAGCAGAAGCATGTTAGAAGAAAAAGCCGTACCTCATGCTCTGTTTGATTCTGATCCTCGGAGGACTGCTGATCATGATGGGGCAACACGACCGCTCCGAAGCGCTGTTCTACTACTTCCGCTGGAAGGAACAGGTTCCAGAGACTCACCTGTTGCGACTTATCGAAAAGCACATCAGCTTTGCCTTCGTGCGGGAAAAGCTAAGAGAGAGTTACAGCGATACGGGCCGGCCGTCGATTGACCCCGAGCTTCTGCTGCGCATCCTGTTGATCGGCGATCCGTACGGCATCACCAGCGAACGCAAACTGGTGGAGGAACTGCGCATGCACTTGGCTTGGCGCTGGTTCACGGGTTTGGGATTCGATCAGGAGATCCCACATCACTCCACGTTTTCCAAGAATCGGCACGGACGGTTCCAGGAGTCGAAGCTGTTCGAGGAGTTGTTTGAACAGATCGTGGCGCGCTGTCTGGAAAGTGGACTAGTGCGGGGAGATGACTTGTCGGTGGACGGCAGTTTCGTGGAAGCCAATGCCAGCAAGGAGAGCCGCATTCCACGCGAGCAGCTAGCGGAAGTGGCGCAGGTGAACCACACTGTGCGTCAGTACCTGGTGGAACTAGAGCAGCAAAATCTGACCGACGAGCCAGTGCATGAGCAGAAACTGGTGTCCACCACCGATCCCGACGCGACCTACGCGACCAAGGGTGGAACTCCGGCCCGGCTCGGTTACTACGACAACTATCTGGTGGACAACCACAGTTGCGTGATCGTGGGAGTGCAAGCCACCGCAGCCCGGATGAGTCAGGAAACGGTAGCCGCACAAGACATGATCGCTCGTTTCGCTGAATGGCAAGGACGCGATCCCGAGTCGGTGGTTGCTGATGCCACGTACGGCAACGGTGAGTTCCTGCAGTGGTTAATGGAGCGGGGGATCACACCGTATATGCGCACGCGGGACAGTGCTCTCCGCAATAACAGAACTGGTCTGACGGCCCCGAGTGGTTCACCTATCAACCCGAAAGTAACAGCTATCTCTGTCCGGCTGGGGAACAGCTCAACTATGTCGGCCTGAATGTTCGCAACCGCGCTCACGCCTATATCGGCAGCGGCAAGCGTTGTGGGCATGTTCGCAAAAGGCGCAATGCACCAGCGGGCGATATAGAAGCATCTGCTATTCACATGCATGAACCTGCGCGACAACGCGCCAGGGATCTGTCGAACACACCAGCATTCGCTAGTGCACAACGGGCGCGGAAAAAAGTAGAGGCGCTGTTCGCGGAACTGAAGAATCAGATCGGATTGCGTCGCCTGCGCCTGCGCAGACTGAAGTTCGTGCGGGAGCAGTTCTTCCTCGCAGCGGCTGCCCAGAATCTTAAGCGACTGGGTACGCTCCCCCAGCTGACCGACAGCTCCCACTGTAGAAGCTGCCACTTAGCTGAGGTGAGAAGAAAAAACTCGGAGCCGCGATAATCGCAACCAAGAGTACATTCCGATCACAGAGTTTTCAACATCCACGCGAGGTTGCAACAGTTAAACGCGGGTCCGGTCAGCGCAATTAATTGTGCTCAAGCTCGGGACCGCTGTTAGAATCCGCGTCATGTCCGCGCGCGCTATCAGGGATCACATCTCGCATCGTGTTTTTACTCTGTGGGTATCTTACTCCACTTTTCACCGGCGTTCCTTTCCTGACGGCCTTGTGTCGGCTGCCTGCTGCTGGTTCAGAGCGAATGGGTCATATTTGTGGCTGTCCTGGCACTGGTGGGCCTTTTCAGCGTGATGCTTGCGGGTCTGCCCGCCCGTGGATCGCCAAAGCGTGCAGGAAAGATCGGGACGATGAACAGTTGTTTTTAGCGCCCCTCAAATGGCTCGGTGGCTTCGCGGCAGTTTCATATCTCCTGGCGCTCGTCGCCCATCTTGCTCCGCGCCGCTGGACTCTCGATCCCCAACTGATGTTTTCGCTGTGTCCGTTGTATTTCGTGAAGCTGACGTTCGATCCCTCGCTCGGTGACCACCTTTTTCTTGCTTGCCCCCATGAACGCGGCTGTGTACGGCTCACTCGGCCTCACCTTGGGATACGCACGGTTGGCCTTCCGTAAACTACATCAAGCTGACGGTTGATGAAATCGGGTTTACACTCAACCCTCAGCCGAGGTCAATGAGTTCTATGAGAAGGACGTCAAGAAAAGGTGAAACTGCGGAAATAACCTCGTCTCTTCACCAATCCCCGCATGAGCCTGCTACCTGCTGCATACTCACCCCGGTTAACGGGCAAACCGGAACTAATCCATGGAGGAAAGCTAGGCTGAGAGAGTCTGGACGGTTTACGTGACTAGGGTTAGTAATACCTAAGCGGATCCATTCGTAGGTTCTTCCATCGGGGTGACTCTAGCGTCCGTGGTCGCAGCACGATACAGACGCAACCTCACCCCTACTTCTGCGCCGGGGCACAGATCCCAGAGGCACCGCCGACCCTTCCCCAAAAAAGTACTGCTCCAACTGCTTCACAATCACTTCCTGATCCTCCCGCCGCGCGGGGTTCAGCCGGTATTCGTTCAGCAGCATCTTGCAGTGCTCGGTCCACATCCTCCAGGCTTCCTGGGAAACGTTCTCGTAAACCTTGCGGCCCAGATCGTTGTCAAACTGAGGCTCCTGCCGCAGCCCCGGCAGTTCCTCTTTTCAACTTCACGCAAAAAACGGTGTGCACCATACACGTCCTTCACACAGGGGTTATCACATTCAAGATTACTACACAAAGACGAAGGGCTCCCCTCTTCGGCAGGGTGCTTTGACGAAAGCCGAAAGCCGAGAGCCCGAAGCCCTACTTCTTCTGATCCTTATCCTTATCCTTTTCCGAAATCGAGACCAGCTCCACTTCAAAAATGAGAGTCGCGCCCGGTCCAATGTCCGCGCCTGCACCGCGGTCACCGTACCCCAGATTGGAGGGAACGAAGAGCTGCCACTTCGAGCCAGCGGGCATCAACTGAAGCGCCTGGGTCCATCCTTTGATGACGCCGTTCACTGGAAACGTAGCGGGTTGGCCGCGCTTGTAAGAGCTGTCAAACTCCTTACCGTCGATCAGCGTGCCCCGATAGTCGCAGACCACGGAATCGCTCGCCGCAGGCTTCGTCCCGTGCCCTCTTTTTCAACCTTATATTGCAGCCCGCTGGGAAGTGTGACGACGCCGGGCTTTCCCTTGTTCGCGGCCAATAAATCCTGCCCTTCCTTCTTGTTCAATTCAGCAGCTTGTTGCATCTTCTCCTGCTGCTTCTGTTGAAACTCTTTCTGCATGACGGTGATCGCGGCTTGCGCCTCTTCGTCCGTCAGCAAAGTCTTGCCACCGGCCAGGCCGTCTCTTAACCCGCGCGAGAAACTGCCGCGTCCACTGGAACCGACTGCTTGCGGAGGCTCGCTCCCATCTTCATGCCAAGGGCATAGCTGAACTTTTCTTTTTGCGTTGTGAGAGCTAGAGCAGCCGCGGTTTTCCCGGTTGTGGCGGGCTTCTTCGCCGCCGGAGCCTGACCCTTGGCAGGAGCGGAAGCGGCAGGGGAGGCAGAGGGAGTGGCAGGGGAAGATTGAGTCGTCGCTGCCGGAGTCTGCTGCGCCGGGAAATTCCCCAGGAGCAACATTCCAGCCGCCACTAGGACAGCTACGGTGAAAGATTTGTGCATTCCATCATTGTCACATCGACCAGCCATCTCCGCAAACTTTGTGGTCTCGGCGCTCTTCCGGGGGCCGGTCGTCCGACGATTTTTTGCGCTTGTAAGCAAGCAAGCAAGGAAAATAGTAAAAATGGCGAACAGCCGCAAGACGTAAACGCACGTCCCCCAAAGTCGAAGGTCTACCAAAAGAACCGAGCCCACTGCAACACTGAACCAATACCCCACCGCGCACGCATCGAGAGTCACTGGTGGGCCCGCCAGGATTCGAACCTGGGAAAATGGATTATGAGTCCACGGCTCTAACCGCTCAGCTACGGGCGCCGCGTTGACGCTCTTGCGACATCCTGCAGATGCTCGTACTACTTAATTCTGCAGACCTCGAACGATCTGCAGACGCTCCGGCGACATTTTGCAAATGGTCGTACGACATTCTACCGCAGTCGAGTGACTTGATTTCGAGGCTCGATTGCCGTTGCCCGGGCGATGCTAGACTATTCGGTCGCTTTGGTCTTCCGGGGAATTCTTTTGGCTACTGATCCTGTTCTGGTGGTTCATGGTGGGGCTTGGGCTATGCCTGACGACATGGTGGAGGCCACCGCGCGGGGTGCGGAACGCGCTGGCGGCGGGTTGGCGGGTGCTGAACGCTGGCGGCGCGGCTTTGGATGCAATTGAGGAAGCCGTCGTTGTTATGGAGGACGACGAGACGTTCGATGCGGGGCGGGGGAGCTTTCTGAATCGCGACGGGAAGGTGCAGTTGGACGCGCTGATCATGGACGGGGCTACCTTGCGGGCGGGGGGCGTGGGGTGCGTGGAGCGGGCGCGGAATCCGGTGCGGGCGGCGCGGAAGATTTTGAGTGAGAGTCCGCATGTGTATTTTGTGGGCGAAGGGGCGGAGCGGTTTGCGGCGGAGCATGGTGTGGAGTTGTGCAGGAACGAAGAGCTGGTGATTCCGCGGGAGGTGGAACGGTTGCGCGAGTATCAGCGGGCGGCGGCGGGAAATTCTTCTGCGAAAGATGGCAACGATTTGTTTGCGCCTGAGATTTCGCACGATACGGTGGGCGCGGTCGCGCTGGACCGCGCGGGCAACATTGCCGCTGCCACTTCTACTGGCGGGACTTTGAACAAGGCTCCGGGACGGTTGGGAGATTCGTCGCTGATTGGGTGCGGATGCTATGCGGATAATTTGAGTGCGGCGGTTTCGATTACGGGGTGGGGCGAACCGATTATGAAGCTGGTGCTGGCGAAGTGGACGGCGGACCGGGTGGCGGCGGGGAATCTTCCGGAGTGGGCGGCGCAGGAAGCGACGAATTATCTGAAGCAGCGGCTGAATGGGCATGGCGGGATTATTGTTTTGAACGCGCTCGGTCAGTTTGGGATCGCGCATAATACTCCGCGGATGGCTTGGGCTTTCAGGAGTGTGAAGAAGGAAGAAGCTGGGATTGAGCGGGGCGGTGCTTGAAGTAGCGACGTCAACGGGGCTAGCGAAAGTTTTTCATGAGCATGACGTAGGATTCGTCGAGTTCGGTTTGGCCGAAGATAAGGGATTTGCCATCGGGAGAGAGTGCCAGAAGGAAGAGACGGGTTTATCTAGAGTGAGGATTGGGGTGGACTGTTTACTGGCAAAGTCGAAGAATTCAATTCTGCCGTGGGGCGGAAAATCCAGGTTCACGAAGTAGATTCCGCTGCGAGCAACGTCCCAGTCAAACCAACAACAAATGTTAATCGGAAGGCGGGATTCCTCGCCACCGCCCAATGGTCTTTGCCAAACTCCGTGCTCGCCAAATTTGGCGTAATACAGGAAGCGCCCGTCAACGGATTCGATCCCATAGACACCGCCATTCGTGGTTACGCGGACGGGGGATCCGCCTTTAAAGGGCGCTTTCCACAGCTGGTAAGTCCCCTTGTCGCGGCCCGAGTAGAAATAAATCCACTGGCCGTCGCGGGACCAGTTGGGAGCGCCATTACTAACTTGGGGAAAACTTGTCAGCACATGAGGCGTACCGGCCGGTACTTCGACGACGTAAACCTCGTAATAGTCTTGCACTAAGGATTCAAAAGAAATGTAACGGCCGTCGGGAGACCAGCGCGGAGTTCCCGATACTCCGTTCAAGGCGGTCAACTGAGAGCAACCGGATCCGTCGCTATTGCAAATCCAAAGTTCGTGATAGCCCATGCGGTCAGACTCGAAGACGAGCTTCTTGCCGTCGGGGGAAAAGCTGGGCCTCCAAATAACGCCTCTGCCAGACAGGAACCGCACGGGAGGACCGAGAGGATGCCGTTCGTCCTTGAGGTCGAGCTTCCAGATTGTGTCCCATTGTTTCAACACCCAATAAGCGAGTTGGTTCCCTCGGCGGGAGATGGAAGGGTAAAAGGCGTCTGCGCCCGCACCGACAACACGCTGCGGCACGCCGCCTGAGGCGGAAATTCGCCACAGACTCTGAGCACCTTTGAGCTGAGAAGAGAACACGATTTCACTGCCGTCCTGAGTCCAGGCGGGATCTCCCCCGGAATGGCCGGAAGTGAGACGAAGGGTTTGTCCGCCGGCAACTTTCAGGACAAACAAGTCGCCAAGAAAACCGCCCATGGGTCCGCGTACGAAGGCGACAGTTGCGCCATCTGGCGAGAAAGTGGGTTCACAATCAAACTCCTGATTGCGCGGAGAAGTGAGCGGGCGAGCCGTCAGATCAGAGAGTGAAAGTAGAACCAGGCGAGCTTTGGCACCGTTATCGACGGACTCCGAAAATATCAGTGATTTCCCATCGGGCGACCAGTTCAAGCTGTTGCAGTGAGGCCAGATGGGGAAAGGCACGGTGTACAGACGCCGTTCCGAGCCGCCAAGAGCCGGAATCACGTAAAGACTTGTCTGATTTTCGGAATCGCGGTAACGGGCGAAAGCGATTTGCCGGCTATCGGGCGACCAAGTTGGACTGGAGTCGTCAGCACTGTCGGTGAGTTGGAGAGGCTTTTCGCCGCCAACGAGGGCGGTGTAGATGCCGGGGTGTGGTGCTCCCGAATATCGGAAGGCAACCTGGCGGCCGTCTGGAGAAACGGCAGGCATATCCTGATTGCCCGGCATAGAGACCAAGGGCACGACCTCGACCGTGGGCGAGGGGTGCTCCGCGAGTCTCGGCAGCACCCGCAACAGAGTGACCGCGGAGAGCAAGATGAATGCCGCAGCGCCAAGTACCAGCCAAAGCGTTTTTCCCGTGAGCCTGGGCGGACGCACTTTCGGAGGAGACGGAGCAGTTTGTCCCTCTACAGGCGCGACGAAGCGGTAACCGCGCCGGGGGAGTGTTTCGATGAGGTGGGGGACATCGGCTGAGTCGCCCAGCGTGGCTCGTAACTTGGCGATGGCCAGATTGATGGCGTGGTCAAAATCCCCAAAGCTCTTCTCCGGCCAGATCAGCTGGCGCAGTTCTTCCCGCGTGACAATCTCCCCGGGCCGTTGCAGCAACGCCGCCAGAACCTTGAACGGCTGGTCCTGCACCTTCAGACGTATGCCTGCCTTCCATAGTTCACCCGTCTCCAGATTGACCTGGAAGTCTTGAAAACGAGTGACCGGCCTTTGTATCGGGTTGCCCATAGCCGACTTCGAACCCGTGTGCGCCAGGTCCGAAATCCTGAGAATCCCCAGAGGATGGTGAAGCTAAATCCCGCCTCATCAACGCAGTAGACGGAGACAAAGTCAATACGCCGAATAGATTTGTGGTGAATTGAGGCTCCTTTTTGTCAGGCGGAATCTCGCTCCAGCCGCTACCGCGGCGGAGGCGAATTCCATGAATCATTGGTTCCTTTCTGTTGCCTGTTTGGGACTTCTCTTCACGTCACCTTCGGAGGCAGAGGTGCAATACAACTCTTCGGAAAGCGCTACCAGCGAACTACCCTTCCGGCTCTCTTCCGGGTACCTCATCGAGGTCGAGGGCCGCATCGGAAGCCAAACCAACCTAAAGTTCATCCTCGACACTGGCGCGACCATCAGCATTGTCGACGAGAGAATTGCTGAGAAACTGAAACTCAAGCTCGAGCCGGCAGAGAGTTTCAACTTCGACAGAAAACTCAAGTGGGAATCCGCCACCTTCCCTGAAGTTCAGTTCGGTCCCACCCACGCAGCCAACGTTGTCATGCTTGTTGGCCATCTGGCCAGCTATTCCGAGTTCGCCAAAAATGCTAACGCCATCATTGGCATGGACTTGCTCAAACTGAGCAACGTCACAATTGATTTCGGCGCCGGGAAATTGATCTTTCATCCCACCGCGCAAAAATCTCATTTGGCGGCCGAGGATCCAATGGCGGAGTGTTTGATGGTTGAGCTTCAGGTTCAGGGTCGCCCGATTCACCTGATTATCGACACCGGCCTGGCGGACATTCTTCTGTTCGAGGAGCGGCTCCGCAAGCACGTGCCAGGGTTGCGCACTGCGGGCAGTATTAAAAACGTGACCATGGGCGGACGCGTCCAAGCGAAACAGGCCACTCTGCCCGATGTTTTGTTCGGCAAGACGAATCGCGATGTCTCCGTCCTGTTCGTGCCCGCGCCGGCGGCAAACATACTCCCGGGAATCGATGGAATTGTGGGCATCGCCGCGCTCAAGGCGCGCCGCGTGCACTTCGATTTTCCCGGGAAAACGTTGTCCTGGGACTGAAAGACCAGCGACGACGACAAGCCGCGGATGGCCTGGGCGATGAAAACCGTGAAGAAAACGGTGAAGAAAGAGGAGAACAGGGCTAATGACTGCCGTCGCTGAGCGGAACCACGGTCCGCTCACTCACGACATGTCCCTCGTCCTCATCGAGCTTGACGATATTCGTAAACACGAGGTCGTTTAGGTAGTGTCCTAATTTGCGCAAATTAGGACACCACCGTTTATCAGAAGTTGACGGTCTAATCAAATTTGCGCACGGAGGAAGATGAGACCGAGGTGAGAAGTGCCCAGCGTTCGCAATGTGTACGCCACATGATACGATTCCCGCGTGGGCGATTCCGCTTGCCTCCCGAGTTCTGCCTCGGCCGTCCCTGCCACGACGGTTACTTCGCGGCACTCTGCCCTTGTCCGCATCACTCACTGGATTACCACGCTGTGTTTTTTTGCCCTGCTGGTCAGCGGAGTTGAAATTGTGATCTCTCATCCTCGCTTCTATTGGGGCGAGACCGGCAATGATTTGACTCCGACGCTGTTCAAACTGCCGATCCCGGCCTCGAGGCATTTGGTGCCGACCGGCTACGGGTACGTGCTGCCGGACCAGAACGGCTGGAGCCGGTATCTCCACTTTCAAGCTGCCTGGGTAGTGGTATTTACCGGATTACTGTACTTAATCTCGGGCCTATTTACGGAGCATTTCCGGGAATAATTTGCTTCCGCGCAGATGCCGATCTTTCCTGGCGGGAATTCTCGAGTGCGATCGCTAAACATTTGCGCTTTGAGCGCCCGGGTGAGGCAGAGGCTTGGTCGTATAACGTGCTCCAGCGGATTACCTACCTGTTCGTGATCTTCATTCTGTTTCCCTTAGTAATCTGGACGGGGCTGGCGATGTCTCCCGCCTTCGTTTCCGCGTTTCCGGCGACCGTCAACGTGTTAGGGGGCCAGCAATCGGCGCGCACGCTTCACTTCTTCGTGTCACTGGCTCTCGTGCTTTTTCTGCTGGTCCACATCTTGATGGTTTGGCTCGCCGGATTCAAAAGCCGCATGCGCGCGATGATCACTGGCCGCGCCACTACACATATGGAGCGCACATGAGCGAACCTTCCTCGTGTCGAGCCTTCTCGCGTCGAACCTTCAAGCCGCAAACTGTCACGCCGAAAACTGATCACAACCGGTCTCGCTGCGACGGCAGGGATCTCGGCCCTGGGCGTGGCCGCCCGCATTGCGCAAAGGTATGGATTGGTGCCGCCCGATCACGGCGGAATCTACGGCCTGGGCGAAACGCTGACCTACGCTTCGCAGCGGCTGCTGACCAGGCACTCTTTAGCGCGTGAGTTCTCCAGAAGCCAGATTTCGAAACCTCCATTTGCCAACGAGATCGCGCCTCTGACTGAGGAGTTCAAGCGCCTGCAGGCCGGCGGGTTCGCTGAGTGGCGGCTCTCGGTCAACGGCATGGTAGCCCGGCCCGCTTCGTTTTCGCTCGATCAGCTTAAGAGCTACCCGTCTCAAAGCCAGATCACCATGCTGCAGTGTGAAGAGGGATGGTCGTATATCGCCGAATGGGTCGGCGTGCCTTTGTCCCACGTTCTGGACGTTGTGGGAGTCCTGCCGCAGGCCCGATACGTCGTCTATTTCTCGATAGAACCCGACTGGTGGGAAAGCATCGATATGGCCGACGCATTGCACCCGCAGACTTTTCTGACCTATGGGATGAATGGCGACGAGCTTCCCGTGGGCCACGGCGGGCCGCTTCGCCTGCGGCTCCCTCGCCAGGTCGGCTACAAGAGCGTGAAATTCCTTACCCACCTGACGGTCACCGACAATCTAAAGGGTTTCGGCAAGGGAATGGGCGGCGCATCTCCAGAAGGAGGCTATGCCTGGTACGCCGGCATCTGACGCGAGTTGTGCTGCTTTTAGAGCCAGCCTTTGGTGCGGGCCATTCTGGAGGCTTCTACCCGGTTGTTGGCGCCCATTTTGCTGATGGCTTCGGAGAGATAGTTGCGGACTGTGCCTTCAGACAGGCCTAGTTCGGCGGCTATGTCTCCGCTTTGCATGCCTTCGCCGGCGAGGCGCAGGACCTGGCGTTCGCGATCGGTGAGCGGGTCCATTTCTCCCCAGGCTTCGGTGGCCAGGTCGGGATGGATTACGCGCAAGCCCTGCTGGACGCGGCGGACGGCGTCGGCGAGTTCTTCGGCGCGCATGTCTTTCAGCAGGTACCCCAGGGCGCCGGATTCCATGGCGCGGCGAAGATATCCGGCGCGGGCGAAGGTGGTGAGGATGATGACACGGGTTCCGGTGCGGCGGCGTTTTAGTTCGGCAGCGGCATCGAGTCCGGTCATCAGCGGCATTTCGATGTCGGTGATGAGAACGTCGGGCTTGTGAGTGAGCACGGCCTCGAGCGCCTGCTTGCCGTCACGCGCCTGAGCTACGACGGAGATGTCCCCTTCGATCTCGAGCAGCGCGGCGAGGGCACCGAGTACCATGCCCTGATCTTCGGCGAGGACTACGCGAATGGTTTTGCGGCCGTCCTTCGCGGTGGGATTCAATTGGCAGAGCCCTCGGGTTTCAGCGTGACTTCTTTGACGGGCACGGTGATGGTGAGCCTGGTGCCGGATTGTGAGTCGCGGGTGAGCGTACCGCCCAGCATCTCGACGCGCTCGCGCATGCCGCGCAATCCGTTGCCTTCGTTTTGGGAGCCGCCGCGGCCATCATCTTCGATTTCGAGACGGCAAGAGCCGTTTTGCTGTTCCAGGCGCAAACTGCAGGTGCGAGCTTGCGCGTGGCGGACCACGTTGGTGACGGCTTCCCGGACCGCCATCGACAATACGCCTTCCTGCAGCGCGGGGAGCGCGATCCGGGCTGTTTCGCATTTCACAGCAACGCCTGCGGTTTCGAGGGTGGACTTGGCCTGCGCGAGTTCGGCAGCTAGTCCTTGAGAGCGATAACCGCGGATGGCGTCGCGGACTTCCGAGAGCGCCTGGCGGGAAATCTCCTCCACCTCGCGAATTTCTTTTCCCGCACGCGCGGGATCGCGGTCAATCAGTTTGCCGGCCAACTCGGACTTCAGGGTGATTACCGACAACGTGTGCCCGAGCACATCGTGCAGATCGCGGGCGATGCGCTCGCGCTCGGCGACTTTGGCGAGGTGCTCAATTTCGTCGTTAGCCTTGCGCAACCTCCGGTTCATGCGGTTGCGCTCGGCGAAGAAAGTATTTCCCGCTCCGATGATGACGGGAAAGAGGGCCATGTAGAAGAGCGCCCAGCCGCCGACATGAAGGAGCAATCCCTCGATCGCTCCGATTGATCCAATCGTGAGCAAGCCGGCGACCGCAGCAGTCTGGCTTTGGACGCAGAATGGCAACATTGCCGCGGCGAAGATGAAGAACGTACAGGCGCCGCCGTTGATGGGTTGGAACAAAAGCCCGAGCAGTACCATGCCGGCGACATGCGCCAGGGCGCGCGGGTTCTCCAGGACAAACAGGCCGAAATACAGGAAAAGAAACACGGCGGCCCCGAGGCCATCGAGAAGCCACAACTTCAGGCTGGCGTGTTCCATGACCGGCGCAATGAAAAAGAAGCCGAGATAGACCACCCAGAACAAAGGACTCCAGCCGTGCTCTTTGTCTCTGAATATCGTGTTCCACGGCTTCAGCTTGAACG
Organism: uncultured Acidobacteriaceae bacterium; assembly: GCA_963850165.1. Lineage (GTDB taxonomy): Bacteria > Acidobacteriota > Terriglobia > Terriglobales > Acidobacteriaceae > Sulfotelmatobacter. The sequence continues at coordinate 18,029 of CAWKKK010000002.1, read as the reverse complement.
GACCGGCGGAAGATCCGTACGCTGTTCCGGGCCCAAGAGCAATCAGTGGCATAGGTCTATTCTCAACCCTACGCGTCAATTCCGGCCAGTGCGCCGAGCAGAACCCGCTGTGTACCACACTAGAACTGCGACAGGAATCAGCACCGCCAGCCATTTTGCGCCGCCAAATAAGGCGGCCAATCCGAGAATGATGAATATCGCGGTCGCACCGGTCGACTTTTTCAAATCTGCGCTCATGTTGCCCGCATGCATATTCGATCAGTTCGTATGCATTTGGGCGGTTCTTAACTCCTATCTCGCTTCAGCCGTAAAGCTTGCCCTGGTCGCGCTGGAAGCCGATGCGGGCTACACCGAGGCAAATCAGGGTGAAGGCGACCAGCACTTCCCAGTGGGTTGCCGTGGACTGGTGCCATCCCGCGCCTACGGTTCCGAGCGCCAGTTGTGACAGGTGATAAGGCGGGAGCGCCAGCGCGATCCGCTGCACGAACCTGGGCAGAAACATGTAGGGCACCCACAGGCCGCTGCAGAACGACATGGGCAGGTAAATCAGATTGATGGCGGCAGGGGCTGAGTTTGGCCCGACGAAATAACCGATGGCTAATCCCATGGCGGAGAAAGGCAGCGATCCGGCCACGAGGGTTCCGAGCAACTTTGCCATTTCCGCGAGCGGCATACGGACGCCGCCGAAAATGATTCCGAGCACCAGCAGCAGCGAAACCACAATGGCGCTGAAGATCATGGCGAGGATTACCTTGGCGGCGAAGTAGGCGAACGGCGGCATGGGGCTGGCGCGCTTCACTTGCAGCCATCCCAGGCCGCGGTCGGCGGCGAGACCGGAGGCGGTGCCGAACAGCGAAGCCCCCATCACTCCGAACGTGCCATAGGTCGCAATCATGTAGGTTGGAACGCCCGTGCCAGAAATCGCTTGCTTACTGTTCAACACCAGGCCGAACAATACATAGAACATCAATGGAAAACTGATCACCGACGCCGCGTACACGCGCAGGCGAAGGTTCTTCAGGAACTCATACTTCGCCTCCTTCAGGTAGATGGTGACGGTGTGGCTCAGGGAGCGCTCGATCTGCGTGTTGCTTAGAACCGCTGCGGCAGTGCTCATGATATTTTCCTCGCTTGTCTTTATTACTTATCCCCAATTGCTCATGTCCTAATCTGCTCGCGCGCTGGCGCTTTATAGAAATGGTGAATCAGTTCTCTCGATTGGCGTTATCGCCGTTGTCCTGGGTGAGAGCCAGGAAGGCTTCTTCCAGGCCCGCGCTGGTGATCTCGAGCCCCGAGAGCGAGGCGTCGCGCGCCAGCAATGAGCGAACTACCGGCTCGGCTTCGCGGGCATGGATCTCAACCGCCTCTCGATCTTGCCTGACATCGGTGACGCCGGGGATTTGAAGCAGGCTGGCGAGGCTGAGCGCGGTGATGCAGCGGATACGCTTGCCGCTGGTCTGCGCTTTGATCTCGGCCGGCGTGCCTTCGGTGATGATCTCGCCCTGATTGATTACGGCGATGCGGTCGGCGAGAGCGTCGGCCTCCTCCAGGTAATGCGTGGTGAGGAGAACGGTTTTTCCGCGCTCGATGAGGCGGCGGATTTCTTCCCAGAGCGCGCGGCGGGCTTCGACGTCGAGTCCGACGGTGGGCTCGTCGAGAAACAGCAGGTCGGGATTGCCGCAGATGGCCAGGGCAAACAGGGTTCGCTGTCTTTGGCCGCCGGAAAGATCGCCGAACTTGCGGTCGCGCAATTTCTCGAGGCCGGCGGCGGCCAGCACTTCCTCGAGTGGCATCGGGTTTGGATAATAGCTGGAGAACAAATCGATGTGTTCGCGGACGCGCAGAGTCTCCGGCACCTTGCCCACCTGCAGCATGGCGCCGGTGCGCATGCGATTCTGGGGATTGGTGGGATCGCCCCCGAACACGCGGGTCTTGCCGGAGTTGGGCGGCATGAGCCCCAACAAAAGTTTGACGGCTGTGGTCTTGCCTGCGCCGTTCGGTCCGAGCAACGCGACGACTTGGCCCGCGCGCACGGTGAAGTTCACATTGCGCAGAGCGCGGACTTCTCCATAGTTCTTGCTGACAGCTTCGAGACTAGCCACGACAGTGCGGGAACTCGCGCGCTGCAGGTTTTGCGTTTCTTCCAGGGTCGCGATCATAGGGCCTTCTTTAGTAATGCGTTCGCTTGACTTTGCGGGTGGATCGATCTCACTAGGTGAGTCTCACCCGGTGACTGCATCATGGCGGAGCGGCCCGCGCGTCGCCAGTGCCGTTCATCACGTTGGGAGCGTGACAAATGTCATGGCGTCGAACGGGTTGCTGCTGAGGCCGGGGATGAAAGATGATATGATAAGACTGAAGAAAGAGGCTAATAAGGAGGTTAAAGACGAGGGGATTTTCAGGATGGAACCATGGACTCGGCGGCGAGATTTTTGCAATTCTCCAGGGGGCTTGTTACGAAATCCGAACAAACCAGCCGCACTCGGGCGTCCAGGACCTGTGGAGCGGGAGGCGGACTCCAGGCGCGATATCAGCGTTTGCCTAGGCTGGGCGCGGGGCAGACTCTGTTCGGAAATCGTAACAAACTCGATCCGCGCAAAATTCTTGTACAAATGATGACACCAAACGGCGTGCCCCTGCTATGATGTCGAGCACTTGGTATGGAGGGCGTGTCATGCTCCCGGCGGGTAAAAGCCTTCGAACTCTGCGAGAGAAACTGGGCCTGACCATGCGCGACATCGAGACTTCCAGCGCACGCATGGCGGAAAAATATCGCAACGAGGAATTTTCTATTCCTCCCAGCCGTTTGTCGGACATTGAGACCAAGAGCGTTTTACCCAGCATTTTCAGGCTTTATACGCTGGCGGTGATTTACCGCCGCGATCTGCGAGAACTGCTGGCGTGGTACGGGGTTGACATGAACAACATGGCAGCCGATCTCGGGCTGATTGCGCCGCCGCGATCGCATGTTTCCGAGACGCTTTCCGGACTGTCGTCGGTGCAAATGCCCGTTCGCATGGATCCGGGCTTCGATCAGCAACGCACCACCAACCTGGGCCGCATGGTAGAGCAGTGGGGCCTGGTGCCATTGGCGTACCTGGCGCAGTTCAAGCACAGTGATTTCACCTACGGCTACATCGGCCATCAGGATTTCACTATGTACCCGATTCTTCCGCCGGGCAGCTTCATCCAGGTTGACGAAGCCAAGGACAAGGTGGTGGAGGGTTTGTGGCGGTCGGAGTACGAGCGGCCGATCTATTTTGTGGAAACGCGCGAAGGTCACACTTGCTGTTGGTGCAGCATGCGTAAGGATGACGTGGTGTTGCAGCCGCATCCTTTATCGCCGGTGCCAGTTCGAATTCTGCGCCATCCTCAGGAAGCCGAGATCATCGGGCAGGTGGTTGGGGTGGCAATGAAGCTGACGGAATGGCACGCCTTTGGGCCTTCTCCAGGCTCGAAAGCGCAATCAGTACTGAATTAAGATGGCGGGCAGAGGCTGTGTCCTCCGGTGACGGAAGCAGTTCGCTAACCTGTTCGCGCATGCCTTCGACATAAGAGCCCGCGGTTTGGCGGATGTTTTGACTCGAGGCATGCAAGTCTTCCACCAGAACTGATATCGGCGTCCGCAGCACGCTGGACAATGCCTCGGTGTGAGCCGCTTTCAGCGCGCGGTTCGACGCCTCCTCCCCATGCACCAGCGACATGCCCCAGTGCAGGTACCCGCCTTCCCGGCGGCGCAGGGATCCCAGATAAGCAAGTTTCGCCAGCAGCCCGGAAATGGCGGCCAGCGTGGTTTCTCGTAGATCCTGCAGAGCGGATTTCAGCGTCATTCGGTTACGAATTCTGTTACGAATTCCGAACAAGCCAAAGGCCTAACGTCATGTTTCCACGAGGCGCAGGCCATGAAAGTATCACGGTCGCATTTCCCAAAACAAGGAGAAAACAACCGTGAAGCGTATTCTACTGGTCGCCGCAGCAGCCCTGATGCTCCTCAACACTTTGGTCGTCCCCACCGTCGTTCATGCTGACGGAACCCCTTACACCAATTGTGGCGGAAACACCATATGCAAGCCATAATTTCTGCATAGCGTTACAAAAACCGGACACAATTAGCGCCACTGTTGCCGCCTGCAGCGGGTCGGGGTATAGTGCGTGCCTACGGCTATGCTGCAGGCGCACTCACTTCTCTGGCATTTTCTCTGGGTTGAGCCTAATCTTCTCCTTCTCGTCCTCGCGCTCCTGATGTGGCGGCGCCAGCTTCACAAGCAATACCCAGTCTTCGTGATTTTTGCGTTGGTGACTGCGGTTGAGCAGCTTACGCTGTACGCCGGCGACATCATTCCTTCGGTTCCGGCGACAACCTGGTGGTACCTGCTTTGGACAGGTTTGCTGGTTGAGGCCCTCATAAAATTCGCCGTGATTGGTGAGATATTCGGCGCGCTATTCGGCCGATATCCTTCCCTGGCAAAGCTCGGGAAATTGCTCATCAGTGGAGTTGGCGTGGCTCTTGTACTCCTGGCGACGGTGGCTGCGGCTTATACGCCGAAGAACAACACTCATTGGATCATCTCCGGGGCCCCACTTCTCGAACAGACGATATACATGATCGAGTGCGGACTGATTGTGTTCCTGTTTGTCTTCGCGGCTTATTTCAAACTACATTGGAGCCGCCCTTCCTTTGGCATTGCGCTGGGGTTGGGTATCTCGGCTTGTGTACATCTTGCGACTTGGGCACTCATGGCCAACGCGGGCTTCGCCGTCAAGTATCGCGATGCTGTCAATTTCCTGAACATGGCCACGTACAACGTTTGCGTGCTGATTTGGTTTTATTACATCCTCTTCCCCGGGAAAAATGTTTCCAGGCCTAGAGGTCCTTCGCTGCCTGAGCACCGCCTCGAAGTCTGGAACGAAGAACTGGAGCGCCTACTACACCAATGAATCTGGCCATTGTCCTCGTCATCTTCGCTGCCCTTGCGCTCATCGTTATCCTGTGCGTCGCCATAACCCGAAACCTGCCAGTCAAGGGAAGCGCCGGGAAGCCGGTCGCGATCCGTCCGATCGACATCGAAGCTTTCCGCAATCTCATCGACCCCGCCGAGGATAGCTACTTGCGGCGCCGTCTGCCGCCGGCCAAGTTCCGCGTGGTTCGTCGTGAGCGCCTGCGCGCCATTGCCGCCTACGTCCAGGTCGGTGGACAGCAACGCCGCTGTGCTGCTGCGCGTGGCCGAAGCTTCTCTCGCCAGCGGCGATGCGCAGATTGCCGGAGCCGCGCAGCAACTGGTGAATGACGCGCTGCTGCTCCGCCGCAATGCCACCGTGGCGCTGGCGCGGATTTATTTGGCATTGGCCTGGCCCAACTCCGGATTCGCCGCCGCGCGGGTGGTCGAACGTTACGAGCACCTGAGCGGCGCAGCCATGCTGTTGGGCCGGCTGCAGAATCCCGTCGTTCCGGTTCGTCTGTCCGCGCCGCTTTAGGCGTGTGACTTGGATCGCGGACAGCATGGCAGCGTTCGCGCCTTGCTCGCTTCCAGCGTTGCCTTCTTTTGCGAAACGCCGGGGTACCTTGCGCACTACCTCCCGGTCATTCCTCACTTGTTTTCGTTACCCGTTCTGGTGTAAAAACCAGCGGGACCCTGCCAAACTCGGAAACTGTGCCTAATTCGTGCGTGTTTCCGGTCGATTGCCGTTGGAGTTGTTTCTGCCGCCACTTTCGAGCTGGCGGACTCAAGGGAGACTCTATGATCCGCCACATCATCATGATGCGCAGTGTAACGATCCGCAACCTGAAAGCTTTCTCTGTCCCATTCGTCGTCCTGTTGCTTTCCTCCATCGCTTTCGGCCAAGGCGGCGTTGACACCGGCGACCTGCACGTAACCGTGAAGGATCCCAAGGGAAATCTTGTGGCCAACGCGACGGTCACGGTTAGCGATGTCGCCAAAGGTCTGGAACGCGCGGCCACCGGCGATGGCCAGGGCGGCTACACTGCCCGACTGCTGCCGCCGGGAACTTATAGCGTCACCGTGGAGGCGCCGGGTTTCGGCAAGACGGAAGCCAGGGATGTGAGCATCACGGTCGGCGGACTGGTGGATCTTCCGGTCGCGCTGGCGCTCGCCAGCGGCAGAGAAGTGGTCGAGGTCAGTTCGCAGGCGGAGTTGGTGGAAACCTCGCGGACCTCGACGACGGATACGATTGGACAACGCCGCATCGACAATCTGCCGATCAACGGCCGCAACTACATTAATTTCACGCTGACGGATTCCCAGGTGGTGCGCGACAACGCGCCGAACACCGGCGCCGCGCCCACCTCCGGACTCAACATGAGCGGCCAGCGCGGCCGTTCGAACCTGGTGAACGTGGATGGCGCCGACGCCACCGACAACTCCACGAACGGCGTGCGCTCCACGGTTTCGCAGGAAGCCGTGCAGGAATTCCAGATCATTACCAACAGCTACAGTGCGGAATATGGCCGCGCCGCTGGCGGAGTGGTGAACATCATCACGCGCTCGGGATCGAACGATTTCCACGGCGACGTTTACGGATACCTGCGCAACCGCAACTTCCAGGCTGTGAATCCCTTCAGCACCACGCCGAACCCAGCCTACACCCGCGTCCAGGCCGGCGCCGCTTTCGGCGGCGCGATCAAGAAAGACAAGACGTATTACTATTTCTCTTACGAAATCACGCGGCGGCATGAGACGGGCTTCGCTTCAATCGGCGAGGACTGTCTGACCTCGGGCGGCCAGACTTGCTTCGGCCTGATCAACAATGTCGATCTTTCCAGCGCCTTTGGTCTTCCCTCCGGAACTATTCAGCAGGGTGTTTACGCGACGGGAGGTCCGGGCGGTCAGCAGGCTTTCTTCCAGAACCTGCCGGCCGCCGAGGGGGCGATCGCAGCTATGAGCCCCGCGTTGGCCGCTGGCTATGGGCAGGAAGCTGCCCTGTATGCCACGTTTGTCGGCGGATCCTCTGGAATCGCACTGAACGGCTCATACCCGCAGATCTTCGGCGCCCTCGCGGGGTCGGCAATTCCCATTCCTTCAAACGGCTCGAGTCCGCTCACGCAATTTCCGACTTCTTGTAATTTCGGAGCGCCAAACGTTCTGTGCAATTCCTTGCCATCGAACTTTCTTACCTTGAACTCCCAGAGGGGCAACTTTCCCGTCTCCGAGGGAACCAGCCTGTACTCCCTGCGCATCGACCACAATCTCAACAACAATAACCGCATAACGCTGCGCGCAAACGTAAGCCCCAGCACGGTCACAGGAATCGAAGTCAATGGCGAAAACCAGGTCTTTGGGCAAAACGCCTATTCCCGCACCTCGGAACAGACCTACCGGGACGTAGCCGGAGTGTTTCAGGACACCTGGGCCATCGGCACCAACCGCGTCAACGAATTCCGCTTCCAGTATGCCCGGCGTGGCCTTTATTACAACTACAACACGTCGATTCCCGGCGGCGGCGATGTCGGCGTAGACATTCCTGGTTACGCGTATTTCGGACGTGAGCCGTACTCCTTCATCCAACGAACCGAGCAGCGCTACCAGTTCACCGACAATTTCTCCTGGACCATCGGCCGCCACAACACCAAGTTCGGCGTGGATTTCAACTACATTCCGCTCACTGCCACGTTCACGGTCAACTACGGCGGCCTTTACAACTTCGGGGGAACGGCCTCGGCTGACTTCTTCCCCAACCTTTGCGCCGCCAACGGGCTGCCCTCGACTCTGTGTCCCACCTTTCCCAGCTTCACGCCGATTCAGAGTTACGGGCTTGGTTTCCCCAACGAACTTGTGCAAGGTTATGGAAGTCCGACAGACAGCTTCTCGAACAAGCCTCTGGGAATTTTCTGGCAGGATTCGTGGCACGTTTCTCCAACCGTGACGCTGAACTATGGCCTTCGCTATGACGTCGAGTTCCCGCCGCAACTCAGCCCCCTCAATGCGGCGGCCAAAGCCGCTTACAACCAACTGGGTTTACAAAAAGGCATCCAGACCGATACCAACAACGTGCAACCGCGCTTCGGCGTGGCGTGGGATCCGAAAGGCGACGGCAAGACTGTCGTGCGCGCCTCCTACGGCATTTTCTTCGATCACCCGCTGCTCGGTCTTTACTTCCTCGGGGACGCTTCCGACGCATCCTCAAGCGGTCAATTGTTTCTCGGCCCCGGCGCGCCCTGTTGCACCTCGGGAGGCAGTCCGGGCAGTTTCAATGCAGTCAACACCTTTCAGGGCACCTTGACGACTCCCGGATGCTTGCCGACCGTCCCGGGATACATCCCGGCCCAGCAGCGTTTCAACGCGGCTCCGTTTTCTCCGTCTCAGGCATCGAATCCCCAGTTTCCGGGACTGTTCGTCAATCAGAACTTCTTGAATCCAGCGACTTTCTTCCCCTTGGGCTTCCTGCCCTTCGGCTACCCGCAGGCCAAGAACTTCGTCTACGCTTATTCTCAACAAGCAAACTTCAGCATCGAGCGCGACCTCGGTGGCGGCTTCGCTCTGAATCTGGCTTACAACTTCAACGGCGGACGTCACCTGAACCGGCCGATCAACGCGAACACCACACGCGGCGATCTGGCGATGAACAACTACCTCGTGGCGCTTACCGATCCTACGTCCGACGCTACGGTCGGTGGACCCTTAGGCGTTGGCGGGGGCGCTGCGCCTTGCGGCACGAATCCGACCGGGCAGCCCTGGGTTTCAGCGGCGCTCACGAATTTTTTCCGGCCCTCGGCGGTGAATCCTGCGCTTGCTCTGGCGTATTTATCGAATCCGTTGTCCGCTCCCTGCGTCACGACTGTGTTGCCCATCATCTTGCAGCAGGACGGACTCACCAACACCTGCAACTACGCCACCCTCGCCGGCTGTGTCCCGTTCAGCGACATGGATGCCAACTACTCCAACGGCAGTTCCGTCTATCACGGACTCAGCGCGAACCTGCGCAAGCGCTTCAACCGGCACTACGAATTCCTTGCGTCGTACACATGGTCGCACGCCATCGACGATTCCACCGATCTGCAGGCGCCGCTGGCTCCCCAGGACAGCTACGATCCCGCAGCCGAGCGCTCCAATTCGTTGTTCGATCAGCGCCACCGCTTCGTGTTTAGCGGCGTCTACCAGACCGGCAAGCTCGGCGGCAGCGGCTTCGCGAGGAAATTCTTCAGCGACTGGACGTTCGCGCCCATCATCGAGTTCTCTTCCGGACGGCCGTTCAACATTCTTACCGGGAACTCGGACAATTTTCAGTTTTCTCCCGATACGGGCCGGCCCAACACTTTCGTCACCGCCGCCTGCACTGCGCTGGGAAACCCGGTATATAACTCGAAATTTTCGCCTACCGGAGTTTTTCAGGAGCCCTGTCCCGCGGAGTACAACGGCACGCTGCGATCTCTGGACGGCAACTTCTCGCGCAACGGCGGCGTTCAGCCCTGGACCGTCTTCAACGATATGCGCGTAGCCAAACGCATTTATTTCGGCGAACGCTACAACTTGGAATTGATCGCGGATACGTTCAACATCGCAAACCGCTTCAACGTCGCGGCCGTCAACCAGATCTTCAGCAATGCGGGGCAGGCCACGGCCGCTTATGATCCGCGGCAGTTCCAGTTCGCGCTGAAGGTCAACTGGTAAGTTTTCTGGTTTCGCCGGCGATCGTCTGGTTCCGTGATCCCACGGAGTCCAGATGATTGAAGAGGAATTTGCCGAAGCCCGAAAGCCGAAGCCCGAAGCCCGCTTCCCGGTGTTACACTTTTCTTTCACCCATCCTTGGCGCTTGCCGGAGTTCGTTCCCCCATGTCCCAACCCTATACGCCCACGCCGCGGACCCGTGTGGTCCGCGAGGCTCATCGCGGCGTTTATGATCGTGAAACTGTGTATCGTATTCTCGACGAAGGTTTTCTGTGTCACGTCGGCTTCGTCGCCGACGGCCAGCCTTTTGTGATCCCGACTTCCTACGGCCGCAAAGACGCGAGCCTTTACATTCACGGCTCCGCCGCCAGCCGTATGCTGCGCCAGATGAAAGACGGCGTGCCCGTCTGCGTTACCGTGACTTTGCTCGACGGGCTGGTGCTCGCCCGCTCGGTCTTCAATCACTCCATGAATTACCGCTCGGTGGTGGTGCTGGGAAAAGCGACTCTGGTGGAGGACCCGGAAGAAAAGCTCGAAGCCTTGCGGCTTCTTTCCGAGCACATTCTTCCCGGCCGCTGGGCCGATGCGCGCCAACCGAACGAACGCGAACTCAAACAGACCTCGGTTTTGAGATTGCCCATCGAAGAATTCTCGGCGAAGGTCCGCATGGGCCCGCCCATCGACGATGAAGAGGATTATTCCTTCCCCACTTGGGCTGGAGTTGTTCCGCTAGAGATGAAGGCAGGCACTTCGATTGACGATCCGCGCCTTGATCCTGCGCGGGAGGTTCCGGCTTACGCCAAACACTACAAGAGAAAGTAACGGGGTCGCACTTCCCGGTTGAGCGATCTCCGCGCTTACGTGTAATATCCTCCGCCATGAAACCGCTCCAAGGCCGTATCGCTCTCGTCGCCGGCGCCACGCGCGGCGCCGGACGCGGCATCGCCTGCGCGCTCGGCGAAGCCGGCGCCACCGTCTATTGCACCGGACGCAGTGTGCGCGGCAAACCCGCCACCAAGGGCCGCCGCGAGACCATCGACGAGACGGCAGAGATGGTCACCGCCCGCGGCGGCAAGGGCATCGCCGTGCGTTGCGATCATACGAAGGAAAGTGACGTTAAGAAACTTGTTGCCCGCATCCAGCGCGAACAGAAGGGCAAGCTCGACATCCTGGTCAACGACGTTTGGGGCGGCGACGCGCTCACCGAGTTCGGAAAAACTTTCTGGCAGGTCTCGCTCGACAAAGGCCTGGCCATGCTGCATCAGGCCGTGCATTCGCACATCATCACCAGCCGCCATGTGGCGCCGCTTATGCTCAAGCACAGCAATACCAGGCACGGCAGCGGACTCATCGTCGAAATCACCGACGGTGACTTCTTCGGCTACCGCGGCAACCTGTTCTACGACCTGGTAAAGATTTCTGTAATTCGCCTGGCCATGATCATGGCCTACGAACTGCGCAAGACCCAGATCACCGCCCTCGCCGTTACGCCAGGATTCCTGCGCTCCGAGGCCATGCTCGATAACTTCGGCGTCAAGGAAGAGAACTGGCGCGACGCCGGAAAGAAAGACCCGAATTTCCTGCATTCGGAAACGCCGCTCTTTGTGGGACGAGCCGTCGCCGCCCTGGCCGCTGACCCGAACATCAAGAAAAAATCCGGGCAGGTCCTCAGTTCCTGGGATCTCTCCGATGAATACTGCTTCACCGATGCCGACGGCAGCCGCCCGCACTGGGGACGCCACTTCGCTGAAGTCTACGGAGCGCCCATCAAGAAGTTCGACGCGACGCTGTACAGCCATTTCTGGGAAGGTCCAATGTCGGTCGCGTTTCCGGACTGGCCCTGAGGAGCGGTTTGGACGATGGGCCGCCACTCTTAAGGAATCAGCAGCAGTTTCCCGGTCGTCTTCCGCCCTTCCAGATCGCGATGTGCCCGCTGCGCCTCGGCCAGCGGATAAATATGCTCGATGCGCAGCTTGAGCTTTCCGGCAGCTATCATGCCAAACACCGCGCTCGACCGCGCAACCAGTTCTTCACGCGTAGCCATGTGGGCGAACAATGTGGGCCGAGTCAGGTAAAGCGATCCCTTTTGCGCCAGAATCACCGGATCGAACGGTGGCACGGCTCCGCTCGATCCACCGAAGAGGACCATCATCCCGCGCGGCCGCAGGATGTTCAGTCCCTTGTCGAATGTTGTCTTGCCCACCGAGTCGTAGACCACATCGACGCCTTTGCCGCCGGTCAGCCGTTTGGTTTCTGCTTCAAAGTCGTCTTGGGCGTATAGGATCACTTCATCCGCGCCCGCCCCGCGCGCCAGCTTCGCCTTCTCCTCGGTGGAAACTGTTGCGATCACCCGCGCCCCAATGTTGTGCGACATCTGCACCAGCAGAAGTCCCACGCCTCCAGCCGCGGCATGAATCAGCGCGGTCTCGCCTTTCTTTAGCGGATATGTATCGTGCGACAGATAATGTGCCGTCATGCCCTGCAACATCGCCGCACCGGCCTGATGGTCGGTAACGCCCTGCGGAATCGGCACCAACCGGTCCGCCGGCACTGCGGCATACTCGGCATAAGACCCCAGAAGCCCCGTCCAGGCCACACGATCCCTCACCTTGAACGACTTCACCTCAGCACCGATCGCAGTCACCACCCCCGCGCCTTCCTGCCCCAGAACAAAGGGCAGCGGCGCCTTGTACCGCCCCTCGCGGAAGTAGACATCGATAAAGTTCACACCCGACGCAGCCAGCTTCACCACCGCCTCATTTGCCTTGGGCTGCGGGACCGGCAACTCCACCAATTCCATCGCTTCCGGTCCGCCGACTTGCTTGACTTGAATGGCTTTCATGGTGCGTTGGATTGCTTTTTCTGGAGAAAAGATTCCAGGTGGATTTCAGTTCTCAGTTCTCAGTTCTCAGTTCTCAGTTCTCAGTTCTCAGTTCTCAGTTCTCAGTTCTCAGTTCTCAGTTCTCAGAAAGCAAAACCACACGGCGTTGGCTGTCAACGTTTTTGAGCGAAACAGAACTTGGACGGTGTTGGTTGTTTTTTACTGAGAACTGAGAACTGGGAACTGAGAACTGCCCTCTGTTACACTGGCCCGTCCTCGTCAGGAGCCCTTCGATCATGGCCGACAAAAAACTGCAAACGCTCGCCAACCACACGCGCTTTGATCCCCTGTATCACTACTTCGCGTTGCCGGCCTTCCTGCTCTTGCCATTTATCGCCGCCGCCCATTTCGTCCGGCACCCCGGCCTGCATTCGGGATTGCTTTTCGTGGTCGCCGTGGCCGCAGCCATCGTGGTCTTGAAGCTTCGTACTTACCCGCTGAAAGTGCAGGACCGGGTGATTCGCGTGGAAGAACGGCTGCGGTTGACTTCTCTTCTGCCCGAGCCCTTGCGCTCGCGCATTCCGGAGTTGACCGAAGGACAGCTCATCGCGCTCCGCTTCGCCTCGGATGTGGAGGTACCCAAACTGGCCGAGCGGGCAATCTCCGAAAAGCTCTCCCCGGCGGACATCAAGAAAGCAATTCAGAACTGGCGTCCGGACTACTGGCGGATTTGATAACCGGGTTTAATAATTTTGGAGGAGAATTTTGGCATGAGCAAGCAAAGGGTTTACCTCGCTGTCGATCTCACCATCAACGAGGGAAAGCTGGACGCATTCGAGGGCATCGCGCAGGAAATGGTCACGGGCAGCCAGAAGGAGCCGGGCACGGTCGGCTATGAATGGTTCTTGAGCGCAGATCGCAAGCGGTGCCGGTTGATCGAGACCTACACCGATTCCGCCGCTGTGCTGGCCCATTTCAAGGGACCGGTGGTTCAGGAGCTTGTGCCAAAACTTATGGGGACGGCTGGCGTCGCGGGCTTCGAAGTTTACGGAGACCCCGGCCCGAAGGCGAGAGAGATGCTCGCGGGATTCGGGGCTGAGATCTTCGAGTTCCAGCTTGGACTGGAGCGCTGAACAAAGACCGCTGAACCTTCCCCGACCAAAAAGCCAGTTGATCTGCTTTTCAAACCTTTATGCGCCTTCCGCCGTCTGATTCGGACGTACGCAGGTGACCATTCAGCCGGATGCCGAAAGTAACTGCGGCTGTGCTTTTTCCGCGTTGACCCGAGCGCGACCGCAGGGTACGATTTTGATAGAATGCAGGGGGTCTGACGCCCGGAGGGCAATCCGTATCTCATAGATAAATATGCGAGTTGCAAAACTCCAAATACGGATCGCGATGCTGGCAGTCCTGGCTCTGTCGGCTTCTGGCTGCCAGACGGCGCAAAAACCGGCGTCTTTGCTCCCCGCGAAAACTGCCCCGGCTTTGACGTCGACCGCTCCAGTTCCGGCGCGGCAACAGACCACGCCCGTTGCGCCCCAGGCTACTGCTCCAAAGCAGTCGCAGATCCCGGTTGAGCCCGCGACCGAGATCAAGGCTGCTCCATCGACGCAAGCTCCGCCGCCCGTGCCAACGTCCGATCCAGTGGGAGATCTAATCGCCAACGTGGAAAAGGACTTCCAGGCAGGATTGGAAGCCTACAAGTCAGGCCAGACCGACGTCGCCAGGCAGGATTTCGACAACGCCTTTAACGCGTTGCTGGAGAGCAACCTCGACGTCCGCTCCGACGACCGGCTGGAAAAGGAATTTGACCGCATCGTTGAGGGCGTAAACCATCTCGATCTCGGCGGCTTGGCCTCCGACTCCGAAGCGCAGAAGTCCGAGCCCGCCCCCATCGACGAGACCAACGGGATTACCCCGTCCGCCGATGCCAAGGTGATCGCCAAGGCGCAGGCTGAGATCAAGTCGACCCATTCCGATCTGCCGCTGATGATGACCGACCAGGTCGCCGGCTACATCAGCTACTTCTCCAATCGTGGACGTGGCACTTTCGAGCGTGCGTTCGCCCGCTCCGGCCGCTACCACGACATGATGGTTTCGATTCTCAGGCAGGAAGGCGTTCCGCAGGATCTGATTTATCTGGCCCAGGCCGAGTCCGGCTTTCATCCTCTCGCCGTTTCCCGCGCCGGCGCTCGCGGTATCTGGCAATTCATGGGCAGCCGCGCCCGGGGTTACGGCCTGCAGCGCAGCCTGTGGGTGGATGATCGCCAGGATCCCGAAAAATCCACTCGCGCCGCCGCCCGCCACCTGAAAGACCTCTATGCCCAGTTCGGCGACTGGTATCTCGCCATGGCCGCCTATAACTCCGGCCCCGGAACGGTACAGGCCGCGGTCAAGCGCACCGGCTACGCCGATTTCTGGGAACTCTACCGGCGCAACGTTCTTCCCAAGGAGACACGCAACTACGTGCCCATCATCCTGGCAGTGACCATCCTGGCCAAGAACCTTTCGCACTACGGTTTTGATGATGTCTCCAAAGACGATCCGATCGCCTTCGACTCCGTAACCATCAACTATCCCGTGACCTTGCGCCTGGTGGCCGACTGCGTGGACGCGACGACGGCCCAACTGCAGGAGCTAAATCCCAGCCTTTTGCGGCTCACTACGCCGAAAGAAGGCACATTCGAACTCCACCTTCCGGCTGGAACAAAAGATCAATACCAAACCGCCATCGCAGCGATTCCGAGCGGCATGCGGCTCTGGTGGCGCTACCACAAAGTTCAGCCCGGAGACACATTGGCTTCGGTCGCCCGGTCTTATCGAGTTACGGCTAGTTCGATTGCCGGTGTCAACCAACTCGACGGCACGGAACTCCAGGTGAATGCGGAGTTGATTATCCCGATCGCACCTGGCAAGCATCCAGTCAGCGATACCACCACCTACGCCCGCCGGATCACGCGCTACAAAGTTCACGCCGGAGACACGGTCGAAACCGTAGCCGAGAACTTGGGCGTCTCCGCACAGATGGTCCGCCGCTGGAATGGCCTGCGCAGCGGAGATAGCCTGCGTGGCAGGAAGGTGCTGGCCGTTCATTTGCCGGTTACGCCCAGTAGTGAAGTGGCCTCAACCGCCTCCAAGCCGGTCGGGCACACGCGGAAGACTTCCCAAACCGCCAGCACCAAGGCTCCCTCCGGCAAGTCAGCAAAGGCAAAGGCCGAAGATGTAGAGGGCTCCGAGCAGACCAGCGTGCTTCGCCACAAGGTGAAGTCGGGTGAAACGCTGTATTCGATTGCCACCAACTACAAGACCACGGTCGCAGCTCTCAAGCGTTACAACGGCAACGTCGCGGTCCTGCGGCCCGGGATGATCCTGATCGTGCAGCCCAGCCGGTAGCATTTCCGTAAGACCTTCCGCGTTCTGCGAGTGACGGGTGAGAAATCCACAGGACAGTCCCCTTTTTTCATCTGCGCTTAACTTTGCCCTCACGTGCCGTTGATTTTCCTCTGCTAGTTGTGGAGGGATTCTCAATCCTCTGGAGGAATATCCATGAATTTATCTCGCAGACTTCGCGTCGGTGTGCCGCTACTGGTTTTGTTGCTCGTAGCGTCCATTACATTCGCGCAAAGTAACCCGATTCAGCACGTGCTGCTCATCAGCGTCGATGGCATGCACGCAGTTGATTTCCTGAACTGCGCCAATGGCATCACCACCGCCAACAATGGCCAACCCTTTTGTCCGGCGATGGCTGCCCTGGGCATGACCGGAATCAGCTACGTTGCTGCCAGCACCTCGAAACCTTCGGATTCCTTCCCTGGCCTGACCGCCATCGTCACCGGCGGAAGCCCGGCCTTCACCGGTGTTTATTACGACGTCGCTTATTCCAGGAGTTACTCCGCTCCCGCGCAAACCACCGGCAACGGCCTTGGTGCTGGCCCCTGCACCCCCTTTGGGGTGCCAACGGGCACAACCACCGAGTATGAAGAAGGCATTGACATCGACAAGACCACACCTCCGCACTAAGCAGACCAAGGTTCCCACCATCTTCGGCATGAACTTCCAGGCGCTCAGCGTGGGCCAGAAGCTGATTGAAAAGAGCAACAACACTACCGGCGGATATTTGGATGCTCAGGGCACCCCCAGCGCGGCGCTGCTGGGCGAATTCCAGTTCGTCGACGCCTCGATTGCAAAGTTTGTCAGCGAACTTCAGAAACAAGGGCTCACTGGTTCGACCCTAATAGTGATCACTGCGAAGCACGGACAGTCGCCTATCGACCCCAGCCGCTATGTTGGTCAGACCATCAATGGCACCTCACCTGCCACCATCCTCTCCAATGCGGGCTACATTCCGTATTCGGAGTCGACCAACAACCCCACCGGCATTGGCCCGACGGAAGATGACGTCTCGCTGTTGTGGCTGGCCAATTCCCTGAATACCGATGCCGCCGTTGCACTCATCGAAGCGGATCCATCCACTACGACCGGAGTCGGGCTCGGGCAGATCTACTACGGTTCGTCGCTTTCGCTGAACTTCAACAACCCAACCACAGACCCCCGCACGCCGGACATCATCGTGACCCCGAACGTAGGCGTCACATACTCCGGAAGCACTGCCAAACAGGCTGAGCACGGCGGTTTTTCCCATGACGACACGAATGTTGTTCTGCTGTTGTCTTTCCCGACGTTCAAACCCAAGACCGTGAGCACGATAGTGGGTACTGCCCAGGTAGCGCCTACCATTCTTAAAGCCTTGGGGATGAGTCCTACTGCTCTGAGCGCAGTGAAGGTCGAGGGAACGCCCGTACTTCCGGCGGTTCAGTTCTAGTAGTCCACAGGGCTAGATCAACTGACCGGAGGCCACAACCAAAGCGGGAGCCGAGAACGGCTCCCGCTTTTCCTTGCCCCACGGCCTCGTACGCGTGAGCCTTATTTTCAGGGTAACGCCGCCCCGCTGACGAATCTTCTTCCATTCTGGTTCTGCCTGTGGTAACAGGATAGGCGGGCCGAATGTAATTGCGGCCCTTGCAGCCCGCACCAAACGTCGTGCTATAATCGCCCGCCGTTCCAGCACAAGTTTCTGGTGGTCTTTTAATTTCTCGTGCCCGGCAACCTTGCGCGCTGTCTTACGCCAGGAGGCCAAACAAGATCAGGAGGAACAATGACGTTCTACGATCCCACACTCTACGGACGTGATGACGAAGAAGAATTCGGCGACAGCGGCGCCTATAGCGAGTCGCTGGAAGAGGACTTCGAAGAGGAAGAGGAGGAAGAAGAAGAAGCCGGCGTGCCCGAACCCGCGATGGGTGAGCCGGTGACGCCCGCTCCTCCACCACCACCTCCAGCGCCTAAACCCGCCGCTCCCGCCGGAGGCGGTGGTGGCGCCAAAAAGCCGGCCGCGAAGAAAAAGGCGCCGGCTAAGAAAAAGGCCAAGAAGAAGGCCGCAAAGAAACCGGCCAAGAAAAAGGCGGCCAAGAAACCTGCGAAAAAGAAAGCCGCAAAGAAGCCGGCGAAAAAAGCCAAGAAGAAAGCCAAGGCCAAAGGGAAGAAGCGCCGCTGACAGGCGAACGTCACGAATTCGAGAACCGCGG
>CAWKKK010000001.1:0-20690 GCA_963850165.1 uncultured Acidobacteriaceae bacterium | reverse complement strand
CCGCTAAGTCCCTTTGAAGTTAATATTTTGCAAGCAAGTCCTTCGCTGCCAATATTTTAGCCAGGCTTGCGAAATGTAAGTCATTGATTCCATAGATTTTATGGTGCTTAAATCCGAAAATTTTTTGATCTGGATTCAACCCCCACACCGGGTTAGAATAGGTGGTCGGAGAAGCCTGATCGATCCTCACGGTCATAACTCAGCGAACTCCCAGTCCCTCCCGCACTCGAACAGATGAAGGCTTTTCCCGGAGGTCTGTTGTGGATTGTCGTGATGGCGGCCGCCGCGCCTTCAGCGCAGGGCTCGCCGTGACCGCTCAGCCGGCGCGATACTTCTACACCAATGCGAGCCACGCTTAGCGGAATCGTCACCAAAGATCCGGGCAGCGAGCCGGTAAAGAAGGCGCTGATCGAGCTCATTGCTGAGAGTCAGAACGATGGCGGAAACTACACCGCTGCTCAGCGGCGCGGATGGCAGCTTTCGCATTGAAAACGTCGTTCCCGGACGCTATCGCTTGTTTGTGGAGCGCACCGGCTACCAGGAAATCGACAAGCACCGCCTTCGGAGCGAAGGCCGCGTGCTCACGCTGAGTGCGGGCCAGGAGATGAAGGATCTCACCATCCGTCTGCAAGCCGCAGCGGTGGTCGAAGGCCGGGTTAGCGATGAGGACGGCGATCCCATGCCGGAGGCGCAAGTTGCTGTGCTGCGCCAAACTTTTGTTGCCGGCCACAGTCACTGGGAGCAGGTTGGGGCGGAGCGCACCAATGATCTTGGCGAATACCGCATCCCCGGCCTGGCTGCGGGTAACTATTTTGTCTCGGTAACGCCACCGCCCGATTTCAGAAGTCTGATCGAAACCATGGGCAACACGCCTGAGGAGCTGCCCGCACACGCCGAGCAGCTTAGAAAAGCCGCGCAGCGCCTACCAAACCACCTATTACCCTGGCGCCAGAGATCGCGGGCAGGCCGCGTCAATCCAGTTGCATGCGCGGCGATGAGTTCCCGGTCAATTTCTCGCTGACGCCCAGCCCCAGCCTGACCATCCGAGGCTCGGTGGCGAATCTGCCTGATGGCGCTACGGCGGCGATCATGCTGCAGTCCAAAGATTTGAACTGGTGCTGAGCGGCGCGGAGATGCACAAAGATGGCAGCTTCGAGATTCGCGGTGTTTCTCCCGGAGATTACACAATTGTAGCCACGGTGGATAACGTAACGGTGCCCATGATGGCGCGCCAGTCGCTGCAGATTACTTGCGGAGAACATGGAAGGTCTGCGGCTATCGCCGCAACGGGGCGGTACGATTCGGGGCCGCCTGCGAATGGAAGCAGGAGCGCCGGCCGGTCCGATCCTACTCAAGTTTTCTTCTACTGCGCTCCTGACGGCGATGGCATGACGATGCGGTCGGCGCTATCGCGATGGGAGAAGGTTTCTCCACCCGGCCCAGGTGAATGGCGACGGCAGCTTTGAGTGGAAGGACGTTCCTCCGGGACATTATTCGGTTCAGATTTCCGATATCAGCGCGATGCCGGATTGGTTTCTGAAATCCGTGCTGGGGGTCGCGACGCGCCGGATTCCGGGTTTAGCGTGAGCGGCGGAGCTACGACTCTTGATCTGGTGGCGAGCGCCAACGGTGCGGTTGCCGAAGGCATGCCAGCAATCAGAACGATGGGCCGGTCGCCGACGCAGTGATTGTCGCCGTGCCCGAAGCGCACTTTCGCAGTCGTCCCGAGCGTTATCGCAAAACTCTCGCGGATCAAAGCGGACGCTTCACCTTACGCGGACTGCCTCCCGGCGACTACACATCTGTTTGCCTGGGAAAGCGTGGACGGCGAAGCCTACTACGATCCTAGAATTCCTGAAGACGTATGAAGGTCAGGGGAAAGCGCTGCACCTGCGACGAAGGAGAGCGTCAGAGCGTGCAGCTCAGGGCGATCCCGCGGTTGATGACCGACCCATAGCACGCCTGCCGTGTCACCGCTCGGGCTGCGGTTGAGTAAGCTTCTAGATTATGAAATTCGTGCTGACTTCTTCTGTCTGCTTGCCGGCATCTTTGGCGTCAGCTTTGTTCGAGCCGAGGACACGCCCGCGAATGCATTGCTGGTGCTCGCCAAGCACGACAATACGCTCGCCATCGTTGATCCCTCAAGTTTGAAAGTGCTCTCGCGGATACCCGTGGGAACGATCCCCACGAAGTGATTGCATCCGCCGACGGCACGACCGCCTATGTTTCCAACTACGGATTCGGGGGGTATCACACGCTTGCGGTCGTAGCTCTGGTCGCGCAAAGGGCATTGCCTTCCATCGACCTTGGAGCGCTGCGCGGCCCGCATGGATTGGCTTTCGCTGCCGGCAAAGTATGGTTCACCGCCGAGGCTGCCAAGGCAATTGGCAGTTTGACCCCGAGTCAACCAAGAGCGCCGATTGGATCCTGGGCACCGGCCAAAACAGAACTCACATGATCTATGTCTCACCCGATGCGAAACTGATTGTCACTTCCAACGTCAATTCAGGGGACGGTCAGACATCATTGAAAAAACCATCGGATCTTAAGCCCCTTTGGTCCTTCAGCCGGGCCCCTCACCCCCCCCCCCCCCCCCCCCCAAAAAAAAAAAACCCTTCGCAAGCGGACTGGAATGAAACCGTGGTGCTCCAAGTCGGCAAGGGTGCTGAAGGATTTGATGTTTCTCCGGACGGCAAAGAAATCTGGGTGGCAAATGCCGGCGATGGAACTGTTTCCATTATTGATGTTGCGAGCAAGCAAGTGACGCAGACTCTGGCGGCGGAAGTGCCAGGCGCGAACCGGGTGAAGTTTGCGCCCGACGGAAAACTTGTGCTGATTTCCAGCTTGCGCGGTCCCGACGTGACTGTTATCGACAGCGCAACTCACAAGACCGTTAAACGAATTGCGGTCGGGCACGGAGCGGCCGGCACTCTGATGCAGCCGGATGGGGCGCGCGCGTTCGTGACATGTTCT
This sequence comes from uncultured Acidobacteriaceae bacterium, assembly GCA_963850165.1. Lineage (GTDB taxonomy): Bacteria > Acidobacteriota > Terriglobia > Terriglobales > Acidobacteriaceae > Sulfotelmatobacter. Next base: position 17,717 of record CAWKKK010000001.1, on the reverse strand, counting down.
CCCGATGGTTACGTCGCCGTCATCAATCTTCATTCTCTGGAAGTGGCTGGCCGCATCGAGGCTGGTCACGATCCGGATGGTCTGGCTTGGGCGGCGCGGCATTAGCCGCCGAATCCGGTAGAATAAAGGTTTTCACCCGACTCCTTGCTCCATTCTGATCTCATCCTGTCTTCGACCTTGGCTGCGTGGGCTGCCCCCAAAGGCATTGGGCCCTATCTTCGCCACCACTTGCTGGATAAGACTTTTCAGGGTCTTTACCACACCGACGCGTTCGATCGCGCGCTGCTGATTCCGTATTTCATTGTGCTGATCCTGCTGGCCGCCTACGGAATGCACCGCTACGTTCTGGTTTATCTGTATTACAAGCACAAGAAAAACCGCACCACCGAACCGGCCGCGTACTTCGAGGATTTGCCGCGGGTTACGGTGCAACTGCCTATCTTCAATGAGCAGTACGTGGTCGAGCGGCTGCTCGAATCGATATGCAAGCTGAAGTATCCGCGGGAGAAGCTCGATATTCAGGTGCTCGACGATTCTACCGACGAAACCGTCGAGGTGGCCCGCAACCTGGTCGAACGCTATGCCGCGCTGGGCAATCCCATCACCTACCATCACCGCACTAATCGCGAAGGATTCAAGGCAGGCGCGCTGGCCGAAGGCCTTGAGACCGCGGAAGGGGAGTTCGTCGCCATCTTCGACGCCGACTTCACTCCGCCAGAAGATTTTCTGCTGCGCACCATCCATCACTTTACTGATCCGAAGATCGGCATGGTGCAGACGCGGTGGACGCACATCAACCGCAACTATTCTTTCCTCACGCAAGTGGAAGCGATCCTGCTTGACGGCCATTTCGTGCTCGAGCACTCGGGACGCGCCCGCAGCGGAGTCTTCTTCAACTTCAACGGCACGGCCGGAGTTTGGCGGCGCACGGCGATCGATGAAGCTGGAGGCTGGCAGCACGACACGCTAACCGAGGACACAGATCTCTCGTACCGCGCGCAGCTCAAGGGATGGAAGTTCATCTACCTGCAGGATGTGGAGTGTCCTGCCGAATTGCCGGTGGAGATGACCGCGTTCAAGACCCAGCAGGCGCGCTGGGCCAAAGGGCTGATCCAGACTGGAAAGAAGATCCTGCCTCGCGTGCTGCGCAGCGACGCCCCGCTGCACACCAAGATCGAAGCCTGGTATCACCTCACCGCGAACCTCAGCTATCCGCTGATGATTGTCCTCTCGGTGCTGATGCTGCCGGCCATGATCATCCGCTTCTATCAGGGATGGTTTCAGATGCTGTTCATCGACCTGCCGCTGTTCATGGCGTCGACGTTTTCCATTTCAAGTTTCTACCTGGTTTCGCAGCGCGAACTCTTTCCGAAGACCTGGCCGCGGGCGCTGCTCTATCTGCCAGTTCTGATGGCACTCGGCATTGGATTGACCATCACCAACACCAAAGCTGTGATCGAAGCGCTTATCGGCAAGGAGAGCGCGTTCGCGCGCACCCCCAAGTACCACGTGGAATCGAAGAAAGATAAAGTGGGCGCTACCAAATACCGCAAGCGCCTGGGCTGGGTGCCCTGGCTGGAACTCGTGATTGGCGGCTACTTCGCGCTTACGGTGTTCTACGCCGTCGAGAACGAGAACTTCGTCACCGTTCCGTTCCTCCTGTTGTTTGTGGTGGGCTACTGGTACACGGGATTGATGTCACTGCTGCAAGGACGTTTCGCTGGTGTCGAGCTTAGCGCGGAAACCCACACCAAGCCATTTCCGGTTGGAGTGTAAGGTCGAGAACTATGACTGAGCCCTCCGAGATAGCCAGGAACCAGACTGTAACGATGCTGGTGCTCTGGACGCTCATTGTGCTCTACGCTGCCTCAAGGGTCTTGCAGATCCTTCCCCGGCGGAGTGCCGATGCTCGCCGTCGTCGTGCTGCACGTGGTTCCTGCAGCACTCTTTGCCCTGATCCACGGCGCCATGCTTTACCGCGTCCGCGGCATCCTCATTTTCATCGCCCTTTGCCTCGTAATCGGGAACATCTTCGAGAACGTCGGCGTCCTTACTGGCTTCCCCTACGGGCACTACTACTTTACGGATCTGATGGGTCCAAAGCTCTTCGCCGTTCCTGTCTTTCTGGGACTTGCCTATGTGGGAATGGCTTACCTCTCCTGGATACTGGCGCGGCTGATTCTGGGATTTGGAGATCCTCTGGTCGGGTCCCGCATCGTGACCCTGCCTTTGACGGCTGCCTTCATTATGGTCGCTTGGGATCTGGCGATGGATCCGATCTGGGGCACGGTCTTGCACGCTTGGATCTGGGTGAGGGGCGGAGCCTATTTTGCGTTCCCGTCAGCAACTTCCTGGGCTGGTATCTCACGGTGGACGTCATCTACCAGTTGTTCGCCCTTTATCTTCGGCGGAGCACACGCAGTCCTGAACGATTGCCGTCCGGCTATTGGCATCTGGCGCTGGTGTTTTACGCAGTTTCCGCGGCCGGAAACCTGCCGGCTGCCATTCCGCGGGCTGGACCGTCCGTGCTCGCCGATGCTGCCGGCGTGCAGTGGAAGGTGAGCAACATCACCAGCGCCTGCGCCTTGGTCTCAATCGTTCTTATGGGCGCATTTGTTCTGCTGGCATGGGTACGGCTTGCGGATCAGAACGCCGAAGGCGCAGGATCGCATGCAGAACTCCCGGAAACCGGTCCGGGCCAAGCCATCCTGTAGCTTTCCCCGCACACAGACCTTTCTTTCGCTTGACTGCTCGGTTACAATCCAGTCGCCAAAAGTTTCCCATCGGGCCCGCCATGCCGGTTGAAGAGCGTGTTGACTTCGTGGTCCGAAGGAGGATCTTATGCTCGGCTTCCGCAAGCTGTTCTCGCTTCTCGCTGTAGCACTGTTCGTCACCACGCTGCTCAGTTGCGGCACTCACGATTCCGACGAGTACTACGTATTCGTGGCGGCTAACCTCCAAGTCCCTTACTGGCAGGCGGCTGGCGCGGGTTTCACCAAGGCGGCGGGACTGTTCAAAGTACGCGCCGACTTCGTCGGCCCCAACGGCTACGATCCTAAAGCCGAACGCGATGCGCTCAACGAGGCAGTGCAGAAGAAAGCTACCGGCATCCTGCTCGGCGTGACCGATCCCGCGCTGCTGAAGGACAGCATCGACAAGGCGATCGCCGCCGGGATTCCGGTGATCACCATGGATTCCGACGCTCCCGCCAGCAAGCGGCTCTTCTTCATCGGCACCAACAACTATGCGGCCGGCGTGAGTGGCGGCATGCGCCTCGCGCAGGAGTTGCACGGCAAAGGCAACGTCGTGGTCTTCACCATGCCCGACCAGCACAACATGCAGGACCGTCTGCGCGGCTACCGGGATGCGCTCGAGCACGCCGGCATCAAGATCACGCGTGTGGTCGATATTCAAGGCGACCCGCGCATCGCCTTCGATACCACCACTCAAATCATTGGCAAGGAAAGAGATCAGGTCGATGCCTTCGTCTGCCTGGAAGCGCAATCAGGCAAGGAAGTTGCCGGCGTGCTGAACAGCTACAAGATTACAGGCAAAGTGGTGATGGCGATGGATACGGATCCCGAGACACTGGATTGGATCAAGAAGGGCGGCATCGCCGCCACCCTCGCGCAGAAGCCCTACACCATGGCTTTCGTGGGCATGCAAATGCTCGACAATCTTTATCATCATAAGCCACCTTCTCTCGATACGGACTGGTCGAAGGACAGTTTTGCGCCGATCCCATCCTTCGTGGATACTGGTTCTGCCTTGATCGACAAGAGCAATGTTGACTCGTTCCTGCAGGCGAAACAAAGCGCCACCGGCGGGCAGAAATAACCTGGAGTTTTTGTCGAGAATCAACGCCGCCCGATGACGGTGGGGATGGGCGTACGTCAAACGAATGGATGGATTACCCGATGCGAAAGCCGCAGTCTGCTCTTTTCCTGGCAAGTGTCTTTGCCGGTTTTTTTCTTCTCGCAACTGTTGAGTCGAGTATTGCGTTCGACCGGCAGCCTAACTCCGACTATCACGCACGCCGCGAAGGCCTAGCCAAAAAAGTTGCGGGCGTGGTCGTTCTGTTCGCAGCCACCGAGAACGATGGCCCGAACGATCTTTATGGCTTCCGCCAGGACGACAATTTCTTTTATCTTTCGGGATTGAACGAGCCGGGCGCAGCATTGCTGATCGCATCGGCTGCCGAGGCAAAAGGCGACACGCCAGCGCGGACATATACGGAGATTCTCTTTCTGCCTCCGCGCAATCTGACCCAGGAAAAATGGACTGGCCCCAAGCTGGGCGCGGAGAATCCTGAAGCGCCAAAGATTACTGGCTTCGATCGTGTTGAAGATATGGGACAACTCCCCAACGAAGTGGCTCGCTACGTGGCCGCAGCCCGTCCCGCCATTTACACCGACGTTGCTGGGCACGGTGAGACTTCTCCTTCGACCGCTCCGCTGGCTTTTCTGAAACGGCTCAATGCGTATCTCTCCTTTCAGGATGTAAAGCCGATGATCTCGTCGCTGCGCACCACCAAAGACGCGGGAGAGATGGTGTTAATACAGAAAGCCGTTGATGCATCGGTAGCCGCACACTTCGCTGCGTTCAAGGCGGTGAAGCCGAATGTCAACGAGCGCGAGATTTCTGCGCTCATGCAGTATGAGTGGGGCAAGCGCGGTTGCGAGCGCGTCGCCTACGCACCCATCGTAGGCTCCGGTTACTACTCGACTGTGCTGCACTACTCAGACGACGACAACGTCATGAAGTCCGGAGACGTGGTGGTAATCGACGCCGCCGGCGAGTACTCGATGTATGCCTCCGACATCACCCGCACATTTCCTATTAACGGCCACTTTACCCCGCGCCAGCGCGAGATTTATGACATTGTTCTGGGCGCGCAACAGGCCGCCATGGCCGCATTCCAGTCCGGCAAGTCAACCATCATGCGCGGCGGCGCCAATTCGCTCTATCAGGTCGCCTTCGATTACATCAACACTCATGGCAGAGACCTGCATGGCCAGCCGCTGGGACAGTATTTCATCCACGGCCTCGGGCACTACGTCGGGCTGAACGTGCATGATCCCGATGACTACAACGTCCCGCTCGGTCCCGGCATGGTTTTCACAATCGAGCCGGGAATCTACATTCCCGAGGAAAACCTGGGCGTGCGCATCGAAGACGATTACTCTGTCGATCCGGATGGCAAGCTGATCAAGCTGAGCGGCGCGTTGCCTTCGGGCGCGGAAGAGGTGGAGAAGTTGATGAAGTGAAAAAAAGTGGTCAGTGATTAGTGGTCAGTGGTCAGTAAAAGCGATGGGAACGGCATCCTTGGTCTGACGGGCCACTGACCACTGGCCACTGATCACTGATCACTGATCACTGCTAAGAAATGTACTCCCTGATGTACTCGTCTGTGCTGTGTGCCAGCGCCTGCAGGTCGCCGTCGAAGATTACTTTGCCGTCGCGCAGGATCAGAAAACTCATGGGCACTTCGCAATGCTGACCGGGTGGAAGCGGGACCATGCGGTTGGTTTGTGTGTCGAACTGATTGGAGGCCATGGTGAAGGCGTCCTGCAGGCGGTGGGTGACCAGCAGGGCGCTTGTCTTGTATACATCGCGTTGCTTCACGATCAATTCGATGATGGTGTTCGAGGTCACCGGATCGAGACCGCCGGTGGGTGAATCGTAGAGCAGCAGTTCGGGCTGCGTAATGATCGCGCGGGCGATGGCCACGCGCCGCCGCATGCCGCCGGAAAGCTCCGATGGATTGAGATCGAGCGTGTGCTCCAGTTCCACGAAGCGCAACGCCTCGCGCACTTTGCGATCGATATCCTCGTCATAGACTCCGTGCTCTTCCATCAGGCGATAGGCGACGTTTTCGCGCACGGTAAGAGAATCGAACAGGGCGCTCTCCTGGAAGACCATCCCAATCTTGCGGCGTAACTTAAACAGATCTTCCTCCCGCATCTGGGTGACGTCGTCTCCGAGGACGACAATGCGTCCCGAGTCCGGCTGGATCAGTCCGAGCGCCAGCTTGAGAATCAGGCTCTTGCCCGAGCCAGCCACGCCGAACAGCGCCTTGGTCTCGCCGCGCGCCAGACGAAAGGAAATTCCGCGCAGGACCTCGTTCTCGGCAAAGGAGATCTTCACATCTTCAAACACGATGACTGGCGCGGAATTTCCCCCGGTCGCGGGGGCAGCGGAATCGAGCGGCAAGGTGGGCGCGGACATTTATTTATGTTTAGTGGTAAGTGAGCACGGCCATCAGGAACCGCGTAAGGAACAAATCCCCCGCCAGGATCAGAACGGAAGCCGCGACCACGGCCTGGGTGGTGGCGCGGCCCACACCCTGGGTTCCGCCGCGCGCGTTCATGCCGTAGAAGCAGCCCACGGTCGCGATAATGAAGCCGAAGAGCACCGGCTTGCTCAGCCCCATGAACACATCCTGAAAGACCAGCGTTTCCCAGGCGTTGGACCAGTACTGGCGGGCATCGAGACGAAGCAGCACTTTGGCTATGAACAAACCTCCGACGAGGCCCACGATATCGGAAATAATGGTCAGGAAAAACAGCATGAACACCGATGCGGTCACGCGCGGTGTGACCAGCTTTTTCATGGGGTCGGTCCCCAGAGCCCGCATGGCGTCGATCTGTTCGGTCACCACCATCGATCCCAACTCGCTGGCCATGCCGGAGGAATTCCGCCCCGCCACCATCAGGCTGGTCAGCACGGGCCCCAACTCGCGCACCATGGAAGTGGAGACCAGTTGCCCCACGAGGGTGATGGAGCCGAAACGCTCCAAAGTGTTCGAGGCCTGCAGCGCCAGAATCGCTCCGGTGAAGCAGCCGGTGAGCACCACGATGGGCAGCGATCCCACGCCGATCGCGTCCGCCTGGAGCACCATGTCGGCGAAGTACCGGGGCTTTCGAAAGAGATTCGCGACTGTCTGACCGCAAAACAGAACGTAATCCTGAACTGTCTGGACGTTTTCTTTAGCGAGGGACGTGGGCGAAGGGAGTTCCATGCGGTTTCGAAAAGCGCGGCGCCACACTCCTTCGAGAAGGATCGGCCCAAGCTTTCCCGAAACTATAGCAGAAGCACAGTGGGCAGTGGTCAGTGATCAGTGGTGAGGGGTCAGAAAAATCGGGCTGGCTGTGCTGCGGAAAGTAGAGTGCGGGGTGACTGACCACCAGCCACTGACCACTGACCACTTTTTTCTATCCCCGCGTTTTCTTCTTGATTTCGATATTCAGGCGGCGGATTTTCTGGTTCAGAGTGGAGAGCGGCACTTTGAAGTGTTCGGCGGCTTCGGTCTGGTTCCAGTTGCACTTCTCCAGCATATCGATGATGACGCGGCGCTCCACGTCTTCCACGATTTCAAACAACGAAGCATCGGCCGGCGGATCGTGCAGAGTGAATGCTGAACCGCGGCCCAGGAGATGATCGGGCAGCAGGTCGAGGCCGATTTCCGCTCCGGAAGAAAGCACCACGGCTCGCTCGATTACGTTTTCCAGTTCGCGTACGTTGCCCGGCCAGGAGTAAGACATCAGGGGCCGCAGCGCTTCCGGCGTCACGTGGCGAGCCGGGCGGTCATTTTCCTCCGCGTACTTCTTCAGGAAGAAATCGACCAGCAGCGGAATGTCCTCTTTGCGCTGGCGCAAGGGAGGAAGCTCGATGGTGATCACGTTCAAGCGGTAAAACAGATCTTCGCGGAAGCGACCCTCGCGCACGGACTGGCGCAGATCGATGTTGGTGGCGGCGATGATGCGCACATCCACCTGCATTTCCTGCACTCCGCCGAGGTGCATGAAGCGGCGATCTTGCAACACGCGCAGAATCTTGGCCTGCGTATCCAGGCCCATGGTGGCAATTTCATCGAGAAACAGCGTGCCCCGGTCCGCCATCTCGAACAGGCCCTTCTTGGAGGCGATGGCGCTGGTGAATGCACCCTTGACATGGCCGAAGAGAGTGGATTCGAGCAAGTCGGTCGGCATGGACCCGGTGTTGACCGGGACGAAAGGCCGGTCGTGCCGCGGCGAGTTGAGATGCAGGGCTTTGGCAATGACTTCTTTGCCGGTCCCGCTTTCGCCCTGCAAGAGCACGGTGGAGCGGCTGTTGGCGACCTGGGCGACGAGGTCGAAGATCTTCAGCATCGGCTCGCTTTTGCCGACGATGTTCTCGAAGTTGTAGCGCTGCTTGAGGGCGCGCTTGAGTTGGATGTTCTCTTCTTCGGCTCGGCGCCACCCCACGGCGGCGCGTACGTCGGCCAGAAGCTTTTCGTTGTCCCAGGGCTTGGTCACGAAGTTGGCGGCGCCGGACTGCATGGCGCGCACCGCATTCTCTACCGTGCCGTAGGCGGTAATCATGATGACGGGCAGCCGGGTTTCGTGGGCGCGAATCTCGGTCAGAATTTCCAGGCCATCGCGGCCCGGGAGGGCGAGATCGAGCAGGATGAGGTCGAAGGGATGTTCGCCGATGCGCTGCAGGCCCGCTTCTCCGGTGCCTGCGGTTTCTACGGCGAAGCCTTCCATCTCCAGCAGGGTCTGCAAAGACTCGCGAATCTCGGCTTCATCGTCAATGATGAGCACCGCGCCGGCGAGACCGGGCGTCCCATTCATAAACGTGCGCGAGATGACGGCGGCATCAGACATATTCGGCCTTGGAAGGGACCGCCTTCTTGCTCAGAGGGAAATCGAGAGTGAACGTGGTGCCGGTACCGGGATGGCTCTCCACGCGAATCTTGCCGGCGTGTTCCTGAATGATGCCGTAGGTGACGGAAAGGCCGAGGCCGGTGCCGCGAGCCTGACCTTCACGCGGCGAGGTCTTGGTGGTAAAGAATGGATCGTAAATGCGCTGAATGTTTTCCGGCGCGATGCCGGTTCCGGTGTCGGACACGGAGACGCTCACGCTTTCGCCGTTCATCGTGGCCACGCGCAGCGTACCGCCGCCCGGCATGGCATCTTTGGCATTCAGGAAAAGGTTGAGGAACACTTGCTGCAATCTTCCCGGATTCCCCTGGATCGGCTGTAACTTGGGCGCGAGCGCGTTCTGCACTTCGACTTTGGCGACTTTGAACTGATGTTCCAGCAGCGCCAGCGTGTCGGCGATCACTTTGTTCACATCCACATCGCCGATCTCGCTGCCGCTGGTGCGCGAGAAATTCAGCAAATTGTTAACGATCTCCGATGCGCGGAAGGTTTGCCGCGTAATTTTTTCCAGCAGGCTCGACTTCTGCGGATCACCCTGCAGTTGCTTGCTCAGCATCTGGGTGTAGGAGGAGATCACGGCCAAGGGCGTGTTGACTTCATGAGCCACGCCGGCCGCCAGCAGGCCGATGGACGAAAGTTTGTCGGACTGGGAGAGCTGGGCTTCGAGATCGACGCGCTCGGTGATGTCATCCATGATGATGAGCCGGCCAATGACCTGGAACTTGCGCGTCACCAGCGGGGCGATGGCCACATTCACGGTGCGGACTTCACCCGCAGGCGTCTTCAAGCGGAATTTGTACAGGTTGCGAATGCCCGCGTCCTGCCGCATGCGATCGAACTCTTCCACGAACTCCGCGGGGAAAACGGTTTTCAGTGGCTGGGTCAGGGTCTGCCAGCGCGGCACGGCATACATCACTTCCATCTGGGCGTTCCAACTCTCGATGCGGTCTTCCATGTCGAGCGCCATCACGCCGACGTTGATGGATTCGACGATGTTTTCGTTGAAGTCCTTGAGGCGCTCGTACTCCGCCGCTTTCTGCTGCAACGAGGCGTAGAGCTGTCCATTCTGAATCGCGATACCGAGATAGCCACCCAGGGTCTCGAGCAATTCCATGTCTTCGCTGGAGAGGAAGTCACCCTGGGTAGTCTTGCCCAGCCCGAGTACGGCGATGGTTTTCTGCTGGGCCTGGCAGGGAATGTAGTAATTCAGATCGAGCCGGGCGATGGCTTGCTGCGCCTCCGGCGTCTCGCGCGGCACCTGGTGCGTGTTTTCGAAGAAGAGATGGCCAGCTGGCTGCGGCCGGGGCTCGCTCAGAAACGAGAGATCGATGTTGCCGGGCACCGTCAGGCCGAAGGATTTGGCCAGCGCAAATTGTCCCGGCCTTTCTTGTCCGGGCGCGTCGCCGGCGAGAAAGATCGCCATGCGGTCGACCGCGAGAGTGCGGGACAAGCGGTCGATCAGAGAAGAGAGCAAAGTATTCAGGTTGGTCTCGGCACCCAACTCACGGCCGAACTCGAGCAGCGTGCGGCGGTAGTCATAGCTGGTGCGGTAGAAGAACTGGTCGATGTGGTCTTGAATCCATTTGCGGACGGGATCGAACAGCAGCGCTGTGACTACCACAGCCAAGACCAAGCCCATGGGACCGGAACTGGGCCGCCAATTGTGCACCAGCAGCGCCACCCCCGCCACCAGGGCAAAATACATTCCCACCACGATCGCCGCGGCGAGGGTGTAGACCACGCCGCGCTTGAAAATGAGGTCCACATCCATCAGGCGGTAACGGAAGATGGCATAGCCGAAAGTGAGCGGCAGCAGCGCCAGCGACAGCGCCGACACCTTCATGGTTGCGCCGGGCAACGAACCCATCAGGTAAGGGACGACGTAGAACAGGGTATAAGGAACGATCGCTAGGACAGTGCCGCGGGTCACCCACTTCAACTGCTGCCGCAGAATCGTGGTGCTGGCGCGCCGGTAGCTATACCAGAGCACGACGGCAGCTGCCAGAAAGAACAGCGATCCGTAGGACATCTCCATCCGGTCGAGGTTCCAGCGCAGCCGCTCGCTGGCCTGCAACCAGCGCATGGCGGTGACGTGCACCGCCAGCAGCACCGCTCCCGGCACGTAAACCAGCGCCAGCAGCCAGGGATGCTTGCGCACAATCTCGCGTTTCTCAGGGAAGGTGAGAACGAAGTGAAGGAACAGGGCGGGCTGCAGCACTCCGGCGGCGATGTTGCCCCAGTAGATCGTCCAGTCGAAATCGTTCAGCTTGCCGGTGTACTTGAAGGAATAGGCGATAAACGAAACCAGGCAAAAGATGTAGAAGTGCGTCGATCCGGGAGCTGTCCAGCGGCGCAGCAGGACGTAGAGACCGATGCCCAGATAGATGAGCGCAATCAGCCGCAGCCAGTTGTTGAGCGAGCGTTCCGCCGGAACCAGAATCACGCTGGAATCGAGAGGAACGGATTGCCGAAGCAGGGAATACGAGGCCTTTGACCAGACACCGTTGCGGTAGAGCTGGCGCTCCAGCCCCGACATATTCTGGACATCCTGCCCGTTGATTGAAACCAGTTGGTCGCCGGGTTTGATGCCGCTCTTGGCGCCCGGTCCGCTGGGATCGACCCGATCGGCCGTCAGGCGACCGCCGTTTTCGACCCACCAGACGCCGTCATCCGGAACCAGGAATTTCCACTCGGCGTTGAAATTGAGGCCGGCAAAGATGACCGCAGCCACGGTCAGAACGAACAGGAGGACAGCAACCGAGCGGACTTGGCTTTCCCGGTTCATGGGTTTCAGCGGCACCCCTGCAGGTTGGCCGGCAAGCCGCAGAGCGCCTTCCGGCAGTTCAATACTTGCCTGATGCTCGATGAGCAACTTCGCTGCCATGTCGTTTCCCGAGTCCGGAACTGCTAAGTGCCTTATCTAAAGCAACTTCCGAGATTATAGATGGGTTTCGGGAAATCAAGTATGGTTTTTTAGAGGTTTGTGTGGAATCTTGTATCCGACTGGGCTGGAACGTCTTAAGGCAAACGGTAGGGGTGCAACTCGTCGGGGTGACTTGCGCCACCCAGCGGAGTACACGGATCCCTTCGGCAGGCTCAGGGCAGGCTCTTCGGCCCGCGAAAAACGCGGGCCTCAAGGTGACAACGGTGTCCGCAGTCTTACGAAGGCCAGGCCGCGGGCTGCACCGTCCCGGCGCTAAGACTGACCCGAATCACATTCATGCAGTTCGTCGTTGTCGGCGGGCTTCTGAAAGATGCCGCAGCCCCGGCCTTCAGGGCGCGCTCTTCGTTGGTCTGGGGATCGCGCGCGCTCAGCACGATGACCGGGATTCCGGCCAGAGTGTCGCTGTTTTGCAGCCGGTCAAGAACCACGAAGCCATCGCCGACAGGCAAGCCAAGATCCAAAATAATCAGGGCAGGGCGCTCTCTCTGGGCGGAGGCGATCGCGGCATAGCCATCCGAGGCAGTGGTGACTTCATAGTTGTTGGCTCGCAGGCGCAGCCGCAGGGCACGCACAAGATCGGGATCATCGTCGACTACCAGAATCTTCGGGTTTGGCATTGAAATTCTCCTTAATGGTTGTGGGTTATCAATTAACACCTGGTGCGCCGTTTCCGGCGCACGATTGTTTTTGTTCCCTGCTGGTCAAAATCATTTGAGTTACGCAGGCCGCCACCGTCTGGACCTGCTCTTCCACGGTTTCTCCCATAGGGCCCGACGGAAGCTCCACCGGAAGCGTGGTGATGGTCACTGTGCATTTGGTCTTGAGATCGGCCACGCGTTCCAATTGTTCGCGAATGCGCGTGGTCATGTTTCCGGAACGCTGCAGGTCGACCGAGGCGACGACGAAAAAGGTCTCGGTTGTCCCCGACGTGCCCATGGGCGGCAGAACCAGGTCTTTGTCGAGATAAACGCAGCGGCGCAGGATCTCCAAACCCTGCAGCCAGGTTTCCTTCCAATTGCCCCGCGGAGGATTGGAGAGCGGCGCGAGTTCGACCCTCACCAGCACGAATGACGGACGCAAATAACCCTGATGAACGATGACCGGGGCCAGCAGCTTGGCCAGGGAGTAAGTGGGCAGAGTGAATGTGAAAGTGCTGCCCTGGCCGAGTTCGCTCGAAACCCAGATGCGTCCCTCATGCAGCCGGACGATTTCTCGGCAGATGAATAGCCCCAGGCCTAATCCAGAGCGGTTGTTGTCGACGGAATCAGGGTCCTGGTAAAGGCGTTCAAAGATCAGCGCTTTGGCCTCCGGACCGATGCCGCGGCCGGTATCGCTGACCGAAATGTAGACGCAGCCCGGGTCGGCTTCCACCATGCTGGCCTGAACCATGACCGACCCCTCCGCCGACGTGAACTTGATCGCATTCTCCACCAGATTGATCAGCACCTCGAGCACCCGGTCGGGATCGGCGTGTACCAGGGGCAGGCGTTGATCCAGTCCGATTTCCAGCCCGATCTTTTTTTCGTCCGCCATGGGACGCATCATGGCAATGGTCTGCTGAACCAGTTCGCCGAGCGCGATGCAGCGGGGCTCGATCCGCATTTTGCCGCCCTCGGCCCGGGTGGCTTCGAGCAGATCGCGGATCATGGCGTGCAACTGATTCACGCTCTTCAGGATGGTCTTCAGGTGATCGATCTGGTCGGGCGACAAGGGGCCGGCCAATCCGTCCACCAGCAGAGACACGTACTGGTGAATGCAGGTCAGCGGCGTGCGTAATTCGTGCGAGACGTGCGACAGGAAGCGATTCTTGAACTCCAGTTGCTGTTTTTGACTGATTTCCAGCGAGCGCAACAGTCCCTGCCGTTCCACCGCGTAGCGGATCGCCCGCTCCAGGTGCTTGCTCGTGATATCGCCCTTGATCAGGTAATCCTGAACCCCCTGATGGACGGCCTTCATCGCCAGTACCTCATCATCCTGGCCGGAAAGCACGACGACCGGCACATTGGGCGCGTGCTCCATGACGCGGCGAAAGGTTTCCGCGCCGTGGCTGTCGGGAAGGTTCAGATCCAACAGGACGACCGAGGGCGTTTCCCTGGTCAGCGAGGCAAGCCCGTCCGACAGCCGGTTGACGCAATTGACGTTGACTGGAGTCTTGCCTTCCACCAGCCGCAGGCGCACCAGGTCAGCGTCGCCGGGGTTGTCTTCAATCAGCAATACGTTTGTGGTTTGGCGACCCATTATTCTCCTACTCTCCTTGTGGCGGCAGGTTTACAAAACCGAACCAGAATTCTTCGATGGATTTGACCGCCGAAAAAAACTCAGCCAGATTTCCCGGCTTGTTGACGTAACAGTTCGCGCCCATTTCGTAGCTGCGCACAACATCCTTGCGCAACTGGGAGGTGCTGAAGATCACGACCGGAATCCGGCGCAACTCCGGGCCAGCCTTCATCGCGGCCAACACGGCCAGCCCGTCCCGCTTCGGCAGATTCAGGTCCAGGATGACCAGGTCGGGCCGGATCGCGGCCGCAAATTTGTCCCTGCGGTTCAAAAAAGCCATCGCTTCCACGCCGTCCGCAACGCTGGTGATCTGGCTGCGATGCTTGCTTCCCGCCAGCGCTTCGCGTACCAGAGCCACGTCCGCCGGGTTGTCGTCCACGATCAGGATGTCGGGCCCTGTCTTCATGGCCGGGCCTCTTCTTTCCCATCCGGACCACCGCCGGGCAGCGTGAACTTGAAGGTGGAACCGGAACCGGCCTGCGACTCCATCCAGATCCTCCCGCCGTAGCGTTCGACGATCTTCTTGCAGATTGCCAGGCCGATGCCGTTGCCCGCGTATTCGCTGCGGGCGTGCAGACGCTGGAAGACGACAAAAATGTTTTGCGCGTACTCCGGCGCAATTCCGATTCCGTTGTCCCCCACGCTGAACAGCCAACGCTGGTCCGCCTTTTCAGCGTGCAGGGAAATCACTGGCGGTTCTTTCCCGCGAAACTTGATGGCGTTCCCGATCAGATTCTGGAAGACCTGCGCCACCTGCGTGCGGTCTGCCCAAACCGCCGGAAGCTCCGCATGGGTCACGGTCGCGCCACTCTCCTGAATGGCGGGAGCCAGACCGAGCAGCACCTCGGCAATCACGGCATTGCAATCGACGCTCCCGCTGGTCGCGCTGTTCCGGCCGATTCGCGAAAACGCCAGCAGATCCTGGATGAGAACCTGCATGCGCAGAGCCCCTTCGGTGGCATAGCCGATGAATTTGTCGGCATTCTCGTCGAGCTTGCCGTGATAACGTTCGGCCAGAAGCTGGGTGTAGGCCGTCACCATGCGCAGCGGTTCCTGCAGGTCATGCGACGCGACATAGGCGAACTGCTCGAGGTCGGAATTGGAGCGGGCCAGTTCATCCACTTTCCGGGCCAGATCCTCTTCCATTTGAAGGCGCAAGCTGCGTTCGTTTTTTTCCCGCAAGGCGCGGCGGATCACCTCGGGCAGGCGCGCCAGACCGTCTTTGAGAACATAATCGGTAGCGCCTTGTTTAATGCATTCCACCGCCGTCACGTCGCCGAGCGCGCCCGAGACCAGAATCATGGGGATATCGAGCCCTTCGCTGCGCAGCATCTTCAACGTTTCCATCCCCTTCCAGTTCGGCAGGTTGTAATCGGCCAGCACAATCTCCGGCGGATGAGCGCGCTGCGCCTGGGCAAACGCGGCCTCATCCTGCACGACATCGGCAATAACATCGAAGCCGTCCTTGTGGAGCGCTCGCACCACTAGCTCGGCGTCGAGAGCGTTGTCTTCCACCAGCAAGGCGCGCAGCTTGGGCTGCGGTTCGGCGGAGTCCTGCTTTTCGAGCTTGGTCCCGGCACTGCTCATGGTCGTTGCGCCTGCTTTGTCATTGCGTCTTCTTTGCGGCCTGTGCCCAGCCCATTGGTCACGGGAGGCTGATTAGTGACCAGCCAGTACAGCCCCATCAGCTTCACCATTTTCCGGAACTCGTCGAAGTCCACCGGTTTCTGCAGGTAACTGTTGACGCCCAGGTTATAGCCGATAACCCGGTCCCGCTCCTCCTTCGAGGAAGTCATCAGAACTACGGGGATGATCCTGGTTCGCTCATCGCCTTTAACCCGCTTCAGGACCTGCATGCCATCGACCTTGGGCAGCTTCAGATCCAGCAAGACCAGTTTTGGGGGATGATCGAAGGAGCGTTCGGCGTGGGGCCCGGTGCAGAACAGGAATTCCAACGCTTCCTCTCCATCGCGCGCCACGAAGAAGCGGTTGGCCAGATTTTCCGCGCGCAAGGCATGCAGAGTAAGGTCCACGTCCTCTGGACTATCATCGACCAAAAGAATATCGACTTCACCTGAGTTCATAATTTGACTCCTGCGGCAGCGGTCTCGTGCGTGGCTTCGGCTGATCTGTCCTCACCCCGGCAAACCGCTGCAGATTCGGTCCTAGTTGGGTTGGCAACGGCGAGCGTGAAGTAAAATGTCGCGCCTTTGTCCATCTCTGCTTCCGCCCAGACCCGGCCTCCGTGCTTGTGAATGATGCGGTGCACGGTGGCCAGACCGATGCCGGTGCCTTCGAAGTCTTCCGCCCGATGCAGCCTTTGAAAAACGCCGAACAACTTGTCGCTGTATTTCATGTTGAAGCCCACGCCGTTGTCGCGAACCGCGATGACCATCTGCCCGTTTTTCTGCCGGGAACTGATCTCGATTACGGCGTGCTCCCGGGTCCGCGTGAACTTGAGTGCGTTGGCCAGCAGATTTTGAAAGACCTGACGGATCAGAACCAGGTTGGCAATCTTCCAGCTAACGCTTCGCCTCGCAACTTCCGGTTGCAGCAGTGACACGACCTCCTGGATCACCGAATTCAGCTCCGTGGCCTGGAGTTCGAGGGCGTGACGGCCAACCCGCGCCAGATTCAGCAGTTCGTCCACCAGCCGCCCCATGCGGCGGACGCCATCTTCGATGCGTTGCAGGTGAGCCTGTGCTTCCGCGGGCATTCCGGGGCCAAAGTCCTCGAGCAGGATCTTGGAAAAGCCGCCGATATGCCGCAGTGGTGCGCGCAGATCGTGGGAAACGGAGTAGGTAAAAGCCTCCAACTCCTGGTTCGCAGCTGCCAGTTGCGCGGTGCGCTCGACAACTCGCTCTTCGAGTTCTTCGTTGAGCTTGCGGATTTCCCGCTCGTCCGCTTTTCTCCGAGTGATATCGCGGAAAGCGACCACGCCGCCCAGCGCCCCACCGTCCTTGCCTATCAGGGGACCGCCCCTGACCTCGATCAAGACCCCTTCGTCGAGTTCGGGATTGCGCACAAACATCTCGACCGTGCACACCTCTCCGTGAATGGCGCGCAACAAGGGATTCTGCTCCGGCGGGAAAGGCGTCACGGTATCGGGCAGATACGTTCGATAGTGCGCGGTCCACTGCTCGGGGGAACGTTCGCCGCGCCCAGCCCGATGATTCTGGTAGCGGCTGGATTCCAAAGAATGAATTTCCCCGTCTCATCGGCGGCTACCAGTCCCTCGCCAATGCTGTCCAGCACGGACTGAAGCATGAGCGTCTGAGTTTCGAGAGCCTGCCGCGAGCGGGCCAGTTCCTCGGCTTGCCGGGAGAGTTCTTCCGTCTGTCCCACGAGCCGGTCTTCAACCTGTTTGCGCTCGGTGATGTCGCGGGCAATCTTGGAAGCGCCAACAATGGCGCCGCAACTGTCTTTGATCGGCGAAATCGTCGCGGAAACCTCGATCTTTCTGCCATCCTTCCGCACCCGGACAGTCTCGAAATGTTCCACGCTCTCGCCGCGCCGGATGCGCGCCAGAATGTCCGTCTCCTCGTCAACCAGGTCCGGCGGGAAAAGCATTAGCATTGGTTTGCCCATGACCTCCGATGCCGAATAGCCAAAGATCTTCTCGGCGCCGCGATTCCAGGCGGTGATCGTTCCGTTTAAATCCTTGCCGATAATCGCGTCGTCGGAGGAGTCGACTATGGCCGCCAGCCATGCGCGCGCCTCTTCCATCGGCCGTGGCACTTCGACGGCGGATTCTTGATCGGACAACTCCGCAAGCGAGCCTGGGGCGAGAG